>NZ_PPXD01000005.1 GCF_002909375.1 Cryobacterium zongtaii
ATCTCTGTCGCGGTATCCCCTAGAAAGGGACCCTACGACCGAGGTTTTTGGCATTTGACATTGTGCACGCTGTTGAGTTCTCAAGGATCGGACGCACCCAGCCGCCGGCCAATTGACCTTTGCACTGAGGCACTTCGATGTTGTTCTGTTTCCGTCAAGCCCGGCAGTTCGAATGAATTCGCTGCCAACACTTGGAAGTGGTCCCGCTTGAGGCCGGGAAGCTCTTCGGCTTTCCGCACCTGTGGGGTGACAAGAGATGACATTACGCGGGTTCCGAATGCCCCGCAATCCCGGGAGCATCCCGGGCGTGTCGCAGATAGACACCCGCCCGCAATGCGGCCGTAACCTGCCGGTCACACAGCGGGCGGGCGGGGTCTATTCGACGAAAACGCCGGCGAGGGTCTTCTTGCCACGACGGAGCACGGCCACTCCCCCGGGCAGGACCGATCCCTCAACGGTGGCCGTCTCATCGGTGACCTTCACGTTGTTCAGGTAAACGCCGCCCTGGCCGATCGCGCGGCGGGCTTCACCCAGGCTCTTGGTCAGTCCGGTGTCCACGAGTAGCTGCATCACCTGCGCCTGCGGGAACGTCGTGGTGTTCGGCAGTGCCCGAAGCGCCGACTCGAGGGTTTCGGCATCAAGATCGGCGAGCTCGCCCTGACCGAAGAGGGCCTGCGTGGCCCGAATAGCCGCATCCGTCGCCGAGACACCGTGCACCAGGCTGGTCACCTCGTAGGCGAGGGTGCGCTGGGCTTCGCGCTTGAACGGCTCGGTGGCCACCAGCTCCTCGAGCGCATCGATCTGCACGCGAGTGAGGAACGTGAAGATCTTGAGCCGGGCGATGACGTCGGCGTCGTCGGTGTTCAGCCAGAACTGGTACATCGCGTACGGGCTCGTGAGAGTGGGATCCAGCCATACCGCGTTCCCCTCGCTCTTGCCGAACTTGGTTCCGTCGGTGTTCGTGATCAGCGGGGTGCCGATCGCGTGCACGCTCGTGCCCTCCGCGCGGTGGATGAGGTCGGTGCCGCTGGTGAGGTTGCCCCACTGGTCGCTGCCCCCGGTCTGCAGCACACAGCCGTGGCTGCGGTAGAGCTCGAGGAAGTCCATGCCCTGCAGCACCTGGTAGCTGAACTCGGTGTAGCTGATGCCCGCGTCGGAATTGAGCCGGGCGCTCACCGCATCCTTCTTGAGCATGGTGCCCACCCGGTAGTACTTGCCGATGTCGCGCAGGAAGTCGATCGCCGACAGCGGCGCCGTCCAGTCGAGGTTGTTCACCAGGGTGACGGCGTTGTCGCCCTCGGCGCTGAGGAAGCGGGTGACCTGAGCCTGCAGGTAGCCGACCCACTCGTTGACGACCTCCGGAGTGTTCAGCGTGCGCTCCGCCGTGGGGCGCGGGTCGCCGATGAGCCCGGTGGACCCGCCGACGAGCCCAAGCGGCCGGTGGCCGGCTAGCTGCAGCCGACGCATCAGCAGGAGTTGAACCAGGTTGCCGAGGTGCAGGCTGGCCGCGGTGGGGTCGAAGCCGCAGTAGTACGTGATCGGGTCTCCGGCGAGCAGGGCGCGCAGCGCCGACTCGTCGGTGGAGACGTGGACCAGGCCACGCCAGGAGATTTCCTCCCAGACGTCGGCGAAGGTGGGATCGTTGGCTTGCTGAGCAAGGATGCTGGGGTCTGACACGAAGCCAGATTACCAGCGCAGGCGGCCGGGTTCTCGGGATTCAACCTCCGACACGGGCCGGATATCAAGTCCTGAAGCTAAATACAGCTGGATTAACGCTTGAAGCTTGATTAGGCTGTGATTAGGACGGAGGCTTAACCCATGTTTGTGATTACCGCCGATCAAATCGACAGCCGCCATGATCGTGATCGCGCCAGCGACATGATCGCCGAGCTGGTGCAGCGCCACGCCGAGGCTTTCACGCTGCCCCCCGACCAGACCTCCGGCGACGAGATCCAGCTCCTCGTCGCCACGGCCGCCGACGCGTTCGCTATTGTGCTCGATCTGCACCGCACCGGATTCTGGAGCGTCGGGGTGGGCGTCGGCCCGGTGCGTAACCCGCTGCCGGCCACCACCCGGCAGGCCACGGGTGACGCGTTCATCGCCGCCAGGGCCGCGGTGACCCGGGCCAAACGGGCCGAGGCCCGCTTCGCGCTGGACACCCCGCCCGCCGCAGACCGGCCCGGAACTTCGACAGCCACGGAAGTGGAGGCACTCGTGACGATGCTGCTCCTGCTGCGCCAGCGCCGCAGCGGTGAGGGGTGGGAGGCGGTGGACCTGCTCGAGAACGGGCTCGCGCAGACCGACATCGCCCGCAGGCTCGGCATCTCCACGGCCGCGGTGAGCCAGCGGGTGAAAAGCGCGCAGTGGAAGGTGGAGCGCGCCGCGCACCCGGCACTGGTTAGGCTGCTAGACAATCTTGACAGTGGCACCCTCACCAGTGGCACCCTCGACAACGACACCCACGACAGCGACACCAGTGAAATGGATGGCCTCCGCCGATGAATGCCCTGACTTCCCTCGACGTCGTGCAGTACCTGTACTGGGTGCTCCTGCTCCTGGTCACAATGGCCTCGTTGATCCTGGCCGTCCTCGCCTTCCGGCTGGGAAAGCAGCCGTTCGCGATCGCGTCGGCCGGGGCGTTGGGCGGGGCCCTGCTGCTCGCCGCCCTCCCCCTCGGCGAGGCGCCGGTGGTCTTCGGGGTGGTCATCGGCCTGGCCGCGCTTGCGCTGGCCGTGATCGGCGGCGGTCCGGCCGCCGTACTGGCCCTGCAGCTGGCCACGAAGAACTCGGTGGCGCCCGGCAGCCACGGCGGCATCCTCGTCGGCACCGAGTCCTCCCCCGCCGCCGACACGGCATCCGTCGGCGATGCGGTCCCGTCGACTGCGGTGCACGAGGTGCTGCGCGGCGGTCTCACCATCGGCATCCTGGAGCGTTTGGCCGTCGCCGGCGCGATCCTGGCCGGCTTTCCCGAGGCCCTCGCCGTTGTCGTCGCGATCAAGGGCGTCGGCCGTTTCACCGAGCTGGCATCCTCTGAGGCGCGCGAACGGTTCATCATCGGTACCTTCGCCAGCCTCATCTGGGCGTGCGCCTGCGCCATCCTTGTGAGCCTCGCGCAGTCCTGACGTCGGCTGCGGCCACCCGCACACATGGAAACAAGCCCGGCCCGCAGGATCATCCTGCGGGCCGGGCTTGTTGGTTGCGGGGTGCTTAGTCTTCGAGCACCGCCTCGAGGGTGATCTCCACGCCGGTGAGCGCCTTGCTGACCGGGCAGTTCTCCTTCGCGGCCTGCGCCGCGGCGAGGAAGGTCTCACTGTCGATGCCGGAAACCTCGCCGGAGACGGTGAGGTGAATGCCGGTGAGGCGAAAGCCACCGGCGGGGTCGGCACCGAGGGTGACATCCGCGGAGACGTCCAGGGCCTCGATGGTTCCGCCGCTGGCGGCCAGTTCGGCGGAGAGCTGCATGGAGTAGCAGGCGGAGTGGGCGGCGCCGAGCAGTTCCTCAGGGCTGGTGATCCCATTGGCGTCGTCAGCGGCGCGCCGGGGGAACGACACGTCGTGGGTGCCGAGCTGCGAGCTCGTCAGTTCGACCTGGCCTGCGCCGTCGTCGAGAGTTCCGGTCCAGGCTGTGCGGGCGGTACGTGTGGGCATTGATGCTTCCTTCTGTGTCGCTTTTCTGGGGATAGCCAGAGTAACTGGCCGGTAGGTATGAGAGTCATTGGGGTGCGTGCGGATGCCGTCGGTACGCGGACACCGTCCGGTCCCCCGGAATCCAGAACCGCCAGGCGTACTCGGTGCCGCCGCCGGGGCCGCTCACTCCGGTCCGCGGGCCGGTCTGCACCGCCGGAGCCGCCTCGGCCAGGGTCAGCTCGAACGGTTCGGCGCCGAGGTCGGCACCGTCCTGGTGCAGCCCGATTCCCAACGCCTGGGTGAGGCGGGCCGGACCGCGCGCCAGGTCCCGCACAGCCACCGTCGGACCGCGACGGGCGCGAGCCGACTCGTGGCCCGCCACGATCTCGCCGGCCCGCAGCAGCACCGCCGACGCCTCGCCCTCGGGAGAGCAGACGATGTTGGCGCACACGTGCATGCCGTAGCTGAAGTACGCGTACAGGTGACCCGGCGGCCCGAACATGGTGGTGTTTCGAGAGGTGCGCCGACGAAAGGCGTGCGAGCCGGGGTCCGTTCCGGCCAGGTAAGCCTCCACCTCGGTGATGCGCAGCACGGTGTCGCCGTGCCGGAGCAGGCCGCCCAGCAGCAGCGGAGCCACGTCGACCGCGCCCCGGGAGAACAGGTCACGGTCGACGGTCATCCGCAGCGTTTTCGTCAGGGCGTGCCGGTGCTCAGCGGTACGGCTCAGCGAGCCAACGCCGTGGCCAGGGAATGCACCCGGGCCACCAGGGCGGCGCGCTGCTCGGCGACCCGCACGGGCGCGGTGCCGGCCTGGCCGTCTCGGCGGTTGACCGAGCCCTGGATGGTGAGCACCTCGCGCACCTCGGGAACGAGATGCGGCGAGATCTCCGCGAGCCCGGCGTCGTCGATCTCGTGCAGGTCGAGGCCCTGGGCCTCGGCGACCTTCACCAGGGTGCCGGTGATCTCGTGCGCGTCCCGGAAGCTGACGTGCCGTTTCACCAGCCACTCCGCAACATCCGTGGCCAGCGAGAAGCCCTGCGGCGCCAACTCGGCCATGCGCTCGGTGTGGAAGGTAATCGTGGCGATCATGCCCGTGAACGCGGGCAGCAGCACCTCGAGGGTTTCGATGGAATCGAAAACCGGCTCCTTGTCCTCCTGCAGGTCGCGGTTGTACGCCAGCGGCAGGCCCTTGAGAGTGGTGAGCAGCCCGGTGAGGTTGCCGATCAGCCGACCGGACTTGCCGCGCGCGAGCTCGGCGATGTCGGGGTTCTTCTTCTGCGGCATGATCGACGACCCCGTGGAGTACGAGTCGTGCAGGGTGACGAAACCGAACTCGCGGGTGTTCCAGAGGATGATCTCCTCGGCCAGGCGGGACAGGTCGATGCCGATCTGCGCCGTGATGTAGGCGAATTCGGCCACCAGGTCGCGGCTGGCGGTGCCGTCGATGGAGTTCTCCACGACGGCGCCGAACCCGAGTTCGGTGGCGATGAGGGTCGCGTCGAGGCCGAGGGTGTTGCCAGCCAGCGCGCCGGAGCCGTACGGGGAGAAATTCGCCCGCTTGTTCCAGTCGGTGAACCGTTCGAGGTCGCGCACCAGCGGCCAGCAGTGCGCGAAAAGGTGGTGGGCCAGCAGCACCGGTTGCGCGTGCTGCAGGTGGGTGCGGCCGGGCATGATGGCGGTCTCGTTCGCCTCGGCCTGCGCGGCGAGGGCGTCGATGAGGTCAACAACGAGCCGGGCGATGACGGCGGCGTGGTCGCGCAGCAGCATCCGCACCAGGGTGGCGACCTGGTCGTTGCGGCTGCGGCCGGCGCGCAGCTTGCCGCCGAGTTCGGTGCCGACGATGTCGATCAGCCCGCGCTCCAGCGCCGAGTGCACGTCTTCGTCGGTCGGGGCCGGCTGGAACCGGCCATCGTTGACGGCCTCATCGAGGGTGTCCAGGCCGGCGAGCATGCCGGCCAGTTCGTCCTCGGTGAGGTAGCCGGCAGCGGCCAGGGCACGCGCGTGGGCGCGCGACCCGCGGATGTCGTACCCGGCCAGCTGCCAGTCGAAATGGGTGGATTTGCTCAAGCGCGCCAACTCCGGCGACGGTCCGCCGGCGAAGCGGCCGCCCCAGAGGGCGCCCGCCTCACCCGCACGGTTGATGCTCGTGTCGCCGGTCATGCCGGGACCTACTTCGCGGCCTGGTCGCGGCGGGCCGCGATCTTGCTCGGCAGGCTCCACAGCTCGATGAAGCCCTTGGCCATCGACTGGTCGAACGAGTCGCCGGTGTCGTAGGTGGCCAGGTCGAAGTCGTACAGGCTCTGCTTGCTCTGACGCCCGGTGACCACGGCGGTGCCGGCGTGCAGCGTCATCCGGATGTCGCCGGAGACGTACTTCTGGGTGTCGTCGATGAAGGCGTCCAGCGACTTCTTCAGGCCGGAGAACCAGAGGCCGTCGTAGACGAGCTCGCTCCACTTGGCTTCGACGCCGCGCTTGTAGCGGGCAACGTCGCGCTCGACGGTGACGTTCTCGAGCTCTTCGTGCGCCGTGATCAGGGCGATTCCGGCCGGGGACTCGTAGACCTCGCGGCTCTTGATGCCCACGAGACGGTCTTCGACGATGTCGATGCGGCCGACACCCTGGTCGCCGGCGAGCTTGTTCAGCAGCACCACGGCCTCGAGCGGGGTGACCGGCTTGCCGTCAACGGCAACGGGAACACCCTGGTCGAAGGTGATGATGACCTCGGTGGCCTCGCGCGGGATGGACGGGTCCTGCGTGTAGGTGTAGAGGTCCTCGATCGGCGCGTTCCACGGGTCTTCCAGGAAGCCGGTCTCGACGGCGCGACCCCAGACGTTCTGGTCGATGGAGTACGGGCTCTTCTTCGACTGCGCGATCGGCAGGTTGTGCAGCGCGGCGTACTCGATGGCTTTGTCGCGGGTCAGCGCGAAGTCGCGCACCGGAGCGAGCGAGGTGAGCTCGGGGGCCAGGGCGGTGACGGCGGCTTCGAAGCGCACCTGGTCGTTGCCCTTGCCGGTGCAGCCGTGCGCGACACTGTCGGCGCCGAGGGCGCGGGCGGTGGCGGCGAGGTGCTTGGCGATCAGCGGGCGGCTGATCGCGGAGACCAGCGGGTACCGCTTCTGGTACAGCGCATTGGCCTTGAGCGCCGGGACGATGTAGTCGTTGGCGAATTCGTCCTTGGCATCGACGACGATCGACTCCACGGCGCCGCAGTCGAGGGCGCGCTGTCGGATGACATCCATGTCCTCGCCCTCTTGTCCGACGTCGACAGCCAGTGCGACGACCTCTTTGCCGGTGGCGTCCTTCAGCCAGCCGATGCCCACCGAGGTGTCAAGGCCCCCGGAATATGCCAGTACAACCCGCTCAGCCATGGTTCTCCTTCATAAGTTTTGCGTGATTCAAGTTTATTGGTGGTGCGTGCGAGCAGGCGGTTAGCGCGCGTTGTGCGCGAGCAGCCAGACGAGCAGCGCCTTCTGGGCGTGCAGGCGGTTTTCCGCCTCGTCCCAGATGATGCTCTGAGGACCGTCGATGACGTCGGCCGTGACTTCGTAACCACGGTCGGCCGGCAGGCAGTGCATGAAGTGCGCGTCGGGTTTGGCCAGGGCCATCAGGTCGGCGTCGACGCGGTAGCTGCCGAGGGAGCCGAGCCGGATGGCCTTTTCCTCTTCCTTGCCCATCGACACCCAGGTGTCGGTGATGACGACATCAACGCCGGCAACGGCCGCGGCCGGGTCGGTGAACAGGGCCACGGAACCGCCGGTCTGGGCGGCGATGGCCTCCGCGTCGGCAACGACCTGCGGGTGGGGTGTGTACCCGGCCGGTGAGGCGATGCGCACGTGCATGCCGGCGGTCGCCCCGGCGAGCAGGTAGGACTGCGCCATGTTGCAGGCGCCGTCGCCGAGGAAGGTCAGGGTCTGACCGGCGAGGTCGCCGCGGTGCTCCCGGATGGTGAGCAGGTCCGCGAGCAACTGGCAGGGGTGGAAGTCGTCGGAGAGCGCATTGACCACGGGCACCGTGGTGTTCAGGGCCATCTCTTCAAGGCCGGCCTGGCCGTAGGTGCGCCACACGATCGCGGCGACCTGACGCTCGAGCACCCGGGCGGTGTCAGCGGCGGTTTCCTTGCCGCCGAGCTGGCTGCTCGCGGTGCTGATGATCAACGGGCTGCCGCCGAGGTCGGCGATGCCGACGGCGAACGAGACCCGGGTGCGGGTGGAGGACTTGTCGAAGATCACGGCGACAGTTTTCGGTCCGGCCAGCGGCTGGACCGAGAATCGGTCTCGCTTCAGTTCCAGGGCCAGATCGAGGATCTCGGCCTGTTCGGCCGGAGAAATGTCGTCGTCGCGCAAGAAATGGCGGGTCACGGGGTCACTTTCGCTGAATTCTGAGGTGTAATGCGGGATTCCTCCACCTTATCTCGTGGCGGGTTACCTAGTGGCGGGCACGAGACCCGAACTGGTCACACGGGCCAGGGCCGCCCGAAAACGCTCGTCGAAGTCGGCCAGCTCGGCATCACCGACGATCAGTGGCGGTGCGATCCTGATGCTGAATTCGTTCGCGGCGTTCACGATCAGGCCTTCAACCAGCGCGGCGGCGGCCAACTTGAGGGCCACCGGTTCGCTCAGTCCGATGCCCAGCAGCAGCCCGCGGCCACGCACTTCACTGATCAGGGGCGAATCCATGCCGACGATGAGCTCACGGATCTCCTCGCCGCGACGGGCGGCGTTGCCGACGAGGTCGTCGCGTTCGATGACGCCCAACACCGCATTGGAAGTGGCCGTGACGAACGGGTTGCCGCCGAAGGTGGAGCCGTGCTGGCCGCGGAGGAACAGGTCGCTGGTGTCGCCGAAGGTGACGAGCGCTCCGATCGGCACTCCCCCACCGATGCCCTTGGCGACCGTGACGGCATCCGGCAGCACGTTGGAGTGTTCGTAGGCGAACCACTTGCCCGTGCGGCCGGCGCCGGTCTGCACCTCGTCGATGATGAGCAGCACGCCGTGCTGGGTGCAGAGCTCGCGGGCGCGGCGCAGGTAGCCCTCCGGCAGGTCGATGACGCCGGCCTCACCCTTGACGGGTTCGAGGAACAGTGCGGCGACGGTGTCGTCCAGTTCACGCTCGAGGGCGGCGATGCTGGTCTCGATGTGCTGCACGCCACCGGGAACGGGTTCGAACGGGGCGCGCATCAGCGGCTTGCCGGTGAGGGCGAGCGCGCCCATGGTGCGGCCGTGGAACGAGTCGTTCAGCGCGAGGATCCGGCTGCGGCGACCGCCGGCGGTGTTCAGCCTGGCGAGCTTGAACGCGGCCTCATTGGCCTCGGCACCGGAATTGCAGAAATAGACCCGGCCGGCGTCGCCCGCACCGGTGAGGCGTTTGAGCCGTTCGGCCAGCTCGATCTGCGACGGCGAGGCGAAGTAGTTGGAGATGTGCGCGAGGGTGCCGATCTGCTGCTGGGCGGCGGCGACCATGTCGGGGTGGGCGTGGCCGAGGGAGTTGACGGCGATGCCGGCCAGGAAGTCGAGGTATTTGGTGCCGTTCTCGTCCCAGACGTAGCAGCCCTCACCGCGCACCAGCACGGCCAGCGGGGGCGACAGGGTTTTCATCATTGCGTCTGCGTAGCGTTCGTGCAGGGTCATGCGGGAACCACCTCAGTACCGATACCGCTTCCGGTGAAGATTTCGACCAGGATCGAGTGCGGCACTCGACCATCGATGATCGCCGCTTTGGCGACGCCGCCCTCGACGGCGTCCAGGCAGGCTGTCATCTTGGGGATCATTCCCGATTCGAGATCGGGAAGCAGGGTGCGGAGCGCATCGACGTCGATGACCGACACGAGAGAGTCGCGGTTGGGCCAGTCGCTGTACAGGCCGGCCACGTCGGTGAGGATCACGAGCTTGGCGGCGTTCAAAGACACGGCGAGGGCCGCGGCGGCGGCATCCGCGTTGACGTTGAGCGACTGGCCCGGCACCTCGACGTCCGGCGCGATCGACGAGACCACCGGGATCCGGCCGGCGCTCAGCTGCGCGTGCACGGCCTCGGGATCGACGCCGATCACGTCACCGACCAGGCCGAGGTCCACCTCTTCGCCGTCGATGACGACACCGCGGCGGCGTCCGCGGAACAGGCCGGCGTCTTCGCCGCTGAGGCCGGCGGCGAGGGGGCCGTGCGCGTTGATGTGGCTGACCAGGTCGCGGTTGATCTGTCCGGTGAGCACCATCCGCACCACGTCCATGGCCTCGGGGGTGGTGACCCTGTAGCCACCGCGGAATTCGCTCTCGATACCGAGGCGGGCGAGCATCGCGGAGATCTGCGGGCCGCCGCCGTGCACCACGACGGGGCGGATGCCCGCGTAGCGGAGGTACACCATGTCCTCGGCAAACGCGCGCTGCAGTTCCTCGCTGACCATGGCGTTGCCGCCGAACTTGACGACGATGATCTGGTCGTGGAACTTCTTCAGCCAGGGCAGAGCCTCGATCAGCGTGGCGGCCTTGACCTTCGCCTCCGCGGGGGTGTTGTCGACGTCGTCGAGGGTGGGAACCTGCGGCGGCGCGGCGGGAGTGGCGGTGCTCATCGGCTCGGTGCTCATCAGCTGGAGTACGCGCTGTTCTCTTCGACGTAGTCGTGGGTGAGGTCGTTGGTCCAGATCGTGGCGCCCACGGTGCCGGCGTGCAGGTCGATGACCACCGAAACGGCGCGCGGGGTGAGGTCGACCAGCTCGCGCGGCTGGTCAGGCTCCCCCGCCGTGCAGACCTGGATGCCGTTGATGGCCACATCGATGCCATACGGGTCGAATGCCGCGTCGGCCTCGGGGATGGTGCCCACCGCGGCGAGCACCCGGCCCCAGTTGGGGTCGTTGCCGTAGATCGCGGCCTTGAACAGATTGCTGCGCGACACGGCGCGGGCCACCGTGACGGCCTCGGTTTCGGACGCGGAGTTACGCACCGAGATGGCCACATCGTGCGAGGCGCCCTCGGCGTCGCCCTGAAGCTGCAGGGTCAGGTCGCGGCACAGGTTGGTGAGCGCGGTGGTGAATTCTTCGGGGTCCGCGTCGACGCCGCTGGCGCCGGAGGCCAGCAGGCTGACGGTGTCGTTGGTGGACATGCAGCCGTCGGAGTCGAGCCTGTCGAAGGTGACCCTGGTGGCTTCCCGCAACGCGGCATCCAGCTGTGCGGAGGACAGGACGGCGTCGGTGGTGATCACGACGAGCATGGTGGCCAGGCCGGGGGCGAGCATCCCGGCGCCCTTGGCCATCCCGCCGATGGTCCAGCCGGCCGGGGACACCTGGGTGGCCTGCTTGGGCCGGGTGTCGGTGGTCATGATCGCCTGCGCGGCGGCGAGGCCGGCGGCGGCGGATGATGCGGCGGCGTCCTTGAGGGCCACGCCGGCGTCGAAGACGCCCGCGGTGATCTTGCCGAGGTCGAGCTGCTCCCCGATCAGGCCGGTGGAACAGACCAGTACGTCGCCGGAGGAGACCTGGAGCTGTTCGGCGACGGCCTCGGCCGTGGCGTGGGTGGTCTGGAAGCCGATGCTGCCGGTGTAGCAGTTGGCGCCGCCGGAGTTCAGGACGATGGCGCTGACGCGGCCGTCGCTCATCACCTGCTGGCTCCAGATGATCGGGTTGGCCTTGCACCGGTTGCTGGTGAACACCGTCGCGGCGTTGGCGAGCGGGCCGAGGTTGGCGACGATGGCCAGGTCGAGGCCACCGGACTTCTTGAGGCCGGCGGTGACGCCGGCGGCGGCGAATCCGGCGGGGGCGGTGACGCTCACGGGGCAACTCCATTCGTGCTGAGACCCCGGGTTTCGGGCAGCCCGAGGGCAATGTTGGCGGACTGGATGGCGGCGCCGGCGGTGCCCTTGACGAGGTTGTCGACGGCGGTGACCGTGACCACCCGGCCGGCGGCTTCGTCGATCGCGAGGCCGATGAGCGCGGTGTTGGCGCCGAGAACGTCGGCGGTACGCGGGAACTGGCCGGTCGGCAGGACGTGCACGAACGGTTCGTCGGCGTAGAGGGATTCCCAGGCGTGGCGCACGGCGGCGGCGCTGGTGCCGGGTACCAGTCGGGCCGTCGAGGTGGCGAGGATGCCGCGCGACATCGGCACGATCACCGGGGTGAACGACACGGTGGGCCCGGTCGCGCCGGCCCAACGCAGGCTCTGCTGGATCTCGGGGATGTGCCGGTGGCTGCCGCCGACGGCATAGGGGTTGGCGGAGCCGAGGATCTCGGCGGCGAGGTTGGGCACCTTGAGGCTCTTGCCGGCGCCGGAGGGGCCGACGGCGAGCACGGCGACGATGTCGGCCGGTTCGATCACGCCCGCGAGGATGCCGGGGGCCAGGGCGAGCGCGACCGTGCTGGCATTGCAGCCGGGCGCGGCGATGCGGCGGGCGCCGATCAGCCGGTCACGTTGCCGGCCGCCGGCGACGGGCAGTTCGGGCACACCGTATGCCCAGGCGCCGAAGTAGTCGCCGCCGTAGAACGCGGACCAGTCGGCCTCACTCTCGAGACGGTGGTCCGCGCCGCAGTCCACCACGAGGGTGTCGGCACTCAGTTGGGCGGTCAGTGCCCCGGATGCGCCGTGCGGGAGGGCGAGGAAGACGACGTCGTGGCCGGCCAGGGTGGTCGCATCCGTGTCCGCCAGCACGAGGTGGGACAGTGAGCGCAGGTGTGGTTGCACGTCGACCAGGCGCTGGCCGGAGTTGCTGTGCGCGGTGACCGTGCGCACCTCGAAATCGGGGTGAGCGGCCAGCAAACGCAGCAGCTCACCGCCCGCATACCCGCTGGCGCCCGCAACCGCTACCGAAAAGACCATGGACCAAACCTACCCGGACGCCAGCACAGCCCGACAATCGCGCATTGCCCGATGAAGCCGTCGCGGCACGCGCAAGTCCCCGCGGCACGCGGTCGCCCCCAAGGCACGCGGTAGCCCCCACGGCACGCGGTAGCCCCCACGGCACGCGTCGGTGCCGGCGGCACGCGCCAGGCCCCGCGGCACCCGCAACAACACGTGCCGCCGCGCCCAAGACATGCCACGACTCTCAACACGTGCCGCGACCCTGACCGACCGCGCAAGCTCCGGCGGCACGCTAACCTCCCGCGGCGCGCTAACCTCCGGCGGCACGCGCCAGGCCCCGCGGCACCCGCAACAACACGTGCCGCCGCGCCCAAGACTTGCCACGATGGTCAACACGTACCGCGACCCTGACCGGCCAGGTCAACCCGGTTGGGCGACAGGAGGCCGGGGCAGGGCCGCGTCGAATCTACTCGCGTAGGTGCGCTCCGTAGCGGGCGGCGGCGAGCTGCACGCCGGCCAGCTTCGCGTCGCTGGCCTCTGCGGCGGTGAGGGTGCGGTCCGGCGCCCGGAACCGCAGCGCGAAGGTGAGCGACTTCTGCCCGGCCTCGATGCCCGTTCCGCGGTAGTCGTCGACCAGCTCGATGCTTTCCAGCAACGTGCCGCTGCCCTCGCGCACGGCCGTGAGCACGTCGCTGGCCGGAACCTGCACACCCACCACGAGCGAGAGGTCCTGGGTGGCGGCGGGCTTGGTGCCGATCACGGTGGCCTGCAGCTCCCCGGTGACCTGGGCGAAGACCGCGGACAGGTTCAGCTCGACGACCGCGACCACGGCGGGCAGGTCGGCGCCGCGGGCCACGGCGGGCAGCAGTTCGCCCGCGAAGCCCACCGACAGCTCGCCGGCATCCGTGCCCACGAACAGCTCGGCGGTGCGGCCGGGGTGCATCGCCTTGTGGGCGCCCTGGCGCACGAGGATCGGCAGGCCGACGGCGAGGCCGATCTGCGCGACGGCGGTGAGGGCGTCCTGCCAGGATGCGGCGATGGGTGCCTGGCCGGGCTGGTGGCGCACGGTGTTGCCGAGCAGCACGATGCCGGCGGTGAACGGCTGCGGCGGGATGCCGGCGTTCAGTTTCGCCTCGAGTTCGGCGCTGGGACGCACCGCGGCCGGCGGCACGACGGCGCTGCCGTAGCTGACGCCCTCGACCGGGCGGAAGACCGAGCCGAGCTCGAAGATCGCCAGGTCGGTCGAGCCGCGGGACAGGTTGCGGTGTGCGATCTGCAGCAGGCCGGGCAGCATCGAGGTGCGCATGAACGGGGCCTCGCCGTCGAGCGGGTTGGCGACCTTGATCTGCGGAACCGTGCTGCTGGCGGGGTCGCCGAACAGGTTGTTCGCCTTCTCGGCGACGAACGGGTAGGCCAGCACCTCGGTGTGGCCGGTGGCGGCGAGCACCGTGGCGACCGAGCGCTTGAGCTGCTGGGTGCGGGTGAGGCCGCGGCCGGGCGGGGCGATGGGCAGCACAGACGGGATGCGGTCGTATCCGACGATGCGAGCGACCTCCTCGGCGAGGGTCCACTTGTCGGTGAGGTCCGGACGCCAACTCGGCGCGGTCACGGCCAGGCCGGTCGCGGTCTCGGTCATCGAGGCGCCGATCTCGGCCAGCGAGGTGCGCACCTCCTCGCGGGTGTACTCCAAGCCGATCAGGCCGGAGACGAAGCCGGTGGGCAGGTCGATCGGGGCACGCTCCGGGGTGGCGTCGTGCAGCGAGCCGAGTCCGTCGGCCACTCCCCCGGCGAGCTCCTCGAGCAGCTGCACCACGCGGGCGGCGGCCACTGCGGCGACCTCGGGGTCGACCCCACGTTCGAACCGGCGGGACGCTTCGCTGGGCAACTTGTGCCGGCGGGCGGTGCGCGCGATCGACACCGGGTCGAAGTTCGCGGCCTCGATGAGTACATTGGTGGTGCCGTCGCCGATCTCGGTGGTCGCTCCGCCCATCACGCCGGCCAGGCCGATGGGGCCGGAACCGTCGGTGATCAGCAGGTCTTCGGGGTTGAGGGTGCGGGTGACGTCGTCGAGGGTGACGAGCTTCTCGCCGGGCTGCGCGCGACGCACGACGAGCCCGCCGGTGAGCTTGTCGAGGTCGTAGCCGTGGATCGGCTGGCCGAGTTCGATCATCACGTAGTTGGTGATGTCCACGATCAGCGAGATCGAGCGGATGCCGGCCAGCTTGAGCCGGGCGATTAGCCAGGCCGGCGACGGCCGGGTGGGGTCGACGCCGCGCACGACGCGGGTGACGAAGACGCTCGCGCCGATGCGGTCGCGGATCGGGGCGGTGTCCTCGATCGAGACCGGGAAGACCTCGGTGGACGCTGTCGCGGTGACGGCCAGGGCCGGGTCGCGGAAGGTCGCTCCGGTGGCGTGCGAGTACTCGCGAGCCACTCCGCGGATCGAGAAGGCGTAGCCGCGGTCGGGGGTGACGTTGATCTCCACGGCGGAGTCGTCCAGGCCCAGCAGGCTGATCGCATCCGTGCCTACCTCGGGGTCGAGCCCGAGGTCGCCGAGCACCAGGATGCCGGCGTGCTCGTCGCCGAGGCCGAGCTCACGGGCCGACGCGATCATGCCGTCGGAGACGTGGCCGTAGGTCTTGCGCGGCGCGATCGGGAACGGGCCGGGCAACACGGCGCCGGGCAGGGTCACGACGACCTTGTCGCCGACGACGAAGTTGTGCGCGCCACAGACGATGCCGTGAATGGCGGGGCCGCCGTCGGCGGCGAGTTCGCCGTCCGCGGCGACGCGCACCTGGCACCAGTTGATGGTCTTGCCGTTGGTCTGCACCTCACCGACGAACTCGAGAACCTGGCCGACCACTATGGGTCCGGTCAGCTCGAAGCGGTGGATATCTTCTTCTTCCAGGCCCACGCTCACCAGGGCGGCGTGCACGGCTTCGGGGGTGGTGCCGGGTTCGAGGTCGACGAATTCGCCGAGCCAGCTCAGGGGAACGCGCATCAGACGGCCATCCCATACTGCTGGCTGAACCGAACGTCGCCTTCGACCATGTCGTGCATATCCTTCACATCGTTGCGGAACATCAGTGCTCGTTCGACGCCGACGCCGAACGCGAATCCGGAGTAGACCTCGGGGTCCAGGCCCGCGGAGCGCAGCACATTGGCGTTGACCATGCCGCAGCCGCCCCACTCGATCCAGCGGGCACCGTCCTTGAAGGTGGGGTGCCAGAGGTCGAGCTCGGCGCTCGGCTCGGTGAACGGGAAGTAGTTGGGGCGCAGGCGCACCTTGGCTTCGTCGCCGAACAGGGCCTTGACGAAGTGGTCGAGGGTGCCGCGCAGGTGCGCCATGGTGAGGCCCTTGTCCACGGCGATGCCCTCGATCTGGTGGAACACCGGAGTGTGGGTCGCGTCGAGCTCGTCGGTGCGGTAGACCCGGCCGGGCGCGATGCGGTACACGGGCGGCTCGGTGCCGAGCAGGGCGCGCAGCTGCACGGGCGAGGTGTGGGTGCGCAGAACCAGGTGCGCCTCGGGCGGGTCGATGAAGAAGGTGTCCTGCATGGCGCGGGCCGGGTGGTCCTCGTCGAAGTTGAGCGCGTCGAAGTTGAACCACTCGCTCTCGAGCTCTGGTCCTTCGGCGACCTCCCAGCCCATGCCCACGAACACGTCAGAGACGCGTTCCTGCAGCAGGGTGAGCGGATGGCGCGCGCCGGCCCGCCAAGTGGAGGCGGCAGCGGTGACGTCCACGGCTTCAGCGGCGAGCTGGGCGGTGGCCTCGGCTTCGACGATGGCGGCTTCGCGGGCGCCCAGCGCCTGGTTCACCCGGGCGCGGGCCTGGCCGACGAGCTTCCCGGCGGCGGCCTTCTGGTCGCCGGGCACGCTGCGCATGAGGGCGTTCAGCGCGGCCAGCGGCGAGGCCTCGCCGACGTGCGCCGAGCGCACGGCCTTGAGGGCGACGGAGTCGGTCGCGGCGTCGATGGCCGCGAGGGCGGCGTCGACGGCCGCGGTGACGACGGGTTCGGTAATTTCAGTGGGGGCAGACACGAGACCCAAGTTTAGTGCCCGGCCGCGGCACGAACTGCGGCGGCCGGGACCTGTCGTCTTAGAAGCCGCCGCCTGCGCCGGCGGCGTTCGGCATGGGCTCAGGAGCTGGGTCGACGAGCTTGCCTGCCTTGGGTCCCGAACGTCGGGCGATCACCCGCGCCAGCCAGGACAGCGACAGGTTCATCGCCAGGTAGATGGCCAGCACGATGAGGAAGAACGAGAACTGGTACCGCTGGCCGAAGAAGTTGGTCATCGTGTAGAGGCCGCTGCGCAGGAGTTCCTCGTAGCCGACGATGAACGCCAGCGAGGTGTCCTTGAGCAGCACCACGAGCTGCGCGATGATGATCGGCAGCATCTGCCGGAACGCCTGCGGGAATTCGATGCGGAACCGGGTGGCGATGGGCGTCAGGCCGATCGCGAGACCGGCCTCCCGCTGGCCACGCGGGAGCGAATTGATGCCCGCTCGCAGCGCCTCGCCGATGATCGCGCCGTTGTAGACGGACAGCGCCGCAACGCCGGCCCAGAACGACCCTGTGGAGAACACCAGCAGGATGAAGAGCATCATCAGCAGCACGGGCATGCCGCGCACGAACTCCAGGACGATTGTCGTCGGCACCCGGATGGCGGCGTGGTCGGCCGAACGCAGGAACGAGAACAGCACGCCCAGGATCAGCGCGAAGAACGCGGCGACACCGGCCATGGTGAGGGTCGCCAGTGCGCCACGCCCGAGGGTGCGCCACACCTCGACGTCGAGCAGGGCGTCCCAGCGGGTCGGGTCCCACATGCCGGGCTGGATGGCGCCGTTGGCGCTGGGCTTGGGGGCGCCGAGGGCCAGGATCAGCCAGGTCAGACCGGCGAGGATGATGATCACGCCGACGACGGAGATGACCCGGGAGCGGGCACGGGCCTTGGGGCCGGGTGCGTCGTAGAGTACTGAGCTCATCGGAGCACCGCCACTTTCTTTTCCACCCTGGCGGCAATCTGCCCGAGTGTGACCGTGATGATCAGGTAGAAGAACGCGACGGCCAGCAGGATCGCGATAACCTCGTCGCCGCGATCGTTGACGACCTGGCGGGACGCCTGGAAGAGCTCGAACACGAAGAAGGCCCCGGCGACCGAGGTGTTCTTGGTGAGAGCGATGAAGACGTTGATCAGCGGCGGGATGACCATCCGCACGGCCTGCGGCATGATCACGAAGCTGAGCGATTGGCCGAAGGTGAGGCCGACGCTGCGGGCGGCTTCGGCCTGGCCGACGGGCACTCCGTTGATGCCGGAGCGCAGTGCCTCGGCGACGAACGGCGAGGTGTAGACGGTGAGACCGATCAGCGCCAGCAGGAAGTAGCCGGGCGAGAACTGCAGGTACGGCAGGATGTACGCGCAGAAGAACAGCACGAGGGTGAGCGGCGTGTTGCGGACCAGCTCGGTGTAGACGGTCGCAAAGGCCCGGAATGACGCGATGGGCGAGATGCGCAGGGCGGCAACGATGACTCCGAGCACGAGTGCGCCGATGCCGGAGAAGACCAGCAACCCGAGCGTGTTCTTGAAGCCTTCCAGAAAGACCGGCAGGTTTTCGATGACTGCGTCCAAGACTCACCTCCTCTGTGTTTGTCGAGACCTTGAGGCCTCTTGGTAGTTCGAGTGAAAACTGCGGATCGGGGCGGCCGGTGCGGCCACCCCGATCGATTGTGCGGTACTGCTAGTAGCGGTCGACCGCCGGCGGTTCCGGCGTCTCGAGCACGGAGCCCGCGGTGGCCTCCCAGGCTGCAGCCCAGGAACCGTCCTCATAGGCCTCTTCGAGGACATCGTTGATGAAGTTGCGGAACTCGGTGTCGTCCTTGGCCAGGCCGATGCCGTAGGGCTCGGCGGTGAACGGGTTACCGACGACCTCGAACTCACCGGCGTTCTGGTCGGCGAGGCCGGCCAGGATCACGTTGTCGGTGGTGACAGCGTCGACCTCACCGCTGCGCAGCGGGCCGAGGCAGTTCGAGTAGGTGTCGGTGGCGATGATGTTGGTCGTGTACGCGGCGATGTTCTTCTCCGACGTGGAGCCGCTCACGGTGCAGACCTTCTTGTCGGCCAGGTCGTCGGGACCTTCGATCCCGGCCTCGTTGCCCGCCAGCACCAGCAGGTCCTGTCCGGCTTCGTAGTACGGGCCGGCGAAGGAGACAACTTCCTTGCGCGCATCGTTGATCGTGTAGGTGGCGACGACCAGGTCGACCTGACCGTTCTGGATGAACGGTTCACGGTTGGCGGAGACAGTCTCAGTCCAGGTGATGTCCGACGCCTCAATGCCGAGCTTGGACGCGATGAGCTTGCCGATTTCGACGTCGAAGCCGACCGGGTTGCCATCCGGGCCCTTGAGGCCGAACAACGGCTGGTCGAACTTGGTGCCGATGGTGATCTCGCCGGCTTCGTTCAGGGCGGCCATTGTGGTGCCCTCTTCGAACGTGATCTCCTCGTCGACCGGTGCCGCCGACGGCGTGCTCGCTCCGGAGTCGGTGCAGCCGCTCAGCGCGAACGCTCCGACCAGGGCGATGGCAGAGATCATTAGACCCTTGTTGCGTCTCATGGTTTCCTCCTGTGTGCTGTGTGTCTCGCCGACCGGTTAGTGGGCAAGTATTTTGGAGAGGAAGTCTTTCGCTCTCGTGCTCTGGGGGTTGGTGAAGAACTTCTCCGGGGTGGTTTCCTCGACGATGTCGCCCTCGGCCATGAAGATGACCCTGTCGGCCGCCTTGCGGGCGAAGCCCATCTCGTGCGTGACGACGATCATGGTCATGCCCTCGTTGGCGAGGTCGACCATGACCTCGAGGACCTCGTTGATCATCTCGGGGTCGAGCGCACTGGTGGGCTCGTCGAGCAGGATCAGCTTGGGGTCCATGGCCAGGGCGCGGGCGATGGCCACCCGCTGCTGCTGGCCGCCGGAAAGCTGGGACGGCATCTTCTTGGCCTGGTTGGCCACGCCGACACGTTCCAGAAGCGCCATGGCCTTCTTCTCGGCGTCGGCCTTGCTCATGCCGCGAACCTTGATCGGGCCGAGCGTGACGTTCTCGAGCACGGTCTTGTGTGCGAACAAGTTGAACGCCTGGAACACCATGCCCACGTCGGCGCGCAGCTGCGCGAGGGCTTTGCCCTCGTTCGGCAGTTCCTTGCCGTCGATGGTGATCGTGCCGTTGTCGATCGTTTCGAGGCGGTTGATCGCCCGGCAGAGGGTGGACTTACCCGACCCGCTGGGGCCGATGACCACGACCACCTCGCCCCGGTTGACCGTGGCGTTGATGTTTTTCAGAACGTGCAGTTCCCCGTAGTTCTTGTTGACGTCCGTGATCACGACCAGGGGTTCCCCCCGGCGTACGGTGATATTGGACGTCGCCGGTGATGCGTCTGTTGGCTCCATACCCCCCAACTTATGCCCGGGTAGGCCCGACAGACCACCTTTAGCGCGGCATTGGCCCGGTCGGTAACCCAAACGTAATAGACGCCCGACCGGGAAAGATGCTAGGCGCGGTGCGAGAAGGCGCTCTCGTACAGGCAGACAGACGCGGCCGTGGCGAGGTTCATCGATTCGGCGTGGCCGTAGATGGGAACGCTGATCGAGCGGTCCGCCATGGCCAGGTCTTCCTCGGTGAGACCGCGGGCCTCGTTGCCGAACAACCAGGCGGTGGGCCCGGCAAGGAGGCCGCTGTTGCGGGCCTCGAGCAGGTCTTCACCCTTGATGTCGGCGGCGAGGATCTGCATGCCGGCGAACTTCGCCCGCTCACGCACATCGGTGAGAGTGACGCCTACGGCGACGGGCAGGTGGAAGATCGAACCGGTGGAGGAGCGCACCACCTTGGGGTTGTACAGGTCCACGCTGCGCCCGGTGAAGATCACGGCGTCGGCGCCCGCCGCATCCGCTGCCCGGATGATGGTGCCGGCGTTGCCGGGATCGCGCACCTCTTCGAGGATGGCGATGAGCTTGGGCTCATTGGCGAAGATCTTCTTGATCGAGGTGGGGAACTGGTGGCACACCGCGATGAAGCCCTGCGGGGTGACGGTGTCGGCCATCGTCTCGAGCACCTGCTCGGTGACGAATTCCACGTCCACGCCGGCGGCGACCGCGGCATCGCCGATCTCGGTGTAGCGCTCGAGCGCCGTGGGAGTGGCATACAACTCCACGACGAGTTCGGGGCGGAAGGTGAGGGCTTCGGAGACGGCCTGCGGACCCTCGAGGAGGAACAGTCCCGTCTCGGAGCGGGCGGCTCGGTTCGCAAGTTTCGCGACGGCACGCACGCGAGGAGATCGGGGGTTATCTAGCATGCACTCAGTTTAGGTGCCGGGCACCCCGGCCATCTAATGCGCCGCCGGGTACGCAAAACGGGAGCGACCATCAGTGATGGTCGCTCCCGTGAAACAAGCAGGTGTGACTACTTGGCAACCTTGGCTGCGGAGGTGTCAGCGGGCAGTGCTGCCTTGGCGCTCTCAACGATGGCCGCGAAGGTGGCGGGCTCGGTGACGGCGAGGTCGGCGAGGATGCGACGGTCAACCTGGATGCCGGCCAGGGCGAGGCCCTGGATGAGGCGATTGTAGGTCAGGCCGTTCGCACGGGACGCAGCGTTGATGCGCTGGATCCACAGGCGACGGAAGTCACCCTTGCGTGCACGACGGTCACGGTAGCTGTAGACGAGGGAGTGAGTGACCTGCTCCTTGGCCTTGCGGTACAGGCGTGAACGCTGACCGCGGTAACCCTGGGCGCGCTCAAGGATTACGCGACGCTTCTTGTGGGCGTTTACGGCCCTCTTTACTCTTGCCATTTTCTAATTCCTTTAGGGGTACGGGGCCTAGTGGCCGAGAAGCTTCTTGATGGCCTTGACGTCGGCCTTGGCGAGAACCTGGTCCTGGTTCAGGCGGGACTTGCGCTGCGTGCTCTTGACCTCGAGGTTGTGGCGAAGTCCGGCCTGCTGCTTCATGATCTTGCCGGAGCCAGTGACCTTGAAACGCTTCTTTGTCCCAGAGTGGGTCTTCTGCTTAGGCATTCTTTTCCTCCTGTTTGGCTGCTTTATCTGCAGCTCTATGTGCATTGGCCTCTGCCTTGGCCTCTGATTTGTTCTTCAGCGGGCCAATCACCATGACCATGTTTCGACCGTCGATGGTCGGGCTCGATTCCACAGAACCGAATTCCGCGACATCCTCGGCAAATCTCTGAAGCAGACGTACACCCTGATCGGGACGGGACTGTTCACGGCCACGGAACAGAATCATGGCCTTGACCTTGTCGCCGGCCTTCAGGAAGCCTTCGGCGCGCTTGCGCTTGGTCTCGTAGTCGTGCTTATCAATCTTGAGACGGAAACGAACCTCTTTGAGGATCGTGTTCGCCTGGTTGCGCCGGGCTTCTTTCGCCTTCTGCGCAGCTTCGTACTTGAACTTGCCGTAATCCATGATCTTCGCGACCGGCGGCTTGGACGTGGGGGCTACTTCGACCAGATCGAGGTCAGCCTCCTGTGCCAGGCGCAGGGCGACATCAATCGCCACGACCCCAACCTGTTCGCCGTTGGGACCAACGAGACGGACTTCGGGGACGCGGATACGGTCATTTGTACGGGGATCGCTGATGCGTCTCTCCTCTACTCAAGCATCGTGGCTACAGCCTGACAACGGATGTCGTCCGGAGACGAAGAGGAGACAATCGCGCGCGCAATTCCTGGGATCTGGAACATTTCCTTGTTCCGTCACTCATCAACCACGTACGGCACCCTATCTACCGTGCAAGCTGGAAACCAGCGAGCGACGGCGGAGTGCAAACAACCCGGTAACCTTTATGAAGCGGTCAAGCGCGGGTGGGAGATTATCCACTTTCGTACCGAGACTTTCATCTCGGAGCCCGGGTAAGCATAGCAGAGGAAACCAGTGAGCGACAATTACGATCAGGACCAGTCCGGCCAGGCCACGAGAGACATCGCGGATGTGGCGGCGGTGGAGATCATCACGACCGCGGCGGTGCACCTGATGAGCGCCTCGGCGGTCAAGGTGGGCCTCGCCGACGACCCCGACACGCAGATCGACCTGGATGAGGCGCGCAAGTTGATCACGGCCCTCGCCGGCCTGATCACGGCATCCGCCCCCGATATCTCGGACATGCACGCGCGGAGCCTGCGCGACGGGCTGCGGTCGTTGCAGCTGGCGTTCCGCGAGGCGTCGAGCATCCCGGACCCGATCGGCCAGGGCCCCGGCGAGAAGTTCACCGGCCCGGTCAACTAGCTCCCTCCCCCGCAACTGTTGCCGAATCGGACATGTGCGTCCGGTGCGCCGGGCACAATTGTCCGGACGGGCAACAGTTAGCTCAGGTTTGGCAGCGCGGGCACCAGTAGGTGACCCGCTGTTCGAGTTCGCTGCGGCCCAGCCGGCCACTGCGGATGCTTGTGCCGCAGCGCCGGCACGGCTGCCGTTCGCGCCCGTAGACGAAGGTGCGCGCGCCCCGGCGCAGGTTGCCGGTGGTGGTGCGCTCCGAACGGTCCCGGTTGGCCGTGATCAGCCGGTGCGCCAGCGCGACCAGGCCGTCGACATCGGTGACCTCGGCGATCGGCCGGGTGGGCAGCAGCCCGCGCAGGAAACACAGTTCGTTGACGTACACATTGCCGAGCCCGGCGAGGTTGCGCTGGTCGCCGAGGGCGACCGCCACCGGCCGGTCCCCCGCTGCACTGTCTTCGGCAGTGCTGTCTCCGGCCGTGCTGTCTCCGGCCGTGCTGTCTCCGGCTGCGCTGTCCCCGGCTACGCGAAGCCGGCGCACGGCCTCCGCGGCGTCCCAGTTCGGGCCGAGCAAGTCGGGACCGAGATAGCCGAGGTGCTGCTCGTCCTCCGGGGTGGGAAACAGCTCGAGGGTGCCCAGCTCGAATCCCACGGCCACCCAGTCCGCGGTCTCCAGCACGATGCGGGCCTGGAATGCGGGCCGCTGCCATTTGGTGCCGTGCCGGTAGAGGTGCCAAGTGCCCTCCATCTTCAGGTGCGAGTGGATGCTGGTCTCCCCCACGTGCGCCACCAGGTGTTTGCCGCGGCTGATGACCTCGTGCACGGTCTGGCCGGTCAGGTCGACGGTGGCGAAGGCGGGTACCCGGATGTCGCAGCGCGTGAGGGTGGCTCCGTGCAGGGCGTCGTCGAGGCTGCGGGCGCTGCGGTAGACGGTGTCACCCTCAGGCACTGAGCCTCAGCCCCCTCGGCGTCTCGGTGAAGCCGGCGGCGCGCAACGCGTCGCCCACGGTGGTGCCGAGCACAAACTCGGCGTTCACGGTTTCCACGGCGAGCTTGGGCACCCGCCCGGCGGTGACGGTCGCGGCCAGCGACCGGGTCGCCGCGAGCACGGTCTCGGATGCCGCCGGTCGTGGGGTGCCCGCTGTGCCCGGTGCCGCGCGGGAGGCAGGTGCCGTCGCCGGAGCCGAACGCGGCGTCGCGGCGGCGGCGGGTGCGGGTGCGTCTTCGGCGGCACCCGCACCGGTCTCGCCGGCCTCTCCGTCAACGGCGGCGGCCGGATCGAACACCAGCATCGACTTGCCGCCGCGCTCCACGTAGAGCACCAGGTGCCCGTCGACGAGTACCACCAGGCCGCCGGCCTTCCGGCCGGGCCGGTGACCGGTGCCCTCGGGCAGGGCCGGCCAGGGCAGCACGGCGCCGTAGGGGTTGGCCGGGTCTGTGGCGGCGAGGGTCACCGCGGCGGATACCGACCTGTCGCCGCGTTCGGCGCGTTCCCGCTGGTCGACGTAGCCGCGCATCCGGTCGATGGTGCCGGCGGTGGCGAACTGGGAGGCGCCGAGGCCCTCCACGAAGTAGCCCCGGCGGCAGCGGCCCATCTCCTCGAAGCCGCTGAGGGTCTTATAGACCAGGGCGAAGCCGCCGAGCACGTTCTCGCCCATCACGGCGCCGCGGGTGACCACGCCGTAGCGTTCGAGCATGGTCTCGCCCAACGCGTGTGCGCGACGGGTGGCCGAGGTGTCGGCGACGGGCACGATCGACCAGCGGCCGGAGACCGTGGGCGGGCCCTGCCGGCTGGGCAGGCTGGGCCGGGGCAGGGCGCGGCCGCGGTGCAGCCGGGCGCGCGGTGCGGCCCGGCGGGTGGAGTGCGCGGTCTTGCCGCCGGAGACCAGCGAGCGCACCGGGGCGAAGGTGTCGTTGCTCACCAGTCCGGACCAGACCAGGTCCCACAGCGCGTCGACGAGGGCACCGTCGTCCTGGCTGCCGACCGAATCGGCCAGCTGCCGGAAGAAGTAACCACCGCCACCGCCCAGCGTGGCGAGGATCTCCCGCTGCAGCGCCGTGGTGTCCAGCTCGGTGGGCACCGGCAGGGTGAGCGGGGCGGTGTCGGCCAGATGCAGGCTCACCCAACCGTCGTTGCCGGCGAGCGTTCCGGCGCCGGCCCAGAGCACCTCGCCGGCGTTGGTGAGTTCGTCGAGCATGCCCGGGTTGTAGTCGCTCACCCGGGCGGGCAGGATCAGGGTCTCCCAGGCGGAGGCCGGGATGCGAGCGCCCTCGAGCTGTTCGATCACGGAGACCACGCCGTCGACACCACGCAACTTACCGCCCACGTGCTGCCAGACCGGCAGGAATCGACCGAGGGTGGCCTGGTCGACAGGCTCCACCTCGTGTCGGAGCGCGGCGAGCGAGCGTCGCCGCAGGCGCCGCAGCACCTCGGCGTCGCACCATTCGCTGCCGCTGCCGTGCGGGCGGAACTCGCCCTCGACGATCCTGCGGGCATCCGCCAGGCGGCGCAGGGCGCCCAAGGCGATGGCCGTGCCGAACCCGAATCTGGCGGCGACATCGGCGGTGGTGAACGGGCCGTGGGTGCGGGCGTACCGGCTGACCAGGTCGCCGAGCGGGTCTTTCACACTTTCGGTGAAGGCCTCCGGGATGCCCGGTGCCAGCGGAACGCCGAGGGCGTCACGCAGCCGGCCGGCGTCCTCGATCACCGCCCAGCGCTCCTCGCCGGCGATGCCCACCCTGAGGGCGCGGCGCGCGGCGGTGAGCGCATCCAGGTGTGCACGCGCCTCGGCCTCGCCGGCTGCGGGCGGGGCGGAGGCGCCGTCGGACTCCGACTCACCGACCGCATCCGCCGGCTCGCTCCGTTCGGCCACGCCGGTCGCGGCTTGCAGTCGGGCGGCGACCTCGGCCACGGTGAGCGGGCCGAGCCCGCGGAGCAGGTCGGCCACGCCCTCCAGGCCCTTGGCCCGGCGGTCGGGGGCCACGCGCTGCAGCTCCGCGTCGGTACGGTCGATCACGACGGGATCGAGCAGCTCCCGCAGTTCCACCCGCCCGAGCAGTTCGGCGAGCAGGCCGGAGTCGATCGAGAGGGCGGTGGCCCGGCGTTCGGCCAGCGGCGAGTCGCCCTCGTACATGAACGCCGCGACGTAACCGAAGAGCAGGGCGTTGGCGAACGGGCTGGCCGAGTCGGTGCTGGTCTCCACCAGGCGGATGGCGCGGCTGGCCACCTGCTTGGCCAGGGCCACGAGGGCGGGCAGGTCGTAGACATCCTGCAGGCATTCGCGGATGGTTTCGAGGATGATCGGGAACGACGGGTATTCGCGCGCCACGTCGAGCAGCTGGGCGGCTTTCTGGCGTTGCTGCCAGAGCGGTGAGCGGCTGCCCGGCCGGTACCGGGGCAGCAGCAGCGCCCGGGCGGCGCACTCCCTGAACCTGGAGGCGAACAGGGCGGAGCCGCCGACCTCGTCGGTGACCAATTGCTCGAGTTCGTCGGGGTCGAAGACGAAGAGGTCGGCGCCGGGCGATTCGGCCTCGGTGTCGGGGATGCGCACGACGATGCCGTCGTCGCTGGCGACGCAGGCGCCGTCGATGCCGAAGCGTTCCCGCACCCGCGCGCCGACCGCCAGGGCCCACGGGGCGTGCACGGTGAGGCCGAACGGCGAGTGCAGGATGACTCGCCAGTCGCCGAGCTCGTCGCGGAACCTCTCGACGACCAGGGTCTGGTCAGTGGGCAGGTAGCGGGTGGCTGCACGCTGCTCGTCGAGGAAGACCAGCAGGTTGGTGACCGCCCGTTCGTCGAGGCCGACGGCCAGGCAGCGGGCTCGGGCCTTCGCGGGCGTGAGCGCGGACACCTCGCGGAGGAACGCGCCGATGGCCGCGCCAAGCTCGGCGGGCCGGCCCGGGCCGTCGCCCTTCCAGAACGGCAGCCGGCCTGGTTCGCCGAACGCGGGCAGCACGAGCACCCTGTCGTGGGTGATCTCCTGGATGCGCCAACTCGTGGCGCCGAGCGCGAAGACGTCACCGACGCGGGACTCGTAGACCATCTCCTCATCGAGCTCGCCGACCCGGCGGCCGGTGGGCTGGTCGCCGCCGACCATGAAGACTCCGAACAGACCACGGTCGGGGATGGTGCCGCCGCTGGTGACGGCCAGGCGCTGTGCGCCGGGCCGGCCGGTGAGCAGGCCGGTGTCGCGGTCCCAGATGATCCGTGGGCGCAGTTCGGCGAACTGATCGGACGGGTAGCGTCCGGCGAGCAGGTCGAGGGTGGCCTCGTAGGCGGAGCGGGGCAGGGTGGCGAACGGGGCGCTGCGCCGTACGGCGTCGAACCATTCCTCGGCGTCGATGGGTTCGAGCGCGACGGCGGCGATGGTCTGCTGGGCGAGGATGTCGAGGGGGTTCGCGGGCACCTGCAGCGACTCGATCATGCCCGACACCATCCGCTCGGCGGCGACGGTGGCGTGGATGAGGTCGGCCCGGTGCTTGGGGAAGATGATGCCCCTGGACACCTCGCCGACCTGGTGGCCGGCCCGGCCCACGCGTTGCAGGCCGCTGGCCACCGACGGCGGCGATTCCACCTGCACGACCAGGTCGACCTCGCCCATGTCGATGCCGAGTTCCAGGCTCGACGTGGCCACCACGCAACGCAGCCGGCCGGACTTGAGGTCGTCCTCGATCATGGCCCGCTGTTCCTTGCTGACCGAGCCGTGGTGGGCGCGGGCGAGGAGCAGCTCGGCACCTTCGGTCTGGCCGCTGCCGCCCATCAGCTCGGCGGGCGGCCGCGGTGGCGGTGCGGTGGCGGTCGTTCGGGCAGCGGATGCTGCGCCGGCCTGGGCACCGGCCGCTCCCCCGGCGTCCGGGCCGCCCGCGAGCACCAGCTCGGCCTCCTCGGCCGCGGCGAGCCGCTCACTGTAGATCTCGTTGAACCGGGCGGTGAGCCGTTCGGCGAGGCGGCGGGAGTTGGCGAACACGATCGAGGATGAGTGCGCGAGCACGGCGTCCACGATGGCTTCTTCCACGTGCGGCCAGATCGACCCGGTCTGCGGGGCCGCGGCGGAGGTGGCGCCCTCCGAGGCGGGCACGGCGCCGAGCTGGGTCATGTCGTCCACGGGCACCACGACGCGCAGGTCGAACCGCTTCTCGTTCTTGGGCGCCACGATCTCCACGGGTGCTTGACCGCCGAGGAACCGGGCCACCTCAGACGCCGGCCGCACCGTGGCGGACAGGCCGATCCGCTGCGCGGGGGTGGCCAGGAGCGCGTCGAGGCGTTCGAGGGACACGGCGAGGTGGGCGCCGCGCTTGCTGGCCGCGACGGCGTGGATCTCGTCGATGATGACGGTGTCGACGCCGCGCAGGGACTCGCGGGCGGCGGACGTGAGCATCAGGAAGAGCGATTCGGGGGTGGTGATGAGGATCTCTGGCGGTGTCTTCACGAGCGCCCGGCGGTCCGCGGCGGGGGTGTCGCCGCTGCGCACGCCAACGGTCACCCGCACCGGCGCCAGGCCCAGCCGTTCGGCGGCCTGGCCGATGCCCACCAACGGGGCACGCAGGTTGCGTTCCACGTCAACGCCGAGAGCCTTCAGCGGCGAGATGTACAGCACCCGGGTGCCAGTGGGCGCGGCGGCCGCATCCTGTTCAACCGGTGTCGTGGAGGTCGAGTACAGCTTGTCGAGGGCCCAGAGGAACGCGGCCAGGGTCTTGCCCGACCCGGTGGGGGCGACGACGAGGGTGTGCGATCCGCGGGAGATGGCGTCCCAGGCGCCGAGCTGGGCCTCGGTGGGCGCATCGAACGCGCCGGAGAACCAGGTGCGGGTGGCCGGTGAGAGGCGCTGGAGGATCTCCGTCATCTACCCATCCTTGCCGATACCCCCGACATCGGCTCGGAAGCCGCTCTTATCTGTTGTTTCTGCGGGTGACGGATGGGCCGGGCGGGCGGCGGGCGTGGAGGGTCAGGCCGAGGCGACGAGCTGCACCCGCAGGGAGTCCACCCCGATGGCGATCACATCGTTGGCCGCCCAGCGCGCCGCGAGGCGGGCCAGGGTGGCGTCCAGGACGGCACGGTTGAGCCCGTCGACGAGTTCGAGGCGCACGATCAGTTCGGGCCCCGCCAGCCGCGACTGCGGGTCGCCCGCGGTCAGGCTCACGGAGAGCACTGACAGCTCGGTCGCGATGGACTCCTCGAACGCCACGGCGACGGAGCGGCTGGCGTAGCTGGGGGTCCAGGGCGCGCCCTGGGCGATCGCCCAGAGCGCCGGTCGGCGCACCGCGAACTCGGTGTCGGCGGTGGGGTCGAGCACCACGAGGTCGGTGCTCTCCTGGGCCGCCGCCAGTGCCACCCGCACGGCGTCGGCGGGCACCGGGCGCGCCTGGGCGTTCCACTGGTGCATGGCCGCGGCCGAGGAGAACACCGGGAGCACCGCGCGGCCGTCCGGGCCGGCCACGGTGATGATCGACAGTTCCTGGGTCTTGTCCACCCGCAGCCCGTGCGGGCCGGCGGCTCCGTCTGAAACGGTGCCGACCTCATCCGCGCCGAGGGCGGTGACCAGAGGGATCAGCAGGCGCGCCGAACGGAAGGCGTCGACGACGTCCTCCTCGCCGGTCTCGCGGGCCTGGAAGCGGCGGAGCGCAAGCAGCAGGGCGGGCGGCGCGAGGCCGTCGTCGTCGGCGAACGCGGTGTCCTCCAGCGACCGGTTCGCCCAGGGCTGGCCGGCCGAATCCGCCGACGTGTCACCGGCAGCCCCACCGGCGGAGCCGCCGGCTGGGTCAGGCCGACCGGTCGAGCCGAGGTTACGCGCCGGAGACATCCAGCGCCTCGGCGAGGGTGAAGGCGCCCGCGTAGAGGGCCTTGCCCACGATCGCGCCTTCCAGGCCGAGGGGTACCAGTTCGCGCAGCGCGGCGATGTCGTCGAGGCTGGAGATACCTCCGGAGGCGATCACGGGGCGGTGGGTGCGCTCCATCACTTCGCGCAGCAGTTCGATGTTCGGCCCCTTGAGGGTGCCGTCCTTGGTGACGTCGGTGACGACGTAGCGGGTGCAGCGGGCCTCTTCGAGGCGCTCCAGCACCTGCCACAGGTCGCCGCCGTCCTTGGTCCAGCCGCGGGCGGCAAGGGTGGTGCCGCGCACATCGAGTCCCACCGCGATGGCGTCGCCGTACTGGGCGATCACGTTGGCGGCCCACTCGGGGTTCTCCAGTGCGGCGGTGCCCAGGTTGATTCGCTTGACGCCGGTGTTCAGCGCCGCTTCGAGCGACTTGTCGTCGCGGATGCCGCCGGAGAGCTCCACATTCACGCCGCGGAGCTGCTTGATGACCTTCTTGAGCACAGCGGTGTTGTTACCGCGCCCGAATGCGGCGTCGAGGTCGACGAGGTGGATCCACTCCGCGCCCTGGTTCGCCCAGTCGAGGGCGGCATCCATCGGGTCGCCGTAGTTGGTCTCGGTACCGGCCTCACCCTGGGTGAGACGGACGGCCTTGCCGTCGGCGACGTCGACGGCGGGCAGGAGGACCAGCTTCGGGGTCTTGTTGAACTCGCTCATGATGTGCTGTGGTGACCTTTTCGTGTTGGTGCGGCCGCGATGGAGCGACCGACGGGGGAATGTCTAGTCGCGGAGCGTGCCGAGCCAGTTCTTCAGCAGCCGGATGCCCGCGTCGCCGCTCTTCTCGGGGTGGAACTGGGTGGCCGACAACGGACCGTTCTCCACGGCGGCGAGGAACGGGGCGCCGTGCTCGGCCCAGGTGAGGCGGGGAACCGGGAACGGCGGCATCACGTCGAGGCTCCATTCCTGGGCGGCATAGGAGTGCACGAAGTAGAACCGTTCCTCTTCCAGTCCGCGGAACAGCACGGTGTCGGGGTCGGGCGTGACGGTGTTCCAGCCCATGTGCGGCAGTACCGGTGCCGGCAGGGCGGTGACGGTTCCCGGCCACTCGCCGAGGCCCGCGGTGTCGATGCCGCGCTCGACGCCGTGTTCGAACATGACCTGCATGCCCACGCAGATGCCCATCACCGGCCGCCCGCCGGAGAGGCGCTTGTCGATGATGTCGCCGCCGTGGGCGTCGTTCAGCGCCGCCATCACGGCGCTGAACGCGCCGACGCCGGGGACCAGGAGTCCGTCGGCCTCGAGCGCGAGCTTGCGGTCGCCGGTGAGGGTGACGTCGGCGCCGGCGAGTTCGAGCGCCTTGACGGCCGAGTGCACATTGCCCGTGCCGTAGTCCAGGACGACGACCGAGGTCACAGTGCGCCCTTGGTGGACGGGATGCCGGAGACCAGCGGGTCGTGGGCCTTGGCCTGGCGGAAGGCTCGGGCGAAGGCCTTGAACTCGGCTTCGGCGATGTGGTGGGGGTCGCGGCCGCCGAGGACGGTGACGTGCACGGTCAACGCGGCGTTGAAGGAGATGGCCTCGAAAACGTGCCGCACCATTGAGCCGGTGAAGTGCCCGCCGATGAGGTGGAATTCGAATCCGGCGGGCTCGCCGGTGTGCACGAGGTACGGCCGACCGGAGATGTCCACGACGGCCTGCACGAGGGCTTCGTCCAGCGGCACCAGGGCGTCGCCGTAGCGGGAGATGCCGGCCTTGTCACCGAGGGCCTGCTTGATGGCCTGGCCCAGCACGATGCCGATGTCCTCGACGGTGTGGTGCACATCGATCTCGATGTCGCCCTTGGCGTGCACGGTGAGATCGGTCAGCGAGTGCTTCGCGAACGCCGTGAGCAGGTGGTCGTAGAACGGCACGCTGGTGTGGATGTCGCTCACCCCGGTGCCGTCGAGGTTGATCGAGAGGTCGATGCTCGATTCGCTCGTTTCGCGCTGCAGGTGGGCACGGCGAGGCGAGGGCGTGACGTTGCTCATGGCGTTAGTTTATTCGGCTATCGGGCGGAGCCGTGCGATGGCGGCCAGGAACGCGCTCGTCTCGGCTTCGGTGCCGGCCGAGACCCGGAGGTGGCCGGGGATACCGACGTCGCGGATCAGGATGCCTTCGGCCAGGAGTGCCTGGAAGATCGCGTGCGGGTCGGAGACTCCGCCGAACAACACGAAGTTGCTTCCGCTGCGCAGTGGGCTGAAGCCGAGCTTCGTCAGTTCGGTCACCAGGCGATCGCGTTGCACCCGGATGTCGTCGACCATGGCGAGCATCTCACCGGTGTGGGCGAGCGCGGCCACGGCCGCCGCCTGGGTGAGGGCGGACAGGTGGTAGGGCAGCCGGACCAGGCGCAGCGCGTCCGTGACAGCCGGGTCGGCGGCCAGGTAGCCCAGCCGCACGCCGGCGAAAGCGAAGGCCTTGCTCATGGTCCGGGACACGAGCAGGCGCTCCCGGCCGGGCAGCAGGGTGAGGGCGCTGTCGGTGCCGTCCGGTGCGAACTCGGCGTAGGCCTCGTCGACGACAACGATGCCGGGGGTGGCGTCGTAGACGGCCGCGATGGTCTCCAGCGACAACGGGGTGCCGGTCGGGTTGTTCGGTGAGCAGAGGAAGACGATGTCGGGCGAGGCTTCCTCCACCCAGCGGGCGGCGGTCTCCGGCGAAAGTTCGTAGTCGGCGTCGCGGCCGCCGGGGATCCAGCGGGTATCGGTGCCGGAGGCGAGGATCGAGTACATCGAGTAGGTCGGCGCGTAGCCGAGCAGCGACCGGCCCGGCCCGCCGAAGGCCTGCAGAACCTGCTGCAGAACCTCGTTGGAACCGTTGGCGGCCCAGATGTTGTCGCGGGTGAGACCGTGACCGAGGTAGCCGGCGAGGGCGTCGCGCAGCTGGCTGAATTCCCGGTCGGGGTACCTGTTGACGGTGAGGATGGCCTCGGCCAGGGCCTCCGCGATGTCGGCGGCGACCGCGGGCGGGATCGGGTGGGTGTTCTCGTTGACGTTCAACGCCACCGGCACGTGCAGCTGGGGTGCTCCGTAAGGGATTTGTCCGCGGAGGTTGGCACGCAGGGGCAGGTCGTCGAGGCTGGTCACCCGAACAAGCTTAGTTGCGCCCGCGGCCGACCCCTCGTATCCGAGGCGGGGCGGGGCGGGGCGGCTCCGGGCTGAGCGGCTCGGGCTGAGCTGGGCGGCTCAGTAGTCGGCGGGAAGGGCGAGGCGCTGGCCGGGCTGCACGGCCTCGGAGGACAGCTGGTTGAGGTTGACGATGTCAATGATCACGTCGCGCGGGTCTTGTCCGGGGGCGACAGACTCGGCCAGCTGCCAGAGCGACTGGCCGGCCTCAATGGTGACGTAGTCGAACGCGGCCGCGCCGATACCCGCGCTGCCCTCTGCCGCGGCCATGCCGCCGTTGACGGCGATGCCGATGACGCCGAGTACCAGGGGCACTGCGGCGAGGGCCGTGAAAACGGCCCGCCCGCGGCGGGTCAGCCGCAGGTGTGTGGTGGGCGGGGTGGCCGGGCTGTGGTTGTCCGGTGCTGCATATGCTGCGCTCATGTCAAACCTCCTGGTAACGCATCTGGCCCTCGGCCGGGAGGGCCAGATGCGAATCTATGTTCCGAATATATCTTCGAGTGTTCGAACAATCAACCCTGTTTCCGGATATTATGGAGACAGATTCCGCAACACACTCGAATGCATGTCTACGAACCGCTGCTCTGTGGCTACAGTTTCGATCGGGTAGCTGTACTCAAACAGACACCACCGACATTGCTGCCCGAGCCCGAGAAGTATGAGCCCGACGAGCATCAGCCCGGCGAGCACGAGCCCCACCAGCACCAGCCCGAACCGACTAACCAGAGGAGCGTCAACGTGGCACAACAGAGCACACCTCGGGACAAGGGCGGCACGCGACGCCGCAAGAGCCTGAGCGACAAACAGCGCGCGGTGATGGACGTCATCCAGCGTTCGGTGCGCGACCGCGGTTACCCGCCGAGCATGCGCGAGATCGGCGACGCCGTTGGTCTGTCCTCGTTGTCGAGCGTGACCCACCAGCTGCACCAGCTCGAGCTGAGCGGGTACCTGCGGCGCGACCCGCACCGGCCGCGCGCACTCGAGGTGCTTATCGAGCTGCCTCAGTCCTCAGAGGAGGTCACGCCCGGCGCCGCCGATGACTACCAGTCCGGCATCCAGGTGGGTGATGCGGCGATGGTGCCGCTCGTCGGCCGCATCGCCGCCGGTATCCCGATCATGGCCGACCAGCAGATCGACGAGATCTTCCCGCTCCCCCGCCAACTGGTGGGCAAGGGCGAGCTGTTCATGCTCAAGGTCGTCGGTGATTCGATGATCGACGCCGCCATCTGCGATGGCGACTGGGTGGTCATCCGCCAGCAGAAGACCGCGGAGAACGGCGAGATCGTCGCCGCGATGCTCGACGGCGAAGCCACGGTGAAGGTGCTGCGACAGCGCGACGGCCACACCTGGCTGCTCCCCCGCAACACCAACTTCGAGCCGATCCTGGGCGACTTCGCCGAGGTCCTCGGCAAGGTCGTCGCGGTGTTGCGTTCGGTCTAGATCCGCTCCGCTCCAGGCACACAACAGGCCCGACCCCGCAAGGGGTCGGGCCTTCGTGTTGTGCCGGCGTAGTCAGAGCGAGCTAGGTCAGACCAGCGTCGCCCGAACCGCGCGGGTGGCATCGACGATGTTGCGCAGGGACTCCACGGTCTCCGCATACCCGCGGGTCTTCAGCCCGCAGTCCGGGTTCACCCAGACCTGGCGAGCGGGGATCGATTGCAGGGCCCGCTCGAGAAGTTCGGTGATCTCGGCCACACCGGGCACCCGCGGCGAGTGGATGTCGTAGACGCCCGGGCCGATGCCGTGGTCGAAGCCACTGGTCTGCAGGTCGGCGACGACCTCCATCTTCGACCGGGCGGCCTCGATGCTGGTCACGTCGGCGTCCAGGTTGCGGATCGCGTCGATGACGACCCCGAACTCCGAGTAGCAGAGGTGGGTGTGGATCTGGGTCTGGTCGGCGACCCCCGCGGTAGCGAGCCTGAACGACCCGACCGACCAATCCAGGTAGTCGGCGTGGTCCTTCTTCTTCAGGGGCAGCAGCTCGCGCAGCGCGGGCTCGTCGACCTGTACCACCCGGATACCGGCCGCCTCGAGGTCACCGATCTCGTCGCGCAGCGCGAGCGCCACTTGCCGGGCGGTCTCCCCCAGCGGCTGGTCGTCGCGCACGAACGACCAGGCCAGGATGGTGACCGGTCCGGTGAGCATCCCCTTGACCGGCTTCTCGGTGAGGGTCTGGGTGTAGCTGGACCACTCCACGGTGATGGGCGCCGGCCGCCGGACGTCGCCCCACAGGATCGACGGACGGGTGCACCGGCTGCCGTAGGACTGCACCCAGCCGTTCTCGGTGACGGTGAAGCCATCGAGGTTCTCGGCGAAGTACTGCACCATGTCGTTGCGCTCGGGTTCACCGTGCACGAGAACGTCGAGGCCGAGGTCTTCCTGCAGCTGCACGACCCGGCCGATCTCGGCGCGCATGAGCTCCTGGTAGTCGGCGGATGCGAGTTCACCCGAGACCAGGCGGGCGCGAGCGCGGCGGATATCGCTCGTCTGCGGGAACGAGCCGATGGTCGTGGTCGGCAGCGGGGGCAGGTCGAGCACGGCATCCTGAGCGGCCAGGCGGGCCTCGTAGTCGCCGCGACTGAAGTCGGCCGGGGTGAGGGTGTCGAGGCGGGCGCGAACGGCTCCGTCACGCACGCCGGGCGAGACCCGGCGCGCCTCCAGCGACGCGGTGGCCGCGTCGAGATCGGCCTGCACGGCAGCCTGCCCCTCGGAGAGGCCGCGAGCGAGGGTGGCGACCTGACCGATCTTCTGGTCGGCGAACGCCAGCCAGCCGGTGAGGTCGGCGCCGAGCTTGGTCTCGTCGGTGACGTCGTGCGGCAGGTGCAGCAGCGAGGTGGAGCTGGAGACCGCGATCCGGTCGCTCAGCGCGCCCAGCTGGGCCACCTTGTCGAACGCCGCGGCGAGGTCGCCGCGCCAGATGTTGTGACCGTCGATCACGCCGGCCACGAGGGTGGTGTCGGCCAGGCCGGGCACGTCGGCGGGCACCGTGCCGCGCACGAGGTCCAGGCCGATGGCCTCGACCGGGGTCTTGGCCAGAACGGGTAGGGCGTCGTCGAGGCTGCCGTAGGGCGCGGCCACGAACAGTCCGGGCCGCCTGTCGAGGCCGCCGAGGGTGTCGTAGGCCCGGGCGAGGGCGGCGAGGGCACGGTCGCGCGGGATGTCGATGCTCTCGCTGACGAGGGCCGGTTCGTCCAGCTGTACCCACTCTGCACCCGCGGCGGCGAGGCGCTCGATCAGGGTGGCGTAGACCGGCAGCAGGTCGTCGAGGCGATCGAGCGGGTGAAAGCCGGCCGGGGCCGTTTCGCTCGGCTTGGCCAGGAGCAGGAAGGTGACCGGACCGACGATGACGGGTCGGGTGAGGAAGCCGGCGGCGACGGCCTCGTCGAATTCCCGCACGATGCGGTCGCTGGCGAGGTGGAAGTTCGTCTCCGGGCCGATTTCCGGCACCAGATAGTGGTAATTGGAATCGAACCACTTGGTCATTTCGAGCGGCAGGTTCTCGCCGGCGCCGCGGGCCAGGGTGAAGTAGCCGGCGAGGTCGAGGTGACCGTCGGCGTCGACGAGACCGGCGAAGCGGGTGGGGATGGCGCCGACGGTCACCGCCGCATCCAGCACCTGGTCATAGAAGGAGAAGCTCTCCGGAATCGACGAGTCGCTGCGGCCGAGCCCGAGGCCGACGAGCCGCTCCCGGGTGGTGTTGCGCAGGGCTGCCGCGGTGGCTTCGAGTTGAGCGGCGTCGATCCGGCCGGCCCAGAAGGCTTCGACGGCCTTCTTCAGTTCGCGGCGGCGGCCGATCCGCGGGTAGCCGAGGATCGTTCCGGTGGGGAATGCGGGGACGGTGATGGTCATCAGTAGTGGTCCTTCGTGGAGTGGATTCCGGCACGGGTGTCGGCAGGGCTGGTCGAGGGATGGGTCGGAGGTGGGTTGTGAGCGGAGACGACCGGTTGTGCCGGTGCGAGCGCGCCGGCGCGGTCGAGCACGGCGAGCACGGTCTCGTGCTGGTTGAAGGCGTAGAGGTGCAGGCCGGGAGCCCCGCCGGCGATGAGCTTCTCGGCGAGGGCGGCGGCGTGGCTGACGCCGATCTCGCGCTGGCCCTCGAGGGTGGGTTCCACTTCGAGCTGGATCGAGAGTTCGGCGGGCAGTTCCTCCCCGGAGAGCTCGAGGATGCGCCGCAGCCGGCCGGGGCTGGTGACGGGCATGATGCCGGGCAGGATCGGGAACTCCACTCCGGCTTCCCTGGCTCGCTGGATGAAGCTGAGGTAGTGGTCGGCGTGGAAGAAGAGTTGGGTGATGGCGAGGTTGGCGCCCGCCGCCTGCTTGGCCAGCAGGGTGTCGATGTCCTGCGCGGTGGATCGTGAGCGCGGGTGCCCGTTGGGGAACGCGGCCACGGCGATGCGCACGTGCTCACGTTCGGTCTTCACGGCGCGGGCGCGAGGGAGTCCGGGGATGGGGGTCTCCTGGTACGGCACTCGCTCGGCCTGTACCCGATGGATCAGTTGCACCAGCTCGCCGGCGCTGTGCAGGTCGCCGAGGAAGGCATCGTTCTCGGTCAGGCCCTCGGGCGGGTCACCGCGGAGGGCGAGGAAGCTGCTCACGCCGGCATCGAGGAACTCGCGGATCAGGCTGCTCGCCTCGGCATGCGAGGAACCGACGCAGGTGAGGTGCGCCATCGGGTCCACGATGGTGGCCCGGCGGATGTAGCGCAGCACGTCCAGGGACGAGGTGCGGGAGGAACCGCTGGCGCCGTAGGTCACCGAGATGAACTTCGGACGGGCCGCAGCCAGGGCGTCGATGGTGGCATGCAGGGCCGTCGTCGCGGCATCCGTCTTGGGCGGGTACAGCTCAAACGAGAACGGGATGCTCGACCGACAGTCGGGGTCCGCCGGTGGGGTCGTGGGGGTCGCTGTCATGGTTCCTCATTCGGCATGGTGGGTTCAGTTCGAAGGGCCTGGCGGCCGCGGACCGCCACGGATACCGGGCGGCTGCTCGCGGGCGGGTGCCGGGCTCGGCTGTCGCTCCATGCCGGGCAGAGTATCCCGCCGGCAACGAATGTGATGACTCTAACAACGCACCTTCGGGCGCGCTGCTGCGTGGCCGATTGTTACGTTCGCGGCCGATCGGGGGCGTTAACGGCCGAAGGCGGCACCCGTTCCTGGCTCAGGAGCGGGTGCCGCCTTCGGGCGGATCGGGGTCAGCCGGAGATGGCCGGTGCCACCACGAACGGGGTGAACTGGGCCTCGATACCGGGCGACACAAGTGCCGTGACCTGGGTGCCGGTCTCGGAGTAGTCCAACGCCAGAACCTTGCCCTGCTCGTGCAGGATCGGGATGAGGTCACCGCGGTCGTAGGGGATCAGCAGTTCCAGGCGGATTTCCGGACGGGGAAGCATGGTCTCGAGAACCCGCAGCACCTCGTCGATGCCCTCGCCGCTGCGCGCCGACACGAAGATCGCCTGGGGGGCGAGGCCCCGCAGCACGAGCCGGTCGTCGTCGCTGACCAGGTCGCTCTTGTTGAACAGCACCAGCTCGGGGATGTCACTGGCACCGACCTCGCCGATGACCTCGCGCACCGTGGCCAGCTGGCTGGCCGGGTCGGGGTGGGACGCGTCGACGACGTGGATGATGACATCGGAGTCCGCGACCTCCTCGAGGGTGGAGCGGAACGCCTCCACCAGCTGGTGGGGCAGGTTGCGCACAAAACCGACGGTGTCGGTGAAGGTGTACAGCCGACCGTCGTCCGTGGTGGACTTCCGCACCGTGGCGTCCAGGGTGGCGAAGAGGGAGTTCTCCACGAGCACGCCGGCCTTGGTGATGCGGTTGAGCAGGCTGGACTTGCCGGCGTTGGTGTACCCGACGATCGCGACCGACGGCACCGCGTTGCGCTTGCGGTTGGCGCGCTTGGCCTCGCGGGCGGGCTTCATCTCCAGCATCTGCTTGCGCAGCCGCGACATCCGGGTGTGGATGCGGCGCCGGTCGAGTTCGATCTTCGTCTCACCGGGTCCACGCGAGCCCATACCGGCACCGGCGCCACCGACCTGGCCACCGGCCTGGCGGGACATCGAGTCACCCCAGCCGCGCAGTCGGGGCAGCAGGTAGGCGAGCTGGGCGAGTTCGACCTGCGCCTTACCCTCCCTGCTCTTGGCGTGCTGGCTGAAGATGTCCAGGATCACGGCGGTGCGGTCGATGACCTTCACTTTGACCACGTCTTCCAGGGCTCGCCGCTGGCTGGGCGCGAGTTCGGTGTCGGCGATCACGGTGTCGGCGCCGAGCGCCGCCACGATGGACGCGAGCTCGAGGGCCTTGCCCTTGCCGAGGTAGGTGCTGGGGTCCGGGGTGGCGCGGCGCTGCAGCAGACCGTCCAGCACCGTGGCGCCGGCGGTTTCGGCCAGGGCGGCGAGCTCGCGCATGGAGTTCTCGGCGTCGAGCAGGCTACGGGCGGAGTAGACGCCGATCAGGACGACGTTTTCCAGGCGCAGCTGGCGGTATTCAACCTCGGTGACGTCCTGCAGTTCGGTGGAGAGCCCACCGACGCGGCGCAGGGCGTTGCGGTCTTCACGTTCGGTCTGTTCGCCGTCGTGGTCGCCGCCGTCGAAACCGCCGTTGGCCGGGCGTGCCGAGAGGGCCTGCGCCGATCCGCTCGCGAACAGCGAGTAGCCGGAGGACCGGCTCTCGGCGCTGGCCAGCACGCGCGCAACTACATCGTCATCGCCATCGTGTGGAGCGTTTATATCAGTCATCGCTTTAACTCTAGTTCCTCTTTTTTCGATAAGTTCGCTGTATGGCTTCCGAACACTATTTCTCGTCGACTCCGGGCAGCGACCTGAAATTGCGGCAGATCACCGTGAAGATCGCCGGTCAAATCCGTGCGGTCACCACCGCGAACGCGATTTTCTCCCCCGAGCACATCGACACCGGTACCAAGGTGCTGATGCGTGAGGCTCCGCTGCCCTCCGGCGGCGGGGATGTGCTGGACCTCGGTTGTGGCTGGGGACCGATCAGCCTGCATCTGGCGCTGGCCGATCCCACGGCCACGGTGTGGGCCGTCGACGTCAACGAGAGAGCCCTCGAGTTGGTGCGGATGAACGCCGCCAGCCTGGGGCTCACCAACATCAACGCGGTCCTGCCGGCGGATGTTCCCGATTCCGTCGTGTTCGCCGGCATCTGGTCGAACCCGCCGATCCGGGTGGGCAAGGCCGAGCTGCACACGATGCTCGAGCACTGGCTGCCGCGTCTGAAGCCCGGCTCGGATGCCTGGCTCGTCGTGCAGCGCAACCTCGGCTCCGATTCGTTGCACCGCTGGCTCGCCGAGGAGTTCGCCGGGCAACCCGGCGCCCTCGAGGTTTCCCGCTACGCCACCGACAAGGGCTTCCGCATCCTGCAGGCGCACAAACCCGCCTGACGCTCCCCCGCGAACTGTGAGATAGGCCCCACAACCCAGGGGCCCCAAGTCACGGTTCGCGGCAGGGTTAGGCGAGGGCGAGGGTGCCGTCGAAGACCAGGGTGGCGGGGCCGGACAGGGAGACGTGCTCGCCGTCTTCGGTGGGGAACATCCGCACGCCCAGAACGCCGCCGGGGACCTCGACACGCCACTGGTTCGGCGCGCCCTGGCCGGCCCAGTGCCGGGTGGCCAGGGCCGCCGCGACGGCACCGGTGCCGCAGGAGAGGGTCTCGCCGCTACCGCGTTCGTGCACGCGCATACGGATGCGGCCGACGCCGTCGACGACGAGCGGGTCATGCGGCAGCACGAACTCCACGTTGGCGCCCTCGGCGGGCTCGGGGTCCAGCTGCGGAATGAAGGTCAGGTCGGCGCTCTCGAGCTCGTTTTCGTCGGCGAGGGCCACCACCACGTGCGGGTTGCCCACGTTGATGCCCAGCCCCGGGCGGGCAACGGCGAGGTTCTTGGCACGCACCAGGGTCTCCCCCGGTTCCAGCCGCCACCGGCCGAGGTCCACCTGGAACCCGGTGGCGTTCTGCTGCACGTCGCGCACGCCGCTGCGGGTGCCGATGGCCAGGGTGTCGCCGGGGCCGAGGTCGACGAGGCCCTGTTCGAGGAGGAATCGGGTGTACACCCGGATGCCGTTGCCGCACATCTCCGACACCGTTCCGTCGGCGTTCCAGTAGTCCATGAACCACTCGGCGCCGTCGTCTTCGGCGAGGGCCGCGGCACCCGCATCGAGGTTGGCCGAACGCACCGCGCGGATGATGCCGTCGGCGCCGACGCCGAACTGGCGGTCGCAGATGCCCTGGATCTGCTCCGGGGTGAGGTCGAGTCGGCCGTCGGGGTCGGCGAACAGCACGAAGTCGTTGCCGGTGCCGTGGCCCTTGGTGAAGTGGAGATCGATGCCCATGTGTTCAGTTTAGGGACTCGGGCTACGGTATTCGGCGTCAGGGCAGGTGGCTGACGGCCTGGTCGACCCGGTCCGCGTCGTCGGCGTCGATCCAGTGCGTGTGCGGGTCACGTTTGAACCAGCTCACCTGACGGCGGGCGTATCGCCGGGTCAGCTGCTGGGTCGCTTCGACGGCATCCGTCTGCGACATTGTGCCGTGCACCTGGCCGAGGGCCTGGGCGTAGCCGATGGCCCGGCTGGCCGTGACGCCGCCTTCCAGGCCGGCGGGGATGAGGGCGCGCACCTCCTCGACGAGTCCGGCCGTCCACATGCGGTCCACTCGGGCGTCCAGGCGCGGGGTGAGCACCTCGCGGGGCAGGCGCAGCCCGAGCGTCACGGCGGGCATCCAGTAGACCGGGTCGCCGGGCAGCACCGCGGTGTGCGGGGCGCCGGTGAGTTCGACGACCTCGAGGGCGCGCACGAGCCGGCGGCCGTTGCTGGCGCCGATGCGGGCCGCGGAGCCGGGGTCGACGGCCTTGAGCCGGTCGTACATCAGGCCGGGGCCCTGCTCCACGAGCTCGGCCTCGAGTCGGGCGCGGAGCACCGGGTCGGTGCCGGGGAACTGGAAGTCGTAGACGACGGAGGACACGTAGAGCCCGGACCCGCCCACGAGGATGGGCACGGCGCCGCGGTCGATGATGCCGGTGATGGCGGCGCGTGCCTCCACCTGAAAGCGGGCGACGGTGGCCTCGTCGGCCACGTCGAGCACGTCGAGCAGGTGGTGCGGCACCCCGCGGCGCTCGGCGGGGGCGAGCTTGGCGGTGCCGATGTCCATGCCCCGGTAGAGCTGCATGGCGTCGGCGTTCACGATCTCGGCCGGCTGTCCGGCCGTGATCAGCCGTTCGGCGACGTCCAGGGACAGCTCGGATTTCCCGGTACCGGTCGGCCCGACGATGACAACGAGCACCGGGTCCTAACGCTCCGCGTCGTCGACCGGGTAGATCGGGATCGTCGTGGCGCCACCGTGCAGGGTCAGGCTGGGCCCGCCCACCCGCAGGGTCGGCAGACCCAACGAGACCGCGCCGCCGGTGGACGCCGCCGGGGCGGGCACACCGCAGGACTCGGCCTGCTCCCGGTCCCAGGCGTCGCCGGCGATAGTGCGGCGGATACGGAGCGGCGTGCCGTCGAGGGAGTCGGCGATGAGGTGGAACGGTGCGGCCTGGGTGACGGTCACGGTGACCATGTCGCCGGGCCGGGGCAGGTCGGAGCCGGCGGGCACGTCGAAGTGCACGAGCCGGCTGTCGGGGGCCCGTCCGCTGAGCCGGTGGGTGTCGGCGTCTTTGCGGCCCTCACCGTTGGCGACGAGCAGTTCGACCTCACGGCCGATGATGGCGCGGTTCTCCTCCCAGGAGATCCGTTCCTGCAGGGCGATGAGCCGTTCGTAGCGGTCCTGCACGACGGCCTTGGGCACCTGGTCGGCCATGGTGGCTGCGGGGGTGCCCGGCCGGATGGAGTACTGGAAGGTGAACGCCGTGGCGAACCTGGACTCTTCGACGACCCGCATGGTCTCGAGGAAGTCCTCCTCGGTCTCGCCGGGGAAGCCGACGATGATGTCGGTGCTGATCGCCGCGTCGGGCATCTGCGCGCGTACGCGCTCGAGGATGCCGAGGAACTTGGTGGACCGGTAGGACCGGCGCATGGCTTTGAGCACCCGGTCGGAGCCGGACTGCAGCGGCATGTGCAGCTGCGGCATCACGGCCGGGGTGTCCGCCATGGCGTCGATGACGTCATCGGTGAAGGCGGCAGGGTGCGGGCTGGTGAAGCGGATGCGTTCGAGTCCCGGGATCTGGCCGGCGGCGCGCAGCAGCTTGCCGAACGCCAACCTGTCACCGAACTCCACCCCGTAGGAGTTGACGTTCTGGCCGAGCAGGGTCACCTCGATGGCGCCGTCGTCGACGAGCGCCTGGATCTCGGCGAGGATCTCGCCGGGGCGGCGATCCTTCTCCTTGCCGCGGAGGGCGGGCACGATGCAGAAGGTGCAGGTGTTGTTGCAGCCGACCGAGATCGAGACCCAGCCGCTGTAGCTCGAGTCGCGCTTGGTCGGCAGGGTGGACGGGAAGGTTTCCAGGGATTCGAGGATCTCCAGCTGGGCCTCACCGTTGTGCCTGGCGCGTTCGAGCAGGCTCGGAAGGGACCCCATGTTGTGGGTGCCGAACACCACGTCCACCCACGGCGCCTTGGCCAGGATGGTGGCCTTGTCCTTCTGCGCCAGGCAACCGCCGACGGCGATCTGCATGCCCGCGTGCTTGCGCTTGACCGAGGCGAGGTAGCCGAGGTTGCCGTAGAGCTTGTTGTCGGCGTTCTCCCGCACCGCGCAGGTGTTGATCACCACGATGTCGGCCTCGGCGCCCGCCGCCGACACGTAGCCGGCCGCCTCGAGGGAGCCGCTGAGCCGCTCGGAGTCGTGCACGTTCATCTGGCAGCCGAAGGTGCGCACCTCATAGGTGCGCGCCCGGCCCTCGTCATCCCTCGCCGCCGAGGACGGCGCGATCACGGTCGCGCTGTGCGGCGACGGGTCGAGGGATGACGGGGTGGCGAGGGGTGGTGCGGTGACGCTGCTCATAGTTCCCCCAGCTTACGCGTGCCGTCGTGAACAGACCTCAGCGGAACCGCACCGTGGAGGTGCGGCCGGAACCCCGCCGGGACGCGAGAGCGGCCTTGACGGCGTCGCGCACCACGGAGGAGGCGTATCCCTTGCGCATCAGGAAGCCGGTGAGCCGACGATCGATGGTGGCATCGTCGAACCTGTCCAGCTGCTGCACCCGCTTGAGCGCCAGTTCGGTGGCCCGTTCGGCTTCGTCGTCCGGCATCTCCTCAAGCTTCTCGGCGATCAGTTCGGCGTCGAGCCCGCGCTGGCGCATTTCGGCGCCGACGCCGCTGCGGCCCAGGCCCTTGCGTTCGTGGTGGCTGTGCATGATCTGGTCGGCGAGCTTCTCCTCGTCGAGGTAGTGCAGCTCGGTGAAGCGTTCGAGGATGTCCTGCACGGACTCCTCGTCGATCTCGGTGGACCGCAGCAGCTTCTGGGCCTCGACGATCGACAGAGACCGGCCGCGCAGGCGCTGCAGCAGTAGCTTCTCCGCGTGCTCGCGTTCCTCGGCCGCCTCGTCCTCGGCGTCATCGGCCTGATCGGCCGGGCTCGCCCCGGGCAGGTATGTCACCGGGGCGAGGCCCTCCCGGCCGGCCGAGGAGCCGGCGTCGGTCTTGCCTCGGGAGGGTTCGAAGTGAACCATGGCGGCTAGGCGCCCTTGCGTGCGGCGGCCTTGGCCGCGATGGACGGAACCTTGGCGCCATCCGTGCCCGTGGCGGCACCCGTTGCCGCGGCGGCCGCTGCGGCGGTGGCGGCGTCGTCTGCGGCCTTCTTGGCCGCCTTGCCCTCCGCGCCCACACCGAGCTTGTTGAGGATCTTGGTTTCGATCTCGTTGGCCATGTCCGGGTTGCGCAGCAGGAACTTGCGGGAGTTCTCCTTGCCCTGGCCGAGCTGGTCGCCGTCGTAGGTGTACCAGGCGCCGGACTTCTTGACGATGCCCTGGTCGACACCGAAGTCGATCAGGCTGCCCTCGCGGGAGATGCCGATGCCGTAGATGATGTCGAATTCGGCCTGCTTGAAGGGCGGTGCCATCTTGTTCTTGACGACCTTGACCCTGGTGCGGTTACCGACGGCCTCTGTTCCGTCCTTGAGAGTCTCGATTCGACGGATGTCCAGACGCACAGACGCGTAGAACTTGAGCGCCTTTCCGCCGGAGGTGGTCTCCGGGCTGCCGAACATCACGCCGATCTTCTCGCGCAGCTGGTTGATGAAGATCATGGTGGTGTTGGTCTGGCTCAGACCACCGTTGAGCTTGCGCAGCGCCTGCGACATCAGGCGGGCCTGCAGGCCCACGTGGGAGTCACCCATCTCGCCCTCGATCTCGGCGCGCGGAACCAGGGCTGCGACGGAGTCGACGACGATGAGGTCGATGGAGCCGCTTCGCACGAGCATGTCGGCGATTTCCAGCGCTTGCTCACCCGTGTCGGGCTGGGAGACGAGGAGGGCGTCGATGTCGACACCGAGCTTCTTCGCGTAGTCGGGGTCGAGGGCGTGCTCGGCGTCGATGAACGCGGCAATGCCGCCGTTCTTCTGGGCGTTGGCGATGGCGTGCAGGGTGAGGGTGGTCTTACCCGAGGACTCCGGGCCGTAGATCTCCACGATGCGACCCCGGGGCAGGCCACCTATGCCGAGCGCGACGTCCAGGGCGATCGACCCAGTGGAGATGACCTCGACGGGCGCGCGATCGTCGCTGCCGAGACGCATGACCGAGCCCTTGCCGAACTGGCGGTCAATCTGGGCGAGGGCGGTGTCGAGTGCCTTCTCGCGGTCTGCTGCTGATGCCATGGTGTGCTCCTTTGGGTCGTGCGCGTGGCGCCTATAGGCTGTCGTTTCGACCAGCGGGAGGATCCCGGTGACCGCCCTCGACAAGGCAAGTGCGCGGTTGTCGTTGACGAATCCGACTGTACGCAGCACCACCGACACTGGCCGGCAGGCACCGCGACGGTGAACAATCCGTCTTCGACTTCTACTGTGGAGGAGCCTACCAAGAACCGAACAGACATTCGACGCTGGCGTGGTGTGTCGGAATCTTCTCGCGAAACGAGGAACGGCCCGGCTGGAGGGCCGGGCCGGTGGTGGCTCATGGTTCGCTGCTGTCTGGGTGCTGCCGGCGTGACCGGATCAGCTGCGGGCCGGAGGAAGCCCGGCGCCGTGGCGGCGGGCCGGCGGAACATCCGTTTCGGCGCAAAGGGCCAACCAGACGTCGCGGGCGGGAACTCCGCCCGCGAGGGCCTGGTCGGCGGTCCGTCCGAGCGGACCCAGCACCAGATCCCGGGTGAGCACCCTGCCATAGCTCTCGCCGAATTCGTCTTTCAGGGCCTGGCGGAACTCACTCAATCGCATGCGGTACTCACTCGGTTGATGCTCACTCGGTTGACGCGCACTCGGTGCGAAACGTGGAGAAGACCGATTAGCGCATCATCATGCTGGCGTCGAACTTGGCAACCAGCTCGTCGGGTACGGTGTCGGGGAAACGATCGATTCCCTCGATGACGGCCAGCCGATCGCCGACCTCGCGCATGATCACCGAGATCGGTGTGTCCAGCGCGTCTGCGACCGAAGCAAGAATCTCGGAAGACGCTTCCTTCTGACCGCGTTCAACTTCAGACAGGTAGCCGAGGGCCACACTTGCCTTGCTCGCAACCTGACGCAGGGTGCGACCCTTCTGCAGGCGGAAGTCCCTGAGCACATCGCCGATTTCCTGACGAACAAGAATCATCGGAACCTCCTTCTTCGTGCTGTCTAGTCTGCTGGGGCCCACTCAACCGGTCAGTTTTGTGTGGCGGATGGCCAACAGTACTCTATCCATCCGACACCTCAGATTACCGAGGATGACTGGACTTTACTTGTGAATATGTGTTCTGTAACCCACCGGTAACAGGAACTATTCCGCGATCTGAAGCTTTGTGGATTCAATCAGCTGACACACAGCTTCGATCGCGTGCGCAACGGTTTGCATCCGGATCGCTGCCCGGTCTCCGGTGAGACTAATCGCTATGGCCCGCACCTTATCCCCGAAAGACACTCCCAGGTAGACCGTGCCGACGCTCTGGCCGTCTTGTTCGTCGGGGCCGGCGACCCCGGTGGTCGAGATGCCGATGTCGGCCGGGCGCCCGTCGATCGCCAGCGCGGTGCGCACACCGGTGGCCATCTGTCTGGCGACCTCGGGGTGCACGGCACCGTGCTCGGCCAGCAGCAGGGCGTCCACGCCAAGCAGGGTGTGCTTGAGCGGGGTCTGGTACGCCACGACTCCCCCGGCCACGACGACGGATGCGCCGGGGATGCGCACGAGCTCGGCCACGAGCAGTCCGCCGGTCAGGGATTCGGCTACGGCGATGGTGAGGTGCCTGGCGGTGAGGGCGGCGACGAGGGCGGCCGCGGCATCCGGGCCCGACGTCGGTTCAGCACCGGACGGGTCAGGCATTGCTGGTCGGCTTGGCCTGCTTGTTCTCCCGGCGCGCGGCGACGAGGTATTCGACGCCGGTGTACACGGTGAGCACCAGTGCGATGGTCATGGCGATGGTGTTGACCCAGTGGATCCAGTCGCCGAAGACCAGCCAGAGCGGCAGCAGGGCCAGCGAGATCGCCACGGACTGCGCGATGGTCTTGAGCTTGCCGCCGCGGGACGCCGGGATGACCCTGTCGCGCAGCATGGCGAACCTGAAGACGGTGATGCCGATCTCGCGCACCAGGATGACCAGGGTGACCCACCAGGGCAGCTCGGCGAGAATGGACAGGCCGATCAGCGCGGCGCCGGTGAGGATCTTGTCGGCGATCGGGTCGAGCAGTTTGCCGAGGTCGGTGACCAGGTTGTACCGGCGAGCGATGGCCCCGTCGACGCCGTCGGTGGCGATGGCCACGATGAAGAGCACGGCGGCCCACCAGCGGAGGGCCTCGTCGGCGCCGTTGTCGGCCAGCAGCATCCAGAAGAACACCGGTGCCAGCAGGATGCGCACGATGGTGATGATGTTCGGCAGGTTCCAATTGGACGGCGGGGCCGCAGGTGTCGGTGTAGCCATGGGGTCATTCCCTGTCGGTGAGTTGCCAGGCGTCTTCGTCCGAGTCGCCGTCTTCCTCAGCGTACCCTTCGCTCATCTTCGCCACCGGGTCGTCGGCGTAGCGCGGGTCGGGGGTGGCCTGCTCGTGCGCCTGCGACCGCTGGGACTCTTCGAACTGCGATCGGGCAGTGGCGGCGTGGTGCTCGGCGTCGGAGCCGCGCAGCTTGGCCAGGACGCTGGGCAGCTGTTCGGCGGTGACGAGCACGTCGCGGGCCTTGGAACCTTCGGACGGGCCGACGATCTCGCGGGATTCGAGCAGGTCCATCAGGCGGCCCGCCTTGGCGAAGCCCACCCGCAGCTTACGCTGCAGCATCGAGGTGGACCCGAACTGGGTGGACACCACCAGTTCGGCGGCGGCGAGCAGCACCTTGAGGTCGTCACCGATGTCGGAGTCGATCTCCTTGCGCGGCGCCTCGGCGGAGACGTCGGGCCGGTAGTCCGGCCGGGCCTGCTGGGTGACGTGCTTGACGACCCGTTCGATCTCGGCCTCGTTCACCCAGGCGCCCTGCACCCGCAGGGCCTTGGAAGCACCCATCGGCAAGAACAGGGCGTCGCCCTGCCCGATCAGCTTGTCGGCGCCGGGCTGGTCGAGGATGACCCTGGAGTCGGTGACGCTGGTGACGGCGAAGGCCAGTCTGGAGGGCACGTTGGCCTTGATCAGGCCGGTGACCACGTCGACGCTGGGCCGCTGGGTAGCCAGCACCAGGTGGATGCCGGAGGCCCTGGCGAGCTGGGTGATGCGCACGATGGAATCTTCGACGTCGCGCGGGGCGACCATCATCAGGTCGGCCAGCTCGTCCACCACCACGAGCAGGTAGGGGTATGGCTTGAGTTTGCGGGCGCTGCCGGCCGGCAGCACGATCTCGTTGTTGACGACGGCCTTGTTGAAGTCATCGATGTGCCGGAACCCGAAGCTGGCCAGGTCGTCGTAACGCATGTCCATCTCCTTCACGACCCACTGCAGCGCTTCGGCGGCTTTCTTGGGGTTCGTGATGATGGGAGTGATCAGGTGCGGTACGCCGGCGTATGCGGCGAGTTCGACGCGCTTGGGGTCGATGAGGACCATGCGCACGTCGCTGGGCTTGGCCCGCATCAACAGGCTGGTGATCATCGAGTTCACGAAGCTGGACTTACCCGAGCCGGTGGATCCGGCCACGAGCAGGTGGGGCATCTTGGCGAGGTTGGCGATGACGAAGCCGCCGCCGACGTCCTTGCCGACACCGATGGTCATCGGATGGGTGCTGTTGGTGGCCGTGCCGGAGCGCAGTACGTCGCCGAGGGTGACGATCTCGCGGTCGGTGTTGGGGATCTCGATGCCGATGGCGCTCTTGCCGGGGATCGGCGAGAGGATGCGCACCTCGTTGGAGGCGACGGCGTAGGACAGGTTCTTGCTCAGCGCGGTGACCCGCTCGACCTTGACGCCGGGGCCGAGTTCGATCTCGTACTGGGTGACGGTCGGGCCGCGGGAGAAACCGGTGACCCTCGCATCCACCGAGAACTGGCTGAGCACCTCGGTGATGGACTTGACGATCTCGTCGTTGGCGGCGGAGCGCGCCTTGGCCGGCGGACCGGCGATGAGGGTCGTGGACGACGGCAGCACGTAGGGCAGGTTCGGCTGCTCGCCGAAGCCCAGCTCGGTCGCGGACCGGTCCACCGCCGAGGCGGCCTCGTCGAGGTCGTCCAGTCCCGGCAATACCTCGGTGAGGCCGACCGGGTCGTCGGCCTGCAGTCCCGTCGCGTGCGGCACCGCGGCGACTTCGCCGGTGAAGCGTTTGATGGCTTCCTCGGCCTTGAGCAGGTCTTCGAGCACCTCGGTGCCGTAGTGGTCGGTGTGAACCGGGGGAACGTGGGCTTGGGGAGACTCGAGCGCCGTCTCGAAGCCGCCCTTGGCGGCATCCGCCCCGCCGTTGAGCAGCGTGCTGAGCGGGTCGGCAGCGGGAGGCCGGGCCTCGTCGGACTCCGACGACATGGCGCTGGAGAAGTCGGGGTCTTCTTCGCGTTTGCTGGTGTTGCGTCGCCACCAGGGCAGGGCGCCCTCGTCGGTGTCGTCGTCGTGGGCCGGGTCGAGGCCGTCGAGTTCGATCTGCTTGGTCTTGAGGGCCTGGATGCGCTCCTGGCGGATCTCCTTGGCGGCCGCGCGCTCCTCTGGGGCCGGCAGCGGGGTGCCGAAGAGCCAGGCGTAGAGCTCACGGCTGCGTTCGCCGATCTTGTTCGGCGGGGTCTTGGTGATGATGAAGAGGCTGAGGATCAGCAGCAGGATCACGACGATGGCCGCGCCGACGGTGGTGATCAGGAAGATCAGCGGAGCCGCGATCATCCAGCCGAGGACACCGCCGGACAGGGCGAGCACCTCCACGCCCTGGGTGGGTGTGGGCTGCCCGCCGAAGATGTGGCAGAGGCCGGAGACCGTGACCAGGAGCAGCGAGAGGCCGATACCGATGCGGCCGTTGTCGTGCACGGAGCTCGGATTGCGGAACAGCCAGATGGCGAAGAGCAGCAGGATCACCGGCAGGGCGAAGGCCAGCCGGCCGAAGAGGGCGCCGAAGGTCCAAGCATCCAGGGTCTGGGCCACCGGGTCGTTGATCAGGAACCACTCGATCACGGCGCCGGCGACGGCCAGCAGCACGAGGAAGAAGGGCAGGCCGTCGCGGCGCTCCTCTTTGGAGAGCTGCTCGGGGCCGAGCGCGCGGGCGGCGCCGCCGGCGACGTGGGCCAGACCCATCCACATGCGCACGGCGATGGCCGGCTTGGGCTCGGTCGGGGCGAATTTGACGGTCTTCTGGGTCGCGGTGCTGCCGGCTTTGGTGCGCGCGGTCGTTCCGGTGCCGCGCGCAGGTGTGCTGCGGGCACGCCCGGTCGACTTAGTGCTCGTAGCCATGTGTTCCACGGTACCGCCGACGGCCGACATCGGTGTGAGCCCACGCCCAATTACCCGGTCGTGGAAGGTCCCTCGGCTCGCGAAAGCGGCTGTATGGCTGCTTCGAGAGGGCCGTGGTGACCACGCGGCCGCTTTCGCGAATGGTCAATAGCGGATGGCGTCGATGACCTTGACGCGCACCGCCACCAGCGCGGGCAGCAGGCCCGCGAGGGCGCCCACGACGGTGGCGCAGACCAGGCCGAGGATGGCGGCTTCCACGGGGAACGGCGGGAAATCGGTGACCATGCCCTGGCTGATGAACTCCTGCAGCATGGGATTGGTGACGATGAGCACGGCTCCGATCACCCCCACCACGCCGGCCACCAGGGTCGCCACGATGCTCTCCATCATCACCGAGAAGAACACCCGGCCGGCGGTGGCGCCGAAGCTGCGCCGCACCCCGATCTCCCGGATGCGCTGCTTGAGCGTGACCAGGGCGATGTTCACCAGACCCAGCGCGCCGAGCAGCAGCACCAGGCCGGCCACTCCCCCGACGAGCAGCTTGATCGACGCGAACGGGTCCTCGTTGTAGGCGGCGTAGTCCTGTCGGCTCACCGACACGTTCGTTCCGGCGCCGAGCGCCCCTTGGGCATCCCGCTGCAGCGCAACGATCAGGTCTTCGCTGATTTCCGGCGGCACCCACAGTTCGTAATTGGGGGTGCTGCCGCTGGCCGCGAGCTGGTCGGCGGGAGTGAGAGCGGTGATGGTGTCCATGAGCAGGTACATGGCCGGCTCGGTCTCCCAGACGCTTACCGGGTAGACCCCGGTGATCACCGCGGTGGTCGGGGTGGCGCCCAGCAGCGTGGTGGTGGGGTGCGTGGCCAGGTCGGGCCGGCCGAGTCGGTCCCAGAAGATCTGGTTGACCAACACCGCCGGTGCGAGGCGCTCGGCGTCGTCAACGCTGAACCACTCCCCCTCGGTGAGCGTCACGCGGTGCATGGTGCCGTACGGCTGGTCGACGCCGATCGCCTGCACGGGCACCGCGCCATCCGTGAACTGCACGGTCTGGGTGGTGTAGAGCACCCGGCTGGCGTAGTCGATGCTGTAGCGCTCGAGCGAGGTGTCCCAGAACTCCTGCATGACATCTGGGTCGATGGCGGTGCCGTCGTTCGATCCGGCGTAGAGCGAGAGGGTGGCGCTGCGGCCGCCGCTGCGTTCGTTCTGTTCCACGATGGACTGCTGGGCCACCGCGCCGAGGCCGACGACGGTGGTGATGGCGCAGACCGCGACGGCCACGCCGATGAGGGAGAGCATCACACGGGTCTTGTGGATGCGCAGTTCCTGCCAGGCCTCCACGAAGGAGCCGACAACGTTGCTGAGCAGCCGGTTCATGCCGGCACCGTCGCCAACTCGTCGTCGCGTACGACCGGGGCCACCGGGCCCCCGACCACGGTGAGCACACCGTGGTCCAGGCGCAGATGCCGGCTGGCCAGCGCCGCGATGGCGGGGTCGTGGGTGATGGTGATCAGGGCCGCGCCGGAGCCGGTGGCGACCTCGTCGAGTAGCGCCATCACATCCGCCCCGGTCTCGAGGTCCAGGGCGCCGGTGGGTTCATCGGCCAGGATCAACCGCGGACCGCGCACGAGCGAGCGGGCGATGGCCACCCGCTGCTGTTCACCGCCGGAGAGCTTGTCGGGCATCGCGCCCAGCCGGTGGCCGAGGCCGACCCGTTCCAGCATCGCCGTGGCGATGCGGGCCCGCTGCCAGAATTGTTTGCCCTGCGCGTAGAGCAGCGGGGTCATCACGTTCTCGAGCGCCGTGCGGCCCTGGAGCAGGTTGAATTGCTGGAAGATGAAGCCCACGTCGCGGCCGCGCACCCTGTCGCGCTCCCCCGAGGAGAACGATTTCACCGGTCGACCGTCGAACTCGAGGTCACCCGACGTGGGGTTGTCGAGCAGGCCGAGCAGATTGAGCAGGGTGGACTTGCCGGAGCCGCTGCGGCCCACGATGGAGACCCTGTCGCCCACCTCCACGTCGAGGTCGACGCCGGAGAGGATCGTCAGCGGTGGGGCGTCGACGAGCTGGACGGTGCGGGTGACGCCGGCCAGGTGCAGGAGCGTCAATGGAGGGTCATTCCGGGCTCGGGGCAGACTTCGCTGCCGTCCGGGGCGGTGCTGCAGCCGCTCACGGCGGTGGCGCCGGGTACGAACTGGTTGATCAGGTCGCCCTCGGCCAGCCCCTCGACGATCTGCACCGAGGTGCCGTCGTTCATCCCGAGTGTCACCGGGCGTTCCTCGGTTGTGCCGTCGGGCAGCACGAACCAGACGACCCCGGTTTCGGCAGAGCCCTTCACAGCCGTGGTGGGCACGACGAGCACGTTCTCGGCCTTGCCGCCGGCGATGGTGATCTGGGCGGCGAGGCCGGGGAAGACCGTGACCTCGGCCGGGATGGCGCAGCTGACGGTGGTGCCGCCCGCCCCGCCGGCGCCCGTGCCGGTACCCGACGCCGGATCGGTGCCGCCGCCGGAGCCGCCGGCATCCGCCCCGGCCAGCGGGGTGGTGATGCGCAGGCCCGTGCAGGTGAACGGGGCCGGACCGTTGGTGATGGCGATGGACGCCTCGGTGGGCTGCGTGACGAGACGGTATTGCTGCTCGGGGCTGAGCGATCCGCTCACCGAGTAGCTGGGCGGCGCGACCTGGCCGGTGGTGTCGCCGATGGCGACGGACTGGCCGTGGATGACGGTGAGGGCGCTGAGCACGCCGTCGGCGGGGGCGAAGACCTTCTCGAAGGTGACCGCCGGCTTGGGCTGGGTGATGGCGATCGTCCCGGTGGCGGGGTCCGTCGTCTCAACGGGGTCGCGCACGGTTTCGACCTTGATGTCGTAGATCTTGTCGCCGGCGGCGACGGTCGCTCCGGCGGCGAAGAAGATCTCGTCGACGGTGCCGGCCGCGACGGCCTTGACGGGCACTGCGGCATCCGCCGACACGGTTCCGGGCAGCGTCACATCGTTGGTGATCGTGCCCAGGGCAACCGGGATCTGCGGTTCCACGACCTGGCCGGTCGGCTGGGCCGGGTCCTGGGCCTCCGCGGCGTCGGCAAAGAATGCCAGCTTCACCAGGGCCACCGCGATGGCCGCGACGACGAGCAATCGGAGGATCGGAAAGACCCATTTGCGCATCACATTCACTGATTTCCCCCATGCTCGCATCGCACCTGACGGTGTCGACTGGCACGAGCCTAGGGGCAGTTCCGGCCCTTCGAGGCGGCTTTCGGGCAAAATCCTCCTGAAGGATGACCCCCGGTGTGCGGGGTACCCAAGAACGCGTCAACCCCCGGCGCCGAGGGCGGCCGGGGGTTGACAGTGGTGCTGTGCAGCGGGCGGTTACGCCTCGATGATCATCGGAACGATCATCGGGCGGCGGCGGAACGACGCCTGTACCCAGCGGCCGACGGTGCGGCGCACGACCTGCGTGAGCGCGTAGGTGTCGTGGGTGCCGTTCTGCGCGGCCTCGGCCAGGGCGGCCTCGATCTTGGGCCGGACGGAGTCGAAGACCGAATCGTCTTCAGCGAAGCCCTTGGCGTGGATCTCCGGGCCGACGATGACCTTGCCGGTGGACTTGTCCACCACGACGATGATCGAGATGAAGCCTTCCTCGGACAGGGTGCGCCGGTCGGTGAGGTCGGCTTCGGTGATCTCACCGACGGTGGAACCGTCGACGTAGACGTAGCCGAGGTCGAGCTGGCCGACCTTCGTGACGTTTCCGTCGCGCAGGTCGAGAACGGTGCCGTCCTCGGCGAGGATGGCCCGTTCGACGGGCACCCCGCTCTGCACGGCGAGCTTGGCGTTGGCCACCAGGTGGCGGTATTCGCCGTGCACGGGCAGCACGTTCTTCGGGCGGAGCACGTTGTAGACGTAGAGCAGCTCGCCGGCGGCGGCGTGTCCGGAGACGTGCACCTTGGCGTTGCCCTTGTGCACGACGTTCGCGCCGAGCTTGGTCAGGCCGTCGATGATGCGGTAGACCGCGTTCTCGTTGCCCGGGATCAGGCTGGAGGCCAGGATGACGGTGTCGCCGGGGCCGACCTCGATCTGGTGTTCCTTGTTGACGATGCGGCTGAGCACCGCCATCGGCTCGCCCTGCGAACCGGTGGACATGTAGACGATCTTGTTGTCCGGGATGTTCCCGGCCTTCTTGAAGTCGATGAGCACACCGTCGGGCACCTTGAGGTAGCCGAGGTCGGCGGCGATGGTCATGTTGCGCACCATCGAGCGGCCCAGCAGGGCCACGCGGCGGCCGTTGGCGTGAGCGGCGTCGAGCACCTGCTGCACCCGGTGCACGTGGCTGGAGAAGCTGGCGATGACCACCCGGCGCGGGGCGCGGGCGATGACGTCTTCCAGGACCGGGCCGATGGCGCGCTCGGACGGCGTGAAGCCGGGAACGTCGGCGTTGGTGGAGTCGACCAGGAACAGGTCGATGCCCTCTTCGCCCAGGCGGGCGAAGTCGCGGAGGTCGGTGATGCGGTTGTCCAGCGGCAGCTGGTCCATCTTGAAGTCACCGGTATGCAGCACGCTGCCACCCTCGGTCTTGATGGCGACGGCGAGGGCGTCGGGGATCGAGTGGTTGACCGCGACGAACTCGAGGTTGAACGGGCCGAGGCGTTCCTTCTGGCCTTCCTTCACCTGCAGGGTGTAAGGGGTGATGCGGTGTTCCTTGAGCTTGGCCTCGATGAACGCCAGCGTCAGGCCGGAGCCGATCAGCGGGATGTCCTGGCGCAGCTTGAGCAGGTACGGCACCGCGCCGATGTGGTCTTCGTGGCCGTGGGTGAGCACGACGCCGACGATGTCTTTCAGGCGGTCCTTGATCGGGGTGAAGTCCGGCAGGATCAGGTCGACACCGGGCTGGTGCTCCTCGGGGAACAGCACGCCGCAGTCGACGATCAGGATTTTGCCGTTGATCTCGAAGGTGGTCATGTTCCGGCCGATTTCGCCGAGTCCGCCGATGGGCGTGACGCGGAGTGTTCCCTTGGGGAGCGCGGGCGGTGCGTATACGTCGTTGGGCATAAGCCCTCCTATTGTGGAGTTGGTGGTGCGTGAAGTTAGTGGTGGGTGGAGTTGGTGCTGCTGTTGATCCGTGGTGCGTTTATCTTTTAGCGTGTGGTTCCGGCGACCTTGGGCAGCGCCCCGCCGGCGGCGGCGTTGCGGTCGGGGCGGAAGTTGGTGAAGTCGACGCCGGGGATGTTCCGGACGAGGTCGATTTCGTCTTCGATCATGGCGGCTTCGGATTCCTCCGGGCCGACCAGGGGCAGGCGCACGCGCGGGCTGCTGATGCGACCCAGCCCGTGCAGGATGTACTTGGCCGCGACGGTGCCCGGCACGTGGGTCATCACGGCGCGCACGAGGGGTTCAAGCTGCTGGTGCGCGAGCGTGGCCGCCTTGAGGTCACCCGCGTTGACGGCATCCACCATCTGGCGGTACGGCTTGGCTGCGATGTTCGCGGTGACGCCGATCAGGCCGGTGGCGCCGATCGACAGGTGCGGCAGCACGTTGGGGTCGTCGCCGGAGAAGTAGAGCAGGTCGGTCTGGTTGAGCACCCGGCTGACCTGGGCCAGGTCGCCCTTGGCGTCCTTGACGGCGAGGATGTTCGGGTGCTTCGCGGCGCGCAGGATGGTCTCGTAGGTGATCGGGATGCCCGTGCGTCCCGGGATGTCGTACAGGATCACCGGCAGATCGGTGGCATCCGCGATCATGCGGAAGTGCGTGAGAACACCGGCCTGGGTGGGCTTGTTGTAGTACGGCGTGACGATCATGTTGCCGTCGGCGCCGGCCTTCTCGCTCTGCTTGGCGAGTTGCATGGCGTGGGCGGTCTCGTTCGAGCCGCCGCCGGTGATGATCTTGGCGCGACCGGCCGCAACGTCCTTGCCGACCTCGACGAGCCGGATCTTCTCGGGGTCGGTGAGGGTGGAGGTCTCGCCGGTGGTGCCGGTGACGACGATGCCGTCGGCCCCGGCGGTGATGACGTCGTCGATGTGCTTCTCGACGTCGGCCCAGGCGACCTCACCGTCAGCGGTAAAAGGTGTCACCAGGGCGACGAGGACCTGCCCGAAGGGGTTGTAAGGAGTAGACACGTTTTACAGGTTATCGTCTAGCGCGCCCTCCCGCGCCTCCACGCCTGCCCTCGCGCGCGTCATCTGCCGTCATACGAGGGGTCTGAGGCCCGCCGCGGCGTAACCTCGCCTGCATGAACCCCGCCGCCGCCCTGCTCGTTCTGGTGTTGTTGGTCGCGTTGACCACCGCGCTGGGACTGGTCTGGCGCCGTCGGCAGGGCCGGCTCACGAGCTCGACCGACTCGGTGGATGCCGTCACGGCCGCCCAGCTGGGCCTGTCCGTGTCGGACACCCCGGGGGTTTTCGGCGCCGAGGCGACGCTGCTGCAGTTCTCCACCGAGTTCTGCGCCCGCTGCCCCGGCACGAGCGTGCTGCTGGGCCAGGTGGCGGATGCCCGCATCGGCGTGCGGCACGTGGAGGTGGACCTCACCCATCGCGCCGACCTGGCCCGGCGGTTCAAGGTTCTGCAGACGCCCACCACGCTGGTGCTCGACAGGGCCGGCCGGGTGCGCGCCCGGGTGGGTGGTGTGCCGGACCGGGCCGCCCTGCACGCGCACCTCGATGACCTTGCCCGAAACGTTTAGGAGTCCCGATGACCCAGCCAGAATCCGCTGCGACGGCTTCCGCCGCCGCCGCTGCCGCTGCCGGGAAGCGGACGGGCATCGACCCGCGCGGCCCCCGGTTCGGCGCGGCCGTCACCGCCGTCGTGCTGCTGGCGGTAATCTTCCTGGCGCTCGTCGGAGCCTCCGACGCCGCCCTGGCGCTGCTCGCCGTGCAGACCGCGGTGTTCGCCTGGGGCACCATCGCCGGGGCCGCCCGGCATCCGTACGGGTGGCTCTACAAGGCCCTCGTGCGCCCGCGGCTCGGCCCGCCGGCCGAACTCGAAGACCCGGCCCCGCCCACCTTCGCCCAGGGTGTCGGCCTGCTGGTCGCCCTGACCGGGGTGCTGCTCGGCCTGGCCGGAGTGCTCGTGGCCGTGCCCCTCGCGGCGGCGGCCGCGTTCGTGGCGGCTTTCCTGAACGCGGCCTTCGACTACTGCCTGGGCTGCCAGCTGTACCTCCTGCTGGTGCGGGCCGGCGTCCTCGGGCGCAGCCCGGCGGCGCCCTGACCGGCGGGTCTGGCGAACCTGCCCGTCGTCCGAGGATTCCCTGTGAACGGTTCAGGCCCGGCGGATAGGCTGGTGCTCCACTTCCAGGAGGTATCACCATGGCCCTGACCAGCGAAGCAACCACCGTATGGACCGGAGACCTGACGACGGGTTCCGGAACCGTCACGCTCGATTCCTCGCACGGCGGGTCGTTCCCGGTGAACTGGAAGGCCCGGGCCGAGGGCACCGCCAATACGACCAACCCCGAGGAGTTGCTGGGCGCGGCGCACGCATCCTGCTTCTCGATGGCACTGGCCCTGATCCTGGCCGACGCCGGGCACACCCCCACGAGCATCCAGACCACCGCGGCGGTCACGTTCGTGGCCGGCACCGGTGTCACCGGCAGCCACCTGCTTGTCAGCGCCAACGTTCCCGGTGTCACCGAGGCGGAGTTCGAGGCGTTCGCGCAGGACGCGAAGGTGAACTGCCCGATCTCGCAAGCGTTGACCGGCATCCCGATCACCATCGAAGCCGAACTGGCCTGAGCGGTGCGCGTACTCATCTCCGGAGCCTCCGGGCTCATCGGCACCGAACTGACCCGCCAGCTGGAAACGGCCGGCCACACCGTGCTGCGTCTGGTGCGACGCCCCGCGCGCTCCAGGTCGGAGGTGCGCTGGGACCCGGCGACACTGACCCTGGATCCCACCGTGCTCGACGGCGTGGATGCGGTGATCAACCTGTCCGGCGCGTCGATCGGGCGGTTGCCATGGACCAAGTCCTACCGCCGCCAGATCATGGAATCGCGGGTGCAGGCCGCTCGTACCCTCACCGACGCCATGCGCCGGGCCGGCACGCCACCGACGGTGCTGCTGAACGCGTCCGCCGTGGGGATCTACGGCAACCGGCCCGGCGAGGAGCTCACCGAGGAGTCCGCACCGGGCTCGGACTTCCTCGCCACCGTCGTCACGACGTGGGAATCGGAGGCCCGGCTGGCCCCTGAGGGCACCCGGGTGGTGCTGCTGCGTACCGGCCTGGTGCTCGCCAAGGGCGGCGCGCTGAAGCCCCTGATGCCGATCGTCCGGCTCGGCCTCGGCGGACCGCTCGGCCGTGGCAGCCAGATCTGGCCGTGGGTAAGCCTCCACGACGAAGCCGCGGCGATCGTGCACCTGCTCACCTCAGAGCTGAGCGGCCCGGTGAACCTCACCGGCCCCACCCCGGCAACGGCCAACGAGGTGATCCGGGCCGTGGCCTCGGCGCTGCGCCGGCCGTTCTTCCTTCCGGTGCCCGAGTTCGTGCTGACCCTGGCGCTGCAGGATGCAGCCAGGCAACTGTTGCTCGCCGACCAGCGGGTGAGCTCGGCGAAGCTGCAGGCCGACGGGTTCCGTTTCACCCACCGTACGGCCGCCGAAGCCGTCACCTGGATGCTGCGCTAGGAGTTCCGGGCTCGTCGCTCGCGGTGGCTGAATCTCGTTATGCGGGGTAGGCGCCGTTATGCGGGTGGCGCGCCACCCGCATAACGGCGCGTGACCCGCACTACGCATCCGAAGGGCCAGCCCGACGCGATGGCTGGGCAATCCTCCACAGGGGCGCCGGCCCGATGTTGTGAACGACCACGGTTCGAGCGCCGTGGCCGCGGCACCCGGCGCCGACACTCGCTGGATGAGCGATCGTCGAGAACACCCGTCCTTCCCACCCGAGGTGCTCCTGGCCGCCGACTATCGGCGAGCCCTCGGCGCCGATCTTCGCCTGCGTCGCGGTGCCGAGCGCGGTTACCTGCACCGCATCGGCTGGGGCCAGTACTGCCCAGCAGGCGTCTGGGCCGGCCTCGACCGTGACCAGCGGTATGCACTGAGAGTGCGGGCGGCGGCGCTGGCCCGACGAGGCGCGTTGCCGCTCTCCCACCAGTCGGCCGCGGTGCTGTGGCAACTACCGCTGCAGGCACCGTGGCCCGATGAGGTGCACTTCCTGGGCCCGCGTGCAGCCGGCGGCCGCTCGGACCCGGGCATCCGCAAGCACACGGTGGGCTTCGACGCCCGCGATGTGGAGCTGAAAGACGGAGTGCTGGTCACCTCGGTAGCCCGCACGGTGATCGAGCTCGCGACGATTGTGGACCTCCGGTCGGCGGTCGCCGCGGCCGATCGGGCTCTGGCGGTGGATCGGACCGGTCGCATCCCGCCGCTCACGAACCGGGCGACCCTGCTCGAAACCTGGCACCGGATGCTGCCGTTCCGCGGTTCGGTGCGGGCGCGCACGGTGATCGACTTTGCCACGCCGCTCTCGGGCTCTCCCGACGAATCGGGCAGTCGGGTGACGATCGCGCTGGCCGGACTTCCCGAACCCGAGTTGCAGCATCCGTTCGTGATCGAGGACCGCACCGTCTTTTCAGACTTCTTCTGGCGGGGCGTGCGGGGTGTGGGCGAGAGCGACGGTCGGGTGAAGTACTTCGATCCGGTGCTGCTCGCCGGACGCACCCCGGCAGAGGTGGTGTACGAGGAGAAGCTCCGCGAGGATGCCATTCGGCTGCAGGTGCTCGGCTTCGTTCGCTGGGACCACGCCACCGGGATGAGCGTGCCGCGGTTGTCGGCGCGGCTGGCGCGCCTGGGCCTCACCCCGGGGCGCCCCCGGCTGGCCGGGCGCTGAGCGGGCCGGTGCGGCGCGGAGCAGGCCGGGCGCGCTCTGGGCGCGAGGTGGGCGACTCGAGGTATGCGGGTAAGGCGCCGTTATGCGGGTGGCATGCCACCCGCATAACGGCGAGGCACCCGCATAACGGCGCGGCACCCGCATGACGGCGCACGCGCCGAGCTCAGGCCGCGGACTTCTCCAGGGCCATCGCGGTGCGAAGCGCCGAGCGGGCGCGGCGGCGGTCGCCCGACGCGTCGTAGGCCAGGCCGAGGCGGAACCAGGCCCGCCAGTCCTGCGGCGCGGCATCCACGGCCTCTTGATACTGCGGGAACTGAGCGTCCGCCGCCTCGCGGTATGGCCGGCCGCTCGGGCGGCTCGGTAGGTCGTTGACCGGCAGGGCGCCCTCGGCGTCGAGCTGCTTGACCAGGCGTTCGCACCGGATGCCGAAGCTGATCTCGCGCACCAGCGCCCACGCGCCGATCAGCGGCAGCACGATGAGCGCAACGCCGATGAGGATGCCGACAGGGTCACCGCTCTGCACGAAGAGCACCGCGCGCCAGCCGACGAGCACCAGGTAGAACACGAGCAGGAGTGCCATCACGACGACGGCGATGCGGCCCTTCATTCGCCGGGCTCCATTTCGGCATCCTCGGGGCCCGGCGGTGGCCCAGCAGTCGGCTCGTCCGGCGACCCGGCAGACGCCACGGCGGGCTCGAGCACGTCACCGGTTAGCCCCAGGTCGATCAGCTGGTCGAGTCCGACGGTCACCCCGACGCAGTCGCGGGCGGCGGCCAGGGCCACCAGGATGCCGCGCTCGTAGGCCTCGGCGGAGAGCGTGTTGTGCGTGATCGTGAGGGTCTCCCCCGAGCCGCCGAAGATCACGTCCTGGCGGGCCAGCACGCCGGCCAAGCGCAGGCTGTGCACCGGCACCGTGGCGACCTGCTGGCCGCGGGCACGCTGGTCGACATGCGGCGCGGAGACCGGGCCGAGGCCGGCGCGGGCGGCGGCCATCAGCTCGGCGGTGCGCACGGCGGTTCCCGACGGGGAGTCGACCTTGCCGGCCTGGTGCGCCTCGACGATCTCGATGGAGTCGAAGAATCGGGCGGCAAGGGCCGCGAAGGCCGTGCCGAGCACCGAGCCGAGTGAGAAGTTGGGGATGATCACGGCGCCGACATCCGTGCGGCCCTTGAGTTTGTGGCCGAGCGCGTCGATGCGGGGCTGGGACCAGCCCGAGGTGCCGACAAGCACCCGGATGCCGTTGTCGATGGCGAAGTCGACCACGCCCTGGCTGACCGCCGGAACGGTGAGGTCGATCGCCACATCCGCGCCGAGCATCTCGGACAGGGCACTGGTGGAATCAAGCCGGGCGACCACGTCGTACCCCGGCGTACTCTCGACCAGGCCGCCGACCAGGCGGCCCATCTTGCCCGTTGCGCCGACGATGGCCACCCGTGTTGTCATGCTGCCAATCTACCAACCGGGGCGGTTGCCCCCGGCACCGAGGCACGTACCCTAGGGGCATGCCTGAATTCACCGCGGTCTCCGTCACGGATGCGGGGTCCATCACCCTGCTCACCCAGTACTTCAGCGATCGCGCGTCCACGTTCCCCTCCGCCGGCGGCTATCGCACCACGTTCCCGGCTCCCGAACAGTTCGTCCCGCCGCGCGGCCAGTTCCTGCTCGTGAGCGAGACCCAGGGGTCGCGCACCTTCGTGGGCTGCGGCGGCATCCGTCGAATCGATGACGGCGCGGATGGTGCGGTGCGGTTCGAGGCGAAACACCTCTGGTTGCAACCGGAGGTGCGCGGCCGCGGCTGGGGCACCCTGCTGCTCGCCGAACTCGAAACCCGGGCCAGGGCGTTCGGGGCCACGGAGCTGGTGCTCGACACGAACTCGAGCCTCGAGGCGGCCGGGGCGCTGTACCAGCGCTCCGGCTATCAGGATGTGCCGCCATACAACGACAACCCGAACGCCACGAACTGGTACCGAAAGGTGCTCGCCCCGACCCCCTGACCCGTCAGTGCTGGCTGCTCTCACAGCAGGCGGCGCGGATGCGCGGCAGGAGGAGGTCGGTCGAGATGACGGTCACACGCGCCACGCTGACGGGGTTCCTGGCGGCGTTCAACAACCACGACCTGGACGCGAGCATGGGCTATTTCGCCGAAGATTGCGTCTTCTACCCGCCTAGGGGTGCGAAGCCTCGGGGCGATCGTTTCGTGGGCAGGGCCGAGGTGCGGGCGGGGCTCTCCAGCCGATTCGAGGGCATCCCGGACGTGCACTATGGCGACGACCGGCACTGGGTGTGCGGCGATGATCTCGGAGTCTCCGAGTGGACGCTGACCGGCACGTCAGTGTCCGGCCGGCGACTCGAAGTGCGCGGCGTCGACCTGCTCGAATTCGATGCCGCCGGGAAGATCCGCCGCAAGGATTCCTTTTGGAAGATCCTCGACTGAGGCGGGTTACCGCCTCGCCCCTAGAACAACAGCGGGTCCGGCAGGCCGGTTCGCAGCTCTACCGGCAGGTGGCCGAGGTCGTTGTGGGTGACCAGCGACCACGGCCGGCCGGGCTTCTGCTGCAGCACGGTGAGGCCGCAGTTGGCCTGGTTGATGCTGATCCAGCGCCAGTCGGGGGCGCCGAGCACCTCGCGGACGAACCAGGCGATCACGAAGTTGTGGGTGATCAGCAGGTCGTGTCGGGGACCCCGGTGCGGATGCAGGAATTCCGCGACTGCGTCCTCCATCTGAGCGCGGCCGGCCTCGATCTGGTCGTCGCTGACCGAGTTGAAGAACGGCGCGTATGCTTTCGGCATCTCCGGCGCCCGGCCGGAGGGAACGCAGTCGAACAACAGCGGCGACGGCTCCGAGGTGAGCGACGGCAGCCGGTCGGCGATGATGGCCGCCGTCTCCGCGGCACGTTGCAGCGGCGAATGCCAGGCGCCGGTGAACGGCACCCCGCCCAGGCGTTCGGCGATGAGGTGCGCCTGACGCTTGCCCCGCGGTGACAGCGGGCCGTCCGGCAGGCCGTATTCGGCATCCTGCTGTTCACCGTGTCGCACGAGGTAGAGGTACTGGGGCATCATCGCCCTTTCGGTTGATGTCGTAAGAAGTCGAACGGGGCTCGCCGTGAACAGTTCAGTTCGGCGGGAGGGGCGCCGCCCGGCGGGACAGCACGGCGTCGAAGGCGTCCTCCTCGAGGGCGCCGACGGCGGCCACGGAGAACGGCCGGGAGACCATGTCGACCGCCAGCTGCTGCACATCGTCCGCGGTGACCAGCGCGAGGCGCCGCAGGGCCTCGTCGAGGTCGACGAACTCGCCCAGCGTGATCTCGGAGCGGCCGAGCCTGGACATCCGGGTGTCGGAGTCTTCGAGGGCCAGGGCGGATGCGCCGGAGAGCTGACCGGAGGCCCGCTTCATCTCGTCGGCGGTCACACCGTGCTCGGCGAGGCGGTGCAGCTCGTCGAGCATGATCTCGGTGACCTGACCGGCCTTGGCCGGGGTGCAGCCGGCGTACATGCCGAAGATGCCGGCGTCAGAGTAGCCCGGCGCGAACGAGTAGACGGAGTAGGCCAGGCCGCGCTTTTCGCGCACCTCCTGGAACAGGCGCGACGACATGCCGCCGCCGAAGATGGAGGTGAGCACATTCATCGCCACGCGGCGGTCGTCGGCGGCCACGAGACCCGGCACGCCGATCAGCAGGTTGGCCTGCTCGAGCGGACGGTGCACGACGCTGATGGGCTGGCCCTGGCTGATCACGGCGGCGGCGCCGGAGCGGCGTCCCACCGGTGCGGCGTACTCGCCCAGGTCCCAACCGGCCTGCAGCAGCGACCGGGTGACGGCGGCCACGAGCACGTCGTGGTCGACGGCGCCGGCAACGGTCACGACCAGGTCTTGCGGGCGGTAGTTGGCCCGGTAGTGCTCCCAGACGGCGTCTCGGGTCGCGGCGCGGATGGTGTCCGGGCTGCCGCCGATGGGTCGGCCCAGCGGATGCGCGCCCATGACGGCCTGGAAGAAGCGTTCGTTGGCGACGTCGGCCGGGTCGTCGTCGGCCATCGCGAGTTCCTCGAGGATGACGCCGCGCTCGGTTTCGAACTCCGCGGGGTCCAGCAGCGACGAGGTGATCATGTCGGTGAGCACCTCCACGGCCATGTGGAGGTCACGATCCTGCACCTTGGCGTAGTAGCAGGTGTATTCCTTGGCCGTCATGGCGTTGTGTTCGCCACCGACGGCGTCGAACGCGATGGCGATGTCCAGCGCCGAACGCTCTGCGGTTCCCTTGAACAGCAGGTGCTCGAGGAAATGCGTGGAGCCGAAGTGACCGGGCTGTTCGTCGCGGGACCCCACGGCCACCCAGTAGCCGATGGTGAGGCTGCGGCTGCCCGGCACCTGTTCGGTGACGATGCGCACCCCGCTGGGGAGGACGGTGCGCCTGACGAGGGACTCACCAGCGGCCCGAAACGAGAGTTCGGTCAGGTCAAGGGGAAATTCAACGGCACCGTTCATATCCCCTCAACCTTACGACACCGGCGCGACCGGGCCCCGCTGGACGCGGCGGGCCTGGGCGCCGGTCAGGCCGACACCTTGTCGAGGTCGACCATGTCGGCACGGCCCAGCCGCACGGCGGCCGCGGCGACCAGGGCATCCACCTGTTCCGGCCGGCTCGCGCTGGCGACCGGGGCCACGACACCGTCCTTGGCCAGCAGCCAGGCCAGCGCGATCGTCGACGGAGCCACCCCGTGGTCCTCCGCGATGCGTTCGAGCACGCCCAGCACCTTGAGGCCGGCCCGGTTGAGGTAGGCCGATGCGCGGCCGGCCCTGATGGTGTCGGTGAGGTCGGCTTTGGAGTGGTACTTGCCGGTGAGGAAGCCGTGCGCGAGGGCGAAGTACGGCATCACCGCGACACCCTGCGCCCGGCTGACCAGGGCCAGCGACGATTCGAACGAGACCCGGTTCATCAGGTTGTACGGGGTCTCCAGGGCCACGAACCTGGGCAGGCCGTTGGCGGCGAGTACCCGGGCCTCCATCAGGCGCTCCGCTGTGAAGTTGGACGCCGCGAGGTGCCGCACGGTGCCGTTGGCGATGAGCATCTCCATGGCGCCGAGGCTCTCCTCCAGCGGCACGTCGAGGTCGTCGTAGTGGAAGTGTAGAAGGTCGATGTGGTCGGTGCCGAGCCGCTCGAGGGAGGCGTGCACCGCACCGACGATGCTGCGCGGCGAGAGGCCGGGGTTGTCGCGGTTGCGGCCGATCTTGGTGGAGACGATGGTGTCGTCGCGCAGACCGCGGGTGCGCATCCACGACCCGATCAGCACCTCGCTGCGTCCGGCGGCGTAGCTGTCAGCGGTGTCGAGGAAGTTGCCACCGAGTTCCCAGTGCCGGTCGAGGATCGCCATGGCGGTGTCGCCGTCGGTGGTCCAGCCGAAGACGCTGCAGCCCAGCGCCAGCGGGTGCACGGTGAGGTCGGTGTCGCCGATGGTGCGCCGGATGTCCGGGGCGGCTGGGCGGTCGTGGTCGGGCAGCTGAACCGGAGCGGTGTGCTGGACCTCCACCGGGCGGGTTTGCAGGATGAGATCGGCTGTCGTCAGGCTGTCTGGTGTCACCCGCTCCGTTGCTACATGCTCCGTTGCCACATGCCCCGTTGACACACGCCCCGTCGCCACGCTGCCTCTCATGCCTTCACCGCCCCTCGGACGGACCAGCGCGGCTGCCGCGCGGACCCGTGTAAAGCCGAGAATAACCCGATCCGGCCAATCCGCCGGGGGCGCGCGGCAAGCGTTACACAAATGTGCGGCTTTACCCCCCGTTTAGCCGAAAATAGGCCTTCGGTGAGCTCTCTCGAAGGGTCGGGGAGTAGTGTTTCCGGCATGTCTGACTCACCGCTGTACGGCGTCCCGCTCACCCTCATCGACGGCACCCCGACCACGTTCGGCCGGTTCGCCGGCAAGACCGTACTCGTGGTCAACGTGGCATCGAAGTGCGGCTTCACGCCCCAGTATGCCGGCCTGGAGGCGCTCTACCGCCGTTTCGCTGACGACGGCCTGGTGGTGCTCGGGTTGCCGTGCAACCAGTTCATGGGCGAGGAACCCGGCAGCGAAGAGGACATCCAGCAGTTCTGCGAGCTCAACTTCGGGGTCACCTTCCCGCTCACCGCCAAGGTGGATGTGCGCGGCAAGAATCAGCATCCGCTGTACAGTCAGCTCACCGCGTTCCGGAAGGGCATGCTGCCGGGGCTGATCAAGTGGAACTTCGAGAAGTTCCTGGTGAACGGCGACGGCGTGATCGTCGACAGGTTCGCGTCGACGGTGGAACCTGAATCTGCACAGCTCGTCGCCGCGATCGAGAAGGCCCTGGCGCGCGAAGCGGCCTGAGCCACGCCGGTCAGGCGTCCCAGCTGCACACGCAGAGCTCGTTGCCCTCTGGGTCGGCGAGCACCCACCAGTCCGGGGCGTGTTCGTCGGTGAGCAGCACTCCCCCGACGTCGATGATGTCCTGCACCCGGTCCTCACAGTCGGCGACGGGCACGTACACGTCGAGGTGGATGCGGTTGCGCTCGGTGCGTTGGATCTCCATGTGCTGGAACCACACCTTGGGGCCACCGCCGCGAGGATCACGCAGTTCGATGTCGTCCGCGGGACCGGACTCCACATAACCCAGCCCCACCCGCCAGAATGGGCGCACGGCCTCGGCGTCGGTGCAGTCGATGGCCACGTCGGCGCGGCTGGGCACCAGACGGGTGGCGTGCGCCTCCTGCTCGGCGGCGAGTTCCTGGATGCGCTGGGCGAGCCGCAGATCCCGTTGGGTGATGCCACCCACATCGTGGCTCGTGAGCTCGAACTCCACGGACCCGTAACCCAGTTTCACGTCTGGGTGATGATTCTGGGCGTCGGCGTCGGCAGCGACGGCATCCACCAGGTGCACGGCCGCGGCGAAATCGGCCGTGCGGTAGGTGGCATACAGCGTTCCCTCCAGATGCAGGAAATCGCCCCCGGAGAGCACCGATCGGGTTTGAGCGGGAGTCAGGGTCTGGCGGGTGTCGTCCATCCGACCACTCTTCCGTGCGGCGTCGGCCCGGTCAACCCTGGGCGAATCGTCGCCTTGCCGCACCCTGACCGGTGTGGACTTCCCGCCCGCGCAGCGAATGTGGGTCACGGTGTGCACTGTGCCCTGTTCAGGGGCCAGCGCGCATGCTACGGTCAGGCAGTATGCACCACTTGGACAGAGTCGATCTCGAGTTGCTCCGTGCGCTGTGCGCCACCCCCGACAGCACCTATGTGGGGCTCGCCAACACGCTCGGGCTCTCCCGCAACACCGTGCAGGCCCGGATGAGCCGGCTCGAGGAGTCCCGGGTGTTTCTCGACTTCGATCGCCGGGTCAGTCCGGCCGTGCTCGGCTATCCGCTGACCGCGTTCATCGAGGTCCACATCGTGCAAAAGCGCGCCGCCGACATCATCGCCGAGCTCAGCCGCATCCCCGAGATCGTGCAGGCGCACGGCATGAGCGGCGCAGCGGATCTGCTGGTGCGGGTGGCCTGCGCCGACTCCGAAGACCTGTTCAGGATCGACCGCACGATCCTCGCCTGCGAGGGCGTCGAACGCACCGAGACCTCCCTCGCGATGGGCGAGCTCATCCCGTATCGCATCGTTCCCCTGCTGGAGCGGGGCGTGCAGCCCAGGTCGGGCTAGCTGCATTCTGCAGACGCGAAAAGGCCCGCCCTGCCGAAGCAGGACGGGCCTTCCGTCTGACCGGCACACCTGGCGAGAGGTGGCCGGCAGAACTAGTGACTAACCTTCGGCCGGAGCTTCGGGTCCCTCGGATGCAGCGTCACGACCGTGCGTGTCGGCTTCATCGGCGAGGACCGGGGCGAGCGAAAGCTTGCCGCGGTCGTCAATCTTGGTGATCTCGACGAGGACCTTCTGGCCCACGCCGAGGACGTCTTCGACGTTCTCCACGCGCTTGCCGCCGGCGAGCTTGCGCACCTCAGAGATGTGCAGCAGGCCGTCCTTGCCCGGGAGGAGCGAGACGAAGGCGCCGAAAGCGGCGATCTTCACGACAGTTCCGAGGAACTGCTCGCCAACCTCGGGGTTGGTGGGGTTCGCGACGGAGTTGACCATGATGCGAGCGGCCTCGGCCGACGGACCATCGACGGCGCCGATGTACACGGTACCGTCTTCCTCGATCGAGATGTCGGCTCCGGTCTCGTCCTGGATCGAGTTGATCATCTTGCCCTTCGGGCCGATGAGCTCGCCGATCTTGTCGACGGGGATCTGCACGCTGATCACGCGGGGCGCGGTCGGTGCCATCTCGTCGGGCTTGTCGATCGCGGCGTTCAGCACGGCGAGGATCGTCGTGCGAGCATCCTTCGCCTGCGTCAGCGCGCCGGCCAGGACCGACGCGGGGATGCCGTCGAGCTTGGTGTCGAGCTGGATCGCGGTGACGAACTCAGCCGTGCCGGCAACCTTGAAGTCCATGTCGCCGAGGGCGTCTTCGGCACCGAGGATGTCGGTCAGAGCCGCGTAGCGGGTCTTGCCGTCGACGGTGTCGGAGATGAGGCCCATCGCGATGCCGGCGACCGGGGCGCGCAGCGGCACTCCGGCGTTCAGCATGGACAGGGTGGAGGCGCAGACGGAACCCATCGAGGTGGATCCGTTGGAGCTGAGCGCCTCGGAGACCTGACGGATGGCGTAGGGGAATTCCTCACGGCTGGGCAGCACGGGAACCAGGGCACGCTCAGCGAGCGCTCCGTGGCCGATCTCGCGACGCTTCGGCGTACCGACCCGACCGGTTTCACCGGTGGAGTAGGGCGGGAAGTTGTAGTTGTGCATGTAACGCTTCTTGGTGACCGGGCTCAGGGAGTCGATGGTCTGCTCGAGCTTGAGCATGTTCAGCGTGGTGACACCCAGGATCTGGGTCTCGCCGCGCTGGAAGATAGCGGAACCGTGCACGCGCGGGATGACCGCAACCTCGGCGTCGAGCGGGCGGATGTCGGCCAGGCCGCGTCCGTCCATGCGAACACCCTCGTTGAGCACGCGTGAGCGCACCACGAGCTTGGTGACGGACTTGTACGCCGCGCCGACCTGGTTGTTGGCGGTTGCGGGCAGCTCGCCGGCTTCGACCTTGGCCGCGATGGCGGTCTTGACGGATGCCTTGAGCACGTCGTCGGCATCCTGACGCGCGATCTTGTCGGCGATGACGTAGACGTCCTTGAGTCCCTCGTAGGCCAGGGCTGCGACGGCGTCGTAGGTCTCCGGGGTGTACGGCGGGAACAGCGGGTAGTTGCCGGTGGGCTTGGAGGCCGCGGCGGCCACCTGCTGCTGGGCGACGATGAGCTGCTTGATGAACGGCTTGGACGCCTCGATGCCCTCGGCGATGACCTCTTCGTTCGGCTTGATGGCGCCGCCCTGGATCAAGGTCCAGGCGTTGTCGGTCGCTTCGGCCTCGATCATCATGATCGCGACGTCTTCGCTGCCATCGGCATCCGTCACAACGCGGCCGGCGACGACCATGCTGAACACGGCCTCTTCAACCTGCGAGTGCTTCGGGAAGGCGACCCACTGGCCGGAGCCGTTGTCGTCGGGGATGAGGGCGACGCGGACGCCACCGATCGGGCCGGAGAACGGCAGGCCGGCGATCTGGGTCGACATGGACGCGGCGTTGATGGCCAGGACGTCGTAGTACTCGTCGGGCGCGATGGCCAGAACGGTGACGACAACCTGGATCTCGTTGCGCAGTCCGTCGACGAACGACGGGCGCAGCGGCCGGTCGATCAGACGGCAGGTGAGGATCGCTTCGGTCGACGGGCGACCTTCGCGGCGGAAGAAGCTGCCCGGGATGCGGCCGGCGGCGTACATGCGCTCTTCGACATCGATGGTCAGCGGGAAGAAGTCGAAGTTGTCCTTCGGCTGCTTGCTGGCGCTCGTGGCGGAGAGAAGCATGGTCTCTTCGTCGATGTAGGCAGCGGCTGAGCCCTGTGCCTGCTGGGCGAGACGCCCGGTTTCGAAACGGATGGTGCGCTTGCCGTACTTGCCGTTGTCAATAACGGTTTCGGCGAACGTGATTTCTGGACCCTCCATATGGGGGTTCTCTCCTTTGTTTAGACTCGTTTGCCCGTGTGGCGCGCGAGTGGGACATCGGAGCAGGAACAGGCAGGACAAGCTGCCGAACATGTGTTGGGCGCTGACCTTGCTGGCCACCAGTAGAAATTCACCAACACGCTCTGTCTCGAGCTGAGCGTTGGGAAACCACCACCGAGGACCAGCGTCCTGCCAGTCTGCTCCGGGTATAACCGATGGATCCGAAGATCCACCTGAACAAGCGTAGCAGAGCGGGGGTTAAACGACAGGGATGCGGGCGTCGAAGACCGGCCCGTCGGCGCAGACCAGCGGCCCCTCGACGCTCGGGTCGGTGCGTACCGGGCCGGCACAGCCGTGGCAGTAGCCGAGCCCGCACGCCATGTGGGCCTCGAGCGAGGCCTGCACGGGTACCCCCCAGTGCGCGCCGAGTTCCGCGGCGAGCCTGGCGAGGACGCCGGCGCCGCAGACCATGATCACGTCGGGCGCGGTGCGCTCGGGGGTGGCACCGTCGAAGCGTGCGCGGAGGCTGTTCTGCAGTGTGAGCAGGTCGCTGGAGCCGTCGTCGTCGGTGGCCTCGATGATGCGGACGCCCAGCTCGGCGCAGTCGGCGCGGCCGAGCAGCTGCTCGGCGCTGCGTCCGCTGAGCACCATGGTGGTGCGGATGCCCGTTGTGCGGGCGTCCTCCGCGGCGCCCATCACGCCGCAGATGCCCACGCCCCGGCCGATCAGCAAGGCGGAGCGGGTGCCGCTGTCGAATTCGAAGCCGCGACCGAGCGGACCGGTGATCTGCAGGGTGCCGCCGACGGGAACGGCGGCCAGAGCGCGGGTGCCGCGGCCCACGACGCCGTAGATCATTTCCACGGTGCCGGGCCGGTCGGCGGTCGCCGGTCGGCGGCGATGGATGGCCATGGGGCGGGGCAGCAGAATCGTGTCGCCGGCGTGCGGCGGCACCGTGATCATGAGGAACTGTCCGGCCAGCGCGGTGTGGGCGATGGTGCTGCTGGCCACGACAAGGCGGCGGTAGCGCTCCCCCACCGGCTCGTGCACGAGCACCTCGGCGTCGTCCCAGACCGGTTGTGGGCGCGGCACGGTCTGGCGCGGCCGCACCGAGACCAGGCCGTCGAGCGCCTCGGCATCCGCCTCGGCGAACGCCCGCGCCCGTGCTGCCGCCTCGCGGCTCTGGCGGTACGCCTCCCGCCGGTCGAGCTCGTCGACGCCGTGCTGAGCCTGTCGAAGTAGACCTGGCGACGGGGCGCCTTCCGAGGCCAGGCTCGCGTCAGCGCTCATCAGGACACCTCCAACTCGAGCAACTCGCGAATACTGCCGACCCCGGCGTCCTGACACCGCTGCCGCAACCCCCGCGCCACCTCCACCGCCGCGAACGGCCGGGCGAAGCTGGCGGTGCCCACCTGCACGGCGCTGGCTCCCACCGAGAAGTAGTCCAGGGCGTCGTCAACGGTCTGCACTCCACCGCAGGCGATCACCGGGATCTGCACCGCCCGGGAGGCCAGCCAGACCAGCCGCAGCACGATCGGTTTGATCGACGGCCCGGACAATCCGCCGATGACGTTGCCGAGAATCGGACGGCGGGTGAGGGCATCCAGCGGCATCGCCGGAATGGAGTTGGCCACGCAGACGGCGTCGGCGCCGGCCTCCTCGGCGGCGCGGGCACAGTCGGCGATCGAGGCCACCAGCACCGGCAGCTTCACGATGATCGGCTTGACGGTGACGAGGCGCACGGCGGCGACCACCTCGCGGATGGCCGCCGGATCCGAGCCGATGTCGGTGCCGTCCCGGTCGAGGTTGGGGCACGACACATTCAGTTCGAAGGCGGCGCCGTTCTCGCCCAGGGCCGCGACGACCGGGGCGTACTCGCTCGGCCGGTGGCCTCCGACGCTGATGATGGTGGGCACGTCGAGGGCCGCGTAGCGCGGATGAAGTGAGGCCAGGTAGCCGGCCGGGCCATGGCTGGGGATGCCGACACTGTTGACCATGCCCGCGGGAATCTCGGTGAGCCTGTGCACGGGGTTGCCGCCGCGGGCCGAGCCGAAGACGGTCTTGGTGACGGTGGCGCCGAGTTCGGTGACCGGGATGAGCGCGCCCAGTTCCGGGCCGAAGCAGCCGGAGGCCGGCATCACCGGGGTGCGCAGCGTGAGGCTGCCGATCCGAACGGAGAGGTCCACGGCCGGGGTTCCCGGCATGGCTGCTTCAACGGGAAGGGCGTTCGCGGTCGTCCTATATGCGGGTGCGGCGGCGAAGAACACGGCGCGGGCATCCGGGAACGCGGCGCGGGCATCCGGGAACGCGGCGCGGGCATCCGGGGACGCGGCACGGGCATCCGGGGACGCGGTGTCTGCACGTACGGCGACCATGGGACGACCTGTCTGCGCGGTTGTCACGGCTTCCGTCTCGCGGAAGCACTCTCTCCGGCGCACCGTGTTCCAGTCTGACCCCCTCGGCACAGGCCTTGTCAGAGCAGAAGGTCCCGGCGCTCTCGCCGCGCACTGTCGCGCTTGCGGCGCAGGTTACTTCTCGCGGCGGCCCGCCTTCGCCGCCGCGGCCCGCCTTCGCCCCGGCGGCCAGGGTTCCTACACTGGCCGTGAAGCAGTACACGTGCCGCGAAGCAGAGCATGTGCCGCGGCAGCCCGTCCGGACGGACGGACGACACGCCGCAGCGGCCCCGGGGCCGCCTCGAGTGAGACGACCGCGGGACCGCGGGTGGTGGCGAAAACTGCTAGCGCGGAGGGAACATCCCGGCGGGGTTGAAGTCCGCGGGCAACTCGAAGGGGTCGCGCACCCGGCTGGACCGGTCGGATCGGGCGACGAGAGCCGACAGCTCCCCCGCCGCGCGTTCGATCCGGGCCGGCAGGGTCTGCACCCGACTGTCGACGCGGCCGCCGTCACCGCTGCCCCAGTCCTCCGACGCGGCGAACACCGAGGTGGGCACCACCACGGAGTGCAGGTAGGTGAACATCGGCCGCAGCGCGTAGTCGAGCGCCAGCGAATGCCGCGGCGTTCCCGCGGTCGCGCCGATCAGCACCGGCTGGTCGGTGAGGGAGCGGTTGTCGATCACGTCGAAGAAACTCTTGAACAGTCCGCTGTAGCTGGTGGTGAAGATCGGGGTGACGGCGATCAGGCCGTCGGCCGCAGTGACGGCCTCGATCATCTCTTCCAGGCGCGGGTTGGCGAACCCGGTGAGCATGTTGTTCATGATGTCCTGCGCGTAGTCACGCAGTTCGTAGGTCAGCACCGTGGTGCTCACGCCCTCGTCGGCCAGCCGCGTCACGGTGGCCGTGGCGAGCTTGTCGGCGAGCAGCCGGGTGGACGACGGCTGGCTGAGCCCGGCGGAGATGACCGCCAGGGTGCGCTCGGTCATCGCTGCGCTCCCGTCGTGCCGGCGCCGGCCAAGCCGAAGGCGGCACCGGTCGCCCGGCGGTGCGGAGCGATGGCGGCGGAGGTGTCGAGGTCATTGCGCCCGGCGGATGCTGCGGCAACCGGCGCCCGGGAGGCGGCGAACACCAGGGATTCGTGGGTGGGGCCATCCGGCACGTCGGCCGGGCGGTTCTTGGCGAACTCCTTGCGGAGCACGGGCACAACCTCCTCGCCGAGCAGGTCGAGCTGCTCGAGCACGGTCTTCAGCGGCAGGCCGGCGTGGTCCATCAGCCAGAGCTGGCGCTGGTAGTCGCCGACGTAGTCGCGGAAACCGAGGGTGCGGTCGATGACCTCCTGTGGGCTGCCGACGGTGAGCGGGGTCTGCGAGGTGAACTCCTCCATGCTCGGGCCGTTGCCGTAGACCGGGGCGTTGTCGAAGTACGGCCGGAACTGACGCTTGGCATCCTGTGAGTTCTTGCTCATGAACACCTGGCCGCCGAGCCCAACCATTGCCTGCGCGGCGGTGCCGTGGCCGTAGTGCTCGAACCGGTTGCGGTAGTACTTGACCATCTTCGCGGTGTGCGAGGCCGGCCAGAAGATGTGGTTCGAGAAAAAACCGTCGCCGTAGTACGCGGCCTGCTCGGCGATCTCGGGGCTGCGGATGCTGCCGTGCCAGACGAACGGCGCCACACCGTCGAGCGGGCGCGGGGTGGACTGGAAGCCCTGCAGCGGGGTGCGGAACTGTCCCTCCCAGTCGACGAAATCCTCACGCCAGAGCCGGCGCAGCAGAGCGTAGTTCTCCAGCGCCAGCGGGATGCCCTGGCGGATGTCCTGGCCGAACCAGGGGTAGACCGGGCCGGTGTTGCCGCGGCCCAGGGTGAGGTCCACCCGGCCGTCGGCGATGTGCTGGAGCATCGCGAAGTCCTCGGCGATTTTCACCGGGTCACTGGTGGTGATCAGTGTGGTGGCGGTGGAGAGGATGATGCGCTCGGTTTTGGCCGCGATGTAGCCGAGCATCGTGGTCGGCGACGAGGGTACGAACGGCGGGTTGTGGTGCTCGCCGGTGGCGAAGACGTCCAGCCCCACCTCTTCGACCTTCTGCGCGATGGTGAGCATGGCCTTGATGCGGGCGTGCTCCGTCGGCGTCTGACCCGTGGTGGGATCGGTGGTCAGGTCCCCGACCGTGAAGATTCCGAACTGCATTTCCAGCCTCCAAAACTCAATGCGTCTGCATGTATATAGGTGTCAACGGCGGATGGCCCGATCCTATTCCCGACCCGGCGTCGCGCGTGGAGGAAGGGCTGTCCTGACGGCCCGTCGGGTCAGTCCGCCACGGCGAACCTGGTCAGGGTGTGCTGGATCGCGACGGCCGCCGCTCCCCTGGCCCAGGAGGACGTGCCGCTGTCGTCGACGGTGATCTGCAGCGGCGTCGCCTCGGCATCGCGGTCCCCGTGGGCCGCCGCCACGATCTCGTCCGCCACCACCTTCCACAGTCCGATGCCCTCGCCGGAGAGCACGACGGTGTCGACCATCGCGATGTTGGCGATCAGGGCCACCAGGCGGCCGAGGGCGCGTCCCGAGGCCTGGACGACGGACAGTGCGGCGGGCACTCCCGCCGCGGCCAGCGCGAGCGCCTCGTCGTACTCCACCGCCCGGCCCAGGGTGTCGCTCACCTGCGCCCGGATGCTGCCCTGGGTGAGCATGGCGTCCGAGCAGCCCCGGTGTCCGCTGCCGCAGAGCGGCCCGTTCGCATCCAACGGCACGTGTCCGCCGAGGCCGAGGCCGGAGTCCCGGGTGCTGATCACCCGGTCGTCGACCACGAGCCCGTAACCCACGCCGAGGCCGATCGTGAGCACGGCGAAGCTGGCGGTGCCCCGGCCCGCACCGAACCACTGTTCGGCGGCGGCCAGCCCCACCACGTCATTCTCGACCAGCACCGGGATGCCGAGGCCGGCTTCCAGCGCGGAGGCCAGGTCCACGTCACGCCAGGCCAGGAACGGCGCCCGGGCGACGACCCGGGAGCCGATGACCTGGCCGCCGACAGTCACCCCGAGTGCCGTGATCGGCGCACCGTTGGCGAGTTCGAGCACCAGAGAGCGCAGCTGCCGCACCACCCCGGCCACGTCAGTGCCGTCGAGCCGGCGGTGGGCCGAGGAGAGCTCGTTCACGCGCAGGTCGGTGAGCACGCCGAAGGCGCTGTCGCCGGTGAGCTTGACCCCGACGTAGCGGCGACCCTCCAGGCGCACATCCAGCGGCTTGGTGGGGCGGCCGACCCCGCTGATCAGGGTGTCGCTGACCTCCACAAGCAGGCCGCTGTCGAACAACGGCTTACTCAGCCGGGTGAGACTCGCCGGGGACAGTCCGAGGCGGCGCCCCAGGTCGCTGCGCGAGATCGGGCCGTGCATGAGAACGGCACGCGCGAGGCCCATCGAGGAGTCACCGATCGATGGCGCGGCCCCGGTACTGCCGTACATCGCGGTCGCCCTTTCCTGGCCCCCGAATCGGGTTGGCTCTCATCTTGACATAGCCGCCCCGCCGGCGCACCGACTGGCGCACCACCCCACGGCACCCCCGCAGTGGTGCCGCCCGAACACCGGACGCTACATTGGACGGACGACTTTTTTCTGCAGCTAAACCAATTCGCGTGACACCGGATCGCCCGCGCTCGCCCGCGCCGGCCCCGGCCAGGGAGGACCCCGTGACCAATCTGCACAGCCGCTCCGCCGGCACCGACCCCGCCGACACCCAGGACGGCCCGCACACCGCGGCGCCGTGGTGGACCACGGCCGTGGTTTACCAGGTCTATCCGCGCAGCTTCGCGGACTCCAACGGCGACGGCGTCGGCGACCTCGGCGGGGTGCGCGGCAAGCTCGGTTACCTCGCCGAGCTCGGCGTGGACGCGATCTGGCTCTCGCCGGTCTACCCGTCCCCGCAGCACGACAACGGCTACGACATCCGCGACTACCAGGACATCGACCCGGTGTTCGGCAGTCTGGCCGAGTTCGACCTGCTGCTGGCCGAGGCCCATGAGCTCGGCATCAAGATCGTGATGGACCTGGTGGTCAACCACACCAGCGACGAGCATCCGTGGTTCGTCGAATCGCGGTCGTCGATCGACAACCCCAAGCGCGACTGGTACTGGTGGCGCCAGCCCGGCGCGGCCGGCGCCGAGCCGAACGGCTGGGGCAGCGCTTTCAGCGGCCCGGCCTGGACCCTGGATGAGACCACCGGTGAGTACTACCTGCACCTGTTCGCCACGCAGCAGCCCGACCTCAACTGGGAGAACCCCGAGGTGCGCCAGGCGGTCTACTCGATGATGAACTGGTGGCTGGACCGCGGCGTGGACGGGTTCCGGATGGACGTGATCAACTTCATTGCCAAGCAGGTGGAGCTGGTGAGCGGGCCGGCCGCGGCGACCGGGGGTGGTTCGCCGATGGGCGCGCAGATCCACGAGTACCTGCAGGAGATGCACCGGGCGGTGTTCGCCGGCCGCACCGGAGAGCACCTGACCGTGGGCGAGATGCCCGGTGTGAGCATTCAGGATGCCGTGCTGTTCACGGATGCGGCCCGCGCCGAGGTCGACATGATCTTCCAGTTCGAGCATGTCTCGCTCGACCAGGGCACGCACAAGTTCGACCCGCTGCCGCGCAGCCTGGTGCCGCTGAAGCAGAGCCTGGCCCGCTGGCAGGTCGGCCTGGCGGAGACCGGCTGGAACAGCCTCTACCTGAACAACCACGACCAGCCGCGGCTGGTGTCGCGATTCGGCAACGACACCGAGTTCCGGTACGAGTCGGCCACCCTGTGGGCGCTGGTGCTGCACCTGCACCGCGGCACGCCCTACATCTACCAGGGCGAAGAGATCGGCATGACGAACGTGACGTTCGACACCATCGACCACTACCGGGACATCGAGTCACTCAACCACTACCGGGAGGCCGTGGAGCAGTTCGACCAGTCGCCGGCGAGTGTGCTGGCCGGGGTGCACGCCATGGGGCGGGACAACGCGCGCACACCGATGCAGTGGGACGACTCGGCCCACGCCGGGTTCAGCACCGAAACGCCGTGGCTCGCGGCCAACCCGAATTTTCCGCGCATCAACGTGGCGACCGACCGGGCAGCCGCGCGCAGCGTGTTCGCGTTCTACCAGCGGCTGATCCAGCTGCGGCACACCGATCCGGTGGTGGCGCTCGGAGCGTTCGAGCTGATCGAACCCGACCACGAGCAGCTGTACGCGTTCACCCGCATCCTGAACGGCGTGACGTTGCTGGTGCTGGCGAACGTGTCGGATGCGCCGCTGACGGTGCAGGGCGAATGGCTGCCGGATGACATCTCCGGTGCCGAGCTGCTGCTGGGCAACTATCCCGGTGACGGTTCCGCGGCGCTCCTGCCGTGGGAGGCCCGCCTGTATCGGCTCTAGCGGCATCCGCTCGCTTCTAGTGCCGAAGGGGACTTCTGCGTCCGGCGTACCGGACGCAGAAGTCCCCTTGGTGAACAGTTGCGCGGCTACTTGCCCTTGAGCGAGCGCTCCTCGCGTTCGATCTCCTCGCGGCGGGTCGCGTCGACGATGAGCTTGGCGTTGATGCCCACCAGGGAGTGGCGGCGACCGTAGGCGAAGTAGACGACGAAGCCGAGGGCCAGCCAAACCGCGAAACGCGCCCAGGTGAGGGTGGTGAGGTTCAGCATCAGCCAGAAGCAGAGCACTGCCGAGAGGATCGGCAGGAACGGCGACAGCGGCACCTTGAACGAGCGCTTGAGGTCGGGCCGCTTCTTGCGCAGCACCACGACGGCGATGCTCACGAGCACGAACGCCGACAGGGTGCCGATGTTGATCATCTCTTCGAGCACACCCACGTCGGTGAGTCCGGCGATCAGCGCGACCGCCGCGCCGGTGATGATCTGGATGCGCACCGGCGTGCGGCGCTTTTCCGAGGTGACGCTGAGCCAACGCGGCAGCAGGCCGTCGCGGCTCATGGCGAACAGCACCCGCGAGAGCCCGAGCAGCAGCACCATGATCACCGTGGTGAGGCCGGCCAGGATGCCGATGGAGATGACCTGGGCGGCCCAGCCGGCGCCCACGGCGATGAAGGCGGTGGCCAGCGACGCGTTGGGGTCATCGGCGAGCACGGTGTACGGCACCATGCCGGTGAGTACGAGGCTGACACCGACATAGAGCACGGTGACGATGGCCAGGCCGGCGAAGATGCCGCGCGGCAGGGTCTTCTGCGGGTTCTTGACCTCTTCGGCGCTGGTGGCAACCACGTCAAAGCCGATGAAGGCGAAGAACACCAGGGAGGCGCCGGCGAGCAGGCCGAAGATGCCGTACTGCGCCGGGGCGGCGCCGGTCATGAACGAGAACAGCGACTGGGTCCAGACGTCGCTGCCGACGCCATCCGTGGTGGGCACCGACTCGGGGATGAACGGCGAGTAGTTGGCCGGGTTGATGAAGAACGCGCCGACGACGATGACGAAGAGCACGATCGCCACCTTGATGATGGTGAACACGCTGGCGACGCGGGCGGAGAGCTGGGTGCCCAGCACCAACAGAGTGGTGAAGACGGCAACGATCACGAACGCGCCCCAGCTCACGTCGAGCCCGATCACGTTGATGGTGGCGGGGATGTCCCAGTTCCAGAGGGCGAAGACGTTACTGAGGTAGATGCCCCAGTACTTGGCGATCACTGCCGCGGCGGTGAGCATCTCCAGGATCAGGTCCCAGCCGATGATCCAGGCCAACAACTCGCCCAGGGTGGCGTAGGTGAAGGTGTACGCGGAGCCGGCCACGGGCACGGCGGAGGCGAACTCGGCGTAACACATGATCGCGAGGGCGCAGGTGACGGCGGCGAGCACGAAGGCGAGCGTCACGGATGGTCCGGCGTAGCTGCCGGCGGCCTTGGCACCGACCGAGAAGATACCGGCGCCGACGGCGACCGCGACTCCCATGATCATCAGGTCCCAGGTGCCGAGGGTGCGTTTAAGGCTGTGCCCCTTTTCCAGGGAATCCTCGATCGATGACTCGATGCTCTTCGTGCGCCAGAGACTCATGGGGGTGTCCATTCCGTGTAAAGCTCAAGTTTAGGGCGACACGTCCACCAGTGGCAGACCAAAAGTCCCAACCCGGCGCTGCAGAGCCCTGCCGGCCGGGCCGGGCCCGGCAAGCGATACCGATTCGGGTGCCGGTGCAACCTCAATGTTTCGTGAGTTTCCCTGCAGGCGCGCCGGCTCGTGGCTACCGTGGAATGGTCGTCCGGTTCACCCGGCCGGCGAACACGATCGTGAACACCGATGACAGGGAGAGAACCATGACGACCACCGAGCTTTCCGGCAAGCGCATCGCTTTTCTACTCACCGATGGCTACGAAGACAGCGAACTGTCCAGCCCCTGGCAGGCCGTGACGGATGCCGGCGCCACCGCCGTGCTGGTATCCCCCGCCACCGAAAGCGTCACGGGCAAGAAGGGCCACTCGCAGTACGTCGACCTGGCCGTCGCCGAGGCCAACGCCGACGACTTCGACGCTCTCGTGCTGCCCGGCGGCGTCGTCAATGCCGATCACCTGCGCATGGACGAGGACGCGGTCTCCTTCACCCGGGACTTCTTCGCCGCGCACAAGCCGGTGTCGGCGATCTGCCACGCCGCCTGGATCCTGATCGAGGCCGGCGTGGTGGAGGGGCGCACGCTCACCTCGTATCCGAGCCTGAAGACCGACCTGCAGAACGCCGGGGCCACCTGGGTCGATGAGGAAGTGGTGGTGGACCAGGGCCTGGTCTCCAGCCGCACCCCCGCCGACCTGCCGGCGTTCAACGCCAAGGTGATCGAAGAGGCGCGCGAAGGCACCCACGCGGGGCAGACGCTGTAGCCCTCACCCCGGCCGGTCACTCCGCGGGCGGGTGGGCGGCGGGTAGCTCGAGCACGGCTTCGGCGGCCTGCTCGAGTGCCCGGCCGTACGCCGCGCCGTGTCCGGCCGCGTGCACGGCCAGCGGATGCAGCTGGTGCAGCGGCGTACGCGCCCGCCAGCCCGGCACCAGCCGCGATGCCGACTCGTAGCCCGCGGTGATCTCCTCGAGGTACGGGCAGCCGAACAGGGCGAGCATCGCCAGGTCGGTTTCGCGGTGGCCGCCGTGCGCGGCCGGGTCGATCAGCACGACCCCGTCGGCGGACCACAACACGTTGCCGGTCCACAGGTCGCCGTGTATCCGGGCCGGCGGGGCGCCGTCATCGAAGTCGCCGGCCTCGATGCGCGCGCAGGCCGCGTGCACGGCCTCGGCCTGCCGGGCCGTGATCCCGCCCACGTCGACGGCGATATCCAGGTACGGCAGCACCCGGTAGCGGGCGTAGAACACTCCCCAGTCGCTCTCGTAAGCGCTGGGGAGGCTCCGATTACCGATGAACAACGGGCCGCTCCAGTTGTCGGGTGGGGCACCGAACGCCGCGGCGCCGGCCGAGTGGGTCACCGACAGCTCCGCGCCGAACGCTCGCGCGGCCGACCGGCTGGGTGGCACCTCGTCGATGGTCTCCAGCACGATGTGCCCGGGCTCGAGGTCGAGCACCTGGGCGGTGCGCACTCCCCCGGGTATCGCCAGCCAAGCCAGGCCGGCGGCCTCGGCCTCGAAGAAGCCGGAGGGGGCACCGTGGTGCCGCTTGTCGAAGCCCCGCGGGTCGCCGCCGGGTGAGCTGACGAAGTCATTCATCCCTCCACTCTTACCGCTTGCCCCGTCCGGCGCTACGGGGAGACCGGTGCGTCAAGGAATGCTTGACAGAACTTCGCTGTCAATGCATCCTTGACACATGAACACAAAGAGTTCCCTTTCCCGCCCGCGCTGGTATGCCGCGGCCGTGGTCGGCGGAGTGGTGGCGATCGCCGCACTCTCCACCGCGGCCATCCTCGTCGACCACGACCCGGCCGACTCCGTCTTGGGCTTCCTCACCGGAATGCTCAGCGTTCTGCTGGTCACCGTCATCCTGTGGACCGAGATCGGCCGCCAGAGGGTGGCCAGGCTGCGCGACACCGTGGCACTCGACAACCTGGAACCGCTGCGCGACGCGACCGACGCCGAAAGTGCGGGACAGCGGCTTGGCCAACGTCGTGACCAGCGGACGGACGAGCGATGACGGCGCCGACACCCGAACATTCACCGACGTCGCTGACGGCCGCAGAGGCCGCCGCGGTGCGCGACGCGGTCGCCGAAGCGGTGCTCGGCAGCCCGACCGGTCTCCGCGCCGACCTCGAGAGCGACCCGGATGCGTACCTCCGTCTGGTCGGTGCCAGCCGCACCGCCGCGGAGGAAACCAGCCGATTGCTGCGGGACTCGATCAACGGCGCGCGGGCCGCCGGGCACAGCTGGGACGCCCTGGGCCGGGTGCTCGGGGTAAGCCGGCAGGCCGCCCAGCAGCGATTCTCCTCGGCGAGCCAAACAGGCTCCGCCGGCCCGGCCGCGGCCGCACACGACGGCGAGCCCGGGCATCCGCGCCGCAAGGTGCTCAGCCCGGTCACCGCGTTCGACGAGATGGCCATACTGGCGATCGAGGGCCGCCGCGGCTGGCACGTCGTGGATTACGGCACGCTCTACCACGTGCTGGAGGCCTCGGACCGGCAGTGGGAGCACCGCCGGCTGCTGTGGACACCGGGAAACGCGGCTAGACGACACCTCGAGGCCGAGGGCTGGCGTCTGGTGGGCGAGACGACGTTCCCGTGGGGTTATTACACCCGGGCACTGGACTCGGCGGCCGAGCCGGCCTGACAGCGGCGGCCTGACGGCATCCGGGGTACACAAAACGGGCCGCCACCTCAAGGGTGACGGCCCGTTTCGAAGAAGATCGCGTTATCAGCGAACCATTCGGCTACTACCTAGCGGCGCAGGCCGAGACGCTCGATGAGCGAGCGGTAGCGGCTGATGTCCACGTCGGACAGGTAGCCGAGCAGACGGCGACGCTGACCAACCAGGAGGAGCAGGCCACGACGCGAGTGGTGGTCGTGCTTGTGCTCTTTGAGGTGCTCCGTGAGGTCAAGAATGCGCTGCGTGAGCATTGCAATCTGGACTTCGGGGGAACCCGTGTCGCCCGGGTGGGTAGCGTACTTTTCGATGATCGCCTTCTTAGCATTAGCTTCGAGTGCCATAGATGGGATCCCCTTTCTCTCACTGCGCGGTGCTCGGGGCAGAATGCCTGAGCTCTCTTTATCCGCGGCCGTTGAACGGCAACCTCAAGATCTTAGCAGAGTTCGGCCACCCCGTTCGGATCGGGGTTCCCCTCCCCGGCGGGAGCGCGGGCGTGACACCGGACACACCGGTTCGTTCGGGCACGGGGTGCACCACGTCGGGCTCACACTCGCCGATGATTGAATGGTCCCCCGCACGGGGGCCGAGTAACACCAGCACCAACCCGTACGACACGAGGAGCACCCATGGATTCGACCGGCCCGGACTCGACCACCCTGGACTCAGCTGCACCAAACTCGACCGCACTGGACTCGACCGCACTGAATACGGGCCGCCCGGCCACGAACGGCGACATCACCATCTCGCTCACCGCGACGCCGGTGCTCAGCTATGCCCTGGCGCACAATCGCATCAACGTGGTCGGCCGGGTGGGCGTCGACAACCGCGGGCCCGCCGTGCGGGAGGCCGTGCTGCGGCTCGAGGTGTTCAGCGCCGGCGACACCCTCGGCACCGCCCGTGATCTGCTCGTGGACCTCGCCGCTGAGCGCACCTTGACCTTTACGGATGTCTCCCTGACCGTCGACCCCGCCGCGATGCTGCTCATCGAGGAGCAGCGCCCGGCCGAGATCCGGGCCAGCCTGCTCGTGGCCGGCGTCGTCGTCGCCGAGGCGGGCGAGCCCATCCAGCTGCTCGCCGCCCAGCAGTGGATCGCCCAGCCGGTGGACCTGGCGCTGGAGATGCTCTCGGCGCACGTGCTGCCCAACCACCCCGAGATAGCCACCCTGCTCGCCGAGGCCGCTGCCGCGCTCGAGGCCCGCACCGGGTCGGCGGCCATGCCCGGCTACCAGTCGGGCCCGGACAGGGTCGACCAGGTGGTCGAGGCGGTGTTCGTGGCCATGCGGGCCCGCACCATCCGCTACGCCACCCCGCCGGCCAGCTGGTCCGACGACGGCCAGAAGGTGCGCACGCCCGGCGAGGTGCTGGGCACCACGACCGGCGAGGGCACGTCGGGTGGCGTCGGCACCTGCCTCGACACCGTCGTGGTGATGGCCGCCGCCCTCGAGCAGGCCGGGTTGCATCCGCTGCTCTGGGTGGTCGCCGGGCACGCATTCCTCGGCTACTGGCGCGAAGAGGAGACCCTCGGCGCGCCCGCGCTCACCGACGTGGCCGAGGTGATCAACCTCATCGATCTCGACCTGATCCGGCTCGTGGAGACCACCCAGGTCACCGACCGTGACACCGGCACTCCGGTCACCTTCGCCCAGGCCCAGCGCTCGCCGTATCTGGACTGGCTCGCGGACCTGGCCACCGTGATCGGAGTGGTCGACGTGGTGCAGTCGCGGCGCACCCACATCCTGCCGCTGCCGGCGCGCACCGTGACCGGCGACGGCACCGTGGTCGTCACCGAATACCGGCCGGCCGGGGCCTCGCCCGGCGGGCCCGTCGCCGTCAATGAAACGGATGCGGCCGCGAAAGATGCGGCCGACGCGGCCACCGCAGCCGCCCCGTCCGGCCACTCCTCGAGCACGCCGCCGCGTATCTCGCAGTGGAAGAACGCCCTGCTCGACCTGAGCTTGCGCAACCGGCTGATCAACTTCACCGAACGCGGCGCCCTGGCCCTGACGGTGCCCGACCAGCACCTGGCCGGCGTCGAAGACCTCGTCACCGATGGTGCCGGGCTGACCCTGCTGCCCGCCGACCGGATGACGACGACCGACCGGGAGCGCGGCATCCGATTCGGCCGGGATCTGCCCGCCGACCAGCTCGCGGCCCTGCTCGCCGACAAAAAGGCCGTGTACGCCGACGTCACCGACGCCGCCTACGCCACCAAGCTGCGGGCGCTGGCCTACAAGGCCCGCACCGTGGTGCAGGAGACCGGCGCCAACAATCTCTACCTGGCCTTCGGCTCGCTGGTCTGGACCGCGAACGACCGGGAGCTCCGCAGCCCCCTGGTGCTCGTTCCGGTGGTGCTCGAACCGGCCGGCCGCGGGGGCGACTACCGGGTCCGGCTCGACGAGGCCGGGGCGTCCACGCCCAACTACTGCCTGCTCGAGAAGCTTCGGCAGCTGCACGGCCTCACGATCGACGGCCTGGCGACCCCGGCCGCCGACGCGACCGGAATCGACCTGGCCGCCGCGTTCCGCGCCACCCGCGAGGCGCTGCTGGCGGCCGGTTTGCCCTACCGGGTCGAGGAGACCCTCGACCTGTCGATCCTGCAGTTCGCCAAGTTCCGCCTCTGGAAGGACCTCGACGAGAACTGGCAAACCCTGGCCGAGAACTCCCTGGTGAGCCACCTCGTGCATACCCCCACCCAGCCGTTCGTCGACCCGGTGGCCCTGCCTGCGCCCGCCGACCTCGATGCTCTCGGCGCCGAGTGCCCGGTGCCCGGCGACTCGTCGCAGCTGGCCGCCGTGGCCGAGGCCATCGCCGAGCGCACCTTCGTGCTCGAGGGCCCACCCGGCACCGGCAAGTCGCAGACCATCACCAACCTCCTCACCCGCGCGGTCTATGAGGGAAAGAAGGTGCTGTTCGTCGCGGAAAAACGCGCGGCCCTGCAGGTGGTGCAGGCCCGGCTGAACGAGGTGGGCATGGGCCCGTTCGCGCTCGACCTGCACGACAAGGCCAGCAAGCCCGCCACGGTGCGAGCCCAAATCCGGCAGGCTCTCGAACACGAGGTGACGGTGGACGGCCAGGGGCTGAAGAACGACCTCGACGTGCTCGGCACCGCCCGGCGCAGCCTGGCCAGGTACACCGATAGGTTGCACGAACAGAACGGCGCCGGCCTGTCCTTCTACTCCGCCCGCACCGCACAGCTCACCGCCGACGTCGACGTGCGGGCCCTGCCCGTGCCGGCCGACCTGCCCGCGCGCATCACGGCCGACGAGCTCGACGAGCTGCGGCGGATGCTGCGGGATCTGCCCGATGTGACCGATCCGGCCCGGCCGCGGCCGCAGCATCCGTGGGCGTTCATCACCACGCCGCCCGCCGGCCCCCTCGACCTGGCGACCGTTGCCCGCGCCGCGCTGGAGCTCGACGAAGCCCTGGCCGTGCTCCCCCGCGCCGACGAGACGGCCGGCTCTGGCGCCGCGGCGAGCGTCGTGGCCGCCGCGGCGAGCCCTACCGAATTCGTCACGTTGAGCAGTCTCGCCGCCGCCGACCGGGTGCCGCTGGTCACCCTGGACGGCACCCGCTCCCCGGATTGGGCCACGGCCGCGGCCGCCGCCGAACAGGCCACCGGCACCTTTGTGCAGGCCGAACACCCGGCACTGACCGTGCTCGAACCCGGCGCACTGCGGCTGGACGCCGCGGCCCTGCACCGGGACGCGCAGGCGGCGGATGCCTCGAGCTTCTTCGGCCGTCGCGGCCGACGGAAGGCCGTGCTCGCGCGGCTGGCCGCGGAGATGCGGCCAGGGGCGAAGCTGCCCCTCGGCTCCCTCAGCACCGTCACCGGCCAGCTCGCCGACAGCCAGGCCCGGCTGCACGCCCTGCGCGGCCTGGTGCTGGCCGTGGATGGCGTGAGCATCGCGGATGATTGGAACCCCCTGGTCGGCTCCGCGCCGGTTGCTCCGGCGCAGACCGGGCAGACTACGCAGACCGGCCCGACCGGCCGCGACGAGCTCGCCGCCCGCCTGGCCTGGCTGCGCTGGGCCGGTGGTGTCGTCGCATCCGAGCACCGCGACCTCAGCGTTGACTTCGTGGCCGCCCTGCGCGGTTACCTCGACGCCAGCACCGAACCGGATGCCGCACTCGCCACCGCACTGAACCGTGCGCTTCTCGCCCTGCAGGCCGTGATGACGGCCACCGGCGCCGGACCGGCCGCCATGGCAGGCTGGGCCGCGGACGGCGGCCTCGTCGCCGTCTGGTCCCGCGGCCGCGAGGAACGGGACGCCCAGGCACCGGGACTGCCCACCCTCACCCGGTGGATCGCCCTGCTCGAGCACCTCGAACCGCTGGCCCGGCTCGGGCTCCCGGCCGCGCACACCGCTGTGCTCCGCGGCGAGGTCGACGCCGACGACGCCGGTCTGGCGTTCGAGAAGGGGCTCGCCACGGCATCCGTCGCCGAACGCGGCTCGGCCACCACCCTGGACCAGTTCGACGCCGCCGCCCAGAACCGTTCGATCACCCGCTTCACCACGTCATCCGGTGCGGTGCGCCGGCACCTGCCCACCTTCATCCCGTACAGCGTCTTGCGGCGGCGCACCATCGGCGCGACCCCGGACGCCGCCGGCGACTCCGGGAACCCGGGCACCGAGACGGCGGCCCGGCTCGGCCTGCTCAAACGGCAGCTGGACCGGCAGCGCGGCGGCATGGGAGTGCGTGAGCTCATGCACGAGTTCGGCGACCTGATCACCGACATCCTGCCGTGCATGCTGATGAGCCCGGAGTCGGTGGCCAGGTTCTTCCCCGCCCAGGCCGGCCTGTTCGACATCGTGGTCTTCGACGAGGCTTCCCAGGTGCGGGTGTCCGACGCCGTCGGCGCCATGGGGAGGGCCCGGTCGGTGGTCGTCGTGGGTGACAGCAAGCAGATGCCGCCCACCTCGTTCGCGGAGTCGACCATCGGCTCCGGCGAGGAGGACGGCGACACCCTCGAGTTCGTGCGCGACGAGGAGTCGATCCTGTCGGAGTGCGTGCAGGCGCAGGTACCCAGCAAGTGGCTGTCCTGGCACTATCGCAGCCAGGACGAGTCGCTGATCGCCTTCAGCAACCGCGCGTACTACCGTGACCGGTTGTCCTCGTTCCCGGCTCCGCACCACGGTGCGGGCACGGATGCCGGCTCCGGCTCCGCGGGCTACGGTGTGAGCCTCCGCCGGGTCGACGGTCAGTTCCTCCGCAGCGGTAAGGGCAAGTCGCTGCGCACCAACCCGGTCGAGGCCCAGGCCATCGTCGCCGAGATCCTGGCCAGGTTCGCCGCCGAGCCCGAAGAGACCCCGTCCATCGGCGTGATCACCTTCAACGTGCAGCAGCGGGCCCTCATCGAGGGCAGCCTCCGCGACAGCGGCGATGAGCGCATCGTGCACGCCCTCGACACCGACACCGACGGCCTGTTCGTCAAGAACCTGGAGAACGTGCAGGGTGACGAGCGCGACACCATCCTGTTCTCCACGGCGTTCAGCGCGGATGCCTCGGGCCGGCTGCCGCTGAACTTCGGTCCGCTCAACCTGCCCGGCGGCGAACGGCGCCTGAACGTGGCGATCACCCGGGCCCGGCGCCAGGTGATCGTGTTCAGCAGCTTCGCGCCCGCCGACCTGCGCGCCGAAGAAACCATCTCGGCCGGGGTGAAAGACCTGCGGGCCTACCTGGACCTGGCCGCCGGCGGCGCCGACGGGCTCGCCACTCCGCTGCGCCAGTCCGGGGCGTTGGACAGGCACCGGGAGGAGATCGCCGAGGCCCTGCGCGAGCGCGGCTTCGCGGTGCAGGCGGACGTGGGGCTGTCCGACTTCCGGGTGGACCTCAGTGTGGCCACGACCGGGGCGCCCGGGCATCCGGTGATGGCCGTGCTGCTCGATGGCCCCACCTGGGCCGCCCGCCGCACGGTCTCGGACCGGGACGGCCTGCCCGTCGAGGTGCTCTCCAGGCTGATGGGCTGGCCGGCCGTGGAGCGGGTGTGGTTGCCCGAGTGGCTGGGCGACCGCGACGCGGTGCTGGATCGTCTCGCCGAGAAACTCGACGCTCTCGACGCCGCCCGCCAGGCGCACGAGGCCGCCGCCCTGGCGTAGCCGAGCCCTGCCCTCCCCCGCGGCACGTCTAAGCTCTCGCGGCACGTCTTTGTGCCGCCGGCACCCGTTCTAACGCGGGCCGCCGAGCACAACACGGGCCGCGGGGAGCAACACGGGTCGCGACAATAGTGCGCTCAGAGCACGGAGAACCCGGCGGGCAGCGGGGCACGGCCGGTGGCGGCGCGCAACAGGGGTGCGGACAGGCCCTTGTGGGCGGCCAGGTCGGCGAGCACGTGCAGGGTCGCGGCGGCGGCGGGCTCGGGCACGGTCTGGTCGGCGGCGGGTACTCCCTGGCTCTGCAGCAGGTCGCTCGTGTGCACGGTGAGTTCCAGGGTGCGCGACGGCAGGTACTCGGCGATGCGGATGCGCCCAGCCGGCGTATCCGCCGGCTCGGAGCCGTCAAGGGTGGCCACCCGGGCCAGCACCCTGGCGGCGAGCTCCGCGACCGCGACCGCGGGCTGGGCGCCGAGGGTGGCGGCGGTCTCCCGACCGCGTTGCGCGATCAGCTCGGGTGTTCCCGCGGCGAGCGCGCGCTCGAAGTAGGCCGCCGGCGTTGTCACCTCGATCGGGGCGGCGACGCCGACGGCATCCTTCTCTGCCGCGAGGTCGAGGTAGGCCTCAATGGTGGACAGGGCCCGGCTGGTGTGCCCGACGAGGTCGCGCACACTCCACTCGCCCAGGCCCAACTGCCCCCAGACCTCGTCATCCCCGGCGGCGCGCTCGGCGATGCCTGCGGTGACCGCCACGAACCACCTCGCGGCCGAATCGAAAGCGAAAACCGTGTCTGACCAGTCCCTGGGAGTCTCACTCATGCCCACAGAGTAGCCGCACCGTGCCCGCTCGTGCAGAACGCGCCGGGCTAGAACACTCGCGCCGCGATCTCGGCCGGCGCCGCCAGCAGCGCCTCGATCTCGTCGTCGAGCCGCACCAGGGTCAGTGACGCCCCAGCCATGTCGAGGGAGGTGCAGTATTCACCCACGTAGCTGCGTCCCACCGTGATGCCCAGTTCGGTGAGCCGCTCGTGCGCCCGCCCGAACAGGATGTAGAGCTCGCTGATCGGGGTTCCACCGAGCCCGTTGATCATCAGGGCCACCCTGTCGCCGGCCACATAGGGCAGGTCCTTCACGACGGCATCCAGCATCTCGTCGGTCATCTCGTTGGCCGTGGTGAGCTTGGCCCGCCGCCGGCCGGGTTCACCGTGGATGCCCACACCCACCTCGATCTCATCGTCGCCGAGCTCGAACAGCGGTGATCCCTTCGCCGGCGGGGTGCAGGAGGTGAGGGCGATCCCCATGGTGCGGGTGACGCTGTCGACCTTCTCCCCGATCCGGACCAGCTCGTCCAGGTCCGCGCCCTGCTCGGCGGCGGCGCCGACGGCTTTCATCACGAAGAAGTTGCCCGCCACCCCGCGCCGGCCCACGGTGTAGGTGGAGTCCTGCACGGCGACGTCATCGTCGATGAACAGGGTCTTCACGTTGACACCGTCGGCGGCGCTGAGCTCCTGCGCCATTTCGAAGGCCATCCGGTCGCCCGTGTAGTTGTTCACCAGCAACAGCACACCCTTGGGCGAGGCCAGCAGCTTGGTGGTCTCGTACACGTAGTCCATCGGCGGTGCAGAGAACACGTCGCCGGGGCAGGCCGCGTCGAGCATGCCCTTGCCGACCGTCATCACGTGCGCCGGTTCGTGCCCGGAGCCCGAGCCCTGGATGATCGACACCCTGTCGGGGTTCGGGCTGTCGGCTCGCATGATCAGGTTGTACGCGGGCACATACTTCAGTGTGTCGGGGTTGGCCAGCGCGATGCCCTTGAGCATCTCCGGAACGTACTGCTTCGGATCATTGACGAATTTCTTCATGGCTCCCTCTCTGGGCGGTGCTCGGTCGGTCGTTTGCTCGGTCGGTGCGTGTGCCTTGCGGATACGGGTGCGTGTGCGTGTGCGGTGCGACGCTCAGTCGGTGTGACTGGATGGCAGTTCCGCGTCGTTCGGGGTGCCGGCGGATGAACCCACCCGGGCATCCCACTCGGCGCTCAGCCGCTCGAGGATCACGGCCACCGCCACCGCGCCGGGGTCCGGCGAGCCGATGCTCCGCTCCCCCGTGTAGCTGGCCCGGCCCCGACGGGCCTGCATCATGGCGGTCTGGTCGGAGGCTTGCCGGGCGACCGCGGCCATGCGGTGCAGGGTGGCGGGCGCGTCGGTGCCGGCCGTGACCTCCTCCTCGAGGGCATCCGTCATCGGCACGAGAGCGTCGAGCAGGGTCTTGTCGCCCACGTCGGAATTGCCGCGCGACTTGATGCCGGCGATTGCGCTGCGCAGCATCGCGACGGCGTCGCCGCCGCGCACCTCGTCCCTGCCCTTGACAGCGAGGGACGCCCGCAGGAACGCGGTGCCCCAGAGCGGCCCGGAGGTCCCGCCGATCCGCCCGGAGATGACCATGCCCACCTTCTGCAGGAACGCGCTCGGGCTGCTGCGGTCGTACTCGTCCCAGTCGGCGAGGACGATTTCGAAGCCCCTGGCGAGCGAATAGCCGAAGTCACCGTCGCCGACGATGGCGTCGAGGTCGCCGAACTCCTTCTCGTTGTCGACCGCCGTCTGGGCGATGCTGTGCACGACGAATTCGGTGTCGGCCAGGCTGGTCATGGGGTCTCGCTTCCTGTTCTTGAGGTGCCGGGCAGGGTGAGGATCGTGACGAGGTCCGCCAGCCGCAGATACGGGCCGGGGTGGATGCCGGCCGGGTCGGCCAGGATCTCGGCGGCGGGCCCGGCGGGGTCACCGAGGGACGAGACCACGAGGGCGGCGCCGTCGAAGTCCTCGTCGGCCGTGTAGCTGCTCACGGTCACAACGGTCGCAAGCCCGGCGGCGAGCGCGGCCCGCAGCCCGTTCTCGCTGTCCTCGATCACCAGCGTTTCGCTCGGGTCGACGCCCAGCGCACGCAGGGCATACAGGTAGATGTCGGGCGCGGGCTTTTTTGCCGGAACGATGTCACCCGCGAAGACGTGGAACCCCGCAGCGAGGTCGGGCCCCACCGCGTGGGTGAGCACCGCCCGCACCGACGCCTCGGCCGAGGTCGAGGCCACGGCGAGGGTCCAGCCCGCCGCGGCGGCTTCCTCGGTGAGGCGACGGATGCCGGGGCGGGCCGGCAGCACCCCCGCGGCCACGCGTTCGGTGTAGATCGCGGTCTTGCGATGGTGCCAGGCCAGGATGGTCTCGTCCCAGGCCGCCGGGTCCTCTGGCAGACCCAGCTGCCGGGCGACGTCCGGGGTGAGGATGCTCCGCATCCGTTCCTTTCCCCCGCCGATCCTCACCTTCTCGGCGTAGTCGGCGTCACTCCAGTGCACGGGCACCCCGAACTCGTCGAAGGTCTGGTTGAACGCCGGCAGGTGGCCGTCCCGTTCGGTGTCGGCGAGCACCCCGTCGCAGTCGAAGATCAGTGCCGGCATCTCAGGCCTTCCCCGCGCTGCCGAACTGTTCGGCCAGTCCCCTGGTGAGGTTGACGATGTCGGTGCGCACCTTCGCGAACAGCGACGGTGGGTCCCACTTGTCGCGCGCCTGGGCATCCGTGAGGAAGGAGAGGTTGGATTTCATGTAGGTGATCTTCAGTGCCGTGGAGATATTCACCTTGGCGCAGCCCCGAGCGATGAGGTCGGTGAATTGGGCGTCGGTCATGCCGCTGCCGCCGTGCAGGGCGATCGGGATCGGGTGGGCGGCGACGAGGTCGCTCACCCGCTGGAAGTCGAGCACCGGTTCCCGCTTGTACACCCCGTGCGCGTTGCCGATCGCCGGCGCGAACACGTCCACGCCGGTGGCCTCGAGGAACCTGAGGGACACCGCGAGGCTCTGCCTGGCCGCCTCGGTGTCACTGCCCACACCGTCTTCGACGCCCGTGATGGACTCGATCTCGCCCTCCACGTGAGCGCCGAACGTGCGGGCCTGCCGCACCACCTCGATGGTCTGGCGCTGGTTCTCCTCCACCGGCAGGGTGGAGGCGTCGAACAACACCGAGTTCCAGCCGCGTTCGAGGCACTCGGTGATCACATCCCGGTCCGGGCAGTGGTCCAGGTGCAGCGCGACGGGCACGTCGATGCCGGCGGTCATCGCCGACCACATGGCGAAGAGCACGTCGGATCCGATGGACTTGACGGTCTTCACCGAGGTTTGCACGATCACCGGCGAGCGGGCTTCGACGGCCCCGGCCAGCACCGCCTCCATCGTGAGGTCGTTCACCACGTTGATCGCGGGAACGCCGTATTTCTCGGCGAACGCACGATCGACGATCTCCTTGAGAGTGCTCACGGCCATGTGCGCCTCGCTTCCTCGCGTGTTTGCTGGGGATCGTAGGCGTCAACACACCAACGGGCAATGGCGGACGTGACTGGATGCTGCAGCACCCCCTCGCCGCACAGCCCTCCCGCGGCGGCGCGGCGCTCGCGCATAATTGTCGCTATGGACCCCGTCAGCACTATTGTCTGGATCGTCGTGTTCGTCCTGGTCACCGTCACGGTGACCGGCTTCTCCCGGCGGATCGGCTGGTCGGCGCCGTTCGTCCTGGTGGTCGTCGGCGCGGCCGCGTCGTTCCTGCCGTCGGTGCCACGCATCGAGCTCGAGCCTGAGTTGGTGCTCTACGGGCTGCTGCCCCCGCTGCTGTTCGCGGCGGCCATCCGCACGTCGATCGTGGACGTGCGGGCCCGGCGGGACGGCATCCTGCTGCTGTCGGTGGGCCTGGTGGCCTTCACCGTCGTGACGGTGGGGTTGACCGCGTGGCTGGTGGTGCCGGCGATTTCGCTCGCTGCCGCGTTCGCGTTCGGCGCTGTCGTGGCACCGACGGATGCCGTGGCGATCACGGCCATCGCCGGGCGGCTGGGCCTGCCGCGGCGGGTGGTCACGGTGCTCGAGGGTGAGAGCCTGCTCAACGACGCGACCGCGCTGGTGGCCCTCAACGCGGCGATCGCGGCCATCCTGAGCACGGTGAGCCCGCTCTCGGTGACCGGCGACTTCGTCGTCGCTGTCGTCGGCGGTGTGGGCGTCGGGCTCGCCGTCGGGTACGTGCTGGCCGTGATCCGTCGGCAGTTGCACGCGCCGGTGCTGGACACCAGCCTGTCGCTGGTGACGCCGTACCTGGCGTTCATCCTCGGCGAGCTGGTGCACGGTTCTGGGGTACTGGCGGTGGTGATCGCAGGCCTGTTCCTGGGCTACCGCGCGCCGGTGATCCAGTCGGCGGAGGCCCGCATCGCCGAGTCGATCAACTGGCGCACCATCCAGTTCCTGCTGGAGAACGCCGTGTTCCTGTTCATCGGCCTCAACCTGGCGTCGATTCTTGAGGGGGTGCGGCTCACCGGCACGGGGTTCTGGACCATGGTGTGGATCGCTCTGGTGATCCTCGCCGCCTTGCTCGTGTCGCGTTTCGTGTGGATGGCCATCACCACGTCGATCTATCGGTACGGACCGCGGCGGTTGCGGGAGCGCGGCTGGAGCTGGCGCACCGGGGTGGCCGTGTCGTTCGCGGGGATGCGCGGGGTGGTCACTCTCGCGGCGGTCTTCCTACTCCCCCCGGAGACACCCCAGCGCGAACTTCTGCAGCTGCTGGCCTTCGTGGTGGTGGTCGGCACCCTCCTGCAGGGGCTGGCGCTGCCGTGGATCATCCGCCGGTTGCGCCTGCCGCCGCCGGACCGGACCCAGGAGCGGATCGAGGCGCAGATGCTCCTGGCCGAGGCGCAGACCGCCGGGCTGGCCCGGCTCGACACCGAGGTGACCGACGCCGACGAGGACCGGGTGATCGGCCGGTTGCGCACCAACGCCGTGTTCCTCGCGGATGCGCTCGACAACCCGGCTCCGGATGAGGCGGAGCCGCTGCCGGCCGCGTACAACCGGCTGCGGCGGGCCATGATCGAGGCCGAGCGGGAGGCCGTGCTGGCCGCCCGGGCGGACGGCCGCTACCAGGAGCCGGCCATCCGCTCTGCGTTGGCCTTCATCGATGTGGAGGAGTCAGCGCTCAAAGCCGGGTCGCCCAAGCACCAGGAATGAGGTGGCGGCGCGCGGAGCACCATCGTGCTCGCGGCCAAACGGCCCGGGCGAGCGGCTAGGCCAGCTTGGCCTGCCCGGTGAGCGCCGGCGGCTCGTTCCAGGTCTTGACGATGGCCCAGCCGACGGCGGCGATGGGCACGGCGAGGACGGCACCGATGATGCCGGCCACGATGGTGCCGGCGGTCAGGGCGACGAGGATCACCAGCGGGTGCAGCTTGAGGGACTGTGCCATCACCACGGGCTGCAGGAAGTTGCCCTCGAGCTGGTTGACGACGATCACGATGCCCACCACGATCAACGCGATGACCCAGTCGGTGGCAACGAGCGCCACGAGAGCGGCCAGGATACCGGCCACTGTCGCACCGATCAGCGGGATGAAGGCCGTGAGGAACACGATGACCGCCAGCGGCAGTGCCAACGGCACCCCGAGCACGGCGAGGCCGATGCCGATTGCGGCGGCATCGACGAAGGCGATGATCGCCGTGCCGCGCACGTACCCGCCGAGCACCCGCACCGAGGTGGTGCCGATGCGGCGACCGCGCTGCAGGCGCTCGCCGCGGAACGGGCGCAGGAAGAACTTCCAGATGACGTCGCCGTCCTTGAGGAAGAAGAACAGGATCACGACGACGAGCACGGCGCCGGTGATGATCTCGGTCGCCACAGACACCCCGGCGAGGGCCCCGGAGCCGAACTGGCTGCTGGTGAGGAAGTCGATGCCCTGGTCGCGGAAGTCCTCGAGCTGGGCGGAGTCGAGGGCCAACGGCCCCTCGGTGAGGTAGGTGAACAGCTGGTCGATGCCGTCAGAGGCGCTCGTCACCAGCTCGCTCCACTGGTTCTCGACGGCGACGACGATCAGGGTCACGATTCCGCCGAACACGACGATGGCGGTCAGCAGGGTGACCCAGGTGGCCAGGATCGGCGACAACCCCCGGCGGCGCAGCCATCCGATGACCGGGCTCAGAGCGGATGCCAGGATGATCGCGATAAGCAGCGGGATCACCACGAGCTTCACCTGCACGAGGATGAAGATCACCACGGCGACGAGCGCCAGAGCGAGCAGGATCTGCCCGCTGCGGAGGCCCAGCCAGCCCAGCTTGTCGGTCAGCAAGGTGCGCAACGTCGTCGGACCGTCGGTTCGGGGCTCGGCCCTGCGGGCGCCGGTGTTGTCGGGAATTCGCATGTGACCACCCTAAACAAGGTTCCCCGACATAGCCCGGTAAAACGCGCGAGTTTGTGCACAGCCTCAGGCGGATTTTGGGATTCGACACCCACACGATACACACGTTTTGCTCCACCGACACCCTTGAAATTCCCAGTGTGGTGGAGTGCCATGGAGGGTGTTCCGGCGCCCTGTGTTGCTGAGAGCGAACCACCGAGGAACACCACTGAGGATGCCGCGCCACAAGCGCGAACCGACCGGTTCAGGTGTCACGACAGGTATCAAGGAGGATACAAATAATGGCAGGAAACAGAGCAGTTGCTTACGAAGGTCCGGGCAAGGTCGACGTTATCGACATCGACTACCCCACCTTCGAGCTGAAGGACGGACCCGGCGTCAACCCGGCGAACATCGGCCGCCAGGTTCAGCACGGTGTCATCCTGAGAACCATCACCACCAACATCTGTGGCTCCGACCAGCACATGGTGCGCGGACGCACCACGGCTCCGATGGGTCTGGTCCTCGGCCACGAGATCACGGGCGAGGTAGTCGAAGTCGGCCGGGACGTCGAGTTCATCAAGGTCGGCGACATCGTGTCGGTCCCGTTCAATATCTCCTGCGGTCGCTGTCGCAACTGCAAGGAACGCAAGACCGGTGTCTGCCTGAACGTGAACCCGGACCGTCCGGGTAGTGCGTACGGGTATGTCGACATGGGTGGCTGGGTCGGCGGGCAGTCGCAGTACGTGCTGGTCCCGTACGCGGACTGGAACCTGTTGAAGTTCCCCGACCGGGAGCAGGCGCTGGAGAAGATCCTCGACCTCACCATGCTGTCGGACATCTTCCCGACCGGGTTCCACGGTGCCTTCACCGCCGGCATCGGCGTGGGCTCAACGGCCTACATCGCCGGCGCTGGACCGGTAGGACTCGCCGCGGCAGTCTCGGCGCAGCTGCTGGGTGCCGCCGTGGTGATCGTGGGTGACCTCAACCCCGAGCGCCTCGCACAGGCCCGCAGCTTCGGCTGTGAGACCGTTGACCTCACCAAGGGTGAGCCGCAGGATCAGATCGAACAGATCCTGGGGGTGCCGGAGGTGGATGCGGCAGTCGACGCCGTCGGATTCGAAGCACACGGACACGGCAAGGATGCCGGAACTGAGAAGCCGGCAACCGTGCTGAACTCGCTGATGAGCATCACTGCGGCCGGCGGTGCGCTCGGTATTCCGGGGCTTTACGTCACGGGCGACCCGGGAGCTGCGACGGAAGCAGCCAAGGTGGGTTCGTTGTCGCTGAGCCTGGGTACCGGCTGGGCCAAGTCGCTGTCGTTCACCACCGGGCAGTGCCCGGTGATGAAGTACAACCGGCAGCTGATGATGGCGATCCTGCACGACCGCGTTCAGATCGCCAAGGCCGTGCACGCACAGCCGATCAGCCTCGAGGATGCCCCGCGCGGGTATGCCGAGTTCGATGCGGGTGCGGCGACGAAGTACGTGCTCAACCCGAACGGCTATCTCAAGGACTGAGATCTCAGACCTGACTGGCCTGTAGGCAGCATCCGGGATCGGGCCGCAGCACGCGACCCGGTCCCGGTGTGTTGAGCCAAGCGCGGGTAGCCTGATCGGGTCGCGTACCTGCGGCTCCGAGCGCAAGGACCGCCCCGATGCCCCGCCATGACACCCCCACCACGCCCTCCGAGGCTGAGCGGACGGACGGCTCCGGCCTGGGTTGGGACGCGATCATCGTCGCCGGCGGCAGGGCCAGGCGGCTGGGCGGCATCGACAAGACCGCCCTGGTCTGGCGAGGCCGCAGCCTGCTCGACGGAGTGTTGGCCGCGACCACCGGCTGTCGGCGCACCTGCGTGGTCGGATCAGACGCTGACCTCCCCGCCGATGTGCTGCGCGCCGTCGAGCAGCCGCGCTGGGGCGGTCCGGCCGCCGCGATGGTGGCAGGCCTCGAGGCGCTGGCCCGCGACTCCGGCGGCGCCTCCGCGGGCACCGGTTTTGCGGAGTGGATTGTGGTGCTCGCCGGCGACCTCGTGCACGCTGACGACGCCGTGCCGTACCTGCTGGCCGAACTCGACAGGCTCTTGACCGCCCCGCCGGCCCACGCCGCGCAGACCGACGCCGTGGCGCACCGATCCATCGACGGCCTGATCAGCGTCGATGTCGGCGGCCGGCGCCAACCGCTGCTCGCCGTCTACCGGCGTGCGGCCCTGGCCTCCTCCGCGCTGCTGCGTCCGGCCGACAACCTCTCGGTGATGGGCCTGATCGGCCCACTCAACCTGGTGGAACTGCGCCTTCCCGACGCCCTGTCCGACGACGTCGACACCCCGGCCGACGCAGCCAGGCTCGGCATCGTCCTTCCTGATACTGGCTAGCCTTGACTCAGGCGACACTGTCGTCGACCATCCTCGAGGAGCCCGTCATGCCCATGATCAACACCGGCCGATCGGTCCGACTCGGTTCACGCGACACCGAAAACCTGGCCCGCGGCGTGGTCCTCTGATGGAGTGGCTGGAGGCTAGGGCCGCCGTGCACAGGGCCGGCGCGGAGATGCCCCGCGCCACCGAGATGGTGGCGCTCCCGGACGCCGTCGGGCGCACCCTTGCCGGCGCGGTGCACTCGCTGACCGCCCTGCCGAGCTTCGCGTCCTCGGCCATGGACGGCTGGGCCGTCAGCGGCGACGAACCGTGGATTCTGGGCGAACCGATCCTGGCGGGTGACCCTCCGCCGACGACGGTCCTCGCGGCCGGGACCGCGCGGCCCATCGCCACCGGCGCCTGCGTGCCCGCCGGCACCCACGGCATCCTGCGCACGGAAAACGGTGAGCTGGTGCCGGGGTCTGCGGCCGGCACCGTGCCCACGCTCATCCGCTCGGCGCACACCGGTGCACACGAGCCGGCACGGGGCGAGCATGTGCGCGCCCGCGGCGAGGAATGCGGACTCGACGAACGGATGCTCGAGCCCGGCTGCCTGCTCACGGTTCCCAGGGTCGCTCTCGCTGCGGTGACGGGCCACGACACCCTCACCGTGACCACAGAGCCGACCGTGGAGCTGCTGCTGCTCGGCACCGAGGTGATCGAGTCCGGCATCCCCGGTCCCGGGCAGGTGCGAGACGCGTACTCCCCGGAGTTTCCGGCCCTGCTCAGCGGACTGGGTGTGCGGCTGAGTGCACTGCGGCGGCTGCCCGACGACCTCGACCTGACCATCGACGCCATCCGGTCGAGCACCGCGGCACTGGTGATCAGCACCGGAGGCAGCGCCCGCGGCCCGGCCGACCACCTGCGCGCGGCACTCAGCGCACTCGGGGCCACAGTGCTCATCGACGGCGTGCGGATGCGCCCCGGCCACCCCGTGATGCTCGCCCGCCTCGCCGACGGCCGCCTGATGCTCTGCCTGCCCGGCAATCCGCTGGCCGCGATGCTCGTGCTGGCCAGCCTGGGCGTACCGCTGATCGACGGGATGCTCGGCCGCCCGCTGGTGCCGCTGGGCCGAGTGACCCTCGCGCACGACATCGCCAACCTCAGCGGGTCGACCCGGCTGGTGGCGTACCGGCTCACGGACGACGGCGCGGTGCCGACGGCGCGTCAGGGTTCCGGCATGTTGCGCGGACTCGCTGAGGCCGACGGTGTGGCCGTGGTGCCGGCCGGCGGTGCGTGCTCCCCCGAGCCCGTCGCCACGATTCCGCTGCCCTGGTAGCCGGAGTGCTGACCCTGTCGGTGACCGGGTCGGAGTGCTAAACCGGAAGGGATCGACAGATATGGAGGCCGTGGGTCCGCTGCGTGAACTTCGGATGCCCTGTCGACAGATTCGGGAGAGAAGTCAGACATGGCGACCTACACAATCGGCTACTTCGTTGGCAGCCTGAGCAGCACGTCCATCAACCGCACCCTGTCCACGGCGCTGATCGCTCTCGCCCCTGAGGAGCTTGAATTCACCGAGATCACGATCGGGAACCTGCCCCTGTACAACCCGGACTTCGACGCGGACTTCCCGCCGGCCGGCCGGACCCTCAAGGCGGCCATCGACTCGTCGGACGGGATCCTCTTCGTCTCCCCGGAATACAATCGCTCGATCCCCGGCGCTCTGAAGAACGCGATCGACTGGGGGTCCAGGCCGTGGGGCACCAATTCCTTCGCACGCAAGCCCACCGGCATCATCGGCGCGTCCCCTGGCGGCATCGGAACCGCGGTCATGCAGTCGTCGATGCGGAGCGTCTTGAGCTTCCTCGATGCGCCTCAGCTGAATTCGCCCGAGGCTTACATCAGCTTCGACGCTGCCGTCTATGGTCCCAACGGCGAGGTCACCGACGAGTCCACCCGGTCATTCCTTCGGCACTATATGGAGGAGTATTCGGCTTTTGTGCAACGGGTGCTCACCGCGAACGCGCCTGGACACATCGGTGACGAGGACCCGAACTCCAGAAAATGACGCAGACGGTCCCGGGGGCAGCCCGATCGATTGCCGCGCCGCCGCTGAGGTGCTATTCCTGAAGCGCACGTTCCGTGCCGTACCCGGCCAGAAGGAGACCACATGAATGCCCCCGAAAACGACACCGGCCGGCTGGACGACCTGAGTCAGCGGCTGACCCAGGCACTGCAGATTCTGGACCTGAAAGTCGACTACCCGCTGCTACTCGACCTGGCCGCCGAGACCACCCGCGCCGTAGGCCCTGCCGGCGGACCGATCAGCACCTTCCTGGTGGGATACGCGGCCGGCATGACGAGCACCTCGAGCAAACAGGCCACCACCGACGCCGTCGAGCGCGCCGTTGGAGTAGCCAGGCAGGCCACCCGGAAGAGCGGTGACGGCGGCATCGACGACGGGTGGGCGAACACCGCCCAGTAGCCGTCAGTCCAGAGCCGTCACCACAGGCGTCCGCCCCTACGTGGTCGGCACCGCCTCAACGGTGCGCGCCGGCTCCACCCGCACGATCACCGCCTTCGACACCGGCGTATTGCTGCCCTCCGCCACATGGTCGAGAGGCACGAGCACGTTCGCCTCCGGGTAGTACGCCGCCGCGCAGCCCCGTGCGGTGGGGTATGACACGGCCCGGAACCCACGCAGCACCCTCTCGACGCCGTCGTCGTACACGCCATGGACATCCACCATCTGCTCATCGTCGAGGCCGAGTTCGACAAGGTCGTTGGGGTTGATGAACACCACGTGACGGCCCTTCTTGATGCCGCGATACCTGTCGTCGTGCCCGTAGATGGTGGTGTTGAACTGGTCATGCGATCGCAGGCTCTGCAGGATCAGGGTGCCGACGGGCCGGTCCAGGTACTCGAGGTCGTTGACGGTGAGCATGGCCTTGCCGGTGGGGGTGGGGAAGGTGCGGGAATCGCGTGGCCCGTTCGGCAGCAGGAAGCCGCCGTCCTGCCGGATCTTGGCGTTGTAGTCGTCGCAGCCGGCGACGACGTGGGAGATGTGCTCCCGGATGAGGTCGTAGTCACGCTCGAATCCCACCCAGTCCACGCCCACCTTGGTGCCCAGCACCGCCCGGGCCAGGCGGCTCACGATGGCGACCTCCGACAGCAGGTTCGGTGCGACCGGGCGCACCTTGCCCCAGGACGGATGCACGGCGCAGACGGTGTCCTCCACCGACACGAACTGCTCCCCCGTGGCCTGCCGGTCGATCTCGGTGCGCCCCTTGGTCGGCAGGATCAGCGCCTCGTCGCCGACCACGGCATGCGACCGGTTCAGTTTGGTGGAGACCTGCACCGTCATCTCGGCACCGCGCATCGCGGCCTCGGCGGCCCCGGTATCGCTGATCGCGCCGACCAGGTTGCCGCCGAGAGCCATGAAGACCTTGACCCGGCCGTCCCGCAGTCCCCTGATGGTCTCGACCGAGTCCATCCCGTGCTCCCGGGGCGGATCGAAGCCGAACTCCCGTTCGATGGCGTCGAGGAACGCCGGCGGCATCTGCTCCCAGATGCCCATGGTGCGGTCGCCCTGCACATTGCTGTGCCCGCGGATCGGCGATGCACCCGCGCCGGGCTTGCCGATGTTGCCGCGCAGCAACAGCAGGTTGATGATCTCCTTGATCGTGGCGACGCCCTTTTTGTGCTGGGTGAGCCCCATCGCCCAGGTGATGATCACCTTTTCGGCCCGAAGGTACCGGGCGGCGAGCTCGTCGATGTCGGCGGTTTGCAGGCCGGTGGCGGCCAGCACGGCCTTCTCGTCGACCTGGGCGAGGTGCGCGGTGAGTTCTTCAAGCCCCTGGCAGTGCTCGCGCAGGAACTCGTGGTCGAGCACGGTGCCCGGTTTCGCGGCCTCCGCGGCGAGCACCCGCTTGGACACCGCCTGTAACAGGGCCATGTCGCCGCCGAGCCGCACCTGCACAAATTGGTCGGCCATTTCGGTGCCGTGCCCGATGATACCCTTCACCTTCTGCGGGTTCTTGTACCGTCTGAGCCCGGCCTCCGGCATCGGATTGACCGCGACGATCTCGGCGCCGTTCTCCTTCGCCTCCTCCAGGGCGGTCAGCATCCGGGGATGGTTGGTGCCCGGATTCTGGCCCATCACGATGATCAGGTCGGCCTTGCCGAAGTCGTCATAGGTGATGGTTGCCTTGCCGATGCCGATGGTTTGCCCCATCGCCCAGCCGGACGACTCGTGGCACATGTTGGAGCAGTCGGGCAGGTTGTTGGTGCCGAAGGCGCGCACAAAGAGTTGGTAGGCAAACGCTGCCTCGTTCGAAGTGCGGCCGCTGGTGTAGAAGGCGGCCTGATCCGGCGAGTCCAGCCCGCTGAGCTTCTCGGCGAGCAGCCTGAACGCCTCCGCCCAGCTCAGCGGCCGGTAGTGGTCGTCGCCGGCGGCCTTGTAGACCGGTTCGGTCAGCCGCCCCTGCATGCCCAGCCAGTATTCCGAGCGGTCACGCAGGTCGCTGACCGGATGCTCGGCCCAGAATTCGCTCCCGATGGTGACGGGAGTCGCCTCCCAGGTGACGGCCTTGGCGCCGTTCTCGCAGAACTCGAAGGTCTTGCGGTGGGTGGGGTCAGGCCAGGCGCAGCTCATGCAGTCGAAGCCGTCCTTTTGGTTCATCGCCAGCAGGGTCTTGCGGCTGCGGCTGACTCCCATGCCCTCCAGCGCCGGGATGGTGGAGTGCAGCGCTCCGGGCACGCCCGCCGCCCAGGACTTGGGCGAACCGACCTCGAGGGTGGACTCCCCCGCCTCGTCGGCGTCGTCGAGGTGGACCGGGCTCTTCTCGCGCGCCTGGTTGGCCCCAACCGGTGGGTTCGTGGTCACTTTTTTGGGCGTCATCCTGGGCATCCCTTTCGCCGGCCGGGATCAGCCGGCACTGTCGCGCCGGAGCCCGGAAAACACTGGACTTACCCCCTCAGGGCTATCAGCATCCGGCGCTCACGGCAAGGACCCGGCAACGTTCAGGGCACACTCTGGGCGGCGAAGCGCTCGAGCCCGCAACGCCGAGTTCCGCCAAAACACTCCTTCGGGCGCATGGGGCACCCAGCCCACCCGAGTTGCCTTTCCGGCACGTCGGCGCTGCGGGCTCAGCCGACGGCCTGCGCCGCGAAGCGCTCGAGCACCTCGCCGATGCGGCCCTTGCAGCCTCCGCAGCCGGTCCCCGCGCGGGTGGCCGTGCCGATGCAGGCCACGGTGGTGTTGCCGGCCTGCGCCGAGGTGGAGATCGCCTCCACCGTGACACCGTTGCACCAACAGACCGTGGACTCCGGCGCGAAGGCGTCGCCCGCGGTGGCGGGGTCGTAGTCGGGACCGTCGAACCGCAGCAGCACCGACCGATCGGCGGGCAGCTCACTGCCGCGCTCGAACAACAGGGTGAGCTCGGCACCGGTACGGGGCATGCCCACACAGACGAAGCCGGTGAGGATGCCGCCGCGAGTGACCATTTTCACGTAGCGGCCGTGCTCGGGGTCGGCCCACTGCGCGACGGCCAGGGGTGCCGGATCGGACGAGCAGCCGTGCGTGTGCGCGGTGTCGCTGTATCCGGCGTCGTTGTACCTGGCATCGACGTCGAACGGGTCGGCCGCGGTATCACCGGCGGCGACCACGTCGATGCCCTCGGCCTTGAGCATCACGACGGATGCGCCCGGTCCGGCCCCAAGCGCCGGTGCCGGTTCAGCGGTCACGGCGGCAGCTAGCACGGCCGGCCGGCCCGCTGCGACACCCGCCCTGATCTCGGCGCTGAACCGGGCCGCGAGGCTGTCGGCCTGCCGCCAGCCCGGCCCGATCAGACCGGACGGCCCACCGGCCGGTGCCATCCTGGCGCCGTTCCACGCTGCACCGGAGTCGGCATCGGCCGGACGGCCAGCCACATGAGCGCAGTCCCCGATGGCGTGGATCGCCGCGTCCGCCCAGCTTCGCAGCGACTCGTCGACCAGGATGCCGGTGGATACGGGCAGCCCGGCCAGGTGGGCGAGTTCGGTGCGGGCACCCACCCCGCAGGAAAGCAGCAGCAGGTCGCCGCTGATCTGCTTGCCGTCGGCGCAGATGAGGGCTTCGAAGCGTTCCACGCCGTCGTCGTCGTGGTGAAACAACACGCTCTCGGCGCGGGCGTGGTTGACCATGGTGACGCCCGCCCGCCGGGCGCTCCGGGTGAGCACCGAGCCGCCGCCGCGGTCGAGGTTGGGGTTCATCGGAATCTCGCCGTGAAAGACCACGCAAACCTCGGCGCCGGCGGCCGCGGCGGCGAGCGCGATCTCCATGCCGAGCACTCCGGCACCGAGCACCACGATGCGCTGACCGGCCTGCACGGCGGCCAGCACGGTGGCGGCGTCGGCGAGGTCGCGGAGCGCGCTGACACCGCGGGGCAGCGGCGCGCCGGCCCAATCCAATGCAGTGGCGCCGAGGCCGCCGGCATCCGCACCGGGCTTTATCAGGCCGCGCCGCACCCGCTTGACGCCGTCCAGGGTGGGCACATTCGCGCGCGCCCCGGTGGCCAGCACCAGCCTGTCGTACGGCACTGAGCTGCCGTCGCCGAGCGTGACCGTGCGGATGGTGCGCTTCACTTCGGTCACCGTGGTGCCGGTGAGGATGCGCGCGCCGGCAGCCAGGGCCCGGCTGCCGTCGGTGAGGTCGAGGGTGTCCCGGTCGGTGCGACCCACGGCGTAATCGGCCAGGAGCACCCGGTTGTAGGCGTGCACCTCTTCGGCTCCGACGACGGTGAGCTCGGCCAGACCGGCCTCGACCAGCGGCAGGAGCTCGTCGACGAACCGGGCGCCGACCGGGCCGTAGCCCACGACGACGATGCGTTCGGGGGCGGCCGGGCCGGGGGAACCGGGCAGCTCGGCAGAAGTGTGGTCAGGCATCCGCCATCACCCTCTCATGGTCGGGAGCCGACAGGCCGGGCGCATCGATTGCCCGCACCCGCACGGCGGTGCGTTTGAACTCGGGCATGCCGGAGACCGGGTCGGTGGCGCCGGCGGTGAGCAGGTTGGCGCGCTGGTCGGCGGGAAAGTGGAAGGGCAGGAACACAGTGTCAGGCCGGATGTCGGCACTCAGCTGCGCGCGGCACCGCACGATGCCACGCTCGTTGGCCAGCTCGACCCAACCGCCGTCGATCAGACCCAGGCTCGCGGCGGTGGCCGGGTGCACCTGCATCCGGGCCTCGGGCTGGGCCTCCGACAGCTCGGCCACCCGCCGGGTCTGCGCACCGGATTGGTAGTGCTCGAGCAGCCGGCCGGTGATGAGGGTGAGCGCGCCCCGCGTCTGGGCCGGTGCCGCCACGGCGCGCGGGGTCACGGCGACGATGCGCGCGCGGCCGTCGTCGTGAACGAACCGCTCGAGGAAGAGCCGCGGGGTACCGCCGGAGCCGGCCGGGTAGGGCCAGTACGCGGGCTCCCCCATGTCGAGCAGGGCGTAGCCGAGGCCTGAGTAGTCGGCGATGCCGCCCTCGGTGGCCCGGCAGAGTTCGTCGAAGACCTCGCCGGGTTCGGCGCTGTACACGCCGGGGGCGTCCAGGCGCCGGGCGAGCTCCTGGAAGATCCACAGTTCGCTGCGCACCCCGGCCGGCGGGTCGATCGCACGTTGGCGGCGGAGAACCCGGCCCTCGAGCGAGGTCATGGTGCCCTCCTCCTCGGCCCACTGGGTGACCGGCAGCACCACGTCGGCCAGGGCGGCGGTCTCGGAGAAGAAGAAGTCGCTGACCACCAGGAAGTCGAGATCCGCCAGGCCCTGGCGCACCCTGTCGGCGTCGGGCGCGGAGACCACGACGTTGGCACCGTGCACGAGCAGGGTACGGATGCCGCCTGGTTGGCCGAGCGCGTTCAACAGTTCGACGGCGGGGATGCCCGCACCCGGGATCTGCTCGGGCGTCACACCCCAGACCTCGGCGACGTGGGCGCGGGCGGCGGGGTCGGTGATCTTGCGATAGCCGGGCAGCTGGTCGCACTTCTGGCCGTGCTCCCGGCCGCCCTGCCCGTTGCCCTGGCCGGTGAGGGTTCCGTAGCCGGAGTGCGTCGTGCCGACGAGGCCGAGCACCAGCGCGAGGTTGATCGCGGCGGTGGCGGTGTCGGTACCGTCGACGTGCTGCTCGACGCCCCGGCCGGTGAGGATGTAGGTGCCCTCACCGGCGGCGAGCCGACGGGCGAGGCCCTGCAGCTGCCAGACCGGAACACCGGTGTGTTCCTGCACCCGCTGCGGGTACCAGCCGGCGACGCTGAAGCGCAACTGGTCGAGGCCGGTGGTTCGCCGGGCGAGGTAGTCGGTGTCGGCGAGACGTTCGGCGAGGACCAGGTGGGTGAGCCCGAGCAGCAGCACCAGGTCGGTGCCGGGGGCCGGCTGCACGTGCATGCCGGCGCCGTCGTCGGTGAGCCGGGCTGTGGCGGTGCGGCGCGGGTCCACGACGATGAGACCGCCGGCCTGCCGGGCACCGTCGAGGTGGCCGATGAACGGCGGCATGGTCTGCGCCACATTGGAGCCGAGCATCAGGATGGTGTCGGCCGCGTCGAGGTCCTCCACCCGGAACGGCAGGCCCCGGTCGAGGCCGAAGGCGCGGTTGCCGGCCGCCGCGGCGCTGGACATGCAGAACCGGCCGTTGTAATCGATTCGGGAGGAACCGAGCGCCAGCCGGGTGAACTTGCCCAGCTGGTAGGCCTTCTCGTTGGTCAGGCCCCCGCCGCCGAAGACGCCCACGGAGTCGGCGCCGTGCTCGGCCCGGCTCGTGCGGAGCTTCTCGGCGACAAGGTCGAGCGCCTCGGTCCAGGAGACCGGGGCGAAGCTGCCGTCGGACGCACGGAGCAAGGGCTGCCGGATGCGGTCGGCCGAGCCGAGCAGTTCGGCCGCGGTCCAGCCCTTTTTGCACAGACCGCCGCGGTTGGTGGGGAAGGCCCGGCCGGCGATGGTGACCGGCAGTCCGATCGCATCCGCGGGCCGGGCGGGGGTGCTGGCGGGCGAGGGTGTGAGCGTCATCGCGCACTGCAGTGCGCAGTACGGGCAGTGCGTGTCGACGGGGGTCACGGAGGTGCCTTTCGTGTTGGTACGGGTTCGCGAGAGCGGCCGTTCGGTTGCTTCGGCCGTGCTGAAACAACCGAACGACCGCTTTCGCGGATGCTGCGGGAGCTAGATGCGGTGTCCGGCCACGGAGGAGTTGCGGCGGAGGTAGACGAACGCGGTGACGGCCATCATCACCAGATAGGCGCCGGCGAAGGCGTAGATCGCGCTGGAGTAGTCACCCGTGGAGGTCTTCGAGAAGCCGAGCACCTGCGGGATGACGAACCCGCCGTAGGCCCCGATCGCGGAGATCAGGCCGAGCGCGGCCGCGGTCTTCCGCTGCGTGCCGACATCGCCGGAGTCCTTGTGCGCATCCGCGACCCCGCTCCTGGCGGCGAAGACGCTGGGGATCATGCGGTAGGTGGAGCCGTTGCCGACCCCGGTGGCCACGAAGATCAGCAGGAAGGTGACCAGGAAGAGCCAGAAGTTACCGAGTGGCAGTACCAGGTTCACCAGCACCGCCCCGGCGGCCATCACGCCGAAGGCGAAGACGGTGACCAGGGCGCCGCCGAACCGGTCCGCGAGGCGGCCGCCGAACGGTCGGGCCAGGGAGCCGGTGAGCGCGCCGAGAAAGGCGAGCGAGAGTGACGCAGAGACGACCTGGAAGGAGGAGTAGTCGGGGAACTGGTCGGCGATCAGCTTGGGGAAGACGCTCGCGAAGCCGATGAACGAGCCGAAAGTGCCGATGTAGAGGAACGCCATGATCCACAGGTGCGGTTCCTTCACCGCGGCGATCGAGCCGGCGAAGTCGGCCTTGGCGTTGGAGAGGTTGTCCATGTACTTCCAGGCGCCGAACATGGCGAGCAGGATGAACGGCACCCAGAAGAACCCCGCCAGCGGCAGGTTGAGCGTGCCGAGGGCGCCGAGGGTGATCACGATCGGAACGATCAACTGAGCCACAGCGGCACCGAGGTTGCCGCCGGCGGCGTTGAGGCCGAGTGCGTAACCCTTCTGGCTCTGCGGGTAGAAGTAGGTGATGTTCGACATCGAGCTGGCGAAGTTGCCGCCGCCGAGCCCGGCGAGCGCTGCGATGAGAAGCATGACCGGGAACGGGGTGTCCGGGTTGCCCACAGCGAAGCCCAGGGCGATCGACGGGATGAGGAGCAGGCCCGCGGAGATGATGGTCCAGTTGCGGCCGCCGAACTTGGGCACCAGGAAGGTGTACGGAAACCGCATGGTGGCCCCCACGAGCGTGGGGATGGAGATGAGCCAGAAGATCTGGCCGGTGTCGAAGGTGAAGCCCGCGTTCGGCAGCTGCACCACCACGATGCTCCAGAGCTGCCAGATGACGAAGCCGAGGAATTCGGCGAAGATCGACCACTTGAGGTTGCGGGAGGCGATGGCCTTGCCCCCATTGGCCCACTGCTGGGGGTTCTCGGCGTTCCAGTTGTCGATCCACCGGCCCGGGCGGTGCACCAGTTCGGCGGATGCGGCGGGGGCGGTGAACGTGGCGGGCGGGGCTGTCGCGGTGCCGGTCGTCGGGGTCATCAGGTTCTCCTCGCGAGAAATGGTGCACTGTGAGTACGTGTCGCCGACGTTACGCAGGCCGTGTTTCCGGCAGCGGATGCCGCAGTTACCGTTCGATCACCGTGTACTCACACCCGCAACGGGCCGCTGATAGGCCTCCGTCACATGACCGACACAAAGCCAGGCGGGACCGCGTATCCCGGTCGGTCCCGGCCTCACATCCTCCTCCGGCGCTCGCCGGAACGCGGGCCTACTCGGAGCCGTCCGCGGCGCGGAGGGCCTGCACTCGGTGCAGCATCTGGCGCATCTCGTTGCTGGGCTGTGACGTGGCCCGATCGGCCTCCGGGAACAAGACCTGAATGTCGGGTCCCACCTCGGTTTGCACCGCAGCGGCAAGGTCGTGCCCGTCGATCAGGTAACCCAGAGTCGGCTCCGTCACCGCGATCCAGCGTTCGTTCCAGTCGGCCAGTCGGCCGACGAGCGGCCCGGACAGGCCCAGCACCGCAGGTTCAAGCCTGTCGTCGACCAGGTCGAGGAGAGGCGACCGGTTCCGCAGCGGGAGGCCGCCGTCCCGCGGCTCGAGGAGAATCCGCGTCGGTGTACGGCCGGGCGTCCACACCCACGCCGCAACATCGACGGTGCGGGTCATAGCTCTGAACTCGGCGTCGGGCATCGCCCACATCTGCTCCACGATTGACGATCGCGGGGGCGCCGGGCTGAACGTCTGACCGTCCCCGCCGACGGCGTGCCAGGCCGCGGCAGGCGGGGTGGCGGTCTGGGAAGCACGGGAGGCCTCGGGAGCACGGGAGCGCTCCGCATCCGCGTCCAGGTAGAGAACGACGACGGCTGATCCGAACTCTTGTTGGAGCTCCGCGGCAAGGAGGTGTCCGTCGACGACAAAAGCGAGGTGCTCGGCCGGCGACGGCCACTCCTGGTGGTTCTGCCCCATCAGCAGCTCGTATCGCGAGTTCCAGCCGACCAGACGGTTCTCCAGGTCGTCGGACAGGCCGAGGACGCCGCGAGGCAATGGACCGCCCCACGCGTCGGGCGACGGGGAGCGGTCCCACAACGGGAGCCCGGCGCAGTACTCGGCCATCAGAATCACTCTGGTCGGATAGGCATCGAGGTTCATGCCTCGACCCTACTGACAGAGGCGTACTGACACCGGCGTACCGACACCGGCCTACCGGTACCGGCTCGCGTCAGTCGGTGCGGCCGCGGCTGAACGACCAGGGCAGACCGGCCAGGGCCAGCTCGAGTCGAGCGCTGGAGGAGTAGAGGTCGATGACCACGTCCACCAGCTCGCGCGGCGGTGCCTCGCCGTCCACCAGCAGCGGGCGGCTCACCACATCCGCGCCGCACCGTTCGGCCAGGCCGGCGAAGTAGCCGGGGGCCAGCAGGTAGGTGGCCACCACGACCCGCACCGGTGCTGCGGCGCGGGCGGCGAGCACGGCTGCGGCGAGGCGGGGCTGGGCGGCAGAGATGAACCCGACGGTCACCGGGCGGCCGAGCACGGCGGCGAGGCGGTCGCCCATGGCGTGGCAGTCGGCGACCGCGTCGGCATCGGTGGATCCGGCCGCGGCCAGCACCACGGTGTCGTCGGGCCTGAGGCCGACCTCGTGCAAGCGGTCGGCCAGGATGCGGGCCAGCCGCCAGTCGGGGCCGAGTGCCCCGGTGACCCGGACAGGTTGCCCGGCGTCGTCGGCGGCCTCGGCCAGGTCGACGCGCACGTGGTAGCCGGCCGAGAGTAGCAGGGGAACGATCACGACGGGGCGGTCGGCTCCATCGGCGGGGCCTGAGTCGGTAGGGCCGGTGTCGCTGGGGCGGGACTCGGCGGCGATGGCGCGGAGGCAGCTGGGCACATCCGGGCTCTGGACATCGACGTAACCGCCCCGCACGGTGAGGTGCGGCGCCGCGGCGGCCACGGCGTCGACCAGGGCCAGGACGGCCCGCTGACCGGCCGGGTCGCTGGTGCCGTGCGAGGTAGCGAGCAACACCGGGGCGGTCGTCATGCTGCGGCGAATTCCACGGTCTCGGACTGCTCGGTCTCGGCCCGCTCGCCGGCCCGGTCGTGCGCGCTGCCCGGCACCTGGATCTGCACGGTGCCGTGATCGACGCGCACCGGGAAGGTGGGCAGGGCGTAGTCGGCAGAGGTGAAGCACTCCCCGGTTTCGAGGTCATAAACCTGCTTGTGCAGTGGGGAGGCCAGGGTGGGCCGGTCCCCGCGCGACCCGACGATGCCGCGGCTCATCACGCAGGAGCCCGTGGCGGGGTCCTGGTTGGATACCGCGAACAGGTGGCCGTCGGGCAGCAGCACCAGGGCCACCTGCACGCCGTCGATCAGCGCTGCCTCGGCCCACAGCGGTTCGAGTCGGTCGAGGTCGCACACGCTGGTCCAGTCCGCGGAGCTTTCGAGGTGGTGGCCAGCAGAGTCGTGGCCAGCAGAGTCGTGCGGGTGGGTGGGCGTTGTGTGCACGGGGTCCTCCAGTGGTTCTGCGGGCGAATGACACGGTCTGAGTCACGGCGACGTCGGTGCGGCCTGGCATCCACGGTAGGCAGACCTCGTGTCGGTCATCGTGCGGGGCCGTGACGATCGCGTAACGAAGACCTCTCACGCTGCCCGAAACGACGTGAGGACCACGTCACACTCCGTTACCCGGGCGACACGGTCGGGAAATCGCCGAAATTTAGGCTGACGGAACAGCTCACCACTCGGAAAGGCACTCCATGGACCACGTCACCCCCGCAGCGGCCGACGCCGCCGCAGACGTCCCCGGCACGCCCCGACGCGTCGTGGTGATCGGCGGCGGCCCCGCCGCGCACCGGTTCACCGAGGCGATGGCCGCCCGCGCCACCGCATCCGGCAACACCGGGACCGTCGAGCACACCGTGACTGTATTCGGCGAGGAACCACACCTGCCCTACGACAGGGTGGCGCTGTCCCGCCGCCTGGTCGACTCCGAAGACCTCACCCTCGGCGACACCGCCCTGTGGGACGCCGCCTTGATCAGCTACCGCGGCGGCAGCAGCGTCGTCGGCCTCGACACCGCGGCAAAGGCGATCACCCTCGCCGACGGTGAACGGGTGCCGTACGACGACCTCGTCTTCGCCACCGGCTCCGCCGCCACCGTGCCGCCCATCCCCGGCGCCGAGGCCGGTCACGTGTACCGCACCATCGAAGACGTCGATTTCCTCGTCGGCGAGATCGGCCGGCTGCGCGAGCGCCTGGGGCGCCCGGCCAATGTCGTCGTCGTCGGCGGCGGACTGCTCGGCCTGGAAGCCGCCGGCGGTCTCGCCAGGCTCGGCGCCGCATCCACCCTGGTGCACTCGGGTGACTGGCTGATGTCGGCGCAACTCGACGAGGGCGCCGGCCAGGCGCTCGGCCGACTGATCGGCGCGCAGGGCATCGCCCTGGCGCTCGGCACCCGGCCCACCGAGATCCTGCGCTCCCCCACCGGCCGGGTCCTCGGTGTCTCGCTCACCAACGGCAGCCAGCTGCACGCCGACCTCGTGGTCTTCTCCATCGGCATCACCCCGCGCGACGAACTCGCCAGGGCCGCGGGTCTGGAGCTCGGCCCGCGCGGCGGCATCGTCATCGGCGACGACTGCCGCACCTCGGTAGCCGGGATCTGGGCCATCGGCGAGGTCGCCAGCATCGACGGCGTCTGCGTGGGACTGGTCGCCCCGGCCAACGCCATGGCCGAGGTCACCGCCGATCGGCTGCACGGCGGCGAAGCCGTCTTCCCCGGCATCGACGATGCCACCAAGCTCAAGCTCTCCGGGGTGGAGGTCGCCAGCTTTGGTGACGCCCTCGGCCGCACCGAACACTGTCTCGAGGTGGTCTACGCCGACCCGGCCCGCGGCCTGTACCAAAAGATCGTGGTCACCGGAGACGCCAAGACCCTGCTCGGCGGCATCTTCGTCGGCGACGCCTCGCCGTACACCTCGCTCCGCCCCCTGTTGGACCGCGAACTGCCCGCGGAGCCCGGCGCCTACCTCTCCGCCGCCGGCGCCGAACCGCCCGCGAACAGCGACCTGCCCGACGATGTGCAGCTCTGCTCCTGCAACAACGTGTCGGTCGGCGCGGTGCGCGAAGCCGTCCGCGGCGACCACGGCGAGGCCTGCACCGAACTAGGCCCGCTCAAGGCCTGCACCCGTGCCGGCACCCAGTGCGGCTCCTGCGTCCCCCTGGTCAAGAAGATCCTCGAGACCGAGCTGCGCAAGGCCGGCGTCGAGGTGTCCAAGGCCCTCTGCGAGCACATCGCGTTCAGCCGCAGCGAACTGTTCGAGAGTGTGCGCATCCTGCAGCTCACCTCGTTCGACGACATCATGGACCGCTTCGGTACCGGCCTCGGCTGCGACATTTGCAAGCCCACCATCGCGTCGATCCTGGCCACCCAGACCAACGGCTATGTGCTGGATGCCGGCCGTGGCGGCCTGCAGGACACCAACGACAGGGCCCTGGCCAACATGCAGAAGGACGGCACATACTCGGTGGTGCCGCGAATCCCGGGCGGGGAGATCACCCCGGCCAAGCTCAAGGTGATCGCCGAGGTCGCCGAGCAGTACAACCTCTATACGAAGATCACCGGCGGGCAGCGCATCGACCTGTTCGGTGCCCGTCTCGAGCAGCTGCCCGAGATCTGGACGATCCTGGTGGACGCCGGTTTCGAATCCGGTCAGGCCTACGGCAAGTCGTTGCGCACCGTGAAGAGCTGCGTGGGCAGCACCTGGTGCCGGTTCGGCGTGCAGGACTCGGTATCGATGGCCATCCAGTTGGAGCTGCGCTACCGGGGGCTGCGGTCGCCGCACAAATTCAAGCTCGGCGTCTCCGGCTGCGCCCGTGAGTGCGCCGAGGCCCGCGGTAAGGACATCGGCATCATCGCCACGGATGTGGGTTGGAACCTGTATGTGGGCGGCAACGGCGGCTTCCAGCCGGCGCACGCACAACTGCTCGCCCAGGACCTCGACGACGACACCCTGATCGCCTACATCGACAGGTACCTGATGTACTACATCCGCACCGGCGACAGGCTGCAGCGCACCGCGCGCTGGCAGGAGGAGTTGCCCGGTGGGCTCGAGCACGTGCGCGATGTTGTCGTGAACGACAGCCTGGGCCTGGCCGCCGAACTGGAACTGGCCATGGCCGCGCACGTGGGCAGCTACGAGGACGAATGGGCGGCGACCCTGAAGGATCCGGAGAGGCTCCGCCGGTTCCGCTCGTTCGTGAACGCGCCCACCACGCCGGACCCGGCGATCGTGCAGGTGCTCGAGCGCGGCCAGCCGCGCCCGGCCTGGCCCGGCGAGCGCGCGGCGCTGGCGGACGCGTCACCGACGGATGCGGCACGGGCGGATGCGGGTCAGACCAGCACTGTACAGACCGGCACGGTGCAGACCGGCGCTGACTTCTTCGGTGTCAGCGTCAACGAGCCCGACGACACCGCCCCGGCCACCGGGCCGGTGCTGCTCTCCGGCGCCCGGATCCCCCTGTGGCCGGCCGATCGGAACGACACCGGCCTGACTGCAACCGGGCGGAACGACTCCGGGCGACACACAACCGCTCACGCCGCTCCACTAGACGGAGAATAGGGCCATGCCGAATCCAACCCTCGACATCGGTCTGAACGTGACCGGTCGCCGCGTGCTCATCGTCGGCGGGAGCCGCCCCGCCCGCCGGGTCATCGCCCGGTACCGCGCTGCGGGCGCCGTGCTCTACCTCGCGGCAGACACCTACGAGGTGCCCAACCCTCTCGTGCGCGCCGTGGCCTGGCCGCATTCGCCACGCGGCTGGCGCGACCTGGTCTCCGCCGTTGACCTCGTCGTGGCCGTCGACCTGCCCGCGCACGACGAGCCGCTGCTCGTCGCCGCCTGCGCCGAGAAATCGGTCTGGCTCACCTGGGAGGCGGCCGCCCCGGTGTCCAGGCCCGGGCACGTCACCCTCGTCGGCGGCGGTCCCGGCGACGACGACCTGCTCACCGTCGCCGCGCTCACCGCGCTCCGCAGCGCCGACATCGTCTACTACGACAGGCTCGGTCCGCACGACAGGCTCGACGAGTGGGCGCCCGGAGCCGAACTGGTGAACGTGGGCAAACATCCGGGCCACCACGCCGTACCGCAGGCCGAGATCGAGCAGTTGCTCGTGACCAGCGCCCGCGCCGGCCTCACCGTCGTGCGCCTCAAGGGCGGCGACCCTTTCGTGTTCGGCCGTGGCGGTGAAGAAATGGCCGCCTGCCGGGCCGCCGGAGTTCCGGTCACCGTGATCTCCGGGGTCACCAGCGCCATCTCCGTGCCGGCGCTGGCGGGCATCCCGGTCACCCACCGCGACGTCTCCCGCCTGTTCACGGTGCTCAGCGGTCACCTGCCGCTCAGCGAGGAGGAGCTGGCCCACCTGGTGGGCCTGGGCGGCACCATCGTGGTGCTGATGGGCGTGGGCACCCTGCCGCACCTGGCCAGCGGCCTGGCCCGGCACGGCATGCGCGCCGACATGCCCATCGCCATCATCGAGCGCGGCTTCTCCGCGCACCAGCGCACCACCGTGGCCGACATCGAAACCGTGGTGAGGGTAGCCGGCGAGGTCGGCGCCCGCTCCCCCGCCGTGCTCGTGATCGGCGAGGTCGTGCGGCTGGCCCAGTGCGACGACGCCGCGGCCGTTGAAGTGCTCGCAAACGCCGCTACACTCTCAGGCCAGAGGTAACCCTGCCTGACACGTCAGCCACCAGAACCATCGGAGACACAGTTAACGACATCGGAATAGAAGCGGGGCTGCCCGGCTTCCGACCGGACCAGCTCGAGGGCTTCCGCATCGGAGTCACGTCCGACCGCCGGAGCGAGGACCTCATCGCCGCGTTCGAACGACGCGGCGCCGATGTTCTGCATGCCCCGGCGATCCGCATCGCTGCCGCGGCCGACGACTCGCAGATCACCGCCGACACCGCGGCGATCATCGCCGGCCGGCCGGACATCCTGCTGGCGACCACGTCGTACGGCATCCGTCGCTGGCTCGAAGCAGCGGATGCGGCCGGGCTCGGCCACGACCTCACCGAGACCCTCGAGAACAGCCGCATCCTCGTGCGCGGCCCCAAGGCCCGCGGCGCCATCCGCGCCGCCAACCTTGACGACTCCGGCATGAGCGACGAGGAAACCACCAGCTCGCTCGTGGACAAGGTGCTCGGCGAGGGCGCGGCCGGGTTGACGGTGGCCGTGCAGCTGCACGGGTTCACCGACGAGTCCCAGATCCAGCGGCTGCTCGACGCCGGTGCCACGGTGCTCACCGTCGCGCCATACCGGTGGTTGCTGCCCGACGACTCCAGCCGGGTGCTCAAACTCATCGACGCGGTCTGCACCGGGTCTCTTGACGCCGTCACCTTCACCAGCGCACCCGCTGTTGAGGCGCTCTTCGGCGCGGCGGATGGCGTCGGCCGGCTCGAAGCTCTGCAGGAGGCCCTGCGCGGACCTGTCGTGGCCGCCGCGGTCGGGCATGTCACCGCCGCACCCCTGCTCGCGGCCGGCATCACCCCGATCGTGCCGGAACGGTTCCGCATGGGTGCGCTGATCAAGCTGGTCTGCGACTACCTCGCCGACGAGCGGGTTCTGCGCCTGGACAGCCGGCACGGTCCGGTAGAACTGCGCGGACGGCGGGTGTCTGTCGCCGGCGCATCCGCCCTGCTGCCGCCGACGTCGCTCACCCTTCTGCGCGCCCTGCTCGCCGCACGGGGGTCGGTGCTCTCCCGCGCCGATCTGACGGCCGCGCTGCCCGAGATCCAGGACGACCACGCCGTCGATGTGGCGATCAGCCGGCTGCGCCAGTCCCTGCCGGCGCCGGCGCTGGTCGCCACGGTGATCAAACGCGGCTACCGCATCGACGTGTAGCGGACGCTTCGCGCTCGCTCAGCAAGAGGCCAGTCGAGTTGCCAGTGGAGGCCCTTCTGCCAGGGCACCTTGCGGCGATTCGACGAAACGTGCTGCGCCGACGTGCGCCAAAGTGCCCCTTCGCCCGCCCCGAAGCGGCGTAGTGCGGCAACTCGGCGGGCACTCCCCGCTGCGAGGGGGTGGCGAGTGGGGTATGTCAGCTGCAGCTAGGTGAGGCGGGCGGCGACCTCGTCGAGGACCGACTCCGAGCCGGCGTAGATGCCGTCGGGCCGGGGCCAGTGACTGATCACGTCGGTGAAGCCGAGCTCGCCGGCCCGGCCGACGGCGTCATCGAAGGCACCGACACTCTGCAGCGAGTACGCCCCGCCGCTGTCGAGCGAGAGGTAGCGGTCCAGAGAGCCCGGCGCCCGGTCCGCCGCGGCGAGGGTGTCTTCCAGCCGGTGGACCAGCGCCGCCACTGCGCTCCACCATTCCTCGCCCACGGCACCGTCGGCGCCCGTGGTCACCCAGCCCGCACCGTGTTCGGCGACGAGCTTGAGGCCCTTCGGCCCGTTGGCGGCGATCACGAACGGAACCCGAGGCTGCTGCGCCGGCCGGCCCACCATACGGGCGTGCACCGCGGTGAACCAGTCGCCCGCGAAGTCGAAACCGCCCGCTCCCGGCTTCTCGTGGCGCAGCAGCAGGTCGAGGTCGGTGACGAACTCGGCGAACCTCTCGTGCCGCTGACGCGGGGTGTATGTCGGTTGCCCGAGCACGAAGGCGTCGAAGCCAGTTCCGCCCGATCCCAGCCCGAGCAGCATCCGCCCGCCGGAGATGTCGTCGACCGTGGCGACCTCCTTGGCGAACGGCACCGGATGCCGAAAGTTCGGTGAGGCGACGAAGGTGCCCAACCGGATCCGGTCGGTGACCGCCGCCGCGGCCGCCAGGGTGGGGATGGTGGCCTGCCACGGCTGATCGGCGAGGCTGCGCCAGGACAGGTGGTCGTAGGTCCAGGCGTGATCGAAACCGTACCGCTCGGCGCCCTGCCATTTCCGGCGGGCCTCGGGCCAGTCGAACTGGGGCAGGATGACGATTCCGTGGCGCATACCGGCAGTCTACAAACCGACCGGGCAGCCGGGCGGCCGGAGCCCCCGCATCCGCCTGCCCCGCGCCGGGGCGACCAGACGGTGCTATGACTGGTGCGTCGGCGCCGCGCCGCACTCGAGGAAGATCTGCAAAGGAGCACCCCGATGGACCCGATTGTGACCCCGGGCCGGTTCGCCGGCCAGACCGCCATCGTCACCGGAGCCGGCTCCGGGATCGGAAAAGCGACAGCCGTGCGACTGGCTCGGGAGGGCGCCAGGGTGATTGCCGGCGACGTGGTTCCCGCCCGTCTGCAGGAGCTCCTCGACCAGTTCGGCGACCTCGACATCGTGACCGTCGACGGCGACATCAGCCACCAGGACACCACCACACGGCTGGTCGCCGCGGCGAACGGCCGCATCGACGTCGTCGCCAACGTCGCCGGTGTCATGGACGGCTTCCTCCCGATCGCCGAGGTCGACGACGCCACCTGGGAGCGGGTCTTCGGCATCAACGTGACCGGCATGATGCGCCTGATCCGCGGGGCGCTGCCGATCATGGTGGCCGGCGGCGGCGGGTCGATCGTCAACGTCACGTCCGAGGCCGGCCTCCGCGGCGGCGCGGCCGGGGTCGCCTACACGGCGTCCAAACACGCCGTGATCGGTCTGACCCGCAACACCTCCGTGATGTACTCGGCCCAGGGCATCCGCTGCAACGCGGTCGCGCCAGGCGGGGTGCAGACGAACATCGAGGCTCCGATGCGGTCTCCCCTGGCCGGGTCGGTGCTCGGCCCGGTGTTCCAGCACGTGTTGCCTCCGGTGGCCACCTCGGAGCAACTCGCCGCCACCATCACCTGGCTCGCCAGCCCGGACTCGGCCAACGTGACCGGCATCGTCCTGGCGTCGGACGGCGGCTGGTCGGCAATATGAGAACCGGTCTCCCTGTCGTCGCATGAGAGGGGTGCGATGTCGGACGGTGCTGCCAGACTCACCGCATGACAGGCACAGACCAGACTCAGAGCCCCGTCCCGTTCCCCGGCCGTCCGCACGGCCATGGCCGATCCGCCCCGCCGTTTCGGTGCGGCGTCGTGCCGCCCTACCTCCTCGAGCACCTGGCCGCGGTCGAGGACCCGCGCTTCGAGGCCGCGGCCGAGGCCGCCCGGCGATCGTTGCGCGTCGACGACCCCATCCGCAGCCTGCGCTTCGAGCGCCGCACCAGCGCGCTGCCCGCGCTACCCGTCGAGGCCGTACCGGGCGTCAGCACCCGCACCATCAGCGACGCCGGCCAGCTGCAGCGGCTGCCCGGCCGCACCGTGCGCACCGAAGGTCAGCCCCCGGTCGCCGACGTGGCGGTCAACGAGGCATACACCGGCCTCGGCGACACTCATGGCCTCTATTGGAGCCAGTACCAGCGCGACTCCATCGACGGGCGCGGCCTTCCGCTGGACGCCACGGTGCACTACGGACGGGACTATGACAACGCCTTCTGGGACGGCGAACGGATGGTGTTCGGCGATGGCGACGGCGAGGTCTTCAACAGGTTCACGATCTCGTTGAGCGTGATCGCGCACGAGCTCACCCACGGTGTCACCCAGTACAGCGCCAACCTCGCCTACCAGGGCCAGTCCGGTGCGCTCAACGAATCGGTGTCGGATGTCTTCGGCGCCCTCGTGGAGCAGTTCGCAGCCGGCCAGGACACCCGGTCGGCGAGCTGGTTGATCGGCGCAGGGCTCTTCACCGAGCAGGTGCAGGGCCAGGCGCTGCGTTCGATGAAGGCTCCGGGCACCGCCTATGACGACGATGTTCTCGGCACCGATCCGCAGCCGGCCTCGATGGACGGCTACATCGACACCGAAGAAGATTACGGCGGAGTGCACCTCAATTCGGGCATCCCGAACCGGGCGTTCTATCTGGTCGCCGAGGCCCTCGGCGGCAACGCGTGGGAGGCGCCGGGGCAGATCTGGTACGACACGCTCACCGGCCCCACCCTCACCGTGAACGCCGACTTCGCCGCTTTCGCGACGGCGACGGCGACGGCCGCGATCACCCGCTATGGCGCGGGCTCCGCCGAGCACGACGCGGTTCTGGCGGGATGGACCGGAGTGGGTGTGGTCGTCGATCCGCTGCGAGCGGCCTCCTGACGCGGCAGCGACGGTTCAGCGTTCGCTGGCAAGCCGCCTTCGATCATGCCGACATCCCCGATCGTGGCCCCGGCCGGACGTACCATGGGGCCATGAAGGTCGTCGTCTCACGCAGCGGAGGCATCGCTGGGCTCCGGGTCACCTGGGACGTGCAGGTTGACGAGCAACCGGATGCTGCCGCGTGGATGCGTTTCCTCGAGGAACTGCCCTGGGACGAGGCCGAGGACAGCGCACCGATGCCGGACCGTTATGTGTACCGCATCCGGTGTGCCCCGCACGAGGTGGTGCTCGCCGAACCGCAGGTGCACGGCGCCTGGAAAGACCTGATCGACAGGGTGCGCGCGGCGAGCGAACGCTGACGCAGACCACCGAACATCGTGTCGTTAGCACCCTGTAATAACGCACGCCCGGCGATACTGATAACGTGACTCGAAAGGGGGTCACGGGGCCCCATCAAGGGGGGCCATCATGGCAACGGCACATTCGTCTGCATCATCACTTCCTGACGTCGGCGGCACCGCCGATGCACGGACGGCCGCTGGACGACCTGGCGCCCTCCTGCGGCGTGGCCTCGCCGTCACGTTCGGCCTGGTGGTTGCCACCGCCGCGATCCTCGGAACCACGCAGGCACCCGCCTCCGCGGCTCCGGTGCCCGGCACGGTCAACCAGTGCAACTACATCCAGGACGGCGGCGGCAACGAGATCGCCTGTGACGTCACCATCACGAACTACCTCGACCTCGACACGGGCCTGTCCCGATCGGACATCACCGTGCGCACTTGTGAAGGCGCGGTCGGCGAACTGGTGTGCACCACCATCCCAGTGAGCTTCCCCACGGCCACCACCGTCGTCGACCAGTGCAACAACTCCGCCAACGGCGGCGGGTCGATCGCCACCTGCAACGTGTCGGTGGAGAACGTCATCGTCGGCGATGCCACAACCTCTCCCGCGACCGTGAATCAGTGCAACGGTTCAGGAGCCGAAGGACCCGAACCCACGCTCAACTGCACTCCGGTGTCCTCCACCACCTCGGCCGCCATCACCCAGTGCAATGCGTCCGTCAACGGCGGCGGGGCCGCCCGCCGCGTCACCTGCACGGTCGATTCGTCGACGGTCAGCGCGGCGCTGCCGGTGACCATCCGTCAGTGCAACGATTCAGTGAACGGCGGCGGCTCCACGCTGACCTGCACCGCCTCCCTCACACACCGGATCCTGCCTGCCGGAACCGTCACACCCACCCCGTCTCCCACCCCCTCAGCAACCCCGCCGGCGGTCACCCCCTCGGCTACCCCGCCGGCCGTCACCCCCTCGGCTACCCCGCCGGCCGTCACCCCCTCGGCAACCCCGCCGGCCGTCGAGGCAGGACAGACTCCCACACCGTCGGCGAACCCCTTGATCCCCATCGCCGGCGGTGGTGGCGGCGGCGCCGGTTATGGCACGGACCTGGCCGAGACCGGCACCGAACTGGCTGAGACCGGTACGGATGCCCTGCCGGTGTTCCTCATTGCGGCCGGAGCGCTGCTGATCGGTGGAATCCTCCTCACCGTGATGCTGGTGCGTCGCCGTTCCACCCAGCTGTAGGGCAACACGCCGCGGTCCGCTCGGCATACTCGCCGAGTGGACCGCAAAGTGGGACTATGAGGTATGGACAACAACGACCTTGATCCCGTTCGCATTCTCAGCGAGGACGAGTGCTGGGAGTTGTTGCTGTCCTCAAGCTTCGGCCGTCTCGCCGCCGCTGTCGCGGATGACATCGAGATCTTTCCACTCAACTTCGTCGTGGCCGACAAACGGCTTCTGTTCCGCACGGCCGAGGGAACCAAGCTTCTCGCCCTCACCGTGAACAACAAGGTGGCTCTTGAGACCGACGCCATCGGGCGCGGCGACGCGTGGAGCGTTGTCGTGAAGGGTCTCGCCCGAGTCCTCGACACCCAGGCCGAGATCGAAGCCGCCAACGCGCTCCCGCTCCGTCCGCTGGTGCCCACACTCAAGTACATCTGGGTTGAGATCACCCCGACCGAGCTGAGCGGGCGCCGGTTCGCCCTGGAACCGGAACCGGAGCGGTACTAGCCGTTAGTCGCTGGCCGCCGCCGGAGCGACCCGGCCCTCGCCAGAGAGCCCGATGAGCATCAGCACCGCAGTGCCGTAGGCATCCGCCGCGGTGGCCGCCTCGAACACCTCGTCGACGCCGCGCACGTGCACGCTTACCCGGTACCGGTCGTCGCTGAGCCTGTGCAGGGAGCGAAACGTGCCGCGCAGGAGCGCACGCATCTGGTCTTCCCTCGGCAGCCACAGGGCATCCTCGAGCGCGAGCGAATCCAGCGCCCACTCCGTCGTGCCGTTGAAACCGAGGATGGTGCCGGTGTCGAACTCGTGCGCCTCGATGGTCATCTCGCTGACCGTGAAGACCTCGGAGTCGAAGCCCGGTCGTTCGATGCGGAACGAGTCACCGGATACCGGATGCCAGGACAATCCGGCCTGCTGCAGGGCACGGGCACAGTCGATTGAGATCATGTCCCATTATCGGCGCGGGATACCGTCGAGCGCGAGGGCGTTTTTCGCACTCACACCAGGCCGTCAGGCACAGAAGATTGGCACGCAGGTGCGCCTGCGTGCCACATATTTCGGGGTGCCCCGGAGCGCCGTCAGCATTCTCCGGGGCCACCACTCACCCATCAGGCGGGTGCGGATCGAACGGTCTAGCTGACGCCGTTCAGGTCGATCACGAAGATCAGGGTCTTGCCGGACAGCCGGTGACCGGATCCGGCCGGGCCGTAGGCCAGGTGCGGCGGCACGGTGAGCTTGCGACGGCCGCCCACCTTCATTCCGGGGATACCCTGCTGCCAGCCGGCGATGAGGGAGCCCAGCGGGAAGTTGATCGACTGGCCGCGGTTCCAGGACGAGTCGAATTCTTCGCCGGTGTCGTATTCGACGCCGAGGTAGTGCACGTCGACGGTGGCGCCGGCGGTGGCCTCGGCCCCGTCACCTACCACGATGTCGACGATGTCGAGCTGTTCGGGCGCGGGGCCCTCCGGGAAGTCGAGTTCGGGCTTGGAGTTCAAATCAGTCATGAGACCATCCAATCGGATTCCGGCTCCGGACGCACACCTGGAAATTCCCCCTTGCGCGAACGCCGTGGCCAGGTGCAGTCTTAGTGCATAGAAACTCGCCGCACCGGGAGAGTTGTCGGCAGTGCCACACCACCGGGCGGCGAGTTTTCTCGTGGGCCCGTGTAACCGGGCGGCACGTCAGCCGATGACCTGGGCTCGGTCGTCCATCAGCAGGCCCAGCAGCCGGGCCTCCTCGACCTGGTCGGGGGTACTTCCCGGCCGTGCCGCTGCGCCGCTGCGACGGGAGGGGCGCAGCTGGGCGCTGACCAGTCGTTGCCGCACCGATGCCAGCCGGGTGGCATCCGTGATGAAGCGGTTCATCGCGAGGCGACGCGCCTGCGGCTGGCCGTGTGCCCATGCCCGTGCCTGGCGTCGGCCGCGGGGAGTCGCCAGCATCGCCACCTCGGCCGGGGTGAACCAGCCCACGGCGGCATAGTCGCTGAGCCGTTGCACCATCAGCGCCTCCTCCTTGCGCCGCAGCATGACCACGACCAGGATCGCGCCGAGGAACATCGGCACCTGTACGAGGAAGTAGTAGCCCACCAGGGATGCGTCGTCGGTGAGTAGAAAGAACGCCCCGTTCCACACCGCGTGCAGCAGAACCGCAGCGGCCAGGCCGATGAACACGGCGCCGAGGTAACTTGAACCGCTCGCACGCCGGGCGGCGAAGCCGATGGCCAGGCCGGTGCAGGCCGTGAACAGCACGTGCGCGAACGGGGAGATCACCCCGCGCAACAGGAAGGTCACGCCGAGGTCGGCGATCCCGCCGTCGAGCATCGCCACACCGAAGTACTGGATGTTCTCCGAGAACGCGAAGCCGGCGGCGATCATGGCCGCGTAGACGACTCCGTCGATCGGACCGTTGAACTGGCCGCGGATCACCCAGAACAGCAGCAGGATGCCGAATCCCTTCGCCGACTCCTCCACGAGCGGCGCCTGAATGACGGCGGCCGTGAAGTCGCCCGCCGGTCGGGCCACGCCGCTGGTCGCGACGACGATCTGCACACCGAGGTCGAACACCAGCGCCGTCACGATAGAGACGCCGGCGCCCCAGAGGAAGGCAAACCAGAGCGCCGGCCGGGGTTCCGGCTCCCACCGGTCGATCCAACGCACCGCCAGCACCACCAGGGTGAGCGGCACCAGCGCCAGCAGCAGACAGACCAGCACCGCGCCCGGACCGAGGAAGGTCGAGAGGTAGACCAGGACCAGCAACAGCGCGAGCGCGGCGACCACGATGCCGATGCTCGCCCATACGACAGTGCTCAGGTTTGTGCGCCGCACCGGCGAACTCCACACCGGCGTCTGGATGGGGGTGTCCTGCTGGGGCACGGCGAGCGGTCGGCCGGTCGGGTCGAGGGTCATGCCCGCCAGTTTACGGGGACCGGACCGGTTCGAACCGGGCAGATTCCGCCCGAGCGATGGCCCTGAACGGCGATGTCTGATTCCCGCTACCGGTCGTGCGGTGCGCGTGTCAGTCTTGGGGGGTGACACCAGCGCCCAGCTCCCCCGACGACCCGGTCTTCGCCGAACGATACCGGGCCATGTCCTCCCGCGACGCCCGCTTCGACGGCCAGTTCATCACCGGCGTGCACTCCACGGGCATCTACTGCCGACCGAGCTGCCCGGCCGTGACCCCCAAGCCCGGCAATGTGTCGTTCTACCTCACTGCTGCTGCGGCTCATGAGGCGGGACTGCGGGCGTGCAAACGCTGCCTGCCCGATGCCGTGCCGGGGTCGCCGGCGTGGAACATCCGTGACGACCTGGCCGCCAGGGCGATGCGGCTGATCGGCGACGGCACCGTTGAACGAGAGGGCGTGCCCGGACTGGCAAACCGGCTCGGCTACACCCCGCGACACCTCACCAGGGTGCTGGTCGCCGAGGTCGGCGCCGGCCCTCTGGCGCTGGCTCGCGCCCACCGCGCGCAGACCGCTCGCGTGCTGCTCATGAGCACCGACCTGCCGGTCACCGACATCGCATTCGCCGCCGGTTTCGGCAGCGTGCGGCAGTTCAACGACACCATCGCCGCGGTGTACGAGCGCACACCGTCGGCCCTGCGGGCCGGCGCCCGGGTGCGGGCCGGCAGCCGCGACCGGGACACCGAAACCGGCACCGGCACCGGCACCGGCACCGGCACCGGCACGAGGATCAGCCTGCTGCTGCCCGCCCGTGCACCGTTCGACGGCACGGGCCTGCTCGGCTTCCTGGGTGTGCGGGCCATCGACGGTGTCGAACGGTCCACCTCCGCCGGGTACGAACGCACCCTACGGCTCCCGCACGGCTGGGCCACCCTGCAGCTGGCCGTCGCGGGCACCCTCGACGCGCCCGCGATCGCCTGCACCGCCCGGCTGAGCAGCCTCGCCGACCTCGCTCCTCTCGTGAGCCGGGTACGCCGCCTGTGCGACCTCGACGCGGATGCTCAGGCCATCGATCGCGCCCTGGCCGACGACCCGGCCCTGGCCGGCTCCGTGCACGGCACCCCCGGCATCCGGGTGCCGGGCAGCCTCGACCCCGAGGAGACCCTGTTCCGGGCCCTGCTGGGCCAGCAGGTGTCTGTGGCCGCCGCCCGCACCGCCCTCGGCCGGCTCAGTGCGGCCCTCGGCGAGCCGGTGCCCGGCGCCACCGCCACCGACCCAGACACAGACACAGACACCACCACCGCCACCGCCGCCCCACAGCTGCTCTTCCCCACAGCCGCCCGCATCGCCGAACATGGCCGCGAGGTGCTGCGCGGCCCTGCGGCCCGCATCGACACGATCATCCGCGTCGCCGCAGCGTTGGCCGCCGGCGACCTCGTGCTCGACGTCGGGGAAACCCGCGACGATCTGCAGGCCCGGCTGACCGCCCTGCCCGGCATCGGACCGTGGACTGCCGGGTACGTGGCCATGCGGGTTCTCGGCAGCCCCGACATCCTGCTCACCAGCGACCTCGCCCTGCGCCAGGGCGCCGATCGGCTCGGCCTGCCCGCAACGGCCAGAGACCTCGCCGCCCACGGCAGCGTCTGGGCGCCATGGCGCAGTTACGCCGGCATGCACCTCTGGCGGGCGGCAGGAGCCCCACGACCGGCCGGGCCGGCAGTTCACGGCAAGAACGGTTCTGGCCGGTTACGCTGAAGAAGTGAAGTTTGCGCATCTCAGAGTTGAAGGCCAATCCACCCCTCGTCTAGCCATCGTGGTGGACGACGCGGCACTCTTCCTCGACGAGGTGATCGATGACGCCCCGCGCGACCTCCAGGACCTCCTCGAGAAGGGCGCCCCGGAATACGACAGGGTGCGGGCGCTCACCGCGAACGCGCTGACCCACGGTGCCAGCCTCACCCCCATCGACGATCTGCGGCACTCGTCTGCGGTGTTGCGCCCCCCGCAGATCATCGCGATCGGCGCCAACTACGCGGCCCACTCCTCCGAGCTCAAGCTGCGCAGCGAGACCGCCGCGACGGTGTTCTCGTTGTGGCCGAACTCGCTCACCGGCCACGAGTCGATCATCTCTTGGCCGAGCGACCTCACCGGCCAGGTCGACTACGAGGCCGAACTCGGCGTGATCATCGGCCGGCCCGCCCGCAACGTGTCGGTTCGCGACGCCCTCGACTACGTCTTCGGGTACACCGTCGTGAACGACATCACCGCCCGCGACCTGCAGTTTTCCGAGGCGCAGTGGTCCAGGTGCAAGTCGTTCGACGGGTTCACCCCCACCGGCCCGTTGGTGGTCACCGCAGACGAGATCGCCGACCCGCAGAACCTCTGGCTGACCACCCACGTCGACGGGCGCATCCTGCAGGACGCCTCCAGCGGCGACATGGTGCGCACGGTTGCCGAGATCATCGCCTACCTGTCGCTGACGTCCACGCTGCTGCCCGGCACGCTGATCTCCACCGGCAGTCCTGGCGGCGCCGGCTACAGCCGCAAGCCGCAGGTATTCCTCAAGGACGGCTCGACCGTCACCGTCTCCATCGACCGGATCGGGCTCCTCACGACCCACTGCCGTGAAATCTGAGCCTGGCCGGCCACCGGTCACCATCTCGGTGGTCGTCCCGGTCTACAACGACGCCGACTTCCTGCGCACCTGTCTGCGCGCACTGTCTCAGCAGCGCCGGCCGGCCGATGAGATCATTGTGGTCGACAACGCCAGCACGGATGCGACGGCCGCCGTGGCCATCGCCGCCGGTGTGCGCCTGGTCCGCGAACCGCTGCGGGGAATCTGGCCGGCCACCGCGGCCGGCTACGACGCGGCCACCGGCGACGTGATCGCCCGGCTCGACTCCGACTCGGTGCCCCCGGTGGACTGGCTGGAGCGGATCGAGGCCCGATTCACGACCCATCCCGACACCGCCGTGTACACCGGTCCCGGCGACTTCTACAACTGCGGCCCCGTCACAGCCTGGTTGGGTGGCCGGATCTACATCGGCGGCTACTTTCGCTGGATGGGGTTCTGGCTGGGCCACCCGCCGCTGTTCGGATCGAATTTCGCGATGCGCCGACAGGTCTGGGCCGCCAACCGCGACAGGGTTCGCCGCACCCGCAACGATGTGCACGACGACCTCGACTTCAGCATGCACCTGGGCCCCGACGAACCGGTCACTCTCGACCGCTCCCTCAGAGTAGCGATCTCCGCCCGCCCGTTCGAGACCCCGCGCGGGCTCGGCCGCCGGGTGGCGTGGGCCGGCCGCACTCTCTTCTCGGGCTGGCCGGACTACTCGCCCTGGCGCATCCGCCGGCGCGCGGCGAGTCGCCGCAAAAGACCGCTTCGCGCGCTCTGACAGGTCGTTTTGCGGCAACTCACAACCAGGAATCCTGCCGTCAGCGACCGCTCGCGTAGAGAGCGAGCAGGTCGCGGGCCAGCTGGTGCGGGGTGGTCTCGCAGGGGCTGTGCCCGGCCGGGTAGACGCGCAGGTCCGCGCCGATCCGGTGGGCGAAGCGCCGGTGCTGCGCCACCTTCCACAGGTCGCGGTCGCCCACGGCGATGAGCTTGGGCACCCGGCTGCGGGCCAGTTCCCTGCGCACATCGGGGGTGTGCTTCATCAGAGCCATGATCTGGTCGAGGCTGGCGCGCCGGGTGTAACCGAACCGCCTGCGCGCCAGGTCGAGACGGCCGGGCCGGGTGTGGTTGCGGTTGGTGACGATGCCCCAGATCATCAGGGACGCGATGGTGTGCGCGGGCACCAGGCCGCTGATCGAGCCGAGCCAGCGCACGCCGCGAAAGGTCTGGCCGGGCCCCGGCGGCGTGGTCAGCAACACCAGCGAGGCGAACAGCTCCGGCCGCCGCGCCAGGGCCAGCTCGGCGACGAGGCCGGCGAACGAGTAGCCGAGCACGTGCACCGGCCTCTCCCCCGATTCCAGCACCGCGACCAGGTCGGCAACGAAGAGGTCGTAATCGAAACGCCGGCCCTGCACCGGCCCGGCCGCCGCGGACTCGTACTGGCCGGCGAGGTCGAAGCTCTCCACCCTGTAGCCGGCGTCGGCGATCAGCGGCGCAAGAAGCACGAAGTCCTCCTTCGACCCGGTGGCCCCCGGCACGAGAAGCACCCGCGGGTCGCCCCGCCGGCCCAGCCCGATGGCGGCCAGCCGGCCGCTGGGCGCGTGGAACCTGAACCGCTCGGTGCCCGGCGGCAGGATCGTCCAGTCGAGGTCGGGCAGGGCGGCGTCGAGCATCGCGAGTCGATCGGGCCGGATCGGCTCGTTCCTGTGGAGCGGTTGCCTCACACGCAGGGACACGGCACCAGAGTAGCGCCGCCCGCCTTTCCTCGGCGGGCCTACTCGATGATGGGGATCGAGGAAGTTCCGGTGTCGGGCCGCATCCCGGACAACCGGGCCGGTTCGAGCTCGCGCATCACGTCTTCCCTGGTCATCAGGTTGGCCTCGACCACCAGGTCGGACACGTTGCGCCCGGTGAGCAGCGCCGTCTGAGCGAGCGCCGCGGCGGCCGCGTAGCCGATGTGCGGGATGAGCGCGGTGATCACGCCGACACTCGAGCCGACCATGGCGGCGAGCCGGTCCTCGTTGGCGGTGATGCCGTCGATGCAGTTCACCCGCAGGGTCCACATCGCCTGGGTCATCCAGGTGAGGCTCTGGAACAGGTAGTGCGCGATGACGGGTTCGAAAGCGTTGAGCTGCAGCTGCCCGCCCTCTGCGGCCATCGTCACCGTCACATCCGCCCCGGCGACGGCGAAGGCCACCTGGTTGACGACCTCGGGGATGACCGGGTTGACCTTGCCGGGCATGATGCTCGACCCGGCCTGGCGGGGCGGCAGGTTGATCTCGCCGAACCCGGCCTGCGGGCCGGAGGAGAGCAGGCGCAGGTCATTGCAGATCTTGGAGAGCTTGATGGCGCTGCGCTTGAGGTTGCCGCTGAACGACATGAAGCTGCCGGCATCGCTGGTCGACTCGATCAGGTCCGGCGCCGCCTCCAGCTTGAGCCCGGTGATCAGATTGAGGTGGCGGATGGCCGCGGCCGCGTACCCGGGATCGGCCGTGATGCCGGTGCCGATCGCGGTGGCGCCCAGGTTGACCTCGGCGAGAAGCCAGATCGTCTCGGTGAGCCTGTCGTAATCCTCGCCGAGGGTGGTGGCGAAGCCGTGGAACTCCTGGCCGAGGGTCATCGGCACCGCGTCCTGCATCTGGGTGCGCCCCACCTTGAGGATCTGCTCGAACTCGTCGGCCTTGACCGAGAAGGAGCCCTGCAGCGCTTTCAGTTCGCGGAGCAGGTGCTTGAGGAAGAACGCCAGGGCGATCTTGATCGCGGTGGGATAGGTGTCGTTGGTGGACTGGCTGCGGTTGACGTGGTCGATCGGGCTGAGAATGTCGTAGCGGCCGCGCCCGTAGCCCGCGTTTTCCAGCGCGAGGTTGCAGATGACCTCGTTGGCGTTCATGTTGGTGGAGGTGCCGGCGCCGCCCTGCATGACTCCCACCACGAACTGGTCGTGGTGCTTGCCCTCGATGATCTCCTGGCAGGCGGCGTCGATCCAGTCGGCCCGCTTTTGGGAGAGCGCACCCACCTCGGCGTTCGCGCGGGCGCAGGCCTGCTTCACCGAGGCGAGGGCCACGACGAAGTCGGGGTAGACCGAGATCGGACGCTTGGCGATGGGAAAGTTCTCCAGCGCCCGCTTGGTGTGCACACCCCAGTAGGCGTCCGCGGGGACCTCGACGCGGCCGAGCGAGTCGCGCTCGATGCGGAAGCCGGGGGTGACGGCGGGGACGTCGGCGCTGAGATCCTGTGGGCTGGTCGTGTCTTCTATAGTCAATTCGGCGTTCGTCGTTTCGGTTCTTGCGGACATGCTGCTGGTGGGGTGCACGTGGGCTCCATTGCCGTCGGTGAAGAGCTTGTGGCTCATGACCGACCCACTCTATCGCGAGGCCCCGGCCCGGCACCGGAGCCGCACGTTTCGCCTGCGTTACGCAGGGAACCGTCGTCTCCGGGCAGGGTCTGTGCAAGAAAACGCAGGTGCGACCCCACAAGTTACGCGGCGGCGGGCTCCTCGGGAAAGACGTCGTGTTCCATGGCGTCGTAGCCTTCAGCGGAGCCACGCGGCTTACTGGAGTAGCGCACCCTCGCACGGCGCACGCACCAGAAGCCAGTTGAGGCCCCCTGGAACGCATCCAGGAGGCCTCAACTGTCATGTCACAGCCGGCCAGTCGCGGTGGCGGGCGGCGCGCATCCGTTAGACGCCGAACAGGACCTCGACGGGACCGCGCACGAAGAAGACCAGGAAGCCGACCGCGACGACCCAGAGCAGCGGGCTGATCTCACGCGCCTTGCCGGAGAGCGAGCGCACGATGACCCAGCTGATGAAGCCGGCGCCGATGCCGTTGGCGATCGAGTAACTCAGCGGCATCACGATGATGGTGAGGAACACCGGCAGCACGATGGAGAAGTCGCTGAAGTCGATAAACCGGATCTGCGACACCATCATGGCGCCCACGATCACGAGGGCCGCTGCGGCCACCTCGAGCGGAACGATCTGGGTGAGCGGGGTGAAGAACATTGCGGCCAGGAACAAGAGCCCGGTGACGACGTTCGCGAAGCCCGTTCGGGCGCCCTCACCGATTCCGGCGCCGGACTCGATGAAGACAGTGTTCGACGAGGATGAGGTGGCGCCACCGACGACGGCACCGACGCCCTCGACGATCAGCGCCGACTTGAGCCGGGGGAAGTTGCCGTCCTTGTCGGCGACACCGGCCTCGTTGGAGAGCCCGGTCATGGTGCCCATGGCGTCGAAGAAGTTCGTGAAGACCAGCGTGAAGACCAACATCACTGCCGCAAGAACACCGATGCGCTCGAACGCGCCGAAGCTCACCTCGCCCACGAGGGACAGATCGGGCAGTGCGACGAAGCTGGTCGGCAGCACCGGGGCGTTGAGGTTCCAACCGGCCGGGTTGGTACCGAGCGAAGGACCGACCTTGAAGATGGCCTCCAGGATCACGGCGAGCACCGTGGTGCCGACGATACCGATGAGCAAGGCCCCCTTGACCTTGCGGGCCCCAAGCACACCGATCAGCAAAAGCCCGATCACGAACACCGCGGTGGGCAGGCTGGCGACCGAACCGGACTCGCCCAGCTGCACGGGCGGGGAAGCGACGCCACTGGAGCGCACAAAACCGGAGTCGACCAGGCCGATGAAGGCGATGAAGAGGCCGATCCCCACGGTGATGGCGATCTTGAGCTGACGGGGCACGGCGGTGAAGATCATTTCGCGCAGGCCCGTGGATGCCAGCAGCACGATGATGAGGCCGTTGATGACGACCAGGCCCATGGCCTCCGGCCAGGTGACCTGGCCCACGACGCTCACGGCCAGGAACGAGTTGATACCGAGCCCGGCGGCGAAACCGAACGGCAGTCGGGCGATGACACCGAACAGGATGGTCATCACCCCGGCCGTCAGCGCGGTCACCGCGGCGACCTGGCCGTTGGGCAGCCAGTTGCCGGCGACATCCACCGCGGCCTGGTCGGCACTGAAGCCGCCGAGGATCAGCGGGTTGAGGATGACGATGTAGGCCATCGTGACGAAGGTGACCAGGCCGCCACGCACCTCGCGGCTCCAGGTGGAGCCGCGGCGAGTGATCTCGAAATACCGGTCGAGCACGGACTTGGTACCGCGCCCCGTGGGCTCGGATGGACCGGACGCCAATGGGGTTCCGGTCGAGGTGCCTGTCGTGGCGGTTGGGGCTGCTGCGGTGGACTCGTGCTCTGATGCGGAAATGATGCTCTCCCGGTCGGTGTGCGGCGGCGTGCCAAACGCCTTATTCTACGACGCGTCCCGCGGCCGTGATAATCGGCCCAACCTGGCTGGCTAAACGTGCGGCACGAATTTGCCCCAGGCGACCCGCCGTTCGGCCTGCGGATCGGCCTCGATCCGGTCGCGGCTGTCGATGACCAGCGTCAACCTGTCCGCCTCGGTATATGGCGGCCAGGCGGCATCCGGAACGCCCGTGCCGGCAAAACCCAGCCACCAACCCTGCATGCGCGCGCCGATGGCCTTGAACTCCCGCCGGCCGCCGAGCACCGTCATGCCCCGGCCGAACCAGCCGTCCAGCCTGTCGAAGAGCGGGAACAGTTCGAGGCCGTGCGTGGCATCCAGGCCCATCCGACGCAGCAGCCGGGGCGCGGCGTCGAACCTGTAGAAGTACACCGGGGCGTATCTGGAGTGCCGCTCGCCCACCTTCACACTCGGATACCAGAACGAGTAGTCGCCGCCGAAGTCGAGCGCGGCCCGCGCCGCGGGGATGCCCGGGTACTGCGCTTTGAGGGCCTTCTTGGCCTTCTTCTTGGTGTTGGCGAAGACCGCCCGCATGCGCGGCGGCGTTGACGCGAGAATGTCGATGCGGCCGCTGAACAGCGAACCCTCGCGCTGGTTGGTGCCGATGAGCAGCGGGATGCGGTGCGCCCGGCCGTCGCGGAACGCGTCCAGCGGCCGTTCGGGCAAGAAATCACCGTCGATGACCGGGCAGAGCGGGATGGTGCCTGGGTACTGGTCGGGCGAGCGCACGGTGAGGGTGGTGGTGGCCTGGGCGAGGCGGGCGGGGTCGGCGTTCAGCAGCAGACGAACGGCCTCGGCGTCGGTCAGGCCCGAACTCACCGGCGGTTCGGCCTGGTGCCCTGCGCCGGCGGTCGGCGATGCCGGGGCAGCCGGGGCCTGCTCGGCGAGGATGCGCACGAATGTCGCCGCCCACTCGGCGGTCAGCGCCGGCGGGTACACGGCGTTCGGCGGGGCGCTCTGGGCGATGGCCCGCTGGAACAGCCCCGCGGCCGCCGGCACGGTCATCAGGGTGGTCACCGCATTGCCGCCGGCCGATTCGCCGAACAGGGTCACCGCCTCCGGGTCGCCGCCGAACGCACGGATGTTGGCGCGCACCCAGGCAAGCGCCGCGACCTGGTCGCGGAGACCCAGGTTGCTCTCGAACGGCCGCTCGGGCGTGGAGTAGCGACTGAAGTCGAGGTAGCCGAGCGCGCCCAGCCTGTAGTTCATGCTCACGTACAGGATCCCGGCGCGGCGGACCAGTCCCTCACCCTGGCGGGGATTCTCGCGCGACGACCCGACGCTGTACGCGCCGCCGTGCACGAACACCATCACGGGGCGAAGCGCCCCGTCGTCGATCGGCGCATCTGGGGCGATCACGTTGAGGGCCAGGCAATCTTCGCTCTGCGGGATGCGCGGGTGCGCGCCGAGGAACTGGCCCTTATGGCTCTGGGTGGCGACCGGTCCGAACTCCGTCGCGTCGCGCACGCCCGGCCAGGGCGGAGCCGCGGCGGGGGCGCGGAAACGCAGAGGGCCCACCGGAGCAGCCGCATACGGGATGCCTCGCCAAGCGCGGATTCCGCGCTCGCTGACGCCGCGCACCAGCCCGCCGGACACCCGGATCTCGAGCGGATCGAGAGCGCGCGCGCCGGTATGCGAAGTCATGGGGTGATCCTAATCCGGTCCGCTGACCCCGGGGCAAACTCGGTGGCCCGGCCGGCGGAGCACTACGCTCAGCTAGGGCCGCGCGAGGTATGCGTGCGGCCGGATCCCAGAGAAACGAGACACCAATGGCACTGCCCTGGACCCTGCACGGCGACGGCAAGACCGTCGGCCCGACCGACGTCGTGGCCCCCGGCGAACGCCTGAATTGGCCGATTACGATCGGCATCGGAGCCCAGCACGTGGTCGCGATGTTCGGCGCCACCTTCCTGGTCCCGTTGATCACCGGTTTCCCGCCGAGCACCACCATCCTCTTCTCCGGCATCGGCACGATCCTGTTCCTGCTGATCACGCGCAACAAACTGCCGTCCTACCTCGGGTCGTCGTTCGCGTTCATCGCCCCGATCACCGCCGCCGTCGCTACCGCGGGCATGGGCAGCGCGCTGTTCGGCATCCTGGCCGTCGGAGTGCTGCTGGCACTGGTCGGCGCCATCGTGCAGTTCACCGGGGCCGGCTGGATCGACGCCCTGATGCCGCCGGTCGTGTCCGGTGCGATCGTCGCGCTGATCGGCTTCAACCTGGCACCGGTGGCGAAGGCCAACTTCACCCTGGCGCCGCTCACCGCCCTGATCACCCTCGCCGCCGTCATCCTCTCCACGGTGCTGTTCCGCGGCATCCTCGGCAGGCTGTCGATCTTCCTGGGCGTCATCGTCGGTTACATCGCCGCGGTCATCCAGGGCGAGGTCGACTTCAGCGCCGTCGGTGACGCCGCCTGGGTCGGCCTGCCGCCGCTGACCCTGCCGACGAACCCGTTCGAGAACCCCGCGGTGTGGGCGATCCTGCCGGCGTTCCTGCCCGTGGTGCTGGTGCTGATCGCCGAGAACGTGGGCCACATCCGCGGTGTCGCGCAGATGACCGACAGCTCGGTCAACAAGCTCACCGGCCGTGCGCTGCTCGCCGACGGCCTCGCCACGGTTCTGGCCGGTTTCGGCGGCGGCTCCGGCACCACCACCTACGGCGAGAACATCGGCGTGATGGCCGCCACCCGGATCTACTCGACGGCCGCGTACTGGGTGGCCGGCATCACCGCGGTGCTGCTGGGCCTCTCCCCCAAGATCGGCGCCGTCATCAGCACCATCCCGGCGGGTGTGCTCGGCGGCGTCACGACGGCCTTGTACGGGCTCATCGGCATCATCGGCGTGAAGATCTGGCTCGACAACAAGGTGGACTTCAGCAAGCCGGTCAACCAGTTCACCGCCGCCACCGCCCTGATCATCGGCATCGCCGACTACACCTTCAGCGCCGGCACCCTCACGTTCAACGGCATCGCGTTGGGCACCGTGGCCGCCATCGTGATCTACCACCTGATGACCTGGGTGGCCCGGGTGCGCCGAACCGCCTAGCCCCCGCCGGCCCGCGAACTGTGAGCTAAGCACCTTCCCGAACGGTTTTCCGGGGCTTTTCTCTCGGTTCGCGGGGCTGGTCGCTACTGGTGCAGCGCGGGGACGATCAGGTAGACGCCGTAGAGCACGATCAGGCCGCACAATGCGAAGCAGAGGTAGCCGCCGTACTGGGCGACCGACTTCTGGATGTCGGTCAGCGGGTTGGCCTTGAGGGCCTTACGGGCGCGTTTGGCGTCCTTAGCGGCCCGCGCCGGGCTGAGCACGGTGATCGCGCCGGTGAACTCGGCGGGTTCCACCGTCGGGATGCGCCCGGCCGTGGTGAGCAGGCGCAGGCCCAGCGAGTAGAGCGAGACGACGACGGCCGAGGACACCAGCGCGGCTGCCGCGACAACGAGGAAAGCGGCCCAGTCGATCACAGTGCAACCTTCTGTCGGTCCTTGCGGGACGGTTTGCGGGGCGTTTTCTTGATCTTCACGACGTGGCCCGCGTCATCGATGTCGTGCAGGTTGTCGTGTGAGATCCGGTCGCGCTTGGACCATTGGAAGAGCACGTAGACCACGGCCGTGCCGATGACGACGTCGAGCACGATGCCGATCGGGCCGAGCAGGGCCAGACCGGCGGCGAACGCGCCCATGATGGCGGAAGCCGGCAGGGTGAGCAGCCAGCCCAGCGCGATCTGGCCGGCCATACCCCAGCGCACAGTGGAGCCGCGTCGGCCCAGGCCGGAGCCGATGACCGACCCGGAGGCGACCTGGGTGGTGGAGAGAGCGAAGCCGAGGTGGCTGGACGCGAGGATGGTCGCGGCGGTGCTGGTCTCGGCAGCGAAGCCCTGGGCGGGCTTGATCTCGGTGAGCCCACGGCCCATGGTGAGGATGATGCGCCAGCCGCCGGTGTAGGTACCGATCGCGATCGCGAGGGCGCAGCACGCCACCACCCAGAACTGCGGCCCCGAACCCACGGCCTGGTAACCGCCGGCGATGAGGGTCAGGGTGATGACGCCCATGGTCTTCTGCGCGTCGTTGGTGCCGTGCGAGAGTGCTACCAGCGACGAGGAGAAGATCTGCGCGTAGCGGAAGCCGCCGCGGCCATCAGGCTTGCCGGCGTCGCGGCGGGTGATGGCGTAGGCGAGGCGGGTGGCGAGGTAAGCGACGATGCCGACGGTGATCGGAGCGATCAGCGCGGGCAGGATCACCTTGGCCAGGACGACGTCAAAGGCCACGGCCTGCGCCCCCACACCGATGATGGTGGCGCCGATGAGGCCGCCGAACAGGGCGTGACTTGAACTGGACGGCAGGCCGCGCAGCCAGGTGATCAGGTTCCAGACGATCGCGCCGATCAGTCCGGCGAAGATCATTTCCGGGCTGATCTGGATCCCTCCGTCACCCTCCTTGATGATGCCGCCGGACACCGTCTTAGCGACCTCGGTGGACAGGAACGCTCCGACGAGGTTGAGAACTGCCGCGACACCGACCGCGACCTTGGGCTTCATGGCCCCGGTAGCGATCGGGGTGGCCATGGCGTTGGCCGTGTCGTGGAATCCGTTGGTGAAGTCGAAGATGAGTGCCAGTGCGATGACCAGCGCGACGATAAGGGTGAAATCCACCGGCGTCTTTCCTTGTATTACCCGAACCGTGGTCGGGTACATACATAACCGGCACGCAAGAGAGATGGCTGGCTCGAAACCGGGCCTCGTTGATCCTGACAGCCGGAGGCGGGCAGGTCAATTCAGGGTGCGTTCATTCGCCGTTCACCCGGAGTTCAGGTGGCAGGGCGTCAGTCGCGGGCCACGACGGTGGCGAGGTCCGCACCGAAGGTAAACGTGGCCTCGACCCGCTGTCCGGCCAACACACCGGGCAGCCAGTGCTTGGCGTCGTCCCACATCTCGTCGACGGGCAACTGGGCGATCGTGAACCATTCAGGGTTCAGCTCGTCGGATTCGCGCGGAATGCCGCTGAACCGGTCGGTGACGAAGACGTTCGACCGCTGGCTCCAGGCGGGTTTGTGCGGGAACAGGTAGGTGAGCACCCCCATCGGGGTGAGCGCGTCGGCTCCCACGGTCAGGCCCGACTCCTCCTCGATCTCCCGCACCGCGGCATCCAGAGCGGATTCTCCGGGTTCGAGCTTGCCGCCGAGCCCGACGATGTTGCCCAGACCCAGGCCCTTCTTCTTGCGGCCGAGCAGAACCTGGGGCTCGCCGGTCTCGGAGAGGCGGGTGAGGTAGCACACGCACACCTGGGGCAGTTCGGTCATTGTGTCATCGTAGCGAGCGCCCCGCGGGGCCCCAGAATCCTCGGTTACGCTGTATCCATGGATTTTGTGCCTGAGACCGGAACTATCACGATGTTCACCACCACCTGGTGCGGCTACTGCTCGCGCCTGAAGAGCCAGCTCGACAAGGTCGGCATCGGCTACACCGAGGTGAACGTCGAAGAGGTCGACGGCACGTCAGAGCTCGTCATGAGCCTCAACGGCGGCAACCGCACCGTGCCGACAGTGCTGTTCCCGGATGGCTCGGCCGCGACGAACCCGTCGCTCGCGCAGGTGCAGGCCAAGCTCGCACCCGCCGCCTGACTTTTCGTCAGACAGAAACTGCCCGGCCGACCTCAGTCGTCCGGGCAGTTCTGTCATGAGTACGGGTTTAGCCGAAGAGCACGGCCGCTTCGTCGTAACGCTCCTGGGTGACCCGGTTGAGGTCCATGGTGGCGTCGGCGATGCTGACGTTACGGATGTCGGTGCCCTTGAGGGAAACCATCGAACCCCACTTGCCCTCGATGACGGCGTCGACCGCTGACATGCCGAGGCGGGTGGCCAGCACCCGGTCGTAGGCCGACGGGGCGCCACCACGCTGGGTGTGGCCGAGTACGGTCGCCCGTGCTTCGATGCCGGTGCGCTCTTCGATCATCGGGGCGATGAGCTCGCTGATGCCGCCGAGGCGCGGACGGTTGAACGCGTCCAGGCCCTTGTGCGAGTGCGCCTCGCCCATTTCGGCGAGCAGGAATCCTTCGGAAACCACGAGGACCGGCGCGCGCCCGCGGTCGCGGACGCTCTCGACCCACTCGCAGATCTGCTCGATGGTCTGCGGCTGCTCGGGGATGAGGATGGCGTGCGCTCCGCCGGCCATGCCGGAGTGCAGGGCGATCCAGCCCACGTGGCGGCCCATGACCTCGACGACCATGCAGCGGCCGTGGGAGTCAGCGGTGGTGCGGAGACGGTCGATGGCTTCGGTGGCGATCTCGACAGCGGTGTTGAAGCCGAAGGAGTAGTCGGTGGCGGCGAGGTCGTTGTCGATGGTCTTGGGCACGCCGACGATCTTGATACCGGCATCCGTGAGGCGGCGGGCCGCCGTGAGGGTGCCCTCTCCGCCGATGGCGATGATGGCGTCGATACCCTCGGCGTCCATAGTCTTCTGGATGTTCTCCGGACCCGCGTTCTCGCCCTCGTAAGGGTTGGTGCGCGAGCTACCCAGGATGGTGCCGCCCTGGCGGGACAGGCCACGAACGCTGTGCCGGTCGAGCTTCATGAACTCGCCCTGTACCAGCCCGCGCCAGCCGTTGCGGATGCCCACGAACTCTGAGTCGTATGCGCGTCCTCCCTTGAGGACGGCACCCCGAATCACTGCGTTGAGGCCCGGGCAGTCTCCGCCGCTGGTGAGGATACCGATCTTCATTTCTTGGCTACTCCTTATTACATGCATGTGTGTTTCGGCGGATCGCCCGTCCACCATCATGGCGGCGAGCATTGGCCTGGATCAAGTCAACACCGGCGGCGCTGCTCTGAGGTAGGGACTTCCGGCCCGGTGTTACAGCTCACCGTCCAGCGCCTGCGTGAGTACGTATACCAACGCGCTGGCCTGCACTGAATCTGCCGCGGAGACGTCTTCGTCTGCCCCGTCGAGCGCGCGGGCCGCGAGGCCCTGCTTGCTGCCGATGAGTTCGGCGATGCGCGCGTCAATAGTGTGTGCGGCGATGATCCGCCAGGCGGTGACAGGCTCGGCCTGGCCGATCCGGTGCACCCGGTCGATGGCCTGGGTCTGCTCGGCCGCCGTCCAGCTCAGTTCCGCGAGCACCACGTTGGATGCGGCCTGCAGGTTCACGCCGACTCCGGCCGCGGTCAGCGAGCACACCACGACGGCGACCTCGGGGTCGGTGTTGAACGAGTCGATCGCGGCCTGGCGGGCCAGGGCACTCTGATCGCCCCGCAGCGACACCGTGCGCAGGCCGCGTTTGGCGAAGATCTCCTCCGCGGCATCCATCACGTCGATGTGCTTGGCGAAGAAGACGACCTTGCCCACCGAGTGGGCCAGCTGGGCCGCGTAGTCCGCGGCGAGCCCGGCCTTGGCCTGACCGATCTTGCGCACCATGGTGAACACGTTCTCACCGGTGCTGGTGCCCTTGGATTCCTCGAGATCGGCGTGGGCGACGGCGCGGATGTACGCGGCGCGCTGCTCGTCGTCGATCTCCGGGTTGCGCACGCCGGGGTGGCGCGCGGCGACGAGGGCCTTGTACCGCTGCACCAGGCGGGCGCCGAGCTCACGTTCGGCCTTCTGGATGGAACGGCCCAGTTCGCTGTCGAGCTCCACCGGAAGGTCGGCGATGCGCTTGGCGGGCAGGTCGGCGGCGACGTCGACCTTGCGGCGGCGCACGATGCCCATGTCGATGACCGCGGCGCGGGCCGCGGTGTAGAAGCCGGCATCGGCGGGGGTGAGCCCGGTTTCCTCCAGGCGTGCCATGAGCTTGGCGGTCGGCTTGTCGCCGTCGATCCAGCCGAGGAATTGCCAGATGGCGCGGAAGTCGTCGACGTCGTTGATCAGCGGGGTTCCGGTCAGCGCCATCAGCAGCGGGTTGTTGCCCGGGGTGCGGCGGCGGATCTGCTCGGCGAGGCTGAGCACGTGCTTGGACCGCTGCGACTGCAGGTTCTTGATGAAGTGGGCCTCGTCGACGACCATGCCCTTGAAGCCCAGGGTGCCGAGCCAGGCCAGGTGCCGGTCGAGAACGTCGTAGTTGACCACGACGACATCCGCGAAGGCGTCGAGGGTGTCGCCGTCACCGTGGATGACCGTGGCGCGACGGTGCGGCGTCCACAGTTCGACCTCGCGCACCCAGTTCATCTTCACGACGTTGGGCACGATCGCCAGCAGCGGGTAGGCGCCGGCGACGGAGGCGGCGAGCAGGCTCTGCGCGGTCTTGCCGAGGCCGGGCTCGTCCGCGAGCAGGTAGCTGCGGTGGCCAAGGCGGGCGCTTTCCACGAACCGTGCCTGGTGGCGCATAAGCTCCATGCCGCGCGGAGAGAACCTGTCGACGTTGGGCGCTTCGGGCAGGTCCATACTGGCGGCCTGGCCGCCGGAACCGAACTCGAAGGCCTTGAACAGCGGGCCGAGCAGTTCCCAGTTGGCCAGGCGACGGGCGGCAGAGACCGGCGCGGCCTTCACGGCGCTGAAGTCGGGGGCCAGGAACGGATTGGCCATCTGGCGGGCACGCACGGACTGCGGGATGACCTGGTTCTGAGGCACCTCGGGCTTGGCCTCGGGTTCGCGGGTGATGATGAGTTCGTCCGGGCTGAGTTCCGCGCCCGATTCCAACAGCCAGTCGCGGCGGAACCGCTGCGCGACGGTGGAGACGCCGGCATCCGGTTCGAGCAGGGTGATCAGACTGGTGTCGCGGGCGGCGGTCTTCGCGAGGATCTGGGCGATACCGTCGAGGCGTTTGAGAAGTTCGGCGCGGTTCGCGTCGGTCAGTTCGGGGTCGGTCTTCACGCGGGCGCGTTCTTCGCGCATCAGCAGCGCGATGACCTGGTACTTGGTGCGGTTGGTGGGGCCGAGCTTGGTGCCGCTCTGAGCCTTGGCTTCGACCTCGCGCACCTTGCGGGCGAGAATCGGGATGATCGGGGCGTCGTCGTCGCGCGAGCGCGGTCGTTGACGTGTTCGACCGCTGCCGGCTCCAGCGCGGCCCGCTCCGTTGGGGCGGGTGTGTGCCATTTTTCTCCACTTCACACCAGCGCATCACTCAATGCGCGCTGGTCGTGTTGCGCATCCGCAGGATGCCTGTGCGATCGATACGCCGAACCCCATGATCGAGCAGCGGGACGCCGCAGCTTTCAGTCACTTGTGCACTGATGGCCGCGGGGCCACGGTCGAGCCCGGCTCCAGACGCATCCTTAGTCTATGCCCGCCCCCGGATTTAGCGGTGCACAGCGGTCGGGACCTTGGTCCGGATTCCGACGATGATGAAGACCAGAGCGGCGATGAACTGAGCGGACACCCAGCCCTGCCCGTGCAGTTCGATCACGACGATCGGATTCCACAGCACCGCGATCGGCACCAGCCCGATGAGCCACCACCATGCCTTGGCCTGAATGACGAAGACGCAGATGATGAGAGCCAGGATGCTGACGATGTACCGGATGATCACAAAGCTGTCGACATCGAGCAGGGCCAGTCCGGCCAGCAGCGCGACCGCGCCGAGCAGGCCGGGTGCCAGGGCCGAGCGGGTATAGGTAGGTTCTGCCGGGGTGCCCATCAGACGCCCCCTCCCCCGCCGCCGCCTCCGCCGCCGCCGACGGAGCCACCACCGCTCGAACCGGAACCGGCCGAGCTGGCTGCGATACCCGTCGATGCTGACGTGGCGAACGCTGAGACGCCGGTGGCGAAGTACGCGGCGCTGAACGGCGCGGTACCGACGTACCAGTCCGGCTGCTGGTGGGCACCGGCATAGTAGTCGCCCAGCACCGTGGACCACTCCTTCTCCTGACCGGTCAGCACGGCGAACGGCAGCAGTCGCTCGTAGAGCTTGAGCACCTGCACGGGGTCGGTCGCCACCGCACCGGGAGTCTCATCCGGCCGGGACGGCGTGCGCAGGGCGCCGGCGGGGCTCTGCAGCACCCGAAGTCGGTCCGCTTCGGCCAGTGAGATGTACACGGAAACGCCCTTCAGGTAGTCGCGCAGTTCGGCGCCGCGGGCCGTGAGCGGGCGCACGTCGGCCGTCACGGAAATCGTAACAATCGCGGCGACCAGGCCAACGACCAGGAGCAGCGCGGGCCACGCGCCGGCGACCTCGGTGGCGAACGACACTATGCTCGCGATCATCGCGACGAGGCCGGCGACGATGGCCACACCGAACAGCCAACCGCTGAGGGCGCCGCCCTTCTTCTCTCGGAGCCCGTCGGTGAGCAACTGCTTGCGGGCGTCACTCTTGGCGGCGGTCAGGGCGGTGCCCAGTTTCGCATCCGTCTTCTTGAAGTCCCGAATGGTGCCGATGGGCCGGTGGGCGGGGAACAGGGCGTCGAGGACGGCACGCTCGGTGGGGTCAATGCCCGCCCGGCTGCGCAACTCGAGGAGGTAGTGGTTCTTGCCGTCGCCCTCGAGGACCCGCACGTTGCCGTTCACGGCGAACTGCAGGAACTGGGCGGTGAGGGACTTGCCGCTGGCCTTGGCACCGAGAACACCGCCGGCCTGCAGCAGGTTCACGCCCGTCGGCGGCAGGTATTCGGCGATGATGGTGGGCCGGCCGGGCCGGTTGCGCCAGCGGGTGTTGCGCAGGGCGACGCCGATCACGGCCGTGGTCAGCGCGGCCAGAGCCGCGAGCAACGCGATCGTCGGGAACACGTTGGCGGTGAACGAATCGTCCCTGGGGACGAAAGTACCCTCGTCGAAGCCCACAGCGAGGGCGAGGCCCTCGTGCGGGCCCAAGTCGCGTGCGGTGGCCTCAATGACCCATTCGTCGCCGTCGGCGGCGCTGTCCAGCGTGTCGCAGGTCGCGCCGGATGTCGACACGCCCTGGTAGCAGGCGGTCCGACCGGTGAGGGCGGGAACCAGGTCGGCTGCCACGTGCACCGTGGCGGAGACGGTGCCGAACGGCTGGGCCCATCCGGTGCCGTTCACCTCCCAGAAGAACTCCTCATCCGTCGTGTCGTCGGGGAAGTGGGCGACGTTCTTCTGGGTATAGCTGATGACGTAGGTCTGTTCGCCGTGGACGAAGTCGTCGTCGGCGATGGTGATGATGAGGAACTCGTCATCGGAGTCGTCGCTGTCGGTGTCGGTTTCGTAGTCCCGCTCGGTGCCGTTCTCGTCGGTGACCCTGACGTTGGTCGGGTTGGTGGGCTCACCCCGATAGTGGGTGGGGATCTGCCGCCGGATGCCCTTGTTCTGGTCGGTCTCGGGGAACTGGGCGACGAGGGTCTCGGTGGTGGCCAGGGTGGAATGGCCCTCCTCGTCACGGTCGAGCCTGTAGTCGGCGTGCAGGGACGCGAAACTGAAATCGTCGACGCCGGCCGAAACCGACTGGGGCGCGAATGTCCCGCCGGCAGCGCCGGCCGGGGCGGCCAGAGCCGACGCAGGGCTCGCGCCGAGGAGGGTGAGCCCGGCGAGAATCGTCGCGGCCAACGACAGTCGGAGGCGGAAACTGACGGGTCGGTGCATGCTCTCATGGTAGCGAGGGAGGTCAGACACCGGTCACCGGCGTTCCTCTCCGGTGCCGCGACGGGTGCGTCAGGCGGGGTGCCGGCTGACGGACAGCGTTTCCGGCGGGTGTTCAAGCAGGTCGACGAGTGCGGGCCGAAGCTCGGTGAACCAGACGACGTAGCCGGCTTCGATGAGGTGCAGGTGATCGGCCGACCATTCGGCGCTGAGAGTGCCGTCCTCGGCGGCCAACACCGGCCAGAGATCCAGGTAGCGAGCCTTGACGGTCGGCGCGAACTGGCGCAGGTGTCGGTTGACGGACCGGATCACGTGCACGAATTCCTTCTCCCTCGGGGGCACGGACTGGATGAGCAGCCGGGTGCCGGGCAGCTGCTTGCGCAGGGTGCACAGGATGGTCTCAATGTTGCGCACGATGTACTCGTCCGAACGGTTCCAGCCCACATCGTTGGTACCCACCTGCAGGACGACGGCATCGGGGTCGGCATCAACAACCTGATCGAGCCGACCCAGGACCTCATCTGTCGTGTCCCCGTTCACGCCGAGGTTCTGCACCTCAAGGTCGGGGAACCGTTCCTCCCATCGAGCGCCCGCGCTGAGACCATCGCCGACGAACACCACCGCACCGGACATCTGGACTCCTCACCGCTTGCTTCCATGATGCGCTCCGCGGTGCACGGTGGCTAGGGTCGAAACTGGCAAGGTCCCGTCAGCCGGCTCTCCGTCGAGCTCGCCGGACGGATGAGCGGTCAGCGGGGGGCGGGTCAGGAGCCGACGGCGGCCTCCGCGGTCGTGGCCGCCGGCGGGGCACCGACCGGGGTCCCCGGCTGGGTGTCGAGGGTGGCGCCTTCGGTTTCGGCAGCTTCGGTTTCGGCGGCGGCGGTGATGCGGTTGGCCATGCCGCTGAAGATCACGCCGTGGAACGGCAGGATCGAGAACCAGTACAGCCGGCCGCCGAGTCCGCGCGGGAAGAACACCGCACGCTGGCGGTAAATCGAGCCACCGTCATCCGTGGGCTCGGCACGCATCTCGAGCCAGGCCCGGCCGGGCACCCGCATCTCGGCGCGCAACCGCAGAAAGCAGCCTCGATCGATGCGTTCGACGCGCCAGAAGTCGAGCACGTCGCCGGTCTGCAGCCGGTCGGGATGCCGGCGGCCGCGGCGCAGGCCCACTCCCCCGACGACCTTGTCCATCCAACCGCGCACCGCCCAGGCCAGCGGGAACGAGTACCAACCGTTCTCCCCGCCGATGCTCTCGATGACCCGCCACAGGTCCGCCGGCTTGGCGGAGGTGCGCTTCTCCTTGAGGTCGGTGTACACGAGGTGACCGGCCCAGTCGGGGTCGCTGGGCAGCGGGTTGCTCGATGCCCCTTCCGTCGCGGCGTTCTGCCAGCTGGTTTCCACGTCGCCGTCGCGCACCCGGCCCAGGGCCAGGCGCACGGCCCGGCGATAAGTGGTGAGGCCGCCGGCCGGCGGTGGGATCACTGCGTCGATGTCGTGTTCGTGCATGACGCAGTCGTATTGCAGCGACGCGATTATCGGCACGGCCAGGCTGCGCGGGATGGGCGTGACGAGGTTGACCCACTGCGACGCGAGCCACGGGGTGAGCACCGGCAGTGGCGCGATCGGGCGCTGGTGCAGGCCCGCTTCGACGGCGTAGCCGTTCATCATCTGGCCGTACCGCAGCACGTCCGGACCGCCGATGTCGAAGGTGCGGTTGACGTCCGCGGGCACATCGGCGGCGGCGACCAGGTAGTGCAAAACGTCGCGCACCGCGATGGGCTGGATGAAGTTGCGCACCCACCGTGGCGCCGGCATGTACGGCAGCACATCGGTCAGGTGCCGGATCATCTCGAACGACGTCGACCCGGAGCCGATGACGACCCCGGCCTGGAAGGCGACAGTGGGCACGCCGGAGTCCAGCAGGATGCGGCCGACCTCGGCGCGAGAACGCAGGTGCGGCGAGAGGGTCGGGCTGTCGGGGTGCAGGCCGCCGAGATAGACGATGCGCGAAACCTTCGCCTCGGCCGCAGCGCCGGCCACGTTCCGGGCCGCGGTGCGTTCGGTCTGCTCGAAGTCGCCCCTGGCTCCCATCGAGTGCACCAGGTAGTAGAGCACGTCGATGCCGGCGCTGGCGCTGGCCACCGAGGCCCGGTCGCCGAGGTCGCCTTCGACGATCTCGACGTCGTCGGCCCACGGCACGTCGGTCAGTTTCTGGGGCGAGCGCACGAGCACCCGCACGGTATGACCGGCCTCGAGGAGCTTGGGAACCAGTCGGCCCCCGATGTAGCCGGTGGCTCCGGTGACCAGTACGCGGCGTGCGGTCTTCTCAATCATTGCGTCAGCCTAGGGGTGGAGTCTGGGCTGGACCTGCATATGCCCAGGCGGCAATCCGGGCCTGTGGATGGATCCGACGGCGCCGGCCGGTCTGAGGGAAGATCGCCGGATGATCCTTCGACTCGACCCGCGGTATCCGCTCGTCTGGCGCACGCCGGACACCATCCAGCTGGGCATCGACCGGCCGTTGGCGATCGTACCGGGGGTGACGGCTCCGCTGGAGAGCGTCATCGCCGCGCTCCGGGTGGGGATTCCCCGGTCGGGTGCGCTGATGCTCGGGCGACAGTCCGGTGCGACGGATGCGGCGACCGTCGCCCTGCTCTCCGCCCTGGCCCCCGCGCTGGTCGGCCTCGACACTCCGCCGGCGGAGCCCGGTGCCGACACCGCCCCGCTCACAGCCACCTGGTTCGGCAGCAGGAGGGCCGCCCCGGTGCACCGCGGCGACCGTCCGGTGGTCTGCGTGGACGGCACCGGGGCCACTGCCGACCGCATCCGGCACCTGCTGGTCGACCTGGGCATCACCGTTGCGACGCCAGGGCAGCTCCCTGACCTGGCCGTGATCGTGGACCATTTCGTGCTCGCCCCGGAGCGGCACGGTCACTGGTTGCGGCGGGATGTGCCGCACCTGCCGGTGCTGTTCAGCGACGCCGAGGTGCGGGTCGGCCCGCTCGTGGAACCCGGGGCCGGCCCGTGCCTGACCTGCCTGGACCTCGAGCACGTCGACCTCGACCCGGCCTGGCCCGCGATCGCCAGCCAGTTGCTGCACCGCACGGCACCCACCGAAACGACCCGGCTGGGCATCGAGGTGGCCTCGACGGCGGCCGGCATCGTGCACGAGCGGGTGTTCGCGTCCTCGAACGAATTCGCGGCCGCGTCACTGGCGATCGACGCTGAATCGCTGACGGTCAGACGCCGCGCGCACCGGCCGCACGAGCGGTGCGGATGCCGATTTCTGCCAGAAAGCGTGATCGTTCTCGCGGGGAACGCTGCTGGCTTCCGGCCGCGGACCAGCTGAGCGAGAGGCGTTTCCGCGCCCGGGTGACACCCACGTAGAGCAACCGGCGTTCCTCGTCGACCTGCTCGAAGGTGCCGGCGTAGCTGATCGGTACCAGACCCTCGGAGAGCCCCACCACGAACACGGCGTCCCATTCCAGGCCCTTGGCCGAGTGCAGGGTGGCCAGGGTCACCGCGGCGACGGTCGGTTCGTGCTGGCCGGCCTGGCGTTCCATCAGCTCGTCGGTGAACTGACGGAAGGTAGTGCCGGGGGCGGCCTGGTCGACGAGCCCCATGATCGCGTTCAACGCCTCCCAGCGGTCGCGCACCGCGCCGCGGGTTTCCGGCGCGGTCTGGCTCCAGCCCAGGCCCCGCAGCACGTCGCTGACCGATTTGAACAGCGGTTCGCCCATGATCGACACGGATGCCGCGCGCAGCGACATCACCGCCTGCTTCACCTCGGGCAGGTCGAAGAACCGCTTCGATCCGCGGATCTGGAAGCTCACGCCGACATCACCGAGCGCGGTCTCGAGCAGCGCGGCCTGCACGTTGACCCTGTACAACACCGCGATGTTCTCCGGTGGCACCCCGGCTTCGACGAGTTCGAAGATGCTTTGGGCCACCCCGCGGGCCTCGGCCATGTCGTTGGGGTATTCCCGTACGGCGGGCTCCACCCCGGTCTCGGCGACGGCGGCGTGCAGCGACAGCGCGCCGGGCCGGCCGCGCATCAGCTGGTTGGCGGTAGCGACGATGGCGGCCGTTGACCGGTAGTTCTGTTCCAGGCGCACCACTGTGGCGTCCTCGTAGTGCTTGGGAAAGTCGAGCAGGTAGTCGCTCCGGGCCCCGGCGAAGGAGTAGATGGTCTGACTGGCATCGCCGACCACGCACAGGTCCCGCCGGTCGCCGAGCCACAGTTTGAGCAGGTCGTACTGCAGCGGGGAGACGTCCTGGAACTCGTCGACGACGAAGAACCGGTACTGCTCACGCACCTGCAGCGCCACGGAGGGTTCGGCTTCGATCATGCCGGCCATGGCCAGCAGCACGTCCTCGAAGTCGATCTGCTTGCGGTCGTCCTTGAGCCGTTCGTAGCCGGCCTGCATGTCCAGGGTCTGGTCGATGTCGAGCCGGCCGGGCAGGGCACGGCCGGCGGTGGCGTACTGGTCCAGGCTGAGGCCGCTGGTTTTGCGCCACTCGATCTCGCCGGCCAGGTCGCGCAGGGTGGCGGTGTCCAGCTTGAGTTTGAGGACCTCGGCGGCGTGACCGAGCAGCCGGCCCTTGCCCTCGAGGATGCGGGGCGCTTGGCCGCCGACGACGTGCGGCCAGAAGTAGTTCAGCTGGCTCAGCGCGGCCGCGTGGAAGGTGCGCGCGGCGACGCCGCCGGCGCCGAGCTGGCGGAGCCGGCCGCGGAGCTCCGCGGCGGAGCGGGCGGTGAAGGTGAGCGCCATCACCCGGTTCGGCGAGTAGGCGCCGCTCATCACGCCGTAGGCGATGCGGTGGGTGATGGCGCGGGTCTTGCCGGTGCCGGCGCCGGCGAGCATGCAGACCGGCCCGATCAGGGCTTCGGCGGCGATGCGCTGTTGCTCGTCGAGTCCGGTGAGCAAGGACTCGGCGGTGGGGGTCAACCGGTCAGACACCGGGCTGCTCCGGCTGAGCCAGCCAGTCGTCGAGGAGCGCGCGGGCGATCGACGATGGGCCGGGCAGCATGATGCCGTTTTCGGGGTCGGCGAGCTCGGCGCGGCTGAACCAGCGCAGATCCAGGATCTCGGTGCCGTCGGGCACCAGAGAGCCGGCCTGCTGGTCATCGGCCAGGCGGGCGGTGAAGCCGACCATGATCGACGCTGGAAACGGCCACGGCTGCGACCCGCGGTAGACCGGGTCGGTGACCCGCATGCCGGATTCCTCGAACACCTCACGCACCACGGCGGACTCGAACGATTCGCCGGGTTCGACGAAGCCGGCCAGCAGCGAATACCGGTTCGCCTCCCACATGGCGTTGGAGCCCAGCAGCACCCGGTCGCGGTCGTCGGTGATCAGCACGATCACGGCCGCGTCGGTGCGGGGGAAAATCTGGCTGCCGTCCTCGGGGCAGTGTCGCACCCAACCGGCTGTGGTCACGTCGGTCGCCGCGCCGCAGCGCGGGCAGTGCGGGTGCGAATCGTGCCAGTGCAGGATGCCGAGGGATTCGGTGAGGATGCCGGTGTCCCGGTCCGAGAGGAGGGTGGCGTAGTCGCGCAGGCCCACCCACCTCGACGCGTCGGGTTCCAGCGCGGCGGCCTGGTCATCGTCCAGCGGCACGGCCACGAGCGGGGTGCCGACGGGTTCGGCGGCGTCGGCGTCCAGCGACAGGCCGAGGTAGACCCGCAGGGCGGCCGCCGGGTCGATGGTGAGATCGGCCGGCTCGAGCAACAACAACCGGGGCCGGTCGTTCCCGGCGGCGGCGGCGAGCAGCACGGTACCGCGCCAGAGCGGCAGAACCCGGGTGCCGGCATCCGCCCAGAGCCGCTCGAACAAATCGGGTTGGGCGCGGGCGTCGTTGTCGCGATCAACGGCGTGCCTGGACAGTGGCAGCGTGGCCGTGAACCTGAACGACATGAGACCCCTCAAAAATCGGGCAACACGTGCCGAAGTTGTCTGCAGGCGTGGCGAATGGCCTCACCGGGAGGAACTCGACCTAACCTAGTAGGCATGGCCAGATCCCACCTCACTCTAGCCGCGTTGGCCACCAATGCAGTGCCGGAGCTCGACGTCGCCCACGCCCGAAACCACAGTCTCGGCGGCGGCGGGTTGTTCGACTCTGCCTTGCTGATCACCCGCGATGAGAAGGAACTGATCATCAGGGTTCCCACGTCGCAGGCGGCCGAAACCGAGCAGTCAGCCGACCTCGTGGCGTTGCGCGCCCTGACGACGGGCAACCGCAGCAGGCTGCCGTTCGACGTGCCGGTGTTCGTGGGCCAGGCGCCGTTCGAAGGCACCAGGGCCGTGGTCTACGAGCGTCTGCCCGGCGCCTCGTACGATGCGGATGCGCTCACCGGGCATGAGGGGGTGTCCGGGTCGATCGGCCGCGCGATCGCCGCCATCCACGGGCTGCCGTCGGCATTCATCGGCGACGCCGGCCTCGTGCAGCAGAGCGCCCAGGATTGCCGCACCGCCACCATCGACCTGATCGACCGGGCCGCGAACACCGGCAAGCTGCCCGCAGCGCTGCTGCGGCGCTGGGAACTCGCCACCGACGACAACGCTCTCTGGCAGTTCGCGCCGACGGTGATCCACGGGTCACTCACCGCGGAGTCCTTCCTGATCAGCGACGACGCCGTGTGTGGGGTGCTCGGCTGGTCTGGACTCTGTGTCGGCGACCCGGCCCGCGACCTCAACTGGTTGCTCGCCGCGCGCGGTGACGCCGCCGAGACGGCCGTGGCCACCTACACCGCGGCGCGGCAGGGCAACGACCCACTGATCACCCAGCGGGCGATGCTCTACGCCGAGCTGGAACTGGCCCGCTGGCTGCTGCACGGCGTCGACACCCACGACGAGGCCATCGTCGACGACGCGGTGTCGATGCTGGACGGTCTGGTCGACAACGTGCACAGCCACACCATGAACTCGCTCTCCCCCGATACCGGACCCATCCTCAGCGTCTCCGACGTCGAGTCAATGCTCAAGGACACCCCGCGCACCCAGGCCACCGGGTCCGCCGGTCGCAACAGCGACGACAACTCCGAGTACGGCACCAGCGAGTTCGCCGACACCGGGTCGTTCAGCAGGGTGACCAGCTTCGACGGCACCGGTTTCGACGGTGCCGGGTTCGATACCGGTTACGGCGACGACTCGACGGGGCCGATCCCCACGGGCGACGGCACGGCAGACGGCCGCGCGGACGACCCGGCCACCGACGACCACGCCGCCAGAAGGTCCTCCTCCGAGTAGAGCCGCTCGGGGGCGACGATGCGGTCGTCCGCGACGAAGTAGAAGACAGCGTCGACGCTGGCCGGGTCGATGCCCTTCCAGCGGGCGTAAGCGAGCCGGTACAGGGCCAGCTGGGTCTGCTTGAGTTCGAGGTCGGCGGCGTCCTTGGGCGCCTTGCCGGTCTTCCAGTCCACCACCTGATAGCCGGTGGGGGTCTTGTAGACGGCGTCGAGTTTGCAGATGAAGACCTGATCGCCCAGCACGTGGTGGATCTCGATCTCCACCTCCTCGGGTGCCAACGTCGCCCAGGGTGACCTCTCGAAGGTGGCCTTGAACCGGTCCAGCTGTTCCAGCTCGAGCGGCATCCCGTCACCGATGTCGATGTCGGCGTCGGGGTCCACGTCGAGTTCGTCCGGCCCGACGTCGATGAGGTCGCCGGCCGACGCCCCGGTGGAGCGCTGTTCGACCCAGGAATGGAACAGGGTGCCCAGGCGGGTGGCCCGGTATGGGCGCTCCGGCATCGGCCGGCGCAGCCTGGCGAGCACCGCGGCGGGGTCGTCGACGTAGTCCTTGAACCTGGAGGCCGGGATGCGGGTGGGCACGCCGAGGACGCCGGGTCCGGCCAGGCGTTGGGCGCGTTCGGCCAGCAGCAGGGTCACCTCCCTTGACCAGGGCGTTTCGATGCGGGCGCCGTCGTCTTCGGCATCCGTGCCCGTGTCATCGTGCGCGCGCACCAGGGCAGCGGCGGCCTCGACGACGGGGCGGCGGGTGCCGAGCGGGTCGAACGGCCACACCTCGGTGGCGTCTTGGTCCGTCTGCGGCTTCTCGTCGAACTCGCTGCCCTCCGGCAGGGCGTCGATGAGACCCGCCTCGGCCAGTTCGAGCAGGTACCGGCTGGCCTTCCGCACGGTCGTGCCGCCGCCCCAGAACGCCCCGGTGAGCAGCAACTGCTGCTGGGCGCGGGTGGTGGCCACGTAGATCAGCCGGCGTTCCTCGGCGTCGTGCCGGTCGGCGAGCTGCTCTTTGTACAGCTCGAAATCGATGTCGAACGACATCTGGGTCTCATGGCCGAGGCGTTTGAGTTCCGGCAGCTCCGCCCGGTCGCCCCGGCAGGGGTAGGGCAGCTCACCGAAGCGCAACCAGCCGGAGACCTCGCGGGACGGGGCGGGCAGGTTCTTCTCGGTGAGGCCGGGGATGGCCACATAGTCCCACTCCAGTCCCTTGGAGCCGTGGATGGTGAGGAGCTGCACCGTGCCCGGTTCGGCGGCCTCGCCGCGCGGGCCGAGGTCGTCCTGGCGTTCGGCGCGGGCCAGCCAGCGCAGGAAGCTGGCCAGGGTGCCCTGCTCGTCGCTGTCCAGGAACGCCGAAACGGCATCATGGAAGGCATACAGGTTGGCCAGGGCCCGGCCGTGGCTCTCGTTGGCGACCAGTTCCAGGTCGAGCAGGGTTTCCTGTTCGATCAAACGCACGAAGTCGAGCAGGCCCAGGCCCGAACGGCTGCGGAGCCAGGCCAGCTGCCGGCCGGCCTGGCGCAGGCGCTCCCGGCCGTCGTCGCTGAAGGCGGCCAGCTGGCCGTGCGATTCGGGTGCGGAGGCCACAAAATCCAGCGCGTCCACGAGCGACCGGCTCTCCTCGGTGGCCACGGAGGCGCGCAGCTTGGCCTTGAGTTCGTCGGTCACGGCCTTTTGCGCCCAGTCGTGCGTGGCCAGCCAGCCCGCCACACCGGAGAGGGCCTGCAGGTCGCGCACGCCGATCCGCCAGCGGCCGCCGGTGAGCAGCCGGATCAGGTCGCTGCCGGCGGACGGGTCGTGCACCACGCGTAGCACGGCGAGTACGTCGGCCACTTCCGGGGTCGACAGCAGGCCGCCGAGGCCGAGCACGTGCGCGGGCACACCGTGTTCGCGCAGCACCTCGGCGTAGAACTCCATGTCGCGGCGGGCGCGGAACAGCATCGCGCCGGACTCGGGCTCAGCATCCACGCCGGCCGGCGCCGTGCCGAGCCTGGCGGCGAACCAGCGGGCGATCGCGGCGGCCTCGTCGGCGATGCTCTCGTACATTGCCGCGTCTACCCGGCCGGCGGCCTTGCCCGGCGGCACCTTGAGGGTCTCCACCTGGATGCCGTTGGGCCGGGCGCGCAGCTGCGCGCTCAGGGGCGCGACCAGGGCGTTGGCGGTCTCGAGCACGGTGACCGGGTTGCGCCAGGTGAACGAGAGCGACATCGACGGCGCCTCGGTGTTGGCCAGAGCAGCGAAGTCGGTGGAGAAGCCGAGCAGGTTCGCGGAGCTCGCGCCCCGCCAACCGTAGATGGACTGGTGCGGGTCGCCGACGGCCATCACCGGGTGGTGGGCGAACAGGGTGCGCAACAGCTCGGTCTGCAGCACCGAGGTGTCCTGGTACTCGTCGAGCAACACGATGCGGTACTGCTCGCGGTAGCGGGCCACCACGGCCGGCACCTTGCGGCAGACCTGCAGGGCCAGGGCCACCTGATCGGAGAATTCGATCAGGCCCTGGCGGCGTTTCTCGGCCCCGTAGGCATCCGCCAGCTCGGCCAGCACCGGCAACGGAGCGACGGCGCTGATGGCCTCCAGCACCGAGTCGTAGGCCTTCTTCTTACGCGGGTTGCCGTAGGGCAGGTCGGCGAGGTAGCCGAAGCTGTTCGCCAGGCGCGCGAGGTCGTGCGGCACCGGCTCCTCGCCGGGCACGAACGGGGGCGGGTTCTCGGCCAGGGCGCGGCTGAGCGAGAGCACAGCGTCGGTGACGGCGTCGACGCCCTTGCCGTACTGCACGAGCCGGCCGTCGCCCTTGGCCACGACCACCCGGCGGGCGAGCAGCCAGGCGCTGGTTTCGCTGAGCAGCACCGATTCGGGTTCGCGGCCGAGCAGCAGCGCGTTGTCGGTGAACAGCCGGCTGGCGAACGAGTTGTAGGTGGAGACCGCGGGGGCGTTGAACAGGTCGGCGGAGTCGAGGCTATGCATGGAGCCGGGTGCCGGCGGTGCGGTATCCGCATCGGCGCTCGTGGGCATCAGCCCGGCCTCGCTGAGCTGGCGGATGCGATCGTTGATGCGTTCAGCGAGCTCGCCGGCGGCCTTGCGGGTGAAGGTGAGCCCGAGGATCTGGTCCGGCCTGGCATGCCCGTTGGCCAGCAGCCAGAGCACCCGGTTGGCCATGGTCTCGGTCTTGCCGCTGCCGGCACCGGCCACCACCAGGGTGGGCGTGAGGGGCGCCTCGATCACGGCCTGCTGCTCGCTTGTGGGCGGGAACATCTTCAGCGCCGCGGCGATGTCGAGGGCGGAGACCGCCCTGTTCTGAGAAGACGGGGTACTCATGAGCTGACCTGCTTGATGACGTGGATCCGGCACGAGCCGTAGGAGCGGGGGTTGAGGCAGTGGTCGGCGATCTCGGCCACGAAGGTGGCGCCGCCCATGCCGGCGGCGTCGTCGGTGACCCTCGTGGTGAAGGCCGCGAGTTCGTCCGGACTGAAGGCCGGCTGGGTGGGATTGCGGTAGTTCTGCTTCTGGGTGCCGGAGGACACGATCAACAGGCGCGCGCCGGCCAGCTCCATGCCGGGTTCGAGGCCGTCGATGACACCGGCCGAGAAGGCCAACTGGTAGGCACCGAGCTGCGGGTGCTCGGCCACCCCGGTATCGCTGGTCGGGTCGCCCTTGCCGGTCTTGAGGTCCACGATCACGGCGCGGCCGTCCGGCAGCCTCTCCACCCTGTCGATGGTGCCGGAGAGCACGGCGCCGTCCAGCTCCAGGGCGAACCGGCCCTCGGCACTGAGCAGTCGGGTGCCGTCGCGGGCACCGTCGCCGAGGTACGCGGCGAGCCTGTCGGTGAGTTCGCGGGCCTGGGTCTTCTGCACCCTGGACTGCCAGTCGGCGTCGAAGACGAGTTCGTCCCAGCGGGCCTCGACGCCGGCCCAGAGCGCGTCGGCGGTGATCCCTGCCGGGTCCGGCGTGCGGGCCGGGTCGGTGGCGTCCTCCATCACCTTGTGGATGATGGTGCCGAGGTTGGCCGCGGTGCTGGAGTCGCCGCCGCCGATCTGGCCGATCAGCCAGTGCAGCGGGCAGGTTTCAAACGCGCTCATCCGCGACGGCGACACGCGCACGGGTCCGTCGCCGGCCTCGGGATCGTTGAGCGGCCGGACCGTGCTGGCCGGGCGGAGGCCGTACCAGTCGTCGGGTGACGCGCCGGGCACCTTCTCGCCGGCCAGGCGGGCGAGCGTGGCGGCGGCATCCGTGGCCCTGGCCGGCAACACGGCGGGCAGCGCGGCGACGGGGTCGGCCTCGGACCCGACGGCGGGCTGCAGCCTGGGTCGCAGGGTCTGGGTGAGGTCCCGGCGGAGGCGCCCGACCAACCCGCGCAGCGACAGCGGGTACCGGGCGAGCGGGGCGGGGTCGGGCTGCGGCAGCAGACGCAGGAACGCGGAGGGTTGGTTCTCGTCGTTGTCGACGGCGGTCACCAGCAGCTCGGTGGTGCTGCGGGAGGCGCCCTGGGCGAACATCCGCAGCTCGTCGTGCAGCACACTCGTGCGGGCGCCGGCCGGGTCGGGGGTCTCCCCCGCTGCCAGCAGGGCCAGGTCGCCGGCGCCGAGCAGCGAACCGCGGATGCGCAGGTCGGGCCAGACGTTCTCCTGCACTCCGGCGAGCACGACCAGGTCGAAGTCGCGGCCGATGGTGCCACTGGGGGTGGACACGAGCACGGACTCGGCCAGGGCGCGGGGGGCGAGGGTGTCTTCGGGCACATCGGTGTCGACGAGGTGTTCGACGAAGAGCACGGGCGGGGCCGCCGGGGTGCGTTCGACGAAGCGCTGCGCGGCGGAGAACAGGGCCACGACGGCGTCGAGGTTGTGGTTGGCCTCGTCGGCGTCGATGCCGGTGCCGGTGGACTGCTCGGCCCAGGCCGGGGCGAGGCCGCTGCGCTGCCAGAGGCCCCAGAGCAGTTCCTCGATGGTGGCGCCGGCGTCGTAGGCGGTGCGGGTCTGCCGGAGGTTCTTGGCGCAGGATGCGGCGCGCCGGGCGGTGCGGTTGTCGATGCGCTCGAGCAGGGCCGGGCTGTGGAAGACCTCCACGAGCAGGTCGTCCGCGCTGCGGGCGCCGTCGGCGGTGAGTTCCTCGTGGCTGAGTTCCTGTTGGCGCAGCGCCGCGCGCAGCCGTCGCAGGGTGATCGGGTCGAGGCCACCGAGCGGGCCGCGGAGCAGGTCCACCGCCGCGTCGGCGTCGAGCGGGCGGCGGCCCAGGGTGATGTCGAGTGCGAGGACGAAGGCGCGCACGGCCGGTTCGTCGCGGAGGGCGGTCTGCGCGGCGGCCACCTGGGTGGGCACCTCGAGCGCGGCCAGCCCCTTGGACAGCGCCGGCACGAGCGCGCCGGTGCGCACGATCACGGCCATCCGCCCCCAGGGCAGGCCGTCGAGCACGTGGCGTTCGCGCAGGCGCCGGGCGATCACGGCGAGCTGGTCGGCGGGGCTGGCGGTGACGACAGTCTGCACGGCGGTCGGCGCTGCGGCGGTTTCCGTAGTGGTCGGCGCTAGCTCGGCGCTGCCGGCCGCGCGCTGGGTGCCGGCGGCGGCGGCGCCGATCCGCCCGGTGAACTCGCGGATGACCGCGCGCAGCTCGGTGCCGTGCCGGTACACGGTGTCGAGGGTGAGGGTGGCTACGTCGGGCAGCCGCAGGTAGTGGCCGAGTCGGCCGAGGGCATCCGGGTGGGCGCCGCGGAACGACCCTGTGCTCAGGTCGGGGTCGCCGAACGCCACGATCGTGACGCCACGGGCGGCGAACTGGGCCAGCAGCGCCAGTGTGGACTCGGTGGCCTCCTGGGCGTCGTCGAGCACGATGAGTTTGAGCGCACCGAGCGGGCCGAGCGGGTTGTTCGGCGTCACTGCGGCCAGGGTCGTGGGTCCGGCCGTGCCCGCCGGCCTGGCGGGCAGGCGCGGGGCATCATGCACGATCGCCGCGGCGAACTGCACGAGCTCGGTGGAGTCGAACTGGCCGGGCCGGCTCTGGTCCTTGATGTCCTGGTAGTCGTCGATGAACGCGGCCGCCGCGGCCCACTCCGGGCGGTCGTTGCCGGCGGCGAGGGCGGCCAGCCGGGCGGGGGTGACGCCGTACTCCACGGCGCGCATCATCAGGTCGCGCAGTTCGGTGCGGAAGCCGCGCAGGCTGCGCACCTCGGCGTCGAGCGGGCTCGGCCAGGACGGTCCGGTGCCGGAGGCGATGTCGCCGGCCAGAATCTCCGCGATGATCTGGTCCTGCTCGCCGCCGGTGAGCAGGGTCGGGCTGGTGCGGCCGGCCGCCACCTCGGCGTCCCGCACGATCTGGAAGGCCACGGAGTTCATGGTGCGAGCCAGCGGGCCGTTGGTGGGCACCCTGAGGCGCAGGGCCAGCCTGTCTCGAAGCACGGTGGCGCCGGTGCGGGTGGGCACCAGCACCAGCACTTCGCTGGGCGAGATTCCGTGGGTCAGCACCCTGTCGGCGACGAACTCGACGAGGGTGTGGGTCTTGCCAGAGCCCGGGGCGCCGATCACGGCGGCCGACCTGTCCAGGCCCAGGCGCAGGACGGCCTCCTGGGAGGCATCCAGGCCGAGGGTACGGCCTGGCACATCCGGTTCGGCCGACCACGCCGGTGTCTCAGCAGCGTCGGAGACGGCGGGATCGTCGAGCAGTTCGGACACCGGGTTCATCACGGTCCAACGGTAACGGGTTGCGCCGACAGTGAACGTGGCGGGCCGAGCATGGGGCATGTCGTAATCTGAGCGGGTAGGCAACCGAAAGGCGCATCCGTGGACATTCGCATTGGCATTTTCAACTCCCCCCGGGAGATCAGCTTCGAGACGGCGCAGCCCGCCAACGAGATCGAGGAGACCGTCGCGGCCGCCCTCGCGGGGCAGACCGGGTACCTCAAGCTCAGTGACAAGAAGGGGCACGTGTACATCGTCCCCACCATCGGCCTCGCCTACGTCGAGCTGGGCTCTGAGTCCTCCCGCCGCGTCGGCTTCGTAGCCTAAACCTGCGATGGAGCTCCTGTTCGTCGCCCTCGGCGGCGCGCTGCTCGGGCTGGCGGCTCGGTACGCCCTGCCCCGTCGCCTCACGCACGGTTCCGTGTTGGTGCCGGCGGTGGGTACCGGTGTCGCGTCGCTGGTCTGGGTCGTGCTGACCTGGCTCGGCTGGGCGTGGGACGGCGGCTGGATCTGGTGGGTGTCCTTCGTGGTCGCTGCCATCGCCGCCGTCGTGGTGGATGTGGTTCTGGGCCGTCGCCGCGAGGCCGCGGACCTGGCGATGCTGCACAGGATCAGCAGGACCGGGCTGCCGGCGTAACGTCAGCTGACGAAAAGACCCTCATCGATCTCGATGAGGGTCTTTTCGCATGGCCGCGAGCGGATGTCACGCGGTGAGGCCGAGGCCGTCCATCCGGCGGGTATGCGCGGCGATCAGCTCGGTGAAGACAGGTTCGATGCGGGAGTCCTGCGTCACCGCCATGGCCGATCGTGCCACGAGCAGGGTGTCGCCGACCAGGCGTCGACCCCACAGTGCCAGGCGGGATTCGAGCGCCGGCTGCGCGGCGATGGCCGCGGCTAGCTCGTGCACCAGGACGTCGGCACCGCCGTGCTCGCCGAGCAAGTGGGCGATGCGCGGGCCGACATCGCCGGGCAACGCGTCGGAGAGCCTGATGAAGAAGTCGTCGAGCAGGCCACCGGTCAGGTAGCAGCTGAGCAGCAGCTCCTGCCAGTCCTCGCCCGCGGTGATCGCGCGAAAGTTATCCAGTGCGGGAACGAACGGGCCCATCACACTGGCCGGTTCACCATCACGACGGCGGATCTCCTCGATGAGTCCGTGGTGCTTCGACAGCGCACGCCCGGCGGCCAGGCTCAGGCCCTCCTTGGCGGCGAGGGTGGGCGCCGTGATGACCGCCGTCGACAGGCTCTCGAACATGCCCAGTTCGAAATAGGCGGCCTGCCCGAGGTAGGTGAGCAGGTCCGGCACCAGTTCGGTGATGTCCACCTTCGTGGTGGCGCGCCGGTCGCCCCGGGCCGACAGCCGCGGCGTCTCTGCCCGTTTCGGGCGTTCACCTAACCAGGAGATCACTTGCCAAGCATAGGTCCACGTCCCCGGCTTCGTTGCGAATAACGTGCCAGGTGCGGTGCGCCCACGGGCTGTTGCCCAGGGCCGCACTATAGTCTGGTGTCATTCACCGGCGCAGGATCGGTGGACTTGCGCCTGAGGCAAAGACGGGCGCATCCCGCTTCGAGCTAGACAGGCAACCATAACGTGACCTTTTCCGAACTCAATATCGACCAGGACATGGTCGAGGCTCTCGCCGCCAAGGGCATCCTCGAACCGTTCCCCATCCAGACCCAGACGATCCCCCTCGCCCTCAGCGGCCAGGACATCATCGGCCAGGCCAAGACCGGCACCGGCAAGACCCTGGGCTTCGGTCTGCCGCTGATCCAGCGTCTCGGCCTCAACCCCGAGCCCGGTGTGCAGGCGCTCGTCGTCGTGCCCACCCGCGAGCTGTGCGTCCAGGTCAGTGAAGACCTCGAACTCGCCGCGAGCAACCGTGGCACCACCATCGTCTCCATTTACGGCGGCAAGGCCTACGAGGGCCAGATCGAGCAGCTCAAGGCCGGAGCGCAGATCGTCGTCGGCACCCCCGGGCGTCTGCTCGACCTCGCCAGCCAGCGCCTGCTCAGCCTCGCCAACGTGCGCGAGATGGTGCTCGACGAGGCCGACAAGATGCTCGACCTCGGCTTCCTCGCCGACATCGAGAAGCTGTTCTCGCAGACGCCGTCCACCCGCCACACGATGCTGTTCTCGGCCACCATGCCGGGCCCGATCGTGGCGCTGGCCCGCCGGTTCATGACCAAGCCCATCCACATCCGCGCGAGCGACCCCGACGAGGGCCTCATGCAGGCCAACATCGAGCACCTCGTGTACCGCGCGCACAACATGGACAAGGACGAGGTCATCGGCCGCATCCTGATGGCAGAGGGCCGCGGCAAGACCGTGATCTTCACCCGCACCAAGCGTGCCGCCGCCAAGCTCGTCGAAGAACTCGGCGACCGTGGCTTCAACGCCACCGCCGTGCACGGCGACCTCAACCAGGAGCAGCGCGAGCGCGCCATGGCGTCGTTCAAGGCCGGCAAGAAAGACATCCTGATCGCCACGGATGTCGCCGCGCGCGGCATCGACGTCGACGATGTCACCCACGTGATCAACCACACGATCCCCGAGGACGAGAAGGCCTACCTGCACCGCGTGGGTCGCACCGGCCGCGCCGGCAAGACCGGCATCGCCGTCACCTTCGTGGACTGGGACGACATGCCCAAGTGGACCCTGATCAACAAGGCCCTCGACTTCGGCACCCCGGAGCCGCAGGAAACCTACTCTTCGTCGCCGCACCTCTACACCGACCTGAAGATCCCCGCCGGGTCGAAGGGCCGCCTGCGTGCGACCCCGATCAAGGAGGCCGTCGCCGGCGCACCCGCCGGACGCGACTCCGGTCGTGGCGGCCGCAGCGACAGCCGTTCCGGTGGTCGCTCTGACGGTCGCTCCGCCGATCGCTCTGGTTCGGGTCGCTCCGCGGACCAGGCTCCCCGCACCCGCGTGCGCGTGAGCTCGACCACAAACCCGGATGCCCCCGCCGCCACCCCGGCGGCCGGCACCCACGACGGTGGCGGCTCAGAGCACCACGACGGCAACAGTGCGCCGCGTCGCCGCAGCCGCACCCGCCGCCGCTCCCCGCAGGCGCCCACCGCATAGCGGGCTCTGCACACCGACTTGCCGCTAACGGCCCCTTGACATCCCGTCAAGGGGCCGTTTGCTTCATCTCGGCGACGGATGCGGTGCCGACTGGCCAGTTGAGGCCTCCTGGGCGTCGCGGACCGGGCACGAACTGGCATGTCACCAGATCGCCGACGTGATGGGCCGGGCGGGCGAGCTCAGGCGGGGAACACCGGCTCAGAGCCGCGGCCCTCGGCGATAAGGCGCTCGAGCACCTCGGGAGTGGTGGTGTTCTCGCCGAGCCGGTTGGGCTTGCCCTCACCGTGGTAATCGCTGGAGCCGGTGACGGCCAGGCCGTACTTCACGGCGAGCATGGTCAGCCGGGCGGTGGCCTCCGGCTTGTTCTCGCGGTGCCGAAGCTCCAGACCGAACAGGCCGGCATCCACCAGGGCCGCCAGCCGGCTCTCTGCCATCACGTCGGCGACGCCGCGGGTGGCCGGATGCGCGATCACGGGCACTCCCCCGGCCGCACGCACCAGGGCCACCGCACGCAACGGATCCGGGGCGTAGTGCGGCTGGAAATAGCCCGCCTCCCAGTGCAGGATCCCGGCGAACGCCTCACTGCGGGTGAGAGCGAGCCCGTTGGCGACCAGGGCGTCGGCGATGTGCGGACGGCCAACGGTGCCGCCCGTGGTGGTCTGGGCGAGAACGTCGTCCCAGGTCAGCTCGTAGTCGGCGCCGATGCGGGCCACCATCTGCTCGGCACGGGTGAGCCGGGCCTTACGGATGTGCGCCGTCTCGGCGACGATCCCGGCATCGGACGGGTCGAAGAGATAGGCCAGCAGGTGGATGCTGGTGTGGCCGACGCGGGTGCTGAACTCCATCCCGGGGATCAGGGTGATGCCTGCGGTCCGAGCGGCGATCGAGGCCTCCGACCAACCCGCCGTGGAGTCGTGGTCGGTGATCGCCACGGTGCCCAGGCCCGCGGCCGCGGCGGCGCGCACGAGCTGTGAAGGTGTCTCGGTGCCGTCGGAGACGCTGGAGTGGGTATGTAGGTCGATCGGACCCGTGGAACGCCGTTCGACTGCCATTCCCCCATGCTAGTTGGCGCGGGAATACAGCTTGGTCGCCTACAGTGACTCATCTATGCTCTCCACGCTCATTCGCACCATCGTCGTGCTCGCAACCCTGGCCTTCCTCACCGTGCTGGCCTGGCCCGCGATCGCCGGGCTGCAGAACTCCTGGGTCATCGCGCACGCCGTGTCCTTCCGCGGCCTCGCCGTGGCGGTGGCCATCGCCCTGCTGGCACTGCTGGCAATCCTGCTGCTCCTTGTACGGCCGCTGCGCGCCACCACGGCTCTGTTGATGGTGCTGCTGGTAACTTTCGGCGCCGTCAACTCCGGCATCCTGCTGCACCGCGGTCTGGGCTCGGATGCGGCGGCGGCCCTTGCGGCGGAGCCCGCCGACGCCGCGGTCACGGTGCTGAGCTGGAACACCCTCGGCGACGCCCCCGGCGCCGCGGCCATCGCCGACCTCGCCCTCGCCGAGGAGGCCGACGTGCTCACCCTCCCCGAGACGACCGAGGAAACCGGTGTGCTCATCGCCGAGGCCATGCGTGCCGCCGGCCGGCCGATGTGGGTGCACACCGTCTCCTTCGACCTCATTTCCAAGGCACGGTCGACGACCCTGCTGATCAGCCCGGACCTCGGCGACTACACGGTCACCTCGGCCGCGGGCTCCGGCCCGCCCGGCAACACCAACGTGCTTCCCACCGTCATCGCGGAGCCCGTGGACGGCGCCGGCCCGACGATCATCGCCGTGCACGCCGTCGCCCCGATCCGTTGGGAAATGGCCAACTGGAGATCCGACCTGGACTGGTTGGCCGAGCAGTGCAGCGGCGGGTCCTCCGGCGACGACGGCGTGATCATGGCCGGCGACTTCAACGCCACGATCGACCACTTCGCCGGGCGGGCCACCTCCGACGGCGCCGTTCTCGGCGACTGCCGGGATGCCGCAGCAGCCACCGGTTCCGGCGGGGTGGGCACCTGGCCTGCCTGGGCGCCCGCCCTGCTCGGGGCCCCCATCGACCACGTCCTGGCCACGCCAGACTGGCAGGTCGAGCGGATGCGCGTGATCGGTACCGAGGACACCGCCGGCAGCGACCACCGTCCCGTCGTGGCCACGCTGTCCCCCGCCACCGAATAGGCAACCGGCGAGCTCCAAGCCGACGAGTGGGACAATGGAGGAATGGCTGACTCCACCGACACCGCACCCGCACCCACCCCGGCCGCTCCTGCCGCCCGCTCGAACGAGAACCGCTCGACCACCCCGGGCTCCGCGGGGTTCAAGGAGTACATCTCCAGCGGCTGGGCAGACCGCGCCGAAACCGTGCCGCCCGCCCGCGAGCAGGCCCCCTTCGCGGCCGCCCGGCGGGAACGCATCTCCCAGCAGTACCGCGGACACCGCCTGATCGTGCCCGCCGGGCGCCTCAAGCAGCGCGCCAACGACACCGACTACCCGTTCCGCGCGCACTCAGCGTTCGCGCACCTCACCGGTTGGGGCAGCGACTCCGAGCCCGGCGCCGTGCTCGTGTTCGAACCGACCGCCACCGGCCATGAGACCACCGTGTACTTCCGGGAGCGCGCCGGCCGCGACTCCGATGAGTTCTACGCCAACTCCGAGATCGGCGAGTTCTGGATCGGCCCGCGGCCCTCCATCGCCCAGGTCGCCGGCGACCTCGGCATCACCGTGCGCGGCATCGACGGCTTCGCCGACGTGCTCCGCCGCGTCGACAGCGAAACCCTGCTCGTGCGCGAGGCCGACCCGTTCCTCACCGGCCAGGTCGACGACGCACGCCTGCGCAACGCCGCCGAGAAGATGATCACCGGAAACGGCTCTGACGCCCCGTTCAGCATCGAGATCAACCACGAACACGACGCGGATGCCGGTCTCGCCCGCGACCTGTCCGAGCTGCGGCTCGTGAAGGACGCCTACGAAATCGGCCAGATGCGCCTGGCCGTGGCGGCCACCGCCCGCGGTTTTGAGGACGTCATCCGCGACCTGCCCCGCTCCAGCACGCACCAGCGTGGTGAGCGTCTGGTCGAGGGTGTCTTCAACACCCGCGCCAGGGCCGACGGTAACACCGTCGGCTACGACACCATCGCGGCTTCCGGCCCGCACGCCTGCATCCTGCACTGGACCCGCAACGACGGCCCGGTTCTGGCCGGCGACGTCATGCTGCTGGATGCCGGTGTCGAGGTGGACAGCTACTACACCGCCGACATCACCCGCACCCTGCCGATCGATGGTTCCTTCACCGATGTGCAACGCCGGGTGTACGACGCCGTCCGCGAGGCCGCCGATGCCGCGTTCCTCGTGGCCCGTCCCGGCGCGATCTTCCGGGAGGTGCACGCGGCCGCGATGGCCGTGATCGCACGGCACACCGCCGACTGGGGCATGCTGCCCGTCACCGCCGAGGAGGCGCTGCAGCCGGAGAACGGCCAGCACCGCCGCTACATGGTGCACGGCACCAGCCACCACCTCGGCCTCGACGTGCACGACTGCGCGCAGGCCCGCCGCGACATGTACATGGACGGCGTGATCGAGGCCGGCATGGTCTTCACGATCGAGCCCGGCCTGTACTTCCAGCCCGACGACCTCACCGTGCCCGCCGAGTACCGGGGCATCGGCGTGCGCATCGAAGACGACATCCTGATCACCGAGACCGGCGCCGAGAACCTCTCCGCCGGCATCCCCCGCGAGTCCGCCGCGGTTGAAGCCTGGATGGCGGAGCTGCAGGCCTAGCCGGAGATCGGCGGCTGCGGGTCCGACGGCCCGGCCGCGGGCGGCGCCGATACCGGCGGGGCCGGCTGACCGTACGCGGGCGGCGCCGTCGGCTGGTCGCCCGCGGGGTCACGTGGTGCGTCCACCGGCGGCAGGGGCGCGGACCTCGGCGGGTCGGACGGGTGCGGAGCGGCAGCACCGTCGGGCTCCACGTGTCCGGCCAGCAGGTTGCGGGCCTTGTTCAGCAGCTCCACGTTCACGATCACCTGGTAGTTGCCGGCGATCACCTGCATTGTCGAGGTGAAGTCTTTGCGCCGACGGTTGACGGCGTAGCTGACCAGGCCGAAGAGCATGCCGAAGCCGGCACCCATCAGCACGGCGGCGAACACGAACGGCAGGCCGGCCGCGTCAGGGGAGAAGATGAAGAAGAGCAGGCCGAAGAACACCCCGAGCCAGGCCCCCGATGCCGCGCCGGCCAGCGCCACCCGGCCCCAGGTGAGCTTGCCGGTGACACGCTCAACGGTCTTGAGGTCGTTGCCCAGGATCGAGAGCTGCTTCACCGGGAAGTCGGCCTTGGCGAGGACGTCCACGGCCAGCTGGGCCTCGTTGTAGGTCTCGTACGTCGCCACGACCTCGCCCTTGGGCAGAACGGGGTACAGCGCGGCGGCGGCACGACCGCCGAAGGGGCTCTGATTGGTCATGCAGCCATTCTTCCACGCCCACCGGGAATCCCCGATGAGCTGGCTGTGCATCCGTTGGGAGAATGGCTCGATGATCAGCCAAACGGTTGCGCCGCCCGCCCGGGCCCGCACCGTCCCGGAGGTGCGGCTCCGCGCATCCGGCACGGCGGTTGTGGAGCCTGCACAAGCTAAGTTATAGGTGTGGCAAACACCAGAGTCTTCGTCGCCCGCCTGGCCGGGTGCAACGTCTTCGACCCCGCGGGCGACCGTGTGGGCAAGGTTCGCGATGTGCTCGTGGTCTACCGAAAAGACGACCCGCCCCGCGTGGTCGGCCTCATCGTCGAAATTCCCGGCAAGCGCCGGGTGTTCGTCTCCATCGGCAGGGTCACCAGCATCGGCAGCGGCCAGATCATCACCACCGGGCTGATCAATGTGCGCCGGTTCGAGCAGCGTGGCGGCGAGGTGCGCGTGATCGCCGAGATGCTCGGCCGCCGGGTCGCGTTCAACGACGGTTCAGGCGAAGCCTCCATCGAGGACGTGGCCATCGAGGAGTCCGCCCAGGGCGACTGGGCCATCAGCCAGCTCTTCGTGCGCCGCCCCAAGACCAGTTCATCGCCCTTCACCAAGGGGGCCACGGCGTTCGCCAACTGGGCCGAGGTCTACGAGAAGGTCACGGCCGGTGAGGCCCAGTCCGCCGAGCAGCTCATCGCGACCTACTCGGACATGAAGCCCGCCGACCTCGCGAACACCCTGCTCGACCTGCCGCGCCAGCGCATGTTCGAGGTGGCAGAGGAACTGCCCGACGGCCGTCTGGCGGACGTGCTCGAGGAGATGCCCGAAAGCGAGCAGGTGGGCATCCTCACCCGGCTCGGCGACTCACGCGCCGCAGAGGTGCTCGACCACATGCAGCCAGACGACGCGGCCGACCTCATCGCACAGCTGCCAGAGGAGCGCGGCGAGCACCTGCTCGACCTGATGGAGCCCGAAGAAGCCGACGACGTCAGGTTCCTGCTCTCCTACGCTCCAGACACCGCCGGTGGCCTGATGACCACCGAGCCGATCATCGTCTCCGCCGACGCCACCGTCGCCGAGGGGCTGGCCCTCATCCGCCGGCACGACCTCGCGCCGGCGCTCGGTGCGGCGATCTGCGTCACCCTGCCGCCCTACGAACCGCCCACCGGCCGGTTCCTGGGCATGGTGCACTTCCAGCGGATGCTGCGCTACCCGCCGCACGAGCGCCTCGGCACGCTGCTGGACCTCGGTCTGGACCCGGTCACCGCGGACACCTCGGCGGCCGAAGTCAGCCGCATCCTCGCCAGCTACGACCTGGTCTCCGTTCCCGTGGTCGACGAAAACCACCGACTCGTCGGGGTGGTGACGATTGATGACGTGCTCGACTACCTGCTGCCGGACGACTGGCGAAGTCACGACGACGGCGACGAGGTACGCAAACGTGCCACGGCCAGAACCCAGCTGGTAACAGGAAGCATCCCGCTGCCGGGAGTACGGAGGCACGGCAATGGCACGCGCTAACAAGAGCGAACTACGCCTCGACACGCCCAAGGGCCTGCGCACCACTAACCTCGTCGGTCGTAAGCGCAACGGGCGCAGCAACGACAGGTTCGGCCGGTTCACCGAGGCGATCGCCCGCGGCATGGGCACGCCCTGGTTCCTGCTGGGGCTGAGCGCCCTCGTGGTCTTCTGGGTCGGCTGGAACACTCTCTCCCCCGAGGGCCTCCGTTTCGACTCCATCGAGCTGGGCTTCATCGCGCTCACCCTGGTGCTGTCGCTGCAGGCGTCCTACGCGGCACCGCTGATCCTGCTCGCACAGAACCGGCAGGATGACCGTGACCGGGTGCAGTTCGAACAGGACCGTCAGCGCGCCGAACGCAACCTCGCCGACACCGAGTACCTCGCCCGTGAGGTCGTGGCGCTGCGCTTGGGCATGAAGGACCTCGCCTCGAAGGACTTCCTGCGCGCCGAACTGCGCGCCCTGCTCGACAACCTCGACCAGCGCGACGAACAGGAACGCCGCGAACGCGAGGCCGCCAGAGACCGGGACAGCCGGGAGCTGGAAAGCCGGGAACGTGAGGCCAGTCCCCGCGACAGCCGCGGCACCATCGAGCGCTCCGCCCCGCACGAGGCGCACCCGTTTGACTGACCACCACTCGGCCGACGACAGGGTGCGCGCCGCTCTGACCCGCGTCATCGACCCGGAGATCCGCAAACCCATCACCGAACTCGACATGGTCTCCGACGTCACGATCGACGCCGACGGCGGCGCGACGGTGAGCATCCGCCTCACCATCGCCGGCTGCCCCGCGGCGACCCGGATCGAAACGGATGTGCGCGAAGCCACCGAGTCGGTCGTCGGCGCGGGCCTGGCCCGGGTGCTGGTCTCGGTAATGACGCCGGAGCAGCGCCGGACCATGACCGAGAAGCTGCGCGGCGGTCAGGGCGCGCGCAGCCTGCAGTTCTCCCCTGACTCGCTCACCCAGATCTACGCCATCACCAGCGGCAAGGGCGGCGTGGGCAAGTCCACCGTCACCGCCAACCTCGCGGTGGCCCTCGCCGCGCGGGGCCTGCGGGTGGGTATCGTCGACGCCGATGTGTACGGCTTCTCGATCCCCGGGCTGCTCGGCTTGGTCACCCCGCCGGCGACCCCCGGCGGTCAGCCCGGCATGGTCAAGCCCACCCAGGTCGGTGACATGATCCTGCCGCCGATCGGCTTCGACGTGAAGGTCATCTCCATCGGCATGTTCGTCGACGACACCTCGGTGGCCGTCGCCTGGCGCGGACCGATGCTGCACCGAACCATCACCCAGTTCCTCACCGAGGTGTACTTCGGCGATCTCGACATCCTGTTGCTCGACCTGCCGCCGGGCACCGGCGACATCGCCATCTCGGTGGGCCAGCTGCTTCCGCACGCCGAGGTCATCGTGGTCACCACGCCGCAACCGGCCGCGTCCGACATCTCCGAACGAAGCGGCGCCGTCGCCAGGCAGACCGGCCAGAAGATCTACGGAGTGATCGAGAATATGTCGGGGCTGATGCAGCCGGACGGCACCCTGCTGGAAATCTTCGGCGCCGGCGGCGGCGCCGACGTGGCCGCCCGGCTCTCGGCGGGCCAGGACAGCCCGGTGCCGCTGCTCGGCCAGGTGCCGCTCAGCGTGGCCCTCCGTAGCGGCGGCGACACCGGACTGCCCGTGGTACTCGGTGACCCCGCCGACCCGGCCGCCGAGGCCATCCAGGCCATCGCCGCCACGCTGGCCACCAGGGGCCGCGGCCTGGCCGGGCTGAGCCTGGGCATCAGCCCGCGCTGAGCGCCCCCCGCCGCTTGTCGGTAAGCCTGTCTAAACTGGCCAGCATGACTGCGCCAACGCTGACCGCAACCGCCCCGGTACTCCCGTTCACCGTCGAATTGGCCCGCGACATCTGCTCGACCACGGGTGAGACCGTGGGCGTCATCGGCCCGTTCACCGGCACAGAGCTGCACACCCTGCCGGTGAGCAGCACCGGAGATGTGGCGGATGCGTACGCCCGCGCCCGCCTCGCCCAGATCGGTTGGGCCCGCGCGGGTTTCGCGCACCGCCGGGCGGTGCTCCTGCGCGCCCACGACATTCTGCTCGCCCGCCGGGAGAGCCTCCTGGACACCCTGCAGACCGAGACCGGCAAGACCAGGGGGCAGGCGTTCGAGGAGGTCTTCCAGGCCGCCGGCGTCACCCGGTACAACGCCCTGGCCGCCCGCCGGGTGTTGGGCGGGGAAACGCGCCGCTCCGGCCTGCCGGTCCTGGTCACCACCCGGGTGCGCTACCGACCCAAGGGCGTCGCCGGGGTCATCACGCCGTGGAACTTTCCGCTGAGCCTGGCCGCGATGGACGTGGTGCCCGCGCTGGCCGCCGGCTGCGGGGTCGTGCAGAAGGCCGACAACCAGGGGGCGCTGAGCATCCTGCTGCTGCGCCGCGCGTTCATCGACGCGGGCGTGCCCGCCGACCTGTGGGCCGTGGTGACCGGCGACGGCGCCGAGATCGGCGGGGCCGTCACGGCCGGCGCTGACTACGTCTGCTTCACCGGGTCGACCGCCACCGGGCTGCGGGTAGGCGCCCAGGCGGCGAGCACCCTCACCGGGGCGTCGCTGGAACTGGGCGGCAAGAACCCGATGATCGTGCTCGACGACGTCGACCCGCACCGCGCCGCCGCGCAGGCCGCCTACGCCTGTTTCTCCTCGATGGGTCAGCTGTGCGTGTCGATCGAGCGCATCTACGTGCAGCGCGCGGTGTCCGATCAGTTCCTGCGCGAGTTCGTCACGGTCACCCGCGCCCTGATCCTCGGTTCGGCGCTGGATTACAGCACGGATGTGGGGTCGCTCACCTCGCAGGCGCAGCTCGAGCGGGTCACCGAACACGTCGCCGACGCTCTCGCCCACGGCGCCACCGTGCAGGCCGGCGGACGGGCCCGGCCCGACCTCGGCCCGTATTTCTACGAACCGACCATCCTCACCGGGGTCACCCCCGGCATGCTCTGCCACGCCGGCGAGACTTTCGGCCCGGTGGTGGCGGTGTCGGTCGTCGACTCGGAGCAGGAGGCCATCCTGGCCGCCAACGACAGCGACTACGGGCTCAACGCGTCGGTGCTCAGCGGCTCGGCCCGGCGTGGTCTGCGGGTCGCCGAGGCGCTGGAGGCCGGCAGTGTGAACGTCAACGAGGGCTACCGAGGGTCGTTCTCCGCTGTGGACGCCCCAATGGGCGGGGTGAAGGACTCCGGTCTGGGCCGTCGCAATGGACCGGAAGGCTTGCTGCGCTTCGTGAACCCGGTCACCATCTCCCGGGCCACGGGCGCGCTCACCCTGCCCGTCAACGGGCAGCAGTTCGGCCGCATGGTCGGCCCGATGCTCCTCCTGGCGCGCACCCTCAAAGCGGCGAGGCGTCGCTAGCCGCCGCCTCCGCGGTGAGTTGCGTACGAGGGTGCTAGTTGTTGCCGTCGTTGCCGGTGACGTGCACGGCATTGCCCCAGCAGCCGGCATCCGCCCAGTGGTAGTAGTCGCCGGCACCCGTGTCGCCGTACAGGGCCAGGGTGAACCCGGCCTGCGATCCGGGTTCGACGTCTCCGAGCGAGGTCATGTCCACACCCGCGAACTCACTGTCGATACCCAGCCAGACGCCGTGCCAGTCGAACCCGGCCTCCGCCATGCACTCCGTGATCAATCCGTAGAAGTGCTCGTACTCCGCGGGCGTATCGGGAACAGCATCCGGGTTGGGCGTGCGCACCTCGACGACGTTGCCGTCGCCCTCGACACCGGAGGGGTCCTCGCCGCTCGGGCCGTCGCCGTTCTCGCTGTCGGTATTCGTGGTGTCGTCTGCCACGACAACCTCGTCGGGCGCATCGCTGTCAGCCGGCGCGACAGCGGTCGGTGTCTCAATCACCGGTGCGGGGACGGTCGACGGCGTGGCCAATGGTGTGGCCCTGGCCGTCGGAACCGATTCCGCCGCCACCACGTTGGACGCGGGCCGCGAATCCTGCCCTGCCGCGAAGGCCGTCGCACCCACCGACAGAACGGCGACCCCCGCGACGACTCCCACCATCATGAGGCGGCTACGTGTGTTGCGCATGATGCGACCTTCCCCCCGGGGCCTACAGCGTCACAGCGCCGGCCCACTCTCTCTGGCAAGGCTACGCCCGGTCCACGTCGGCGAGCGTTCCACGGTTCCCCCCCCTTCCGGGGCGACCGCGCGCTGCAACTCGCCGGTTAGGTGGCCTCGGAGTCGAACGGCGCGGGCCCGATCAAGGCGCCTTCCCTGGCACGCTTCCGCTGCAGGTAGGCACTGTCGGGGTTCGGCCCGGTGCGGCCGACCACGGCGGACTTGCCCTTCACGGGCTCGTCCTCGATGAGGGCTTCACGGATGATCCGGCGCGGGTCATACTGCCTGGGGTCGAGTTTCTTCCAGTCGACGTCGTCGAATTCCGGACCCATCTCGTCTTTCATCCGGTCCTTGGCGCCATTGGCCATGTCGCGAAGCTGGCGCACCAGCCGGCCGAGTTGGGCCGCATAGTGCGGCAACTTCTCGGGTCCGAGCAGGAAGACGGCGATGATCCCGATGAGCAGGAGTTTCTCGAACGTCAGACCGAACATGCCCTCAGAATATCCCCCCGGCGAGGCATCCCCGAACCACGGGCCGCACAGCCGTAGTCTTGACCTAATCATCTACTGGAGTTGCGGAATGTCTGACAAAGATCTGAATTGGAAATTCGCCGACGACTCGGTGGTGGAGAGCGACGCCCTGGCACGAGCCCGGCAGCAGTCCCTCGAGCTCGGCATCGACGCCATCGCGCCCTCGGTGGGCGCGCAGTCGGCCGTCATCGCCGCGGCCACCGGAGCCCGCAGCATCCTCGAGGTCGGCACGGGTGCCGGCGTGTCGGGCATCTGGCTGCTCACCGGTGCTCCCGGTGCCACCCTCACCTCGATCGACATCGAGGTTGATCACCTGCAGCACGCCAAGGCCAATTTCCACGAGGCCGGCATCCCCACCAACCGGGTACGACTCATCACCGGACGCGCCGCCGAGGTCCTGCCGCGCATGAACGAGAACTCCTACGACATCGTGTTCGTGGATGCCGACCCGCAGTCGGTCATCGAGTACGTCGAGCACGGCCTGCGCCTGGCCCGGCCGGGCGGCACCGTCCTGGTGGCGCACGCGCTCTGGCGTGGCCGGGTGGCCGACCCTGTGCAGCGCGACGACGTCGCCACGGGCTTCCGCACCCTGCTCAACGAGATCGCCTCGTCCAAGGCCGTGATCAGCGCGCTCTCCCCCGTCGGCGACGGCCTGCTCCAGATCACGAAGCTGCGCGCGTAGCCTCGCTACGGATACAGCAATCGGCTGTGCGGAGAACCGCACAGCCGATCAGCTGAAAACCTGTCTTACAGAATTACTACACGGCCGGGGCAACTACGCCCGCGAGCGCATCGTGAAGCTCCTTGGCTTCTGCGTCGTTCACAGAGACGACGAGCCGACCCCCACCTTCGAGCGGTACACGCACGATGATCAGGCGCCCCTCCTTTACAGCCTCCATTGGTCCGTCTCCGGTCCGTGGCTTCATGGCCGCCATGAACTCCCCTTCCATTCGTAGTCTGTACTCCTATTATCGACCATTCGGCCGTCAGACAGTAATTAGGGCGGGGTCCAATCCGCACCGTCCACGCCCCAACAGAGCAAAAGCCAGCCCCACTGGGCGCAGATCAACGCCAGTGTGACCACAACGCGGTACACGGCGTTTCGCGGCGTGGCGAGCGCTCCGAGCAGCGGGAACATCGGCATCAGCAGCCTGAACACACTCGATTGCGGAAAGAACACCGCGAGCAGGTAGAGCGCGTACGAGGCTACCCAGAGCCGCAGGTCCACACCCAGGCTCTTCACCGCCGGCGAGAACATCACCAGTGTGAAGGCGACGATCAGCGCGACAACGGCGATGATGCCCAGAGGTGCCCCCAGCCACCACACCCCGCTCTGGAACCAGGCCGCAAACGGCACCAGCTCCTGGTAGCCGATGTACGCCGACCGCCAGGCCAGTTCGGTGTCGGTGTACGCGGTGACGGACCCCGTCACCAGCCAGGCGATCCCCGGCCAGGCCAGGCCCATCACCCCACTGAAAACGGCCACGAATGAGGCGGTGACAGCCTCCTGCACCGGGAACGGATCGCGGGCGCGGCTGTACCAGCGGTAGCCGACGTGCAGGGCCAGGAACAGGGCGAAAGCCAGCCCGCTGGGCCGGGTCAGGGCCATCACGGCGATCACGGGCACCAGCACCAGGTAACGCCGCTCCAGCAGGAGCAGCAGGGCCAGGGTGAGCAGCAGCATGTGCATCGACTCGGCGTAGCCGAACTGCAGCAGCGGCGAGAGCGGGGCGACGCAGAAAAGCAGGACCGAGAACAGCGCCGTTGACGGCGTCTGCACCCGCCGCATCAGCCTGTAGAACAGCAGCGCGGTGCCGAGGCTGCAGACCACCGACACGAACACCGCCACCGGCGCCCACGGGGCCCCGGTGACCAGCATCAGCACCCGCACCACCGCCGGGTAGCCCGGCATGAACGCCCAGGCGTTCTCGCCGACGTGACCGTCCGCGGTAACCGGCAGCACCGTCGGGTAACCGCCGACACCGACGATGTTGTACCAAAGGCCGTCCCACATGGTGGCGAACGCCGTATAGCCGGGCCTGGCTGTCGTCCAGGCGTTCTGCCCCTGCACACTCGCCAGCACAAGCACCAGCGATGTCGTAACCACCCGGGAGGCCAGCCAGATCGCCAGAACCTTTTGCCACCAGGGCACCAGCCGGTACCGGGCCCGCCACCGGGCCGGGAGGGCGCCGGGAAGACCCCGGCGGACCGGGCGGACCGGCGAACGGGTCGGGGTCACGGTCAGCCGATGGGCGCGGTCAGCCAGGCGCGCAGGGCGTCCTCGCAGTCGGTGATCTGGGTCAGCGCCACCCGCTCGTCATCGGCGTGCGCCTTGAGCGGGTCACCGGGGCCGTAGTTGACGGCCGGGATGCCCAGGGCGGAGAACCTGGCGACATCGGTCCAGCCGTACTTGGGGCGCGGCTCCGCGCCGACGGCCTCGAGGAACTTCAGCGCGAGCGGGGCGTCCAGGCCGGGGCGGGCGCCCTCGGCGAGGTCGACCACGGTGATGTCGAAGCCGGCGAAGAGGTCTTCCAGGTGCGCCACGGCCTCCGCGGCCGTGCGGCTGGGCGCGAACCTGTAGTTCACGTGCACCATGCACTCGTCGGGGATGACGTTGCCGGCGATGCCGCCGCTGATCCCCACGGCGTTCAGGCCCTCCCGGTAGACCAGGCCCTCCACCTCCACCTCACGCGGGGTGTAGCCGGCGAGGATGTCCAGGATCGGGGCGGCCTTGTGGATGGCGTTCTCGCCCACCCAGGCACGGGCGGAGTGCGCCCGCTTGCCGAAGGTGCGCACCTCGATCCGCACGTTGCCGTTGCAGCCGCCCTCGACCTGGCTGTTGCTCGGTTCGCCGAGGATCGCGAAGTCGCCCTCGAACAGGTCGGGACGGTTGGCGGCCAGCCGGCCGAGCCCGTTGAGATCGGCGTTGACCTCCTCGTGGTCGTACCACATCCAGGTCACGTCGACGCTGGTGTCGGCGAGCTCGGCGGCGAGCTTGAGTTGCACGGCAACGCCGGCCTTCATGTCCACGGTGCCGCGACCCCAGAGGTAGTCGACGTCGCCGTCGGTCTCGAACCGGGTGGGCAGGTTCTCGTTCAGCGGCACGGTGTCGATGTGCCCGGCGATCACCACGCGCTGAGCACGGCCCAGATTGGTGCGGGCCACGATGGTGTCGCCGTCGCGGATCACTTCCAGGTGCGCGGAGCCGGCCAGGGCGGCCTCGATCGCGTCGGCGAGCGGCGTTTCGTTGCCGGACACCGACTCCACATCGCAGAGGGCGCGGGTCAGCTCGATCGACGAGGCAGACAGGTCGAGGGCGGGAACGGACGGGTCTATCGTTCGGTCGGAAGGCACTGTACCAATCTACGGCTACTAATCTAGAGCCATGGTCACCGCCCCTCCCCCCGCAGAACAGACAGCCGCCGCCACTCACGCCTGGGGGTATGGCCTGGCCACGATCGCCGGTGACGGCACCGTGCTGGACACCTGGTTCCCGGCGCCGAAGCTGGGTGCGCTGCCCGCCGACCGCGACCGGTGGATCGTGCCCACAGAGCTGGAAGAGGCCGCCGGCCCCGACGCCCGCCGCAACGTGCGTCTCGAGGCAGTCACCGTCGAGATCGACCTGCAGTCGCCCCCCGCGAGCACATCGGATGCCTACCTCCGCCTGCACCTGCTCTCACACCTGCTGGTCAAGCCGAACACTCTCAACCTCGACGGCATCTTCGGCCACTTGCCCAACGTCGTCTGGACCAACGCCGGCCCGGTACTACCCGCCGACTTCGATCGCCTGCGGCCGTCGCTCATGCGCCACGGCATCGCCGCCACGGGCCTGGACAAGTTCCCGCCGCTGCTCAACTACGTCTCCCCGGACCGGGTGCGCATCGCCGACGCCTCCAGGGTGCGCCTGGGTGCCTACCTGTCCCCCGGCACCACCGTCATGCACGAGGGCTTCGTGAACTTCAACGCCGGCACCCTGGGCGTCTCGATGGTCGAGGGCCGCGTGTCCCAGGGCGTCGTGGTCGGTGACGGCGCCGACATCGGCGGCGGCGCATCCATCATGGGCACGCTCTCCGGCGGTGGCACCCAGCGGGTCACCATCGGGGAGCGCGCGCTGCTCGGCGCCAACTCGGGCATCGGCATCTCGATCGGTGATGACTCCGTGGTGGAGGCGGGCCTGTACGTCACCGCCGGCACCAAGGTGGTGCTGCTGGATGCCGCACGCACGGCCGACGGCGCCCCGCGCACGGCCAAGGCCAAGGACCTCTCCGGTGTGCCGAACCTGCTCTTCCGCCGCAACTCCCTCACCGGCGCGGTCGAGGTGCTCCCCCGCACGGCCGGCATCCTGCTGAACGCCGCCCTGCACGCCTAACGACCTGCCCAAGAAAAAAGCCCCTTCCCGATGGGAAGGGGCTTTTTCGCATCCGCCGGCTTAGCGCTGCGGGTAGTCGCGGGCGACCGAACCCGTGTACAGCTGCTGCGGGCGGCCGATCTTGGTGGTCGTGTCCAGGTTCATCTCGCGCCAGTGCGCGATCCAGCCGGGCAGCCGGCCGATCGCGAACAGCACCGTGAACATGCGCGGCGGGAAGCCCATCGCCTTATAGATCACGCCGGTGTAGAAGTCGACGTTGGGGTAGAGCTTGCGCTCCTTGAAGTAGTCGTCGTTCAGTGCGATGAACTCGAGCTCCTTGGCGATGTCGAGCAGGTCGTCCTTGACGCCGAGGGCCTCGAGTACCGCGTCGGCGCTCTCCTTGACCAGCTTGGCGCGCGGGTCGTAGTTCTTGTAGACCCGGTGGCCGAAGCCCATCAGACGCACGCCGGCTTCCTTGTTCTTGACCCGCTCGACGTACTTCTGCACGCCTTCGCCGGAGGCCTTGATCTCGTGGAGCATGGTCAGCACGGCCTCGTTGGCGCCGCCGTGCAGCGGGCCGGAGAGAGCGTTGATGCCGCCGGAGACCGACGCGAACAGGTTGGCCTCGGTGGAACCGACCAGGCGCACGGCCGAGGTGGACGCGTTCTGCTCGTGGTCTTCGTGCAGCATCAGCAGACGTTCGAGCGCCTTGCTCACGACGGGGTTCACCACGTACGGCTCGGCGAGGGTGCCGAAGTTGAGCTTGATGAAGTTGTCCACGAAGCTCAGCGAGTTGTCCGGGTACAGGAACGCGTGGCCGATGCTCTTTTTGTGCGCGTATGCGGCCATCACGGGCAGCTTGGCGAGCAGCCGGATCATCGACAGTTCGACCTGTTCGGGATCCTTGGGGTCCAGGGAGTCCTGGTAGTAGGTCGACAGCGCGGAGACGCCGGCCGAGAGCACCGACATCGGGTGCGCGTTGTGCGGCAGGGCGTCGTAGAAGCGGCGCAGGTCTTCGTGCAGCAGGGTGTGCCGACGGATGCGGGTGTCGAACGCGCTCAGTTCGCTTGCGCTGGGCAGTTCGCCGTAGATCAGGAGCCACGCGGTCTCGAGAAAGCTGGAATTCTGGGCGATCTGTTCGATCGGGTAGCCGCGGTATCGCAGGATCCCGTGTTCGCCGTCGATGTAGGTGATGGCTGACTTCGTTGCCGCCGTGTTCACGAATCCGGAGTCGAACGTGGTGTAGCCGGTCTGCTTGGTCAGCGTCGCGATGTCGATGCTGGACGGGCCGTCGGTGCTGCCCAGGATCGGAAACTGCGCCGTGCCCCCCGGGTAGGTCAGAGTGGCCACCTGCGGACCCGGTACGGGCCGATCGATGAACTGCGGCTCATTGGATGGTGTTCGCTGCGCGACGTCGCTCACGGCGCCTCCCTGGATTTCAAAGCCTTGCGGCTGTTGGTCTGTGGTGGTCCGCCGCAGCACGCTCGTGGTGCTTGGCAACGATAACCCGCTTACAGCCTATTCCGCCGAGGGGCATACTGTTGCATCCGCCAAGATCGACCAGAGTCCATTGGCCCTAGGTCACAGCCGATTTCTGACGGGCGCGCCGAGCTTTCCGGCCCGCAGCCGCCCGCCGACCAGACCTCGTGGCTCAGCGGGTCGGGCGGGTCAGGCCGAAGTGATAGGCCTCGTCGAGCACCTCGATCCAGGCGCCCACCCCGGCCTCGGCCGGCAACCGCACCCATTCGCGCATGGTGCGCCGTCCCATCACAACAGGCCGCCCGGTGTGCTGGGAGACCAGCTGGCGCACCCGGGATTCCGGAACCTTGGCGACGAGGTCGCCGTTGCGGCCGATGAACGCGAACACCTTCTCCTGCACCTTCACACCGTCGCCGTTGAAGATCTTTCCCCGCGTCACGGGCGGATGCGCCGGCAGCTCGGACACGAGCGCGTACAGCGCCCCGACGCTCACGCCGTAGCTGTCCTGGGGAGCGCTGTCGTCGACCGGATGCGCGGTGTCAGCCATGCCCTCAGCCTAGGCAGGCCGCCGCTGGTGTCCAGCCCCGGCAATGGAGCCGGGTCAGGACGTGACGAAAGCCCGCAGCCGGGCGGCGGCGGCGTTGATGCGCTCGTCGTCGGCGGTGAGCGAGAACCGTACGTGCCGGGGATAGAAGTCGCCGTAGAACGGGCCGGGACCGGCCAGGATACCGAGCTCGGCGATCTGCCGGATCGAGTCCCAGGCGTCGACACCGGCGGTCGCCCAGAGGTACAGGCCGGCCTCGCTGTTCTCGATGCGGAATCCCGCGGCGACCAGCGCCGGCAGCAGCACCTCGCGGCGGGCACGGTAGCGCTCGCGCTGCACCCTCACGTGCTCGTCGTCGCCCAGCGCGGCGACCATGGCGGCCTGCAACGGGGCGGGCAGCATCAGGCCGGCGTGCTTGCGCACGGTGAGCAGACGGCCGAGCACATCGCTGCTGCCGGCGGCGAAGGCGCCCCGGTAGCCGGCCATGTTGGACTGCTTGCTCAGCGAGTAGATCGCCACGATGTTACGCGTGTCCCCGTCGGTGACGCGGGGGTCGAGGATGCTCGGGATCGGCTCCGCGTCCCACGGGGCGGCCCAGCCGAGTTCGGCGTAGCACTCGTCATTGACGATCACGGCGCCGAGTTCGCGGGCGCGGGCCACGGCGGCGCGAAGCACCTCGACGGGGAGCACCCGCCCGTCCGGGTTGCCCGGGCTGTTCAGCCAGATCAGCCGCGTCGTCTCCGGCCACTCGGCGGGATCATCGGAGGGGAACGCATCCGCCCCGGCCATGGCCGCGCCGATCGCGTAGGTGGGGTAGGCGGCGCGCGGGTGCACGACGGTGTCGCCCTCGCCGACGCCGATCATGAACGGCAGCAGCGCCACCAGTTCCTTCGAGCCGATGGTGGGCAGCACGTTCTCCTCCGCCAGCCCGGTCACACCGCGGCGACGGGCGTACCAGTCGATGATGGCGTGCTGGAGCGCCGGGGTGCCGGTGGTCTGCGGGTAGGCGTGCGCATCCGTCGCGGAGGCCAGGGCGGCCTGCACGACGGGCGGGGTGGGGTCGACCGGAGACCCGATGGAGAGATCGACGATGCCGTCGGCGTGGGCCCTGGCCAGCTGCGCGAACGGCAGCATCGCATCCCACGGGTACTCGGGAAGTGGTTTGAGCACCTTTAGTGCTGGACCTGGGGCGGGAGCACCGAGATCACCGGGTGGTCCTTGGCGATGACGCCGACCTTGGCGGCGCCGCCGGGCGAGCCGATGTCGTCGAAGAACTCGACGTTGGCCTTGTAGTAGTCGGCCCACTGTTCGGGCAGGTCGTCTTCGTAGTAGATGGCCTCGACCGGGCAGACCGGTTCGCAGGCTCCACAGTCGACACACTCGTCGGGGTGGATATAGAGGGAGCGTTCACCCTCGTAGATGCAGTCGACGGGGCATTCGTCGACGCAGGCGCGATCCTTGACGTCCACGCAGGGCAAGGCGATGACATACGTCACAGTGGCAGGATTCCCTTCACGAACAGAGTGATCAGTCTACGCCGTCGGCCGACGGGCGGGAATTCGGGGCCACGCGATGACGAGGGCGGCGAACAGCGCGGGCGCCATCGACCAGACCGTGCCTGGCACCCCGGCTGGCACCAGCACCGAGCCGCCGGTGCTGCGCAGCGACAGCAGGAACACCGTGGCGACCAGGCCGATCGCCGCGGCGAGGACCACGAGCCTGTCGTGCACAACCAGGCGTAACCCGAGCAGGAGGGTGCCGCTGGCCAGTAGTGCCAGGGTCAGGCCGACAGGGATCGTCAGGGAGCCCAGTTCGATCGTGGTCTGGTGCGCCACGGTGCCGAGAACACCGAAGAGCGCGCCGGCGAAGAGAGCCATCAGGACGGCCAGCAGCCTGGATCCGACCGTTGGCGCCTCGAGCTCGGCCGGCTGGGCTGGGCCGCTACCGCTGGCATAGGTTTCGGTGCCGGTGACGAGGGCCTCGGTGCCGTCGATAAGACGCACCACCCGGCCGTCCAGCCGCCACCGGCCGGGATACGCGGCCAGGGCCGCCAGTTTCTTGTCGATGTGGTCGCTGACGTCGATCGCGGTGAGCCGCACACCGGGCACCGCCGAGACCCGGCTGCTGAGGAACACCGGCACACCCTGCTCGCCTGCCGCGTCGACGGCGGCCTGGCGCAGGGCCGGGTCCACGGCGGCGGCCACGACGGCGGTGGCGTGCGCTTGGGCGAAGGCCTCGCCCAGCACCGCACGGCGCTGCGCACCCTGCGGCTCGCCGGCCAGGACCCGCCACTGGGCAGGGTCGGTCTCACCGAGTGCCGCCCGGGCGGCTGCCACATCCGCTGCACCGGCGGATGCGGTCGTCGGTGCGGATGCGTCGCTGTCGTACGACGTCGCCGACCCGAAGAGCACGGTGACGTCGGCGCCGTCATCCAGGAGCCGGGCGATGGTGCCGCCGGTGTGCAACGATTCATCGCCGGGTGCGTCGAGCACGAAGACCACCCGTTCGCCGTTCCCGGACATAAGCATGGGTGACTCCTGAACAACGTGGACGAGCGCGGTTGGCAAGACGTGCTGCGGCACCGGGGCCGCTGACAAATCTTAGCTGGACACATCCGGCGTTCCTACGTAGAGTGGGTGGGTAAGGTAAGCCTTACCAATTGTTGGCCCCATCACCCCACCCACAACAACCCGGGAAGCACTGTGCTCGCAAACTACCTGATCGGCCTGCGCGAAGGACTCGAAGCCGCGCTGATCGTGACGATCCTGATCGCCTATGTGGTCAAGATCGGCCGCCGCGACGTTCTCCCCCGGATCTGGGCGGGCGTCGGCCTCGCCGTGCTTCTCGCCCTCCTGTTGGGCGCCATCCTCACCTTCGGCACCTACGGCCTGAGCTTCGCCGCGCAGGAGACCATCGGCGGGCTGCTCTCCATCATCGCGACGGGGCTGGTGACCTGGATGGTGTTCTGGATGCTGCGCACCGCCCGCGACCTCAAGGGGCACCTGCACGGCAACATCGACAAGCACCTCACCGGCACCGGAATGGGCCTGGTTCTCGTCGCGTTCCTCGCCGTCGGCCGCGAGGGCATCGAAACGGCCCTGTTCATCTGGGCGGCCGTGCAGGCCACCGGAGCGACCACGCTTCCGCTGGTCGGGGCGAGCCTGGGCATCCTCACCGCAGTCGGCCTGGGCTGGCTGATCTACTCCGGCATGCTCAAGATCAACCTGAGCCGGTTCTTCACCTGGACCGGTGCCATCCTCATCATCGTCGCCGCCGGAGTGCTTTCCTACGGGGTGCACGACCTGCAGGAGGCCGGCATCCTGCCCGGACTCAACGCCCTCGCGTTCAACGTCTCCGCCGTGATCCCCCCGGACAGCTGGTACGGCACCCTGCTCAAGGGCACCCTCAACTTCTCGCCGGCCACCACCTGGCTGGAGATGTTCGCCTGGATCGCCTACGTGGTGCCCACCCTGACCCTATTCATTGTGAAGAGCCGGCAAGCGAAGCCGACGCCGACACCGTCCGCCGTACTCCCCCAGACCGCACCCGCGGTTGTCACCCACTGACCCCACGCCCCGCGCCGCCTCCCTTCTAAGGACCCCCATGCGAGCCCGCCTCCTCCCCCTCGTAGCCGCCTCAGCCGTCGGCCTGCTTGCCCTCACCGGTTGCGTCGCCAACGCCACCGGCAGCGACTCGGCCCAGGCCGCCCTCACCGTCGACAGCAGCGCGGATGCCTGCACGGTGTCGGCCGCCGAGGCGCCGTCCGGCAACCTCAGCTTCACGGTCACCAACTCGGGCGACCAGGTCACCGAGTTCTACCTGCTCGCCGAAGACGGCCTGCGCATCGTCGGCGAGGTCGAGAACATCGGCCCCGGCCTCAGCCGCGACCTGGTCGTGCAGCTCATGCCCGGCCGCTACGTAACCACCTGCAAGCCCGGCATGATCGGTGCGGGCATCGACCAGAAGGCCTTCACCGTCACCGACTCCGGCACTGACGTCACGGTGGATGCCGACCTGGACGCCCGCATCGAGGTCGCCAACGCCAACTACGCCGCCTACGTGCGCGATCAGGTCGCTCAGCTCCTCACCGGCACCCAGGCCTTCGCCGACGCCTACCTGGCCGGCGACGATGACACCGCCCGCGCCCTGTACGCCCCCACCCGCGCCCACTGGGAACGCGTGGAGACCGTGGCGGAATCTTTCGGCGACCTCGACCCGCAGCTGGACCTCCGTGAGGCCGACCTCGAGGAAGGCCAGGACTGGACCGGCTGGCACGCGATCGAGAAGGACCTCTGGCCCGCCGACGCGGAGGCCGGCTTCGCCGCGTACACGCCTGAACAGCGCCAGAACCTGGCTACCTTGCTCGTAGCCGACACCACGACGCTGAACGAGAAGGTGCAGGATCTGGACTTCACCCTGTCCCAGCAGACCAACGGCGCGATCGGTCTGCTCGACGAGGTCGCCACGGGCAAGGTCACCGGCGAGGAAGAGTTCTGGTCGCACACCGACCTGTGGGACTTCCAGGCCAACATCGACGGTGCCAAGGTGCTCTACGCCGGGGTGCGCGACATCCTGCTCGAGGAAGACGCCGACCTGGCCGCCGACCTCGACAGCGAGTTCGCCGAGCTGCAGGAGCTGCTCGATGCCCAGCGTGTCGGCGAGGACTTCACCCTCTACACCGACCTCACGCCCGCCGAGATCAAGGCCTTCGCCGACCAGGTGAACGCCCTCGGCGAGCCGCTGAACCAGCTGACCGCAACGCTCGTGCTCTAACATGACCGACGCCACCAGCTCCGACTCCCCCACCGCAGACGGCCCAGACACTGGCGCGGGTCCGCAGGCACCCCGCGGCCTGTCCAGGCGCGGTTTATTCGGCCTGGCCGGCGTCGGGGTGGCCGGCCTCGGGCTGGGCGTCGCCGGCGACAGGGCCGCGCTGGCCGTCGCGGCGTCCTCAGCACAGAGCAACGCCAGCACCGTCTACCCGTTCTATCAGGAGCACCAGGCCGGTATCGTCACGCCTGCCCAGGACCGGCTGCACTTTGCCGCGTTCGACGTGGCCGACGGCACCACCCGCGCCGACCTCGTCGAACTGCTGCAGGACTGGAGCGTCGCGGCCGCCGCGATGACCGCTGGCCGTGATGTCGGCGACTACGGTTCGGTCAGCGGCCCGTACGACGCCCCACCGGAAGACACCGGCGAGGCCCTCGGCCTGCCGCCGGCCGGCCTGACCATCACGTTCGGGTTCGGGCCCACCCTCTTCCAGACCGCGGCCGGCGTGGATCGCTTCGGCCTGGCCGCCCGTCGACCGGCCGAGCTGGTCGATGTACCGCACTTCCCCGGCGACATGCTCGAGGAGACCAGGAGCGGCGGAGACCTCTGCATCCAGGCCTGCGCTGACGACCCCCAGGTCGCCGTGCACGCCATCCGCAACCTGTCCCGCATCGCCTTCGGGCGTGCGGCGATCCGCTGGTCCCAGCTCGGCTTCGGCCGCACCTCGTCCACGAGCACCAGCCAGGCCACCCCGCGCAACCTGTTCGGGTTCAAGGACGGCACCGCCAACATCAAGGCCGAGGAGCCGGCCGCGGTGACTGAACACCTCTGGGTGGGAGCCTCCGACGGGCCCGCGTGGCTGGCGGGCGGGTCCTATCTCGTGGCGCGGCGCATCCGGATGACCATCGAAACCTGGGACCGCACCAGCCTGCGCGAGCAGGAGACCGTGATCGGCCGCAACAAGGGCGAGGGTGCGCCGCTATCCGGCGGCACCGAGTTCACCGAACCCGATTTTGAGCTCGCCGGACGCGCCGACCAGCCGTTGATCGACACCGCGGCGCACGTGCGGCTGGCTCATCCCAGCCAGAACGACGGTATCCGGATGCTGCGCCGCGGCTACAACTTCGTGGACGGCAACGACGACCTCGGCCGCCTTGACGCCGGGCTGTTTTTCATCAGTTTCCAGCGCACCCCCGCCAGCTTCACGGCCGTGCAGCTGAATTTGGCCCGCCACGACGCCCTCAACGAGTACATCCGCCACGTCGGCTCCGCACTCTTCGCCGTCCCGCCCGGAGCAGCCAAGGGCTCCTACGTGGGCGCGCCCCTCTTCGCCTGACACCTCCGTCGGTCGAGCCTGTCGACGCCGTGCTGAGCCTGTCGAAGTGGACCCGTAGACCGAGCCGCCGGGTCTCGACAAGCTCGACCAACGACGGAGCGCGTTATCAGGCCGGGGCGACCGTGTAGAGCACGCCGTCGGGAGTGCCGGCGATGGTCACGATGTGGGTGGCGTTTTTCAAGGCGACCACGCCGACGTCGCCCACGTTGGCCGAGGCGCTGGTGTCCGGTACGAAGCCGGCATCGACGAGCTTCTGCTCGGCGTCGGCCAGCGGGTCCGCTGCGCCGGAGGCGACCGTGACGACCCAGCCCTGGTCGCCGTTGGTGGTGTTGCCGGCGCCGAACTTGATCTCGCCGTCGATCACGGGGATCTCCGCCGGCCAGCCGTCGGGCAGCGCGCCGCCGAGGCTCACGTCGCCGTCGGTGGCTCCCTGCACGGCGCCGTTCACGGCATCCTGCACCTGCGCGTCGGAGCAGCCGGCCAGCGCCGGCGCTACGGCCAGCACCGCCGCCAGGGCCAGGCCCATCCGCAGCGGCGACATCTTCGTCTTCCATCCAGGGGTCATGGGGTCCTCACGGTGCGGGGCTCCCGCTTGAGCGGGAACGATTGACAAAAAACCGCAGGCACCCCGCGCCGGAAAACCGGAACAGGATGCCTGCGGTCAGATCGCGCTGCGAACTAGTTCGCGTCCTGCTTCTTCAGACGCGACACGTTGCGCTGACGAGCGGATGCGGCGAGCTCCACCTTGCGGATACGAACGACGGCGGGGGTGACCTCGACGCACTCGTCTTCGCGGGCGAATTCCAGGCACTGCTCGAGGGTGAGCTGCTTGGACGGCGTCATCGACTCGAAGGTGTCGGAGGTGGACTGACGCATGTTGGTCAGTTTCTTTTCCTTGGTGATGTTGACGTCCATGTCGTCGCCGCGCGAGTTCTCGCCGATGACCATGCCCTCGTAGACCTCTTCGGTCGGGTTGACGAAGAACTGCATGCGCTCCTGCAGTGCGATGATGGCGAACGGCGTCACAACACCGGCACGGTCGGCGACGATCGAGCCGTTGGTGCGGGTGTTGATGGTGCCGGCCCAGGCCTCGTAGCCGTGGAAGATCGCGTTGGCGATACCGGTACCGCGGGTGTCCGTCAGGAACTCGGTGCGGAAACCGATCAGGCCGCGCGACGGAACGATGAATTCCATGCGGACCCAGCCGGTGCCGTGGTTCGCCATGTTCTCCATGCGACCCTTACGGGCGGCGAGGAGCTGGGTGATCGCACCGAGGTACTCTTCGGGCGAGTCGATGGTGAGGTGCTCGTACGGCTCGTGGATCTTGCCGTCGACGCGCTTGACGACCACCTGCGGCTTGCCGACGGTGAGCTCAAAGCCTTCACGACGCATCTGCTCGACCAGGATGGCGAGAGCGAGCTCGCCACGGCCCTGGACTTCCCAGGCGTCCGGACGGCCGATGTCGAGAACTCGGAGCGAGACGTTACCGACGAGCTCCTTGTCGAGACGGTCCTTGACCATGCGGGCGGTGAGCTTGTGGCCCTTGACCTTGCCGATGAGCGGCGACGTGTTGGTGCCGATGGTCATCGAGATGGCGGGGTCGTCGACCGTGATGGTCGGCAGCGGGCGCACGTCATCGGGGTCGGCGAGGGTCTCACCGATGGTGATGTCGGGGAAACCGGCGACGGCGACGATGTCACCGGGGCCGGCGCTCTCGGCCGGGTACCGGTCAAGTGCCTTGGTGATCATGAGCTCGGTCACGCGCACGTTGGAAACGGTGCCGTCGTGCTTGACCCAGGCCACGGTCTGGCCCTTCTTGATGGTGCCCTGGAAAACGCGCAGCAGCGCGAGGCGGCCGAGGAACGGCGAGGAGTCGAGGTTGGTGACCCAGGCCTGCAGCGGGTGCTCGTCGTCGTAGACGGGAGCGGGGATGTGCTGGAGGATCGCTTCGAAGAGCGGCTCGAGGTCGTCGTTGTCGGGCAGTGAGCCGTTCTCCGGCTTGGTGAGGCTGGCGGCACCGGCACGGCCGGACGCGTAGACGACGGGAACGTTGAGGACCAGGTCGAGGTCCAGGTCGGGCACGTCGTCGGCCATGTCGGAAGCGAGGCCGAGGAGCAGGTCCTGGCTCTCTTCGACGACCTCATCGATACGGGCGTCGGGACGGTCGGTCTTGTTGACCAGGAGGATCACGGGCAGGTGCGCCTCAAGTGCCTTCCGGAGCACGAAGCGGGTCTGCGGCAGCGGGCCCTCGGAAGCGTCGACGAGGAGCACAACACCGTCGACCATGGACAGGCCGCGCTCGACCTCTCCACCGAAGTCGGCGTGGCCGGGGGTGTCGATGACGTTGATGGTGATGGGGCCGTCAGTGGCGTGGATGCCCTTGTACGAGATCGCCGTGTTCTTGGCGAGGATGGTGATGCCCTTTTCGCGCTCGAGCTCGTTGGAGTCCATCGCACGCTCTTCGGTGTGCGAGTGCTCGGCGAACGAGTTCGTCTGCTGCAGCATCGCGTCGACCAGCGTCGTCTTGCCGTGGTCAACGTGGGCAACGATTGCAACATTCCGGAGGTTATTGCGGGTAGCAATCGCCATAAAAATAGATCCTTACGAAGAATGGATGCCGCGTAAAATCACGTGCGGCGCAGAGTGGATGAGTGGGATCTCTATGGACCCAAGGGTCTATCCTACCGTATTCGGCCCGTCTCGCGTCGGGCGAGTATCGATCGCTCCTATATACAGTGCGTTCCCGGCACCTGAACAGCCGGCAAACGCTCCCCACCCCCGGACGACGACTGCCCCCCGGCGCAGGCCGGGGGGCAGTCATCTCACACGCGGACCCTAGCGGCCGAACTGGAAGTTACCGCCGGGAATGGCGGCCAAAAGCTCCTGCGTGTATGCCTGCTGCGGGTTGTCGAACACGTCGTCAGTCGACGCGGCCTCCACGATCCGGCCCTTCTGCATCACGCACACGTTGTCGGCGACGAGGCGCACCACGGCGAGGTCGTGGGTGATGAACAGGTAGGTCAGGCCCAACTCGGTCTGCAGCTCGGTGAGCAGGTTCAGCACCTGCCCCTGCACGAGAACGTCGAGTGCCGACACGGCCTCGTCGAGCACGAGCACGTCGGGCTTGAGCGCGAGCGCTCGCGCAATGGCGATTCGCTGGCGCTGACCGCCGGAGAGTTCACTCGGGTACCGGAATCGCGACGACCACGGCAGCGAGACCTGGTCGAGGAGTTCCTTGACCCGCTCCTGTCGTTCCTTCGCAGTCCCGACGCCGTGCGCTAGCAGCGGCTCCGCGATGGTGTTGCCCACGCTGTACTGCGGGTCGAGGGAACCGTACGGGTCCTGGAAGACCGGCTGCACGCGGCGGCGGAACTTGAGCAGTTCCTTGCCCTTGAGCCCGGCGACGTCCTGACCGTCGAACTCGATCGAGCCGCTGGTGATGCTCTCCAGCTGCAGCACGAGCTTGGCGACTGTGGACTTGCCCGAGCCGGACTCGCCGACGAGGGCCGTGGTGGTGCCCTTCTGAATGCCGAAGGTGACGCCGTCGACGGCCTTGAGCTCCTCGCTGCGCAGACCCTTCTTGCGGATCCGGTACACCTTGGAGATGTTGTCGATCGAGATCAGGTCCTTCACGGGAGCGAGGCTCTCGCGCTCGGCAGCCCTGGCGACCAGGGTGTCGTCCAGGGAACCGCCGCCGTAGATCCCGGAGTCGCCGACGGACGCGTGCTTGGCCGACTGGATACGCCGGGAAGCCAGGCTCGGTGCCGCAGACACGAGCCGCTGCGTGTACGGGTGCTGCGGGTTCGCCAGGATCTCCTGCGAGGGACCGGACTCGACGATCTTTCCCTTGTACATCACCACGAGCTGTTCGGCGCGCTCCGCGGCCAGGCCCAGGTCGTGCGTGATGAACAACACGCTGGTGCCGTAGTCGCGGGTCAGAGTTCCCAGGTGGTCCAGGATCTGACGCTGCACGGTGACGTCGAGCGCCGAGGTGGGCTCGTCGGCGATGAGCAGCTTCGGCCGGGCGGACAGGCCGATGCCGATCAACACGCGCTGGCGCATGCCGCCGGAGAACTGATGCGGGTACTGCTTGAGTCGGTCCGCAGCGTCGCTGAGTCCGGCTTCCTGCAGCACCTGGATGGTGCGGGCGCGCGCTTCCTTGCCCTGAGCGAGTCCGTTGGCCTTGATGGCCTCCTCAACCTGGAAACCGATGTTCCAGACCGGGTTGAGGTTGGACATCGGGTCCTGGGGCACGTAACCGATCAGGTTTCCGCGCACCGCCTGGATGTCTTTGGGGCTGAGCTTGGTGAGGTCACGGCCCTCGAAGAGCACCTGGCCGCCGGTGATCTTGCCCGCGCCGGGGAGCAGGTCGATGATCGCCTGCGCCGTGGTGGTCTTGCCGGAGCCCGACTCCCCGACGATGGCGAGCGTCTGGCCGGAGTACAGGGTGATGTCCACGCCGCGCACGGCAGGAACCAGGCCGCGCTGGGTCTGGAAACCAACCTCGAGGTTGCGAATCTGCAGCAGGGGCTGCTCGTCGCTCTCGACGCCCCCTGGGTTGGTGTCTGTCAGTGTCTGGCTCATCGAAGCGCCCTCGCCTTCGGGTCAAGCGCGTCGCGCAGAATGTCGCCGAGCATCAGGAACGCGAGCACCGTGATGGACAGGGCGGCCGCGGGGTACAGGAGCACCTGCGGGTTGGTAACAAGGGATGTCTGGGCCTGGCTGATGTCATTACCCCAAGACATAACGCTGGTCGGCAGGCCGATGCCCAGGAACGACAGGGTGGATTCGGCGACGATGAACGTGCCGAGTGACACCGTGGCGATCACGATGACCGGGGCGATCGAGTTGGGGATCACGTGGCGCAGCAGAATCCGGAACTTCGACACACCGAGAGCTGTCGAGGCCATCACGTAGTCGGAGTTCGTGGCCGACAGGACCGCACCGCGCATGATGCGGGCGATCTGGGGCCAGGCGAAGATCGACAGCACGAAGGCCACCGAGGTGGGCGTCGCGGCCGGAAGCACGGACATCAGCACGATGGCGCCGAGGATGGTGGGGATGGCGAAGAAGATGTCGCCGACGCGGGAGACGATTGCGTCGAGCCAGCCGCCGTAGTATCCCGCGAGGGAGCCGAGGATGACTCCCATGAGGGTGACGAGTCCGGTGGCCAGGAGGCCGACGGTGACCGAGGCCCGGGTGCCGAAGATGGTGCGCGCGTACACGTCGCAGCCTTGCCGGGTGAACCCGAACGGGTGACCGGCTTCTGGTCCGCCGTTGCTGTTCGCCAGCTGGCAGTCGAGGTTTGGCGACACCGAGGTGAACAGTCCGGGGAACAGTGCGACAAGGGCGATGATCAGGATCAGCACTGAGGAGATCCAGAACATCGGCCGGCGGCGCATCGAGTCCCAGGCATCCGCCCAGGTGCTGCGAGCCTTCTGCGACTCGTCGAGACGGTCAATCGGGGCTACCGGGGTGTCTTCCAGCTCCGCGACGAAGTGGGCCTGGCCACTCTTATTTGGCATAACGAATCCTTGGGTCCAGAGCTGCGTACAGCAGGTCGACGAGCAGGTTGGCGAGCACGAAGATGACCACCATGACGGCGATGAACGACACCACTGTGGTGCTCTCGCCGAGGACGATCGCCTTGTACACGGTGCCACCGACGCCGTTGATGTTGAAGATTCCCTCGGTGATGATCGCGCCGACCATGAGCGAACCGAGGTCGACACCCAGGAACGTCACGACGGGAACGAGGGAGTTGCGCAGCACGTGCACCGTGACCACGCGGCGCCTGGAGAGGCCCTTCGCGGTGGCGGTGCGAACGAAGTCGGCGTTGAGGTTGTCGGCGACGCTGGCGCGGGTGAGGCGCACGATATAGGCGAAGGACACACTGGCCAGAACCAGGGCGGGGAGGATGAGTTCGCCCCACGGAGCCTCACTGCTCACTGTGGTTCTGAACCAACCTAATTGCACGCCGAAAATGAGCCTGAACAGGAAGCCGAGTACGAAGGTCGGCACGCTGATCAGGAGCAGGCTCACCACGAGGGCGCTGGCGTCGAACCACTTGCCCTTGCGCAGGCCCGCGACGAGTCCGACGAGGATCCCGGCGAAGGCTTCGAAGACGAGGGCCAACATGGCCAGGCGGAAGGTGATCGGGAATGCCCCGGCCATCACATCGCTGACCGGTCGCCCGGAGTAGGTGGTGCCCAGGTCGCCCTGGAAGAAGTTGCCGATGTAGATCAGGTACTGCTGCAGCAGCGGCTTGTCCAGGTTGTACTGGGCCCGGATCTGTTCGATCACGCCGGGTGCCGGCGGACGGTCGCCGTACAGCGCAGCGATCGGGTCACCCGGTAGGGAGAAGACCATGAAATAGATCAAGAATGTCGCCCCGAAGAAGACGGGGATCATTTGGAGGACGCGCCTGCCTGTGTACCACAGCATCAGGTGAGCTCCGAGAATCTTTTATGCATGAGGATCGCAATCACTGAATGAGTCTAGTCAGTGCAATGTCCGGGGCTTGACGCCCCGGACATTGCACTGCGGGTGGAACTAGGAATTAACCCTTGGTGATCTGGTAGTAAAGCGGGACGGAATCCCAGCCGAACACCACGTCGCTGACGGTGTCAGCCCAAACGCCGTTGACGTTGGAGTACCACAGCGGGATGGACGGCAGGTCCTTCAGCAGAACCTCCTGTGCAGCCTGGTACTTGGCGGTGGCGTCCTCGACGGTTTCTGCCGCGGCGCCTTCCTTGAGGAGACCGTCGAACTCTTCGCTCGAGTAGTCCTCGTAGTTCGAGCCGGCACCGGTCTGGTACAGCGGAGCGAGGAAGTTGTACATCGACGGGTAGTCGCCCTGCCAGCCGGCACGGGTTCCACCGGTCAGTGCGTCGTTCGAGCGGTCTTCGAGTGCTGCGGCGAACGTCGGGTACGGCTTGCCGGTCGCGGAGATCCCCAGCGTGTTGACGACGCTGTTGATCACGGCGTCGACCCAGGCCTGGTGGCCACCGTCAGAGTTGTACGCGATGTCGAACGTGGAGTCGCCGAACGGTGCGATGGCGTCAGCCTTGGCCCACAGCTTGACGGCCTCTTCCGGGTTGTATTCGAGAACTTCGGCGCCTTCGAGCTGGTCGGAGTAGCCGTCGATGACGGGCGAGGTGAAGTCGGTTGCCGGGGTACGGGTGCCCTGGAAGATGACGTCGGTGATTTCCTCGCGGTTGATCGACATCGAGATCGCTGCACGACGCAGCTTGCCCTCTTCGCCGCTCCAGTGCTCGAGGTAGTACGGCATGTTGAAGCCCTGGAAGATGGCTGCAGCCTGGTTCACCGAACGCTCGCCGAATTCGGCCTCGTAGGTTTCGAACGCGGAGTCCGGAACAGCGTCCAGCACGTCGAGGTTGCCGCCCTGCACGTCCGCGTACGCGGCGTCCTGGGTGGAGTAGAACTTGATCTCGAGTCCACCGTTGACGGGCTTGCGCACGCCTTCGTAACCGGGGTTGGTCACGAGGCTGATCTTCTCCTCGTGAACCCAGGCACCCTCGCCATCGAGCATGTACGGGCCGTTGCCGATCGGGTTTTCACCGAAGGCGGCCATGTCGTCGTACGCGGCGGACGGCAGCGGCATGAAGGCCGTGTAGCCGAGGCGCAGCGGCCAGTCGGCCTCGGGCGAAGCGAGCTCAACCGTGAAGGTCGTGTCGTCGACGACCTTCAGGCCGGTCAGTTCGGAGTCAACCTCGTAGTCGAAGCCCACGATGTCGTCGAAGAAGTAGGAGGCGCTCTGGGCGTTGCTGAAGAGCGCGCCGTAGTTCCAGGCATCCACGAAGGACGAAGCCGTGACGGGTTCGTCGTTGGTGAAGGTCCAGCCCTCTTCCAGCGTGACGGTCCAGTTGGTAGCGTCGTCAGACTCGATCGACTTGGCGACCTCGTTCTCGATCTCGCCGTCAGCGTTGTACGAGACCAGGCCCGCGAAGATCGACGTGGCGATCTTGCCGCCGCCGGTCTCGGTGGTGTTGGTCGGGATCAACGGGTTCTGCGGCTCGCTGCCATTGGTGCTGACAACTGCGGACGCGTCGCCGGCCGAAGTGGCCTCTTCGTCGTTGGATGTCGCGCAACCCGAAAGCGCCAGAGCGCTCACCGAAATGAGCGCGAGGGCGCTGAGGCCCATGCGGGATCTCTTCAAAATTCCTCCTGTGCAAAGGTGAAGGCGCCGCCGTGGCCGAAGCCCGTAGCAGCGCGCTAGTTATCAAAACCCTAGGTACGTCAGGCGCCGGGAGCAAAACCTGACGGTAAACGTTACACAGCAGTAATGAAAGACGCACGATTCTTGCGCTTCACGCCGATTTCGCGGTTTTTTCTGCGAATCCCGCGAGGATCTCTCACGAAGCTTGGGACCAAGGTCCCTCCGACGCATGCAAGCGTTTTCAAATCCCACCGCGTGAGGATCAATTGGCCCGAAAACTCGCGCGCGAGCACCGAGGGCGCAAAATAGAGGAATGCCGACCACCCCGCCCGAACAGCCCGCCACGCTCATCTTCGACGGCGACTGTGGGTTCTGCACCACCGCGGTGCTGTGGCTCCAGCGCACGCTGCCCCGGGTGCCGGCCACCGCGCCGTTCCAGTGGACCGACCTCGCTGCCTTCGGTCTCACCGAGCAGCAGGCCAGGAGCCGAGTGTGGTTCGTCGCGGGGGGCCGGCACTACGGCGGCGCTGCCGCGGTGGCAGCGTTGTTGCGTGGCCAGCCGGTTGCCGCACTGCGGGTGCTCGGTTGGCTCGCCACGGTGCCGCCGTGGTCGTGGGCGGCCGCGGCCGGTTACAGCCTCGTGGCCCGCTACCGCTATCGGTTGCCGGGAGGCACCCCGGCGTGCCGGATGCCGAGCGCGACATGAGCGACTACCCCTCCGACCCGGCCGATCCCCCGGCCCCCTCCGCGCAAACCCGCTCCCCCTCGGCGGCCGCCGATACTCCGGCGTTATCGAGGGTGCAGCTGAAGTGGGAGATCGCGATCGTGCTCGGGCTCTCGCTCGGTGCCTCCGCCGTGTACTCGATAGTGTCGATCATTTCCCGGCTCACGGCCGAGGTCGCGCTCAGCGATCAGTCGGCGACCATCAACGGGTCGCAGTCGACGCGCGAGTGGCTGGACTTCACCTACCAATTCCTCGGCATCGTCTTCACGTTGTTCCCGGTGGCCCTGGTGCTCTACCTGCTCTGGCGGCCCGGGCAGAGTGGGTTCCGTCGGCTCGGGGTGGATTTCACCGAGCCGCGCCGGGATCTGCTCCGCGGCGGCGGCCTTCTGCTGCTGATCGGCATCCCGGGACTCGGGCTCTACCTGGCCGGCCGCGCGCTGGGCTTCACGGTGGCCGTGGTGCCCTCACCGCTGGACACCTTCTGGTGGACGATCCCGATCCTGATCTTCTCGGCGATACGGAGCGCACTGAGCGAAGAGCTCATTGTGGTGGGCTACCTATTCACCCGGCTGCGCGAGCTGGGTTGGAGCGCCTGGACCATCATCATGTCGGCAGCTCTGCTGCGCGGCAGCTACCACCTCTATCAGGGCATCGGGCCGTTCGTTGGCAATGCCCTGATGGGAGTGGTATTCGGTTGGTGCTACCTGCGCTGGGGCCGGGTGATGCCCCTGGTGATCGCGCACTGGGTGCTCGACATCGTCTCCTTCGTCGGCTACCCACTCGCCCTGCTCTGGTGGCCTGCGCTCCTCGCCCCCACCCCCTAGTCCCGCGGCCGGGGTTACTCGAACGCCTCGGGCGGCGGGCAGGCGCAGACCAGGTTGCGGTCGCCGTAAGCGTTGTCGATGCGACGCACCGGCGCCCAGTACTTGTTGCGGATCAGGGTGCGCACCGGGTAGACCGCGGTTTCGCGGTCGTACGGATGCGTCCACTCCCCTTCGATCACCGACTGGGCGGTGTGCGGGGCGTTCCGCAGCGGGTTGTCGTCGGCCGGCCAGGTGCCGGCGGCGACGGCATCCGCCTCGGCCTTGATGCCGATCATGGCCTCGATGAACCTGTCGATCTCGCCGAGGTCCTCGCTCTCGGTGGGCTCCACCATCAGGGTGCCCGCGACCGGGAAGCTCATCGTGGGCGCGTGGAAACCGTAGTCGACGAGGCGCTTGGCCACGTCGTCGACGGTGACCCCGGTGGCCGCGGTGAGCGGGCGGAGGTCCAGGATGCACTCGTGCGCGACCAAACCGTTGTCGCCGGCGTAGAGCACCGGGTAGTGGCCGCTGAGCTGCTTGGCCACGTAATTCGCGGCGAGCACCGCGGCACCGGTGGCCTGCTTGAGCCCGTCGGCGCCCATCATCCGCACGTAGGCCCACGAGATGGGCAGGATGCTCGGGCTGCCGTAGGGCGCGGCCGAGACGGGTCCGCCACCGTGGACGACGGTTTCGGTACCGGTGCTGCCGAGCAGGTAGTGCTCATCGTCCTGCGCGAGCGGGTGCCCGGGCAGGAACGGGGCCAGGTGCGCCTTGGCCGCGACAGGTCCGACGCCGGGTCCTCCCCCGCCGTGCGGGATGCAAAAGGTCTTGTGCAGGTTCAGGTGCGACACATCGCCGCCGAAGTCGCCGAAGCGAGCGAAGCCGAGCAGCGCGTTGAGGTTGGCGCCGTCCACATAGACCTGGCCGCCGGCGGCGTGCACGGCGGCGCAGATCGTGCCGACCTCGTGCTCGTACACGCCGTGGGTGGAGGGGTAGGTGATCATCAGCGCGGCGAGGGTCTCGGCGTGCAGGGCGATCTTGGCATTCAGGTCGTCGAGGTCCACGTTGCCAAGCTCGTCGCAGGCCACGACGACGACGCGCATGCCGGCGAGGACCGCGGAGGCGGCGTTGGTGCCGTGGGCACTGGACGGGATCAAGCAGACCGTGCGGTCCACGTCGCCGTTGGCGAGGTGAAAACCGCGGATGGCGAGGAGTCCTGCGAGTTCGCCCTGGCTGCCGGCGTTCGGCTGCAGCGACACGGTGTCGTAGCCGGTGACGTCGGTGAGCCAGGTTTCGAGCTGGCGGATGAGTTCGAGGTAGCCCTCGACGTCGGCGCGCGGAGCGAACGGGTGCAGTCCGCCGAACTCGGGCCAGGTGACGGCCTCCATCTCGGTGGCGGCGTTGAGCTTCATGGTGCAGGAGCCCAGCGGGATCATGCCGCGGTCCAGTGCGTAGTCGTAGTCGGCGAGGCGCTTGAGGTAACGCATCATGCTCGTCTCCGAGCGGTGGGTGTTGAACACGGCGTGGGTGAGGTAGTCGCTGGTGCGGGCCAGGTCGTCGCGCAGCCGGCTGTTGGAGTTCGCGACGAAGGCGAAGTTGCGCGATTCCGGGCCCCCGAAGGCCTGGGCGACCCGGTGGATGTCGGTGTGTGTGGTGGTCTCGTCGACGGAGACGCCGACGGTGTCCTGGTCCACCAGCCACAGGTTGACGCCGAGGTCCCGCGCGTTGTCCACCACGGCCTGGGCCCGGCCGGGCACGCGGGCCTGCAGGGTGTCGAAGAAGTCGGCGTGAACCAGCTCGATGTCGAGGTCCTCGAGGTAGCCGGCGAGCCGGTCCGCGTGCCAGGCCACGGCGCCTGCGATCTTTTTGAGGCCATCCGGCCCGTGGTACACCGCGTACATACCGGCCATGACGGCCAGCAGCACCTGAGCGGTGCAGATGTTCGAGGTGGCCTTGTCACGACGGATGTGCTGCTCGCGCACCTGCAGCGACAGCCTGTAAGCGGGGTGGCCGGCGGCGTCGACGCTCACGCCCACGAGGCGACCGGGCATCTGGCGCTCCAGGCCCTTGCGCACGGCGAGGTAGCCGGCGTGCGGTCCGCCGAAGCCCATCGGCACGCCGAAGCGCTGGCTGGTGCCCACGGCCACGTCGGCGCCGAGTTCGCCGGGTGAAACGATCAGAGCGAGCGCGAGCAGGTCGGCGGCGACAATGGCCAGGGCCTTGTTCTCGTGCGCGAGTGCGATCACGCCGGCGGGGTTCCAGACGCGGCCGGAGGCTCCCGGGTACTGCACGAAGATGCCGAAGTAGTCGCCGAGGTCCTCGGCGGTGGTGTTCTCGTCCAGGGGTAGCACGGTCAGTTCGATGCCGAGCGCGTGCGCGCGGTTGCCGAGCAGCGCGTGGGTCTGGGGCAGCGCATCCGCGTCGACGATGAACCGGTTCGACGGCGACTTGGAGGCGCGGCGGGCCAGCAGCATGCCCTCGACCACGGCGGTGGATTCGTCGAGCATCGACCCGTTGGCGGTGGCCATGCCGGTGAGATCGGCGACCATGGTCTGGAAGTTGATGATGGCCTCTAGGCGGCCCTGGCTGATTTCCGGCTGGTATGGCGTGTACGCGGTGTACCAGCTCGGGTTCTCCAGCACGTTGCGCTTGATCACGGCGGGCGTGATCGTGTCGTAATAGCCAAGCCCGATCATCGAGCGCTTCACGGTGTTCTTGTCGGCCAGGCCGCGCAGCTCCTGGATGGCCTCTCGCTCGGTCGCAGCCGGCGGCAGGGTGCTGTCGCCGCGGGTGCGGAACTGCTCGACCTGGATGGAGGCCGGAACGGCCGCGTTGACGAGCGACTCGACGCTGTCCTGGCCGAGGACGGCCAGCATGCGGGACTGCGCGTCGGCATCCGTGCCGATGTGACGCTGGGTGAAGGGCTGCGACATGTGGGGAAGGCTCTTTCCGGGGTCTGGTTCGGTGGTGCTTATTCGCCGGTGATGGCGGTGTATTCGGCGTAGCTGAGCAGCGCCGGGAGGGTCTCGAAGGTGATCTTGATGAGCCAGCCCTCGCCGAGCGGGTCGCTGTTGACGAGTTCGGGGCTGTCGACGACGGCGTCGTTGATCTCGGCGACGGTGCCGTCGATGGGGGCGAAGAGTTCACCCACCGACTTGGTCGACTCGATCTCGCCGACGACGGTGCCCGCGGCGAGGGCGCTGCCCACCTCGGGGAGTTCCACGAAGACCACGTCACCGAGCTTGTCGGCGGCGTAGGCGGTGATGCCGACGGTGGCGGTGTCGCCGTCGACGAGCACCCACTCGTGCTCGGCGGTGTACTGCAGTTCGGTCTTGTCTGCCATGGGGTTCCTCTCAAGGGGATGATCACGGGGTTGATCAGTACGGGGTTGATCAGTGCGGGGCGATGCGCGCTGTGGCGACATCGGGTGAGCGGATGCCCGAAGCCGGGCCATCCGCGTGGAGTGCGCTACTTGCGGCGCTTGTAGAACGGCAGAGCGATGACCGTGGCCGGCGCGCGGGTGCCGCGGACGTCGATGAACACCTCGGTGTCTAGTCGGGCCAGCGTCGGCGGCAGGTAGGCCATGGCGATCGGGTAGCCGAGCGTGGGCGACAGCGCGCCACTCGTGATGACACCCTCCGCTTCGGTGGCGTCGGTGCTGCGGAAGATCCGGTAGCCGGCGCGGCCGGCACGCTTGCCGGCCGAGACCAGGCCGACGAGTACGGGCGCATCGCCGGACGGACCCTCTTCGCTGGCGGTGCGACCCACGAAGTCGGTCGGCTTGGCGAGGTTGACGACCCGGCCCAGGCCCGCCTGGGCGGGGTACGTCGAAGTGGTCAGCTCGTGGCCGTAGAGCGGCATGCCGGCTTCGAGGCGCAGGGTGTCGCGGCTGGCGAGCCCGGCCGGAACCAGGTCGTGCGGCACGCCGGCGACTACGATGGCGTCCCAGAGGGCGAGGGCGGCGACGCCCGGCAGGTAGATCTCGAAGCCGTCCTCGCCGGTGTAGCCGGTGCGGGCGATGAGCACCGGCGTGCCCGCGAACGTGGCCGCGAGGGCGCGGTAGTAGCGGAGGCCCGTGAGGTCGCCGTCGATGGTGAGCCCGGCGGTGGACTGCACGATGGCGAGGGCGTTGGGGCCCTGCACGGCGATGAGGGCGGTGTCGTCGCTCTCATCCGTGACGGCGACGTCAAAACGCGCGGCACGCGCGGTGAGTGCGTCCAAGGCCTGGTCGTGGTTGCCGGCGTTGGCGACCACGAGGAAGTCGGTCTCGCCGGTGCGGTAGACGACGAGGTCGTCGATGATACCGCCGCGTGAGTTGAGGAGCAGGCTGTATTTGGCCTGCATAAGGTCGATGACCGAGAGCTGACCGGCCAGGGCGTGGTCGAGGAACTCGCCGGCCTGCGGGCCGCTGACCCGGATCTCGGCCATGTGCGACAGGTCGAAGAGTCCGGCGGTCTTGCGTACTGCGTGGTGCTCGGCGAGGTCGCTGGAGTAGCGCACGGGCATCTGCCAGCCGGCGAAGTCGGTGAAGCTGGCGCCGGCGGCGACGTGGGCGGCGTGCAGTGGCGAGAAGCGTTCGGTCGCGGCGGCGGCGTTCGAGGAGGGCTCGTTCGAGGAGGAGGTGGGGTCAGGGCTGGCCGAGGTCATGAGTTCTCCGGTTCGTCGCCGGGCAGATGCCGGACGAGTTGCTCCGGGGCTCGTTCGAACCCCGTTGGGAACTCCCCCTCTGTCGTCTGGCCTGAGAGCTTCACCGGCGCGTGCGCCGGCTTTCACCGTGGGCGGGACTTGGCAGTTCTGACCGGATCCCGCTGACGCGAGGCCCGGACGCGCTGTGCTCGTCCGCTTTTCAGAGTGGCCCGTTCGATGCGGTACGAGTACCTGAGAGATTGTCGGGGAGGATTGCTCCTTCGGTGTTCGCTCGTCTCTACGACGTCGAACTCTCCCGCATCGACCGTGTGGCCCGATTTTCAGTTGATTGTCCTGCGGATGAAGTCTATCCGACCAGCGCGCCCCGCGAACTGTGAGCTTTGCCCCAGAATTCGGCGGAGTCTGGGGCTTTTCTCACGGTTCGCGGATCCCGTCGGCCGGGTGCGTGGCGCACTCGGTGCGGTGTCGGTGGTAGGTGAGACGATCTCAGTATGAGTATCGCTGACGAGGTACTACCGCCCGCTCCGGACGATGACGACTACTCTCCGGAGCCCACCCTGGACGACCGTGTCCAGGCCGATCTGGTCCGGCACACCGAACGGATCGCGGCCGATGACCGCCTCATCGCCCGGGCCCAGGCCCGCCGGATCGAGCACCTGCTGGACCTGCAGGACTGGAGCGAACAACCCCAGGTCGCTTCCCGGTTGCGCGGCAACCCGGCGAACATCCGCCTCGCCGACGACAACGCGACCCACCTGACCGAGGACCAGGCCCGCGCCGCCGCGTACAACCGGTGGGACGACCGGGAGGTCGCCCGGCGCACCATCGTGAGCGAGACGGCGTGCCTGACCCGGGTGGCCGAGCGCACCATCGACCGGCAACTGGACGAAGCCCGGTTCCTCAGCTCCTACGCACCGGCGACGTTCTCGAGAGGGGAGATCAGCTACCGACACGCCACCACCCTGCTCGGCCAGCTGCTCACCCTGCCCGACGGGGGCCAGGCGGCGTTCGAAGAGAAGGTGCTGCCCGAGGCGAAACGCCTGCCGGTGGGCCGGTTCCGTGACAAGGCGCGCCGATTGCGGGAGCGACTGCACCCGGAATCGATCGTGACCCGGCACCGGAACGCGCTGGCCGACCGGCGTTCGTACTGGGAGGCCGCCCCGGACGGGATGGCCTGGTTGCACTGGTAGGGCACCGCCCACGACACCAAGGCCGCCTACGACCGCATCAACGGCATGGCCGTGAAGCTCACGCACCTCGGCGACCCGACCCCGCCCGACCAGACCGATGGCGCCAGCAGCAGCGGCGGCAGCGCAGTAACGGGTCACAGCGGCGCAGCCTTCGGCCGCGCACAGGACACGGCCGAGGACTCCCCGACTCGCACCCTCGACCAGCTCCGCGCCGATATCACCGCCGCCCTGCTGCTGGACGGCATCACGCCCGACGGGATGGGCGCCGGCATCCGCGGCACGGTCATGATCACCGTGCCCGTGCTCACCCTGCTGGGGTTGGACGAGGAACCCGCCACCCTCGAAGGGTACGGGCCCATCTCCCCGGAGGTCGCACGGGAGATCGCCGGGCACGCACCGAGCTTCACCCGGCTGCTGACCCACCCGGAAACCGGGGTGGTGCTCTCGCTGGGAAAGACCCAGCACAAGAACACCAAGGCCATGAAAAAGTACCTGCGGGTCCGCGATGAAACCTGCCGGTTCCCGGGCTGCTCCCGCCCCGCGGTGACCAGCGACGTCGACCACACCCACCCCTGGGCCGGCGGCGGCAACACCGACTGCGACAACCTCGCCCACCTCTGCGAACCCCACCACCGCCTCAAACACCTCAGCCAGTGGCGGGTCACCCAGGAACCCGGCGGGATCCTGCACTGGACCTCCCCCGGGAAACGCAGCTACCGCACCGACCCGGCCAACCCGATCGGCCCACCCCGACCACAGCCGCCGGTCGTCGGGCCGAAACCCGGAAGCGGCCCGCCGACGAGACCTACCCGATGCCCCGGCAGCGGCCGAGTCGGAAGCCGACCCCGCCGGTGCCCGAGAACCCGCCGTTCTAGAAGCTGGAGGAGCAGCCAACGAGGCTACAGGAGCAGCTTGAAACCCACGTGGGAGGAGGCGAAGCCGAGGCGCTCGTAGAAGCGGTGAGCGTCGAGACGGGAGGCGTCGGAGGTGAGCTGTACCAGCCGACATCCGCGTCCGCGCCCGTACTCAACCGCCCAGGTCAGCATCTCGCTGCCGAGGCCGTTGCCGCGCAGGGCGGCGCTCACGCGCACCGCCTCGATCTGCAACCGAGTCGCCCCGGACCGGGCGAGCCCGGGCAGCACCGTGAGCTGTTGAGTGGCCACCACCTTCCCGGCGGGATCGTCGACGACAACGAGCAGTTGGTCTGCCGCTTCGTCGATCGCGGTGAAGGCAGCCAGGTAGGGCGCCAGATCCTGCGCCGCGGTGGATTCCTCAGCGGATCGCAGGTGGTCGTCGGCGAGCAGGCCGATGATCGCGGGCACGTCCTCAGCGAGCGCCCGTCGCAGGGTGAATGGTCCGCCTGGTAGGTCGAAAACTGACTCAGTCATCCATCCAGCATGCCAGTGCACGTTTGTCAGCGCGGGCCCGAAATGCCGCACGCCCGGACCGCCGCCGCCCACGACAGGTGGGCGGTGGCGATCCGGGCGTGTGTGCCGATGCCTTGGCCGGTTAGTAGCTGTTCGAGAAGACCGGAGCGCCGTCGACCATCTTCACGGTCCCATTGACCGAGAAATTCATGGTTGCCGTTTCCGGCGACGCCTGGCCCCGATAGTCAGTGTTCGTGTAGGTCACGGTCGCCGAGCCGCGATCTTCCGTGGCGAGGTACCACTCGTTCTTGTACGAGTTGCCCAACGACGTAACGGCCGGCTCATCGATGGTCCAGACGACATCGGTGATGGTGCCGTAATCGAACACATAAATCGGGCAGTCGTCGGCATTCAGCACCTTTTGCGCCGCGCAGCCGGCGAGATATTCCGCCACCTGCTCATCAATGGACGAGGTGAACTTCGCCGTCGGTTCGAGCTTCAACTGCGCACTACCTGATGAAACAACCATTCCGACCTGGACCGTCTGCGGCTCGGCTGCAAGCCACTCGGCGTCCCCTGCACTGCCGATGACATAATCTCCGGCGAAAGCGAGAACCTCCAGATAACCGGACTCCTGGACTTCACTGGTCAGCTCGATGACGGTGCCGTTGACATCGACCGATTCGATACCCGGCGCGACGGAGACCGACACCGTCGGCAGCCAGACCGGGTCCAGGGTCCAATTATCGAAGAACAGGGCCGTCTTCCCGGACTTCGTCAACGTGTAGCTCGCATCCTCCTTGACCCCGTCCAGATCGACGTCGGCAGTCACCGTGGCGGTATCGCCTGTGGTGCTGACATCGGTGATCGTGAATCCGCTGATCCGGCCCTCGGTCGCCTTCAGCACCTTGTCGGTGAGCAGCACCCCCTGCTCCCCGGAGCCGTCGACATCACCGATCGCCACGGCAGCCGATGCGTCACCGGCCACGAGCGCGTCGAGGTAGCTTTCCACCTGGTTCTGCGGGCTGTAGACCATCTGATTGACGATCGAAACGGCGATGGATGCGCCGAGCACGACGACGACACCGGCCCCGACGGCGCCGAGCACAATCCGCACCCGACGCTTCTTCTCCGGGGTCATCGGCACGGTCGCGGCAACACCATCATGCTGGGGCAGGACCACGGCGGGCTCCCCAGAGCCGACGGGCTCTCTGGTTGCGCCGGGAGCGGCGCTGGCGACGGGAACCTTGGTCGGCTCCGGCAGCACATACGTACCGGGCACCGCGAACGGCACGCCGACCGGTCCGGTGATCCTGGCCGACCGGGTGAGGACGGTGGCGGGGAGGAGCTGCACCAGGGTCGGGGCCGCGAAGACCGCGACGACCTCGACGAGGGCACCCAGCGCGGCGAAGACGATGAATGTCCACGCGGCCAGCCCGACGACGCCGGAGGCAGCAGCAGCCCCTTCGATCAGGGAACCGGCACCCGCGAGAAGGCCGTCGAGGCTCTCGCCTGCGCCGGCCGTGTCGACGCTCGTCCAGCCGGCGATGGCACCCACAATCGAGATGACGATGCCCGCGACAGCGAACGACACCACCGTGGTCACCCACGACATGGCCGCAGACAACCTCAGCTGCCCGCGACGAAGACGCAGCACGGTACCCGTGACCAGGATGAGCAGAAGGTTGGCCACCAGGATCAGCACAGTGGCCCAGGCGGGCAGCTCAGCGGGCATCCAGAAGCTGTTCGACGAACCGGTCAGCCCACCCAGGGCGACCAAAGAACCACCGAACGTGAGCGGTGCTAAGTTCACGAAGCCGAGGCCGTCGACCACAGCGGTCGGAAGCCAGAAGAACGCCGTCAGGAGAGCGTTGACGCCGCCGTTGACCACGGACCAGACCAGCAGTCCTGCGGTGACCAGAACGGCGAGCACACCGAGGTGCAGCCCGACGACCGGCAGCGTCGACCGCACGGATGCGAACACGGTGGTGGCGGCCGGTGCCACGATGGCAGGCGTGATGCCGGCGGCCCCGCGGGCCACCCGGGCCCGGGCGACATACGAGGCGAGGGTGCCCAGAACCACAGCGCCCAGGAATGCCGTGAATGACGCCGACGTCGCGGTCCCGGTTGCGGTCGTGAATCCCAAGTAGCTTTCGGAACCGTCACCGAGCACATAGGTGAGCGGTGTGACGGCCGCGACGATGACGACAAGAATCGCCAGCACCACACCGCTGAGCGCCGACAGCAACCAGCGGATGCCGCGCGTCCGGCTCGGCGCGATCCGTTCTTCCCTGCGGGCCACGAATGCGGTGGCGATGATCAGGAAGGCGGTGACCAGCAGCGGAAGCCAGAGCACGGAGACGGCGGCCGAGATCCCCATCACCGTGGCGCCGATGGTGAGCGTGCCGGCAACGGCCAGGCCAACGATCTGAGCGGGCGCCTGGAAGGCCAGTCCCCAATCGAGGGATGCGTCAGCGGCGGCGACGAACACCAGCAGGGTGAACACCAGCGCCAACAGCCAGGTGGCGGCGTAGACGACTACCGGGGCGATCGCGGCGGCGATGAACCGTTCGGCCGGGATGCCCCGCACCATCGAGGCGACGCGGGTGCCGACGGTCGGTCCGGTCGGCGCCGGTATGGTCGGCAGCGTGGCACCCGGAGTACCGTACGGAGCCGCGACCGGCTCAGCCGGCGCGGGCGGCGCAGCGGCCGGATCTGCAGTCGGTTCTGCTGCCGGTTCTGCTGCAGCGGCCGGCTCAGTTGCCACCGCGCTTTGGTCTGTATTGTCTGTGCCCGTTCCGGAATCGTCTCCGGAATCGGGATTCCCACCCAATTGTGAATTATTCATGCTTCCCCCAGTTATCGTTTCGAAGCGTATCGCAAACAAACAGCTGGCCAGCGGCCAAGTCCGTTCCCCGTGTAACGATCGGAACGCCACTCGGCACCGGCACAATGGACCAATGCACATCACGGACGTCACCCCCGCCGATCTCGAGGCCGTGACCACCCTCTGGGAGGAAGCCGGCCTCACCCGCCCGTGGAATCCGCCCGCCACCGACCTCCATCGCGCGCTGGACGGATCGACATCGACTGTGCTCGGTGCCTTTCGCGACGGCAGACTGGTCGGCACCGTGATGGTCGGCCACGATGGCCACCGCGGCTGGGTCTACTACCTGGCCGTCGCCGTGCCCGAGCGCGGCATGGGCCTCGGTCGCCGGCTGATGCAGGCCGCCGAAGCCTGGCTGGTGGAACGCGGCGCCGTCAAGCTGCAGCTCATGGTGCGAGAGAGCAACACCGCCGTCACCGGTTTCTACGACCGGCTCGGCTATGCGGATGCCCACGTGCGCGTTGTCGCGAAACGGCTCGACTGATCTCACTCCCCGGCAGCCGGGGTGCTTGGTTTTCCACCGGGAGCGTGATTCGCTGGGGTCATGTCGAATCAGGGGAGCTCACCCGACGAGCCCGTCGGCGCCACCGGCCTGCCGATGTTCCCGCTCGGTTCGGTGCTCTTCCCCTACATGCCGTTGCAGTTGAGGGTGTTCGAGGAGCGCTACCTCATGATGCTGGCGAGCATCCTCGAATCGGAGCCCGCGGAGTTCGGTGTGGTCCTCATCGAACGCGGCCAGGAAGTGGGCGGTGGCGAGCACCCGTTCAGTACCGGGACAGTGGCGCAGGTGCTCGAGCTGGTGGCGCCGGAGGGGTTCGTCGGCCTCGTCGCGCAGGGAGACCGGCGCATCGAGGTGATCGAGTGGCGCCAGGACGCCCCCTACCCGCAGGCCGTGGTGCGGGAGCTGCCCGCCCTGGTCTGGGACGACGCCCTCACCCCGCTGCGGGTGCTCGCCGAGCAGACCGTGCGTCGTACCCTGTCGCTGGCCAGCGAGTTCACCGACGATGCTTGGTCGGCCAACGTCGCCCTGTCCGAGGACCCCGTCGAGGCCGCCTGGCAGCTGGCCGGCATCGCCCCGGTGGGTCCGCTCGACCAGGTCGCCATGTTGCGGTCCACCAGCATGGCCGGCCTGCTTCGGGCGATTTTCGACCACACCGAAGCGGCCGCCGACGCGTACAGGGTGCCCGGCCCCGGTGAGCTGGACGCGGATGACTTGAACACGGATGACCTGGACCCTGACGACCCGAACGCCTGACCCTCGCGAGCGACCGCGGCCGGCTCGTCATCAGTGCGGGCGGTGTACCGTCGCGCGCCGTTGAGCGCTGGAGCATTCCGGGGCAGCATGGGGGCATGCCCTCTCAATCGTCCTCCCCCTCGTTCTCACGGTCCGTCGGCTTCCCGATCCCCCGCCACGACCGCTTCCCCGATGGGTCGGTCAAGGCCAGCGGCTTTGAACTCGACGGCAAACTCCACGGACACTGGGAGTGGTTCCGTCTCGACGGTTCGCTGATGCGTTCCGGGGAGTTCGACCTGGGTCACCAGGTGGGCTTGTGGCGCACCTGGGACCGCACCGGGCGCCTCGTGAAGGAGACCTCGTTCGACCGGTCGACCCCGGGCACCAGCCCCGCGGACCCTGCCACCCGGTGATGACATGGCCGGAAACCGGATCGGCACCGGCACCGGCACCGGCACCGGCACCGGCACAATATTCGACGCCGATGTCCTGATCGTGGGCGCCGGGCCCACCGGGCTCGTCCTCGCCCGAGAGCTGCACACCCACGGGGTCACCGCGATGATCGTCGACAAGGCAGCGGATGCAGCGCACGAGTCCCGCGCGCTGGCTATCCAGGCACGCACCCTCGAGGTCCTCGCCCGCAACGGCCTCGCGGACGACCTCGTTAGCGCCGGCAACCCGACCGGGACGCTGCTGCTGCACGGGCGCGGACGCCGCCGCCGCCGCGGCAGCCCGAGCGCTGCGCCCGCTCACGCCGTGTCCCTGTTCGACGAGGCCCTGTGCGACGAGGCACTCGGTGACACGCGCTTCCCGTTCCTGCTGTTCCTCTCTCAGGCCGGCACCGAACGAGTGCTCGTCGACCGCCTGGCCAGCGCGGGCGTCGGCATCCGCCGGGGTCTCACCCTGACGGGCCTGAGCCAGGACGATCACGGGGTCACCTGCACCCTCGACTCCCCCGGCGTGCCGCCTAGGACGGTACGCACCCGCTATGTGGTGGGCTGTGACGGCGCGCACAGCGCGACCCGGCACCTGGCCGGCATCGGTTTCTCCGGTCGAGCCTTCCCGCAGCGCTTCCTCCTCGCCGATCTGGAGGCCGACGGTCTGGAACCCGGCCGGGTGCACGTCTACCTGTCCGGAGCCGGTCCGCTGTTCCTGTTTCCTCTCGGCTCGCCGGCCGGCTGGCGGCTGCTGGTGATGCTACCGCCGGGCAGCCGCACCGGCCCCGTCACCCTGGCCCTCGCGCAGGCGGCCGTCACCCGGTACACCCGGGACACCATCGTGCTGCACCACCCGGTTTGGCTCACCGAATTCACCATCAGCAGTCGGCTCGCCGATACGTTCGCGCGCGGCAGGGTGTTCCTGGCCGGCGATGCGGCTCACATCCACAGCCCGGCCGGCGCCCAGGGCATGAACACCGGCATCCAGGATGCCGTGAACCTCGGCTGGAAACTCGCCCTGGTCTGCCGGGGCGCCGCCGACCCGGCGCTGCTCGGGAGCTACGAGCAGGAACGACTGCCGGTGGCCCGCTCGGTGCTGGCCGGCACCAACCGTGCCTTCACGGTGGCGACCAGCCAGCACCCCGTGCTGCGTGGCCTGCGGGCCGGCCCGGCCGTGCCGGTGGCCGCATTGCTGCTGCGCAGCCGGATGGCACGCCGCACCGGCTTTCGGCTGATCTCCGAACTGGGCATCCACTACCGGCGCAGCTCGCTATCGGTGGACGGGGTCCCCAGCCTCGACCGGGGGCCGCGGCCGGGCGAGAGATTCCCCCAGCCCGGGATGGGCGCGGTGCCGGTGACTTCCGTCAGGACCGCAGCCGCCGGTCACGGCGCGGCACCGGGCCCGCCGGTGTTCCGGATGCTGCTCTGCGGGCCGGCCACTGAGTGGCCCGATGCAAGGGTGCGGGAGTTTCAGGCCCGCTGGGCGCACCTGCTCACCGTGGAACTGACCCCGTCCGCACCGCGATCCCGCTGGTCGGCCGCTCCACGCGCCGCCGCCGTCTCGCGCCGACGATCCGGCCTGGCCCAGTATCTGGTGCGTTGGGACGGCTACGTCGGCTACCGCGCTGACGGCTCCGACCTTGACGGCGCCGAGGCCTACCTCCTGGGGTTCGGTGCTCGACCGCTCCCGCCCTGACCGGGGGCGGGCTCGGCGGGGTCTGCTCCTCGACCGATGAACCAGTAGTAGCCATCGGCGTCCCGCCGCACCAGGTCGCCCGTGAGGTACCAGCCTCCGACGAAGCGTCGCCGGTACCGGGCGTCATCCCGCAGGTAGCCGCGGAACATCGAAGGCCAGTCGGCGCGAAAGGCGAGCTCGCCGATGGCACCCGGTTCGGTGACCAACACCACCCCGCCGTCGTCCCCGCGCACGAACCGCCCGTCGGCGTCGGTGAGCAGCACGGCGGCCTGCACCCCGGGTAGCGGCCGGCCGAGCGCGCCGGGCCGAATCGGACTGCCCGGGAAATTCGCGAGCATGATGCCACCGGTCTCGGTCTGCCGCCAGGTATCGTGCACCGGCCGCCCGAACGTCTCCTGGGCCCAGGCGAAGACCTCGGCATCGAGCGGTTCACCACCGCTGGCCACGTGGCGCAACGCCCTGAGATCATGGGCGGCCGCGAGCGCGGGGCCGGCCGCCATGAGCATCCGGAGCACTGACGGTGTGGTGTACCAGACCGTCACCCGCTGGTCGGCGAGCACACTGTAGGTGCGCTCGGCGTCGGGCTCTCCCTCCACGATCAAGACTGTCGCCCCGTGGACCAACGGCGTGATCACGCCATGCGAATTGCCGCTGACCCAGCCGGGGTCCGCAGTGCTCCAATAGACGTCCTTCGGGTGCAGGCCGAGGGCGTAGAGCCCGGCGACATAGAGCGAGGCGACGGCATCATGCACGTGCACCACACCTTTGGGCGGACCCGTCGTGCCGCTGGTGAAGTGGAGCATGGCCATGTCCTCCGACTGCATCGCCATGATGTCGCCGTACGGCGGGGCATCGCGCATCAGCGCGACCAGGTCGACGGTGCCGGGGTCCGGTTCTCCGTCGGCATCGATGAGGAGGACCTGCACCAGCTCGGGCAGTTCTGCCCGCACCGGCGCGACGGTTTCTCGGTACAGCTCGCGGGTGGTCACGAGCGCCCGCCCAGAGCCGCGCTTGAGTCGTTGCCGCCCCTGCTCGGGGTCGAAGCCGGAGAACATCGGGCAGAACACGCTGCCGTTCTTGAGGGTGCCCAAAGCGGCCACGAAGAGTTCGGGTATGCGTCCGCAGAGGGAGAAGACCCTGTCCGCCCGCTCGATTCCCAACCGCTGCAGCACACTGGCGAAGCGTCCGGTTTGTTCGGCGAGCTCGGCGTAGCTGAGCGGGTGAGTGGTGCCGTCGGTGCGCACGAACCGCAGCGCATCGTGTCCGGCGAGCGCTCCGGCAGCGTGGCGGTCCACGGCTTCGTGGGCGATGTTGACACCCCGGCCGTCCGGCAGCCCCGACAGCACCTGTCGCACCCGGTCCCAGCTGAACTCCGCATAGACCTGCCCGTAGTCGACCAGAGTCGACCGCACCACGAAGGACGCGGAGTCTGTGTCAAGCGGGGGCCGCGCCGGCGCGGGGTCTGAGGCGTTTGATCCTGCCGTCATGCCCCCATAGAACTCCTGCTCGGTCGCCCGGCATAGGGGCCGGCCACAGCAACAGGGCGGTCACAGAACCAGGGCGGTCAGCGCAGCAGGGCGAGGACGATCCGCAGCGCCACGACAGCGAGCGTCGCTCCGGCCAGCGCCAGCGCCGCCACGGTGAGGCCCCGACCTCTGGCTCCCGCGGGAATGACCCTGTAGGCCTGCATGGTGAAGTAGAGGCCGACGGCGCCGATGACCAAGGCCGGGACCGGGTACACCACGGCGACGACGAGCCCGAGCAGGGCAACCCAGAAGCCGGGTACCCGGCCGGGCGCCTTCGTCCAGTCCGCCTGGGGGGCGCCCATGGCGAGGAGGCGGTTGCCGTCCATCTTGGCGCGGGGATCGTTCACTGTGGAGCTCCTTCGAGGGTCCGTTGGACCGGTTCGGCCGCGACCACTCATCGCTCCCATTCTCGTGCATCCGATGCGCCGGTGGGCGACAATCAGCCGCGGCGTCGTCCGGCGGCCGCCTCCAGCTCCAGGGGGGTGGCACTCGCCAGCGGAATGTTGAGAAAATCAACCAGGGGCGCCAGCACCCTGAACCGTTCGACGACGGTATCGACGAAGCCGTCCGTGAGGGCAGACTCCCCGGGCAGCTGTGCGAACAGTGCCCAGCTGCGCACGCGAAGCAGGTCGGCGGCCGGATGCTCGGCGGGAAAACCCTTGGGGCCGCGAATGAGCGGCCGGCCGGCCAACGGCTCCGCCAGCCTGGCCAGCGACGCGTCGGCGAGCAGGCTGCGCATCTGGTCATGGTGGTCGAGCAGGTACTCGCGGATCGCGTGCAACTGGGGCGAGCCCGGAGAGTAGGCGCCGGCGGCCACCATCACGCCGTGCACCCCCACCTGCAGGAAGAATCCGGCGCCGCCGGCCTTCTCCAGGCCCTGCCGGGGCCAGTTCGCCGCCAGATGGGTCTTGTACGGGGTCTTGTCGTTCGAGAACCGCACGTCGCGGTAGATCCGCAGCATCGCCTTCGGCGCCGGCCGCAGATAGTCGGGCGCGAACCCCGCCAACTGCAGGTTGATCGCCTCGATCACCTCGAGCATCCGGGCCTTCAGCTCGGCCTCGTAGACGCCCTTGTGCTCCTCGAACCACTCACGGTTGTTGCGGTGTTCGAGCTCCTCGAGAAAGTCGAACGCCTGCTCGCTGAAATGGGGACCCACCTGCACGCTCCTTCGATCACGTCAGTCCATTGTCTCGCGGCCACCTCCGAGCCCGATCTTGTGCCGGCCGCCTTGAACGCCCCGGCACACCGGACTAAATTCACTCCATCTACGCCATCTGGCACCTCCGGCCCCACCTCAATCGGCTCCCGAAGGGACAATCATGACCAGCGAACCGGCATCCCCCGACACCATCGTGCTCATCCACGGGCTCTGGATGACGCCCCGAAGCTGGGAACTCTGGGTTCCCTACTACGAGGCCAAGGGCTTTCGGGTGATCACCCCCACCTATCCGGGCTTCGAGATCGAGGTCGAGGCCCTGCGCGAGAACCCCGAGATCATCGCCGACCTGACCGTGCCCGAGACCGTCGATCACCTCGCTGCGGTCATCGGTGCGCTCGAGACTCCCCCGATACTCATGGGCCACTCCTTCGGTGGAACCCTCACCCAGCTCCTCACCGCCCGGGGGTTGGGCGCGGCATCCGTCGCCATCAACTCGGCGCCGACCGAGGGAGTGCGGGTCACCCCGCCGTCGCAGATCCGGTCGTTCTTCCCGATCCTCAACAACCCGGCCAACTACCACCGGGCTGTCGGGTACACGGCAGAGCAGTTCCACTACGTCTTCGCCAACACGCTGAGCCGAGAAGACTCCGACGCCGTGTACGAGCGCTACCACATCCCCGCACCGGGCAACTGGGTGTGGGCATATGGGTTGATCGCCAACTTCAAGCCGGGCAAGCAAGAAACCTGGGTGGATTACGCGTTCGACGACCGGGCCCCGCTGCTGTTCATCGCCGGCGGCGCGGACCACATCATGCCGGCGTCGGTGAACAAGTCCAACGCCGACCACTACCGCAAGTCCGCGGCGCTGACCCAGTTCCACGAGTTTCCCGGTCGGTCGCACTGGACCTGCGGTGAACCCGGCTGGGAGGCCGTCGCCGACTACGCGCTGGACTGGGCGGTGACGCACGCCAGCACCGCACACATCCGTCGTGCCGAGCTGGCCTGACGGCTGGCCCTGCTACCTGCCCGCGGATTCCTTCGCGGCGGCCTTCGCGGCCCGTTTGCTCTCGCGCACCCTGGCGAGCGATTCCGGGTCGACGATGTCGGCCACCGACCGCAGCGAGCCGTCCTCGCCGTACGGGGCGGATGCCTCGCGCCAGCCGGCTGCGGTGACGCCGAGCCGTTTGCCGAGCAGCGCCAGGAAGATCTTGGCCTTCTGCTCACCGAAGCCGGGCAGCGCCTTGAGGCGGCGCAGCACCTCGGCGCCGTCGGGGGCGGCCCCGTCGGAACCGGGGGCGGTCCAGATGGCGGCGGCGTCACCGTTCCAGTCCTGGGCGACGACGTCCGCTATCGTCTGCACCCGGGTGGCCATGGAGCCCGGGAAACGGTGCACGGCCGGGGTCTGCTTGAAGATCGCGGCGAATTCATCGGGGTCGTATCCGGCGATCGCCGACGGGTCGAGGGTGCCGATCCGGTCCCGGATCTTCGCCGGTCCCGCAAAGGCGGCCTCCATGGCGATCTGCTGATCGAGCAACATGCCGAGCAGCAGCGCGAACGGGTCGTCACTGAGTAGGGCGTCTGCGGCGGTATCGCCGGTGATGTGCAGCGTCATCAGAGCATTCTCGCACCGTCGAGACAGATTCGCTGGACGGCCGACTCGGGTTGGCAGCGGCAGATCGCGCTGCCAGCATGGCGATAGCCGGCGCAAATCCGGCGGACAGGAGCCGTCATGTTCGATATCCCCGCTGGCAGCGTGATGCGCAGTTGGACCGGGTGGATCAGACCGTCCGACCGCGCCTCATACACGGCCTACATGGAACGCACCGGGCTGGCCGATTACAGGTCCACCCGGGGCAATCTCGGCGCCGCGATGGTGTTCCGCGACCTGCGCGACGGTCGGTGCGAGGTGCGCACGATCTCGTTCTGGCGCGCTTACGCCGATATCGTCGCCTTCGCCGGCGAGGACATCGAACTGGCGGTCTTCTATCCGCAGGACGACTCCTTCCTCATCGACCGCGAACTCACGGTGGCCCACTTCGACGTGGTCTGACTCCGGTTTCGTCGACGGGCGGGCTCCCGTTTCTGCCGGTTCGGGCCGATCATGGCTGCATGGATGCCGTGGATGCCCTCAGCGAGATCGCCTTCTGGCTGGAACGAGGCCTCGCCCCGAATTTCAAGGTGCAGGCGTTCCGACGAGCCGCCTCGCTCATCAGCGACCTCAACCCGGTGGAGCTCGCCGATCGGGTGCACGACGGCCGGCTGCGGGCGATGAAGGGTATCGGCGGCCGCACGGCCGAGGTGATCTCCCAGTCGCTGTACGGCCTGCCCGACTACCTGGACAACCTGCGACGGAGCGGCGCAGACCCATTGGCCACCGGCGGCCGCGAGCTGCTCGCGGTGGTTCGCGGCGACCTGCACACGCACAGTGACTGGTCGGACGGCGCCACGTCCATCGAGCTCATGGTAGCCACGGCGCGGATGCTGGGCCGGGAGTACCTGACGCTGACCGACCATTCGCCGAGCCTCACGGTCGCGCACGGCCTGACCGCGGACCGGCTGATGCAGCAGCTCGGTGTGGTCGCCGACATCAACGCGGACGCGGCATCCTCACCCGACCCGGTCAGGCTGCTCAGCGGCATCGAGGTCGACATCCTCGAGAACGGCGAGCTCGACCAGGACCCTGCGCTGTTGGCCCGGCTGGATGTCGTCGTCGCCAGCGTGCACTCCAAGCTGCGCGCCGACTCGCTGAGCATGACCCCGAGGATGCTCGCCGGCATCCGCAACCCGCACACCAACGTGCTCGGCCACTGCACCGGGCGTCTCGTGACAGGGTCGCGCGGCACCCGGCCGCCGTCGAGCTTCGACGCCGAGCGGGTGTTCGCCGCGTGCGCCGAGAACGCCGTGGCAGTCGAGATCAACTCCCGGCCGGAACGCCAGGACCCGCCGGACGACCTCATGGCTCAGGCCCTCGCGGCCGGCTGTCTGTTCAGCATCGACAGCGACGCCCATGCCCCCGGGCACCTGGACTTCCTGGCCTACGGCGCCGAACGCGCCGCGGCGAACGGGGTGCCCGCCGAGCGGATCGTCAACACCTGGCCGGTCGAGAAACTGCTGGACTGGTCGCGAGCCGCCCGCTGAGCGACCCGCCGGCCAGCGCCCGGTCAGGATGCTTCGCTAGGTTGGAGGTCTGCCACATCGGCTGCCCCGGCAACTCACGAGGAGCTCCATGCCCATCACCGTTCAAGGCGCGATCGCCCGTTCGAAGGGGGCTCCCGTGGAGCTCACCGACATCGTCATCCCCGACCCCGGCCCCGGTGAGGTCGTCGTCGACATCGATACCTGCGGGGTCTGTCACACCGACTTCCACTACAAGGAGGGCGGCATCAGCGACGACTTCCCGTTCCTGCTCGGCCACGAGGCCGCCGGCCGGGTGAGCATCATCGGCGCCGGCGTCACCCACGTGGCCGTCGGCGACTTCGTGGTGCTCAACTGGCGGGCCGTCTGCGGCGACTGCCGGGCCTGCAAGCGCGCCGAACCCTGGTACTGCTTCAACACCTTCAACGCCAGCCAGAAGATGACCCTGGTCGATGGCACCGAGCTCAGCCCGGCACTGGGTATCGGCGCGTTCGCCGAGAAGACCCTCGTGCACGAACGTCAGTGCACCAAGGTCAACCCGGAGGCCGACCCCGCCGCGGTCGGGCTGCTGGGCTGCGGCATCATGGCCGGCATCGGCGCCGCCATGAACACCGGCAATGTCGCCGCCGGCGATTCCGTGGCCGTGATCGGTTGCGGTGGTGTCGGCGACGCCGCTGTGGTCGGCGCGAAGCTGGCCGGCGCGAGCACCATCATCGCGATCGACCGTGACGCCAAGAAGCTGGCCAAGGCCACCGAGTTCGGCGCAACCCACACCATCGACTCCGCCGGGCTCGACGAAGACGGCGTGGTCGCGGCCGTGCAGGCGCTCACCGGCGGCTTCGGCGCCGATGTCGTCATCGACGCCGTCGGTCGCCCGGAGACCTGGCGGCAGGCGTTCTACGCCCGCGACCTTGCCGGCACCGTGGTGCTGGTCGGCGTGCCGACACCGGAGATGATGCTCGAGATCCCCCTTGCCGATGTGTTCGGCCGCGGTGGCTCGCTGAAGTCCTCCTGGTACGGCGATTGCCTGCCGGAGCGGGACTTCCCGATGCTCACCGAGCTCTACCTGCAGGGACGTCTGCCGCTGGCGGAGTTCGTCAGCGAACGCATCCGCATCGATCAGATCGAGGCGGCGTTCGCCAAGATGGCGTCCGGCGACGTGCTGCGTTCGGTGGTGGTGCTCTGATGGGCGCGCGCATCGAGCACCTCGTCACCGAGGGCACCTTCGACCTGGACGGCGGCAGCTGGGCGTTGGAGAACAACGTCTGGATCGTCGGCGATGACACCGAGTGTGTCGTCATCGACGCCGCCCACAACGCCGACGCGATCCTCGCGGCGGTCGGCGAGCGCCGGCTGCTCGGCATCCTGAGCACCCACGCGCACAACGACCACATCGGCGCAGCCGGTGCAGTGGCTGCAGTCACGGACGCACCGGTCTACCTGAACCCGCACGACCACATGCTCTGGGACGTCGTCTACCCGGATGCCGCGCCGAACCGCGAGCTCGCCGACGGCGACACCATCGAGGTGGCCGGGATCGAGCTGCAGGTCATCCACACGCCGGGTCACTCCCCCGGCTCGGTGTGCTTCTACGCGCCCGCGTTCGACACGCTGTTCAGCGGGGACACCCTCTTCCACGGCGGGCCGGGCGCGACCGGACGGTCGTACAGCGACTTCCCGACCATCATCGAGTCGATCACGACGAAGCTGCTGACCCTGCCCGCCCAGACCGTCGTGAACACCGGCCACGGCGAGTCGACCTCGATCGGCGCCGAGGCCCCCGACCTGCCCGACTGGATCGCGCGCGGCCACTGACAGCCCGCGAGTTGCCGCGAAATGCCTCTTGGATGCCTCCCCAGGGGCATTTTTCGGCATCTCGCGACGAGATTCTCGCCGACTTGCCGCATAACGCCCATTCGGAGCCTGGGATGGGGCACTTTGCGGCAACTCGTGCCCACGAATAGGCGGCGCAAGCTACTCCGGCCGGTGGGGGTCGGCGCGGCCGCCCTCCGACTCCCGAGCCCGGTGCCCAAAGTACTCGCCTGCGGTCACCGCGCGATACGACGTCGTGACCATCTGCTCGAGCACGTCCAGGTCGACCTTGTCGAGGTTGGTGACATACAGGCAGCTCAGTGCGGCCTTGTGCGGTCCGAGCCGAGCGAGCTCGTCGGTGTAGGCGCCCAGTCCGTCGGGAAAGTAGATCGACATCGACGCCTTGCGCGGTGAGAAGCCCGCCGCGCCCGCGTCGCCCTCCCGCCCGCTCTCGTACTTGTAGTGGTACTGACCGAAGCCGATGATCGACGAGTACCACAACCGTGCCGGCTCCCCCGTGATGCGCCCGAACATCGTCAGGAGGGCCTCGGCATCCCGCCGCCGGGTGGCGCCGGGGACGGCGTCGACGAAGGCGCGCACCTCGCGGTCGGCGGCCTGGTGGTCGGTGCGGTCGGCGGGGGTTCCTGTTGCCATGCCCCTACGGTAGCGCCGGGCCACGAATACGACCAGTGACCAGCGATGCCAAGCGGATGTTCCGTCGAGTACCCGACTTCCTTCGTAATACTGCTGTTGATGTGGCCTTTCTTCCGCGAACCTAGTCAGGACGGCAGCGAATCGGCAGCAACTCGACACCGGTTCGGCGCCTCAGTCGCGGTGTGCCCGAGAGGCCAGGGAGCAGCCTGCAAAGCTGTCTACGCGGGTTCGATTCCCGCCACCGCGTCGCCTGCGCCGGGGCCTCTGGAGCGACCCCGGCGCGCGCCGCGACGCGCGAGTCAGGCGTGCTGCTCGGTCTTGGCCAGCTGCCGGGCGAGGTCGTCCGGCGACAGGTTGGCGTCGCGGAACGCGTCCGTCAGGGGCAGCTGCAGGCGCAGGTCGGTGCCCAGGCAGAGCGCCGCGCTGCCGCTCTTGAGCTTGAAGTCGAGCACGTGGCCGCCGCCGGTGCGGTCGTCGGTGATGAAGTGGGTGTGGCAGCCGGGCACGCCGATGCCCTGCTCGTAGAGCGGGGTGCGGAAGCCGACCAGGGAGCCGGACACGTTGTGCAGCTCGACGATGGCATCTTCGTCGGTCGCCTCCACCATCGGCCGGTACGGCTTCTGCTGCTTCACGACGGTGCGCATCCGGATCCACTCGAAGTCGCCGTCGATACGCAGCGCGTACATGTAGTTCTCGGATGCCGTCATGTGGTCGATGAACGCGGATGCCTCGGCGCGCACGATATTGTCGGGCAGCCGGCTCTCGATGTGCGGCACGAAGTTCGTCACCACTGCGTACGGGGTGTACGCGCCCAGGTCGGGCTTGGTCACCCCGCCGTCGGCGCGCAGCTGATAACACTTGCCGTCGACGATGAGCATCTCCCCGTCGAGGCCGTTGAACGTGCCGATGCCGAAGCTGCCGTGGCCGAGCAGGTCGCGCACCGTCATCTCACCTTCGTAGACGCCGTCGAGCAGCGCGCTCATCAGGCTGGTCTGGAAGATCTCGTGCCTGGACACGGTGATGTTGGTCACAGCAGCACGTCACTTTCCAGGTCGGCCATCAGTTCATCGCGATTGTTGCGGTAGTCCACCCGCACGTCGATGATGCTCGGGCCGTCGTCGTTCATGGCCTGCTCGAGCACCGCGGCGAAGTCGTCGAGGTGGGTGACCCGGTAACCGTGGGCGCCGAACGACTCGGCGTACTTCACGGCGTCGTAGTCGCCGAGCTGCACGCCGGAGGTGCGGCCGTACTTGCCCTGCTGCTGGAAGGCGACCATGTCGTAAGTGCCGTCGTTGAAGATGATGTGGGTGAATTTGGAGCCGAGCCGCACCGCGGTCTCCAGCTCCATGGCGGAGTAGAGGAACCCGCCGTCGCCGGACACCGAGACCACCGGGGTGCCGGGGCGCACCAGCGTCGCGGCGATCGCCCAGGGCAGTGCCACACCAAGAGTTTGCTGGCCGTTCGAGAACAGCAGGGTGCGCGGGTGGTAGGTGCGGAAGTGCCGGGCCATGTAGATGTAGTGCGAACCCACATCGCAGAGCACCGTGGTGTCGTCGGGCAGCAGGGCCCGCATCGCCAGGGTCAGCTCGGCGGGGTGCACGCCCTCCGACTCGTCGTCACGGTGGACGGGCTGGTCGGCCTCGGCCAGGCGGGCGCGCTCGGTGGCGACGACCGCCGAGGCGGATGCCGACAGGGTGAGCCCATCGATCTGGCTGGCGAGCGCATCCATCGTCTCGGCCACGTCACCGCGCAGTTCGACGGTGGGCCGGTAATAGTCGTCAAGGTCGGCCGACAGTTCGTCCAGGTGGATGATGCGGCGCAGGTGATCCTTGTTCCACTTGGAGGGTTCGTATTCGACGAAGTCGTAGCCGATGGCCAGGATCAGGTCGGCCTTGTGCAGCAGAACGTCGCCGGGCTGGTTGCGGAACAGGCCGACCCGGCCGAGGTAGTGCTCCTCGAGGTCGTGGGAGATCACGCCGGCGGCCTGGAAGGTCTCCACGACGGGCAGCGCGGCAGCGCCGAGCAGGCGGTGCAGCGCGGCGACGGCCCGGTCGGAGCCGGCGCGGGCACCGGCGAGGATCACCGGGAACTGGGCGTCCTTGAGCAGTTGGGCGGCCTGGCTGATGCTGGCGGCCGGGGCCGCGCCGAGCTGAGGGACCCAGTGCGGGGTGGTCATCGACACAGTGGTGGAGTCGGTGAGAACGTCGTAGGGCAACACCACGGCCGCGGCGCCCTTGGGTTCCTGGGTGGCTTGGCGGAACGCGTTGGCGATGGCCTCCGGCACGTTGTCGGCGACGCTCACCTCGCCGGCGGACTTGGTGACGGCGGAGAGCATGCCGACAGCATCCATCGACTGGTGGGTGCGCTTGAGCCTGTCGCCGCGGGAAACCGCGCCGCAGATCGCGACCAGGGGGTCACCCTCGGTGGTGGCGGTGAGCAGGCCCGTGGCGAGGTTGGCGGTGCCGGGTCCGCTCGTGACCAGCACGACGCCGGGTTCGCCGGTGAGCCGGCCGACGGCGGCGGCCATGAAGGCGGCGTTCTGTTCGTGGCGCACCACGATCAGCTGCGGACCGCCGTCGAGGAGGGCGTCGTAGACGGGGTCGATCTTCGCGCCGGGGACGCCGAAGATCCACTTGACGCCGTAGGCCTCGAGGCATTCGACGACGCGGTCGCCGGCCCGGCGGGGCGAGCCGAGTGCTGAGGAGCCGAAGGCGGTGCCGTTGACCGACTCGTCCGGGACCGATGAATTCTGAGTCATGCCGTGCCTCCTGTAGTGCGGGTGACGCCGTGGTGTGAACCGGCGTCTCGTTCTACCCTGCCCGCTCGACCGATATAGAACAACGCCGATACCGGATGCCAATCATCTGCTTCTCAGATGAGAGGTGGGAGGATGGGTGGCATGGATCTCAGGCAGCTTGAATTCTTCAGCGCCGTCGCCGGCGAGCTCAACTTCACCCGGGCGGCCGAGCGGCTCACCATCGCGCAGTCCGCGGTGTCGGCCGGGGTGCGTTCGCTCGAGAGCGAGCTCGGCGTGGAACTGTTCGACCGCAGCCGCCGGCAGATCCGGCTCACCTCTACCGGTGAACTGCTGCTGCCCAAAGTGCGCGGCGCCCTCGACGCCGTCAACGAGGTGCGGGATGTCGCCCAGCAGTCCACCCAGGCCATCACCGGCTCCATCGTGATCGGCCTGATGACCTCGGTGACACTCGTGAACGTGCCACGGCTGCTCGGGCTCTTCCGCACCGGGCACCCGGGTGTGGGGGTGCGGCTGCGCGCGGCGCGGCGCGGCTCGGCCGATCTCGTCGACGAGCTGGCCAGCGGCGAGCTGGACCTGGCCTTCCTGGCTCTCAGCGGAGCGGTGCCAGCGACGCTGTCGGCGGTGCCGATCGCGTCCTCCCCGATGGTCCTCGTGGTGCCCGCGGGGCATCCGCTGGCCGGAGCCGCCGGCGTGGACCTGGCCGACGTCGGCGACGAGGAGTTCATCGATCTGCCGCCGGGCTACGCGAGCCGGCAGATCGTGGACGACGCCTTTGTCGCCGCCGGAGTGGAGCGGCGGGTGATGATCGAGGTCTCCGACATCGGCACCGCCGCCGAATACGTGACCAACGGCCTCGGTGTTGCGCTGCTGCCCGAGTTCGCCGCACACGATGCGCTCAACGTGCGCCGCATCCCGGTGGCGCACGTACCCGACTTCACCGTCTACCTCGCTGCCTCCCGCAAGCGCCGGGCCTCCGCGGCAGTGCGCGCCTTCGTCAACCTGGCCCTCTCCGGCGAGTAGCCCCGCCTCCCGGCCCGCCGATGCCCGCCCGACCCACCCTCGCCCCGCCCCGCCCCGGCCACCGATGCCCGGCCCACCCGGCCCACCGACTGTTCCCGAAGCGGACATCTGCGCCCGGCGCACCGGGCGCACATGTCCGCACGGGCAACAGTTGAAGCGCGCTCGCCCACTCGTGGTGACCGGCGTGATGCGGTGTGCCCGTGGACTGGGACGACCTGCCGGCCGGCTGACCGCCCCTGCCGCGCACCCTTGTTACACTTCGCGTAAGGGGGAACAATGATGAAAACTTTTCGCCATCTGACCGGGGACAACGCGTACCAGCAGAAGTCCGGTGTGCTGAGGGTGGGCCCCCCTCTCGCTCAGTACCGAGCGGCCGCGGGCGCGCTCCTCGTCTCGGCGGTCCTGGTCCTCACCGGCTGCGCCGGTGCGGCACCCGCCGCGGAGGCCCCGTCCACCACCACTCCGTCCCCGGCCACACCGGTACCCACCGCCGTCGGCGCCTGCCCGGAGTCCGACGGACAGGGGCCCTGGGGCGACGTCATCGCCAAGGAACAGGTCACGGATGCCGCCGGCAGCTACTGCCACACGACACTCGACCCGGCGTCAGTCGGCGCCCAGTTCGACCCCGCGGTCGTCGATCTCGACTCGCTGGCGACGTATGGCTTCACCATTGAGGACGCCGAGGCCGCACAGCGAGCGGCGCTCATCTACGTGACGGAAGCAGGGCTGGACTCTGCCCTCCTGGACGACTCCGCGACCGCCGACGCAGCCTGGTTCGAGAGCGCCTCGCCGTGGTTCACGCCTGCGGGTCACACCGCCCTGACACCCCAGGTGGCAAGCTTCGGGCTCAGTGAGGCCGGGGTCATCGTGTCCCAGAGTCTGCCGTCGCCGCTCACCAGGGACGGCGGTCCGCGTGCCACCAACACGGCCGTCGGCGTCGACAAGATCTTCGGCACCCTGAGCGTGGACCAACAGACTCCCCTGCTTGTGGTCAGTACGAACGTCACCGTCGACTACGCCGCCACCGATGCGGCCATCGTGGAAGCGGCCATCCGTGACGAGCGCGGGACCACGAGCCTGAGCGAGGACAGCCTGCGGGCGAGCACACCCACCCTATTCGACGGTTCAGACGACGAAGGACTCGTGCTGGCCGGCGGCTTCAACGTGGGCTTCACCTCCGGCGACCAGACGGCGATCGAGCACATCAGCGCCGCATGGACCCTGTCCACCGGCGACGGAGCACTGCAGATCGACGCCATCGAGCCCGAGCTGGACCCGAGCCTGCGCTAGAGCCGAGTACGCCCGGAGTCGCCAGGCGGCGGTCGCCCGCCCGTTCCGCCCTCAACTGTTGCCGGTGCGGACAAATGCACCCGGCACACCGGGACCAGTTGTCCGCAGCGGCAACAGTTGCCGCCCCTCGCACGCTCTTCCCGGCCGCCGTGGCCGGTGCCACGATGAGTCCACGCTGAGCCTCCACATTGAGCATCAAACGAGGAGCGAGGAACGAGGGGACGATGACGATCGACGTGAGCCCGGCCCACGACTTCGACGAGATGGCGACCATGTTCGCGCCGAAGAAGCCCGAATCCTCGGTCTGCTGGTGCCTCTCCTGGCGGCTGGACTCGAAGCAGAACCGCGCGCTCACTGGCGCCGCCAGAGCAGACAAGGTGCGGGAGCTCTGCGCGCGGAAGCTCGCCCCCGGTGTGCTCGCCCACCTCGACGGTGAGGTAGCCGGCTGGGCCGGCATCGCCCCGCGATCCGAGCTGCACCCGTTCGCCACCTCACGCAAGATCCCGCACCTGGACGACCTGCCGGTGTGGTCGCTGTGGTGCCTCCGAGTGCGCCCGGGGTACCGCAAGCAGGGCGTCACGCCGGCGCTGATCACCGGCGCCGTCGACTACGCACGAGCATCCGGCGCACCCTGCGTCGAGAGTTACCCCGTAGACAACGACGGACAGCGGGTGGACCTCACCATGGCCTACGTCGGCACCAGAACCATGTTCGAGCGCGCCGGCTTCACAAAGGCGGCCGACACCGACTCCATAGCCGGCGGGTTCCCCCGCATCCTCATGCGGCTGATGCTCGACTGACGCCCCGGCGACCTGCTCCGGCTAGCCGCAGTACTCGCTGTCCATTTGAGCAGTGTCGCGCACGACGATAGTGTCCACCAGCCCGGCGGAGCTCAACCCGAAGTTGATCCAGTGTCCGCTGCCGTCGGGCAGGGAGTAGTACGGGGCGTACGTGCCGTCGTTTTGCTCGATATCAGGGTAGGCGGCCGTGACCTGGTCCAGGGTGGCACCGATTCCGATTCCTGCGCTGGTCTGCGGCGAATTGGCGGCGACCGTGGCCTCAGACCCCCAGGCCTGCAGCACGATCTGGTCCGTGACACCGGTGCCCGACGGGTCGGGGAGCCAGATGCTCGGGAAGTCGGTCTTGTCGAGGGCGGTCACCCACGGGCAGCCATCCTGGATCGTGGTGGTGAACGCGGTCGTCGAGGCGGCCTGGTCGGCCAGCTGCCCATGCAGGGTCAGCGGTCCGATGGCTGTGTAGTCGATGAGCCATGAGCTCGGATCATCCAGGTTCGGCTCGGCCGGCGCCGGCGTGGCAGACGGCACCGGCGTCTCGGTGGGAGCGGTGAATGCCGCCCCGGCTGCCGGCTTCTCGCCGCCTGGTTGTTCGCCGGCGGACTCGCCGGCACATCCCGCTACGAGCAGCACGCCAACGGCGAGTGCCGCAATCGTGCCATGCCTGTGGAGCGCCGATGCTCTGCTATTCATGTCTATCCCCCCGGATGTCGATGCCCCGTAGCGTACTCCCAGGACCTCATGAAATACCAGATCGCAGGGAACTTCTCCGCGCCCTCATTCCGAAGCTGTGACGGCATAGCGCTCAGCGAGGTGGCCGAAGGCGGCGGAAAGCTCGGGCGGGCCCACGACCTCGATGGTGGTGTCGAACCGGCCCAACGATGCGGCCAGCGCCACCCACGACCAGGAGCCGACCTCGTAGCGGCAGCGGTCGGGTCCGAGGTCTTTGACGATGCCGTCGCCGGCGAACGGCAGCACCGCGGTGGCGGGCAGCCCCAGGATCACAGTGCCCCGGCAGGGCCAACTGTTCGCCCGTTCCGATCCCGTGAATCGGGCCGAAACGTAGTCGCGCACGTTTCTCCCGGGAACCTCACGCGGGGTGAACCGGGGCCCGGTGGGTGTGCGCGGCGCAACCCGGTCGGCGCGGAAGATCCGCCAGTCTCCCCGGTCGAGGTCCCAGGCGACGAGATACCAGCGCCCGCGGGAGGTGACGAGGTGATGGGGTTCGACCCGGCGCGGCGGCGTCGGCGTCGGATCTGTGTCGCCGGGTTGCCGGCTCGCGTAGTCGAAACGGAGCACCTCACGGGCGCGGATGGCGGTGGACAGTGCGATGAGCACAGCCGGGGAGACCGGGTCGGTGACGGCGTCCCCGGCGCGGGTCGGGATGGTCGTGAAGGTGAGGGCGTCCAGACGGTGACGCAGGCGGGCGGGCATCACCTGCCGCATGGTGGTCAGCGCTCGCACGGCGGCCTCTTCGATGCCGGCCCCGGTCACGGTGGCGGCCTGCAGCGCCACGGTCAGGGCGATGACCTGGTCGTCGTCGAACAGGAGCGGTGGCAGGTCGGTGCCGGCGTCCAGCCTGTAGCCGCCGTCCGGTCCCTTCATGGCGTGGATGCTGTAGCCCATCTCGCGCAGGCGGTCGACGTCCCGGCGCACCGTGCGGTGGCTGATCTCGAGCCGATCGGCGAGGAGGGCACCAGGCCAGTCCCGCCGGGTTTGGAGAAGCGAGAGCAACAGCAGCAGCCGTGAAGTAGTCGACGTCATGTTTTTCACTCTAGGCGCAGTAGAGGACCGAATCTGTCCTCTACTGGTGTGACCATGGCAGGTATCCGGGACGAGCCCGGCGAACCCCCTCGAATCTAGGAGCAGACATGACCATTCACACGACCCCTCACCTCAACTTCCGCGGCGACGCCCGAGCAGCACTGGAGTTCTACCAGGGTGTCTTCGGTGGCCAGCTGGTCGCCATCAGCTACGCGGATGCCCACCGGGCGACCGACCCCGCCGAGGCCGACCAGATCCTCTTCGGCTCGGTCACCTCCCACGACGGCTTCCGCATCATGGCGTACGACGTGCCGTCCGCCAAGGCCTACGCGCCGGGCACGATCCCCGTGTTCGTCTCCGTTCGCGGCACGGATGCGGCGGCGATCACCGGCTACTGGGAGAAGCTGGCCGAAGGCGCCACCGTCGTCGAGCCCCTCGCGACGTCACCGTGGTCACCGCTGTACGGGATGCTCACCGATCGCTTCGGGGTCACCTGGGTGCTGGATGTGGAGGTAGCGTGGGACGCGGCCTGATCTGACCGACCGGTGGGGCGGGTGGATGCGCTCGCCTCGCCCCTACCGGGACGTCCCTCCGACGATCGCCTTCAGCAACGCCGTGTCGTGCCCGAGGCCGAGCAGCGCCTGAGCGCGGCGCCGATGGCCGTCCCAGGTGCCCGGGTCCATGTTGCCCAGCAGGGAGACGACCATTCGCGTGCGCGGGTTCGCTGCAAAGACCTCGCGATGGTCGTCGATGAACGTCCAGTACAACCCGTCCCAATCGGCCATCCACTCGCCGGCGGGCAGGTCTGACATTTTTCGCAGGTAGTTGCTGCCCGACACATAGGGCTTGGTGGTGATCTCGTCGCCTGCGGCGAATTGGCTCATCGCGTAGACGTTGGGCACCATCACCCAGTCGTAGGCGTCGATGAACATCTCCATGAACCATTCGTAGACCGCATCGGGGTGGATGCGCAGCAGCGACATCGCGTTGCCGAGCACCATCAGCCGCTCGATGTGGTGGGCATACCCGGTGTCGAGCACCCGCGAGATGACCAGATCCACGGGAGCGAGACCGGTGGTCGCATCCCACCACCCGTCGCCAAGGGCCCTCTGGTGGTCGAGCCGGTTCGAGGTCCGCATTTCGCGACCGCGGGTTCGGTAGGTGGCGCGCATGTACTCCCGCCAGCCGATCACTTGCCGCACGAACCCCTCCAGGGACGCGAGCGGAGTGCCGTGATCGGCGCCCTCGAGCACCGCGTCAACGACGTCTCGCGGGTCCAGCAGCCCGACATTCAACGCGCCGGTCAGGAGGCCGTGATTGATGAACGGATGCGTGGCGGAGATCGCATCCTCGTACGGGCCGAAGTCGTTCAGGCGGTCACGGACGAACTCCTGCAGGTGCTCCCGGGCTTCGTCTACGCTGGTCGGCCAGGCGAACAGGTGCGGGTCACCCGGGGCATCCGGGAATTCGGCGCTGACCCAGGCGATCGCTGCGTCGACCTCGGCCGGCACCTCGACCGTGTCCGGGTCGTCCACCAGCGCGTCGAAGTCGAAGGCGCCCTCCCGCTGAAGCACGGGATGGCCGGCGAAACGGCCGACGGGGTGGGGCGTGTACCCGCGCGGCAGCTTCTTGCGGTTGTCGACGTCGTAGGACCACTTCCCGCCGACCGGTTTGCCGTTCTCGAGCAGGATGTCCAGTCGGCGGCGTTGCCACACGTAGAAGTCCTGCATGCGGGAGCCGTTGTGGGAGAACCAGTCATCGATCTGCACCCGGTCGGTGAGGAAGTTCGGCGTCTCCAGCACGTCGCCCTGGCGCATCCGGTAGCCGCCGTCGGCGAGGCCGGCGAACAGATCCTGCTCGAGCCAGTCATCGACAACGTCGAACCAGGTCACCTGCTCCGGCTCGCGCGTCCGAATGAACTCCGCGAGTTGGTCGTGGGAGCTCCGATCGGCAGCGCTTGGAAGAACGACAACTTCGTACCCGTGCTCGCGCAGTCGGGCTGCGAAGCGGGCCAGCGACGCACGATGCAGGACCAGCTTGTGGGAATGGAACCGGTACTGGCGAAAGAGTAGGTCATGCTCGATGAGCACGAACAGGGTCCCTCCGGCCGCCTCGAAGTGCTGGTCGAAGAGCTGGTGCGGCAGGACGAGGCGCACAGGCGGGGCGGAACTCATATCCCAACGATAGAGCGGCGGGCGGCAGGATTTAGTGCTAGCCACGGAATCCTGGGATTCCTCAACGCTGGACGTCGACGAAGTTTGGCCAGAGCCTTCTGCGGTCGCCCATAGAATTGGTACGTGACCTGAGGAGTCCCCCCACCCCGATGGTCACGGTGCGTCCCGCCGCGTCCCCCCACGCGGCGGGACGTTTTCGGATGGAAGGTGATCCACCTCAAACCCGTCACGAGCGCGCCGGCCCCCCAAAACCCCGTCCCCTGGCTCCCGGCGTACCTCTGCCCTTGTCCCCCCTTGGACATGTCTAACCCTACCTCTATCGGAGCGGTGCTGGTGCTACTCGGCTGTCAGGTCAGAGCCGCCGGACAACCCGTCCTCGAGAAGCTTCGTTATCTCGCGAAGTGCTTCTGGTGACGTGTCCCCGAGGGTTCGGGCCGCGAAGTTGATTACTCGCTTGACTCGGATCATGCGGACCAACTCCAACTGAGAGTCGATACGCTCCGGCAGGTCATCGTCGGACCCGAGCAGGTACTCGGGTGCAATCCCGAAGAAATTTGCGATCTCGGTGAGAAGCAGGACGTCACTGACCAGTGGGCCTTCCCCCCTGACCATGTACTGCCATCGGGCCCTCGAGAGGGAAACCTTTTTGGCTTTGAGACCCGCGGCGATCTCGCGGTAGGTATACGGGGTGTTTCCTTCGGCCACCACTACGTCGAGCAGCAGGTTCAGCTTGCGTGCAAGCTCCAGTTGTGGAGTGGGCAGTGGGGTCCCTGTCCCACTCGCTTCACTAGGCGTTTTGGTACTCATCGGTCCTCGAGTCGTTTGTGGTCCCGCGAGATGCATCTGACGCCTGCCGAATATGCTGTTCGATCCTCTGGATGAGTTTGACTTCGCGAGCTGAGAGTGACTGGTCGGGGTGGAGAAGGAGACAGTCCCGAACCTCGACGTAGCGGCGGTGGAGGTGCAAGGCGTGGCTCCCCCGAAAACAGAGCGCTAGCCGTGACGTCGGTGCTTCGATGCTGAGCTCAGGTCGGTCAGCCAGCAGCCGCTCCCACAGCGGGGTGACCTTCCACAGAAGCCGACGGCTTCTGCCTGCGTCGCTCAGGCTCCTGGAAACTCCGACCAGGAGACGGAGACCGAGACCGACCGAGAGGAGAACGGGTGCAAGGAGCGGGCAAGCCACCGATATGGAATCAACTATCACGCTGACGTGGGTGCCACCTGACGCCCTGTTGATCGCCACACCCATCTGTATGACGACGTAGAGCGATACGACCGCGCACCCGGCAAAGATGATCACCAGTGCGGTCTTGAGCGTTGTGTCCGACTGGCGTTTGTAGTCCGTGGAGCACGCGACCATTGTCGAAATCGCAAGAACGATCAGCGCAATCCAGGTCGTGAAGCTGTAGACCAGCTGACTCCAGTTGCCAGGGCCGATGAATTGGATGTTGTCAATCTTCCAGCCGCTGGTGAAGAAGAGGGCAGCCTGAACGAGGATGAGGCCGGTCACTCCCCACAACGCAAAGCGCTTTCGGGTTGAGGTGAGTCCGTCCTTTGAGACAGCTGTCTGGATGAGGCAGTCGAACAGGGCCACACAGATGATCGCAGTCGCGTGGAAGACGAAATAGGTCAGGTCGACTCCGCCCAAGAGTCCGTCGACGAATGCATACGGGCCGTCGGTGATCAGCGACATGGTGACGGCGAAGGCCACCATGAACCAGAAAAGCAGACGCCGTTTGCCGCGGAGCGCGCTCGGCACGAGGAGCAGGGTCGTGCCCCAGAGTGCCGCGAGCACCGCGTATTCGATCAGAGCGAACATCAGAGAACCTGCCCGAATCCGGTCTCGGCTCCGCGCCTGCTTTGTGAGGCGTCCTTCCGAAGGATCATCGCAAGCTCGTCCCCGATAGCCTCCGCCATTGCCTCTTCCTCATCGGTGAAGCTGTTTCGGGACAGCGCCGCGACAATGGCGTTCATCGGGATGAGGGGTGCGAGAAGCGCGACCCTGTCGGCCGGCATGATCATCTTCTTGTGGTTGAGGATCATGTGACCGAATTCATGATTCACGAACTGCTGCCGGTGGACGGCCGAGTCTGTTGGCGCGCAGTAGATCCGCTCGAATTCTTCACCGGCCACCTCGAGCCAGAGCGCGCAGATTCCACTGTCAAGCATTCCCTGAGGCGCCTGCACGACGACGATCTTCTTCGTGCGGATCTGCTCCATATGGTGGTGCAGGATTTCCGAGTTCAGGGGGCGTGGGAGGTCTATCTCCTGCACCAGTTGTTGAGCGCGTAGTTGCCGTGCTGCGTAGTTCACTATGGATCCGATTCTCGTGTCGATCCGCTGCGTCTCCCCTAGCCGGATCCAGCGCATCTGAGACATGGATGACTGCCGTCAGCATGGGATTACTCAAGGTCTCCATGATAGCCACGAGCCAGCGCCAGTGGCTCCCGCAGGACTCAGGCGGGTCACCCGATCAGCCGATAATCCCGCGCCGACTGAATTCCGTTCTTGAAGAACGTGCGGCTGAACCAGCCGATGTCGAACTCATAGGTCGCCCCGGGTATGAAGCTGGCTGCGATCTCGTCCTGGTTATCGCTGGTCACGCCCCAGTGAATTGCCAGCGGACCGCAGTCCTGTGTCTTCACCAGAACGGACACGGTCGTCACTGACCCTCTCGATCCGCTGGAGGTCGTTCTCGGCTCGGCGGACATCACCTCGCACCGAATGGACTGGACAACCCTCGTGTCCAACCACGGACTGGCAAAGATGACGGCCGCTACGACGAACATGAGAAGGAACAGCACAACCGACAATCGGCTCATTATGGTCGGTTTCTTGGGCGGCGGAGGCGTCCACGGAGTGGGGGGCGGAACCGGGCGGAGCCCGAGTTTGCGTAGACGGGCATTAAGCATCCGCGTGTGCTCCACACCCGACCGGCGAGCGTCATCGGCCCTGCACTGCGCCGTCGTCCAACCGGCCTCCCGGTGTGCTGCCCACCGCCGACGGGCAGGCGCCGAGCGCACGTAGAGGGTTACAGCCACGGCGAAGGCAATTACCTGGCCCAGGGCTCCGAACGTGAAGCCGGTGACGGCCATGTCGACGACCATGGCCTGATCGGTATATGCGGGGTTGCCGGCGCCTCCCACAATCCCCCAGTACGTTCCCCAGCCACCGATCAGAACGACAAAAAGCAGAGAATACCGCCACAGGTAGGACCAAAACAGCCAGTGGGACGGAGGCCCGCCGGCCACGACCGGAAGGGTACTTCCCGCCACGGTCCCCGCAGCGGCCCCGCCAGTCTCGGAATCTTGGTGCTGCTGACCCTCCTCTGTGGGCTGGGGGGTCGAGTCGCGGGTCATAGCTTCGCCTCGGCGACGGCGAGAGGAACGACGCTCTGGACGTCACGGCTCATCAACGTCTCTTGCTTCTTGATCCCGTGTCCAAAGGGTTGTGCAGCGCAATGCAGTCTCATTCGGACCACCCCCAATCCCACGCACGCCGGACGGCCCGAGCAACCCCAATGCTAGCTTGCCGTCACCTCACCTGATGTCGCCCTGAACAGGCGTTATTGTGACCAAGCGGTGGCCACAAAAGCGCACAGCCGCCAAGAACACGTGTTCTAAGCGGCTATCGCCTTGGGCAGGCAGGTCGACGCTGCAGACCGGGGAATCTGGCCCGTAGGAGATCGGCTTAACCGTGCGCTACGTGCGCACGCTTGCGCGCATAGGCGCGGGCTGCGCGCACTCGGTCACCGCACCTTGTTGAGCACCATTGCCGTCGCGCATGCGTGCGGAGGAAGAACCGCCAGCACCCATCCGCTTCGCAGGACGCGAGCATCGACGCGTCCTCGCTGGCGAGCAACGTCGCCGCGTCCTCGGCGATGAGGGCCATGACGTGCTCGACCACCTGGGTCGTCGGGTGATCGGCGCTTCGGGTATACCCCTTCGTCGGCTCGAACCGCAAGAGCAGGGCCCCTGGGGCACTGGTCAGTGTGCGATTGAGGGCCTCAATCGCGTCTGGCGGAGGGACCTCTCCCGCGGTGTGCGCAGCGAAGACGCCGCGCAGGCTTTCGCGCAGCGCCACTATCCTTCCCCGGCAGTACTCGTGCAGCAGGGCCTCCGGGACGATCAGGTCGCGGGCGAGCAGCCAGGCCCGCACAGCCTCAGGGTCGGCCAAATCGTCATGGCGCTTGCCTCTGGGAAGGATGCTCACACTGTTGACCAGAGCGAGACAAGGGTGCTCGTCGGCACCCGGCACGGCAATCTGCGTTGTCTCCTTCACATTACTCATGGTATCAGCCACATTCTCCCGTGAGGTCTCTGTTAGGCTTCGATCACGTCAAAAAATATACTTTCCCATGAGAATTGAGGTAATTGCATGCAGCTCGGGCCCCCATCAGGCACCGCACCATTTGCACTGTCTGTGCTCGCCAGCGGCGGAACCGGCGTCGGGGCGACCGCCGAGGAAGGGCTCACGGGGACTATCGCACTGGCCCGTACGGCGGACCGGCGGGGGTTTCATCGGTTCTGGATGTCGGAGCATCATGCGATGGGAGCGACGTCTGTGTCCTCGCCGCCGCTGATGATCGCCCGGCTTATCGCCGAGACGGCACGCATACGCCTCGGCGCGGGAGGGGTGATGCTCCCGAACCATGCACCGTTGTTGATCGCGGAGCAGTTCGGGATGCTCGACGCGATGGCCCCGGGCCGGATCGATCTCGGACTGGGGCGTGCTCCCGGCACCGACGGGGCTACAGCTGAAGCGCTGCGCCGGGGCGCGGACGGCAACGACCGCTTCCCACAGCAGGTGCTCGAGCTGCTCGGATTCCTCGGCGACGAGTTCCCGCCCGGGCATCAGTATCGGGCGGTCCACGCAGTGCCTGGACCGTGGCAGGCAGCTCAGAACCGGGTGCCCGCACCCTCGACCAGGCCGGAGGTCTGGGTGCTGGGCTCCTCGCCGTACTCCGCGCGTCTGGCCGCGCAGCTCGGCCGACCCTATGCGTTCGCGCTGCAGTTCGGCGATGCCGACATCGACACGGCCTTGCGTCTCTACCGCGACGAGTTCCAGCCCTCCGACCTGCTCGCCGAGCCTCGCACCCTCGTGAGCGTTCCCGTCGCGATCAGCGACGACGCTGCCGAGGCGAAGCGCCAGGCCGCGACGTCAGCGATGGCGATGCTGCGCATGTTCAAGCGCGAGGGATACCTGTTGCTGCCGCCGGACGAAGTCGAGGCGTACCCGGCCACGACGCAGGAGCGGCAGGTCCTCGACGCCTACACCAACCGCAGCTTCCACGGCACCCCCACCAGGGTGGCCGACCGGCTCGAAGCTCTGCAGGAGCGCACCGGCGTCGACGAGGTCACGCTCGTCGTCAGCGGCCACTCGGCCGAACTGGATCGGCGCGGGCTTGAACTCATCGCCGATCACTACGACCTTTCACGCGTCTAGATCTAATCACCCCCTCATCCCCACCCTATGAAACGGAGAATGACATGACAGCACTACGCCGCGCCCTGATCGTCATCGACACCCAGAAGGAGTACTTCGAAGGACTCCTCCCTATCCAGTACCCCGACCGTACTGAGTCCATCGCGCGCATCCGCGCGGCGATGGAGGCGGCCGAGCAGGCCGGCACTCCGGTCGTACTCGTCCAGCACGAGCTCCCCACGGAGGCTCCGGTCTTCGCCGCCGGATCGGCGACCTTCCAGAACCACCCCGAGGTGGCAGCCTTTGAGGACCGGGCTTCCAAGCACATCAGCAAGCAGTTCTCCAGCGTCTTCGCGGGCACCGATCTCGAAGCATGGCTGCGTGACCAGGGCATCGACACGATCACCCTCGTCGGATACATGTCTAACAACTGCGTCCTTGCCTCCGCAGCGGCCGCTGAACCGCTTGGCTTCGTCGTCGAAGTCCTCTCGGATGCGACCGGCGCGATCGGTCTCGGGAATGAGGCGGGCAACGCGCCCGCCCGACAGGTTCACGAGACGCTGATGACGCTGCTTCAATCGAACTGGGCGGCCGTCGCCGACACCGACGCTTGGACTGCTGCACTGCGGGCCGGCAAGCCTTTGGGAAAGAGTGACCTGGTCACCTCGGCGGCACGGGGCCGTTAGGCACCCTGAGGAACGTTACAAAGCCATCCGAGCGCAATGCCGGGCCGCGACCCAACGGTCTCGGGCCGGCATGCCCCTGACGTCGTCTGAAGACACTAAAAGCTGACATCCACTAGACGTTGAAGCGGAACTCCACGACGTCGCCATCCTGCATGACGTATTCCTTGCCCTCGATGCGGGCCTTGCCCTTGGCGCGGGCTTCCACCACGGAGCCGGCGTCGATCAGGTCCTGGAACGCGAAGACCTCAGCCTTGATGAAGCCCTTCTGGAAGTCGGTGTGGATGACACCAGCGGCCTGCGGGGCGGTCCAGCCCTTGTGGATGGTCCAGGCCCGCGTTTCCTTGGGGCCGGCGGTGAGGTAGGTCTGCAGGCCCAGAGTGTCGAAGCCGATGCGGGCGAGCTGGTTGAGCCCGCTCTCCTCCTGTCCGGTGGAGGCCAGCATCTCGGCGGCATCCTCTTCGTCGAGTTCGGCGAGCTCGGATTCGAGCTTGGCGTCGAGGAACACGGCGTTGGCCGGAGCGACGAGGGCGGCCAGCGTGGCCAGCTTCTCGGCATCCTGCAACACGGCCTCGTCGACGTTGAAGACGTAGATGAACGGCTTGGTGGTGAGCAGGCCGAGTTCGCGGATGGGCTCAACGTCGATCTTCGACGCCGACAGCGGCTTGCCGGTGTCGAGGAAGGTCTGCGCCTCGAGCGCGGTCTTGAGAACGCTCGGGTCGAGCTTGCGACCCTTGGTCTCCTTCTCGTACCGGACGATCGCCTTTTCGAGGGTCTGCAGGTCGGCGAGAACGAGCTCGGTGTTGATGGTCTCCATGTCACCGGCCGGGTTGACCGCACCGTCGACGTGCACCACGTCGGGGTCGGCGAAGCCACGGATGACCTGCGCGATGGCGTCGGCTTCACGGATGTTGGCGAGGAACTTGTTGCCCAGGCCCTCACCCTCGCTCGCGCCGCGCACGATGCCGGCGATGTCGACGAACGACACCGGGGCCGGCAGCAGACGCTCGCTGCCGAACACCTTGGCCAGCTTCGCCAGGCGGTGGTCGGGCAGGTTGACGATGCCAACGTTGGGCTCGATGGTGGCGAACGGGTAGTTCGCCGCGAGCACGTTGTTCTTGGTCAACGCGTTGAAGAGGGTGGACTTGCCGACATTGGGCAGTCCGACGATTGCAATAGTAAGAGCCACGAGAGTCCATGGTACCGGCTCAGCCCGTTCGGACGCGCCCCTTCACGCCAGGCCCGGCCGGCGGATGCCGCGGCGCGGCAGCGTCGGTGGCGCGTGAGACCATGAGGCGTGCCCGTCAACTTCACCGCCATCGATTTCGAAACCGCCAACTCCTCGGCCGCCTCGGCCTGCTCGGTGGGGTTGGTGAAGGTGCGCGACGGCGTCGTCGTCGACAAGATCGGCTGGTTCATCAAGCCGCCGCTGGGCCACGACCTGTTCCAGGAGTGGAACATCAAAATCCATGGCATCCGGCCCGAGCACGTGGCCGCGGCGCTGAGCTGGTCGCAGCAGCTGCCCAACCTCGTCGACTTCGCCGACGGCGACGTGCTCGTGGCACACAACGCCGGCTTCGACCTGGGTGTCATCAAGACCGCATCCGCGATCACGGGCATGACGGTGCCCGATTTCCGCTACGTGTGCAGCCTGCAGGTGGCCCGCAAGACCTACCATCTCGACTCCTACCGGCTGCCGGTCGCGGCGATGGCCGCCGGCTTCGAGGACTTCTCGCACCACAACGCCCTCGCCGACTCCGAGGCCTGCGCCGCGATCATGATCCACGCCGCCGACCGGCACGGCGTCGACACCATCGAAGACCTGGCCCGCATCTGCGGCGTCAACGTCGGCGTGATCGGCCCGGTCGCCACCCTGGAACACCGCGCCACGCACGGCCCGATGGCTCTGAACTAGCCGGCACCGAGCTAGCCGGCGCCGAGCTAGCCGGCACCGACTGCCCTGGGCAGCTCCGGCCGCACGACGCGCGTCCCGGCTCCCGGCGGTGTCGGTGGCCGCTGTCAGACTGGCCGCATGGATCTCCTCGCGCTTCTCTTCGGCCTGCTTCTCGGTGTGCTGCTCGGTGCCCTCGTGAGCGCCGTGTTCCTCCAGCGTCGCCGGTCGCCCGGCCCTGCACTCGATGATCCGGCCGTGCTCGAGGCCCGGCATCAGGTGGTGCTCGCCGACACCCGCGCCAGGGAGGCCGGTGTGCAGTCGCTACTGCGGGAGGAGCTCGCCTCGATGCAGGCCACCGCCGACGGCCTGCGCGACCAGATCGCCGACCAGCGACGGCAGTACCGCGAGATCGTTGACCGGCAGCGCGACGACCAGGCTGCACGCACCGAACGGGGCCGACAGGAGAGCCAGGTGCTGCAGGCCCTGGCCCCCGTGAAAGACAGCCTGGCGAACATGCAGCAGAAGATAGCCGAGCTCGAGCAGCAGCGCAGCCTGCAGCACGGCGAGCTCACCGAACAGCTGCGCTCGGCCACCGAGTCCGAGGAGCGCCTGCGCAGCACCGCCGAATCCCTGGCCTCGGCCCTGCGCGCCAACAACACCCGTGGTGTCTGGGGCGAGACCCAACTGCGCAGCGTCGTCGAGGCCGCCGGGCTCATCGAACGGGTCGACTTCGACGTGCAGTCCAGCATCACGTCGGATGCCGGCGCCGGCCGGCCCGACATGGTCGTGCACCTGCCCGGCGGCAAGAACATCGCCGTGGACGCCAAGGTGCCCTTCACCGCGTTCCTCGAGGCCAGCCAGATTCCGGCGACGGCGACCGGTGCGGATGGCGCCCAGCGCGCCGTGTTCATGAAGGCGCACGTGAAGGCCGTGCGCGACCACGTCAGCGCGCTGGGCAGCAAGGCCTACTGGCAGGGCCTGGCGGCCTCCCCCGAGCTCGTGATCGCGTTCATCCCCAGCGAATCGCTGGTTTCGTCGGCGCTGGAGGCCGACCCGTCCCTGATGGAGTTCGCGTTCAGCAAGCGCGTCGCACTGGCCTCCCCCGTCACCCTGTGGTCGGTGCTGAAGACGGTGGCGTTCAGCTGGCAGCAGGATGTGCTCACCCACGATGCCCAGGTGCTCTTCGACCTCAGCCGTGAGCTGTATTCCCGGCTGGCCACCACCGCCACCCACATCGAGAAGCTCGGCAGGGCGATCGAGCGCACCGTGAAGGACTACAACGGCTTCGTCGGCTCGATGGAGCGCCAGGTGCTGCCCACCGCCCGCAAGCTCAACGCCCTCGACGAGTCGAAGGTGCTGGCCCCGCTGGTGGGCATCGAAGAGACCCCCCGCGAGCTGGTGGCCTACGAGTTCGTGGCCGCGCTCGAGACCGATGCCCTGGAAGCGATCCCCACCCGCGACTGAGCTCGCAGACACGTTCAGAGTGCGCGAAGGGCACATTTGCGGCTCGTCGGCGGGGGTGTCGCTTCGAAAAGGCGTGCGCGGATGGCGCCGACGGCACCGCTACGGGATGGCGCGGGCGGTGCGCTCGAGGTCGGACACCGGCTGTTCGCGCTGGGTGGCGATCGCCGCGCCGGCCGCGGCGCAGACTACGACGATGGCGACCTGCTGCTGCAGAAGCAGGGTCTCTCCGAGCACCAGCACGCCGAAGACCGCCGCGACGACCGGACCGAAGCTCGTGATGATCGCGTAGAGCCGAGGGGTGATCCGGCGCAGGATGAAGGTGTCGAGCGTGTACGGGAACGCCGAGGACAGCACGCCCACGGCGACGAGAAGGCCGATCACGCCCCAGTTCAGCTTCGAGTAATCCACGGTGACCAGCGCCAGCGGAACGAGCAGCACCAGGCTGACCAGGCTGGCGATGGTGATGCCCTCCAGGCCAGGCAGCTGGGTGGCCACCCGGCGGGTGAGCAAAATGTAGGCGGCCCAGGCGGCCGCGGCGGTGAGCGCCAAGGCGATGCCGAACGGGTCGAGTGTGCCATCCGACCAGGTGAGCAGGAACACCCCGCCGGCGGCAGCGGCCGCGCAGACGAAGTCGAGTGCTCGGCGGGACGCGGCCAGCGCCACGGCGAACGGGCCGAGGAACTCGATGGTCGCGGCCACGCCCAGGCCGAGCCGGTCGACCGACTCGTAGAAGGTGAGGTTCATCACCGCGAGCACAACGCCCAGCATCAGTGCCGGCCACAGCCTTGCCCAGGTGAAGGTGACGAACTTGGGCCGGTAGAACGGCAGCACGGTGATCGCCATCAGGAGCTGGCGCACCGCCACGACGACGGGCGAGCCGACCACGGGGATGAGTAGCCCAGCCAACGACGAGCCGTAGTTGATCGTCACCTCGGTGACGAGTTGGGCTCCGGCGCCGGTGAGGCGGTCACGCTTGGCTGTCACTATTCTCCCCCGCCGACCGGATGCGGCACTCCGACGACACTACCGGCCAGCCACCGCAGGCTGGCCGCGCGGTTCGCCAGGTCAGCTGCGCCGGTAGCCCAACCGGCCAACGGCGGCCGGGTCGTCCTCGATCTCGGCGACCCCGTCGAAGACCGCATCGGCCGGGTAGACCAGCAGCGGCACGCCCGCCACCACCTGGATGGTGACGTCAACCGTCTGACCGGGGTCGGTGATGTAGCAGCGCATCTCGAAGAACTCCCCCAACGGCTTGCCCGAGGTCACGGCGTCGTTGAGGTAGCTCACGAGGGCGTCAGCGAAGCGGTCCGAGACGGTGAAGCTTCTGCCGTAGTAGTCAATGCGTTTCATGTCTGGAACTCTACCGAGCCTCGCTGCCACCAGTGAAGGCCGCCCCGACAGGAGCGGCCTTCACCGGCATTTCAGGCAACGGCCTGAACGGTCTACGGCTGGAGGAGGCTGTTACGACGACGACGAACCGCCAGGAGCACCCCGCCCGCAGCCAGCAGCAGCGCGGCTGCGCCCACTAGCGGGCCGACCTGTGCGCCGGTGGCTGCGAGGACGCCGCCGATGGCCGAGGCGACGCCTGCCGCCACAGTTTTCGTGGGACCGGCGCCTGAGACCGCTCCGGCCGACGGATCAACAGTCGGCGCCGGGGTCACACCGGCCGCGGCGACGGTGAGCGTGGCCGACACCGAGACGCCGGTCTGGGCACCGGTGAGGGTGACGGTGTACCGGCCCGGGGCGGTCGGCGCAGTGCCGGTGAACACGGCTTGACCATCGATCACGTCGGCGACGCCCAGCGGGTCAACCGAAGCGGCGGTGCTCACCTCGCTGGTGGCGCGCCAGTCGGCGGCCAGCCCCGCGCCCGTCGCGGTGAAGTCCGCGCCGGGGGTCACCGTGGCCTTGTCGAGAGTGAGCGTGGCGGCGGCGCTCAGGGACCTGAGGTCGGTGTTCAGGGCGAGAGCGTTGGACGAGGTGAAGAACAGGTCGGTCTGGTCGGTGAGCCCGAGCACATTGGCCGCGCCGGGGCCGTAACCGGCGATACGCACCTGGGATCCGGTGTGCTGCTGTGACTCGCCGGCTTCGGCGGTGCCGTAGCTCACGAGCATGGGCGAGCCCTCCTCGGTGGTCAGCGCGACGCTGAGCCCGGGCGGGGTGGATCCGACGATCTGGCTGGTGTGGGCGTGGTCGGCGGTCACCACGACGAGGGTGTTGCCGTCGGCTTTGGCGAAGGCGAGTGCAGACTGCACGGCCTCATCGAGGTCGATGGTCTCGCCGATCTGGCCGCAGGCATCTGCGGCGTGGTCGCGCTTGTCGATGCTGGCACCCTCGACCTGCAGGAAGAAGCCCTGCTTGCTGTCTGCGGACAACAGGTCGATGGCCTTGTCGGTCAGAGAGGCCAGGGACAGGCCGGTGTCCAGGCGCGCAGGGTTCGCTGTGCAGGAGACCGGGGCGAGGTCGGCACCGCCGACGGTGGCGTCCGGGCCGATCCAGCGGGTGGGGAAGTTGCCCGGGGTGAAGAGTCCGAGCACCGGGGCGCTCTGGTCGGCCGCGGCGACCGAGGCCAGGCCCGCTGCGTCGTTGACCAGCTGGTAGCCGCGGTCGGTGGCCTGCTCGAAGAGAGTCTGCCCGGCCCAGTCGCCGGCGACGGCCCTCTCGTTGAAGGTGGCCGAACCGCCGCCGAGCACCACATCGGGGCGCAGGGTGAGCAGTTGCTCGGAGATGGAGCCCAACCCACCGTTCTCTAGAGCCTCCGAGGCGCAGTTCGCCGTGGTCTTCACCGGTCCGTAGCAGCCGCGAGCGGAGATGTGGGCGATCTGCGCGCCCGGGGTGGCGTCCTGGATTTCGGCAGTCGACACGTTGCCGGTGCGCAGCCCGTTGGCCTTGGCCAGTTCAAGCAGCGTCGACTGGGGGGTGCCTGCGATGTCGACCGAGAGCGCACCGTTGTTGGTCTTGGTGCCGGTTGACCAGCCGCTGGCGGTGGAGGCTGACTCCGACGCGTAGTTCGGGGTGCCGTCCTTGTTGAGCGCGTAGGTCGTGTACTGGCCGGTCAGCGGCAGCGCATCGATTCCGGCGAACGCGCCGGCGGCGCCCTCGGCGTAGTTGCGGGCCACCGTGATCTCGCTGTCGCCCATGCCGTCACCGATAAGGAGAATGACGTTCTTGGCCGGCCCGTCGACGATCGATTCGCGGATGGCAGCGGTCTTGGCGCCGGTGTTGCGGGCAGCCCCGCCGTGGTCGTCGGTGGCAGCGTATGCGCCGAGCGGAGCGAGAATGCTGGCGCCGGCGATGAGGCCGGTCGCTGCGACCATGAGCGCGCTGCGCCCTGGCCGTCGAATGGATGACTTGGACGCACGGTACACGTTGTTCCCCCTGGAATTGGTGTGTGGGTTGGCCCTGGACCCGGACCGACGCGACGAGGCTAGCCGGGCAGCGCAGCGCGGTGCTGAACCTCCGGTGAACTGCAGGGGACCCGTGGCACCGGTCAGTGGAACACCGACCGGGCCACCGCCGTGACCTCCACGGGCAGGCCATCGGGCACGAACAGGGTGAACACGGGCGGACGCCACCAGGCCTGCAGGGTGATCGTGGCGCTCTGGCCGTCCGCCGTGTCGGCGCGGGCCAGCACCAAGTTGTCGATCCCCGGCTGTTCCGCGGCGGCCAGGTAAGCCGTCGCCGCGGCCCGGATCTCGCCGGTCGTCAGGGCCGCATGCAGTTCACCGGCCTCTATCGCGACCGAGTCGAGGGTGAACGATTCCGCCGCGGCGAGCGCCGCCCCATCCGCCAGCGTGAACAGCTTTTTGCGCTCGAGGTAGAGGCTCGTAGCGGCGACCACGATCAGCACCACCAGCAGCGCCAGAAAGCCGTAGAAGATGGTGATCAGCAGGGTTGAACCGTCCTCGCCCCGGGTGCTGCGGCCGGTGCCGACGCCGGCCCTGTGCGCCATCGGGGTCACCCCTCGTGCCAGAATCTGGACACCGTCTGGGTGGCCGACGCTTGCAGCGGGATGCTGCCGCCGTGCGACTGGGTGATGATGGCGGGCACAAAGGGCAGATCAACGAGCACCCGCACCGTCACCGTCACCACGCTGCGACGTGACAGACACACGGCGGACCCCGTGCAGGTGATGCTCACCTCGGCGGCCGCCGCGTCGATGCCGTAGTCGGCCAGCCCCACCAGCACGGCACGCTCGGCGCGGGCCTCAGCGGCGCCGGCGGTGGGCGCCTGAACGTACACCCGGGCCGCCTGCCGGGCCGCACCCTCCACCGCGAACGCACCGCCCTGCACCACGGACATCGTCAGGACCAGGTAGACCAGCGGCACCAGCAAAATCAGCCCGGCGGTGATGAACTCGAGCGAGGCTGACCCGCGCTCGCCGGTCGGCAGCCACCATCGGTCACTCGGTTTCCAACCCCTCCACGGCCGCATGTCCCCTCACCTCCAGGCCACGGTCCACACCCAACAGACCGAACATCGGCAGCGGGGCCACCACCCGCACCTGCACGCCGGTCTGCCCGGCGACATCGGCGTACCTGGCCGTGACATCGGCGGCGTAGACCGGTCCGAGCGCCGCCGTGATCAGGTCGCGGCTGCGTTCGGCGCCCCGCTCGAGGCCACTGTCGGCCAGCGCGGCGTATCGGGCGCCTTCCGCTGCCGCATCCAGCACGGTGTTGCGGATGTGCAGGGCGAGCGCGAGCTGCAGGACCGCCAACGTGAGAGCGGTGAGCAGCGCCGACACCATGACGAATTCGGCCACCGCCGTGCCACGCTCGGCGTCGCCGTGCGCACACCGCCACCTGCGGATCATGTCGGTATCAGGGCATCCGCTAGATGCCGCTGACCCGCTCGATGGCCTGCTCGAAGATGCCGCTGAGCGCGGGCCCGGCCAGACCCCAGATGATCATGACCAGCCCGGCTGTCATCAGGGTGATCAACACCCAGCCCGGTACGTCACCCCTCTCGTCGTGCAGCCCAATGCGGATACGGTTCTGAAACTGGGTGGTGAGGCTCACGGTGTCCTGCTTTCTCTCGGTGGTGCACGGATGGAGCGGGGCGATGCAGCTGGAACGGTGTCGGTCGGAGACGTCTAAAAACCGGCCTGCAGCACGAACAAGCCGGGAAAAATCGCAAAAAGTATGGTCATCGGCAGGATCAGGAACACCAGCGGCACCATCATCGCCACCTCTTTTTTGCCCGCCGCCTCGAGCAGATGCCGTTTGGATTCCTCCCGGCCGTCCTGAGCCTGGGCCCGCAGCACGTCGGCGAGCGGAGAGCCGCGGTCGATCGCTCCGACGACCTGGTCCACGAACCGGGTCAGTGACATGAGACGCATCCGGGTGGACAGCTCGGTCAGCGCCGTGCTGAGCGAAACTCCGGCGTGAACGTCACCGATCACCCCGGCGAACTCGCGGGACAACTCCCCCGAGGTACTGCGGGAGACGCGGCGCAAAGCATCGAGGATGCCCTCACCGGCCGCGAGGGACAGGGTGAGGAACTCCAAGATGGTGGGCAGCTCGCTGTCGATCCGGGCCAGGCGTGCCGTCGCCGCCCGTTTCAACAGGGTGTCCCGCAGCAGCACCCCCGCTCCGGCCGCGACGACGGGCGCCGCGACCTGCACGATCAGCGGCCAGCTGCGGCCCGACGGCGTGCCGAGTGCGAACAGCAGTGCGCCGGCGGCGCCGATCAGCGCCCACGCCAGTTGCTCGGACCGGAAGGCGTCGACGGTTCGGGAGGAGCCCGACTGCGCAAGACGACGCTCGATGATGTCGGCGCCGCCGAGCGCATTGGCAAGGGCCTGCGCGAGGGTCTCGAACACCGGCGAGAACAGGGTTCCCAGCACCGGGATCGGGTCGACAGAGCGGCGGCCCACGAAGACCCGTGCCTCGGCCGACACGTCGAGCAGGTAGGGCGCCAACCGGTTCGCGAGCCGGGGCCGGCTCAGCCGCGGGGTGAGGCTCACCAGCGACCAGAGTCCGATACCGAGCACCGACCCGAAGAAGGCACCCCAGGCGAGCGCCGTCACTGGAACCACCGGCGTTCTTCGGGCAGCCGCCCCACGATGAGCATCACCCGGTAGGCCAGCACCGAGACGGTGAGACCGCCCAGGATGACGACGGTTCCGGCCGGGGTGTTGAAGGCCTGGGCCGCCTCCGGTCGGCTGCTGATCAGCACTAGAACAATCCACGGTGCGGCCACGCCCAGCCGGGCGGCGTTCACCACCCAGGATTGTTTGGCCTCGACCTCGGCGCGCACCGCGGCATCCTGCCGCAACCAGCTCGACAGGCTCCGAAGCACCACGGTGAGGTCGCTGCCGCCCACGTCCCGTGCCATCCGCAACGTCTCGATTAATCGGTCGGCGAACGGGTCGGCGAGGGAGGCCTTGAGGGTGTCGGCGCTGTAGCCGAAGTTGCCAGTGGCCCGGTACTCCCGCTCGAACTCGGCGAACGCCGTGCGGGTGACCACCGGCCCGGCCTGCGCCAGGCTGCTCACGGCATCGGGCAGGGCCAGCCCCGACCGCACGGCAGAGACCAGGTGGTCGACCACATCGGGCCAGACCGTGCGGTTCAGCCGCCGCCTGGCCCGGGCCCGCCACAGCACGATGAGGGAGGGCAACACCAGCCAGACCACACCGACGACCAGGGTGAGCGCTCGCACACCAAGCACCGCCTCGGCGAGCGCGGCGGAAGCCACCGCGAGCACCGCAGACAGCGCGGCGAACACCGGCACCGGCACCGACCCGAAGCCGGCCTGCGCGAGCCGGGCCCGCCAGCCCGACACCAGCCGGCCGCTGCGGGACGCACCATCGGTGGCCGGCCAGAGCAGCGGTGAGCTCAGCAGAAGCAGCCCGGCACCGAGCAGGCTGCCCAGAACCAGGGTCATGCCGCTCCCCTCCGCAGCACCTCGGCAGGGTCGAGGCCGGCGGCCCGGAACTTGGCGAGCTTGGTGGGGAATCCGCCGGTGTGTTCCAGCACCCCGTTCTTCATGAGGAACAGCGGGCTTGCTTCGATGGTGGAGCCGGTCAGCTGACCGCTCGGTGCGATGATCTCGGTTACCCGGCGGCGCCCGTGCCGGTCCATCTCACAGTGCAGCACGATGTCGATACAGCCTGCCACGGTGGGCAGCACAAACGAGGAGTCGATGTTGCGCCCGGCCAGCAATGGCAGGGTCGACAGCTTCGCGAGGGCGTCCCTGGCGCTGTTGGCGTGGATCGAGCACATGCCGGGAAGCCCGCTGTTCAGCGCGATGAGCAGGTCCAGGCTCTCCGCCTCACGCACCTCACCCACAACGAGCCTGTCCGGCCGCATCCGTAGTGATTCCTTGATCAGCCGGCGCAGGGTGATCTCGCCCGCGCCCTCCAGACTGGGCTGCCGGCACTGCATGGCCACGACATCACGCGCGCCGACGCTCAGTTCAAAGGTCTCCTCCACCGTGATGATGCGTTCGGTGCGACGCGTGGCCGACAGAAGCGCGTTGAGCATGGTGGTCTTTCCGGTCTGGGTGGCCCCGGAGACGAGGATGTTCTGCCCGCCACGCACGCACACCCGCATGAACTCCGCGGCCGGCTGGGTGAGCGCGCCCAGCGCCACGAGCTGGGTGAGGTCCCGGATGCGCCGGGTGAACTTGCGGATGTTGACCGACCAGTATCGCTGGGTGATGTCAGGGATCACCACGTGCAGTCTGGAGCCGTCGGGCAAGGACGCATCTACGAACGTGCTTTAGTCTACGGATATGAGAAAAGTCGCGATCTACGCTCGAATTAGCCAGGACCGCTCAGGCTTGCAGGCCGGAGTTGATCGGCAATTGAAAGACTGCCGCGAACTAGCCCAAGTCAGCGAACTTGAGGTGATCGAAGAGATCGTCGACAACGACGTGTCTGCCACGACCGGAAAACGGCGTCGGGGTTGGACCCAGCTCGTCGAGTTGATTGAGAATGGCGCAGTCAGCGGCATCGTCGTCTGGCACACAGACCGGCTATATCGGAAGGTTCGCGACCTGGTCGTTCTTCTTGATCTGGCCGATAAATACAACCTCAAAATCTACGCCGTCACCGCAGGCGACATTAATCTCTCTGACCCAACGGGGCGCATGTTCGCAACGATGATCGCGGGCGTCGCATCATTCGAGGTTGAACAGAAAGCAGCGCGATCAGCGCGAAAGAATTTTGACACCGCGCGGCAAGGAAAGTTTCATGGTGGCCCCATACCAATGGGCTATCGCAAGGGTCCGACGCCGGGAACACTCGAGATAGACGAAAAGCAAGCGGAAACCTTGCGCAGAGCAGCAGGCCGGCTCATCGCTGGCGAGACGTTGAGCGGCGTAACCAGATGGGCGCGCGTCGAACTAGCCCGACCTAGCTTGAAACCAAATTCACTGAAGGACGCGCTCACTAGACCTACTATCGCTGGACTGCGGCGCCATGTCCCCGCCTCCACAAGGCGTGATTGGAATCTGCGGCGCAAACAAGGCGAGGTCTCGGGCGACCTTCCGGATGAAGTAGACCTGTACACCGCAGAGTGGGATGCGATTCTCGACCACGCGGAATGGACTCACATGAAAAGCATCCTCCTAGACGGCGCTCGCAGACGTGGCCGCCCAGCGGTGAAGTCCCTGCTCAGCGGCTTACTCATCTGCGAGGTCTGCGAGACGAAGCTTGGCTACTCTGCGGCATCGTACAAGTGCCCAGGACCTGACCGTAACGGGTGTTCTGGTGTTGCGATTTCAACGAAGACCGTTGAAGCGGTAGTGACGGCCTTCATTCGGGCAGGGCTAGCGTCGACACTGCCGGACGAGCCCATTGAGGCGCCGGTTGTGGCCAATGAGGCGGTGTTTGACGAACTCGCGAGCAGAAGAAATGTCCTCTTAGGTCAGTTCGCCCGGGGTCGAATAACTGAAACGGAACTGGACGAACAACTAGACCAGCTGACTCTAATGGAGGCGAAACTACAGGCCACAGTAATGTTGAAACAGCAGTCGCTTCTTGCGGAAGGACGAGCGCGAAGGGTTGATACGGCCGGCTGGGATGATGCTGACCTTCAGCGGCGACGGGAGATCATTCGTGCCGTGTTCAATAAAGGAATCACGATCTTCAAGTCGCCGAAGGGGCGCAAATCGGGCTCGAGCTTCAACTCGTCGAGGATCTATTTCGGTCCGCCTCCGTGGAAGGATCCGCGACTAACGCCAGAGGCCCAGCAATTCGAGTTACAGAATCATAAGCTGCGTCTTGCCGGGATGACTCCTCTGCCTCCGGTCTCCCCTATACCTCCGATGTCGATTTACGAAGCGACGGAACACAAGGCTGCGTTCAGGTCTTGGCAACGCGAGATGGATAAGTTGATGGAGTGAGGCGCTCAGGCCATCATCCAACTCACCGGGGATCGGCTTGCAGGAGTTTTTGAATATCCTCGTCCGACGTGTACGGAAACCGAATCCTAAGCAGTCGCGGACTTTCGTCAGAGCGAACATAGGCGATGCCTGCTGTTCTGTAGCTGTTCGCGTCATTGGCTACAGGTATCTCATGCGGCTTCGCCCCGCATGCCAACGCCCCGGCGCCAAGAATCATGTCTACCTCGATGGCGGTGTCGACGCGGAGTGCAATTCTGTTCGCGAAGTGCTGTCTCAAGCCGCCGAGTACCTCCTTGTGGCCCACCTGACTTGCCGCAATGACGTACACGCCATCTGAGCGCCCTTGAGACAGGATGAGGTTGAGGTTCTCACTTAGACCACTCTTGGCGAAGTTTCTATCCTGGGCCAACGAGGACAACTCGTCGATGACAAGGACAACCAACGGGTTTTCGCTGGAGAGCGTGAACGACCGGCCTGAGCTGCGCTGTCTCGGTCGAAGGACATCGTTTACAAGAGATTCGACCATTTCGGCAATGGTGCCGACGTCGAACGCGACGAGATCAAAGAGCGAAGACATCTCGAAACCTTTGAGTTCTGCTCTCTTCGGATCAGCACCGAAGAGCCTGACCTGGCCAGCCCTCTGCCATGGCGCGAGCTGCCGGAGAAGGCTCTGAATTACTCCACCTTTTCCTGAGCCGGTTGCACCGACGATGAGGGTGTGATGAACAGGCAATGAGTAGACACCACCTTCTTCGGTAATCGCCAGCGGCAGAAGTAGAGGAGTCGAAGCTGCATGAGCTTCAAAAAAAGTGGACCCCGATGGCGCTTGAAGCGGGTCATGAACGACGAAGGTCATTCGCATCAGCCCGTTGGCCCGGTCTTCCGGGCGCTGTTCCACTCGAATTTCCTGCACGCGCATGGAAACTTCCAGAACGTCCGAAGCAAAATCGTAGGTGTTCTCGGTCGCGCCGGGGATAGCGGTGAACAGAGCAACTGGACCAACGGCTGATCTCTCAATTGCCACAATCTTTGGGACGAATCTCGTCTTGTCCCCGATCCGAATCGTGTCAGTCCTGCGACGCTCGGCAAAGAGTTCTATTCGCTCTATGGCTTCGCTTCCTAACGCCCACTTGCCTAAGTCTTTGAGCGCTGTCGCCTCGGCCGCTAGTCTCTCGTCGTGAAAGAGTTTCGCCTGAAACAAGTGCTGGTTCAGTGCCCCAGGTGCACGCAGAATCCGCACTATTCTCAGCGATTCTGAATCAGCGCTCTCCCAGAGTTTTTCCTCGATCACCCTCGCTATCCGCAGCGACTCTCTATGAGATGAAATGGCGATGGCTGACGCAACGAGGAGAGCTGCTAGTGCCAGAACTATTCTTAGCCACATTGGCGAGAACGCCATGACTGCAAGGCCTGCGATCCCAAGGCTTCCCACGCCACTCCAGGTGCGCCGTCCACGCCCACTGTTCAGGGTCTTGGACCAGCTCATGAACCTTGATCCACTACTGCCCTCGATCATCGACCGACCCCTGCTCTCTCTATCGCTGCACTATTCGTCATACTTCCCTCTCTCTTCTTGGATGACCGGGGCCGCATAATGCGACCCCGGAGAACATCGATCTACTTGACGACTGGCTGTGCGCGCTTCACGGCATCCGCAACGGCGTCCCAGGCGTTGATACCCGTCTTGCGAACTGTCTGGGCGTACACCGTCGTGCGGAGCCCCCAGTCGTCGTTGGTACCCGCGAATTTGATATCTCCCTCACCAGAGGCGACTAAGACGTCGCCGGAATGCACAGCCTCGAAGTCCGATTTCGCAGTCTGAAGAGCGACTTCCCCGAGAGTGCGACCATGAAGAAGGACCGTCGCCCTGAGCTGTACGAGTTCCGTACCATTGCGGGTCTGCTTTTCCTCTGATCCGAATACCGTCAGTTCACGGATCTCGCTACCCGACGCGATGATGATGAGATCCTGCGGTGCGAATGGAATGATTTGATTAGCCATTTGTTCTCCCTAGTTCTGGTTTGGTACCCGACCCAACTACCAGGCCGCGTGTCGATTACGTTCGACTAAGAGAGTTGTAGCGTCGATCTCGACCTCATTCTCGATTCCAGAATCGCTCGACTACGAACGCAGGATGTCATCGGATTCTCGCCCTGACCGGGCAGTCCGCTCACTTATGGAATTGCTTTCGGTCGGCATTGCCGCTAAGCATGAAAAATGGAGCCCAACATAAAGGCGTGGACGCGCCAAACCGTGCGCATTCTGGAAAAGCCTCGGTACTTCAACGATGAAGGAAGCCCCGTAGGGGGTTTTCGATCGGTCGTGATCGACAGCCAGGACAATTGCGAGTTCTTGCATCAAGTAGATGGTGCGCTCGACATTCTCGATCCTGACCAGACGACCATCCGCCCATGGCCACACGGACCTCGGCGGCTTGCTTTCGGTGTGCGCCGTAGGAACATCGACCCGGAAAAAGCGATCATTTCTGACTACGGACTCCCGGTGATCGTATGGGGAGTTCGTGAGGATGAAGCGCTTTATGCTCATCTCAGTCACATACCTCAATCGCCCGGAACCATGGGTGACCTTTGGCGCGCAACGAGAGACGAGTACACGGAGTATGACTGGACGGACGTACTCGTCTGGGAAACGGACGGTGGTCGCGGTGGCGACCAGATGGAATACGATCTCGTTTCCTTCCTCCTAGATCACGGCGTTGACCTCGGAATCGGTGCCAGCACCTGGGCGGGTGCACGGCTGACGAAGTTCTTGTTCAAGATCCGCCGCACCAGAAAGGCAGATCGCCTGGCTCGGCTCGCAGTCAGGCGCTGGGGGAATCGCGGCTTTGACAGCCCGTGGATGATTCGGATCTGGTTTGAAACGAAGGAGCAGTGGAAGCTGCGTGAAGTTTCGAAGCGACTCCAAATCTCTGAGATGACGGCTGCGGAAATTCTGCAAGCCTTGGGATACGAACGGATATCCGAGCGTCCCGAGTTGTGGATACTCAGTGAAAAACCCGCCGCGAAGCGGAAGCGGCAGAAATGGATGAAGTCTGAGACCACGGCTGGCCTAAATGAAATCCTCTATTGAACGATCTCAACTCGAATGTAACGAGCCAGAATCCGGGCGATAAAGAGAGCGACGCTAGAACGCACTCTGGGTCGTGACGGTGCCCTTGAGGGACGATCAGCACGTCCCTTCGACGACGCGCGCGTCTCGCAACGAAATTCGTGTGAACGGGCGGGCACGAAGCGAAGCGAGAGTGCCCGCAGGTTCAACGCCAGTTGGGGCAATCAGGGGTCGCGCTTGGTAATAAGAGAGCTAACTTCGCTACTCAAAGCACTTGTACTCGGACCCCCTCTGTGCCATGGTCAGGCACTCTCAGAAGCCGCTGACCTGTTCCGACCGCGCGCCTTCTCACGGGCTGCCATGCGAGTGTTCATGTCTCGCATCTCTGCCAGTCGAATCTCACGAAGCACTTTCTGCCGCTGGAGATCGGATTCGTCGGGTTCCGTAATGCCGGGCTGGTCTTGACCAATGATTCTCAGATCAATGCCAAGCTCTTCTGCCACCCGCAGGGCCTCAGCGTCGCTCGACTCCAGAGCTTCTTGAAGGGCGACCTGGGCCTCGTTGTCACTCGCCAGAACGTTTCGCCAACTAGCAGCAGAGATCAGGGCATGATCAAATCCTCCTCGGTGCTGTTGAACTATTTCTTCGTCAGTGAGACCGTGTCCGACCGCGTCCAAGGCTGTGTTCCACAACTGCTCGGCGAAAGTAAGCGGGCGTGTGCGCGGGGCCTTTCTCTGGGATCTTGTTATCTGCTGGCGAGTTCGAGGGCGTTTTCCGGGAGCGGTCAATGATTCGTAGCCGAAAACTACGGTCTGAAATTCGAACCAGGCTGCATGACGCTTGAGGCGCGGCATCTCTTCGACAAAGATCTCGCCCCGGTCCCACACCTCGCCGGAGTCTGGGTCTAGGTAAGTGCGAAGGACGCCAATGTCGGCGAGTACCTCGCCGACTCGATTCGGGTTGTGCAACAGGAAACGATTGTCACCCTCGAAGGTCACTTTGGTTCGAAGGTCAGCGCGCCGGCCGGGCAGATCAAACCATAGACGCTCACTCGGACACCTCTTCCCCTCGTCTTCGATCATCGCCTGGAACAGTTGCAATGGGGTCTTGTTCTTTCGACGCTCCCCTCTACCCTTCTTGGATGTATTGCCGGAGCTGAGCTCGTACGAGATCCGGTCCACGCTAGAGAGATATGCGTTCTTCTTGAAGTAGTTCTGGATGCCGTCCAGAGCTCTGACCGCTCTCAAGTCAGCGCCGAGAGGTTTTCCCTTCTGATTGTTGAGAGCTGGCGATTCGAGGCCCATGTTCGAGAGCGCCGCCGCCCAGTCCTGGAATATCCTGACGCGTCGGGCTTCAAACTCCTCTTCCTCAACAATTGCCTGGGTCATGAAAAGAAGCACATGGAGGTGGACGTGCCACCCTTTCCCTCCAATTTGGGGTGGCCCGTACGTCACTTCGGTGGCGCAGATGAACCCTGTTAGACCCAGCTGCGTCTTGAGAGACTTGAACGCGTACCCTTTCTGAACTCGCGCCCAGGCCTCTTGCTTTGCATCCCAGAGATCGTCCAGACGTTCGTTTCCCTTGTGTCTCATCGTCAGAGTCAAGAAGAGAACTGGCATACCTTTTGCGATCCACGTTGATGCTATGGCTTGGATCTCCTGGCGGCGCTTGGCCGCCACGACCTGTGCGCAGTGCGGACATGCCCACACAGAACCGCAGCGGCTGAGATTTCCGTAGCTGACGTACCGACGAATAGCGCCGTCGTGAGACTTGGACTCGCGGAGCCGCATTGGAATTTCGTTGTCCACGTAGTGATGGGAGCCCGTCGCTTGGCGTCCACAAAGTCGAGGCTCCTTCTTTAGCGCCGTCTTGCGATTCATACTCATTGCTGCGGCTAGATCCCGGCGCCGCTCCATGGCGAGCTGCATCGCGTCCGGCAGCAGTCGGACTGTCTTAGCCGTGCCTTGCTTTTCCTGCTTTCCGCGCCTTCTGGACTGCCGGGGCTTCTCCAATGGGTTTTCGCCTTTCTCGTTGTTCGTCGTAGTGGACGTCGCTGACCTGCAAATCGTCGAGTCGCGCTCGCACTGTAATCGTCTAAACGAGCGCGCCGTTCGAAACCTGGCTAATCAACGACTCGAGTTGACGGGGACCTAGGCCAAGACGGGGCGACAACAGCACGCCGCACCGTGTCAGTCGTGGGACCTGGAATTCGCGGCCGCCGTCCGGCAGACTCACAAAAGGCGCGCAGCGCATGGGCCAAGGGCGCCGCTCATGGTGTGCGCGAAACGATAGCGACAGAACCCACAAGAACTACCAACGGGCCAGGACCAACACTCCCGGGTAATGCGCGGGAGTGTTGGTCGCGGTTTAGTAGAGGCCCTGGCTGAGCATGAGAACGCGCTCTTCGTCCTGCTCCGCCTCGAGGATGTCGCCGACTCGAGCGGCGATTGTGATGTGATCCGGTTCGAAACGTGCGTCAGGTGAATCTGCCGAGGCTGTAGGTGCGTCCACCGATTGAAAGACGGATGCCGTCGTGATAATTGCGGCTTCGGTGATGCTTTCGCTAATCATTTCACGTGCTCATTCCTGTCGAGAGAGTTCTCTCGACCGTGGGTAGTTAAACGCCCGTGTCCCGTGAATGTTATTGGCTGCGTGAAGTGTTATTTGGGCGACAACGCGATGGCGCGTCACACTCGAAACTGTACTGGCTCGTGCCGGAGTGCCGTTCAGATCCATACCCCCAATAGAGGGGACAAGAATGCTGGGGTTCCGCCTTCTCTGGAGAGCGCTTTTCAGTTCGCCGCGAACCCCAGTTCAGGGAATTCAGACAGGATAGTGAATTCGCCCTTGGCTGTCATGATGTGTGGGTTGCGTCCCGTCTCGGACGCAATGGGATCCTTGGCTCGTGAAACGTATTCCACGACGGGACGCCCCTGAACTGCATCGTCGATGAAAGCGTTAGTCAAGCGGGGACGCTCGAAGGTCCAAGTCAAGACCTCGTTTCTATTTATCGGCCGAGGCAAGGCTGATCCACCCTCGACCATGTCACCGTCGTGAACCGCTACCTGGCCATTGAACTCGAACTTCTTCGGTCCACCGACGGTTTCCGTCCCGCGAACGCGAAATCCGGCCTCATCTGCACGTTCGAATTCCCAGTACACGTCTACGATTTGTGTGGTCACGTTGCCGACATTAGCGACGACAACTTCGAGATCCCACGTTTGGGTTTCCGGCTTTCGTACAACGACGCCGTCACTGAATCCACTATCGACGCTGTACTTCAGGACCCCGGAAACGGCAAGCTGCGGCCGGTCCCAGCGAGTCTCCTTGTAGATTTGCCATCCGAGCGAGCCGCCGGCAGCGATAAGCGCAATTGTGGAAACTACGTCTGCATACATGTTCGAAATTTAGCAGGCACGCAAGCAGGATTTGGTTGGTTGCACTCAAGGAGCCGAAGCAGCCATAGAACGGCTCATCAATGAGCGGGCCGTTGGTTTTGATACCTGGGTGCGGCTGTTATTCGCCGTCGACTCACACCGGAGCCAAGTAAAACGGTGCGCAGCTGGATCAAAGACTCGGCATAGGACCCGTCAAAGTAGCTGATCAATGACCACTACGATCAGGATCACGCACAGGGGATCATCGCGGAAGGCAGCACCTGCTCGACCGAATCTCGACGATGTGTGTTCAACGAGCCATTGGGGAACAAGTGACTGCAGTAGTAGAAGACAGGAAATCGTTTCCTTACATGTCGCCCGCTGTTTGGACCGAGCTTCGGCGAGCTTTCTTCAAGCAGCTCCCGAGCAAAGTCACTTTGACCTACCTTTCGTCGGTCCTGTCTATTTCTGAGAAGACCGCCAAAAACGTGCTACCTCAACTGCGCAACGTCGGTCTCGTCGATTCAGAGGGTGTGCCTACCCCGCTGACTCATGATTTCCGATTCGAGGAATCGTATCCAAAAGCATGTGCAGCCATTCTGGAGACTGTGTACCCGGTTGAGGTACTCGAGATCTTCACAACGAAAGATGCGGATCCAACCGCGGTCGCAAATTGGTTTATGCGGTATTCCGGTTCTGGTCAGGCCACGGCCAAAGTCGTGGCGAAGTTCTACCTCCATTTGGTTGGTGCGGAGAGAATTGGGGAGGACGTCAAGCCTCGAACGCCGAAGACCGCAAAGCCGAAGAAGGTTGCGTCGGTAAGTACGGAATCGAATGTCACCGTCCCCTCAACCGACGCGGAACCGGTGAGTACTGAGCACCAGACACTGCCTCAGCCGAATCTGCCTCACAAACCCGCGCCGCAACAGGGGCCCAGTCTTCACGTCGATCTACAGGTGCACATCGACTCGTCCGCCTCGACGGACCAGATTGACGCGATCTTTGCGAGCATGGCCAAGCACCTTTATGGACGATAGAGAGACGTTTCAGGCGGCCGTCAGCGCCGTTCAGAAAATTGCGAATGAGCTGCGCCAAACTTCGCGAAAGACAGCCGTGGGCACCGCCATTGCGCGTAAGGACAACGAAACTTCAATCGTCGAGGTATTCCCGCTGGACCAGCCGGCATCGCGCCCTCTGAAGGTTCTGGTCAGCTGGGCTCACCGCGGAGAAGACTGGTCAGCTCAGCAACAAAAGGCTTGGGAACAGCAGGTCATGGAGTTCACCACCGCGCTTCGAAGCATGGGGATTGACGCCGATATCGACCTCTTCCACAGCCACAAGAGCGACGCAGACTGGACCCGCTTCGGCCAGAAAGCGGTTTTGGAATCGGACTTTGTTCTAGTGGCGATAACGGACGCGTGGGCCGAACGATGGTCCGGAGTCAACTCACCGCGCCTCGGCGCTGGAGCGGTGGTGGAAGCGGATGCCCTAAAGGGTTCCTTCATCCGACACCAGGCGGAGCTTCAGAAGAAGCTGAAACTGGTACTTCTTGGTGAGCAGAGCCCTCGGTGCATCCCTGAGGACATGGCTCGCTTCACATACTTCCAAGTGGATGTCGATGATTTTGATACCTACGAAGACCTGCTCAGGACCCTGACCGGCCAGCCCTACTATGACAAACCTGAACTCGGTGAAGTGCCGATTCTCCCACCCGCTGTCCGCGAAAAGTTCAAGCGGAAGTCCGACAGAACGGGCGTCCACGATGAATTGGAAGATTACGACGCGGTGCGATCGGAAATTATGACCCTCGAGTCCGCCCAAGCGAGAAAGACCAAACCAGATCTCGCGACCCAACAACGAATTGAAGTGCTGCGGGCAGTGTTGAACGCAATGAGCAACTAAAGCCGTCCAACTGGCACTCAACCGACGGAAACACAGAACTCACCACAGCCACTCGTTGGCGACAGAAAGAAAAGTAGACTAAAGACTGTTCGGATCCACGAACGGCGAGGACAGGTCGACCCGTCGGCCGGACGCCTGCAACATCCGCTCGACCAGGTCGCGCACCTCCCGCTCGGTGAGCACCATCGGGGTCAGCTCTGGCACACCGTCACGGGCGACGAAAACCCGGCTGGGCGAGTTGATCCAGATCTCCTCGATGTCGGGGTCGTCGAGGAACGGTTGCAGGGCACCGAACCCGGTGAGCGCGGCGACCACCTCTCTGCTGGCCTGGAACTCATCGGTGAGCAACGGCAGTGATCCGCCGAGGGCCCGTTCGCTGTACCGGCGCACCTCGTCGCGCACGTATTGGTCGGCGAGGGCGTCGTCGGCGGCCAGGTCGACGCCGTCGCGGCGCACGCGCAGCCGCACCTGCTCGGTGATGATGCGCACGGCCTCGGTCATGAAGGAATCCTGCTTTACAACCGGGCACGCGCGTGCGAGTTATCCACAGCCTGACCGGACGGGTGACCGTTCCACCACTCCGGCGCAGAACCAGGGCACTCTAGACTGGAGCCTCACTCGCGGGAGTGGTGAAATTGGTATACACGCAGGTTTTAGGTACCTGTGCTTTCGAGCGTGAGGGTTCAAGTCCCTTCTCCCGCACCCTATAAAACCCCCGAAAACGTTGAGTTTCCGGGGGTTTCGCACGTGTTTAGGAGGTCTTCCCCCACGAAAACCCCACAACTGATTCAGCGCGCACCGCATCCATGCGATCCGAAACGTCGTTGAGGTCGTCTTCGAAGAGGTCCGCGTACGTGTCCAGGGTCATCGCTGCGGAGGCGTGGCCGAGCATCCGCTGAACTGCCTTGACGTTCGCGCCCGAGTGGATGGCGATGCTCGCGGCAGTGTGTCGCAGGTCGTGCGGCGTCAGGTACGGGAAGTCGCGGTCCTCGGCCTGGGCGGCGATGACGGCGCGGTGGAACCAGCCCTTGCCGCTCCCGGGACGCCGCTGATGGATTTCGCCCTTGCCGAAGACCAGCTGCGTGCGAGTCTTGCCCTCGCACTGTCGAGCGAGCGGCTCCGAGAGGAACTTGGGGAACGGCACGCTCCGGTTCTCGTGGGACTTAGTCGTGCCCACGAACACGTCTTTGCCCATGATGACGGCGTTCTCTTCGACCTGCATCCGCCGGCGCAGCATGTCAAGCGTCCCAACTCGCAGGCCGACAGCCTCGCCCCATCGGAGTCCTGTGTAGGAAAGCAGGTAGACGAGCGTCGCGTTCTCGCCGCAGTGCTTGGCCAGCAGCTCGACTTGGCGGGGCTTGAGATAGGCGCGCTTCTTCTTGCCCTTCCGTGGCATCTTGACGCCGCGGGCGGGGTTAGAGGTGAGCCGGCGGTCGAGGACGGCGACATCGAGGATGCCGGCGAGGACGCCGAATGCGCGCATGACGACAGTTGCCGATCGCGGCTTGCCCTCGTTCGCCGTGAAGGTGGTGAACCAGGTCTGGATCTCGGAGTGGCGGATCTCCCCTAGTCGACGGTGTCCCCATGCCGGCGCGATGTGGACCCGCCAGGCGGTCTCGATTGCGCGGTAGGACGACGGCTTGAGGTGTGACTGGTTGGCCAGCCACTCGTCGCCGACCTCGCGCACGGTCATCTTGGCGGTCCTGGGGTCGATGTAGTCGCCGCGGTTGGTCGCTACGACCGTCTCGGCGAGGTAGTCCTCGGCATCCCTCTTGCGGATGAAGCCGTTCTTCTCGCGCGACTTGTGGTCGGGGTCACGGTACCTGACGCGGTATCGCTTGCCGTCGCCGGTCTCGTACGCGGTGATGCTACCCATGCTGTGCTCCGTTCGTAGCGGCGAAAGTGCCTCTACTTCTGAGTAATGCGGCGACTCTGGTGCGACTTGCCAACTCGGAGAGCAAGGCCCGCGTGTTTACGCGGGAGCGGCACGAGTTGCCGCATGGCCTCCTATTGAGACCAACTTCTGGTTTCTCCGGAGGCGGCGTGAGCGTCGTGGCCGGAACCTCGACCGAAAGAACACCATGCCCGTCTACCTCACCCCCGACCAAGTTGCCGCCATGCTCCCCGGACTCACCCGCAGCAAGCTCGCCCAGCTTCGCTTCAGCGGCACCGGCCCGAACTACCGGAAGCCGACGCCGAAGACCGTGCTCTACGTTGAGTCCGAAGTCATCGCCTGGGTCGAGAGCTCGGCTCGCTGGGGCGTGTGAGCGGCATGTCCGTCGATCTAGGGGGCCTCCCCACCGAGCCGCAGCAAGCGTGTTGGCCAAGAATGCATTGCCTGTCGCGGAGCTACAACACATGGGGATCGGATCGATCGTCGGCCCATCCCAGATCATCGAGGTAGCTTCCATGGGTTTCAATGAGCGCCTTCCATGATGCGAGGTACTCCGCTGGTCCAGTCCAATTAATCAACGGCTCCCAATGCACGCTGAGATTTCGTCGCCCTGGCTGGTAAGAGAGCCATCTTGGGTCATCTCCGAACTTCTCGCGGTAGCTCTCGATGACCGCCCTCATCCGCTCTTGTCGCAGCATCATCGGCGTCAAGCTGTCGACTACTCGCTCGTGATCCAGCAAGGTTTCCATGCCGTACTCCAAGAGGATCTCCTTTGCGGCAAAAGCGCTGTCAGTCCCTTGGATCATCAGCTCGTGCAGGGAAACGCGCAGTGCTTGAGACAGCGCAACGGCTTCAGCCACCGTAACTTTGCGTTTCCCGGTCTCGATCTTGTAGATCGTGGTCGCCATGAAGGAGACCCCGTATGGCGCAGCCTTCTCCGCGAGTTCCGCCTGCGACCAACCGTGGAACTCCCGCTGTTTCTTGACCGCGGCTGCGAAGTGGGCGTCTGCATCATCTTTTGACATAAGGCGAGCGTATCGCTGATTTGGCTATTGCACCATCACTAATACCTGCTACTGTTCCTTTGCGGCCAAATTGGCTGCGATTGGATTCCTAGATTGGCCACGGATGAACACCTACCTCTCTCCCGAACAAGTCTGCGAGATGATCCCCGGCATCACCAAGGGTCAACTCGCCTCCTGGCGCTACCTAGGTGCGGGAGGGCCCAGGTACCGAAAGCTTGGCAAGAAGATCATCTACGCGGAGTGCGAGGTCATTGACTGGGTCGAGGGCAGCGCGCGCACCGGCACCGCAGACGCCGCAGACGCCGCAGCGTGACCGCACAACGAAAAACCCCCGAAGCCTTGCAGGGCAACGGGGGCGAAGTGACAGAAACCAAATTACCGCTAAGCAAAGGAAACGTCTTGCAACACCGTACCAGCACCACGCGAACCACCGCCGAGACCGCGCCAACTGTGAAGGTGCAGGAATGGCTCGAAGCCCGCCCAGACGTGCAGAGACTCCCCGTCACGGACATTCTCAAGGCCGGCTTCACAAAGCCGGAACAGGCGTACGTCGTCGACTACCTGAAGGCGCAGTGCGCCAAAGCGGAAGCCGCACGGCTCACCGCCCAGACGCACATCATCCCCTCGTTCTCCACGACGGAGTGGGTAGATCCCGAGTTCTACCTGATCGCAGAGACCGGACAGCACTGCCGAGCCGCCCTTGCGAGTCCCACGGACCCTGAACGCCGCCAGTTGCACGGCCAGAGTGTCACGCCGACGAGTCACCCGGTGCACAGCAAGAACAAGGGCGACAAGTGGTCGTTCACAAATGAGGAGGACGAGACTTACACATACGAGCACCTCGGTCGGTACAAGCTCGTTGGCAAGTTCGAGGACTCCGACACTGAAATCACGTCATACGTCGCCCGTGAGGTGACGAACTAATGGCCGGCTGGAAGGTCACCACCCGCAGCGGTTGGGCCATCTCTCCCGAATCAATCACAATGCGATTCCTCACCAACGCTGACAACGGTTCGGACGTCGGACGCGAGCGATACGTCATCGTTTCCGACGCGCCCCAGATGGCCGCGAACCCGTGGAACCGGTGCAGCGGCTCGGCGCGTGATGAGTGAGCATCTCGGCGCGGAACTGGGCCTGGGATCTCAGTTGGAAGAGGGGTGGCGTCAACTTCCCGATGAAGGAAAAACTGACGTTGCTCTGCCTGGCCGAACACGAGAACCCCGAGTACGGGTACGCCTTCCCCAGTCACGAAACGATTGCCGAGCGCACCGGGCAGAGCGTCCGCACCGTACAGACGCACATCAAGACCCTCGTCCAGTTCAAAGCGGTGAATATCGAGAAGCGACGCAGCGAGCGCGGCAAGTGGCTGCGAAACGTCTATCTCCTCAACGTGCCCGACAGCTATCGGGAGAAGGACCCCGAGTGGATGCGATGGAACGAGTGAACCGGAAAGATTTGCCGGAATCTCTACCCGCCGTCGGCAAATCGCGTCAAAGCCATCGGCAGATCGTGCAAGACGAACCGGCAATTCTCGCGCAACGAACCGGCAAGAACTGCGCACTATCAGTTAGAGACCAGTTACTAGATAAGTCACTAGTGATCAGGGTCAATTTCTCCGAAATCGACCGCGCGATCTTCGAGCATTCGATGACCGCTCCGAGGCATGACCTCGCCCACGCAATTACCAAGGAGAACTGACATGACACGCATCAACAATCTCGACGAACCCGAAATCAAGGGCATCCTTCGCCGGCTGAAAGCGCTGGAAACTGCTACACCGCTGGGCTCGTCGTCCATCTCGCGCGGCTCGCTGCGCATCCTCTCGCCAGAGGGTCTGATTGTGGAGGGATCTGCACGAGTCAGCGGCGTCCTCGATGTGACGGGCACCGAGAACGTCTCTGGCGACTTGAATGTCGACGGCACCTTGAACGTGTCGGGCACTGAGACAGTCGCCGGGACGCTCGACGTCACTGGTCTACTCAAGCTCATCGGGAACGCCCTGCTTACGGGTGACCTCATCATCGGTGCCGGCGGCGAGATCACCGTCGCTGGATCGCCGTCTGCGACCCTCGGTGTCACTCCGTCCGGGTATCCCGGGCTCGCGTGGAGTGGCGCTGGGTGGGTCGCTGCAATCGCCGGTAACGGCGTTGTACTCTCCAACAGCACTGGCTCTGCCTTCGCCCGAGTTACGCCCTCAGCCGCCGCCCTGGTGGCTGGCAGTACCTCTGTGCAGGTCAGCTCGTCCGCGGTGACGATCACCAACCTGCCGCAGACCTCCCAGCCGGCCAATCTCTACGTGCATCCGACTACTGGCGTCCTGTACCGCTCGACGGGCATCTCAGCATGAGCGACCAAGCGACGCACGTCGAGCACACCGCCTTTCGTCTCGTGAGCGCGACGGGTGACCGGGAGGCTCGCGCGGGCATCCTCAACGGTGCACTCAGCGCGATCGTGCCAGAGGACCAGCCTGCATTCGTGGGAATCATGCTCGCTGAGATCCTGTCCATTGTCGACGGGCTCTTGGAAGGTCACCCCGACGCTAGAGGCCTGAACTGGATCTTCGGTGCCATGTCCGAGGTCGCCAACATGGTGGACGAGCAGACGCCATGACACGCAGCCAGCCTCGACCCGCTGAGCACTACATTCACGCGGGGGGCGGCGTCATTGTCGTCCCCGCGCGGGTGTGTGCCTACTTGAACCGGTACGCCGGCCTCGAGAGCTTCCGTAGGGAAAACGGCGGTCGCGATGCGGAAGTCGACGCGATCCTTTTGGCCTTCCGTGTGGCGGAAATGACTTGGCGCAATGCCGCAATCGGCACCACCAAAGCAGCCGCGCCGGAACTCGCCGCACACTATGAATGGCTATCAACCACGCAGGCAGCATCTCGGCTTGGAATAACTGACAGGGGCGTTCGCTCAGCGATCGCAACGGGCAGACTCCACGCCGAATCAATCGCTGGACGGTGGCGAATAAGCCGAGAAGCGCTCCAGCACTTTCGCCAGGGGCACACGACAGAAACAAGAACGGACACAAATTGAGCCGCATGGCGACCGAACTCCGACAGAAAAGGGACACCGCTCGCAGCAATGCGGAGGTGCTGCTGCACAACGCGAAGGTTGAGAATCGGGATCTCACATCAGCCGAGGCGCGCACCTTTGACGGGCTCTCCGACTCCGTTCGCTCGCTGAACGGACGACTCGAGCAGATCCAGCTTGACGAGGACAGCTCCGCTGCTGCCGAAGCCGCCATGCGGTCCATCATGGGCCAGTCTGGGGGCGCTGCGTTCACGTCCGCAGCAGATCGTGAGCTCGCAAAACAGTTCCGCGGTGTCATCCGCAGCCGCTCCTTCGAGCCCATCGAAGTGCACCTCGCCGATGACGAGATGCGCTCCGGGTTTCAGCCAGGCATCGAGCAGCGGGACCTGTCCACTTCCTCCGGAGGTGGCCTCCTCGGGACGACGTTCTTCAACCGCCTGCAGCGACACATGGTCGAATCGTCAAGCGTTCTCGCAGCCGGCGCAACCGTGCTGCAGACTTCCAGCGGCGAACCCCTCAAGGTTCCGAAAACGACCGCTCTCAGCACCGCGGCGATCGTCCCCGAAGCCGGCACCATCCCCGAGAGCGACCCCACCCTCGGCGCTGTCACCTTCGGAGCGTACAAGTACGGTTTCCTCGTGCAGGTGTCCTACGAACTTGCCGAGGATGAGAAGTTTGACTTGGTCGGCTACCTCGCAGAACAGGCCGGGATCGCAGTCGGGAACGCATTCGGCGCACACGCGATCACGGGCACCGGAACGGGACAGCCTCGCGGGATTCTTACAGACGCCACACTGGGCGTGACCGGTCCCACCGGCACGGCGACGACCCTCGGCACGCAGACGACCGCGGGACAGGGCGGCGACTTGCTGCTCGACCTCGCAGCGTCCGTCGCCGAGCCGTACGCACGCAGCGCGGCCGCAGCGTGGCTAATGCGGGGCACAACGCTGAACACGATTCGTAAGCTCCGCGACTCGACCGGGCGTTACATCTTCTCCACCGACATCATTCCCGGCTCAGGCTCCGCAGGAACGCTGCTCGGTCGCCCCGTCTTCACCGACCCGACAATGCCCGCAATGGCGGCCGGTGCCAAGTCGATCGCGTTCGGCGACCTTTCCCGCTACTGGGTGCGCCAGGTCAACGGAGTGCGCTTCGAGCGCTCCAACGAGTTCGCCTTCGACAAGGACTTGGTGACCTTCCGTTGCCTCGCCCGCATCGACGGCGCGCTCACCGACACCACGGGTGCTGTCAAGTACTTCGCACACAGCGCCACCTAGACACTACGCCTTGCGTCAACCTCACCGCCCCGGACCCGCGCAGCGCGAAACGCACACGGACATGACGGGATCCGCGGAATGGATGGCCGGTTAGCACCATTCCTTTCAGTGCGATGATCCGACCAGCGCGACGAGTGCCAACCAATCCGATGATTGCGACACACTCACCCAGTGAAGAGCCCCCGACCTACAACAGGTCGGGGGCTCTCCCCATTCTCAGCGATTGTCCCTCTGACCAGCCACTTCTTTTTTGGAAATGGGGGTGACGGACGACCGCGCTCACTTCCAAAAATCCCCCTCCGAAGGCGATAGGGGGTCGCGCGCGCGATGGGGTGGGGGGTCGATCGCTACGAAAAAGGAAGAGAGGGCGGTGTTCCGCGTGCTCCGATCTCTAAAACAGCCCCCGGATTGGGACAGGCACCCATCGCCGGCGCTTGGGATCATCGAGTCAACAGGGAGCAGCCAATGGGATTCTTCAGCCGCAAGCGCACAGTGAACTTTCTTCCCAACGCGACGGACACCATGCCCGTTGCGGGGGTGAGCTACCGGCAGCCAGCCATTCGTGGCAGCGGCCTGGGACCGTTCCAACTCGTCGCGGACCCTAGCAATGAGTACGACAAGAATGCGGTCGCCGTCTATCAGGACAAGCGGCAGGTGGGCTTCGTCCCCGCCGACGAGGCGAAGCTGTGGAGCCGCCTGGTCAAGAAGCTGTCCAAGGAGGGTACTGACGTCTGGGTCTATGGCGACGTGCGGCAAGATGGCAGCGACCGGTGGATCCTGCTTAACGTACCCGCAGAGGACCAAGTGAGAGCGTGGCTCAAGGGCTGACCTGAGCAAGGCGCGCCAATCGACGCAAAAAGCCCCTGCGATCCGAAGACGGCAGGGGCTCTAGGGCGGCGTTACGCCACGGGCGCTAGGTGCTCCATCAGAGCCGGCAGGTAGCTCTTGAGCTGGGCGACATTGCTCTCCGTCGCCCCGGAGTCTGCAGGCAGGCTGAACGTGGTGCCGCCGATCTCGACTTCCAAGTTCAGCGCGTCAGACTCACCCCACGTACTCGTCATCACGTTTGACACGTTGACGAGCTCGATCGATTCGATGTGGCGAGTGCTGAGAATGCTGGTCGACGGCACACAAGTTTCCTCGCTGGTCGTGAGCCAGACGATGCGTAATCCGGCAAAGGCGAGGATTCCCACGCGGAAGTCCGTTTCGTTCACTTCAACGGTCAGGTAGTCGATTTCTGCATTGCCCAGGGCCACGTCGAGGTGTGAGGCGATCTGCCCCTTCAGGTCTGGGTATCTCCTGAAGACCTTGGCGCCCGCCCAGTTTTTTGATGCGGAGTTTAGCTTCCGGTTGATGGACTTAGCATTCTCGTAGTCTGGCAATTTTCCCCAATGGTAGTTATGCCACAGCCTATGGACTTGGGACACGCCAGGCTCATCCGTAACGCAGCGACTTTGCCAGTGAGCACCCCCACTTAGGCCGCAATCGTGCTACCGGCCTGGATCACTCCGCGACACTGCCAGACTTGGGACCCCTTAGAGAATGGACTGCACGTGATTATTGAGGTCGGCATCCAGTCAGATGAGCATTTCGCAGAGGCTTCTAACCTCAATCAAACGTCTATCGGGCTTGCGTTCGGCGTGAATCGTCCCGACGGAACAGTTTTCTATGGCCGCATCGCCGCGTTCCATGTTCGAGACAGAGATGTAGTCGTCTACCTGGATGGGGTATCAGGTGACCCCGATGAGGTGTCCTTGAATTTGAGGCACGACGAGAAGCTATTCTTCAGCCGCTACACGCGGGAAAGCCATCTGATTGGCACTCTCGAGCGGATCGAAGACAAAATCAACGCCGCGCGCTAAAGGCGCACCAACCCGCACTCTGGACACAGCCACATCACTTCCCTGCCCCGCTCTGTCGCCTCCATTGGGAGTAGGCAAGCGGGGCAGTTCGGCGTGTCCAGGTCATCCATGCGCGCATTCTGGCACTGTTCGTATAACGATTGATCCCGAACGTCCGTATATGTGGGCTGACTTCGCATACAAGAATCGTGGCGTTTTGTCACACGTCTCGCGTCGTAGCCTTCACAGATGATCGTCCCGCGACAGACCGCCCCCACTCCCATCGCCTACAACCTCGACGGTGCAGCGATCGCAGTCGGCCTCAGCATCTTCCCCATCAAGCTCGCGGTCAGTAACGGCAGCCTCACCGCCCGCTACTACGGCACCAAGCCCCTCATCGGGCATGCAGAACTGCTCGAGTGGTTCGAAAACCTGCCACTCGACAAGCTCGCACCGGGGGAACCGCGACCGTAATATTTCGCCGCCAGCGAAGTAAGTGACAGATGCGGCCCGATAGTGCCCGATCGCGTTTTTGCTGCTCGTACTCTGAGGCCATGACCTCTCTTGACGACGTGAACAGCATGGAACAGGCCGCTGCATACCTAAAGGTGGACGAAGCGAAGATCCGCCGGCTGGTGTACCAACAGAAGATCGGCTGCCTCAAGTCGGGCCGCGCGCTCACCTTTCCCCGCGCCGCCCTCGAGGCCTACGTAGAGCGCTACCAGACGGCTGCCTTGCCGGCGAACCCACACGGGCTCAGCGACGCGGGCCTTCGGCGGGTCAGACAGGGCAGGTTCTGAGTTCCAGACGCACACCCCACACGTAAACCCCACAGAAACCCCACAACTCCCCGCAATCCATTCAGAACACACAAACCCAATCAGAGCCAACAGGCGCGTAATTCCGCGCAAGTTTCCCTGACACCCCGCCACTGTGGGAGGGTGGGGAGGGTTCAAGTCCCTTCTCCCGCACCGACGGGCTCCGGCTGTCGGCACTCAGATGCCGTCCGGCTCCGCTGTAACCGAGAATTCTCTTCGATGCTGGCCACCCTGAATTCGCTGTGGTTAGGATTGCCTTACTCGTCTCCCAGCAGATCGGNCACCCTGAATTCGCTGTGGTTAGGATTGCCTTACTCGTCTCCCAGCAGATCGGTTCTCATGACCGCGACCCCCAGCTCTCCACAGCGCCACCAGGACCAGCAGCAGAATCTGGCCGACTACCTTCGCGCCAGCTCGAGCACTCAGCACCGCGATACCGAAACGCGGTCCTTCATCACCGAACTGATGAGCGGTGCGCTCTCGCTCGCGGACTACACCCGGTACCTCGGGCAGTACGCCTGGGTCTATGAGGCTCTCGAGCAGCTCGTCGACCGGGTGTCCCAGGTCGACCGCATCGACGTCTTCGACCCCGCCCTCGACCGGCTGCCCGCCATCGAAAGCGACCTCGCCGCGCTGGGCGTCGACGACTGGCGCCGCGAGCATCCGCCGCTGCCGGCGACGACCGAGTACATCGCCCACTTGCAGTCCCTCACCAGTGCCGACAGGGTGCGCTGCCTGGCCCACCATTACACCCGCTACCTCGGTGACCTGTCGGGCGGCCAGGCCATCGCGGCTCTCGTGGCCCGGTACTACGGTGCCGCGCCCGAACAGCTGGGCTTCTACAGGTTCGATGCGATCAACAACATCGTGCAATACAAGCGTGCCTACCGCGATCGGCTGAATGCCATGTCGCTTGCACCGGCCGAGGTGAACGCCCTCGTCGCGGAGGTCGATGCCGCCTTCACCTACAACGGCGCCGTTTTCGACGGGTTGGCGCGCTAGCCGATGGTCCGCGCCGCGGCCCTGGACGGCCAGCTCAGCGACTTCCTCTCCAGCGCGGGAGTCGTGGTGTTCTACCTGCTCGTCTGGGCCCTCGTGTTCGCCGGCACCGCCCTGTTCCTGGGGGTGTTCATCCCGTTCGTCACCGGTGACTCGCTCCTGTTCGGCGCCGGCCTGGTGGCAGCGTCCACGACCAACCTGAACATCGTGGTGCTCGCCGTCGGCGTCGGGATCGCCGCGTTCCTCGGCGACCAGGTGGGCTTCCTGCTCGGTCGACGATACGGTCGCGGCTACCTCGACAAACGCGGTGGCCGGCGCACCCAATTGGCAATTGTGAAGACCGAGTCCTTCTACCTCAAGTACGGCTGGTGGGCGGTGGTCGTGGCCCGTTTCATGCCGTGGGCACGGGTTTTCGTTCCCGTCGTTGCCGGAGTCGGCCGCATGAACTACTACAAATTCCTCTCCAGCAACATCGTCGGAGCCCTGGCTTGGGGTGTGGGCATCACCCTGACGGGCTATTACGCCGCAGCGATCCCCGGAGTGAAGAGCGCGGCCTACATCATCGCGGGCTTCTTCATCACGGCGTCGATAGTTTTCGGCCTGCGCACCTGGTTCGCCGATCGTGCCCAGATGCGCCTCGACGCCCGCACGAGCACCGGATCTCACAACACATTGGGGGGTTAGCCCACCCCTTCATCAGGCCTTCAGATGCCAGAACGCGCTAACCTGTAGCGACGCAAGCGATCACCGCCGACTGGCCGATCTAGCCGCCGACGACTGGAGTTTTCTTCGTGATTAACACAGCACTCATCCCCTGGCTCGACCCCGAGATCCTCATCAACGGATTCGGACCCTGGGCGCTGCTTGGTGTGTGCGCGATCGTCTTCGCCGAGACCGGCCTGCTGATCGGGTTCCTGCTCCCCGGTGACACCCTGCTCGTCATCACCGGCCTGTTCGTCTTCTTCGACATCATCACCATCGACATCTGGTGGGTGGCCCTGGCCATCGGTGCTGCCGCCTTCGTCGGCGGCGAGGTGGGCTACCTGATCGGCCACAGGCTCGGCCCGCGGGTGTTCGAGCGCAAGGAATCGGGCCTGTTCAGCGTCAAGAACGTGCAACGCACGAACGCCTTCTTCGTGCGCTTCGGCGGTTTCGCCGTGATCGCCGCCCGCTTCGTGCCGATCGTGCGCACCTTCGCCCCGGTCGCCGCGGGCGTCGGACACATGGACTACCGCAAGTACAGCCTGTACAACTTCATCGGCGCCATGATCTGGGGCGCCGGCCTCACCTTCTTCGGCTACTTCCTGGGCTACATCCCGCCGCTGGCCGACTTCGTGCGCAACTACATCGACCTGATCCTGCTGGGCGCCGTTGTGCTCACCCTGCTCCCCACGATCTACCACTACGTGCAGTCCACCGTGAAAGCCCGCCGCGAGGCCCGCTCCGGCGTGACCGTTGACCCGAAGAACCTGGTGCTCGACCCCGAGACCTTCAAGACCGACAACGACGGCAAGCACGAGGCCTGACCCCCTCCTCAGCGCGTGACGCTCAGAACGTCAGCGGTGCGAGTGGTGCTCGTGTTCGGCATCCGCCGCATGATCGGCCGGCTCGAGCTGAAACGTGGAGTGCTCGACGTCGAAGTGGTCGGACAGGCATCCCGACAGCTCGCGAAGCAGCGCGCCCGACCGTCCGGCCGCGAGCAGCTCGGGTTCGACGACGATGTGGGCGCTGAACACGTGTGACCCCGACGTGATCGCCCACACGTGCACGTCGTGCACGGCCACGACGCCGGCGGTGCCCTCGAGATGCTCCCGGATCGCCCGCACATCGGTATCCGCCGGCACCGACTCGCTGAACACCCGCACCACGTCGCGCAGCAGACCGAAGGCCCGCGGAATGATCATCGCGGCGATCACCAGTGAGGCGATGGCGTCCGCCTGCGCGAAACCGGTCAGCAGGATGACGACGGCCGCCGCGATCACGGCTACCGATCCCAGCGCATCGCCGAGCACCTCGAGGTAGGCGCCGCGCATGTTGATCGACCCGGCCGCGGCCGGACGCAACAGCAGGATCCCGACGATGTTGGCCAGCAGGCCGACCACGGCCACCACGAGCATCGGGCCGGCCAGAACCTCGGCGGTGGCGCCGGAGGTCAGCCGGTTGATGGCACCGACGACCACGAAGCCCGCCACCACGATCAGGATCAGGCCGTTGAGCAGCGCACCGAACACCTCGGCCCGCTGGTAGCCGAAGGTCTGCCGATCGGTGGCGGGGCGGGCCGCGACGACGGTAGCGGTGAGAGCGATGATCAGACCGGCCAGGTCGGAGAACATGTGGCCGGCATCGGCGAGCAACGCCAGCGAGCCGGTGAACCAGGCGCCGACGATTTCGACGACGAGGACCGCAGCGACCAGGCCGATCACGATCGACAGGCGTGAACGATTGCTCGTCGAAGCGGATGCGTGATCGTGGCCCATGCGTCAACGCTACGAGCCCTCCCGGGCGAAAGCCAGCCCGGCGGCTAGTTGGGAATGAGTGCCGTTCTCAGCTGGCCAGAAGCTCGGTGAGTACCGGCCCGAGGGCCGCGAAGGCGACTGCCCGGTGGCTCTCGGCATTCTTCGCGTCGGCGGGCAGTTCGGCGGCCGATACGTCGTGTCCGTCCGGCTGGAAGATCGGGTCGTAGCCGAAGCCGCCGGCACCGGCCGGCTCCCGCAAGATACGACCCGGCCACTCCCCCGAGACAGCCCGTTCCACGCCGTTCGGCAGCGCCAGCGCGGCCACGCAGGTGAAGTGACCGGCCCGGTGTTCGTCGGTCATGTCGCTGAGCTGCCAGAGCAGCAGACGCAGATTCTCCTCGGAGTCCCGCGCCGGCCCGCCCCAGCGGGCAGAGAAGATGCCGGGTGCGCCGCCCAGCACATCGACGCAGATGCCGGAGTCATCCGCGATGGCGGGCAGGCCGGTGTGCGCGGCGGCGGCACGCGCCTTGATCAGCGCGTTCTCGGTGAACGTCGCGCCGTTCTCGACAGGCTCCGGCCCGTCGTAGGCCAGCACCTCCAGGTCCGGCAGCATGGGCGCGAGGATGCGGCGCAGCTCCTCGACCTTGTGGGCGTTGTGGGTGGCGAGAACGACGCGCATGTCAGCGGCCCAGCGTGGTCTTCTGCAGCTCGGTGAGCGTGATCGCCCCGCCGAGGGCCAGGTCGAGCAGGGAGTCGAGCTCGCTGCGGTCGAAGGGGGCGCCCTCGGCCGTGCCCTGCACCTCGATGAACTTGCCGCGACCGGTGACGACGACGTTCATGTCGGTCTCGGCGCGCACGTCCTCGGTGTAGGCGAGGTCGAGCATCGGCACGCCGGCGATGATGCCCACCGAGACGGCCGCGACACTGTCGGTGAGCGGCTGGGCCTTCTGGGCGATGAACTTCTTCTCACGGCCCCATTCAAGGGCGTCGGCCAGCGCCACGTAGGCGCCGGTGATGGCGGCGGTGCGGGTGCCGCCGTCGGCCTGCAGCACGTCACAGTCGATGACAATGGTGTTCTCGCCCAGCGCCTTCATGTCGACGACGGCGCGCAGGCTCCGACCGATCAGCCGGCTGATCTCGTGGGTGCGGCCACCGATACGGCCCTTGACCGACTCGCGGTCCATGCGGGAGTTCGTCGAGCGCGGCAGCATCGAGTATTCGGCGGTGACCCAGCCCTTGCCCTTGCCGGCCATCCAACGCGGCACGCCGTTGGTGAACGACGCGGTGGCGAGCACCTTGGTTCGACCGAAGGAGATCAGCGCGGATCCCTCGGCCTGGTCGCTCCAGCCGCGCTCGATGGTGACGGGGCGCAGCTGGTCGTTGGTGCGGCCATCGGCGCGCAGGATGTCGGTCACGGGTTCTCCTTGGAATGACGGGGGGTGAAGAGGCGGGATGGAGCGGTCGAGGCGGCCAGTCTGGTCACCTCGCTGAGACTGATGGTGCCGGTCGCGACGAGGTCCACGTGGGAGATCTCCGGGCCGAGTAGGCGATGGGCGAGGCGGAGGAAGTCGTCGGCGCTATCGCCGGTGGCCTCGTAGCGGTAGCTGGGCGGGGCGGCATCCACCCGTTCGAGGCCTTGGCCCACCAGCACCCTGTATACGTCGTTGGCCGTCTCAGTGTGGCTGGAGACCAGCGTCACCGCGTCACCCATGACGTAGGAGATGACCCCGCGCAGGAACGGGTAGTGGGTGCAGCCGAGCACGAGCGTGTCCACGTCGGCGGCCTTGAGCGGTGCGAGGTATTCCTCGGCGACGCGCAACACTTCCGCGCCGGTGGTGACTCCGGATTCGACGAACTCCACGAAGCGCGGGCATGCCTGCGAGAACAGCTGGATGTCGGTGGCCGCGGCGAACGCGTCGTTGTAGGCCCGAGAGTTCACGGTGCCCGCCGTACCGACCACGCCGACCCTCTTGTTGCGGGTGGTGCCCACCGCACGGCGCACCGCGGGCTGGATCACCTCGATCACCGGGACGCTGTAACGTTCCCTGGCATCCCGCAACACGGCCGCAGAAGCGGTGTTGCAGGCGATTACCAGCAACTTCACATCTTGGGACACCAGGTCGTCGAGAACCTCGAGTGCGTACTCGCGGACATCGGCGATCTTCTTCGGCCCGTAGGGCGAATGCGCGGTGTCGCCGATATACAGGATCGACTCGTTGGGCAGTTGGTCCTTGATGGCCCGGGCGACGGTAAGCCCGCCGACCCCGGAGTCGAAAATCCCAATCGGTGCATCAGTCACGTCGATCAAGCCTAGCCGGGTTCGGCCTTCGACCACGCTTGACACCGCTATATGCCCAGAACCGCCCAACGTACGTGGGCCGGAATATAGCCGTAACTACACTCGGCATATGGGCCAGGCCAACCAGGCAGAGCCCGCACCGGAGACGTCCCTCGCGCCGTCTGAGGAGATGATCGTCATGAATGATCGAGTCGTAATCACCGGACTGGGCGCACTGACGCCCCTCGGTAATTCGTGGACCGAAACCTGGGACGGCCTGACCAACGGCCGCAGCGGTGTCGCCCGCATCACGCAGTTCGACGCCACCGACCTGCCCACCCAGATCGCCGGTGAGGTGAAGGACTTCGACCCGGCCACGCGGATGTCGATCAAGCAGGTCAAGCGGGCCTCGCGCGCCTCCCAGCTGGCGATCGCCGCGGCCCGCGAGGCAGTCGCGGACGCCGGCTTCGGGCCGTCGATGGAGGGTATCCACACCGGCGTCATCGTCAATAGCGCCGTGTCCGGCTACGCCGAGATCCAGGATGCCACCGAGCACGTCAACGCCGGCAGCGCCCGCCGCATCTCGCCCCGCTTCGTTCCGCAGTCGCTGATGAACATGGCCGCCTGCGAGATCGCCATCGACCTGGGCGTGCACGGCCCGGTGAACGCCAGCGCCCTGGCCTGCGCGAGTGGTGCCTATGCCCTCCTCGAGGCGCGCACCATGCTCGTCACCGGTGACGCCGACGTCGTCATCGCCGGCGGCGTCGAGGCCGCCATCACCCCGGTGATGTTCGCCGGGCTGAACGCCATGCACGCCGCCTCCACCCACAACGACGAACCCACCGAGGCCAGCCGTCCGTTCGACGCCAACCGCAACGGTCTGGTCTTCGGCGAGGGCGCCGTGGTCTTCGTCATGGAGCTGCTCTCCCACGCCCGAGCCCGGGGTGCCCGCGTCTACGCCGAGGTGCTCGGCGGCGCCCTCACCAGCGACGGTTTCAGCATCGTGGCCCCCGACCCGTCGGGCACCTACGCCAGCCAGGCGATCACCCGCGCCCTGGACAAGAGCCGGCTCAACCCGGCCGACATCGACATGATCGTGGCCCACGGCACCTCTACCCAGGCCAACGACAAGGCGGAGACCCTCGCCATCCGCAATTCGCTGCGCCACTTCGCCGACAAGATCTCCATCACCGCGCCGAAGTCGATGACCGGGCACATGATCGGCGCTGCCGGAGCCCTGTCCGCCCTGGTCGGCGCCCTGTCGATCAAGAACGGCATTGTGCCGCCCACGATCAACCTGCGCACCCCCGACCCGGACTGCACCCTGGATTACACGCCACTCACCGCGCGCATCCAGCCGATCAAGCACGCCCTGGTGAACGCGTTCGGCTTCGGCGGCCAGAACTGCATCGTCGCCTTCGGCGCCCTGTAGGCCCCAGCCGGGATCCGCGAGTTGCCGCAGACGGCCCCTTCAGTGCATCTGACGGGGCCGTTTGACGTATCTCGGCGAACGGGCGGCGGGAGGGTGTGCACCGGGCGTCCAGTCCGGGCAGTGCGGTGACGGCTAGGCTTCTCGCGTGACCGAGACTTCTGCCTTTCGAACCGACCGCTACGAACTCACCATGGTGGATGCCGCGATCCAGAGCGGCACCGCGAACCGGGAGTGCATGTTCGAGGCCTTCGCCCGGCGGCTGCCCGCGGGCCGACGGTACGGGATCGTGGCCGGCACCGGCCGCCTGCTCGACCTGATCCGTGATTTCAGGTTCGACGACGCTGAACTCGACTGGCTGCGCGCCAACAACGTGGTGCGCCCGCCCACCCTCGACTGGCTGGCGGACTACTCCTTCAGCGGCAACATCTGGGGATACCGCGAAGGCGACGCGTACTTCCCGGGCTCGCCACTGATACAGGTCGACGGCACCTTCGCCGAGTGCGTCGTGCTCGAGACCCTGATCCTCAGCGTGCTCAACTACGACAGCGCCGTGGCCAGCGCCGCCGCCCGCATGGTGTCGGTGAGCCTGGGCCGGCCGCTGGCCGAGATGGGATCCCGCCGCACGGGCGAACACTCCGCCGTAGCCGCGGCCCGCGCCGCGTACATCGCCGGGTTCGCCTCCACCAGCAACCTCGAAGCCGGCCGGAGCTGGGGCATCCCCACCATGGGCACCGCCGCGCATTCCTTCACCCTGCTGCACGACACCGAAGAGGACGCCTTTCGCGCCCAAGTGGATGCGTTCGGCGCGTCGACCACGCTGCTCGTTGACACCTACAACATCGAGCGCGGCATCGAACTGGCCGTCTCCGTGGCCGGCACCGGGCTGGGTTCGATCCGCATCGACTCCGGCGACCTTCCCACCGTCGCCGCCGCCGCGCGCGCCCAGCTGGACTCGCTCGGCGCCGTGAACACCCAGATCACCGTCACCAGCGATCTGGACGAGTACTCGATCGCGGCGCTGTCCGCGTCGCCGGTGGATGCGTTCGGGGTGGGTACCTCACTCGTAACAGGGTCCGGCGCACCGGCTGCCGGCATGGTCTACAAGCTGGTGGCGCACAGGAACACCGCAGACGAGTGGGTTTCGGTGGCGAAAACCTCGGCCTCGAAGGCCTCGGTCGGCGGGCGCAAGAGCGCCGTACGACTGCTTGACGCGACAGGCACGGCGCGCGAAGAGGTCGTCATGGTGGCGGCGAACGGCCCGACGGACGCACCGGTTGACGCCCACGAACCCCGCGCCGCCGGAGCCACGGAGCGGTCGTTGCTGGTGCCGCTCATGGAGGCCGGGGTTGTCGACGAACGCTACGTGGGCGCAGCCGGCACCCGGCTGGCCCGCGAGCAGAACGCCGCGGCCATGCGTGAGCTGCCGATCGATGCGTTCAGGCTCGGCCGCGGCGACGCCGTCATCCCGACGGTGTTCCGCTAGCGGGGTGTCGACAAGCTCTACCAACGAACGGGTTAGTCCTGCTTCATCTTTTCGTAGATTGACTTGCAGGTCGGGCAGACCGGGAACTTCTCCGGGTCGCGGCCCGGCAGCCACTTCTTGCCACACAGCGCCTTGACCGGCTTGCCGGTCATCGCCGACTCGAGGATCTTGTCCTTCGGCACGTAGTGCGAAAAGCGTTCGTGGTCACCGGGCTCGATCTGCTCCTGGTTGAGCAGTTCCTCGAGTTCACGATCGAGGGTGGATGTTCCGCCACCAATATCTGGGCCGCGGCCAGGCTCTGCGATGCTCGCGCGAATGTCGTGTGTCATGGAATCAAGTGTATGCAGCTACGCGCGCAATGCGGAGGAGAGCATTTCGGGACCACGGCGTTCGAAGGTCCGCGAGCCCAGCCAGACCCCGCCGATCAGCATGACGAAGCCGATGCCGAGCCCCCAGTAGAGAGCCGGCAGGTTCCACAGCGGATCCACGAAGACACCCAGAACGGCGCACACGATGGCCGGCAGGGCCACCACGATGGACCCGACGAAGGTGAACGACTGGATGATCGCGGCGGCGGTATCCGACGATTGCGGCTGCGCGAACGGGCTGTCCCCTGGTTTGGTCGCCGGGTAGGGGAACCGGGCCGACGTGAAGCTGGAAAAGCCCAGCCCGGCGAGCAGGATGCAGGTGCTCACGCCGAGCAGACCGGGCAGCACCGCCCAGTCCCCGTGCACGCTGACGCTGACGGCCGAGCCCAGCCCGATCAACGGGATGCCCACGAAGAGCGCCGGAACGAGCCGGCCGACGCGGTCGGCCACTCCGCGCGGTCCGGAGACCACGTGCAGCCAGATGGCGGTGTGGTCATACGCGACGTCGTTGTGCAGCGTCCAGCCGAGGAAGACGCACATCAGCGGCACCGGAACAAGGACGAGGTATTCGAAGGGCATCCCCGCGAAGACGAGAGGCAGGATCACCAGGACCGGGACGATGGGGATCATGATCAGCGAGACCCAGTAGCGCGGGTCGCGGCCCCAGTAGGTGATGCTGCGCGCGGCGATCGCACCGATCGGGTTGTGCGGCATCCGGTCGAACCAGCCCAGGCCGCCGTAGGCCTTGGCCTGAGCCTCGCGACCCGGCGTGATGAGCATCCGGGCCACCAGACCCTGCCAGGCGAGCCAGAGCAGGTACACGGTCGCGGCGGCGATGAGGAGCTTGAGGAAGGCGATCCCCCAGTCGCCGACAGCGGCGTCTCCCGGCACGGCCCACGCTGCGCCCAGCGGCGTCCAGCCGAGGATGCTCGCGAAACCGCCGAGCACGTCGAGCCCGTATTTGCTCCAGTCCACATTGACCAGCAGGACCACCACGGGGGTGATCATGACGATCAGCAGGATGCCGATGATGCCGGTGAACTCGCGGGCGCGGCGGGTGGACAGCAGGAATGCCGAGATGGACGTGCTCACCCGGGAGGCGAGCATGCAGGTCGCTAGAAGCAGCGCGGCCGCCAGAATGGCGAACAGGGTCTCCCCCACACCCCTGGACCAGGTGACGATGGTGCCCAGCAGCACCAGCGCGAGGGTGGTCGCCGGTACGCCGACGAGTGCGGATACGGCGAGGCCGAACGACAGCTGCTTGTTCGGGATGCCCAGGGTGGAGAACTTGCGTGGGTCCATGCTGTCGTCCACGCCGAAGACGAGCGGCACGAGGAAGAAGCCGAGCACCACCAGCGAGCCGGCCACGATGAGGCCCTCCCGGATGGCGCCGACGTCGTCGACGAACCGGAACGTGATGAGCATGGCCACCAGGGCCGCGGCGACGAGCAGCCCGTAGAGCAGGCCGAGCACCACTCCCACGACCTGCCAGGGGCTACGCCGGAACAGATTGGCGAGCAGCCTCAGTTTCAGTCCGAGAAATTGTGCAACCACTCCAGGCCCTCCGCAACCTTTCGTCCGCCGGCGAGGTCGACGAAGCGTTCTTCGAGTGACACGTTGCCGCGCACCTCGTCGATCGTTCCCGCGGCCAGCACCGAACCCTGCACAATGATCGCCACGTGGTCGCAGACCCTCTGGATGAGGTCCATACCGTGGCTGGAGAGAATCACCGTTCCGCCGGCAGCGACGTAGCGCTGCAGAATCTCGGTGACGTTCACGGCCGACACCGGGTCGACCGATTCGAACGGTTCGTCGAGCACCAGCACGCGCGGCGAATGGATCATGGCGCAGGCCAGGGCGATCTTCTTGGTCATGCCCGCCGAGTAGTCGGCGACCAGACGGTTGAGAGCATCCTCAAGGCCGAACGCCGCGGCCAGGTCGGCGGACCGGGCCCGCACGGTTTCGCTCTCGAGGCCCCGCAGCACGCCCGAATAGTAGAGAAGCTGTGCACCGGTGAGCCTGTCGAACAGCCGCAGCCGGTCAGGGAGGACTCCAATGGTGCGCTTGGCGGCGATCGGGTCGGCCCACACGTCCACGCCGTGTACCTGGATCGAACCGGAGTCCGGCCGCAGCAGCCCGGTGATCATCGACAGCGTGGTGGTCTTACCCGCGCCGTTAGGGCCGACGATTCCGTAGAACGACCCGGCCCGAACTTCGAGGTTGACGTCGGCGACGGCCACGTTCTGGCCAAAGCTCTTGTTCAGCCCGCTGACCGCGATCTCCACGCGAGGGGACGCACCGATGACGGCGGATGCGCCGGTGCGCGGGGCCATCGGCTTGCGCACGACCGGCGGGATGCGCTGCGCCGTGGCACCGACAACGGGTTCGGGGACCGCGGTGGCCTGGCCGGTGCGATCCGCGGCCGAGACGACGGGCACCGTAGCCCGAGCGGGTGCAACAGGGGCTTCGGGGCTCGCTGATGCCTCGGCTGCCACGGCATCCGTGCGCTCGGCAGCGCCGAGGTCGGTCGGAGACACGGCCTCGGTCTGCTTCGGAGCAAACCTGGGCAGCCGCCAGAACGGCCGCTTCGCGGGTGCGGCCGGCTCGTTGGCAGGGGCGCTCGTCGCAGGGGTCACGGTGAGCACAACGGTGTCGTCGGACTCCGGGGAGGCCGGCATCGTCAAGACGACGGTCTCGTCGTCGGCGGAGAGCGCGGGGGCGACCGGCACGACCGGCAGCACCATGGTGGCGTCGGGCTCGGGTGCAGCGGGCGCGGCCGTGTCGGGCACTGAGGCGACGGGCGCATTCGTTACGGGCTCTTTGGTGACGGATTCCGCAGCGGCTGGTGAGTCCTCAACGGCAGCCGATCGTGCCGCAGCGGCGGCGGCTGCAGCCGCGGTGGCGGCACGTGCAGACGCTGTGGCGGCGGTCCTGGCGGCGGCAGACTTCGCCGCGGCGGACTTGGTCGCTGCGGCGCGGGCCGCGCCGGCCTTGGTGGCCGATTCGGTCTTGGCGGCAGCGGCCTTGGCGGCAGCGGCCTTCGAAGCCGCGGTCCGGGCGCTGCTCGAGCGGGCGGCCGCGGTCTTGGCCTTCTCGGGGCCGACCTCCGCGGGGCCGGCGGGCAGGTCCAGCTCGGTGGCTGCGGCGGCGGCCTCGACGGCCTCCGCGGTATCGGCTGTGGACGTCGTCGTGGCCGGCAGCCTGGTGGCCTTGGCGACCGCGGGCTTCACCGGCGCCTTGCGGGCAGCGGGGGTGCGCGTCACCGTGACGCGCGCCGGGGCCGTTGCGGGTTCGGCGGCGGCCGGGGACACGGGCGTCGTCGTCGGTACCGACACGTCCTCCGCCAGCGCAGCGGCGGCCGGCTTCTTCTTGGCCGGAGCGCGGGGCGTCGACGTGGCTCGCGGAGTCGCAGGGGTGCGCGGTGCGCGGGTCGTGCTGCGCGCAGGCTTCACCGGGGTTGTCGACCCGTCGGCGGTTGCTGTGTCGGCTGAAACCGATGTGTCGGCGTCGGATGCGGCGGGCGCGTTCGACGCCCCACCGGCCGAGGACGTCGTGGTTCGGGGGGTGCGGCGCACCGGAGGCTTGCGGGGCGGCAACGCGCCGGTGGTTGGTGCTGTCGTTGAAAGGGAATCGGGCTCAGGGGCTCGGTTCGCAGGGGCGTTGTGTTCGATGGCACTACCCTCGCGTTCCGGCTCCGTATCGGGAACGGGCAAGACCGGAGTCCGCTCGTCAGGCTCGGAGTTCGGAGGCACTGGAGTCACCTCGCTAACTTACCAAGGACCGTCTGACCTCGCTGGGGCTGGCGGCGGTCGCAGGCGGATTCTCACCAAAACTCGTGCCGGAATCGCAGGTCACAGGGCCGCACGAATCGTCACGATCAGGACACGCCTCTGACCGTCTCTTCCCCCAGAACGGGGTCGTCGGGTAGTCTGAAGGTGGCATAACGGTGTGTCTATACGTGAACTTAGGGGTGAACCGCAGGCAAACTCGGCGAAAACGTCCGACCGCTGCGGGGCCACCCAGATCTTTCTTAGGAGATATTCGTGACCACCCAGGTAGTAATACTTGCAGCAGGAATGGGCAGCCGCCTCGGCCGCTCCCTTCCTAAACCGCTGACCGAACTCAACGACGGCCGCACGATCATGCAGCAGCAGTTCGACAACATCGAGCACGCCTTCGGCAAGAAGACCAAGGTCACCATCGTCGTCGGCTACAAGCTCGAGCACATCATCGAGGCTTTCCCGCAGGCATCCTTCGTCTACAACGAGCAGTACGACGTGACCAACACGTCGAAGAGCCTGTTGCGCGCCCTCCGCGCGTCCGCCAGCGGCGGCGTGCTGTGGATGAACGGCGACGTCGTATTCGATCCCGCTATCCTCGATCGCGCTGCCGCGATGATGAAGCGCGACCAGTCCTTCGTCACGGTCAACACGTCGAAGGTGTCTGACGAGGAAGTCAAGTACACGACGAGCGCCGAGGGCTACATCAAGGAGCTGTCGAAGACCGTGAAGAACGGGCTCGGCGAGGCTGTCGGCATCAACTATGTGTCTGCCGCTGACAAGCCCATGCTCATCCACCACCTCAGCAAGGTCGGCGACCAGGACTACTTCGAGCGCGGCATCGAGCTCGCGATCGAGAAGAACCGCATGCTCGTGGAGCCCGTCGACATTTCCGACTTCTACGCCGTCGAGGTCGACTTCGCCGAAGACCTCGAGCGCGCCAACCTCTTCGTCTGATCAGCCTGGAGCCGTGGGGCGGTCGCGTCGATGGCGCGGCGCCCCGATCCGCTCCCATACGATAGAGCGCGTGAGTAGTTACGCTCAGGTGCGTCCTGAACAGCGCACCCCGTTTGCGCGTTACCGTCATTCCCTCTGGCTGTTGACCCAGCGGGACCTGCGGGTGCGGTACTCCACCTCCGTGCTCGGCTACTTCTGGTCGATCCTCGACCCGCTGGTGATGGCCGGCATCTACTGGTTTGTTTTCACCCAGGTCTTCCAGCGCACCGTCGGCAACGAACCGTACATCGTCTTTTTGCTCGCCGCACTGCTGCCGTGGATGTGGTTCAACGGGGCCGTCTCCGACTGCACCCGGGCATTCCTGCGTGAGGCAAAACTCATCAGGTCCACCCGGATCCCCCGCACCATCTGGGTCAACCGGCTCGTGCTGTCCAAGGGCATCGAGTTCATCGCCGCCATTCCGGTCCTGATCGTCTTTGCGATCTGGTCCGGCGCCGAGGTCAACGTTGATGCGATTTTCTTCCCGCTGGCCATCCTCATCCAAGCCGTGCTCACGGCCGGAGTCGGCCTCATCGTGGCCCCACTGGTCGTGTTCTTCCGCGACCTCGAGCGAGCCGTCAAACTCATCCTGCGCTTTCTGTTCTACGCGTCGCCGATCATCTACGGCACCAGTGACCTGCCGGAGCAGCTGCACTTCTGGGCGGCGTTCAACCCGCTCAGCGGCATCTTCAGCCTCTACAGGGCCGCGTTCTTCCCCGGCGAGCTGGACTGGTTCGTCGTGGCCGTCAGCGCAGCCATGTCGGTGGCATTCCTCGGAATCGGCCTGCTGGTCTTCTCCCGCACCGAGCGTGCCGTGCTGAAGGAGATCTGATGACCGAGACCGTCATCTCGCTGAACGACGTCGGAATCAGGTTCCGCCGGAATCGGCGCAGCCGCCGCAGCTTCAAGGACCTCTTCGCCGGCACCCGCCGCCGCACCAGGTCTGGTGAGTTCTGGGCGCTGCAGAACGTGTCGTTCACCGTGCAACGCGGTGAGGCGATCGGGGTCGTCGGCCGAAACGGCCAGGGCAAGTCCACCCTGCTCAAGCTCGTCACGGGTGTTGTGCTGCCCGACGAGGGCACCGTGAACGTCATCGAGGGTGTCGCCCCGCTGATCGAGATCACCGGCGGCTTCGTCGACGACCTCACCGTGCGCGACAACGTGTACCTCACGGCAGGTCTGCACGGCATGACCCGCAAGCAGATCGATTCCCGCTTCGACGACATCATCGAGTTCGCCGAGATCGCCGACTTCATCGATACCCCGTACAAGCACCTGTCCAGCGGCATGAAGGTGCGTATCGCGTTCGCCGTGATCTCCAGGCTCGAGGAGCCGATCATCCTCGTCGACGAGGTGCTGGCGGTCGGCGACAAGGCGTTCCGCGAGAAGTGCTACCGCCGCATCGAAGAGCTGCTGGCCGGCGGACGCACCCTGTTCTTCGTGTCGCACAACGAGCGCGACCTGCGCCGGTTCTGCGCCAGGGGCCTCTACCTCGACAAGGGCGAGCTGGTCCTCGACGCCCCGATCAACGACGTCCTCGACCGGTACAACGCCGAGTACGGCATCAAGAAGGCCTGAGACGTCGCCCGACCACGATTCGTCACGGCCAACGCGCACAAATCTGGCTGGGAATTACCTCGACGATGCTCAGTTTCGAACCGTAAACTCGTGCTTCTGCACCCGAGGAGGACCGCACCATGGCTAAGAAACCCACACCACTGCTGTCGCCCACCGGCGGGCTGCCGCAGGGCGGCCAGCTGCCATCCGGCGTCGCCACCGGTTTCGACAGGGTCATGGCGATTCATCGCCCCGCTGTGCTCGCCCACATCCGCAGCATTCGCCACCGTCACCCCGATGCCTCGCCGGAACAGCTTGTGCGCATTCTGGAGCGGCGATATCTCGCCGCTGTCACCAGCGGCGGCGCCGCGGTCGGCGCGACGGCCGTGATCCCCGGCGTCGGCACCGGTATCACGCTCGCTCTGTCCGGCGTCGAGACGGCCGGCTTTCTTGAGGCGACCGCTCTTTTCTCCCAGTCCGTCAGCGAGGTGCACGGGATCACGGTGAGTGATCCTGAGCGCGCGAGGGCGCTCGTGATGACCATGATGCTGGGCCACGAGGGCTCCGACCTGGTGCGTCAGCTGGCCGGTCAGGTCACCGGCGGAGGAGTGGCCCGTACTGCCTACTGGGGAGAGTTGGTGACCACCAGCCTGCCCCGCGCCATCATGGGGCCGCTGACAGACCGCCTCAAGCGCACCTTCATCCGGCAGTTCGCTGCCAAGGGCGGAGCCAGCCTGATCGGCAAGGCCGTGCCATTCGGCATCGGCGCCGTGATCGGCGGAATGGGCAACCACATTCTCGGCAAGCGGGTCATCGGTTCGTCCAGGCTCGCGTTCGGTCAGGCGCCCGCCACCTTCCGCCCGGAGCTCGACCCGCGGGCGCACACCATCACCCTGCGCGACGGCGCCGTGATTCCCGGCAACCGGCTCACTCAGCTGGGCCACGGCGCACTCCGGGCGCTCCCCCGGCCGCTCCGCCGCCGGCCGACCGGCGCGGATCCGGTCAAGCCGGATGCAGCCGCACCGGCGGAACCCCTCTAAGCAGAGCCCGACCGGCCTGACCCTGCCCGCCTTACCCGATCACTCAGACGTCTTCGGTCTCGCTGACTTCCTCGACGAACTCGGCGAGGCCGTCGTCGTCGCCGGCGTGCACCTGGGCGAACCGGTCCCATTCGGTCATCAGATGTTCGATCGCGGCATGGAACCGCGCCGTCGGCGCACCGGGCGTGGGATCGCCGAAGTACTGCTCGACCCAGACGCGCAGACGTTGTTCGGCGCCGTCGTCGTTCACAAGCTCGTCGAGGGTCTCGACGATACCGGCGGTCTCGCCCGCGTCAAGCCACTCGCAGTCGGACAGGTACCCGCTGATGTCGATGGCGGCGAGAGGGTTCAGCGGCCGCGTCACCATGAGCGGTTTGCCCGATGCAAGGCGGTCGTAGACCATCGCCGAGATGTCGACGATCGCAACGTCGGCGGCGGAGAGCTGCCAGCCAAGCTCCGCGCCGGTGTCGATGATGTGCTGGGCGCTGGCATCACGGCTGTTCGCCGTGTTGATCGCGGCCATGATCTGCTTGTTCGCCAGACCGTATTCGTGGTCGACCACACCTGAACGCGGATGCGGGCGGTACACCAACCGGTGCCGGGGGCTGCGCAACAGGGCCGTCACCAGGGCCACGCCGTGCGTGGCGATGGAGCCGTACGCGGCGGCGGCGCGGTCGCCCTCCCAGGTGGGCGCGTAGAGCACAACGGTGCGCTCGTCGGGTGTGAACGGTAACCGGCCCGAGTAGTGGTCGGCCTGGGGCCGACCGATGGTGATGGCCCGCTTGTCGAAGTCGTAGTCCCAGAGCACCTTGCCGAGCCTGGCGACGGCGGCCTGACCGGCCACGAACGAGTAGTCGTAGGCCTTGAACTGGTTCGTGGTCATGTACATCTTGTCGCTCTCACCATGGTTGATGAAAACGTGCCAGCGGCGCCCGTAGCGCATCATCTGGAAGTTGCGGGAGTTCTGATTCACGTACAGGACGATGCGGATGTCCTGCTCGGCGATCACTCGTTCGAGGTCGGACACCTTGCGCACGTAGGCGACCGGGATCGGGCTCTCTTCGATCAGCTTCATCGTGCCGCCGGCGGTGCGGCTCAGGACGACCACGGGCCAGGTCTCGGCCAGCTTCGCGAGTGGCTTGTACCACTGGCGCATCTGGTAAAGGTTCACCGGGCCATCCGCGAAGTACACGGCGATCTTGAAAGTATTGGCGGGCAGCGGGCCGCGTACGGCGAGGCGCTCGGTGAGTAGGCGCTGAGCCTTGCGGGAACCGAGCACATCCTTCACCAGCTTTGCTGCGAGTCGGACGTCTTTGCTGCTTACCACTGCTCCAGCCTACCCACCGGGCCGGGACCTAGGGCCTACCGCCCCCCCGGAAGGGGCGCACCGGTAGCCAATCGTTAGGCCCCGCTCAGATGACGGGGGGCCGGCCCGCGCGGGTCATCCGCCAGATGGTGCGGGTCGCCAGCGGACGGCGTTCGCCGGGGTCGGTGACCCACCCCTCCCACCAGCCACGGAACCAGGCCTTGAGGGCAGCCGGGTTGCGGGCTCCGCGGAGCACCTGGATCGCCGTCCAGGACCCCACGTAGAGCGGTATCAGCGGCAGTGGCAGGTTGCGCCGGGCGATCCAGACGCGGTTGCGGGCGTTGAGCCGGTAAAAATCGGCGTGCCGGGTGGGGAGGATCACCGGGTGGTTTGCCACCAGGTTGCCCGCGTACCAGGTGCGCAGGCCCTGGTCCCAGACCCGCCAGGCCAGCTCGATGCCCTCGTGGGCGTAGAAGAACGGTTCGGCCCAGCCGCCGGTGGCGTCGAAGTCGGGTCTGGGCAGAAGCACAGCACCCTCCCACACCGAGAACACCGCGCTGGAGTGTGCGGCGTCGCCCTTGCGGATGCGTGGAATCCAGCGGCGTGGCGCGGTCAGGCCGGCCGGGTCGACGACCTGAGGCTGCAGCAGACCGATGCTGGGGTCGGCGCGCAGCACCCCTACGGCGTCGATCAGGAACCTGGGATCCGGCAGGCTGGCGTCGTCATCGAGGAAGAAAAGGTAGTCGCCGCCCACGTGCTCCACGCCGCGATTGCGGCCGGCGGGGATGCCCAGGTTCTCGGGCAGGGCGAGCGCGGCGACGCCACTGGGCAGGCCGGTGGGCTGCCAGCCGTTGCCCACGCAAATGATGTCCAGCTGCACGTCTTCCTGGGCGAGCAGGCTGCGAATGCCGCGCTCGAGGTCGTCCGGGCGGCGGCCCTGGGTGAGCACGACCACACCGATGGTGACGGGCACGCTGTCGCCTGACCTCAGGAGCGCACTCGCTTCGAGGCCATGATCGCCAGGAAGTGGCCGATCAGCGCTAGGAAAGCGAGGGGAACGAGGACGGCGAGGAAGACCCGGTCGGTGATCGGCTGACCGAGGACGAGGCCGATGACTGCGGCGACGAAGATCACCATCGTCATTTCCACCGAGTGGTACAGGCGGTGGAAGGGCAGGAACCGGGCCAGGCGGCGCAGGGTAGCGATCAGGCCGGCCTGCGGCACTTTCTCACCCTTGTTGTCAGCCAGCTTGGGCAGGCCGGCGTTGGCGCGGGCAACGTGCACCATGTCGTTGAGGGCCTTGTTGAGCACGATCAGCAGCGCCAGGGCCAGGCCCAGCGTGGTGAACAGGAAGTCGGCGGGTGCTTCGAACGGGTAGGCGGCGGCGCGGATGCCCAGCGCGATGGGGATCAGGGCCTCGGTCGAGTAGTGCCCGACCTTGTCGAGGAACACCCCGGCCGGTGACGACGTCCTACGCCAACGGGCGACCTCCCCGTCGCAGCAGTCGACGAGCATCTGCAGCTGGCCGAGCACCAGGGCCAGCAGAGCACCCCAGATGCCGGGAATGAGCAGCGCCGCGGCCGTGGACCAGCCGACGAGGATCATCAGGCCGGTGACGCCGTTGGCCGAGATGCGCGTCTTCAGCAGCAGCCAGGTGAGGTACGGCGACAGGTCACGCAGGTACAGCGACGCCGTCCAGTGCTCGGCGTTGGCGCGCATCCGCACCTCGGGAGGTTGCGCGACGGCACGAAGCTCGGCGATCGAAGAGGGCCGAGCCGTGTTGGGCGAACCAGACGTCATTGATGTCTTCCCGTGTGTGCCGAGATGTTGGTGGTGAGCTTGAGGTAACCGAGCAGGAAGCCGATACCCCAGCAGAAGTGAATGCACGGCAAGACTACGAGAAACCAGAGCGCGACACGAACGCCGTCGGACCGGGTCGACGCAATGGTGGCCGCCACGACGATGAGCAGGTAGGCCAGCGGGGCCAGGAAACCCAGCAGCAGCCAGCCCGGTCCGCCCAGCAGGACCTGCACCAGACCGGCGAGGCCGAGCAGGATGCCGATGGTGACGCCGAGTACCATCACGGGTGGGGCGAAGTAGCGCAGGCCGTTGGATTCGGGGAACCGGCGGGCAAGTTCGCCGCGCCACAGTCCGGTGGAGACCATCTGGCGGGCCAGGCGGGACAGGCTGGGCCGCGGCCGGTAGGTGACCTTCAGCGCCGGGGTGAACCAGACCGAGCCGCCGTGCTCGCGCAGGCGGCGGTTGAGTTCCCAGTCCTGGCCGCGCTTGATGCCCTCGTCGAACATGCCCACCCGCAGCAGGCTGTCACGGCGGAAGCAGCCGAGGTACACGGTCTCGGCTTCGCCCTCGGGGCCGCCGACGTGCAACGGAGTGCCGCCCAGGCCGATGCGGGTGCCGTAGGCGCGGGCGACGGCTTGCTGGAACGGGGCGGTGCCCTGGGCATCCATGATGCCGCCGACGTTGTCGGCGCCGGTGCGTTGAAGCGTCTCGACGGCGATGCGGGCGTAGTCGCGCGGAAGCACCGAGTGGGCGTCGACGCGGATCACGACAGGAAAGGTGGAGGCGCGAATGGCGATATTGAGGCCGGCCGGCGTCGACCCGACTTCATTGGCTACGACGCGGATGCGCGGATCCACCGCGGCCATCTCTTCGACGAGTTCGGTGGTGCCGTCGATGCTCGGCCCCAGGGCCAGGGTGACCTCGAACGGGCCGTCGTAGTCCTGCTCGAGCAGGCTCTGGACCGCCGCTCGTACATGGCTGGCCTCGTTGAGCACGGGCATGATGTACGAGACGCCGATCAGCACTGTGTCTGCGCTCTCGTGCACTGGGCTGGCCATCTTTCCACTCATTCGGGCAATCGCCTGAGCCTAGCAGCCGAGTCTTTTCACTCGGTCCGCGTTACCTGTGGCACGCCTCCGAGCTGGCGGCCGCGGCCCCGGACACAACTGCGCCGCCGGTGCAGGACCGGCGGCGCAGGAGGAAGGAAGGAGCTGATCCGGGCTAGCTGGTGAGCTCGCCGACGGTGACCGACACCGTCACCGATTCGCCTTCACGCACGTAGGTGAGGTCGGCGGTGGCTCCGGCTGCGAGGGTACGCACCTGGGCGGTGAGGTCGGTCGCGTCGGTGATGGGAACACCGTTGAAATTGGTGACGACGTCACCGGCCTTCAGGCCGGCCTTCTGGGCGGCTCCGCCGGACGACACCTCGCTGATGAGGGCGCCGACGGTGTCGCTGTCGGTGCTGGTGGCGCCGGTGACGCTGGCGCCGAGCAGGCCGTGCGTGGCAGATCCGGTGTCGATGATCTCATCCGACACCCGCTTGGCCAGGTTGGCCGGGATCGAGAAGCCGACACCGATGCTCCCGGCGGTGGTGGCGGTCGAGCTGCCACCGGCGTTGGCGATGGCGACGTTGATGCCGATCAGTTCGCCCTTGCTGTTGAGCAGGGCTCCGCCGGAGTTGCCGGGGTTGATCGCGGCATCCGTCTGGATCACCGCGAGCGAAATGCTGCTCTGGGTGGCCTGGGTGTCCGGGGTGTCGGGGGTCGAACCGTCCCGGTTGGGCAGGTCGTAGTTGAAGAAGTTGCCGTCACCCTCGTCTGGCGTGGTCTCGTCGGGCGTGGTGGGTGCGGCGGAGGACGCCACGGTGATGCTGCGGTTCAGGGCGCTCACGATGCCGTTGGTAACGGTGCCGGACAGGCCGAGTGGCGCGCCGATTGCGATGGCGGTGTCGCCGACGTTGAGATCGCTCGAGTCCGCCCAGGTGATGGGCGTGAGGTCTGACGCGTCGGTGAGCTTGATCACGGCGAGGTCGGAAACCGGGTCGGTGCCGATCAGGGTGGCCGCGTACAGCTTGCCGTCGCTGGCCTTCACCTGGATGGTCGCGTCTGCGGCGGCGCCGTCGAGGGTGACGACGTGGGTGTTGGTCAGGACGTAACCGTCTTCGCTGAGGATGACGCCGGAGCCGGAGCCGCCGGAGTCGCCCGCGGCGACCTCGATGGTGACGACACTGGGCGACGCCTTGGCGGCGACGGCGGTGATCTCGTTCACGCTGTCGGTGTTGTTGACGACCACTGTGCTCGGGCCCTGGGCCTCGCTGGCCGGGGTGCCGTTGCTCTGGCTGGAGTAGACGACAGCGGAAACACCGGCTGCGGAGACCCCGCCGACCAGGGCGGCGATGGCGAGCGCGGCGACGAAGGCCACGTTGCCTTTGCGGCGGTTGGGGTCCTTGGGCGCCTTCGGTGCACCCGACGGCTGCGCGGGGTAGCCGTTCGCGTTGGCGTAGGCCTGCTGCTGCGCCGGGGTGGGGGCGTAAATCGGGGTGGACCCGTCCGGGCCCGGAATCGGGCGGCCGAAGGCATCCGTGGGGTAGGCGGGGGGCGCCTGGGTGTAGGGGTGCGTCGGCTGTGCTGCCTGAGCGTGCTGGGCTGTGGCCTGGTGCGCTGCTGCCTGCTGCGCGGCGGCCTGGTGCTCAGCTGCCGTGGGCGCCGGGGCAGCGACCGTGGCGTCTCCCGAACCGAGCACCTCGGTGGGCTGGTTGTCGGCGGCGCGTGGAACTGTGGGCTGTGCTGCGGTGGGTTGTGCTGCGGCTTCACCCGACGAGTTGACCTCGAACGGTGCGTTGTCCTGAGGCTGGTCGGGGGTGGTGCCCGGGTCCTGAGTGTTGTCGGTCATGGTGTGCTCCTTCCAAGCGAAGCTAGCTTCTCGCCTAAAGCTGAACGTTTGATATGCGCAGACTGGGAGCAATCAATGATGAAGCCGTGACCTTGCCCGGCTCGCGGAACGACGTGGTCCTGCAGCGGCCCGATGCCTCTCAGCAGCCGGGGCCGCCGGGGTTGCCGAGGCAGGACTCGGCCACAAGAACAGTGCCGGCGCGGTCGGCGATCGCGGTGATCGGGCGGGTCGGCACCAGCACCAGACCCTGCACGTCGCGCCATTCGGCACCGGCAAAGCGATACTCGGCCGAATATGACACGACCAGCCCGATCGACAGCGTGCCGGTGCTCTCGAACACGTGACTAGTTGAGGTTTCTGAGAACTCGGGAAGGTTCAGGGCCGCCCAGGTCGCTCCGCCCGAAGCCGACGTTCGCGACGTTCCGTCGCCGTAATCCCACCGGAATCCCACCGGGGTGAACCGCACCTCGGCCGAGGCGCCGAGGAGGGTCCCTGACCGGACATGGGCCGACGCCGTGGCGAAGAAGTTGGCCGGGACGCCGACGACGAGCCAACCGTTGGGTTCCATCCCTTGAGTGGGCGGGTCGGCCGGGATACTGACCAGGTCACTGACACGCACGACCAGATCGGGATCGCACGGCGTCTGAGGCTGGCACACCGGCACCGCGGGGTCGGCCGGCGCCACTATCGGTTGGCGCCTCGGACCCGTGCCCAGTCCGCCGGATGCGTCGCCCCGGTCGACGGGGACTCCCCCGGGAACCAGGCTGACTCCGTCAGGGAGCCCATCCCACTCGCCGCCTCCCGAGCCGCCACCGCCATCGCCGTCGCGGCCGTTGCCGGAACCAGACCCCTGACGTCCAGGCGTGTTGACCTCCCGGTCTGCGCTGAGGTCGACCCCGCCGTCGCCGACCGAGGCGCCCGGGCAGACGCCCGTCTGAGTCGTCAATCGATTGCAGCCTCCGCTGTCGGCCGTCGCAGCGGCGGGAGCTACCAACAAAAGCAGGGTCATCACCGTGAGAGTCACCACCAGGTACCTCATCCGCAGACTCCGTCGCCCTTCCACACCGCGGCGCTCGCCACTACAAGTCGTGGAGTGCTGTTCTCTGTTAGATCAAAAGTAATCTCAAATGGAGTCCTGTCTGGACGGTCGGCCGAAACTACCGACTCGCCGGCTTCGTTGAGTACATCCACGACAGAGACGTCAGAACACACGTACGCCGTCACCACGTCCTTGGTTCCCGGCCCAGGTTCAACTGACTGAATGGTGAAATTCGAGAATGCACTGCCTCCAGTGCTTCGAAGGTTCTGCGCCTGAGCTTCACGATAACTACCGATTTCTGACTTCGCCAGCTCCGTTGAAGTGAATTCTCGTATCCTCTCGGGGTTTAGTCCGCCATCCATGAGGATCTCGTCTGACGCTCTGAGGTAGTTCGCGTAGGCCTCGGTGGCCGCGGCGAGCGCCTCCTCGTCGGAAGCGAAGATGGGGGTGATCGTGGGCGTGGGCGACGGAGGCGCGGGCTTCGGCGCCGCCGTACAGCCCGCCGCACCCAACAGCAGACCACCCACACAGGCAGCAGTAGCCATCCGTCCGACACCTCGTCGCCCACCACCCACGATCACCATCCCGCCACCGTATGACAGCAGCCCTCCCCCGCGTGCAAGTTATCCACAACCCAGAACCCTGCCGTGGACCTGCACAACTCCGGCAACCCGTCGCTGGTCGCGCATCCGCACCGGTGTTCGCGGGGTGCGGCCTGACACGGAATCAGGAAGAGCAGGAGTTGCGCACACCCGGGGGGAATCCGGCTAGACGGGCGGGTGCGTGAGTTGGGCCGGCGGGATGTCGTAAATTTGGGGTATGCAGCAGGTCACCACATGACGATCGGCGGCGCCTGGCGTCGCACCGCCAGAGGCGCCGGGCTCCTCGCCGCCGACGGCACCGTCTCGGCCAGTATTTTCGCGGAAATGAGCGCGCTCGCCATGCGCACCGGCGCCATCAACCTGGGTCAGGGTTTTCCCGACGAGGACGGTCCTGCCGTCGTGCTCGAAGCCGCTCGTCAGGCCATCCGCGACGGCGTCAACCAGTACCCGCCCGGGAGGGGAGCACCGGTGCTGCTCGAGGCGATTGCGCGCCACCAGCAGCGCTTCTACGGGTTGACCGTCGACCCCGGCACCGAGGTTCTCGTCACCGCCGGCGCCACCGAGGCGCTCTCCGCCACCCTGCTGGCGCTGCTCGAACCGGGCGACGAGGTGGTGACCTTCGAGCCGTTCTACGACGCTTACGGCGGCCTGATCGCCCTGGCCGGCGGCGTGCATCGATCGGTGCGGCTGCACTCCCCCGATTTTCAGCCCGACCTGGATGAGCTGGCGGCTGTCGTGACCGACCGCACCCGGATCATCCTGATCAACAACCCGCACAACCCCACCGGCACGGTCTTCACCCGCGAGACCCTCGAACTGATCGTTGCGCTCGCGCATAAGCACGACGCCCTCATCGTGACCGACGAGGTCTACGAGCACCTCACCTTCGGCGTCGCCCACCTGCCGGTCGCGACCCTGCCCGGTGCCAGTGAGCGCACCGTCACGATCTCCTCCGCCGGCAAGACCTTCAGCACGACGGGTTGGAAGATCGGCTGGTTGAGCGCCCCGGCGGCCATCGTCACGGCGATCCTCGCCGTCAAGCAGTTCCTCACCTATGTCAACGGCGCCCCGTTCCAGCCGGCCACGGCGATCGGACTCGATCTGCCCGACGCCTACTACTCCGGCATCGCCTCCGACCTGCAGGCCAAGCGCGATGTGCTGGCCGGCGGGCTCGGCGCGGCTGGGTTCACCCTCGCGGTGCCGCAGGGTTCGTATTTCATCGTGGCGGATGCCGCGCCCCTCGGCCATCCCGACGCCGTCGAGTTCTGCCGCGCGCTGCCCGATCTGGCCGGGGTGGTCGGGATCCCGATCTCGGCGTTCTGCCTGCCCGAGCACAAGGCGCAGTACGCGTCGCTCGTCCGGTTCGCGTTCTGCAAGCGCGTCGACGTGCTCGAGGACGCCGCCGCGCGTCTCGCCCACCTGTAGTCACCTCTCGGCGCACAAAACGGCCCCCTGCAGCAGGGGGCCGTTTCGGTTTCAGCGCGCGGGCGTGCCGCGGGAGAGGCTAGCTCGCGTAGGCCGGGTAATCGGTGTACCCGACGGCATCCGGGCCGTAGAACGTGGCCGGGTTGGGCTCGTTGACCGGCAGGTTCTCCAGCCAGCGGCGCACGAGGTCGGGGTTGGCGATCACGGCACGACCGACGACGACACCGTCGCCGAGACCGTCGTCGAGCAGGGCGATGGCCTCCTCGCGGGTGGTCACGGCGCTGAATCCGGTGTTGACCAGCAGCGGGCCGCCGAACCGGCTGCGCAGCGTGCGCACCAGCTCGCCCGCGGGGTCGCGGTTCAGAACGCTGAGGTAGGCCAGTCCCAGCGGCGCCAGGCCGTCGACCAACGCACCGTAGGTGGCCAGGACGTCGGCGTCGTCGGTCTCGACGGCATCCTGGATGTTGTGCTGGGGCGAAATGCGGATGCCCACCCTGTCGGCGCCGATCGCCGCGGCGACGGCCGTCACGACCTCGATCACGAACCGGGCCCGGTTCTCGGCGGAGCCGCCATAGATGTCATCGCGCTGATTGGAGGCCGGCGAGAGGAATTCGTGCAGCAGGTACCCGTTGGCTGAGTGGATTTCGACTCCGTCGAGGCCGGCCGCGACGGCGTTGCGGGACGCCTGCACGAAGCCGTCGATGATGCCGGGCAGGTCCTCGCCGGTCAGTGCGCGCGGCACCGGGTAGGGCAGCTTGCCCTTGTAGGTGTGGCTCTCGCCCTGGATGGCGATGGCGCTGGGGGCGACGATCTGGAGCCCTCCGGTGATCTCGGGATGGGAAACCCGACCGGCGTGCATGACCTGGGCCACGATGCGGCCACCGGAGGCGTGCACGGCGTCGGCGACCTTGGCCCAGCCGGCGATCTGTTCCGTGGTGACCAGGCCCGGCTGGCCTGGGAAGCCCTGGCCAGCCTTATCGGGGTAGACACCCTCTGACACGATCAAGCCGAGGGTGGCCCGCTGGCGATAGTGCTCGATGTTGAGCGCACCCGGGATGCCGTCAACCCCTGACCGCATCCGGGTCAACGGTGCCATGACCATTCGGTTGGGCAGTTCGAGGGCGCCGAGGTTCAGCGGGGTGAAAAGACTCACGTGGTGCTCCTTATATCTGTGGGATGGGGACGCAGTGGATGCGCGGCTGTGCCGCCGTTGTCGAACACGCGTCCCGTTCAGCAAACTCTGCGACCGGGCAGGGTATTCCGGCCGCGGCAAATGATCAGCCGGAACTCAGGCTTGGCCGGCCGCCAATCCGGGCCGCCGGCCGTACCGAACCCCTGTTATGAGCACCGCCACCGCCGTCCCGGCAGGTTTCGACACCGACCTGGGCTACTGCCCGTTTGCGCTGTCAAACGACTCCGGCCGGCTGGGCCTGAGCACGAGCCTGATCGACACGCCCCTCGGTCCGGTCGCGGTGCGGCATGGTCGGCGAACAGCGACGGGCTCCACCGGCACCGCGACGATCCTGCTGCACGGTGCGGCCGGATCGTGGACCACCTGGACGCCGCTGATCCGCGCTGCGGACCGGTTGCCCGCGCCCCCGCTCGAGAACCTGATCATCCCGGACCTGCCCGGCTGGGGCGACACTCCCCTGGCAATCGACGAAGACGCTGAGACCATTGAGTCCCTCGCCGCGGCCGTAGCCGAGATCGCGCGCGCCCTAGGGTATCGGCGTTGGCGTGTAATCGGGCACTCGCTGGGCGGGTTCGTCGCCCTCGAGCTCGCGGCGAGCAGACCCGGGCAGACGACCTTTGTCGGACTGGTGTCCGCGACGACGTTCGGTGTCATCGACAGCGTGCGGCATCCGTTGTCCCGGTTCGCCGTGCTGCCCGGCTTCACGGCCCTGCTCGGCGTGATGAGGGTTCTCTCGGCGTGCGGCGCGGCCGGCCGCGGTCTGGCAGCCGGGCTGAATCGGCTGGGCTTGCTGCGCCCCGCGGTGGCTCCGTTGTTCAGCAACGTCCGCCGGGTCGACAAGAGCGTGCTGTCCGCTTTGGCCGCCGAGACGCGGCCACGCTCGTTCACTCTGGCCGCCGGCCGGGCCGGTCGTTACAACGCCGAGGCGTCCTGGGCCCGCATCGAGTGCCCGGTGCGATCGGTGCACGGCGACCGTGATGTCTTCGTCGGCGACGACGACGACCGGCGCCTGGCCCGCGTGATCGCCGACCTCGAGGTCACGGTACTCACCGGCACCGGCCACTTCGGCCACGTCGAACGTCCGGTCGACACGCTCACGGCTCTGCATTCGCCCGAATTCCTTGCGCTTTGCCGGGCAGCAGAGGAGAGTTGAGGGATCCTCCGGTTCTTCTGTCAGTGCCCCATCATCGCTTTCACCCGTTCCCGGCACCGAGCGTGGCCAATCTGGAAGTGAACGTGAAAACTCATGGGCACCCTGTCCTACGACCGGGTCGTCGTTGAATTCGACGACAGGATCCTGACTCATCTGCAAGTCGTGATCGTGCAGAAACTCCGCCGCGGCGAGAGCTTCCTTTTCTCCTGGCGCAACGCCATCGAGGTCGGCGACGGACGCAGTTCGGCATGGATGAATCCGGCGATACCGCTGTACTTCAAGTTCACCGGCGGCCACACCCCGACTCTCAACCCGGAGTGGATCGCACAGTTGACGCGCTCGGCCAACAGCTCGCAAGGGCTGATCGCCACCAGCGAAGAACGCGCCATCGATTCCAATCACGCGGGTGGGATGGATGTGTCGTTCGCGGTGAAGTCGGCCTCCGCGTTGCCGAAGTCGTCGGTGGCTGCGCCAGAATGAGCGCTTAGAGCGGCACCGTGCCGAAGCGGCGCAGGGCAACGGCGGGGTTGACCCGTCGCACCTCGGCAAGCCGGGCAGGGGAGATCCAGCCGACGGCCACATCCGTCGTTTCCCCGATCGTGACCAGCTCAACACCCATCGGGTCGACCACCATGCTCGCGCCGACGCCGCTTGGCGGCGCATGGTCGGCCGCCGCGAGATAGACGGTGTTCTCGAGTGCGCGCGCCGTGACCAGAGTGCGCCAGTGCTGCTCCTTGAGCGGTCCGCGCACCCACTCCGCGGGGACGAGAACAAGGTCGGCGCCGGCATCGACAAGACGGCGGGTGACCTCGGGGAACCTGATGTCGTAACAGGTCTGCAGGCCCACCGTGAGACCGGCAATCACGAAGGTCTCCGGCGCTTCGATGACACCGGCAAGCACCCGGTCGGATTCCCGTGACCCGAACGCGTCGTAGAGGTGCAGCTTGCGGTACCGCGCCACGACCAGCCCGGCGGGGTCGACGGCGACGAGAGTGTTCTGCACCCGGTGGGGGTCGTCGGTGCGCTCGAGCATGCCGGCCACGATGTGCACGCCCAGATCGGCGGCCAGGTGACCTAGCGCGGTCACAAACGGTCCGTCGAGCGCTTCGGCGGCGGCAACGGATGCGTCACCCAACCGGCTCTCGAAAAACGATGAATACTCGGGGAACACCACGATGCCCGCCCCTCGCGCCACGGCGGTACCGGCCAGCGAGCGCATCGCGGCCAGATTCGCCGCCTGATCAGCGCCGGGCGCGAACTGCGCCACGGCCACCCCGAGTTCGTCGCTCGCGCGCGCATCCACCATGTCGTCAGCCTAGCGGCGGCTTCCCAGCTTGCCGTCGGCAGGTCGCGAGCGAAGCGTCACGCAACGTGCCAGCATGAGACCCTGGTGCGAGCGAAGGGTGACGGATGAAGATCTTGGTCGTGGAGGACGATGACCAGATGGGTGCCCTCATCGAACGCGGACTGCAGGCCGAGGGGTACGAGACGGTGCGGGTCTCCACCGGGGTCGACGCACTCATCGCCCTCAATGGGGACGGCTTCGGCCTGGCCGCCATCGATGTGATGCTGCCCCAGATGTCGGGTTTTGAGATCTGCCGCCGCATCCGCGAGTCGGGCAACACCATGCCCGTGCTGCTGCTGACCGCACGCGACACCGTCGACGACAGGGTTTTCGGCCTGGACAGCGGAGCCGACGATTACCTCACCAAGCCGTTTGCGTTCGCCGAGCTCTCCGCCAGGGTGCGGGCCCTGCTGCGCCGCCGGTCGATGGGCGCGCCGACCACGGTGGAGATCGGCAACATAGTGCTGGACTCCCGCGACCTGCGGGTGACCGTGGCCGGGCGTGCGGTGTCGATGAGCCCCAAGGAGGTGGCGTTGCTTCGGCTACTCTGCAGCAGGGCAGGCACCACGGTCGACCGCACCACCATTCTCGAAGAGATCTGGAACGGCACGAACCACATCGACCCCAACATCGTCGACCAGTACATCAGCTATCTGCGCCGGAAGATCGATACCGATGCCGCGGGCGTGCGCATCGTCACCGTGCGAGGCACCGGTTACGCCGTGGAGCTCGCCGGATGAGGCGGCCCTCCCGGTGAGTGGCCCCCGGGGCATCTGGTTGCCTGCGCTGTCGATCCGCGCGCGGATCACCTTGGGAAGCCTTCTCGTCGCGACCCTGTTGTTCAGCACCGCCGCATTCTTCGTCCGCCTCGAGGTGCAATCGATTCTCACCGATTCGAACGAGACCATGCTGCGCAACGACGCCGAGTCCCTGCTGGGTCAGCTCGCGACGAACCCCGCCGAGGCCATCCAGAGCCCGAGCGAGGGCCAGCTGCTGGCCATCGTCGACCCGACCGGTACGGTACGGAAGTCGTCGCTGCCGCGCAGCCTGGACCGGCAGCTCGACGCCCTGATCGAATTGGGCGCCGAACCGCAGACCGTGACCACCCCCGCCGCCACCTACCTGGTCTCGGCGACGCCGGTGAGCTCGGATTCGGGCGACTGGCTCGTCATAGCCGCCCGCAGCCAGCAGGCCCCCACCCTGCTGCTCGATGAGCTCACCGGGGTGCTCGTGCTGGGCACGGTGATCCTCACCGCCGGGTTCGGACTGGCCTCCTGGCTGCTCACCGGCGCGGCGCTTCGCCCGGTGACCCGCCTGCGTGAGGAAGCCGAGAGTCTGAGCACGACGGGCTCCTCGGCGCAGCTGCGGGTTCCAGCCGGCAAGGACGAGGTGAGCGAGCTCGCCCGAACCCTCAACGACTTCATCAAGCGGCTCCGGCGCGGCGTGGACCGCGAAAAACAGATCGTGTCGGATGCGAGTCATGAACTGCGCACCCCGCTCGCGGTGCTTCAGGCGCAGCTCGAGCTGGCCCACCTCGACTCCGGCGATGCCCCTGCTCTCGAGCGCGACATCCGAGACGCATCGGCAACAGCCGGACGCCTGAGCCGGCTGGCAACCAATCTGCTCGAGCTGAGCAAGCTGGAGAGCGTGCAGTCGCCGCCCGAGACGGACTGGACCGGTCTGGTCGACGAGATCACGGCGTCGGTCGACCGGGCGCGGGTGGTGCGGGACGGCCACGAACTCGAGGTCGTCTACCGCATCGACGATGACGATCCGGAGGGTCGCTACGGCGTCTCGGCCACGAATATGGGCCAGCTCCTCGACAACCTCATCTCTAACGCCGTCACGGCGATGGCGGGCCACGGCGGCGTCACCGTCTCACTGTCCCGCTCAGGCTCCGGCGCGCTGATCACCGTGATCGACACCGGCCCCGGCCTGCCGGAGGATTTCATTCCGCTGGCGTTCGACAGATTCTCCAGGCCGGACAACGCCCGGTCAAGCAGCTCCGGCGGATCGGGCCTGGGTCTGGCCATTGTGCACGCCATCGTCGAGCGCGCCAACGGCACGGTCCTGCTGCGCAACACCGGCAGCGGACTCGCGGTCGAGATCCGGCTGCCGCGGCAGGTTCCCTAGCGGCACTTTGGGAACCTTCCAGGTCACCGAGGCCCCTCGTCGGTAAACGTTGGAGGGTTCTAGGGTCTGGACGTGACGACTGTTCTCGCCTCTCCGCTCGTCGAGGCCCCGGAGCCGACGAGACACGGTCGGCGCGGCTTCGCCGCTACCGCGGCCCTGCTCGGCCTGGTCGGCTTCCTGGTGTCGGTGGCCGGGTCCTGGCAGCCGTCCTACTGGGGTGACGAGGCAGCCAGCGTACTCTCCGCCGAGCGGTCGCTTCAGTCGCTGTTCCGGATGCTCGGCACGGTCGATGCCGTGCACGGTGTCTACTACCTGCTTCTGCACGGCTGGATCGACGTGTTCGGGGCGTCGGAGTTCGCTACCCGACTACTCAGCGCCCTGTCCATCGGCGCCGCGACGGCCGGCACCGCTGTCTTGGCCCGGATGCTCGTCAACCCGCGCGTCGCCCTGTTCGCCGCCCTCGTCTTCGCGGTGCTCCCCCGAGTGACGTATATGGGCGCTGAGGCCCGGTCCACGGCCCTGGCCACCATGATCGCGGTGTGGTGCACAGTGCTCCTCGTGCACATCGTGCGGTCCAGGCCCACCACCGCCACACTGACCCTGGCGCTCTGGTCCGGCTACGCGGTGCTGCTCGCCGCGGGCATCGCCGTGTTTGTTTACATCGCGCTGCTGGTGCCGGTGCACGGGCTGCTGGTGACCCTGCTGACCCGGCACAGCCCACGCGTCACCGTGCTGACGTGGGCCGGCGGGGTGGGCGCCGCGCTGGCGGTGGCCTCACCGATCATCATTTTGGCCCACACCCAGCGTGACCAGATCGCCTTCCTGGCCCGACGCGCACAGGCCAGCCCGCTCGACGCCGCCGTCCAGCAGTGGTTCGGCACTCCGGCTCTGGCCGCCCTCGCCTGGCTGTTGATCGCGGTCGGCTGCCTGACCGCGTTCGTCCCCCGGTTCCAGGGCGTCGGCGTGAACGCCGGGTCCGGTCGGGTGCCGCGGGCCGAACTGGTCGTCCTGCTGGCCTGGCTGGTCGTGCCGAGTACCACCCTGCTGATCGGCACCCACCTGATCACGCCGATGTACGCCTATCGCTACCTTTCGATCTGCGCGCCGGCGGCCGCCATCCTGATGGCCGTGGGCATCGTGGGGCTTCGGCCGATCTGGGCTCGGGCGATTGCCCTGCTGCTCGTGGTGACCCTCGCGGCGCCCGGCTATCTCGCGCAACGCTCGGACTTCGCGAAGGACCATGGCAGCGACTGGCGCCAGACGGCCGACATCCTGCGCGCAGAGGCCCGACCACGCGATGCCGTCGTCTTTGACGAGAGCACCAGGCCGTCGCGGCGACCGCGCCTGGCCGGGCACCTCTATCCGGCGGCGTTCGTCGGGCTGAACGACATCACGCGCGACGAGTCGTTCGAGAACACCGACGGGCTGTGGGACCGCACACTCCCGCTCGAGGTGGCCGCGTTCCGGCTGGCTGCAACCGATAGAGTCTGGCTCCTGCAGAATGTGGGGAGCCGAGGAACGGCGGCCGGGACCGACCTTGCCGTGCTCCGCGAGGCGGGTTTCGCCATCGTGTCGTCCCGCACGATCAACCGCACCATCCTCATCGAAATGACGAGGTTGACGATGCCGTGAGCCCCGGGTGTGACTTCTGGTCACGATGACTATATGATGGACCTCACGTTAGAGTCATATTGACCTTTACTCGAAGGATGCCCGATGACCGATCTACACCCGCCTGTGCTTGCGGTTTCGACGGTCATTTTCGCGCTCCGGCCCGACGTCGAGTCCGGCTTCATGACGCTCTGGCTTCCCCTGGTCCGTCGCACCAGGGACCCGTACCTGGGCCTGTGGGCGCTGCCGGGTGGCTGGCTGCCGCCCGAGGAGGAGCTCTCCACCGCCGCGGCCAGCACACTGCGGGAAACCACCGGACTCTCCCCCAAGTACCTCGAGCAGCTGTACACGTTCGGCGATCTCAGCCGTTCCCCGGGCAGCCGCGTCGTCTCGATCGTGTACTGGGCTCTGGTGCAGTCCACCGAGGCCGACCTCGCCGCCGTCGATGAGAACGTGCAGTGGTTCCCGGCCGACCGGCTGCCCGAGCTCGCGTTCGACCACAACCACATCGTCGAGTACGCGCTATGGCGTCTGCGCACCAAGGTGGAATACTCCCGCATCGCGCACGCCTTCCTCGGCGAGACATTCACCCTCGCCCAGCTGCGCGACGTACACGAGGCGGTCCTGCGCCGAGCACTCGACCCGGCGAACTTCCGCCGCATGATCGAGTCGACGGGGACCGTCGTCGACACCGGGCTCCGCCTGGCCGGGGTACCGCACCGGCCGCCGCGGCTCTACCGCTACAACGACTCCCACTCCATCGCCGAGGGGCCCCTGGGCTCCACGGTCGGCTGGCCCGAAACTCCCCTCCAAACCACCCCGCACTCCCCGAGGAGCACGACATGACCATCGCATCGGTCGACCGCACCATCCGTCTGATCAGCACGGGCAAGAGCACGGGCAGCACCTGCACCCCCGACCTCGCCGTCGACCCGTGGTACTTCGACGACAAGGCCCCCGGCTACGGCCCCGGCTCCTCGATGGGCGACGTCATCCCCGCCGGATCCCCCCGCCAGGGCGAGCTGCCCGCGCGCTACCGCACGGCTTCCAACGGCGAACTGGGCGACTGGATCCGCGCCGCCAAGGCCACCCTGGGCGACCGCGTTGTGGTGCTCGGCCACTTCTACCAGCGCGAAGAGGTGCTGCAGCACGCCGACTTCATCGGCGACTCCTTCCAGCTCGCCGTGGCCACCCAGAGCCGGCCGGATGCCGAAGCCATCGTCTTCTGCGGCGTGCACTTCATGGCCGAGACCGCCGACCTGCTCTCCCGCCCCGAGCAGGCCGTGATCCTGCCCAACCTCGCCGCCGGCTGCTCGATGGCCGACATGGCCGACATCGACTCCGTCACCGAGTGCTGGGAACAGCTCGAAGAGCTCTACGGCACCGAACCGGATGCCGACGGGCGCGTCCCGGTGATCCCCGTCACCTACATGAACTCCTCCGCGGCGCTCAAGGGCTTCTGCGGCGAGCACGGCGGCATTGTCTGCACCTCCTCGAACGCCGAGACCGTGCTGAAGTGGGCCTTCGAGCGCGGCCAGCGGGTGCTGTTCTTCCCCGACCAGCACCTGGGCCGCAATACCGCCAAGGCCATGGGCGTTCCCCTCGAGCGGATGCCGATGTGGAACCCGCGCAAGGCCCTCGGCGGCAACACCGAGGCCGAACTCGAGAACTCGCAGGTGATCCTCTGGCACGGCTTCTGCAGCGTGCACCGCCGCTTCACCGTCGAGCAGATCGAGACTGCCCGCGTTGAGCACCCGGGCGTGCGCGTGATCGTGCACCCCGAGTGCCCGATGGCGGTCGTGGATGCGGCAGATGAATACGGTTCCACCGACTACATCGCCAAGGCCATCGCGGCCGCACCGGCCGGGTCGACGTTCGCGATCGGCACCGAGATCAACCTCGTGCAGCGCCTCGCCGCCCAGTACCCGCAGCACACCATCTTCTGCCTCGACCCTGTCGTCTGCCCGTGCTCCACCATGTACCGCATCCACTCCGGCTACCTGGCCTGGGTACTGGAGGCTCTCGTGGGCGGCGACGGCGTGCCGGCGGAGGTGCTCAACCGCATCACGGTCGCCGACGACGTCGCCGGGCACGCCAGGGTGGCGCTCGAACGGATGCTCGCCGCCAAGCCGCCCGCCGCCGGTCCCGTCGCCCCCGTCGTGACCGGAGCCTGACCATGACGCGCGTGCTGGTCGTCGGCAGCGGCCTCGCCGGGCTGATCGCCGCGGTGCGGGCAACCGATGCCGGCCACCGGGTAACCCTGGTGACCAAGGCCGCCCTTTCCGACAGCAACACCCGCTACGCCCAGGGCGGCATCGCCGCGGCGTTGTTCCCCGACGACTCCACCGACGCGCACATCCTCGACACCCTGCGCGCCGGCGCCGGACTCTGCGACCCCGCTGCCGTGCGGGTGCTCTGCGAGGAAGGCCCGGCCCGGGTGCGCGACCTGATCCGGTTCGGCGTCGATTTCGACCGCGACGAATCGGGCATCACCCGTGGGCTCGAGGCCGCGCACTCCAGGTCCAGGGTGTTGCACGCCGGCGGCGACGCCACCGGCGCCGCCATCGAGACCGCGCTGGTGGCCACTGTGCAGGAGCGCGCCAAGCGCGCCCACGCCCTCGGCGGCGACCAGATCACCATCCACGAACACACCATGCTCGTCGACCTGATCGTGACCGACGGCCCCGGCACGGTCCGGGTGACCGGCGCGATGCTGCTCGGGCCGGACGGCACCCAGCACGCGGTCGCCGCCGACGCCGTGATCCTCGCCACCGGAGGCGCGGGAGCGTTATACCGGCACACGACCAACCCGGCCATCGCCACCGGCGACGGTGTCGCCGCCGCCTGGCGGGCCGGCGCTGCCGTCGCCGACGTCGAGTTCTACCAGTTCCACCCGACCGCGCTCGCGGTGCCCGGCACCCCGCTGGTGTCGGAGGCCGTTCGCGGCGAGGGCGCCGTGCTGCTCACCAGCACCGGTGAACGGTTCATGCCGGCCATCCACCCGGATGCCGAGCTCGCGCCCCGCGACATCGTGGCGCGCAGCATCGCCGCCCAGATGAAAAAGCAGGGCGGCGCCCCGGTGCTGCTGGACGCCACCGGGCTCGGCCGTGACCTGCTCGAGAGCCGGTTCCCCACCATCACGGCCGCCTGCCGCGCCGCCGGGCTGGACTGGGCGGTGCAACCGATTCCGGTCGCTCCGGCCGCGCACTACTGGATGGGCGGAGTCGCCACCGACTGCTGGGGCCGCACCTCGCTGGCCGGCCTCTACGCGGTGGGTGAGGTGGCCCGCACCGGAGCGCACGGCGCGAACCGGCTGGCATCCAACTCGTTGCTCGAAGCCGCTGTCTTCGCCGATCGGGCCGTGCGCGCGCTCGACGCTGAGGAGCAGCGACCGCCGCTGTTCGACGACCTCGAGGCAGTTGCCGAACTCGGCAGCGACCCGGATGAGGCCGGCACGCTCGTCGAGCGCAGCACCCTGCAGGAGCTGCTCTGGGAGGCCGCCGGAGTGCACAGGTCCGGCTCTGGCCTGACCCGGGCCGCCGTGACACTGGCCGGGTGGCGGGCCGTCGACCGGGCCAGGGCCACTGTCGCCGAGCTCGAGACGGGCAACCTGCTCGACCTCGGCCGCCTGATCGTGGCCGCAGCCCTGGCCCGCGAGGAATCCCGCGGCGCCCACCACCGCGCTGACTTCCCAGACAGCCGCCTGGAACTCGCCCGGCCGCGCTTCACCCGGCACCCGGCGTCGACCCGCCCTCTTCTCACAGTTCCATCGCAGCCTTCGGAGGCCATCGCATGCTGACCACACACTCCATCGACACCGTCGTGCGGGCCGCCCTTGACGAGGACGCCCCGTGGGGCGACCTCACCAGCGAGATGCTGATCCCCGCCGACGCCGTCGCCACCGCCCAGCTGGTGGCCAGGGAAGCCGGCGTGTTCAGCGGCGGGGCCGTGTTCGCTGCGGCGTTCCGACTGGTCGACCCACGCATCGCGGTGCACCTCCACGTCACCGACGGCGCCGCCTTCGCTGCGGGCGACCTGCTCGCCGAGGCGTCCGGCCCGGCCCGCGGCATCCTGCAGGCCGAACGGATCGGACTGAACTTCGTGCAGCGGATGAGCGGCATCGCCGCCCTCACCGCCCGGTACGTGGCTGAGACCGCCGGCACCGCGGCCCGCATCGTCGACACCCGCAAAACCACACCCGGCCTGCGCGCGTTCGAACGCCAGGCCGTGCGCGACGGTGGCGGCCACAACCACCGGTTCAGCCTCTCCGACGCCGTGATGGCCAAGGACAACCACCTTGCTGTGCTGAGCGCCGGCGGCATCGGCCTCACCGAGGCGCTGCTGGCCGTACGCGCCAAGCTCTCGCACACCACCCACTTCGAGGTCGAGGTGGACACCCTCGAGCAGATCGAACCCGTGCTCGCGGCCGGCATCGACACCATCATGCTCGACAATTTCGACGCCGACAGCCTCCGCGAGGGCGTGCGCCTGGTCGCCGGCCGGGCCATCGTGGAGGCCAGCGGCGGCGTCTCGCTCGACACCGTCAGACGCATCGCGGAGTCCGGCGTCGACGTCATCTCGGTGGGCGCCCTCACCCACAGCGTTCGCTCGCTCGACCTGGGCCTGGACGTGGTGATCCTCACCGAGGATTGACCACCCGTTCCCCGAACCCGGAGCAGCCATGATTTACCTGGACAACGCCGCGACGACGCCGCTGCGCCGCGAGGTCGCCGAAGCCATCTGGCCGGTCATGACCCGCGGCTTCGGCAACCCGTCCAGCCACCACCGGGTGGGTGAGGCCGCGGCCGCCACGCTGAAGGCCGCCCGCGCCCGCATCGCCCGGGTGCTCGGCTGCCGGCCCGGCGAGATCACCCTCACCGGCGGCGGCACCGAGGCCGCCAACCTCGCGGTGAAGGGCCTCGCCCTGGGCTCCCCGCGCGGCCGGCACATCGTTACCACCGCCCTCGAGCACGAGGCCGTGCTCGAGTCCTGCGACTATCTGCGCCGGCTGCACGGCTTCGAGATCACCCTGCTGACCACGGATGCCTCCGGCCGGGTCGATCCCGCCGAGCTCGCCAGGGTTCTTCGGCCCGACTCCACCCTCGTCACCGTGCACTACGCCAACAACGAGATCGGCACTGTGCAGCCCATCCGGGAACTCGCCGCCATCGCCCGCGCGGCCGGTGTGCCGTTCCACACCGACGCCGTGCAGGCCGCCGGCTGGCTGGAGCTGAACGCCGTCGACCTCGGCGTCGACGCGCTGAGCATCTCAGGACACAAGCTCGGCGCGCCCCAGGGCGTCGGCGCGCTGTACCTGCGCGGTCGCCTGCAGGTCGAACCGGTGCTGCACGGCGGCGGCCAGGAGCGCGGCAGGCGCAGCGGCACCGAGAACGTGGCCGGGGCCGTGGGGCTCGCGGTGGCCCTCGACCTGGCCGAGGCCGAACGGCGGGAGCTCGCGCCCGCCCTGACCGTGCTCCGCGACGGTTTCGTCGCGGCGGTCCTGGAGAGCACCCCCGGCGCGGCGCTGACCGGGGACCCGCTGCACCGGCTGCCCGGCCATGCTTCGTTCACCTTCGCAGGCACCGGCGGCGAGGCCGTGCTGCTCGAGCTCGAACGCCACGATATCGTCTGCTCGAGCGGGTCGGCCTGTGCCGCCGGCAGCGACGAGGCGTCACACGTGCTCACGGCCCTGGGCATCCCCGCCGATCTCGCCCAGACCGCTGTGCGGTTCACCCTGTCGGCCACCACCACCGCCGCGGAGCTGACCGAGGCAGCCACCCGGGTGCACGAGGCCGTCGCCGCCGTGCGCGGCCTGGCCGGCTGACCAGCGCCCCGGCCGCCCCCTCGCTCGCAACTGTTCCCGAACCGGACAAGTGCGTCCGGCGCACCGGGCGCAATTGTCCGAACGGGGCACAGTTGCGGTGCAGGGCGAACGGATGCTGAACGGGCGCCGAAAGGCAGTGCACGTGGGACCTTTGGCCCGTGTTTTGGGCGTTCCGGCAGCCTATGTTTGAACCAGAGACAAAGATCCCAGATCGGGTTGTCCAGGAGGAAAACTATGACGATCACAGACCAACCAGTCGCCACTCCCATAGCTACGAAGATCGACACCCTGGTTGCCGCCGGCAACGTCGCGCTGAAGGACTACGCGGACTTCACCCAGGAACAGATCGACTACATCGTCAAGAAGGCCTCCGTCGCCGCGCTGTCCCAGCACGCCACGCTCGCCGTGCACGCCGTCGCTGAGACCGGCCGTGGAGTCTTCGAAGACAAGGCCGTGAAGAACCTCTTCGCGTGCGAGCACGTCACCAACAGCATGCAGAACCTCAAGACCGTGGGCATCATCAGCCGCGACGAGCTCACCGGCATCACCGAGATCGCCGAGCCCGTCGGCGTCATCTGTGGCATCACCCCGGTCACGAACTGTACGTCCACCGCGATCTTCAAGTCGCTCATCGCGCTCAAGACCCGCAACCCCATCATCTTCGGCTTCCACCCCGCCGCGCAGGAGTCCTCCGCAGCCGCCGCCCGCGTCGTCCGCGACGCCGCCATCGCAGCAGGCGCACCCGCCAACTGCATCCAGTGGATCGAACAGCCGTCCCTCGAGGCCTCCACCCTGCTGATGAACCACCCTGGTGTGGCACTCATCCTCGCGACCGGTGGAAACGCCATGGTCCGCGCCGCGTACTCCTGCGGCAAGCCCGCCCTGGGCGTCGGCGCCGGCAACGTGCCCGCCTTCATCGAGAAGAGCGCCAAGCTCAAGCGTGCCGTCAACGACGTCGTGCTCTCGAAGGCCTTCGACTACGGCATGATCTGCGCTTCCGAGCAGGCCGTCATCATCGAAGAGCCCCTCTACAACGAGGCCATGGCCGAGTTCAAGATCCTGCACGCCTACCGCACCAACGCAGAAGAGAAGGCCCTCCTCGAAGAGTTCATCTTCGGCGTTCAGGCCAACTCGGAGAACTGCGCCGGCGCCAAGCTGAACCCGAACGTCGTCGGCAAGTCGCCGGTGTGGATCGCACAGCAGGCCGGCTTCAGCGTCCCCGAAGAAACGTCGATCATCCTGGTCGAGGTGTCCGGAGTCGGACCGCACGAGCCGATGACCCGCGAAAAGCTGGCACCGGTGCTCGCCGTCATGCACGCCAAGGACGCCGAAGAGGGCATCTCGCTCTCCGAGCAGATGGTGGAATTCGACGGACTGGGCCACTCGGGCTCGATCCACAGCGAAAACCCCGCGATCATCGAAGAATTCGGCAAGCGCGTCAAGGCTGTCCGCATCATCACCAACGCCCCCAGCTCGCTCGGTGGCATCGGTGACATTTACAACGCGTTCATCCCCTCGCTCACGCTCGGCTGTGGTTCGTACGGACACAACTCCGTCTCGAACAACGTCTCGGCGATCAACCTGATCAACATCAAGCGCATCGGCCGGAGGAACAACAACTTGCAGTGGTTCAAGATCCCCGCGAAGACCTACTTCGAGCCGAACGCCATCCGTTACCTGGCCGACATGCGCGACGTCACCCGGGTCACCATCGTCACCGACTCGACCATGACCCGCCTGGGCTTCGTCGACAAGATCCTCGACGTGCTCAACCGCCGCGAGGGCCGCGTTGCCCTGCAGATCATCGACAACGTGCTCCCCGAGCCCACCGTTGCCGCCGTCGAGAAGGGCGCAGAGGAAATGCGCGCCTTCAAGCCGGACACCATCATCGCCCTCGGTGGCGGTTCGCCGATGGACGCCGCCAAGGTCATGTGGCTGCTGTACGAACACCCCGAAATCGACTTCGCCGACATGAAGGAAAAGTTCTTCGACGTGCGCAAGCGCGCGTTCAAGTTCCCCGACCTCGGTGAGCTCGCCAAGCTGGTCTGCATCCCGACCACCTCGGGCACCGGTAGCGAGATGACCCCGTTCGCCGTCATCACCGACGACGTCACCGGCGTCAAGTACCCGCTGGCCGACTACGCGCTGATCCCGTCCGTCGCGATCATCGATCCCGTGCTCACGGCCATGATGCCGTCGTTCCTCGCCGCAGACTCCGGCTTCGACGCCCTGACCCACGCCACTGAGGCGTATGTCTCGGTGTACGCGAACGACTTCACCGACGGCCTCTGCCTGCACGCGATCAAGCTGATCTTCGAGAACATCGAGACCAGCGTCAAGGGCACCATCGGCAGCACCGATGACGCCGTGATCAAGGCTCGCGAGAAGATGCACAACGCCGCATCGATCTCCGGTATGGCATTCGGTAACGCCTTCCTGGGCATAGTCCACGCCATGGCTCACGTCACCGGCGCGCAGCTGCACCTGATCCACGGCCGGGTCAACGCGACCTACCTGCCGCACGTGATCCGGTACAACGGCACCGTACCGACCAAGCTGACCAGCTGGCCCAAGTACGAGCACTACATCGCCCCGGAGCGCTTCCAGGAAATCGCGAAGCACCTCGGCCTCCCGGCCTCCACCCCGGCCGAGGGCGTCGAGTCCTACGCCAAGGCCGTCGAGAAGCTGCGCGACCAGGTCGGCATCAAGCCGTCCTTCCAGGCACAGGGTGTGCCGGAAGAGGACTTCATCAGCCGCCTCGACTCGCTCGCCATGGGCGCCTACGGCGACCAGTGCGCACCCGCCAACCCGCGGATGCCGATGCTCGAGGACATGAAGACCCTCATGGAAGCCGCGTACTACGGCACGTCGTTCGCCGAGGTTCGCGCCGGACGCGCAGCCGTGGTTGACGCCGCGCACGAGACCGGTGCAGTGGTTGCCGCTCCGACCGAGGACGCCAAGAAGCCCGCCCGCAAGGCCGGCAAGTAGGCTCCACGCGTCACAGCAACAACCGTTCGACCTGCACCACCACAACGGCCCCGCACTCTCGTGCGGGGCCGTTCTGTGTTGCGAGAACGGTGCCGGCGGTCGAGGTCGCCAGTCGCTCCTCACCACCCATTGGTGTTAGATGGTCACTGTGGGCAACCCAACTGACACTCCGCACGGCAACGCTGACGCTGCTGGACCCGATTCAGCCCGCATCCCTCAGGACGAGCAGGACGAGGCTCGAACCTCCAGCCAAGCCGCCCAAGATCAGAAGATCGAAAAGATCCTGGTGGACGCACACCGACGGGACGATGAGGCCGACATCCGCGATGTCGAGTCTGACAAGCGTGCCGAAGCCGCCGACCTCGAGGCCTTTCTGGACACCAGCGAAATATATTCAGGCCACGGAGAACGGCGCGCAGCAGCGCTGGACCGCTCCCACGCCAAGAGCGATCGTCAGTCCTCCGCCGACGATCGAGCCGAACTCACGAAGCACAAAGACACCCCGAACGCGGACTAGCCGAATTCCTGGCGCCACGACGAGGCGGCTGAGCTGCGAGCCGGGTCTGATCAGGCCGGGAGGGAGTGGGGTTCCACACCGACACTGGTCAGCAGCGTGACGACGTGGGCGCGGATGTCGTCCCGGATGTCCCGCACGGCTTCCAGCGATTGTCCGGCCGGGTCGGCCAGCTCCCAGTCCTGGTAGCGCTTGCCCGGGTAGACCGGGCAGGCGTCGCCGCAACCCATGGTCACCACGACGTCGGCGGCCTGCACCACGTCGTCGGTGAGGGGCTTGGGAAATTCTTCGCCCAGGTCCAGGCCGATTTCAGCCATGGCGGCGATCACGGTGGCGTGGATCTCACCGGAGGGCATCGAGCCGGCGCTGCGTACGTGAACGCGCCCGCCGGAGAGGTGTGCGGTGAGTACGGCGGCCATCTGGGACCGGCCCGCATTCTGCTCGCAGACGAAGAGCACCTCGGGGACGTCCCGAGCAATCGCGCCCTTGGCCTGGGCGAGCGCGGTGAGCCGGTCCGTGGCGAACCGAACCGTGCGAGCGGCGACGTGTGCGCGCACCGTCGATCCGCGCAGGAGGCTGGTGTACGACTCGAGCACGTATCGTTCCACGGTCTCGAGGCCGAAGATACCGGAGAACTTGAGCGAGAGCTCGTCGGAAAGACGGTGCAGGTACGCCTCCGGGAAGGTGAGGCCGGGAAGGGGGCGACGGTCCGAAACATCCATTTTCTTCGCCTTGTCGGGTGTCGGGTGGTCAGGCGGTGACGGGAAGGATCTCGGCGAGCAGCTTCTCGATGCGAGCCTTGATGTCGTCGCGGATCGGGCGCACCGATTCGATGCCCTGACCGGCCGGGTCGGCCAGCTCCCAGTCCTCATAGCGCTTGCCGGGGAAGATCGGGCAGGCATCGCCGCAGCCCATGGTGATCACGACGTCGGAGTCTTTGACGGCCTCGGTCGTGAGGATTTTGGGCACGTTGTGTGCGATGTCGATGCCGTCTTCGGCCATGGCCTCGATGGCGACGGGGTTGATCTGGTCCTTCGGCTCGGAGCCGGCCGAGAGCACCTCGACGCGACCTCCGGAGAGCGCCGTCAGGTATCCGGCGGCCATCTGGGACCGACCGGCATTGTGCACGCAGACGAACAGAACTGTGGGCTTGGCGGCGGACGTACCTGCGCTGAGGTCAGACATGGGGATTCCTTCGGCTGGTGATTGATCGACATCTGTCAATATAGACGATTCACGCCGGCTGCGGCACCCGTGCAGAAATTGTCTTGAGCCGCTCACGCGCCATTCACCTCCCGTTCACCGCTCCCGGCGCCGGTCGGCAATGGTGTAAATCGATGCACGTCGATATGCTGGGATGGCCGGATGCGCTCGACACCGTGTCGCATCGCCCGGCGGATACCGAGGCTCCCATGACGTCCATCCAGATCTTCGAACCCAGCCTGTGCTGCGGCACCGGCATTTGTGGGGTCGACGTCGACCAGCAGCTCGTGACGGTGTCGGCCGACATCGACTGGGCGACCTCGGCCGGCGGCAGCGTGCGCCGGTTCAACCTCGCCCAGGAGCCCCTGGCGTTCGCCGAGAACGAGACCATGCGCAGTTTCCTGCACACGGTGGGCCAGGAAGGTCTTCCCGTCACGATGGTCGACGGCGCTACCGTGCTCACCGGTCGGTACCCGTCCCGCCCCGAGTTGGCCAAGTGGGCCGGCCTGGGCGCCCCCGCGGCCGAAGACCGGCCGTCGCTGCTCAGTGCCGCCCAGCCCGGTGCCTCCGCTGACGGCTGCTGCGGCGGCGGCGGCGAAAGCTGCTGCTGATGACCGTCGGCACCGACATCCTTCTCGACACCAGCACCCGCAGCTCCACCGCCTTCCTGGCGGATGCCCCACGGTTCCTGTTCTTCACCGGCAAGGGCGGCGTCGGCAAGACCTCGATCGCCTGCGCAAGCGCGATCCGGCTGGCCGAGGGCGGCGCATCCGTGCTGCTGGTCAGCACCGACCCGGCCTCGAACGTCGGCCAGGTGTTCGGCGTCAGCATCGGCAACACCGTGACTCAGATCGACGCCGTGCCCGGGCTTGCCGCTCTGGAGATCGACCCGGAGCAGGCCGTTCAGCAGTACCGCGAACGCATTGTGGGCCCGGTGCGTGGCCTGCTGCCCGCCGCGGAGGTCGCCTCGATCGAGGAGCAGCTCTCCGGCGCCTGCACCACCGAGATCGCCTCGTTCAACGAGTTCACCGACCTGCTCACGGATGCCGCCTGGACCGCCGCGTACGACCACATCGTCTTCGACACCGCACCGACCGGGCACACCATCCGGCTGCTGCAGCTGCCCGGCGACTGGACCGAGTTCCTCACCGCAGGCAAGGGCGACCCGTCGTGTCTGGGCCCGCTGTCCGGCCTGGAGAAGCAGCGCGCGGTATACGCGCAGGCCGTGGCGGCGCTCGGCGACCCCGAGCGCACCCGTCTGGTGCTCGTCTCCCGCGCCCAGCAGTCCACCCTGGCCGAGGCCGCCCGCACCCACACCGAGCTGGCCGCGATCGGCATGGACCGGCAGTACCTGGTGATCAACGGTGTGCTGCCGGGCCCGGATGCCGAGCTGCCCTCACCCGCAACGGGGCACCCCGCGGGGGTTGACGACCCACTGGCGGCCGCCATCCGCCTGCGGGAACAGCGGGCGCTCGACGCCCGCGACCCCGTACTGGTCGCGCTGCCCACCGATCACCTGCCGTTGATGGCCACGAACATGGTGGGCCTGCCCGCCCTCCGCGGCCTCCTCCCCCACGACGGCAGCACTGTGAGCCCCGAGCCCGCCGCCGAGCTGCCCACGTCCGGACAAGTTGCCCCCGCACACCTGGGCAGTTCGTCCGGTGCGGGGCACCTCGGGGATGCCGGCCTTGAGGTTCTGGTGGACCAGATCGCCGCCGACGGCCACGGGCTGGTGATGCTGATGGGCAAGGGCGGCGTGGGAAAGACCACCATGGCGGCTGCCGTCGCCGTCGCCCTGGCCGAACGCGGCTTCGCCGTGCACCTCACCACAACAGACCCCGCCGCGCACCTGACCGACACCCTCGCCGGCGAACTCACCAACCTCGAGGTCTCCCGCATCGACCCGGCCGTGGAGATCGAGCGCTACACCGAGCACGTCCTGACCACCAAGGGCACCCGCCTCGACGAGCAGGGCCTGGCCATGCTGCGCGAAGACCTGCGATCGCCGTGCACCGAAGAGATCGCCGTTTTCCAGGCCTTCTCCAGGGTGACCCGGGAGGCCAAGAACAAATTCGTGGTGCTCGACACCGCCCCCACCGGGCACACCCTGCTGCTGCTGGACGCGACGGGGTCCTATCACCGGGAGGTCGCCCGCCAGATGGGTACCTCGATGCATTTCGTCACCCCGATGATGAAGCTGCAGGATCCCGCCCAGACCAAGGTACTGCTGGTGACCCTGGCCGAGACCACTCCGGTGCTCGAGGCCGCCGGCTTGCAGGAGGACCTGAGGCGTGCCGGCATCGAACCGTGGGCGTGGATCGTGAACAACTCGATCGCGGCGGCGTCACCGACCTCGGCGCTGCTGAAGCGCCGGGCGGCCAACGAGCTGCCCGAGATCGACGCGGTCCGCACCCGGTACGCCGCCCGCACCGCTATCGTGCCGCTTCTGGCGGTGGAGCCGATCGGCATTCCGGCGCTGGCCGGCCTGTCAGGGGGTTAACGCAAAAGTCCCGGTCTCTTTCGAGACCGGGACTTTTTGTTTTAGTTGCGGGGGCAGGATTTGAACCTACGACCTCTGGGTTATGAGCCCAGCGAGCTACCGAACTGCTCCACCCCGCGCTACAAGAACTAAGTTACCACAGTTACCCAAGGCCCTCGAATCGGGGACGCCGCCCGGGCGCGTCGCACCCGGCACAGACAAAACGCGGGTGGTGCGACCGGGTTTCCCCGGCGCACCACCCGCGCATGGATGAGGCGACTAACTACACGCTACTGCTGGTCGAGCAGCACCAGCAGCTCGGCGACCGCATCATTCAGCTTCTTGTCGGCAACCCCATAAGCGGAGAAGTCACCCGACGTCAGGGCCGCCTGCTTCTCGGTCACGGCCAGCTTGGCTTCCGCGAGGAGCGACCTGATCTGAGCATCCGTCGCCGGGTCACCGGTCGTCGTCGACGGGGCTGTGCCTCCGTCGACGGGAGCCTCGCCCGGGGCGGGCGTTTCCACGGCCGGCACGTCGGTGTCGCCGGCGTTGGCCCCGGACTCACCGCCGAATAGCACGTTGAGTGCGTTATCGAGTGTGTCCTCGAAGGCGATCTGGTCACCGAAGGCCACCAGGACCTTCTGCAGCAGCGGGTAGCTGGTCTCACCGGTGGACTGCACGTAGACGGGCTGCACGTAGAGCAGACCGCCACCGACGGGCAGCGTCAGCAGGTTTCCGTTGAGCACGCTGGACTGGCCCTGCTTGAGTAGGTTGAGCTCGGCGGAGATCGTGGGATCACCGTTGAACTTGGCCTGCACCTGGCCGGGACCGGGCACCGTAATGTCGTTCGGCAAGGTCAACAGGCGCAGCTTGCCGTAACCCTCCGCCCGTTCCCCGTCGGTGGCACCCGCATCCGCGTCGGCGGCAAGGTACCCCGTCAGGACGTTCCGGCTGGTTTCACCGGACGCGTTGGGGATGAAGGTCGAGTACAGCGAGTACGACGGCGCATCCTGGCCGGGCATCTGCATCGTCAGGTAGTACGGCGGCTGCAGGGTGGTGTTGGTGCTCGGCGACACGGGGTCGTTCGGTGTGGTCCAGGCATCGTCTTCGGAGTAGAACGAACCGGGATCGGTCACGTGGTACTTGCCCAGGACCGCGCGCTGCACCTTGAACATGTCGGCCGGGTAACGCACGTGGCTCATCATGTCGCCGGTCATCTCGCTCATCGGCTCGACGGTCGACGGGAAGATCTTCTGCCAGGTCTGCAGCAGCGGGTCTTCTTCATCCCAGGCGTACAGGGTCACGGAGCCGTCGTAGGCATCCACGGTCGCCTTGACGGAGTTGCGCATGTAGTTGATGTTGTCCAGCGCGAACGGCTGTTCGGGCGTCTCGGTGTCGGCGATGGCGTCGCTCAGGCTGACCGCGGTGGAGTACGGGTAGCTGGCCGAGGTCGTGTACGCGTCGACAACCCACTTGATGCGTCCGTCGACGACGGTCGGGTACGGGTCGGAGTCGAGCGTGAGGTACGGGGCGACCTTCTGCACGCGGGTGATCGGGTCGCGGTCGTAGAGGATCTGGGACTCGTCGTTGACGGCGTTGGCCAGGAAGATCTGCTCGGACTGGAACTTGAGTGCGTAGATCAGCTTGTTGAACGGGCCGTTCAGGCTGGGACCGCCGTCACCGGTGAAGGTGGTATAGGTCTGCTGGGCGCCGTCCTCGCCGGACGGGTAGTCCAGTTCGATGGGGTCGGTGCCCTCAGGGGCGCCGACGATCGAGTAGGTCGGTGAGGTCTCACCGAAGTACACCCGCGGCTCGAACTCGCCGAGAGCTCCCGACGTGGGGATGCCGTTCTCCAGGAACACCGGCTGGCCGTCGGCCGAACGCTGGTTGCCGTAAGCGGCGACGACGCCGTAGCCGTGCGTGTAGACGACCGATGAGTTGACCCAGGTCTCGCTGCTCAGGCCGTTGAGGTTGAGGTCACGAACCGACACCACGGTGTCCTGGGACTTGCCGTCGATCGTGTAGCGGTCCACGTCGAGCTTGGACGGGAACTGGTAGTACTGCTTGAACTGCTCGAGCTGGGCGAACGCGTCGCTGACCAGGGCGGGGTCGAGGATGCGAATGTTGGCAGTGGTCTCCGCGTCCTCGCGCAGGGCGCCTGGCGTGGCCTCGGTGGTGGCGGTGTACGGGATCTCTTCCACATCGGCGACGCCGTAGGCATCGCGGGTGAGGTCGATGTTGCGCTGGATGTACGGCGCTTCGAGGGTCTTCGCGCTCGGGTCCACCTGGAAGCGCTGCACGACCCAGGGGTAGAGCGAACCGATCAGCAGGCTGCTCACGATCAGCAGCGCGGTGCCGATTACCGGCAGGCGCCAACGACCGATGAAGGCCGTGACGATGAAGAGGATGGCCACGAAGACCGCGATGCCGGCCAGGATGGCCCGCCCGGGAATGGTGGCGCTGACGTCGGTGTAACCGGCGCCGGTGATCAGGTCGTTCGACTGGGTGAGGGTGGAGTACTGGTCCAGCCAGATGCTGACACCCTGCAGCAGTAGGTAGACCGCGGCAGTGATGGCGATCTGCACGCGGGCGGCCTTGGCCACGAAGACCTCACGGCCGGTGACGCGGATGGCGCCGTACAGGTAGGAGGTGGCGAGAGCGACCAGCGCGGAGATGAGCACGACGGCGGAGCTGAAGGCCAGCAGCGATTGGTAGAACGGCAGGTCGAAGAGGTAGAACGACACGTCGAAGCCGAACTGCGGGTCGGTGGTGCCCGCCTCGGTGCGGTTGAGCCACATCAGGATCGTCTGCCAGTGGGTCGCGGCGGCGACACCGGCGAAGAGGCCGAGCAGGGCGGGGATGCCGTACATCGCGAGCCGGCGCAGCGGCTCGATGACCTGCTGGTAACGATCGACCTGCGAGTTCAGCTTGGCGTAGACCGGGCGCAGCCTGTAGGCGAGCTGAATGCTCACCCAGACCGGCACGGCCATGCCGAGGAACCCGATGACGAACAGAACCGCGCTGGCGATCCATTGCGTGGTCAGCACGCTGAGGAAGCCGAGCTGGTCGAACCACAACACGTCGGCATAGAGCCCGGCGAAGATGAAGAACAAGATCACCAGCCCCGCAATGATCGCTGCCGTGATGGCGAGCGGGGCACGGCTCCGGCGTGGAGCGCTTCCAGCGGATGATGTGGTCACGAATTGGCCTCTTGCTCTGATAGATCGGGGGTCAGACCCTCATTCTATGCAGCCGCCCTCAGGGCAAACCCCGAGTTCGCTGAGGGCTCACCCAGAAGTGCCCGTGCTATCGGGTCGCCGGACAGGTCGGCAGGTCGCCGGTGTCGGCTCCGGTGCCGATGGCATCCAGCGCCGCGAGGGACTCGTCGAGGGTGCTCACGGCCAGGACCGTCAAGCCATCCGGGATGTGACCGGAGACCTCGTCGCAGTTGGCGGCGGGGGCCAGGAACCACTCGGCACCGGCTTCTTTGGCTCCGAAGAGCTTTTGGCGGATCCCGCCAATGGGGCCGACACTGCCGGACTGGTCGATGGTTCCGGTGCCGGCGACATCCGCCCCACCATGGATGGATCCCGGGGTGAGCTTGTCGATGATGCCCAACGCGAACATCATGCCGGCGCTGGGCCCGCCGACCTTGTCGAGCTGGATGTTGACGTCGAACGGGAACTTGTACTCCGACTTGACGTTGATTCCCAGAACCACGTTGCCGTCGACGTCGACGGGGGTGACCTCGACGCTCTGCTCGGCGCCGTCGCGGGTCAGCCCGATGGTGGCCGGGGCGTCCGCGCCGCTGGCGGTGAGCGCCGCCCGCAGCGCGGTGATGTCGGCCACGGCTTCCCCGTTGACGGTCTCGATCAGGTCGCCGGCCTCGATCAGGCCGGTCGCCGGCGCCTCGTCGGCCAGCGACACCACGCTCAGTTCGGTCGGGTAGTCGTAGCCGAGGTTGGTCAACGCCGCGGCGATGGCGTCCCGCTGGGAGTTCACCATGGCCGCCTGGTTCTGCTCGTCACGCTGTTCGGTGCTGACGTCGGCCGGGAAGACCGACTCCATCGGCACCACCGCCTGGCTCGGGTCGAGCCAGGCCGACGCGACCGTCAACCAGTTCAGGCGGTTGTCCGGGTTGCCGAGCACCGAGACCGTGAGCAGGTCCAGCGTGCCCTCCGTCGGATACACGGTCTCGTCCGGGATCGTGATGAGGTCGGTTTTCTCCCCGTCGTATTCGGCGGATCCGAGCGTGTTGTACACGGGCCCGGGCTTCTCCACGACATACGGTGACGGCACGATCGCCAAGGTGAGCCCGGTGACCAGTGCGATACCCAGCACCACCCACCCCGTGCGCGAGCCCTTGCGGGGTCGGTCGGAGCCTGAATGCGGGTCAGCGGTGAAGAGGGCCACCAGGCTCCTTAGAAGGATGAAGGGGAAGTGCGCAAGCTGTTCGCTACGGGCGACAAGGCAAGAACCCAGCGTAGGTCATTTCCCAGTTCTAGCCGGGGTTCTCGGGCTAGCGTAGAGGGACGCAACTGAGAGGTGCCTGAAGTGGCCGATGACTCCCGACCCGACGAAGGTCAGAACCCAGAAGACGAATTCCGGGACATGCTCCGAGACATCCTGTCGGGCAAGTCGTCCATCGACCCCGGCCAATTGGCCGGCGCGGCCGGACTCCCGAACGATCCAGCCAGTGTGGCGGCGCTGATGAGCCAGCTGCAGGGCGCCCTGAAGGGCGGCGGCGACGGCATCAACTGGGGCATCGCCCTGCAGCAGGGCCAGGAACGCGCGGCCACCGGGCAGCTCAGCACGACCGACGCCCAGCGCGCCGAGTTCGAGCAGGCCTTCCACATCGCGGCGCTCTGGCTGGATGACGTGATCAACGTCGCCGAGCTCACAGTTGTACCGCGCCTGATGACCCGCAAAGAGTGGGTGACCGCCACCATGCCGCTGTGGAGCCAGCTTTCCGAGCCCGTCGCGACGAGCATTTCGGATTCGCTCACCAACGTGCTCACCGAACAGGCCCCAGAGGAGCTCAAGGGCATGCTCGCCGGTGCCAGCCAGATGATGCGTAGCCTCGGCGGCACCCTGTTCGCCATGCAGCTGGGTCAGGTTGTCGGCCAGCTCGCCAGCGAGGTCGTCTCCGGCGGCGACATCGGCATCCCCCTGTTCAGCGACCAGCAGGCCGCCCTGCTCCCCCAGAACGTCGCCGAGTTCGGCGAGGGCCTTGACGTGCCCATCGACCAGGTGCAGATCTATCTCGCCGTGCGTGAGCTCGCCCACGCCCGCCTGTTCCGGCACTCCCGCTGGTTGCGTCTGCACATGATCAGCTCGATCACCGATTTCGCCCACGGCATCAGCATCGACACCGAACGGCTGGAGTCCCTCGCCGAGGGCTTCGACCCGTCGAACCCCGAGGAACTGCGCGACGCCATGGTGAACGGCTCCCTGATCCCGCCCAAGTCCGACGCCCAGCTGGCCGCCCTCGGCCGGCTCGAGACCATGCTCGCCCTGGTGGAGGGCTGGGTCGACGTGGTCACCGTGGAGGCCACCAGCCGGCTGCCGCGCGCCGACGCGATCAACGAGACCGTCAAGCGGCGCCGGGCATCCGGCGGCCCCGCAGAGTCGGCCTTCGCCACCCTGGTGGGCCTGGAGCTGCGCCCCCGCCGCCTGCGTGAGGCCGCCGCAATGTGGCAGGCCGTCACCGACGCCGTGGGCAACGAGGCCAGGGACGCCCTGTGGGCGCACCCCGACATCCTGCCGACGTCCGCGGACCTCGACGACCCGCAGGCCCTGGTCGCTCGGCTGACCTCCACCGCCAAGGGCGAGCCCCCGGTCCTGGACGACATCGACCAGGCCCTGGCCGACCTCCTCCGAGACGACAACCCCGACCGTCCCCACGAGGCGTAACGAAGGGGTCAGGCGGCTCCGATCAGCGCCTGGGCGGTGTCTTCGTCGGTGATCAGGACCGTGCACAGGCCGCTGAGGACGACGGAGCGGGCGATGGCGTGCTTGCGCGGGCCGCCGATCACGGCGACGGCAGTTTTCGCGCGGCGTAATTGCTCGAGCGGGATACCGAATGTGCGCTCGTCCAGCGCCGGGTCGACGATTTGGCCCGCACTGTCGATGAACCGGCCGACCACATCGCCGACGGCTCCCTTGCGCACCAGTTCGTCGACCTGGTCCGGGGTGAGGTAACCGCTGTCGACGTGGGCGGAGCCGGCGTCGGCCTGGCCCGCACTGAACAGATAGGCGGATGCCCCGGCGCCCATCTCGAGCACCGCCGCGACCGAGCGGTCGGAGGCGATGGCCAACTTGGTCTCGACCCGTTCCAGGATCGCGGGGCTGGGCAACAGGGTGAACTGGCCCCCGCCCTTCTGGGCGATGCTGACGGCGGTGGCCGCGGCGGTACCCGGCCGGGCGTTCAGGCTCACGCCGCCGTTGATCTGCACGACGTTGACGCCGTTCGCCCAACCGGGCTTGAGCTGTTCCGAGATGTCGTGCAGGGTGCGCCCCCAGCTGATACCGAGCGTGCGCGGCACCGGGCGCAGCGCGCTGAGGTAGTCAGCGGCCGCCTGCGCGGTGCGTTTCTGCAGGTCGAGTTCGTCGACGACACCGGCAGTGGACACCACGATTGCATCGACGAGGCCGGTGGCTCTGCGCAACTGTCGTTCGAGGCCGAGCCGGCGGGCGCGGGGATGCACGATTTCGATGCGGATGAATCCGTTCGCCTTGGCCTGGGCCAACAGCCTGCCGACCTTCCAACGAGTGATCCGGAGGATCGTGCCGATCTCGTCCTGGGTTTTGTCCTCTTCGTAGTACAGCTCGGCCGCCCGAATAGACAGCAGCTCGTCGATGTCGGTCATTCGTTGACGCCTTCCTCAGTGGCCCCAGCGTAAGTGGAGCTGACCGGCCGGTACAACATGCGTTGCAGATCTTGCTCATATGAGCAGCGGATTACGAGCGGTGCCGGCGCTCCAGGTCGTCCTCGAGCAGGTGCGGGCGCGCGACAACCGCGCCGGCCACGGTGATCGCGAGCGCCGTGCCGATCAGGAACAGCAGCGGGGCCGTCCACGCCCCGGTGATCTCGTGCAGCAGCGCCACGCACAGCGGGCCGAGCGCACCGAGGGTGTAGCCGACGCTCTGCACAAAACCGCTCAGTGCCACCGACCCGGCGTGGGTGCGGGTGCGCAGGTTGATCAGAACCAGCGTGAGCGGGAAGAACAGCGGACCGAGACCGGCCAGCACCACCCAGAGCCAGGTGAGCGTGCCTGGCGCCAGAAGCAGGCCGAGATCGCCGATCAGGAAAGCGGCGACCCCCAGGTAGACCAGGATGGCCACGTTTTTCATTCGGGAGGTCAGCCACGGAATCAGCAGCGCGCAGGGGATGCCCATGGCGGCGTAGACCGAGAGCAGAGTGCCGGCCTGGGCCGGGGTCACGCCCGCGGTGTCGATGAGCAGCTGCGGTAGCCAGGCGAACATCGCGTAGGCGTTCAGCGACGACGCCGCGAACACCACGGCCAGTGCCCAGGCGATCGAGGAACGCCAGATCCGACCGAGCAGCGCCGGCTCCGCTTCCTCGACGAGGGCCCCCGGGCTGGCTTGCACCCGGTGTCGCACGAACATCGTCAGCCAGGGCACGAGGGCGACCACAACGGGCAGCACCCAGAGCCCGAGGGAGACACGCCAGCCGGCGGCATCCGCGACCGGCACGGCGATCAGCGGCGGGATCAGGGTGCTCAGTGACACCACGGTGACGTAGAGGGAGGTGATCAGGCCGACCCTGTCGGGGAAGTACTTCTTCACCAGCGGCGGCAGCAGCACGTTGCCGACCCCGAGCCCGGCGAAGGTGATCACGCTGCCGATCATCAGGGCGGTGAGGAATCCCGCCCCGCCGCGGGTGAGGTGCCCGATGAGCATCGCGGTGAGGGCGAGCACCAGCACGTTCTCCAGGCCCAACCGGCGGGTGAAGACCGGGGTGAAGATGCCGAAGACGGCGAAGCAGACCGGCGGCAGCATACCGAGGAGGCCGATGGACGTTGCGGTCAGCGGGATGTCCGTGGAGATCTGGCTGACGATGGGCGAGAGTGCCGCGACGGCAGTGCGCAGGTTGGCGGCTACCAGGACGATACCCAGCAGTGCCAGGGTTCGCCCGGTCCAGAGGGGGCGGGGCGAAAATTCTGACACCGGGCAAGTCTAGGCTGGACGGCATGGCAGAATTTGCGCGACTCCTCCCCCTCAGCCTGCGGAGTGTCGGCAACGAATCCGGCGTGAACGCGCGCTGGTCGGGGCACCTCGCGGCCACCGTCACGGCCATCGCCGACCTGCTCGCCGGGCTGACGCCCGAGCAGTGGGAGGCGCAGAGCCTGTGCACAGGCTGGCGGGTGCGCGATGTAGCCGGACACCTGGTCTGGCGGCTTGGCAGCACAAAGCGCGAACTCCTCGGCAGCGCCGCCCGCGCGTACCTCGGTCACTTTGTGCGCCCGGGGCGCGCCATCGACGCCGTGAGCCGGGCCGCGGCCGCCGCCGAGCCGGCACAGCTGGTGGCGCGGCTGCGGGAGATCGCCGCAGCCAGGGCAGCCTCGGGCCGCGGTGGCATCACCGAGCTGACCGAGGCCGTGGTGCACGGCCTCGACGTGGCGCATCCGCTCGGCCTGACCCTGCCGATTCACGCGACCGCCGGTGGCGCGGTTGCGCTGCGGCGCAGTCTGATCGCCCCCACCGAGATCAAGGCCGTTCTGCGCACACGCCGGTTGCTGGCGACGGATGCCGAATGGAGCGTCGGCCACGGCACGCCGCTGCGGGCACCGGCGTCGGAGCTGATTCTGTTCCTGTTCGGCCGCGGGCCGCTGCCCGCGGACACCCCACCCGTTCAGGCACCGCCGGAGCAGCCGGCCGGCTAGTCGGCCGGGAGCTGCAGGATCGCGCGGGTCTTCACGACGTCGTCCTCGATCTGCCTGATCAGCGGCTCGATGCCGGTGAACGCGACCATGCCGCGGATGTGCTCGACAAAAGCGACCTCGACGACATGGTCGTACAGGTCGATCTCCTGGTCGAGCACGTACGCCTCGACCTGCTTCTGCGGCACGCCGTCGAAGGTGGGGTTGTTGCCGATGGAGATGGCGGCGGGATAGCGCACCCCGTTGTCTGTGAGCCAGCCGGCGTACACGCCGTCCGCGGGGACCAGCCCCTCTGCCTCCGGTGCCAGGTTCGCGGTGGGATAGCCGAGTTCGCGACCCCTGGCCGCACCGTGCACAACCATTCCACGCATCGTGGGGGTGTGCCCGAGCAACCGGGTTGCCGCCCGCACGTCACCGTCGGAGAGCAGCTCGCGGATCCACGTCGACGAGACCCGGCGCTCCCCCTGCGGCGTGACGTCGTCGATCAGGCGCACGTCGAAACCGTACCGGCCACCGAGCTCGGTGAGCTGGTCGGCGTCGCCGGCACCGCGCGCGCCGAACCTGAAGTCCCGGCCCACCATCACGTGGCGGGCGTGCAGTGTGTTCACGAGGATGTCACGGACGAAGTCCTCCGGCGGCAGTGACGAAAGCGCCCTGTCGAACGCGAGCACCACGGTGGCGTCGAGGCCGGTGCCACCGAGCAGGTCGAGCTTCTGCTGCACACTGACCAGCTCGGCGGGACACTTGTCGGGGTTCAGCAGGGAGAGCGGGTGCCTGTCGAAGGTGACGACGACGGCGGCCAGGCCTTCCCGGTCGGCGAGGGTCTTGAGCTCTGCGATCACGGCGCGGTGGCCGGCGTGCACACCGTCGAACTTTCCGATGCTCACCGCGGAGGCCGGCCAGTCGGCCGGGACGGCGCCGCGACCGGGGAACACCTTCATGCCCGCGGTGGTGGGCACGTTTGAGGGAACGTTTGTGGGCGTAGCCTGGGCGCCGGTCATGCCGGGACGCCGTTCCGGTCGGTGCGCTCCGGCGCGTGGCGGGCCAGCCACCACATGCCCAGGATCGGCAGCACCAACGGGATGAACAGGTAGCCGCGGCCGTACACCGACCAGACTGTGTCGTGCGGGAACAGTTGCGGGTCGACCAGGCTGAGGGTGCCGATCACGAGAACACCGAGCAGTTCGAAGCCGATGGTGACCCAGGCGATCCGGTACCAAGCGCGTCCGCGCTTGATCAGGGCGATGGTCGCGACGATGTAGACCACCGCGGCGAGGGCCGAGAGGGTGTACGCCAGCGGGGCCTCGTCGAACTTCCCGACGATCTGTACAAAGGACCGGCCGGTGGCGGCGAGGGCGAGGACGCCGTAGACCATGATCAGCACCCGCCCGATGCCGGTCACCCGGCCGGGAGTCGTCGTACCGGTGGCGTTGTCTCCGGAGTCGGTCTTGAGATCATTCATCGCTCAGTAATTATCGCAGCATCTCCGGGCCGAACGGTGCCGGTCGTGCTGCACGGCTCAGACGCCCTGCACGGTCCAGATCTGCAGCATCCGGTAGAGCATGACAGCCACCGACAGGCAGACCACCCCGAGGATCACCGTGCTCCACCGGCTGCGTTCGATGAGCGCCCACACTCCCCCAGCGATCGGCAGCAGGATGGCGCTGACCAGGTAGGTGTAGAACTCCAGCAGGCTGCCGGTGGCCTGGTTGCCGGTGAGCGGCGCAACCAGGGCCACCACGAGCTGCACGATCAGGAGCACCTCGACGAGCAGGGTCGCCCCCATGCTGACGTCGGTGGGCTTGCGGCCGGCCAGCCCCAGGCCCAGGCAGAGCAGGCCGGCAGCGGTGGCGATCGGCAGCTGCAGGTAGGTGAACCACTCGATCACGAGGCGTCCTCCGTGACGGCGGGGCTGCCGGCGGGGCCGTCGGCGGGTTCGTCTGGCGGGAAATTGACGATCGACTTGGCCTGGCCGGCGCGGTACTCGACGAGGCCGATGAGGCTGCCGTTCGGGCTGATGGCGGCGATCGGTCCGGCGTCTCCGGTGCCGACGGGCGCGTCGATGCGCTTGCCGTGGCCGAGGTCGATGGCCTGCTGCTCGCTCAGATCCAGCCGGCCGAACAGCCGGCTGGCGGCATCCGCCGGGCCGATCAGGGCGCGGGCCACATCGAGCCGGTCGAGCGGGTCGGCGGCGTCGATGCCGAACGGGCCGATGCGGGTACGGCGGAGGCTGGTGAGGTGGCCGCCGACGCCGAGACCCGCGCCGAGGTCGCGGGCCAACGCCCGGATGTAGGTGCCTGAGGAGCACACGACGCGCACCTCGAGGTCGAGGAACCCGTCGACCGGGGTGCTGGAGAGCAGTTCGAACTCGCTCACGGTGACGGGACGGGCGGGCAGTTCGACGTCCTCGCCGGCGCGCACCCTGGCGTAGGCGCGTTTGCCGTCCACCTTGATGGCGCTCACGGCGCTGGGCCGCTGACTGATGTCCCCGGTCAGGCCCTGGATGCCCGCGGCGATTGCCTCAGCGGTCACGGCGTCGACGACCTCGGCGGGCGCGCGGGTGAGCTCCTCCCCCTCGGCGTCGTCGGTGGTCGTCGCGGCGCCCAGCCGGATGGTGGCCAGGTATTCCTTGTCGAGGCCGACCACGTAGGTGAGCAGCCGGGTGGAGCTGTTGATGCCGAGGATCAGCAGGCCCGTCGCCATCGGGTCCAGGGTGCCGGCGTGGCCGACCTTGCGGGTGTTCGCCAGGCGGCGGGTGCGCGCGACGGCGTCGTGGCTGGTCCAGCCCTGGGGCTTGTCGATCAGCACGAGGCCGCTGGTCGTGCTGCCGGGCTTGCGGCGTGGGGCGTTCACTGGAAATCCTTCTTAGCTGGGGTCAGGCATCTGCTGCGGCTTCGGCGGCTGTGGCGCCGAGCACCAGGTCGAGCTTGCCACGGAACGTGCACCGCATGAGTTCCTCGGCGTCGGGGTCCTCGTCGAAGATGTCGGGCAGCCGGATGGCCAGGAGCGTGTTGAACAGCATCCCGTCGGCCAGGAACCCGCGGATGGCGTCCGGCGGGAAGCCGGCCTCGTCGCGCAGCATCCGGTAGATCTCGAGGAACCCGGCCCTGGCCTTGGCGCCGACGACCGGGTTGTGCCCGCTGATGAAGGCCTGCATGAGCGAGAGCAGGATGCCGCGATCTTCAATGAGGTCCACGTAGGCGCCGCCGAGCCGTGCGGCCAGCAGCTCCATCTCGTCGTCGCCGTGCTCGCGTGGTTCGGCGATGATCTGCCTGAAGCCGGCGACCAGGCGCTCGAGCGCCCTGGCCAGCACCTCGAGGAACAGGTTCTCCTTGGTGCCGAACATGCGCACCACATAGGGCTGGCTGATGCCGGCCACCTTGGCCACCTGGTCGGTTGTCGCACCGGAATAGCCGCGCTCACCGAAGACCACGCTGGCCGCGGCCAGGATCTGCTCGCGTCGTTCCGCGGCGGGAATGCGCTCGGTGGGCTGGGCGGCTGCGGTGCCGGATGTCTCGTTCACACTTGACAGGTTATCAGTCGATTACTAGTCTCCTGTTTTGTAATCATTCAATTACAACATTCTCTGGCTCCGTTCCCGAAGGGACCTCCCATGACCACCACCCTCACCCCGCCCGGCAAGCGCCTCGGCCGGGTTCCCGTCTGGCTTGCCGTCGTCGCCGCGTCACTGCCCATGTTCATGGCCACCCTCGACAACCTCGTGGTCACCAGCGCCCTGCCGGTGATCAACACCGACCTCTCGGCGACAATCGAAGAACTCCAGTGGGTGGTGAACGCCTACTCCCTCAGCTTTGCCACGTTCATGTTGATGGCCGTCGCAATCGGCGACCGCTTCGGGCGCCGGACCGTGTTCCTGGCCGGCATCGCGGTGTTCACCGCCGCATCGGCGCTCTGTGCCATGAGCGTCGAACCGTGGATGCTGATCTCCGCCCGTGCACTCCAGGGCGTGGGCGCCGCCGCGCTCATGCCACTCTCCCTCACCCTGCTCGTCGGGTCGGTCGCCGACCGGTTCCGGCCAGCGGCCATCGGGATCTGGGGCGGCATCGCCGGCCTCGGTGTGGCCCTCGGCCCGCTCATCGGTGGAGCCGTGGTGGAAGGGTGGAACTGGGAAGCCATTTTCTGGCTGAACGTTCCGCTCGGCCTGCTGTCGGTCCCCCTGGTGCTGGTGGCATTGCCCAATAGCTTCGGCGCCCGGCTGCGCGCCGATGTGGTGGGCCTGGTGCTGGCCGGCGGCGGGGTCTTCGGAATCGTCTACGGAATCGTGCGGGGCAACGAAGCCGGCTGGAGCAGCACCGAGGTGCTCGCGACGCTCATCGGCGGCGGAGCGCTCCTGCTGGCCTTCGTCTGGTGGGAGGGTCGGGCATCCGCACCTCTGCTGCCGTTGCGGTTGTTTCGGGACCGCAGCTTCACGGTCGCGAACCTGGTCGGGATCACCTTCAGCTTCGGCATCTTCGGGTCGATCTTCATCCTCATCCAGTTCCTGCAGATCGTGCAGGGCCACAGTCCGCTCGAAGCCGGTGTGATGACGATGCCGTGGACGCTGGCTCCCATGATCGTGGCCCCGCTGACCGGGATGCTCAGCCCGAGAACCGGAACGCGGCTGCCGATCGTGCTGGGGCTGGCCCTGCTCGCGATCGCGATGGTCTGGCTCGCCCTCCAGATGTCGGTCGACGTCGAATACGGCGAGCTGGTGGGCGCGTTCATCCTGGCCGGGCTGGGTATGGGGCTGGTCTTCGCGCCGAGTTCCACCGCGGTGCTCGCCAATATGGTGCCCGACGACCATGCCAAGGCGTCCGGCACCAACTCCACCTTCCGCGAGATCGGTGTGGCGCTGGGCGTCGCGGTACTCACCGCCGTGTTCACCGGCAACGGCGGCACGCTGACCCCCACCGGGTACGTGGATGCCGCGGTGCCCGCCGTGTTGGTCGGCGCCGGGGTGCTCGCCGTCGCGGCGGTGATCGCGCTAGCGCTGCCGTCAGGTCGTCGGGTCGACCAGGCACCGCAGCCCGCACCGGTTCGCTCGGACGCCCTCCTCGTTCGCGGGTAGTCGAGGTGGCCCGGCCGGGGCTTCTAGGCTGAGGTCATGCGAATTGCTGTGATCGGCGCTGGCGCCCTGGGCGGAACCTTCGCCACTCTGCTCAGCGGGGCCGGCCACGAGGTGACCGTCACCGCGCGCGGCGCCGGGCTGGCCGTGATCCGCGAGCGCGGCATCCGGCTCGTGGGCGGGTTCGGCCCGGCAACGGCGCATCCCACCGCCCTCGAACGGCTGGTCGAGACACCCGATCTCGCCCTGGTCTGCACCAAGGCGCAGGATGCCGAGGCCGCGATCGCCGACAACGCCGCCGTGCTCGACGGCGCCGCGGTGATCGTGGTGCAGAACGGCCTCGACGGGGTCGAGACCGCCCGGCGGCTGCTCCCCCGCTCTGACTGCTTCGGCGCCCTCTCGATCATCGCGGCCAACTACACCGAACCCGGCCTGGTCACGGTCACCACCGTCGCGCCCACCTATCTCGGCCGGGGTACGGGGCCGGCCGACGCGGCCACCCGGCGCTGGCAGGCCGTGCTCGCCGAGGCGGTGCCCTGCCAGGCCATCGACAATTTCGTCGGCGCCCAGTGGACCAAACTTGTCGTGAACATGCTCAACGCGCTGCCCGCGATCACCGGGCTGAGCGTGCAGGCCGTCGTCGCCCACCGGGGCCTGCGCCGGGTGCTGACGCTGAGCATGCGCGAGGCCGTGCGGGTGGGCAAACGGCGCGGCATCCGGTTCGGTGCCATGCAGGCGCTCGGCGACCGCCGGTTGCGGATCTTCTCGCTGCTGCCGGCGTGGGCGGGCCAGGTGGTGCCGCTGCGGATGCGTGCCCGCATGGGCAGGGTGCCCAATCTGGGTTCCACCCTGCAAAGCATCACCCGCGGCCAACGCACCGAGGTGGACCACCTCAACGGCGTAGTGGTGCGTGAGGCCGCTGCCGCCGGCGTTCCGGCCCCGGTGAACGGCCGGCTGACAGCCCTGGTGCACGAGGTGGAGGAACGCGGGACGTTCCTCAGCCCCGCCGACGTGCTGGCACGGTTCAGCAGGAGTCGCTGAACACCCGCTGGGGGCGGTGCCGTTCACTGAGGTCGATCACGGCCGACGCCACCTGTCGGGGGCGTTCCTCCTTCTGGTAGAGGTAGTCCGCCTCCGAGGTCGCCTCGCTCTCCAGCAGGATGCGGTAATTCCAGGCGTCCCGCAGCTCACTGCGGTTGATGAACTCGCCGTCGATGACCAGGAACGCATCCGCCGGAGCCGTGGTCCAGGTCGGTTCGATCCAGCTGTCGCGGTCGGGGTCGAAGACCTGGGTGACGAAGCCGGTGCTGCCGCCGAGCCGGAACGGTTCGAGCAAGACCCGGCGCAGCGCGGAATAGTCGAAACCGTGCCGGAAGAAGCGCTCCGGGGAGTCGGCGCCGAACCGGCCGACGTCTTCCCTGGACCGCTGGAAGTAGCGCAGCGACGCCCGATAGGTGGGCTTGTCGGCTTCGTCGAGCACCGCGGCCAGATCGTCGGCGAACGCCGTGCGGGCGGCCGCGTCGGCGCCGTCCACCGCCACGATCACCCGGCCCCGGCCGTTCAGATTGAGGATCTCGGACGAGAGGGTACGCAGGTACTCGACGCGGGGAGTGGAAACGAGCTTCATGAATCGAGCCTAGGTTAGAACCGATGAACGTCACAGTCCACAGCGCTGCCCCCGTCGACGGTGCCATTGTCGGCGCAGCGCACGCCGGCCCCGCCCTCAGCCACAGCATCAGTGCCTGGTTCAACGACAATGCACGCGACCTGCCCTGGCGGCGCGACGGTTTCAGCGCCTGGGGCACCCTGGTGAGCGAGTTCATGCTGCAACAGACCCCGGTGAGCCGGGTGATCCCGCGTCTTGCGGAATGGCTAGAACGCTGGCCGACACCCGCCGACCTGGCCTCCGTTCCGCCCGGCGAGGCCGTTCGGGCCTGGGCGAGCCTGGGCTACCCGCGCCGAGCGCTGTGGCTGCACGCCGCTGCCGTGCAGATCGTGGAACGGCACGGCGGCATCGTGCCGGAGGACGTGGACGACCTGCTGGCCCTCACCGGAATCGGTGATTACACGGCCAGGGCGGTGGCGGTCTTCGCCTTTGGCCACCGGCATCCGGTGGTCGACACCAATACCCGCCGGGTGATCGCCAGGGCTGTGGCCGGGCAGGCCGAACCCGCACCGCCCAGCCGCAGCAGGGACCTCGAGTCGATGTCGGCGCTGTTGCCCGCCGAGCCCGTCGCGGCGGCGGTCTTCAACGCGGCCATCATGGAGCTGGGCGCCATCGTGTGCACCAGCCGCAGCCCGCGGTGCGAGACCTGCCCGATCCGGGATGCCTGCGGCTGGCGTGCGGCCGGCTACCCGGCCTACGCGGGACCGAAGAAGGCCGTGCAGAAGAAGTTCGAGGGCAGCGACCGACAGGTGCGCGGACTGATCATGGCCGAGCTGCGGGCCACACACCATCCGGTGACCGCCGCTGAGATCGACACCGTGTGGCCGGATGCCGTGCAGCGCGACAGGGCCCTGGCCGGGCTCCTCGCCGACGGTCTCGCCGTACTCGTCGAACCCGGGCGGTACGCTCTTTCGCAGGGGTGAACCCCCGCGCTCTCTCCAACAGAAATGGTTTCAATGAAGAACTGGGCCGGCAACGTCGAGTATTCAACGGACGACATCAGGCACCCGACGACGACCGAAGAGGTCTCCCGAATCGTCGCGGCGGTCGACGCCGGGGCCGGGCAGATCAAGGCCCTGGGCTCCCGGCATTCCTTCTCCACGATCGCCGACAGCGTCGGCACCCTGATCGCCCTCGACCGGCTGGACATCGAACCGTCGCTCCAGTTCGGTGACGACGGCGCAGCGGTGAGCGTGCGGGTGGGCGCGGGAAGCACCTACGCCCAGGTGGGCGCATACCTCGCCGAACACGACCTGGCCCTGCCGAACCTCGCGTCCTTGCCGCACATCTCGGTCGCCGGCGCCATCCAGACCGGCACCCACGGCTCCGGCGTGCGCAACGGGTCGTTGGCGTCCTCGGTCGTGGCGCTGGAGATCGTGCGTGCCTCGGGGCAGGTCGAAATCGTGCGGGAACACGACCAGGACTTCGCCGCCTGCGTGGTGGGCCTGGGCGCCGTCGGCATCGTCACCGCGGTGACCCTGAGGGTGCAGCCGCACTTCCAGATCTCCCAGTACGTGCACGAGGGACTGTCCTGGACCGCGGCCCTGGCGAACTGGGCCGCCATCATGGCCAGCGGCTACAGCGTCAGCGTGTTCACCACCTTCCGGGGCGAGAACACTCACCAGGTCTGGTCCAAGCGCCGGCTGGATGTGGACGGCCCCGAGCTGGACCTCGCCGCTCTCGGCGCCACCGAGGCCATGGTGGCGTTGCACCCGCTGCCCGGTGTCACCGCCGAGAGCGTGACGGGGCAGTTGCGCGAGCCCGGGCCGTGGAATGAGCGTCTCGCGCACTTCAGGAGCGAGTTCCAGCCCAGCCACGGCGAGGAGATCCAGTCCGAATACCTGATCCCGGCCGAGCACGCCGTCGCCGCGATCACCGCCCTGCGCGTGATCGGCGACCGCATCGCACCGCTGCTGCACATCTCCGAGCTCCGCAGCGTGGCCGCGGACACCGCCTGGCTCAGCCCCAGTTACGCTCGCGACTCGCTCGCCATCCACTTCACCTGGAAGCCGATGACGGACGAGATTCTCGCGGTGTTGCCGCTGATCGAACACACGTTGGAGCCGTTCGCGCCCCGCCCGCACTGGGGCAAGGTGTCCACGATGTCCCCGGCCGGCCTGCGCCGCGCCTACCCCCGCCTCGACGATTTCGCCGCCCACCTGAGTCGGGTCGATCCCGACGCACGGTTCCAGAACGCCTACCTGAAACGAGTCCTTCCCCATGACTGACGCCGCCGTCACTTCCCCCACCACCACTGGCACGGATGCGTCCGTCCTGCCTCTCTCCGGGCTGCAGTACACGATCAGCCACGACGGCTACTCGGCCACCATCGCCAGCGTCGGTGCGAGCCTGCGCCTGCTCACCTGGAACGGCCGCGACCTGGTTGTGCCGTTCGCCGAGGACGAGGTGCGTCCCGGCTACCGGGGCGCGGTCCTGGCGCCCTGGCCGAACCGGGTGGTCGACGGCAGCTACACCTTCGACGGCGTCGACTACCAACTGCCGCTCACCGAACCCAGCCGCTCCCACGCCCTGCACGGCCTGGTCTGCTGGGCTGACTGGACCCTGCAGGCGCGTACTGCCGAGTCGGTGACCCTGGGCACCACCATCGTGCCCAGCGACGGCTATCCGCACCGCATTGCTCTCCTGGTGACGTACAGCCTCACCGACGACGGCCTCACCAGCACGGTCACCGCCGAGAACGTCGGCGCCGCCACGGCCCCCTACGGCACCGGCCCGCACCCTTACCTCGTGGCCGGTCCCGGCATCGTCGACGACTGGACACTGGAGTTCCCGGCCGCTGCCTATCTCACGGTCACCCCGGACCGGCTCAGCCCCGTGGCCACGGTGCCGGTCGAGACCACGCCGGAGTTCGATTTCCGCACGCCCAGGGTGATCGGCGACACCTTCATCGACCACGCGTTCACCGCGATTGCGCGGGACGCGGATGGGTCGGCATCCGTCACCGTGACCAGCCCGGGCGGCACCGGCGTGCGCATGAGCTTCGGAGCCGAGCTGCCCTGGCTGCAGGTGCACACCGCTGACCGTCCGGCGCCCGAGCCGAGCCGCATCGGCCTGGCGGTCGAACCGATGACCTGCCCACCGGACGCTTTCTCCACCGGTGAAGACCTGGTGCTCCTCGCCCCCGGCCAGTCCCACTCGGCCGGCTGGACCATCGCCGCCACCGAGGCCTGACCCGCGGCTCCCCTTCTCCAGCGTCTGCAGCGGCCCGCCCACAACATCATCCGCCAGCCAGGTCGCCGACTTGCCGCAAAAGGCCCCTTGACAGCTCGTCAAGGGGCCTTTTGCGGCAAGTCAGAGTGCTGAGGTTACTGAGCGTCGGGCTCCGTCGCGGCGGCGTGGCGGCCGGTCGGTGCCGGTGCCGGTGCAGCTTCAGGCTCATCCGCTTCGGTGGCAACGCCGTCCTCGTCGGCGTCGTCGTCCTCGGCGTATTCGCGCGGCTTGACGTACGGGTCTTCGTCGCCGGCGTACACGGCTGTGCGGGCCATCTCGCCCACCTGGGTGTCGCGCTCACGCGCTTCACGCAGTAGGTCGTCGATGAGTGCGGCGTTCTCCGGGATGGCGTCGGCGATGAATTCGATCGACGGCGTCAACCGTGCGGTGATGTTCTTGCCCACTTCGCTGCGCATCATGCCGGTGGCGGCCTTGAGCGCTGCGGCACTGTCCTTGCGCTCGTCTTCGGAGCCATAGACCGTGTAGAACACCGAGGCGTGCTGCAGGTCGCCGGTGACCTTGACGTCGGTGATGGTGACGAAGCCGAGCCTCGGGTCGCGGATGCCGCGTTCAAGCCGCTTGGCCACGATGACCTTGATGCGGTCCGCCATCTTACGAGCGCGTGCCGGGTCTACCATGTCGAACTCCTCATGAACCTAAAATTTCGGGGTACTTCTTAACGCTCTTAAGCCCTCCCCAACCATCGTATTGACGGAAGCGTTTCTCGGGGAGTGGGGTCGTAGCTTGATCCCCCCTCAGGGGAATCGGGGTAGGGGTCCCCGCTCTTCCCCTGAGGGGGGATCAAGCGGAGACCCCTTGCCACCATAGCTATTAGCTACGCGGCTTTTCCTTCAATTCGATCGTCTCGATCTCATCGCCGATCTGGATGTCGTTGAACTTACCAAGACCGATACCGGCCTCGAAGTCCGTACGCACCTCGGTGACGTCATCCTTGAAGCGACGCAGCGACTCGATGGCCAGGTTGTCGCCCACCACGATGCCGTCGCGGATGACCCGCGCCTTGGCGTTTCGCGTGATCGTTCCCGAACGCACGATGACACCGGCGACGTTTCCGAACTTGGACGAGCTGAAGACCTCGCGGATCTCGGCGATACCACTCTGCACTTCTTCGAACTCGGGCTTGAGCATTCCGGTGAGGGAAGACTCGATGTCCTCGAGTGCGTTGTAGATGACGGAGTAGAAGCGCACGTCCACGCCTTCACGAGCCGCACGTTCGCGCGCCTTCGTGTCGGGGCGAACGTTGAAGCCGATGATGATGGCGTTGTCGACGGTGGCGAGGTTGACGTCGCTCTCCGTGACCGCACCGACACCACGGTGGATGATGCGCAGCTGAACGGAGTCGTCGACCTCGATCTTGAGCAGCGACTCTTCCAGGGCCTCAACGGCACCGGAAACGTCACCCTTGATGATGAGGTTGAGCGATTCGACCTTGCCCTCTTCGAGTGCACGGGTGAAGTCCTCGAGGCTGATGCGCTTGCGGGCCTTGGCCAGCAGTGCGTTGCGCTCGGCGGCTTCGCGCTTCTCGGCGATCTGACGCGCGGTGCGGTCTTCCTCGATAACGAGGAAGGTGTCACCGGCGCGGGGAACGCTCGAGAGGCCCTGCACCTGAACGGCACGGGACGGCGTGGCGGCGAGAACGGCGTTGCCGTTTTCGTCGGCCATCGCACGAACGCGGCCGTAGGCGGTACCGGCAACGATCGAGTCGCCGACGTGCAGCGTCCCGGACTGGATGAGCACCGTGGCGACTGCACCGCGGCCCTTGTCGAGCTTGGCCTCAATGGCCACACCGCGGGCATCCTTGTTCGGGTTGGCGCGCATGTCGAGTCCGGCGTCTGCGGTGAGCAGGACGGCGTCGAGGATTTCCTGGATGCCGACCTTGTTCCTAGCTGACACGTCGACGAACATGACGTCTCCGCCGTACTCTTCGGCGACGAGACCGAATTCGGTGAGCTGCTGGCGCACCTTCTGCGGGTTCGCACCTGCCTTGTCGATCTTGTTCACCGCGACCACGATCGGCACGTTGGCGGCCTGTGCGTGGTTGAGTGCCTCAATCGTCTGCGGCATGATGCCGTCATCGGCGGCGACCACGAGAATCGCGATGTCGGTGACCTGCGCACCACGAGCACGCATGGCGGTGAACGCCTCGTGACCGGGGGTGTCAATGAAGGTGATGGCGCGTTCTTTGCCCTCGTGCTCAGTGACGACCTGGTAGGCACCGATGTGCTGGGTGATGCCACCGGCTTCACCGGCAGCGACCTTGGCGTTACGGATGGCGTCAAGCAGCGCGGTCTTACCGTGGTCGACGTGACCCATGACGGTGACGACGGGAGGACGAACTTCGAGCTCTTCGTCGGTCTCGTCGGCCAGCTCCTGGTCGATGTCGATGTCGAAGGCGAGCAGCAGCTCGCGGTCCTCGTCGTCGGGCGAGACCATCTGGATCTTGTAACCCAGCTCGCTGCCCAGAACGTCGAATGTGGCATCGTCGAGTGACTCCGTTGCCGTTGCCATCTCACCGAGGTGGAACAGCACGGTGACCAGGTTGCCCGGGCTCGCGTCGATCTTGTCGGCGAAGTCGGTGATCGAGGCACCGCGGCGCAGACGCACCACGGTTCCGCCGTCGCCACGGGGGACGCTGACGCCACCCAGCGACGGAGCCTCGCGCAGCTCGAACTCGGCCCTCTTCGTCCGCTTCGACTTGCGCGCCTTGTTCTTGCCACCACCGCGACCGAATGCACCAGCGGTTCCACCGCCGGGACCACGGCCACGACCACCGGCGCCGCCGCCACCGGCGGGGCGGGGCGGGCCGAAGCCGGGGGCACCGGCAGGTGCGCCGGGGCGGGTGAAGCCGGGGCGTGCGCCACCGGCGCCGCCCGGAGCGCCACCGGGACGCTGGAAGCCACCCGGGCGCTGGCCGAAACCGGTCGGGCGGGGTGCCTGGCCGGGTCCGCCCGGACGCGGGGCGCCGGGACGGGGTGCGGCGGGGCGGGGGATGTTGCTGGGCGAGGACGTGGACGGCGGACGCTGCCCCATGCCCTGCGCGCTCGCGAACGGGTTGTTGCCCGGACGCGGGGTGGGAGTCTTGCCCATGCCCTGGTTGCTGGCGAACGGGTTGTTGCCCGGACGGGCTCCCGGACGCGGGACGCTGCCGCCGGGCTTGGCGGTCGGAGCCGCGTCGCCGTCAGCCTTGGCGGCCGGTGTGGCTGCCTCGGTGGTCGTCTTCTCGGTCGCGGCGGTGCCGGACTCGGCGGCGGCCTTCTCGGTCGCTGCAGCCTTTTCGGCAGCGGCGGCCTTCTCGGTCGCGGCGGCCTGACGCTCCGCTACGGTGAGCGGCGCGGCGGGCATCGGCGGTGCATCCACTGCAGGAGCCTCGACCACGGGTGCGGGCACCGGTGCGGCGGGACGTGCCGGGGACGGACGTGCGCCACCGGGCTTGGCCGTGGTGGTCGACGCGGGCTTCGCGGCGGCGGCAGGGGCCGCCGGGGTGGCAGCGGCGCCGCCGGTGGCGACTCCGTCAGCCTCGAGTGCTGCACGCAGACGGCGGGCAACGGGGGGTTCAACGCTGGAAGACGGTCCCTTGACGAACTCGCCCATCTCTTTCAATTTCGCAAGGGCTACCTTGCTGTCGACACCGAGTTCAGTTGCGATCTCGTGTACGCGTGGTTTCGCAGCCACAATTCTCCTGTTCCGGGCCTGCACCCGGAAAGGGGCAGACCGTTAGTAACGGACGGTTCTCATTTCGAGCCGCTCATTAGTTATCCATTAGCCAAGTCAGCCTGTTCTCTAGTTGTTTTGCGTCCAGGGGGCTGGTCACCCGAAGAGCACGCCCGAAAGCGCGCCGCCTCACGGCCTCCTGGAAGCACGCGATGGTGGGATGAATCCACGCACCTCGCCCAGGGAGGGTGGCGGTTTCATCAACCACCAGGTCCGAATTCTGGGCGACGATCCTCAGAAGTGAGGAGCGTGAGGCGCGGGAACGGCATCCAATGCACGTTCTAACGGGATCCATCGTACCCCCTATTCGTCGTCCTCCAGAATGCTGTCCGGCTGGATGTCGATTTTTGCGCCGGTCAGTTTGGCGGCGAGGCGGGCGTTCTGACCCTCCTTGCCGATCGCGAGCGACAGCTGGTAGTCGGGCACGAGGGCCCGAACTGCCTTGATCGACTCGTCGATGACGTAAGCGCTGGTGACCTTGGCGGGCGACAGCGCGCTGGCCACGAAGGTGGCCAGGTCCGGCGAGTAGTCGACGATGTCGATCTTCTCGTTGTTGAGCTCCGACGTCACCGCGCGCACGCGCTGGCCGAGCTCGCCGATGCAGGCACCCTTGGCGTTGACACCGGGCTCGGTGGCGCGCACGGCGATCTTGGTACGGTGGCCGGCTTCGCGGGCCAGCGACACGATCTCCACGACACCGCTGGCGATCTCGGGGACCTCCAGCGCGAACAACCGACGCACGAGCGACGGGTGGGTGCGCGAGACGGTGATCTGCGGGCCCTTCATGCCGCGGCCGACGGCCGTGACATACACCCGGATGCGCGAACCGTGCACGTAGCTTTCGCCGGGCACCTGCTCTTCGGGGGGAAGGATCGCCTCGATGGTGCCGAGGTCGACGTGGATCATGCGGGGGTTGGGGCCCTGCTGGATCACGCCGGCGACGATCTCGCCTTCGCGGCCCTTGAATTCGCCGAGCACCGCGTCATCCGCGATGTCGCGCAGACGCTGATTGATGACCTGCTTGGCCGCGAATGCGGCAATGCGACCGAAGTCGTCGGGGTTGTCAACGGCCTCGCCGATGATGTTGCCCTCTTCGTCGTGCTCAGGAATGTAAATGTCGACGTGACCGGACTTGCGGTCGAGTACGACGCGAGCTCCGGGTTCTTCTTCCGCAGCCTGCTTCAGCGGCTCACCCTGGTGGGTGTGCTTGAGGTAGGCCGTCAGAATTGCTTGCTCAATGATCTGCACGAGTTCCTCGAAGGGAATCTCTTTCTCGCGCTCCATCAGCCGCAACACGCTGAGGTCGATGTCCATGGCCGGCCTCCTCTATTCAGATCTTGCCGCCGCGAAACCGCGCAGCGGGCTTCTCCCTACGGTACCGGAATCCCAGCGCGCCCGTCACCCGCCCGGGTGGTACCGCAGGGACTCACCGAGGGCGCTCAGGTGCCCGCAGCAGCCTGCGCGGTTACGCTATCCCGATGATTACTCGATCCAATGCAGAGTCCGCCGCCAATTCGGCCGGTCATGCCGCGCAGAGCGCCGGTAACAACCCGCACCTGAAGACCTTGGCCAAGGCCGGTTATGCGGTCAACGGCCTGCTGCACGGCCTGATCGGCGCCATCGCGATCGGGCTGGCTGTCGGTGCCGGCGGTGAGAGCGCCGATCAGTCCGGCGCCCTGGGCCAGCTCGCCCAGTCCCCCGGCGGCGTCTTCGTCATCTGGATCATCGTCGTCGGCCTGACGGCGCTGGGCCTCTGGCAGGTTCTGCAGGCTTTCCTGGTGCCGGGCACCGATCCGAAGAAGGTCTGGGCGCACCGGCTCAAGGAGATCGGCAAGGGTGTGGCGTACCTGTTCGTGGCCGGCACGGCCCTGACGGTGGCGCTGACGGGGTCGGCGGACTCATCGGGGAGCACGGCGTCGGCCAGCGCATCCGTGCTCGCCCTGCCCGGCGGGCCGGTGCTGCTCATGATCGCCGGGCTCGCGATTCTGGTGATCGGCGGATACTTCGTCTACAAGGGTGTTGCGAAGAAGTTCACCGAGGACCTCGCCGTGCCCGCCGGCACCCTGGGCACTGTCACGGTGGGCCTCGGCGTGGCCGGGTACATCGCCAAGGGCATCGCCGTGGGTGTTGTGGGCATCCTGGTGATCGTGGCAGGCTTCACGGTCGACCCGAGCCAGTCGACCGGCCTGGACGGGGCGCTGCGCTCGCTCGCCGCCCTGCCGTTCGGGGTGGCCATCCTGGTGCTGGTCGGCCTGGGCCTGATCGCATACGGCATCTACTGCTTCTTCAGGGCCCGCTTCGCCCGACTCTAACCACACCGGCGCGCGAAAGCGGTCATCCGGTTGCTTCAGCGTCGCTGAGGCAACCGGATGACCGCTTTCGCGATTGCGGGTCAGGCGAAGTGGGCGGCCAGCTCCGAGACGGCCACCTGGGTGCGCTCGCCCGAACGGCGGTCCCACAGCTCCACGATGCCGTCGGCCGCGCCGCGGCCCACGATCACGATGGTGGGGATGCCGATCAGCTCGGCATCGCCGAACTTGACCCCGGGCGACACCTTGCGGCGGTCGTCGTAGAGCACGTCGCGACCGGATGCCTCGACCATGGCGGTCACGGCCTCGCTGGTCTCGAAGACGATCTCGTCGCGGCCGGTGGCGATCACGTGCACGTCGAACGGTGCCACCGCCTCGGGCCAGATCAGGCCCTTCGCGTCGTTGTTGAGTTCGGCGATCACGGCGAGGGCGCGGGTGACGCCGATGCCGTATGAACCCATCGTGACGGTGACGAGCTTGCCGTTCTCGTCGAGCACCTTGAGCCCCAGCGACTCGGCGTACTTGCGGCCGAGCTGGAACACGTGGCCGATCTCCATGCCGCGGGCCAACTCCACCGGGCCGGAGCCGTCGGGGGCCGGGTCGCCGGCGCGCACGTCCGCGGCCTCGACGGTGCCGTCCGCGATGAAGTCACGGCCGGCGACGAGGCCGAATACGTGGCGGCCGGCCTCGTTGGCGCCGGTGATCCACTCGGTGCCGTCGACGATGCGCGGGTCGACGAGGTAGCGGATGCCTGTGGCCGATTCGGCGCCCAGCATCGCGCCGGCGGCGGTCCACGGGCCGATGTAGCCCTTGACCAGGCCGGGGCGGCCGGGGATCTTCGCGAGCTTGGCGAAGTCGCCGTCGTTGGCGGCCTCGACCTCGGCGGGGGCGAAGGCCACCTCCACGCGCTTGAGGTCGACCTCACGGTCGCCGGGCAGGCCGATGACCACGATCTCGCGGCTGCCATCGGGCTGCACGAGGGCGAGCACAACGTTCTTGAGGGTGTCCGCGGCGGTCCAGTCGCGGCCATCCGGGCGCGGCTGGTTGGCGTTGGCCGAATCGACGAGAGTCTGGATGGTGGGGGTGTCCGGGGTGTCGTGCACCTGCGCGGCGGGGAAGCCGGCGAAGTCGATCGGCTCGGGTGCCAGGGTGCGGAACGCCTCGACGTTGGCCGCGTAACCGCCGGCCGAGCGCACGAAGGTGTCTTCACCCACCGGGGTGGGGTGCAGGAACTCTTCGCTCTTGGAACCGCCCATCGCGCCGGCATCCGCCTGCACCACGACGTATTCGAGGCCGAGTCGGGTGAAGATGCGCTCGTAGGCGTCGCGCTGAGCCTGGTAGCTGGTCTCGAGGCCGGCGTCGGTGTGGTCGAAGGAGTAGGCGTCTTTCATGGTGAACTCGCGGCCGCGCAGCAGGCCACCGCGGGAGCGGGCTTCATCGCGGTACTTGTCCTGGATCTGGAAGATCGACAGCGGCAGGTCCTTGTAGCTGTTGTAGAGGTCCTTCACCATCAGGGTGAAGACCTCTTCGTGGGTGGGGGCCAGCAGCAGGTCGCTGCCCTTGCGGTCCTGCAGGCGGAACAGCCCATCGCCGTACTCGTCCCAACGGCCGGTGATCTCGTAGGGTTCGCGCGGAAGCAGGGCCGGGAAGTGCACCTCGAAGGCGCCCGCGGCGGCCATCTCCTCGCGGATGATGGTCTCGATCTTCGCCTTGACCTTCAGGCCCAGCGGCAGCCAGGCGAAAATGCCCGGCGCCTGACGACGGATGTAGCCGGCCCGCACAAGCAGGCGGTGGCTGGTGACCTCGGCATCAGAGGGGTCTTCGCGAAGGGTTCGGAGGAAGTAGTTCGACATACGAATAGGCACGCACCTACTTTACGGCGCGCGGAGACCACCCGTCGGCGCGGGCTGGCCTCGAAAACGGGCAACAGTTGCGGCGCGCGCGGCTGGGTCGGGTGCGGCTAGCGGGAGCCGACGGTCACCACGGGGGCGCCGAGGGAGTCTTCGCTGGGAGGCATCTCGGCGGCCATCCGGTTGGCCTCCTCGATCAGGGTCTGCACGATCTCGGACTCCGGCACGGTCTTGATAACCTCGCCGCGCACAAAAATCTGGCCCTTGCCGTTTCCGGATGCCACGCCGAGGTCGGCGTCGCGCGCCTCACCGGGGCCGTTCACGACGCAGCCCATCACGGCCACACGCAGCGGCACCGTCATACCCTCGAGGCCGTCGGTGACGTCGTTGGCGAGCTTGTAGACATCCACCTGAGCCCGACCACAGCTGGGGCAGGAGACGATCTCGAGCTTGCGTTCGCGCAGGTTCAGCGACTGCAGGATCTGCAGGCCCACCTTGATCTCCTCGGCCGGCGGGGCGCTGAGGGACACCCGGATGGTGTCGCCGATGCCCTCGCCGAGCAGGATGCCGAACGCCGTGGCGCTCTTGATGGTGCCCTGGAAGGACGGGCCGGCCTCGGTGACGCCGAGGTGCAGCGGCCAGTCGCCGCGCTCGGCGAGCAGGCGGTAGGCCTTGACCATGACCACAGGGTCGTTGTGCTTGACCGAGATCTTGAAGTCGTGGAAGTCGTGCTCCTCGAACAGGCTGGCCTCCCAAACGGCGCTCTCCACGAGAGCCTCCGCGGTGGCCTTGCCGTACTTCTGCAGGATGCTGGGCTCGAGCGAGCCGGCGTTGACGCCGATGCGGATGGAGACGTCCGCGGCCTTGGCGGCGGCGGCGATCTTGGCGACCTGGTCGTCGAACTTGCGGATGTTGCCGGGGTTCACCCGCACGGCCGCGCAGCCGGCGTCGATGGCCGCGTACACGTAGCTCGGCTGGAAGTGAATGTCGGCGATCACCGGGATCTGGCTCTTCTTGGCGATGATCGGCAGCGCCTCGGCGTCGTCGCGGCTCGGCACGGCGACGCGCACGATGTCACAGCCGGAGGCGGTGAGCTCGGCGATCTGCTGCAGGGTCGCGTTGATGTTCGTCGTCGGAGTCGTGGTCATCGACTGCACGCTGACTTGCGCGTCGCCGCCGACGAGGACCTTACCGACCTTGATCTGGCGGGACTTACGTCGGGGAGCGAGAGTTACGGGGACTTTGGGCGTACCCAGGTTTATAGCGGCCACGAATGTAGCTTACGCGTGCGCGATCCCGTGAAGCTGAACCCTTCCCGAACGCCCCGATGGTGTGGCGTGGGCTCAGCCGAACAGGTTGATCGGCTTGACGATGTCGGCGTAGATGAGCAGCAGGCTCATGCCGCCGAGCACGACCACGACGGCGAAGGTCAGCGGCATCAGCTTGGCCGTGTCGACGGGGCCCGGGTCGCGGCGTTTGAACAGCTTGGCGAACCACCGGCGGATGCCTTCCCACAGGGCTCCGGCGACGTGGCCGCCGTCCAGTGGCATCAGCGGAACCAGGTTGAAGACGAACAGGGCGATGTTGAGCGAGGCGAGCAAGCCGATCAGGCTCGCGGCCTTGCTGTTGAACGGGATGGTGTCGATGCTGGCGATCTCGCCGGCGACCCGGCCGACGCCCACCACGCTGATCGGGCCGTTCGGGTCCCGCTCCCCCGGCCCGAACGCGGCGTTGGCCACGTCGATCAGACGCTGGGGCAGGTTCAGGATCATGTGGAACACACCGGAGATGTTCTCGCCGACGGCGGGCAGCACCGCCGTGATGGGCTGCTGCACGAGTTCACCCGCCGGGCCGATGCCGACGAAGCCGACATCGATGGTCTGCGGGTCGCCGTTGGCGTCGGTGACGATCTGATTGGCGTCATCCGTCACGTAGCGTTCGGTGAGTTTCGGGGTGATGACCAGGGTCTGCTCGGCACCGTCGCGTTCGACGATCACCTGCAGGGGCGTGCCCGATGACGCGCGGATGATCTCGGTGGACTGGTCCCAGCTGGTGATCGCGGTGCCGTCGATGCTCACCAGACGGTCGCCGGGCTTGAGGCCGGCGGCGGCGCCGGGTGCGACCTCGTCGCCCTCCGCGCAGGTCTGCCGGTCGCTGGTGGCGGGCAGCACGCACGCGCTGACACTGCCGACGGTGGTGCTGGACTGGGTGGTGCCGAAGCCCATCAGCAGCACGGCGAAGAGCACCACCGCGATGAGCAGGTTCATGGTGGGCCCGCCGAGCATGATGATGATGCGCTTGAAAACCGGCAGTTTGTAGAACGCGCGGTGGTCTTCGCCCTCGCCGATGGTGTCCGCGCTGGCCTGACGGGCGTCGTCGACCATGGTGCTCAGGGCGCCGGGCTTCTTGGCGGGTTCACCCTCCTGCACCAGCTGGTTGAAGAAACCGGTGCTGTTGGGTCGGGCGGCACCGTCCTTCGAGGGCGGGAACATGCCGATCATCGAGATGTAACCGCCGAGGGGAAGCGCCTTGACGCCGTACTCGGTCTCGCCCTTACGCTTGGACCACAGAGTGGGCCCGAAGCCGATCATGTACTGGGTGACCTTGACCCCGAACAGCTTGGCCGGCACCAGATGGCCGATCTCGTGCAGGCCGATGGACAGCGCAAGGCCCACGACGACCACGGCTACGCCCAAGATATATAACAGCACGGTTTCCACATCGGTAGATTAGCCTTCTCTTGCTGCAAGTCGGCTGGCCGTTGACCGGCAGCAGGCTATCCGCAAGATTTGCCACCCACCCGCCAGCATCCCGATTCACCGCCCCGGAGGCTCCCCCTGTCTGCACCGACCGAACCGCTTCGTGATCCGTCGCGGTCAGACAGCCTGATCGGGCTGGTCCTCGCCGACAGGTTTCGTCTGGTCAGGCTGATCGGCACCGGCGGCATGGCCACCGTTTACGAAGCCGCCGACCTGGCGCTGGGGCGCACTGTCGCGCTCAAGCTGTTCAGGATGGACACCGCCGACGATTCGGGCCCGCAGCGGCAGAGTGGCGAGGTCATGGTGCTCGCCAGCCTCAACCACTTCGCACTGGTGACCCTGTTCGATGCCGGCACCGAACACGTCGACGGCGTGACCCGGTCGTTCATCGTGATGGAATACGTCGATGGTTCCGACCTGCGCAGCCGCATCAACCAGGGCGTTGTGGCCCCCGCCGAGGTGGCCCGGATGGGCGCCGACCTGGCCGAGGCGCTGCACTACGTGCACGCGAAGGGCATCATCCACCGCGACATCAAGCCCGCCAACGTGCTGCTGGCCCCGTCGGATTTTCCCGGCCGAGTTTCGCACGCCAAGCTGGCCGACTTCGGCATCGCCCGGCTTTTCGACGCCACTCACCTCACCCGAACCGGCTCGGTGCTCGGCACCGCCGGCTACCTCAGTCCGGAGCAGGCGCTGGGCCAGCCGATCGGGCCGCCCAGCGACGTGTACTCGCTCGGCCTGGTTCTGCTCGAAAGCCTCACCGCCACTCGCAGCTACCCGGGCACAGCGATCGAGTCGGCCATGGCCAGGCTGCAGCGCCAGCCGGAGCTCCCCGCGGAGCTCGGCGCCGAGTGGTGCGCCGTGCTCGCCGGCATGACCGCCCGCGAGCCGGCCGACCGTCTCACCTCGGCGGATGCCGCGGTGCGCCTGCGCGAACTCGTTCCGGCCGGGTCGACTGAGTCCTCCCTCGCGGCAATCCCGGCATCGGCAGACGACTCAACCGAGCTGATGGCGGCCGGCACTGCACCCATGAATGCGGCGCCCCTGCAGACCGCACCGCTGACCCCCACCGAGAGGCTGCCCGCGGCCACCGGCGACGAACCCACCCGGGTGCTCCCCTCCGCAGGCATGGCGGAGCACACCGCGAAGACCGAGCGTTTGAACGCGGCCGCACCGCTGGACCGCACGGCGGTGTTCCAACCGGCCGGGGCCAGCGTGCCGGCCGCCGGCCAACGGCCGGCCCGTCGTCAGCCCAAGGTCGGCCGGCGACCGTTGATCATCGGGGTGCTCGTCGCGCTGGCCGCGGTGATCGCGCTGGTGTTCCTGGTGCAACCGGGCGATCCGGCCCCGGAGGCACCCACGTATCCCGCGGTCGACGGCGACCTCGGCACCCACCTCCAGCAGCTGCAAGAGAGCGTGAACCCATGACCGCCACTCGGACCATCCGCACCCGGCTCGTCCTGACCGTCGCCGGCCTGGGCCTCGCCGGCAGCCTGCTCACCGGCTGCGCAGGCACCACCGCCGCGCTGGATCCCGCCGCGGCGGCCGACCTGCAGGACGGAGTCCTCAAGGTGACCTCGGCCGCTGCCGCCGGAGACTTCCTCACGGCGCAGACCGAGCTCGGCAGCGTGCAGACCGCCCTGACCGCCGCGTCGGCCGAAGATGCCGTCACCGCGGCCCGGGCCGCCGAGATCCAGACTGCCATCGACCTCGTCGGGGCCGACCTTGCGGCCTCGATCGCTGCGAGCACCCCCGTGGAGGTGCCGGTGGAGACGCCGACGCCAGAGCCTGTCAGCACGCCTAACGAGGGCAACGACGACGACGACAAGAAGGACAAAGACAAGGACAAAAAGAACGACGAGGAGGACAGCGACGACAGCGAGGACATCGACACGCCGACGCCTTCTGTAACGCCGGCTCCTGCTCCGGCCACACCCGAAAAGCCCGGCACCGACAAAACCGGAACCGAAGCCTGCGAGAAGAAGGACGACTGCGAGTAGGGGCTGGACGGCCTTGACTGTCGGCGGGCATTGACAAAGAATTGCTGCCAACAGACATCAGGAGGCCCGCCTGACTACTTCAACCGAGCCGATTCGCGAACCGACGCGAACCGATACTGTGCTCGGACTCACGCTCGCGAATCGATACCGCCTCGACGCATTGATCGGGTCGGGTGGGATGGCCGTGGTCTACCAGGCCTCTGATCTGGCCCTGGGCCGCACCGTCGCCGTGAAGCTGATGCGATTCGATGCCGCCGGCGGTGCCGGATCCGCGCGGCACCGCGACGAGGTGGCGGTGCTGGCCCACCTCAATCATTTCGCCCTCGTCACGCTGTATGACGCTGGAGTCGAGGTGATCGACGGCGCCCCGCGGTCGTTCATCGTGACCGAATTCGTCGACGGCACGGATTTGCGTAGTCACCTGCTGGCGGGCCCGATGGATCCCGGCGAGGTGGCGAGGCTTGGCGCCGACCTCTGTGAGGCCCTGCACTGCATGGGCGCACTGGGCATCACCCACCGTGACATCAAGCCCGCGAACGTGCTGCTGGCACCGTCGGATTTTCCGGGCCGGGTCGTTCGCGCCAAGCTCGCCGACTTCGGAATCGCCCGGCTGTTCGACGCCGCCCACCGCACCGAGACGGGCGCTGTGGTGGGCACGGCCGGCTACCTCAGCCCGGAACAGGCCGGCGGCCTGCCGGTCGGCCCGGCCGCCGACGTCTACTCGTTGGGGTTGGTGCTGCTCGAGTGCCTCACCGGAAAACACAGCTACCCTGGCACCGCTGTCGAGTCGGCCATGGCCCGGCTGCAACGGCAACCGGAGATTCCCGACTGGGTCGGCGCAGAGTGGCGAGCGGTGCTCACCGGGATGACGGCGCGTGAGGCCGAGGATCGGCTCCGACCCGCCGAGGCAGCCGGCCTGCTGCGCGCCCTGGTTCCCTCGGTCGACGCTCCTTCGGTCGAGGTTTCCTCGGTCAGCCCCGAGCCGGCAGCTGTGGGGGTCCGAGAAGAGGACAGCGCCACCCGACCGCTCGACCTGCCAACGACGCTGCAGCGTGAAGTAGCACCTTTCGTTCCGACCTCGACGCTTCATCCGCGAGCGGCGCCGGCCACGGCCCCCTCGCGTCGGCCACGCCGGTCGCGCAAGTCACGCCGGTGGTCGCTCGTCGTCAGCGGAGTGCTGGTGGCGGTGCTCACCGCGGGGGCCGTGTTGTTCGTCGTTCCCGGCGCGGACCCGCCGCCGGAGCCGCCGGCGTATCCGGCGGTCGACGGTCAGCTCGGGGACCACCTCGAGCAACTGCAAGAGAGCGTCGACCCGTGACCCACCGCCGACGTACGCTGGGCAGCCGCATCCGCGCCGGTGTGGCGGCCGGTCTCGTGGTCGCAGGCACCCTGGTGGGGTGCACGAGCAGCACGCCCGGTGTGCCGGCCGACACGACAGCGCAGCTGCAGGCCGCCGTGCTCTCGGTGACGGCAGCCGCCGCGACCGGCGACTATGCGGGCGCGCAGTCCGCCGTGGCCGGGCTGAAGGCCGCGCTGGCCGCTGCCGTCGAAGACGGCAGGCTCACCGAGGCTCAGGCCGCGAGGATCAACGCCGCCATCGCCCTCGTCGACGCTGACCTGATCGCGGCGCTGACGGCCGCGACCCCCGCGACACCGACCGTTCCCAGCACCCCGGCTCCTGCCACCAAAACGCCGGAGCCCAGCACCGAGCCGGAGGTCCCGGCCACCCAGCCGCCCGTGCCGACCCCGGAGCCAACGGGCAGTCCCAGCCCGGCGCCGACAGAACCCGTGCCGACGGCCGAGCCGACACCGCCACCGGAAACGCCCGACCCGGAGCCGACCCCCGAACCAGAGCCAACAACCGAGCCCGTTGTGCCCGACAACTCCGGTGAGACACCGGGCGAGCCCGGCACGGGCGATCAAGGCGCCGGCTGAGGCAGAACCGGGCATCCGACCGGTAGCCTGTCCCCGTCGGCCCACTCTCCTCGGAGGTTCCCATGCCCCAGCACCTCATCGTCGGAGCCGGCTGGATCGGCGGTGAACTGGCTCGCCAGCTCGTGGCCCGCGGCGACGACGTCACCGTCGCCACCCGCTCCGGCACCGCAGTTCCCGGCGCCATCGCCCGGGTGCTCGACGCGTCGGACCCCGTCGCGTTCTGCCTCGCGGCCGAGCGGATGCAGACCATCTTTCTGTGCACCAATCCTCCGTACCCGGATTGGGCCCGCCGGTGGCCGCCGGTGTTCGCGGCGGCAATCGCCGCAGCATCCGTCTCGGGCGCCAACCTGGTGGTGATGGGCAACCTCTACCCCTACGGGTCGCCGGCCGGGCCGATGACCGAGCATTCCCCCGAGACCACGACCGAATCGAAGGGTCTGATTCGCCGTGACGGCTGGCACCGGGTGCGAGATGCGCACGAGCGGGGTGAGATCCGGGCCGTGGAGGTGCGCGCGAGCGATTACTTCGGCGCCGGCGTGGGCGGGACCGCGCATTTGGGCCAGGCGTTCTTCCGCGCGGTCCTGGCCTCTAAGACGGCCAGAGTCGTCGGCCGGCCCGATCTGGTGCACAGCTGGAGCTACGTACCGGACATCGCCGCAACGATGATCGCCGCAGCCGACTACACCGGCACGTGGGGTCGTCTCTGGCACGTGCCGAGCGGCGCCCACAGCCGCACCGACATCGCCGGGCAGCTGAATGCGCGCTACGGCAGCCACGGCACCGTGGCGGGCTACCCCACCTGGATACTGCGCTCACTCGGCATTCCCAGCCCGTTGATGCGCGAGGTGTACAAGTCCAGCTACCAGTTCCAGGTGCCGTACGTGATCGACTCCGGCGAGACCGAGCGGGTGCTCGGCGTGGCGGCCACGCCGTGGGATGCGGCGCTGGTCGCCGTGGCCGACAGCTACCGCCGGTAGCAGCCGGTCAGCGGGCGATCGTGTCGATGATGGTGTCGGCCTGCGCCCGCGCCCAGCGTTCGGCGTCGGCGAGGGACTCGAGGGTGAGGTCGCCCTGCGCCTCGTGGGCCTCCACCACCCGCTGCACGGTGTCGACGATGTCGAGGTAGCCGATCCGGCCGGCGTGGAAGGCCAGCACCGCCTGCTCGTTGGAGGCGTTGAACACCGCCGGGTAGGTGGCGCCGGCGCGGCCGACCTGCTTAGCCAGCTCCACAGCGGGGAACGCCTCGTCGTCCAGAGGCTCGAAGGTCCAGGTGTGCGGGGTGGTCCAGTCGATAGGCACACCGACCGCGGCCACCCGGTTCGGCCAGTCCAGGCCCAACGAGATCGGCAAGCGCATGTTCGGCGGCGATGCCTGCGCGATGGTGGAGCCGTCGATGAACTCGACCATCGAGTGGATGAGTGACTGCGGGTGTACGACAACGTCGATGCTCTCGTACGGCACGTCGAAGAGCAGGTGCGCCTCGATGATCTCGAGCCCCTTGTTCACCAGGGTGGCCGAGTTGGTGGTGATGACCAGTCCCATGTCCCAGGTGGGGTGCGCGAGGGCCTCGCGCGGGGTCACGTCGGTCATTTCGGCGCGCGACCGGCCACGGAACGGGCCACCGGAGGCGGTGAGCACCAACCGGCGCACCTCGTCGGCGGTGCCGGAACGCAGCGCCTGCGCGATGGCGGAGTGTTCGGAGTCGACCGGCACGATCTGGCCGGGGGCGGCGAGCGCCTTGACCAGGTCGCCGCCGACGATGAGGGATTCCTTGTTGGCCAGCGCCAGCGTGCGGCCGGCCTTGAGCGCGGCGAGGGTCGGGCCCAGCCCGACCGACCCGGTGATGCCGTTGAGCACGACGTCGGCGTCGACATCCCGCACCAGCTGCTCGGCCTCGTCGGCGCCGACGGCGGTGTCGTCGACGTTGAACGCGGCGGCCTGCTCGGCCAACAACGTTCGGTTGCTGCCGGCCGACAGGCCGACCACCTCGAACCGGGTGGGGTTGGCTTTGATGACGTCGAGCGCCTGGGTTCCGATTGAGCCCGTGGACCCGAGAATGATGATTCGCTGCACGCCCCCATGCTAGGCGCACCGCGGATATATGCCCGGTGCGACTTACCTCGCGCTGTAGGGTCGTTGAGTGACCGGAGCCAAGCACGACCCAGCATCCGAACCCGCAACCGTGCCGGAAGCCCCTGCCGAACAGGTGCCCACCACCGACGAAATCGTCGAGATGCCGGTCAAGGCCAAGCGGCCCGGGTTCGTCTACTTCCTCGGTTACGGCATCATGGCGCCCATCGCACGCCTGGTCTTCCGGCCGCGCATCACGGGTAAGGAGAACATCCCCCGCGAGGGCCGGGTGATCCTGGCCAGCAACCACCTGTCGTTCATCGACAGCATCGTCATCCCGCTCACCGCACCGCGGCGCGTGCAGTTCTTGGCCAAGTCAACCTACTTCACCGGCACCGGCTTCAAGGGTTGGGTCTCGCGCCAGTTCTTCACCTCGATCGGTGCGGTCGGCGTGGAACGTGGCGCCGGCCAGGCCGCCCAGGACGCGCTCGACGCCGGCAAGGACATCCTCGACTCCGACAGCGCCTTCGCCATCTACCCCGAGGGCACCCGGTCGCTGGACGGTCGTCTCTACCGCGGCCGCACCGGGGTGGGCTGGCTGGCGCTCACCACGGGGGCCGTCGTGGTGCCGGTGGGCCTGATCGGCACGCAGGAGATCATGCCGGTGGGTTCGAAGATGCCGCGCATCCGCCGCATCAGCGTGAAGTTCGGCGAGCCGATCGACGTGAGCGGGCACGGCACCGCCGACTCGGGACGCGCCCGTCGCAAGGCCACCGACGAGATCATGGCCGCGATCCACGAGCTGACCGGGCAGGAACTGGCACACAGCTACAACGAATCACCGCCGACGACCGTGGTGCAGCGCGTCAAGCGCGCCATCTGGTGGCGCGAACTGCGCTAGCCGCACCGGGCGTCCCCATGGTGTGACGCACGATTATTAGGACGAAGTGCGCAAAAAGGCAGATAGCCGGCACGATTCCGGATGCGTCTTCGATACGTTGAGGGCATGTCTGAACCGGTTTCCCTCATCCGCTCCGCTGACCTATCCGATGTTGCAGAGTACGCCTATGCCGCCACGGCTCCCGCAGAGGCGCGCCTGATCTTCTTGGCCGGCGCCTGCCCGTTGAACCTTGATGGCAGCACGGTCGGAGTGGGAGATTATGCAGCGCAGGCCGGCAAAGCGGTGGAGAATCTGGTCATCGCGCTGAAGGCGGCCGGAGCCGAGCTCGATAACGTCGTGAGCACCCGGGTTCTGGTGGCATCGTCCAACCAGAACGACCTCGTCGCAGCGTGGGAGGTCGTCCGTGCGGCATTCGGCCAGCACGACGCACCGAGCACGCTCGTGGGAGTGACCGTGCTCGGGTACACGGATCAGCTCGTCGAGATCGAAGCCGTCGCGGCCGTGATCGACTGATGGATGTGGACGCAGCGCTCCGCCCGAGGGCTGTTCTGGTCGGATGCGGCCGTGCAGGCAGCGGCCTGATGATCACGGCGGTTCTCGTTTACTTCTACGCCGTCCGCATTGCCGTCGGCGACGGCAACCCGTTCGACTACTTCGGGTACTTCACCAATCAGACGAGTCTGCTCGCCAGCCTCATCCTGATCGCTACCGGGGTGCTGATGATTCTCGGCCGAAGCGTTCCTCCGACCCTCACCCTCGTGCGAGGAATCACTACGGCGTACTTGCTTGTGGTCGCCGTGATTTACAACCTTCTCGTCCCGGGAACGGGGTCGGCACCGCCGTGGGTGAGCGCCCTCCTCCACGTCGTCTTCCCGCTCCTCGTCGCGCTCGACTGGCTACTCATCGGCGACCGCCCGCGCTTACCCTGGCGACGACTGTGGCTGCTGCTCCCCTACCCGATCCTGTGGCTGACCACGGTCCTGATCCGCGGCGTGACCGACGGGTGGGTTCCCTACGGCTTCCTCCTGCCCGAACGCGGCATCGCCTCCCTCACCGTCCACATCGTCGGACTGCTCGCAGCGATCATCGCCGCCGGCGCGCTCGTCTGGACTGCCAGCAGATTACGCGGCATCCACATCCGAACCGCGGAACTCTCCCCCAGCCGCACCTAGACCGGCAGCGACGGTTCGGGTGCGGTCGGCGGCGTGGCGCGGCAACACTCGGGCGAAAGGTCGAAGACTGAACGGAGCGCCCCGGAGTATTCCACTGAACGTGGATTGCTGACCGGGCCGCAACCAGGGGGAATCATCCGCAATCAATATCGCACCAGACTCACGGCCGCGTTGGTGACGGCGGCTCTTTCGGCCGTCGGACTCACGGCCTGTTCGACAGAGGGTAACGAAGCGAAGAAGTGGCTCGATAAGAGCCAGATCATCGAGAGCACGGACATCTCCATGCGGGGCTGCGGAGCGACGTGCAATCCCATGGTGGTGGGAACCATCGGGGACTCGGTTACCGAGGGCCAGATCCGTCGTCTCACTGAGGCGGCGACGGACTACCTGGGCACGGCCCAGGGCGACGGGGTGGAGATGCGCCTGCAGTACGGCATCGTGAGCTTCACCATCGCGCCCACCCAGGCCGAGACCGCCAGGATGCTGGACCTGGCGCTCACCGCGGCCACAGACGACAGGGTGTCATTTGTCACCGTTGATCCGGAGTATTCCTACGTCTACGGACCGAAGTCCGAGCTGTCGACGCTCTACCGCGACTACAGCGGGCCGGACAACCCCCCGGTGACTGTCACCGCTTCTGGCAGTGAAAGTCAGTTCAACATCGGCGACGGCCCAGAACGGTGCGACGCTCCCGACGCGCTGGTCGCCAAGTTTGATCAGCTTCTGCTGGACCCCACAGCCATCGGCATTTACCTGGAACTGTGCACGATGTTCACGGTGACGGTTGCCGACGACACCGCCCGGGACGCGATCGTTGCAGAGATCCAGCCGCTCGCCTCCGATCCCAGCTATTCCTCCGTTGAATTCAGCGTTCAGACGGAGGGCGAAGCACCCGTCTCCGTGACCGCCGACACTCCCCCGCTGGATCCGCTCGTCGACCTGTCGTCTGCCACTCCCGGAGTCGCCTCGTAGCGGTGACCGAAACGGTCATCGCCACGACCGATGCAGCAGTCCAGCCAGCGCGGTTCGGGGCGCCGACCCAGCCGACCTCCGTAAGCTGGGGGGCATGTCTTCTTCCTTCTCGGTCAGCCAGGAGCGCAAGCTCGTCACCGCCCTCCCGGGCCCACGGTCAATCGCGCTGCAGGAACGACGCGTTCGCGCCGTGTCTGCCGGTGCCGGCACCCTTGCCAACATCTACATGGACCACGGCGCGGGAGCGATCCTGGTGGACGTGGACGGCAACCAGATCATCGACCTGGGTTGCGGCATCGGTGTGACCACCATCGGCCACGCGAACCCGGAGGTCGCCGCAGCCGCCGCCGCACAGGCCGGCAAACTCACCCACACCCTCTTCACCGTCACCCCGTACGAGAACTACGTGCGCGTCGCCGAGAAGCTCGCCGAGATCACCCCCGGTGACTTCGAGAAGCACTCGATCCTGGTCAACACCGGAGCCGAAGCCGTGGAGAACGCGGTGAAGATCGCCCGCAAATACACCGGCCGCCGCGCCATCGTGAGCCTGGACCACGCGTTCCACGGCCGCACCAACCTCACCATGGCGATGACCTACCGTCCATGGCCGGAGCGCGTGGGCATGGGCCCGTTCCCCGGTGAGATTTACAGCGTGCCCACCAGCTACCCCTACCAGGACGGCCTGTCCGGCGAAGAAGCGGCCGAGAAGACCATCGACTACATCCAGACCCACATCGGTGCGTCGGAAATCGCGGCGTTCTTCGTCGAGCCGATCCAGGGCGACGGCGGCATCGTCATCCCCGCTCCCGGCTACTTCAAGCGTCTGAGCGAGTTCTGCACCGAGAACGGCATCGTCTTCGTCTCCGACGAGATCCAGGCCGGCATCGCCCGCACCGGCGCCTGGTACGCCATCGAGCACCACGGCGTCGTCCCCGACCTGGTCACCACGGCCAAGGGCATCGCCGGCGGATTCCCGCTCGCCGCCGTCACCGGCCGCGCCGAGATCATGGATGCCGTGCAACCCGGCGGCATCGGCGGAACCTTCGGCGGTAACCCGGTTTCGACCGCGGCGGCCCTGGCGGTGTTCGACATCATCGAGCGCGACAACTTGCTCGACGAGGCCAAGCGCGTGGAAAAGGCCCTCTGGGCCCGCATCGGCGACTGGGCAGACAAATTCGACATCGTCGGCGATGTACGCGGCAAGGGCGCCATGTTCGGCGTTGAGCTTGTGCACCCCGGCACCAAGAAGCCGTTCCCCGAGGCTCTCGCGTTCGTGCTCAAGCACGCCACCACCAATGGCGTCATCGTGCTGGATGCCGGCAGCTGGGACTCCGTGCTGCGGATCATGCCGTCGGTGGTCATCTCCGAAGCCCTCATCGACGACGCCGCCTCGGTGCTCGAAGAGGCCCTCACCCTGTTCGCGGCCACCCAGAAATAAGCGCCGCACCTCGCGAAAGCGGTCCAGTGGTCACCTCCGCTTTGCGGAGGCAGCCACAGGGCCGCTTTCGCGGTTTAGGCGGGCGGGCTTAGAGCAGCGAGGCCGGCTCGGCGATGATGATGATTGGTTCGTGACCGACGGGAAAATTGACCGACGCCGCGATGAAGCAGGCCTTGGACGCCTCGGAGTGCAGGGACTGAGCCAGCTCCGCCTGGTCCGGGTCGGCGATGGTGACCCGGGGACGCAGGGTTGCGGCGGTGAAGTGGCCACCGCCATCCGCCGTCTGCGCCATGGTGCCGATGGCGTCGTCGGAATAGCCGACCACGACCACCCCGTGTCTGGCGGCCACGTGCAGGTACGAGAGCAGGTGGCACTGGCTGAGCGCTCCCAGCAGCAGCTCCTCGGGGTTCCACCGGTCGGCATCGCCGTGGAAGGTGCGGTCGGCCGAGCCGGCGATCGGTTCCTTGCCCGACGAGGTGAGAACGTGGTCGCGGCCGTACGCCCGATAGCTGCTGGTGCCTGTGCCGCGGTTGCCCGTCCAGTGGATCTGCACGGCATAGTGATGTACACCGATCATGGCGTCTCCTTCGGGTTTCACGCTTACTGGTAATTCTCGCAGGGAATGGCCCGGCTGCTCGCTGGTGCGGGCGGTAAACTGGCGCGATCATGACTGACACGCTGACTGATTCCGCTGCCGCATCCACCCCCTCGTCCCCGGTCTACACGGTGACCCAGGAACGCAAGATCGTGACGGCCATCCCCGGCCCGCGATCCACGGAGATGCACCAGCGACGCCTCGCCGCGGTCTCCACCGGCGTCAGCTCCGCTCTGCCGGTCTACATCAAGAAGGCCAGCGGCGCGATCATCGTCGACCTCGACGACAACCAGTTCATCGATCTGGGCGCCGGCATCGGCGTGACCACGGTCGGCCACTCGGAAACCAGCGTCGTCGCCGCCGCGACCGGCCAGCTGAACGACTTCGTGCACACCCTGTTCACCATCACGCCGTACGAAGAGTATGTGCGCGTCGCCGAGCTGCTCGCCGCGCACACCCCCGGCAGCTTCGCCAAGAAGACCGTGCTGATCAACTCGGGCGCCGAAGCCGTGGAAAACGGCGTGAAGATCGCCCGCAAGTACACCGGCCGCCGCGCCGTGGCCGTGCTCGACCACGCGTACCACGGCCGCACCGTGCTCACCATGGCGATGAACTACAAGGCCGCCCCGTACGCCACCGGCTACGGCCCGCTGGCCGGCGACGTCTACCACGCCCCCAGTTCGTACCCGTATCACGACGGCCTCAGCGGCGCCGAAGCCGCCGCCCGCACCATCGCGTACCTGGAGAAGGTCATCGGCGCCAGCGACCTGGCCTGCCTGGTCGTGGAACCCATCCAGGGTGAGGGTGGCTTCATGGTTCCCGCCGAGGGTTACCTGCCGCTGCTGCAGGAATGGTGCACCGCGAACGGCGTCGTGATGATCGCCGACGAGATCCAGAGCGGCATGGCTCGCACCGGCGCCTACTTCGCCAGTGAGCACTTCGGCTGGGAGCCCGACCTGGTGCTGATCGCCAAGGGCATCGCCGGCGGCATGCCCCTGGCCGCCGTGACCGGCCGCGCCGAGATCCTCGACGCGTCGCAGCCCGGCGGGCTCGGCGGCACCTTCGGCGGCAACCCCGTCGCCTGCGCCGCCGCGATCGCGGTATTCGAGGCGATCGAGAACAACAACCTCCTCGCCGAGGGCCAGCGCATCGAGAAGACCCTCCGCGCCGGCCTGACCGCCTTGGCCGACAAGCACGACATCATCGGCGACATCCGCGGCCGTGGCGCCATGATCGCCATCGAGCTCGTGCAGCCCGGCACCCAGACCACGACCAAGGCGCCCAACGCCGCCGCGGTCACCGCGATCGCCGCCTACGCGGCGCAGCACGGCGTGCTGCTGCTCACGGCCGGCACCTACGGCAACGTGCTGCGATTCCTGCCCAGCCTGGCCGTGACGGATGCCCTGCTGACCGACGCCCTGTCGGTCATCGACGACGCGATGGCGACGCTGTAATCGTGACCACGTCGACCTCTCCTGCCGCCTTCGGTGCCGCAGCGCCCTCCACCTCAGGCACCATCGAAGTCATCGACGCCGTCGAACTCGCCGTCGTGGAACGCTCCGGCTTCATCGAGTCCCGCCACGCGGGCGCCGCCGTCGTGCTCGGCAGTGACGGCGCCGTTCTGCGCGCCCTCGGCGACGTGAACGCCCCGGTGTTCCCGCGCTCGTCGATGAAGCCGTTCCAGGCCATCGCGGTGATGGCCAGCGGCGTGGTGCTGCGCGGTGAGGATGCCGCGATCGCCACGTCCAGCCACTCCGGCACCCAGAAGCACACCGACCTCGTGCGGGGCCTGTTGGCCCGCGCCGGGCTCTCGGAAGCCGACCTCGGCTGCACGCCCACCTGGCCGGGCGACTCGGGTACCCGCGACTCCCTGGTGCGCCAGGGCGCCGGCCCCGCCCCGATCTACTCGGACTGCTCGGGCAAGCACGCGGCGATGCTCGTTGCCTGTGTGCAGAATCACTGGCCGGTCACCGGGTACCTGGACACCGAACATCCCCTGCAGAAGCGCATTCTCGACGTCGTCGAGCGGTTCACCGGCGAGCGTCCGGCCGCGACAGGCGTCGACGGCTGCGGCGCCCCGGTGCACGCACTGTCATTGACGGCCCTGGCCCGCGGCATCGCCCGTATCGCCACGTCGAAGTCCAGCTCACCGTTCGCCATCTACCGCGAGGCCGGGTTCCTGGCCGAGGCGGTACGGGAAAACGGCTGGGTGATCGCCGGACCCGGATTGCCGGACTCGATCGCGATCGAGCGCCTGGGTCTGTTCGTCAAGGGCGGGGCAGAGGGCATCATGGTGGCCTCGGCCGAGAACGGCACCACGGTGGCGTTGAAGATCCTCGACGGCAACCTGCGCGCGGCCACCGTCGTCGCGCTGAGCCTGTTGGCGGATGCCGGCGCGGTGCCTCGAGCCGACATCGATGCGATCATCCCCGAACTGAAGGTCGCCGTGCACGGTGGTGGCCAGCCGATCGGCCAGATCCGCGCCAGCTACGTCTAGGGACGCTCAGTCTCGTCGGCTTCCTGCGCCATCGCCAGCGACGACGCCCCCGGCACCCACTGCACGTCACCGTGCTCGGCGTTCGCACCCCTGGCCAGCACGAACATCAGGGTCGATAGCCGGTTCAGATAGCGCGCGCACAGCGGGTTGACCGTCGTGGGGTGCGCTTCCACGGCGGCCCAAACCGTGCGTTCGGCGCGGCGCACGACGGCCCGCGCCTGATAGAGCAGCGACGCGGCGACGGTGCCGCCGGGAAGCACGAAGCCGCTGAGATCGGTGGCCTGCTGCTCGAAATGGTCGACGGCGCGTTCGAGGCGGGTGAGGTGCGATTCGCTGATTCGTGCGCTCACGGCACGTGGGTCGTCCAGCGGTACGGCGAGGTCGGCGACCAGATCGAACAGGTCGTTCTGCACGCTGGCGAGGGTGGACGTCACCTCGATCGGGAGGTTACCCACGGCCATCACCACGCTCACGGCAGCGTTGGCCTCATCGCAGTCTTCGTAGGCGGCGACGCGCACGTCGGTCTTGGCGACGTCGCCGTGCCGCCCGAAGGTGGTGCGCCCCGAATCCCCCCTCCCGGTGTACAGCGCCGGTCCGGCAGTTTCGAGATCGTCGAGATCAGCCATAGCGGCAACTATAGTAATGTCCCCCGCATCCGCGTAGCGTTGAGGGACGTCGCGAGCAGGTTTTTTGCGCTTCTCACACCTGTTCGCACCGAGCATCGATCGACGAGTGTTCGATCAGCGAGGACGGACATGTCCAAGGACCCTTCAGACGACAGCATCGAGGCCGCGCTCGGCGACGCGGTCAGCGAACCCGCCCGCACCGGCTGGGCCACCGTCGACAAAACCGTCTTCGGCGTCTCCGCAGGCATCATCGTGGTGGTCTGCCTGCTCGGGGTGCTGTTCACCCAGACCGTGGGCGACGCCGCCGCATCCGCTCTGGGCTGGGTCACCGGCAACCTGGGCTGGCTGTTCATTCTCGGGGCGTCGGGCTTCGTCATCTTCGCGCTGGTGCTGGCCTTCGGCCGGTACGGCAGCATCCCGCTCTCACGGGAAGGGCAGGGCACCGAGTTCTCGACGCTCTCCTGGGTGTCGATGATGTTCAGCGCCGGCATGGGAATCGGCCTGATGTTCTACGGCGTCTTTGAACCGGTCACCCATTTGGCGTCGCCGCCGCCCTTCGTCGACGCGGCACCGAACAGCCCGGATGCCGCCAACGCGGCCATGGCGTACACATTTTTCCACTGGGGACTGCACCCCTGGGCCATTTACTCGGTGGTGGGCCTGGCCCTGGCGTACTCGACCTACCGGATGGGCCGCGGCAACCTGATGAGCGCCCCGTTCCAGGCCATTTTCGGCAAGGACCGGATCGAGACCAAGGGCTGGGGCAAGCCGATCGACATCCTGGCGATCATCTGCACCAAGTTCGGGTCGGCGACCTCGCTCGGACTCGGCGCCCTGCAGATCGCCGCTGGGATCTCGTTGCTGAGCACCGGCACGTTCTCCGACGACCCGGGCACCGCCCTGCCGATCATCATCATCTGCGTGCTGACCGTGGGTGTGGTGTTCTCCGCCGCGAGCGGCCTCGCGAAGGGGATCAAATGGCTCAGCAACACGAACATGGTGCTCTCCGCCGTGCTCGTGCTGTTCGTCTTCGTGGTCGGACCGACCGTGTTCATCCTGAATCCGCTGCCGTCGGCCATCGGTGCATACCTGGCCGACCTTGTTCCCATGAGCTTCCACTCGGCGGTGTTCGGCGGCAGCGACTGGCTGGCCAGTTGGACGATCTTCTACTGGGCCTGGTGGATCTCCTGGACCCCGTTCGTGGGCACGTTCATCGCCAGGATCTCCCGCGGCCGCACCATTCGCGAGTTCGTTCTCGGGGTGCTCCTGGTGCCGACGGCGGTCAGTATCCTCTGGTTCGTGGTCTTCGGCGGGGCCGGGCTGCACTTGCAACTGAACGGTGTCGACATCGCCGGCACCGGCAGCGAGGCGGCGGGGTTCTTCGCGGCACTGCAGCAATACCCGTTCTTCATCGGCTCGGCCCTGGTGGTGATGGTGCTCACCGCGGTGTTCTTCGTCAGCGGGGCGGATGCCGGTGCCCTCGTGCTCGGGACGCTCTCGAGTCGCGGCCGCAAGGAGCCCTGGAAGCCCCTGGTTATCTTCTGGGCGGTGCTCACCGGCGCCGTCGCCGCGGTGCTGTTGTTCGTGGGCGGGCTGGGCGCTCTGCAGACCTTCACGATCCTGGCGGCGAGCCCGTTCGTGGTGATCATCGTGGGCCTGTGCGTATCGCTGTATGTCGACCTGCGCCGCGACCCGTTGCGCCAGCGCACCCTCGGGCCGGTGCGCACCTCGTCGGAGGTGCTCGGTTCGGTGCCGTTCACTCGGCCGGCCACCGACGGCGACGGCCCGCCACCGGATGCCTCGCCGCCGCCACCCGGCGACAGGTCCGGCTAACCGAGGCGGGCTTGTCGCTTGGCCCGGGCTGCGGCGGACACCTGCGCGGTCACGACAATCACCAGCGCCAGGATGAACACCGCAGACGCGATCACGTTGGCCTCCGCCGGGATGCCCCGCGACGCCGAAATGTAGATGTACTTCGGGAAGGTGGTCACGGCCCCGGAGTTGAAATTGGTGATGATGAAGTCGTCGAAGCTCAGCGCGAACGACAGCAGCGCGGCGGCGAGGATTCCCGGCAGCAGCAGCGGGAAGGTGATCCGGGCGAACACCTGGCCTGGCGAGCCGTACAGGTCCCGGCCGGCCTCCTCGAGCGCCGGGTCCAGGCCGGCGACGCGGGCCTTCACCGTCACGACCACGAAGCTGATGCAGAACATCGTGTGCGCCAGGATGATCGTGAGCATGTCCTTGGGCACGCCGAGCGAGAGAAACTGCGCGGCCAGCCCGGCACCGAGCACCACCTCGGGGGTCGCCATCGGCAGGAACAGCAACAGGCTGGTACTGGAGCGAAACCTGAATCTGTAGCGCACCAGGGCGATCGCAATCATGGTGCCGAGGGTCGTGGCGATCAGCGTGGCTGCCAGACCGATGATCAGGCTGTTGCCGAAGGCCTGGCACACGGCGCCGTTCTGCACCGCGCAGACGTTCAGCCATTTGTCGAGGGTGAAGCCGCGCCAGGTGATGTTGGACTTCAGCGAGTCGTTAAACGAAAAGATGAAGGTGTACACGATCGGCACCATCAGGAAGATCAGCGCGAGCGCCGTGTACAGCGGCAGCAGCCACTTGCCGAGCGAGAGACGACTCACAAGAGCTCCTCGGTTCCGCTTCTCTTCACGTAGACGCCCACGATCACGAGGATCACGGTCATCAGGATGATCGACAGCGATGCCGCCGCGGGATAGTTCAGCAGCACCAGGAAGTTGGCCTCGATCACGTTGCCGATCATCTGGGTGTCCGCCCCGCCGAGGAAGTCGCGACTGGCATTGATGTAGTCGCCGGCTGCGGGGATGAAGGTGAGCAGGGTACCCGCCACGATGCCGGGCATCGACAGCGGGATGGTGACGGTGCGGAAGGTGTGGAACCCGCTGGCGTACAGGTCGTTGCCGGCCTCGAGGTAGCGCAGGTCCAGCCGCTCCAGGGTGGTGTAGAGCGGCAGGGTCATGAACGGGATGAAGTTGTAGGTCAGGCCGAAGATCACCGAGAACGCGGTGCCGGTGAGATGGGCGTCCGGGGCCAGCAGCGAGACGGCCTTCAGCGAGGTGACGAGGAACGATTCGTCGGAGAGCAGCTGCTTCCAGGCCAGCGTGCGCAGCAGGAAGCTGATGAAGAACGGTGCGATCACGAGCACCAGCATCAGGCTCTGCAGCAGCGGCCAGCGCCGGGCCGTGACGCCGATGAAGTACGCCAGCGGGTAGCTGAACAGCAGCGCCAGGACCGTGGCGATGAGCGCATAGCCGAACGAGCGCAGGATGTGCGGCCAGTACTGGCCGATCACCTCGACGTAGTTCTCCCAGCGGAACGCGTAACTGTACATGCCGATGTCACCGAACTCGCTCGGCGCCTGCAGCGAGGTGAGGATCAGCGCCACCAGCGGAGCCAGGAAGAACAACACCAGATAGAGGATGCCCGGCAGCAGCAGGAGCAGCGCCACCGGACTGCGGCGGCGCGGCGGCGCATCCGTTGGCGGGGCGGCCGTGCTGGCGAACGCGGCGAAGGCCATCTAGGCCTCCTCGAGCTCCGTGACGAGAGCGGCGCGACGCTGTGCGGCGATGCTCTTGGTGCTGGTGTCGGCGACGAACCTGGGGTCCGGTGCGACGGGGTCGTCGTCGAGGCCGAAGCCGTGCTCGACGTTCCAGGTCACCCATACCTCGTCCCCTTCGCCCTCGACCGGCCCGAAGGAACGGTTCTGTTCGAAGACGATCAGGACACCGACGCCGGGCACGCTCACGAGGTATTGGGTGCTCACACCGGTGAAGGACACATCCGTCACCCGGCCCGGGCCCATCACATTGTGGCCGGAGTCGTGGACCGGTTTGTCCCGGTGCAGGGTGAGTTTCTCCGGGCGCACCCCGATGGTGACGTCGCCGGCGTGGCGGTGCGAGCGGGTCTTGGGCACCACGATGCTGCGACCGGCGATGTCCACGGCGATGGACGTGCTGGTCTCCCCCACCACGGGCCCGGTGAAGAGGTTGGACTGGCCGAGGAAGTTCGCCACGAACGCGGTCCGGGGTAGCTCGTAGAGCTGCTCCGGCGCGCCCAGCTGCTCGATCCGGCCCTTGTTCATGACCGCGATGGTGTCGGCCATGGTCATGGCCTCCTCCTGGTCGTGGGTGACATGCAGGAACGTGAGACCGACCTCCTCCTGGATGGTCTTGAGCTCAAGTTGCATCTGCCGGCGCAGCTTGAGGTCCAGCGCACCGAGCGGCTCGTCGAGCAACAACAGCGCGGGCCGATTCACGATCGCCCGGGCCAGCGCCACCCGCTGTTGCTGGCCGCCGGAGAGTTGCACGGGCTTGCGCGCGGCCAGGTGGTCCAGTTCGACCAGCCGGAGCGCCTCATGCGCCTTGCCGAGGGCATCCGTGATCTGGCGCCGTCGCAGCCCGAAGGCCACGTTTTCGAGCACCGTCATGTGCGGGAAGAGCGCGTAACTCTGGAAGACGGTGTTCACCGGCCGCTGGTAGGCCTTTTGGGCGGTGACGTCAGTTCCGCCGATCAGGATGCGGCCGCCGGTGGGGTCTTCCAGTCCGGCCACCAGGCGCAGGGTGGTGGTCTTGCCGCAGCCCGACGGGCCGAGCAGGGCGAAGAACGAGCCGGCGGGAATGACGAGGTCCAGGTGTTCGATGGCGGTGAAGCCGGGGAAGCGTTTCTGGATGCCGACCAGCTCGAGGTCGGCACCCCGGTCGGCGAACGCGCCGCTTGGCACGGTTCAGGCTCCCAGCAGGATGCTCTGGAACTGCGCGCCGTAGGTTTGTTCCTCGGCGCCGGTGAGGGTGCGGAACACCTTGGCCTTGGCGAGGGTGGCGTCATCGGGGAAGATCAGCGGGTTCTCGGCGAGCTCGGGGTCGATCTCCATGGCCGCCTCCCTGGCGCCGGCGACGGGGGTGATGTAGTTCACGTACGCGGCGACCTCGGCGGCGACGGCCGGGTCGTAGTAGTAGTTGATCAGGGCTTCGGCGTTGGCCTTGTGCGCTGAACCGATCGGCACCACGAAGTTGTCGTTCCAGATGGTGCCGCCCTTCTCCGGTACCACGAAGCCCCACTTGTCGCCGTTCTCGGCATTGAGTTGCACGATGTCGCCCGACCAGACGATGGCCGCGAGGCTGTCGCCGTTGACGAGATCTTCTTTGTAGGAGTTGCCCTTGATGTTGCGCACCTGGCCGTCACTGACCTGCTTCTTGAGCACGTCGATCGCGGCGGTGAACTCGTCGTCGCCCCAGTCGCCGGCGATGTCGACGCCCGCATCGAGCATGATCAGGCCCATGGTGTCGCGCATCTCGGAAAGCACGCCGACACGGCCCTTGAGCTCGGGAGTGTTCCACAACTCCTCGACCGAGCCGATGCCGCCGGGGAGCTTCTCCTTGTTCCAGCAGATGCCCGCGAAGCCGCCCTGCCACGGCACCGACAGCGCCCGGCCGGGGTCGAAGTCCACGTCCTTGAGGGTGGGCAGCAGGTTGGTCAGGTTGGGGATGTTCGCGTGGTCGAGTTCCTGCAGGTAGCCGAACCTGGCGAGCCGGCCGACCATCCAGTCGGTCAGGCAGACGGTGTCGGCGCCGATGTCCTTGCCGAGGGCGAGTTGGTCTTTGACCTTGCCGTAGTAGGTGTTGTTGTCGTCCACGGCCTCGGTGTAGTTCACCGTGATGCCGGTCTCGGCGGTGAAGGCAGCCAGGGTCGGGTAGTCCCCGGCGTCGTCCACATCGATGTACAGCGCCCAGTTGTCCCAGCGCAGCGTCTTCTCGCTCTCGGACGCGTCGGCCGCCGCTGTCGGTTGCGCCGCACTGCCGGTCGAACACGCGGCGAGCGCCAGTGCCGCCGCTCCTGCCCCCGCGCCGGTGAGGAGCGTGCGCCGGCCCAGCTGGGCCTGCCTGGCCTGGCGGACGAGCTGCTGGATCATCGGGTCTGCGGGCATCGGCCTGGGCGACATGGACGGTCTCCTTGCATTCTTCAGCGGCGTCGAAAGGCGTCGGGAACGCCCCGGCCCGCTGCGTGACGAGTGGACCGATAGTGGCACAGTCGACACCGAACGCGCCATAAAATGATCAAAACGTTAACATTCCTGCAATTTTCAACCGATTTCGTCGCTGTCGCTCGGTCGTTGCGTTCGGGATCGACGATCCAGCCACAGTAGGCTGCTCCCAGGCTGGCCCCCACCAGACTGTCCCCACCAGGCTCAGGAGCGTCATGCGAGTTGCAGTCCCCCGCGAGATCAAAAACAACGAGTTCAGGGTCGCGATCACCCCTGCCGGCGTCCACGACCTGGTGCTCCACGGGCACGAGGTGCTCGTCGAGACCGGTGCGGGCGTCGGCTCATCGATCACGGACGCGCAGTACCGCTCCGCCGGAGCCACGATCATGCCTGACGCCGCATCCACCTGGGCCGGGGCCGAGTTACTGCTCAAGGTGAAGGAGCCCGTGCCCAGCGAGTACGGCTACTTCAGGCCCGATCTCGTGCTCTTCACCTACCTGCACCTGGCCGCGGAGGCCGGCCTCACCCAGGCGCTCCTGACGGCCGGGGTCACCGGCATCGCCTACGAGACCGTGCAGCTGCCCAGCCGGGCACTGCCCCTGTTGGCGCCCATGAGCGAGGTCGCCGGCCGGCTGGCTCCGATCGTCGGCGCGAACGCCATGCTCAAGCCCAACGGCGGGCCCGGCCTGCTCGTGCCGGGTGTGCCGGGCACTCACCCGGCCAGGGTCACGATTCTCGGCGGCGGGGTCGCCGGAACCGCCGCCATGCAGGTGGCAATCGGCCTGGGCGCCGAGGTCACGGTTTTGGACACCAACCTCTTCCGTCTCCGCGAACTGGATGCCCTGTACTACGGGCGGGTGAAGACCATCGCGTCGAACGCGTTCGAGATCGACACGGCGCTCGTGCAGTCCGACCTGGTGATCGGGTCCGTGCTGATCCCGGGCGCCAAGGCGCCCAAACTGGTCAGCAACGAGCTGGTGTCGCGGATGAAGCCGGGCAGCGTTCTCGTGGACATCGCCGTCGACCAGGGCGGCTGCTTCACCGACACCCACGCCACCACACACACCGAGCCCACCTTCACCGTGCACGGGTCGCTGTTCTACTGCGTGGCCAACATGCCGGGGGCGGTGCCGAGCACGTCAACCTACGCCCTCACCAACGCCACCCTGCCCTACGTGCGGGCGATCGCGAACCTCGGCTGGCTCGAGGCTCTTCGCTTCGACGCCGCGCTGGCGCTGGGATTGAACACCCACGCCGGTGTTCTGACGAACGCGCCGGTCGCCGCCGCCAACACGTTGCCGTTCCGGCCCCTCGCCGAGGTGCTCGCGTAGGCGGCTGCCTGCCCCGACCTACGGCACCGTGACCCTGTGCACGGTGCCGTCAGGGCGCAGCAGCCAGCCCCGCGAACCGGCCGGAGCCAGCGGCGGCGGCAGGTCGCGCCGGCGGGTCAGCAGGCGGAAGTCGGCCAGGCTGGCGCCGTCGAAGACCAGCGGAGCCACGCCGCGCAACCCGGTCAGCAGCGACCAGTGCGCCTGCCAGGTGTCTGCGTCGCCCACCAGCACGGTGCCGGCGGCGACGTCGGAGACCACCAGGCGATCCTCCCGGGGTCCGACCGACGGGTGCGCGCCGAGCAGAACGACGTGCGGGAAGGCCGGCGAAGCGGCAGCCCGGATGGCTGCGGCGGTTCGTGCGGCGGACCCCGCGACAACGAGCAGCACACGGGTGGACGCGCTGGTGTCGTCCAGCGCGGACGGGACGACGGCCGGCTCGTAACCGTGCCCGGCGGGCTCGGCGAGCATCAGCTGGATGCGCGCACCCCGCCAGCGCCCGCCCCCTGGCGGCACGGTTTCGTCGTAGCTCGCTGCCGGTTCTCCCACAGCCTGGTGCTCGTACACGCTGGGCAGCCGCAGCACCAGGCGGCTCTGGCACAGGGCGGGCAGGGCCTGCAGCGTCCCGGTGAGCCGTTGCCCGGTGACCACGAGGTGCAGCCCACCCTGGCCGCCGTCACGAAGGAGTCCGGTGAGAAGGTCGACGGCTGCCGCACGGTGTTCTTCGCCCCACCGGGCGAGCACGGCGTCGATGTCATCGAAGAGCAGCAGCCGGCTTTCCGGCCCGGCGTCGTGTCGCCGGCCACCCGCCGGTGCAAGGCCGGCCGGGCCGTCCAGTGCGGCCCTCGCCCGCACCAGGGCGTCCCAAGTGCCCTCGACATCGGCCGGGATGAGGTCGATCCGATGCGGGGCCTGGGCGGCGATCGCGGCCAGCAGTGTCGACTTACCCGTTCCCGCACCTCCCACCACCAGCAGGTGCCCGTCGGCCCGTGGGTCGTACCCGGCCACGGCGTAGCGCTGCTGCTCCGGCTCATCGATCAGTCCCAGCACGAACGGCGGCGGCGGACCCTCGGCGGCGAGCGCGGCGACCTGGGCCGGCGTGACCAGCCGAGGGAGCGGGTCCAGCCAGGGCCGCCGCGGCGGGTCTGCGGAAGCAGGTGCGCCGTTCAGGACCGCCTGGATGTCGGCGTGGGTCGTCGTGGCCACCTGGCAGGTTTGCGCGGGCGCCGACCCGCTGCGCACCACGCATCGGCCAGGCCGGCCGGCGTCGATCCGGGCGGCGGCATCCGACCCGATCACGGCCAGGCTGTCGGCGGCGTTGTTCACCCGTAGCGAGAGCCGCAGACTGCAATTGGCCAGCAGGGCGTCACGCGCCACGCCGACGGGTCGCTGCGTGCACAGCACCAGGTGCACGCCCAACGACCGGCCCCGGGCGGCGATGTCCACGAACTGGGCGTGCAGCGTGGGAAAGGCGTCCAGCATGGTGGCGAATTCGTCGATCACGATGATCAGGCGCGACAGACGCCCGGCGCTGCGCGGGTCGGTGATGTCACGGCCGCCGGCGTCACGGAGCACCCGTTCCCGGTGCCGCAGCTCAGCGGCGAGGCTGCCCAGGGCCCTGAGCGCCTTGCGGTCGTCGAGATCGGTGATCAGCCCCACGCAGTGCGGCAGCTCCCGCACGAAGTCGAATGCCGCCCCGCCCTTGAAGTCGACGAGCAGGAAGGTGACCTGGCTCGGCGGATACCGGGCGGCCAGCGCTGCCACCCAGGTCACCAGGAGTTCGCTCTTGCCGCTGCCCGTCGTGCCGCCCACGAGGGCGTGCGGCCCATCGGCCACGAGGTCCACACTCAGGGGTCCCCGCTCCCCCACCCCGATGACGCAGGCGAGGCCGGCCGGCGTATCGAGGGGGTGGTCGGCTCCCCCATCGGGGTCAGTGGCCCACTGAGAACATAACGGTGCGAAGGCGACGGTCTCCGGCAGCGCGTCCCCCGAGTCGACCACGCCGGCCGCCTCGGCCGCACGGCGGAGCATCGCACCGAATCCAGCGGTCTGCTGTTCAGCCACCAGGTGCGGCACGAAGTGCAGCGCGGCCGGACTCCCTCCCAGCCGCACGAGTTCAGCTTCGCTCGCCCCGTCCACCCGCACGATGGTCGCGCACCCTGGCGGGAGAGCGGCGCCGGTTTCGGCGAGCGCGATCCGGAAATCGGTGTCGGATCCCCCGGACGGACCGGACTGACCGGGCCGGGCCGGGCCGGCTGGCGTGCCCCCGGTGATCGTGAGCCACCGGGCCGGGGACACCGCCGACCGGTGCGGGAGGCCGGCCGCCCAGGCCCAGTCGTCGCCGGCCGGAATCCGGATGCCCAGGGCGCGGGGGCTGAGCTGGCCGACCAGTTGCACCACCAGGCTGCGGGCCAGCGACCTGACGACCAGGCCGGGTCCGACCAGCCCGATGCTGCCGGCCGGGTCCACGATGATGGGGGCGCCGGTCAGGATCGCCGCCCTGGCCCGCAACTCGCGCTGCTCGGCGTTGGCGCCGCCCTCCAGGCGCAGGCCACTGGGGACCGGTCCGGCCCCGAGCACCAGAGCGGCCGTCGCCGGATCGGCCCAGCGGGTCGGGTCGTGGGCGTCGCCGAGCATCCGGTGCGCCGCGGGTGCGGCACGCCAGGCATCGCGCCGCAGCCGGGCGAGGCTCTGGTCGACGGTATCCTCCGCCTCGGCCATCCGGGTCGCGTAGCCGGCGGCGTCCCTGCGGCGTTGCCGAGATCCGGACCGGCGCCCGTCGACGAGCCCCGCGACGGCGATGATGGGGCTGAGGACCGCGAAGACGAGCACCAGCGCCGATCCGGTGATCGCCCAGATCAGTCCGGCGGCAATCAGGGGTGCCACGCAGGCGATGAGCGGAAAGCCGGGGCGTCCGGGTGGCACGGGCGGGGTCGGCAGCCGGATCGGGTCGATGGTAGGCGGCTCGGGGGCGACGGTCATGTCTCCAGCACACCCGAACGGCCGGCCGGGACGACCGATGCGGCGGTCCCGGTGCAGAACGCGGGAACCGACCGGGGTGTGGAGGAGGGGCGAGGCCTTAGAGCACCATGAAGAACTGGTCGCCGATCTCGACCCTGGCACCCCGGCCCACCAGATACCGCCGGCCCGGCTCGCAGCGCAGCGCCGGCGCCGGCGCCCGCCGCACGACGGTGCCGTTGCCGGAGAACCTGTCGTTGACCCAGAACTCGCCGTCGTGCTGGCCGAATTCGAGGTGGCTCTTGGACACCGACATGCCCAGGTCGGTGATTTGGATCAGGTGGTCGAACTGTTCCGACGGCTGGGGCAGCGGGCGGCGGCCGATGAGACCGCTGCCGCGCACCGAAACGGTTTCGCCGGTGCTGAACTGCAGGGTGTACCGTGCGGGCTCCGACTTCTCGGCCGGTGCCGCCGCGTGAGCGCCGGCGGGGCGAACGGTCGGGGGCCCGCCATCGGCCGGCTGGTCATCGGCAGGGCCGTCACCCGCCGGCCACCACGGCACCGAGATCACCGTGGTGCGGGGTGCGAGCGGCTGGATAATGGTGGTGTCGCTGGGGCGCGGGTCGGCGCGCTTGCGGGTGATGGGGGTCGCCGAGGTCGAGCTGCCGCAGCCGCCGCAGAACATTGCGCCTTCTGGCAGGTGCGCCCCGCAAATTTGGCAGTTCACTGACCCGGTCCCTTCGTGCTCTCGCGAGCTCCCCACAGCCTGCGCCTGCGCCGGCCATCCCGCCCGGCAGTTCTCTTAGCGTAGCGACCGAATGACCGCACCGAGATGACCGCGCGCAGGCGGTCCCGACGGTTGAGTCCGGCCCGCAGGCCGTTCTGCAGCTCCCGCACCGACACCCAGATGCCGTCAGGGTCGATCTGCGCCGCCCCGTCGGGAGCGAAGACGGCCCGGTCCACCTCCCGGGCCAGCCAGAGAGCGCGCACTCCGCCGACGGATCGGGCCAGCTCGGTGCGGGTCGCCAGGGGCGGCACGAACAGGCCGTGATCGGTCACGCTGTCGGCGAATTCCCGCCAGCCACCCACGATGCGGTCGATCGGCCGGTGGGCCAGACGGCGCTGTCGGCGACGCCGCCACTTGGCGATAACGATGCCGAGCAACGGTGCAGCGAGAAGGCCGATCCCGAGCAGGGACCAGGCCGCTATGCTCACGATCAGCCTGACCACAGCCCAGAACGGGTCGGCAGCGGCGGGCGGGTCGGTGGTCTGGCTTTCCGGCTGGCTGGGCTCGGGTTGTTCGGCGGTCTCCGGCACCGGCGGGGGCAGCACGGTCTGCGGGCGGGAGATCGGAGCGGGGTCGTCGGGTTGGCGGGCCGGGATCTCCCGGACGGGCGGGTTGGGATCCAGCGCCACCCAGCCGTCGGCCTGGGTCTGCACCTCGATCCACGCCGAGGCGTCGGCGCCGGTCACCGGGGCGGTAGCTCCCTCCGCGGCGGGTACAAAGCCCACCACCACCCGCGCCGGAAAGCCGATCTGCCGGGCCATCAGAGCCGCCGTGACCGCGTATTGTTCGCCATCGCCGAGCATCGGCTGGTCCTGCAGCAGCTCGTCGATGCGGTCAACACCGTGCCCGGACCGGCTGACGGGTTCCCCGGCGGTGCCGTGGCTGACGTATCCGGTCGTGGCCAGGAAGTCGAGCACGGCCTGCAGGCTCTGGCCCGGTGTGTCGCCCGGCCGCAGGACACCGGCCAGGGTCTCTTCGAGGCCGTCGGGCAGCACCGCGGCGGGCGGTAGGACCGCGGAGCCGGGCCGGGCATCTGCCAGGTCACCGACGAGAGTGGGCACGACGGCGGTGCTGGTGTAGCTGTCGCCCTCCTCCAGGCCGGTGACCACGGCGGCGGTGCCACCGAGGTCGTTGTACACGAACGACTCCTGGCGGGCGGCCGCGGTGGCGCCGGTGAACTCGATCTGTTCCAACGCTCCGACGCCGGGCACCCAGACGCCGTCGTACTCCCGGATCGACACCGACAGGGAGACCTCGTCGCCGCGCACGGCACTCTGGTCGAGACGGTAGGGCAGCCTGGTGAAGGTGCCGGAGTCCGGCCCCGCCGCATCCGCGGTGCCCACCGAATACACCACCCCGTCGTAGTCGTCGAGGGTCGCCAGCCGGATGCGCCCGCCGGCCGGGAGCCCCTCGACCTCGAAGAGCACGGTGTCGGCGAGGTCCGGCTGCTGGTAGTTGCGGAACGCGGACAGCGGACTCGGGTAGGCGCGGGCGTCGAAAGGCGCCACCACCCGGGTGCGCAGCACGTCCCTGGCCGCGGTGGGCGGCAGGGCGACGGCGGCGACGGTGCCGGCCAGGACCGCCACCGTCAGCCCGAGAGCCGCGACGACCACGGACCGGGCCGCGCCCATCCGCCGGTCGGCCGCCGGCAGCCGCGCCGCGGTCGCCGACACCAGCAGGCGACCCCGGCGGCGTTCCAGGTTCAGCCAGAGCAGCCAGAGCACCAGCACGGCGAACAGCGTGAGGCCCAGCAGGGTGGGCGCCGTGGCCTGGCTGGGGCCGAGTGCGATGCCGGCCACGAACAGCAGCACCGGCGCCAGCAGGGCCGGTTCCGCGGCCCGGCTGCGGAGGGCCACCGAGAGCCCGGTGACGCTGCTGAGTAGCACCAGGATCAGCGCGGGCACCAGCAGAGCCTGGTACGACCCGACCGGCAGCACGATGGTCACGAGTTGCTTCCAGCCGAGCGCCGTGGCCGGCACCAGCTCGGCGAGGCCGGCCAGGCTCGGCAGCACCCCGTAGAGGGCTCGGCCGGGCACGGCCAGCGGAACCCCGACGAGGAGATAGCCGCCGATGGTCGCGAGGCCGACCACCCAGGCCGGCCAGCGGAACGCGGTGCCGACGAGGGCGATGCCGCAGCCGAGCACCGCGGCGACGGCGACGAGCAGCACGAAGGCGCCGGTCTGGTAAATCGGCCACAGGGCGGCGGCGGCCACACCGGTGGCCGCCAACAGGGCCACGGTGTTGCCGATGATGAAGCGCACGCTCATGCGGCGGCCCCCCGGGCCAGGCTGTGCTGCAGGTCGTCGAGGAAGCCGATGGTGAGCAGGCTCAGTCCGCCGGCCCGGCGGAGGCCCGGGCGGGCCCCTGGCTCGCAGACGACGGCGACCACCTCGACTCCGAGCGGGAATCCCGCCGCGGAGGCACGCAGTGCGGCCAACGGCGTCGCAGATCCGCAGAGCAGGAACGCCACCGACAGCCCGTCGACCGCGGCGGCGGCCCGCCTGGACAGTGCGCGGACGCCGTCGGCGTCTGGCGCCAGGTCGACGCCGCTCAGGTCGTCGAGCAGCCGGGTGGGGGTGAGCGTGCTGAGCTGGCGCGAGCTGGCCAGCACCGACACCGTGCGTGCATCACGGATCGCCCGGATGCCCAGCGAGCCGGCCGCGCTGACGGCGAGCTCGAATTCCTCGTCGTCGGCGAAGTCGCCCGTGGCCAGGCTCAGGGCCACGAGCAGGTGACTGCGGCGGGTCTGCTCGTATTGGCGCACCATGAGCCGGCCGGTCTTGGCGGTGCTCTTCCAGTGGATGCTGCGCCGCTCGTCGCCGCTCTGATACTCGCGCAGCGCGTGGAACGCCACGTCGCTGGCGGTGAGGTCGCGGGTGGGTTGACCCTCGAGGTCGCGCACGAAGCCCTGGCTCATGCTGGGGATGGCGATGGTGCGCGGGTGCACGTAGAGGTCGATCCGCTGGGCGAGCACCGTCTCCAGCCGCACCAACCCCACCGGATCGGCCCGCACTGTGTGCACGGGCCCGATCGGGATGATGCCCCGGCGTTCGGCGGGAACCACGAACACCTCGTTGATGCCGGCTCGGGCGGCCAGGGACGGCATCGGGAATTCGGCCAGCCCGGCGCCCACCGGTACCTGAACCGTCACGGCGGCCAGACGCCGGCCGGTCGGGTTGTGCACGTCGACCTGTCCGGGCACCCGCTCCCCCGCGACGACCCTCTCGACGGGCAGGGTCAACGTGATGTGGTGGCCGCTCTGGCCGAGCAGGTGCGCGAGCGCGCCGACCACCAGGACGGCGGCCGCCCAGCCGATCGCGGTGAGTTCGGCCCAGCCCAGGCCGTAGCCGGCGCCGAGAAGTGCCGCCGCGCATCCGGCGACGCCCCAGCCGAGCGGTGTGACGGCCTGGAGCAGCCGGGTTCGTCTAGAGGACATCCGGCCTCTGGTCCTCCCCGCTGCGCGGCGGCGGCGTCTCGACCAGGATCCGGCCGATCACGCTCGACGCGCTGACCCCGTCGAATTCGGCCTCCGCGTCCAGCAGCAGCCGGTGCGCGAGCACGGGTTCGGCGAGCGCCTTCACATCGTCGGGGGTCACGTAGTGGCGGCCCTGGGAGGCCGCGTAGGTCTTGGCGGTGCGGATGAGCGCGAGGGCACCCCGCACGCTGGCGCCCAGGCGGACCTCCGGGCTGGTGCGGGTGGCGTCGACGAGTCGGGCGACGTAGTCGTTGATGGTCGCGTCGACGAACACGGTGCGGGCCAGCGCCGCCACTTCGACGACGGACTCGGCCGAGAGCACCGGCGCCAGGCGGCCGTCGTGGGCGCGCCGGCCGGCGCCTTCCAGAATGCGCACGGTGGCCGCGTGGTCGGGGTAGCCGATCGAGGTCTTCATCAGGAACCTGTCCAGCTGGGCCTCCGGAAGCCTGTAGGTGCCGGCCTGCTCGATGGGGTTCTGGGTCGCGATCACCATGAACGGGCCCGCCACCCTGTGGGTGACACCGTCAACGGTGACCTGGCCCTCCTCCATCACCTCGAGCAGTGCGGCCTGGGTCTTGGGGCTGGCCCGGTTGATCTCGTCGGCCAGCACGATGTTGGCGAACACCGGTCCGCGGTGGAATTCGAAGGTGGCCGTTCGCTGGTCGAAGATGCTCACGCCGGTGATGTCGCCCGGCAGCAGGTCGGGAGTGAACTGCACCCGGTTGCTGGTGCCGCGCACGCTCTGCGCGATGGCACGGGCCAGTGAGGTCTTCCCGGTGCCGGGAACGTCCTCCAGGAGCAGGTGGCCCTCACTGAACAGGGCGGTGAACGCCAGCCTGATGACGTGCTGCTTGCCCAGCACGACCTCCTCGACGCCGCGCACCAGCCTGTCGAACAGGGTCGCGAACTGACCGGCTTCCTCGATGCTCATCAGGTCGGCGTCGCGGCGGGCGCCCGGCTGGCCTGGGCTCACACGATCGGGGGTCAGGGTCATGGGGTGATCGCTTTCTTCGGGATCGGGCGGGAGTAGTCGAAGGTGTGGCCGTCCACTGTCACGGTGAGCAGCACTGTGCCGGATTCGGGCAGCGGGCCGGGCAGGGTGCAGGTGGTGGCGCTGTCGGCCGGAGTCGACGCCGATCCGGCGACCGCGCACGCGAAGGTCGCCGCGAGGGTGCCGTTCTGCGGCGCGCCGGTCCAGGAGAACCGGCCGGACGGGCCGTCGTAGGCCAGTCCGGTCACGGTGAAGGTGACGGATGCCTCCGGCGCGGTGGTGGTGCCCGACCACGGCCCGCAGGAGCCCCACACCGTGCAGGCCTGCAGCTGGAAGGCCACCGCGGAGCCGAACGGCAGGCCGAGCAGGTCGCGCGGCCAGGTGCTGCCGCCGAAGCGCTGTACCGAGCCGGAGCCATCCGCGGCTCGGATGTTGTAGTGGTCGACACCGGCTGACGGGGTCACCCCGGTGAGGTGGTAGTCCCAGGCGTCACCCTGCTGCTCCATCGCACCCTGCACCTGGCTGATCGCGCCGGGAGCGGGCCGCACCAGGACCGTGGCAACGGCGGTCGCCGCGCAACCGGCCCGGTTGTACCCCCAGACCACGAATGAGTAACTGCCATCGTCGGCGAGCAGGCCGTCGAACACGGCGCTGCGCCCGCCGGCCGGCACACTCTTCTGGTCGAGCACCACCCCGCCGGCGCGGGGTGCCGTGACGGTGCCGGGCGCGGGGCTCGACACCGAGCAGGCCTGCGCGCCGGTGGGCTGCCCGCCGCCGCTGATCCGCTGCACGAAGTAGCCCGCGACGGCGTCGCCGCGATCGGCGAAACCGTCCCAGGTCACGGTGACGGCGCCGCTGACATCGGTCGCCGTCGCGGTGATCCCGCCGGCGACCGCCGCACCGTACGGCGTTCCGGTGGCGGCGGTGGTGTTCCAGCTCGACAGGGCGGGGTAGGCGTCGTTGCGGGCACTGACGGTGTAGCCAATGCTGGTCCCGTTGGCCAGGCCGTCTACGCGCAGGGTGCAGCGGGCGGCCGCGCAGCGGGCTCCGGTGGCGCTCACCTCGGGTTGGGCGACCCCGGCGACACTGACCTGGTAGCCGCGGATGGCGGTGCCGCCGCCCGTCGCCGCCACGAGGTCCCAGCCGAGCAGCAGGGCACCGTCTTCGGGCACGGCGGTGAGCCCGGTGGGTGCGGCCGGGATCACGTCGGACCAGACCGTGGCGGCGAGGGTGACTGCCGTCGCTGTGCCGACGCCGTTCTGCGCGGCGACGCTGACGCGCACGGCGTTGGCCTGCCCGTTGCCGGGTGTGGCGAGGGTGCAGGAAGTGGCCGCGCACACTGTGCTGCCGAGGGTGCGGCCGGAGGCGGCGTCGAGGGTGGTCACCTGGTAGCCGGAGATGGGCGAGTTGTTGGCGGCGCCGGGGTTGAAGACCACGGTGACGCGCCCGTCGGCGAAGCCCGTGGCCCGCAGCCCGGTGACGGCGTCGGGAACGTCCTGCACCGATACCCGCACGGTGCCCCAGGTGTACCGGTCGGGGTCGTTGGTGGCGTCAGCGACCTGGTACTGCAGGGTGCTGTCAGTGGGCTGCGCGTCGGCGGACACCCGCACGGTGAGCCTGCTGTTGTCGGCGCTGGGGGTGATCGTCACCCCGGCGGGCAGTGCGGCCGCATCCAGCCCGCGTACCGCGAGCACGCGCAGTGGGACCGCGGGGAACGGGTTGGTGGCGCCGTCGTTGGCGAGCACATCGATGACGGTGCTGCGCCCGCGGGGCGCGATGGCCGCATCCGTGGCCGGCAGCGCGAGGGGTCTGGTGGAGGCCACGACCTTCAGTTCGACGCGCCCGGCCTTTCCGGTGCTGAGGTCGTCGCGCACCCCGATCGTGACCGCGCTGGTGCTGCCCTTCGGGGTGCCGTCCAGAGCGGTCACGGTGAGCAGGCTGCCGTTCAGCGTCTGCTCGAAGCCGGTCGGCACCGGGTCGAGCACAGTGAAGGCGAGTTCGTCGCGGTCCTCCGGGTAGGGGTAGGAGGTGAGCTTGGCCAGGTCGATGACTTTCTTCTGGCCGGGTTCGAAGTCGATTCCCGCCCCGTCGAATGCGGGCGGCTGGTTCTCCCGCGGTGTCACGGTGATCGGCAGCACTATCGTGGCAGTGCGTCCGGCGGGGTCGGTCGCGCTGGCGCCGTCGGTCACCTCGAAGGAGATGGAGGCGGGCCCGAAATACTGGTCCGCGCTGGTGAACGCGAGGGTATGGGCACCCGTTGCGAGTTCGGCGCCGTTGGCGTGCGTGGCACGCACGGTGTTGCGGTCGGTCAGTTGCACGGGCGTGTCGCCGACGGCGACGACGTAGTCGTTGATGTCGATGTTGATGGTGGCCTCGCTGGCCACGACGAGTTTGGCGGCCCCGGCCCGCAGCTGCGGGAGGGCGTCGTCGGTTCCCGGTACCCAGACGAACGCGTAGGCGATGATCTCGGGGTCTTGGGGGTGGCTGACGCTGAACGGGATGATCTGGCTGGTCTTGGCGACGGACACGCGGATCTGGGCGGTGTCGGTGACCGTCGCCGCGCCGTCGTAGCCGGGCAGGACGGCCAGCAACAGGTCCCTGGCCGGCCCTTCGGCGAAGAACACCCTGGCGAGCACGTCGACGTCGACGGTGTCCCGGCCCAGCACATCGGAGAGCCTCAACCGGGTGTCGGCGGCCTCGGGGTGGGCCCGGGGGGCGTCCGGGGTCACGACGACGGTGAGGAAGGCGGAGCCGGTGCCGCCGCGCTCGTTCTGGATCTGATAGACGAAGCCATACCGGCCGCTGACGTTCGGGGCGCGCACCACGACGAGGTCACCGTCGACGACGGCGGTGCCGGCGGCCCCGCTCGCGGCACCGTCAGTCGCCTCGACCGCGGTGATGCTCAGTGCGCCGCCGTCGGGGTCGGAGTCGTTGCCGAGCACCCGCACCGACACCCGGGAACCGGGCCGCACGGTCACCTCATCCGGCACGGCGACCGGGTTGCGGGCCCCGTCCGGGCGCGGGCTGATGCCCACCCGCACGGTGCCGGTGGCACGGGCGCCGAGGGCGTCGATGACGGCGTAGCTGAAGGTGTCGGTGCCCGCTGAGTAGTCGCCGGCCCGGTAGCTGAGCGAGTCGGCGTCGACGGCGGTGACGGTGCCCTTCTCGGGGTTGGTCTCCTGGCCGAGCAGCTGCACGGAGTCACCGTCGGGGTCGATCCCGGTGCGAGGGATCTGGATGCGCACGGTGTCACCCGCCAGTACCCGGGCGGTGACGGTGGGCGGCAGCGGCGGGTTGTTGGTGGCGGCGTCGGTCTCCCGCACCGAGATGCGCACCTCGGCGTTGGCGAACTGCCCGTCAGGGGCGCTCACCCTGTACACGGCGGTGAAGTTGCCGGTGCTGGCCGGGGCGAGGTAGCGCAACACCCGGCCGGAGGCGAAGAGCAGCCCGGCGCCGGCGGGCAGCGGGGTCGAGAGCACGGGGTCGAGAGTAAGAGGGTCGCCGTCGGGGTGTTCGTCGTTGGCGAGCACGGGGATGTCGATGGTGTCGCCGACCCGGACCGACACCGAGTCTGCCGCCGCGACGGGCGGCTGTCTGGTGGTCGCCGCGGGGATCTCGATCACCGTGACGGTGCCGGTGGCCGAGGCCAGGCCGTTGCTCACCGTGTAGTCGAAGCTGGTCGTGCCCGACTCGAGCGGGCGGGTCAGGGTGACCCTCAGGAAGTGCTGGTCGAGGATCTCGACGGTCAGTCCGCTGCCGGCGGGCACGTTGGAGCTTCCGGTGACCAGCAGCACTCCCCCGGCCGGATCGATGTCGGTTGCGAGCACGTCGATGACGGTGGGCTGCTGCGGGCGCAGGAAGGCGGTATGCGGCACCGTGATGGGCCGGCCGGGGCTGTCAGGGTCGGGGTCGACGTCGACCCGGATCAGCCCGGTCACGGTGGTCGCGCCGTCGGTCACCGCGTAGTCCAGGTAGTGCACGCCGACGGTGTCGCTGGCGAACCTGAAGGTTCCGCCGGCGAAATCCGCCGTGATGCTGACACCGGGCTTGTCTGGCACAGCGCCCAGGCGGAGCGGACCATTGCCGCCGCGGGCGTGCTCCAGCGGAGCGACGGTGACCTCGCTGCCCGCCGTGGTGCGCACGGCGAACGCGTCGGCGACGATGGGCACGGTCCCGGCCGCACGCACCGTCACGTCCAGGGTCCCCGCGCCGGTGAGGCTGCCGTCCGAGACGGCGAGGCCGACCTGGGCGGCGTCGCCGCCGTCGCCGGCATCCGTGAACAGCACGGCGCCGGCCGGCGTCGAGGTCGCGGTGTCCGGGGCCGCGGCGGTGGCCGCGGTGAGGTAGAACGGGTCACCGTCCGGGTCGATCCAGTCGCCGAGCACCTGGGTCTCCACGCTGCCGCCGGCCGCGACGGTGGCCCGGGTCTGGCGGGCCTGTGCGGGGGCGGAGTTTTCGTCCGGGCTGCGGACCGTGACCGTGACGGTGGCGTCGGCGGTGCCGCCGCGTCCGTCACTGACCGTGTAGTCGAAGCTGAGGCTGCCGGACGCCTCCGGGGTGAGGGTGAGCTGCAGCTGCTGATTGCCGGCGACCAGGTCGATGCGGCCCTGATCGGCCGGCGGCGGTTCCACACCGTCGATGACCAGCACGTCGTCGTTGGGGTCGTAGTCGTTCAGAAGCGCCGGCAGGGTGACCGTACGGCCGGGGCGGGCGCCGAACGCGTCGTCGATCGCGACCGGCGGCAGCTGGGTGTCCTCGTAGTCCGGCGGGGTGTCCTCGGTGGCGCTGGTCACCTCCTGCTGGTCGGAGACCGGGTCGATGAGGTCATCCCAGTTGTCGATGAGTTCGTTGTCCCGCTGCACGTTCCAGGTGGCGCCGTTGCGGGCGTCGTTGAGCAGCAGCCGGGTGCCGTTCTGCCGGTATTCCAGGCGCGCGTCGCCCGCGAGGCCGGCCAGGGTTGCGGTGGTTCCAGCCGGCGAACCGATGCCGCAGGCCTGCCAGGCGGTGCCGTCCGCCCACGCCGCGTAGGCACATCGACCGTCCTGGGCGGGCGCGGCCGGGCTGCCGGCGACAGACTGGTCGGCCAGGAGCTCGGTGGCAGCCCCACGGTCGAGCGGCACGCTGAGCAGACCGCTGCGGTGCGAGATCAGAACCCTGTCGCCGGCCGTCGCCGGCTCCTGCAGTCTGGGCAGGTCAGTGAGGCTGCCGGTGAGGTCGACGGCGCGTTGGGGTAGGTGCAGGATGCCGGTAGTCGTGTTCAGCAGCGCCCAGCTGCCGTTCACCTGGCTGAGCTGGTAGACGTCTGAGGGGTCCCCGGCCGACACCGTCCTCGTCTCGGCGACGGCCTCCGGGTGGTCGGGGTCGATCCGCACGAGGGTCTGCGTGGCCGGGGTGAACGCGAACAGGACTCCGGCGGCGTCGAGGCTGAACAGGGTCCCGGTGCCCAGCGCGAGGGCGGGATCTGTGGTGCTGTCGAAAGTCGCCAGGTCGGCGCTGTTCGCCCGCCAGAGGTCACCGTCGGCCGAGATCGCGGCGAGGTCGCCCGCCAGACGCACCTCGGGGGCATCCGGCGGCAGCGCCACACTGTCGGTGACCGTCGCGGTGGCCGGGTCGAGGATGTCCAGGGTGCCGTTGCCGGCGTCGACCACGAGCACTGTCCCGCCGTGCTGCACCACGGAGGTGCGGTCGGATTCGACGGGAACCACGGTGTTCAGTTCGGCGATCTCGGTGTTGACTCTGCCCACCAGCTGCCGGGTTTCGCTGGCCACCCACACGGCGGCGTCACCCAGGTCGACTTTCTGCGCGGTGTAGCCGCCGGAGACCACCGCGACGGTGACCACCAGGGCGGTGACCAGGGTTCCGCCGGTGATCGAGGCGGCGAGGGAGCGGTGCGTGGCCAGCCAACGGCGGATCATTGCGCTCCCGTTGCCGGGTCGACGCACTTCTCGGTGCTGGCGGCGCCGGTGCGTCCGTCGCGGTTCACGCTCACGGTGACGCAGACCGGCGTCCGGGCAGCGCTCGGCGCGGTGTCGGTCTGGACCGTGAACTGGGTGCCGCGCTGGATGCTGCTCTCGCCGCTCCGCAGGCTGACCACGTAGCTGTCACTGTCGCGCAGGCCCGGGTCGGCCCAGCTGAACACAATGGTGCCATCGCCCGCGCGGCCGGTGACATCGCTGACCCGCGGCAGCGCGGAGTCCCCCGGGCTCGCGGGAGCGCCGGAGAGCACCGGGCCGAGCAGCAGGGCGCCGGCGACGACGCCGAGCCCGACCACCAGCAGGCCGCCGGCGATGACGGCCGCGAGAGTGCGCCGCCGTTGGGCGGGGCGTGGCCGGTCGGCGCGGGGTGCTTCGGCGCGGGTCGACGCAGCAGCGGTGCGGGCGGCGCCCGGCTCCCGACGTTGGCGGCGGGCCGGCTGGGCGTCCACGGAGACCAGGCCGGTGATGCGGGTCTGATCGTCAGCGTCCCCGGCGGCCTGGGCTTCCCACTCGGCCGTCGCGAGCTCGAGCGGAGTCTGGGCGAGCCCGAGCTCGGCCTCCACGGCCTGCAGCTCCCGGATCAGCTCGAGCGCACTGGCCTGGCGCCGCTCGGGGCGTTTGGAGAGGGCCCGGGCCAGCACCAGCTCCAGGCGCTCCGGCACGTCGGGCCGACCGATGGGCGGCAGCGCCGTCTTCTGGATGCGGGCCATCAGCTGGGCGGGCCCGTTGCGATCGCCGGGTAGTTCGAACGGCGACCGGCCGGCCAGCAGCGTGTAGAGCGTCGCCCCGAGTGACCAGACCTCGGCGGCTACCGAGCCCGGGCTCTCGTCGAACAGCACTTCGGGCGCCGACCACGGGATCGAGAGTCCGACCTGGTCGCTCTCCTCCGCCTCACCGAGGGTGGCCGCAATGCCGAAGTCGGACAGCACCGGATGCCCGTACGCGGTGATCAGGATGTTCGACGGCTTGATGTCCCGGTGCAGCACGCCGGCCCGATGGGCGGTCTCCACGGCGCTGGCGATGGTCACCCCGATCCGGAGCAGTTCGGACACCGGCAGGCGGCCCGACCGGTAGCGCTGGTCGAGGGCGTTGGAGCAGTACTCCATCACCAGGAACGGGCGGCCGTCGGCGGACACCCCGGCCTGGAACACCGTGAGCACCGACGGGTGGGCCGACAGTTGAGCCATCAGGTTCGCCTCGGCCTGGAACAGACGCCGGACCGGGTCGCTGACCACCTCGGCGAGGAGCACCTTGACGGCCACCTGGCGCCGCGGCAGGTTCTGTTCGTACAGGAACACATCGGCGAAGCCACCGGCACCCAACGGCCTCAGGTAGGAGAACCCCGGCAGGGCCGGGGGCGTCGACGGCAGTCTTACCGCCATGGCGCCTCCCGTGAATCGTCTCGAACGGTCGAAGGAACCGACCGGATTGCCTGCTTGCCCTGCCTGATCGCAGGATGTGGTCGTCGTCACGGGTATCGACGACCTTGCACAATTCTACGGCTGCGGGTCCTCAGGCCCCGGCAGCGGCGTCGGCCGAGTCGTCATGAACATCGGCGTCATGAACATCGGCGTCATGAACACTCTCGTCATGAATACCGTCGAGATCGTCGACGCTGAGCACGTCCAGGACTATCGCGGTCACGTTGTCGCGGCCGCCGTTCTCCAGCGCCGCGGTCACCAGGGCCGCGACGGCGTCCTCGGCCTTCGGGTTCGACAGCAGAAAATGCCGGATGCCGTATGCGGTCAGCTCCTTGGTGAGCCCGTCCGAACAGACCAGGATGCGCTGGCCCGCCGTCAGCGGCAGGATGCGATAGTCGGGCACCGGTGGTTCGTGGAATCCGACGGCCCGGGTGATGACATTTCCGTGCGGATGCACATCCGCTTCCTCACGGGTGATCCGGCCCGCGTCGACGAGCTCCTGCACCACCGAATGGTCGACCGTCACCTGCTCCAGGACTCCGGAGCTGAGCTGGTAGACCCGCGAGTCGCCGATGTTGTACGCGATGAACTGCGGGGCATCCGAGACGATGGCCACGGCAACGCCGGTGACGGTGGTGCCGGTGCCCAGGTCGGTGACGCCTTCGCCGGCCTTCATGTCGTCAACGGCGAGGGCGAGGGCCCGGTTGATGGCCTCTGCCGTCGTATCAGCGTCGCTGCCCAGTTCGGCGAGCCGGGTCACCACGGCCTTGCTGGCGACATCGCCGGCGGAGTGGCCGCCCATGCCGTCGGCCACCGCAAAAATGGGTGATCGGGTTACCAGGCTGTCTTCATTGACTTCGCGGCGATGACCAACGTCGGTGAGCGCGGACCAGGCCAGGGTGACGGATTTCTTCACCGCGGGGAGCGCGATCGTGTGGCTGGGTGAGCCTTGACCTATCTGGGTCACGGGTGGTGCCTTCCGAATACAAACGTGCGGCAACGCAGCGAACGACGGTCAGTCCGCTGGCAGTATCTCGATCAGGTTACCGTCCCCGATGTCCACCGTTGTACCGGGCAACACCGTGAGCGAGGCTCCGAAGCGCAACCGCTGGGTGCGACCGAGGGGAAAATGAACCAGTGTGCCGTTCGTCGAACCGAGGTCGGTGACGACGACGGCGTCGCCGTCCTGCCGGATTTCGAGGTGATTCGCCGAGACGAGCGCTGTCGCTGAGGCCACCACGATCAGCTCCAGCCGCTCACCGGGCTGGATGCGCCGAGGCCGGGGGCTTCGCCCGATCCGGTACACCGCGCCCAATCGCACCACCTCGCCGGTGGCCAACCTGAACCCGTAGGGCCCCGGCCGGTCGGCGGGTTCGTCGGCGGATGGGTCGGCCGGTTCGTCCGAGGGCTCGACGGCCGGTGCACCGGCGGCCACGACGACAACGCGGTCTCGCATCCGCCGGTCGAGCACGACCGTGTCGTCCACGATCCGTCTGGGGCGAAGCACCGTGTCAGCGGTGTCGTCCGGTTCGCCGGCGACCGACCAGAACAGGGTGTCGCCGGCGTCGATGCCCGTGCCGAGCATCCGCCCGGCAGCCAGCCGGTCGGACCGAGCGACGGCGGCCAGGGGCGAGCCGATCACCAGCCCGGTCACGGACTGGAACTCCGCCAGCAGCCAGGGCCTGATGTTGCGGTCGGTGAACCGGCGGGATCCCCCGATCGAGAAGACGTCCACGGCGATGGCTCCACGCACGACGGCGTGCACGGGGATGCCGTCTTGCGTCGGGTCGTCTCCGTTTGTCCCGTCGCCGGCGCGGCGGACGCCCGGCACGATCACCGCGAACGCGTCCGGTTCTCCAGCACCGCCAAGCGGGATCAGCGACACGAGCGCCTCGAGTGTGACGGCGGTCTCAGCGGCGAGGGCGTGCAGGGCGGCCACGACGGGGCTGGCGGTGCTGGCGGGCACAACGGCCAGGAACCCGCGGCCCACCACGAACGTCCATTCGGCGCTCTCCAACGGCGCGGTCTCGCAGCCGACCCGTCCCAGTTGCATCAGGCTCCCTCGTTCCTTTGATGCTAAACCCGACGGCCGAGTCGACTCAGCCGATGTAGCTCATCACGTGCTTGATCCGGGTGTAGTCCTCGAAGCCGTACATTGACAGGTCCTTGCCGTAGCCGGAGTGTTTGAACCCGCCGTGCGGCATCTCGGCGACGATCGGAATGTGGGTGTTGATCCAGACGCAGCCGAAGTCCAGGCGCTTGGCCATCCGCATGGCCCGCCCATGATTGGAGGTCCACACCGACGAGGCCAGCCCGTACTGCACGTCGTTGGCCCAGGCCAGGGCCTCGGCTTCATCGGTGAAGCTCTGCACGGTGATCACCGGGCCGAAGATCTCCCGCTGCACCGCCTCGTCGGTCTGCCGCAGCCCGCTCACCACGGTGGCCTCGTGGAAATAGCCGGTGCTGCCCTGCCGGTGGCCGCCGAGCTCGACCACGGCGTGGTCGGGCAGCCGGTCGATGAAGCCGGTCACCTGGTCCAGCTGGTTGCGGTTGTTCACCGGTCCGAACAGGAAGCCCGCCTCGCTCGGCGGCCCGGTGCGGGCGTTCTGGGCGGCGTGGGCGGCGAGCGCCGCCACGAACTCGTCGTGGATGCCGGCCTGCACGAGCACCCGGGTGGCTGCCGTGCAGTCCTGGCCGGCGTTGAAGAAGCCTGCCGCGCTGATGCCCTCAACGGCCTGCGCGATGTCGGCGTCGTCGAAGACGACGACCGGCGCCTTGCCGCCGAGCTCCAGGTGCACCCGTTTGAGGTCGGTGGCGGCGGCCCTGGCCACCTCCATGCCGGCGCGCACCGAACCGGTGATCGAGACCAGTTGCGGGATCTTGTGGTCGATCATCGCCGCTCCGGTGCTGCGATCCCCCATCACCACGTTGAACACGCCCGGCGGCAGGAACTCCGCAGCCACTTCCGCCAGCAGCAGGGTGGCGCTCGGGGTGGTGTCGGAGGGCTTGAGCACCGTGGTGTTGCCGGCGGCGAGCGCCGGGGCGAACTTCCACACCGCCATGTTCAGCGGGTAATTCCACGGTGTCACCTGACCGACGACGCCGATCGGCTCCCGGCGGATGAAAGAGGTGTGGTCCTTCATATACTCGCCGCCGCTTCTGCCCTCGAGCACCCTGGCGGCACCGGCGAAGAACCGGATCTGGTCCACCGACACCAGGATTTCGTCGTCGACGAGGGTGCTGCGCGGTTTGCCGGTGTCCCGGGATTCCGCGTCGGCGAATTCCTCTGCGCGCGCCTCGACGGCATCGGCGATGCGGAACAGGGCCAGCTGGCGTTCGGCGGGGGTGGATTCGCCCCAACCCTCGAATGCGGCCGCGGCGGCCCGGTAGGCCGAATCCACGTCGGCGGCGGTCGACACCGGGCTGGAGCCGTAGCTCTGCTCGGTGGCAGGGTCGATGAGGTCGATGGTGGTCGCTGAGGTGGACTCGACGTGGTCGCCGTTGATGAAGTTGCGTAGCGCGCTCATGCGCGTCAGCCTAGCCGCCCGGAATCCGTTGTGAAAGTCGTGTTTCACGACTGATTCACTTGCCGCATAGCCCCTTCACTGTCACAATCGGGTGATGAGCAGCAATGGACGCGGCAGTGCGGGTCGGCCCGCGCAACTGGACGATGTGTCCAAGAAGATCATCGAGCAGCTGCAGGTGGACGGCCGGCGGTCCTACGCCGAGATCGGCAAGGCTGTCGGTCTGAGCGAGGCCGCGGTGCGCCAACGTGTGCAGAAACTCACCGAGGCCGGGGTCATGCAGGTCGTCGCGGTGACCGACCCCATGCAGCTGGGCTTCTACCGGCAGGCCATGATCGGCATCCGCGCCACCGGAGACACCCGGGTCCTGGCCGATCAGCTCGCCGCGATCGCCGCCGTCGACTACGTCGTGCTCACCGCAGGTTCCTTCGACATCCTGGCCGAGGTCGTCTGCGAGAACGACGACGAACTGATCGCCCTGCTCAATTCACAGATCCGCGCGCTTGAGGGGGTCGCCTCGACCGAGACCTTCGTCTACCTCAAGCTTCACAAACAGTTGTACAACTGGGGAACACGGTAACCGCGATGACCATCACAGAGCCCACCATCGGCCCGCGCGTCTACACCGACGCCGAGAACGCCGACCTGCAGCAGAAGGCGAAGGACCACCTCTGGATGCACTTCGCCCGCCAGTCGGTGCTGGAATCCGGTGCCGGTGTTCCCGTCATCACCAAGGGGCTCGGCCACCACATTTGGGACTCCACCGGCAAGCGCTACATCGACGGCCTGAGCGGGTTGTTCGTGGTGAACGCCGGTCACGGCCGCAAACGCCTCGCCCAGGCGGCCGCAACGCAGGCCGAGGAACTCGCGTTTTTCCCGCTCTGGTCCTACGCGCACCCGAGCGCCATCGAGCTCGCCGACAGGCTGGCCGAGCATGCCCCGGGCGACCTCAACCGGGTGTTCTTCTCCACCGGCGGTGGCGAGGCCGTCGAAACCGCGTTCAAGCTGGCCAAGTACTACTGGAAGTTGCAGGGCCGGCCCACCAAGCACAAGGTGATCTCCCGTTCGGTCGCCTATCACGGCACCACCCAGGGTGCCCTGGCGATCACGGGTATCCCGGCGCTCAAGGAGATGTTCGAGCCGGTCACCCCCGGCGGGTTCAGGGTGCCGAACACCAACTTCTACCGAGCCGATGAGATGGGTTCGGGGCACGGCGACGACGTGGAAGCGTTCGGCCTGTGGGCGGCGAACCGTATCGAAGAGATGATCCAGTTCGAGGGGCCGGAGACCGTGGCCGCGGTGTTCCTGGAGCCCGTGCAGAACTCCGGCGGCTGTTTCCCACCGCCGCCGGGCTACTTCAAGCGGGTGCGCGAGATCTGCGACACCTACGACGTGCTGCTGGTGGCCGATGAGGTCATCACGGCGTTCGGCCGGATCGGCAACATGTTCGCCTCGACGACCTTCGGCATCGAACCGGACATGATCACCTGCGCCAAGGGCATGACCAGCGGGTACTCTCCGATCGGCGCGACGATCATCAGCGACCGCATCTACGAACCGTTCAAGCACGGCGACACGGCGTTCTATCACGGCTACACCTTCGGCGGCCATCCGGTGTCCGCAGCGGTGGCGCTGGCCAACCTCGACATTTTCGAGGAGGAGAAGCTCAACGAGAACGTGCGGGAGAATTCGCCGGTGTTCAGGGCGGAGCTGGAGAAGCTGCTCGAACTGCCGATCGTGGGTGATGTGCGCGGCGAGGGGTACTTCTTCGGCATCGAGCTGGTCAAGGACAAGGCCACCAAGGAGACCTTCAACGACGCGGAGTCCGAGCGGTTGCTGCGCGGATACCTGTCCGGTGCGCTGTTCGAGGCGGGGCTGTACTGCCGGGCGGATGACCGGGGCGACCCGGTCGTGCAGCTCGCACCGCCGCTGACCATCGGCCCGGCCGAGATCCGCGAGATCGGCGACATTCTGCACGGCGTGCTGTCGGAGGCGCCGAAGCACCTCTAGCCGGTCGCTCGGCCCGGTGCTAGCGTGAAATGGTGACTCCGCAGGAACTTGAGATTCTCGCCTGCCTGCGCCGGGCCCGGGACCTGATCGATCGGGAGTACGCGAACCCGCTCGACGTCCCCACCATGGCGCGCCGGGCGCTGATGTCGCCCGCGCACTTTTCCCGCCGGTTCCGGGCGGCGTACGGCGAGACGCCGTACAGCTACCTGATGACCCGCCGGATCGAGCGGGCGATGGCGTTGCTCCGCGGTGGCGCGAGCGTCACGGATGCCTGCATGAGGGTCGGCTGTACGTCGCTGGGCTCGTTCAGCACCCGGTTCGCCGAGATCGTCGGCGAGGCTCCGAGCGCCTATCGGGCGCGCACGCACGCGTCCGTGACGGCCATGCCGGCCTGTGTCGCCCAGACTCACACCCGCCCGGTTCGGCGCCCGCCGGGCACTGCCCGCGAATCGAGCAGGATCCAAGAAGCGCACGGGACGGTAGCGGCCTAGATTCGTCGCATGACAACGACAATCTCACTCCAGTACTGCAACATCACCGTCAACGATGTCGACGAGGCGATCGCGTTCTATCGGGACGCGCTCGGGCTCGAGGTGCGCAGCGACGTGCCGTCCGGAAAATTCCGCTGGGTCACGCTCGGCAGCGATGCCCAGCCCGGTCTCGAGATCGTGCTGTCGGAGCCGCACGCCGGCCGGTCGCCGGCCGACGGCGATGCGCTCCAGGAGCTGCTCACCAAGGGGGTCCTGCCGATGCTCGTGTTCCGCTCGGACGACGTCGACGCGACGTTCGAGACCGTGCGTGCGTCCGGCGCCGAGGTGCTCCAGGAGCCCACCGACCAGCCCTGGGGCCCACGCGATTGCGCCTTCCGGGATCCGTCCGGAAACATCGTGCGCATCGCGCAGGCCCCGGCTGCCTAGCCCTCGAGGAGACTCGGCCAGAATGGTGACCATGATCTGGCCGCCACTTCGAGCACACCCGAGACGTTGCCCCATGACGAGTCTGGAGTGGCGCACTTTGTGGCAGATTTCACAAAGCAAGCCGATTTTCACTCTGATCGAGGGCGCTCCCGTCATCTGGTTTTACAGCCAGTGGGACGGGATCCCCGGAAACAACAGCGCTGCGGGAGCTCTTCTCAACGGGGGAATGGTGAGGTTGTCCTCGTTCGAGCCCGGCCAAGCAAGCTCACATTCACGCTTTCCCGGCGCTCGACCAGTGATTCTCACGGCCCGAGGACGGCGCGCTCTGAACTCCTCCGTCGCAGCAGAGCACCGGCCGCCTCCTCAACTCGCGCCACTGAGCACCCGTTCCTTGTTCGATCGCCAAAGCCCCGCCTGGCTCGAGCACCACATCGCGGGAGATTGGTTTCACGCGGAAAGTTATTGCCGCCAATTGTGGCTTCTCGATCTGGACGGTCCGGCAGTGCGGAGACGAGACACGGCGTGGAACGATCAGGGGGTCTCGCGAGACCTGCAGAACGAGAGCTACCGGGTACCGAGCTCGCGCCAAGCGCTCGTCTATGTTCCCGACTTCGTCGATCGCGGATACGCGCAGCAGAGAGAGGACGGGGCTGTCATCACTCAGGCGGGCCGGGATGTGCTCGCGACACGTCCTGACCTGACCGTGGTGTTCGAGGCGGAACGGCGTGTCCGCCAGGCGCATCTCCTCCGCTCAGGCACGGCCGAGGAGCAGACGCTACACAACGTCGGGTCCAATGAAGGCCTCTACGTCTGCGTGTGCGGCTGGTTCCTGATCTATAAGAACCCCTTGTCGCGAAAATGGGCTGACGAGTTCCCCGCAGCCGAGCACTTGAGCCGTCTCACCGACACTGAAGTTCTCACAATCGTGAGAGACCGAGAACGCCTATAGAGCTCTCTCGTCGGGCACCTCGAAGGCCCACTCCGGCAGGTGGCCGCTGCCGATCAGCTGCAACAGCAGCCGTGCCATGCCGTACTCGCCGTCGATGTCCAGGGCCGTGTCGATGTAGATTCCCGCGGCCGACCCGTGGCCCAGCGTCCAGCTCAGCCAGGCCAGCATGCACAGCGGCGCCGGCCTGGCCGACCGGGGTGCCATCGCCACGAGCAGCTTGAGCAGCCGGATGCCCCGGCTGACCCGTTCCGGGTCCGGCCGGTCCCGACTGAGGCCGAGCATCAGGTCCCCGGTCGTCGGCGAGTCTTCCTGCAGGGCCCGGCCGGCCGCCATGTCGGCCTCGACGACGTCGTCCATGCTCAGGCCCGTCTCCCGCTGCCGTCTGGCGTAGTGCCGGTTCAGCGCCAGGCTGCGGTGGCCCTCGGCCTCGCCGAAGGCGAACTGCAGCATCATCTGGTCGCGGGTGGCCGGACCCTGAATCAGGAAGAGCAGCGCGGCTGCCTCGTCGATGCTGAGCTCGGCGGGGTTCACGCCCAGCGCGGATTCCGCGGTGCCGACAGGGTCGAGCATGTCGCCGACCATCTCGATCAGCTCAGGGACCGGCCCCAGGTCGGGGCCGAGCCGTTGGTAGCGGGCCAGGCGCCTGGCGCAGCGTTCCCGGGTGGCGAGGTCCACCCTGGGCAACTCGGCGCCGGTGTGCAACCGGCCCAGTTCACGGCGGGCGTCGCCTGGGATTCCCTCGCTGACGCTGGAGTCCTCGATTTCGCGGAGCGGATGCCGCAGCGGTTGCTGGCGTGGCCGGCCACGGTCAGGTGCGGCGTCCAGGTAGGAGGCCCAGCCATCCGCGGCCACGCACAGGGCGTCGCGCACCAGGAAGCCGGCCTGGCCGGCGCGGGTGAGGATCGCCCGCAGGAACGCGCCCTGCGGCAGGTCGGCCACGTCGGTCGCCGGGGCGTCGCCGATCGACTCGTCGGTGTAGCTCACCGGTACGAGGGCGTCAACGCCGGGAATCTTGCACAGGGTGCCGAGCAGGGCGCCGGCGATGCGTCGGAGTTCCTGCGGACCGGCGTCGGGGCTGGGGAGGTTGAACCGCAGCGCACCGCAGGTGCGGTTGCCGCGGAACGCGACGAGCACCAGGCTTTGGGCGGGGTGGAAGCCCACAAGTTGGGGCACGAGGGCGAGGAAATCCTGGGGAGTCGGGGTCTTCACGATTGTCTTCTGCATGCATCGACGGTGCGCCGGATCCGGCCAGGGCGACCGGACGCCGGCTGACCTGTGCAGAAACTGCCGGGCCGGTGGCCTGTGCACTACTCGGTCGGCGGGGTGGGGCCGGGTGCGGCTGATAATCTCAAAACAAATGAATCAGATCAATACGACGTATCCGGAGGCCCCCGCGGTCTCCGCGACAGCACCCGCCGCACCCGTGTCCGCAGCCCCCGCAGCCCCGTCCCACGGCCCCCTCGCCGATCCCGGCGCCCTCGGCCTGGGCGCGTTCGCGCTCACGACCTTCGTGCTCAGCATGTCCAACACCGGAATCGTTCCCTCCAGCGTCGCCGTCCTCGGCCTCGCGCTGTTCTACGGCGGCATCGCCCAGGTCATTGCCGGCATCTGGGAGCTGCGCAACGGAAACACCTTCGGCGCCACGGCGTTCACCTCGTTCGGTGCGTTCTGGCTGGCGTTCTGGTACCTGGAGAGCACCGGCGGCAACGTCGAGGCCGGCGCCGCCGGCATGGGCACCTTCCTGCTGGCCTGGGCGATCTTCACGCTCTACATGACCGTGGCCGCCAAGAAGACCAACGGCTCGATCTTCATCGTCTTCGTCGCCCTCTCGATCACCTTCGTGCTGCTGGCCATCGGCGCGTACACCGGGATCACCGCGATCCACCAGCTCGGCGGCTGGTTCGGCATCCTCACCGCACTGCTGGCCTGGTACGGCTCGTTCGCCGTGGTCTACAACTCCACCGCCGGCCGCGCCGTCCTCCCCGTCTGGCCCGCCAAGTAACCCACTCCCTCCCCCTCGCGAACTGTGAGAAAAGCCCCAGAAACTCGACGTTTCTGGGGCTTTTCTCACAGTTCGCGGGGCCGGGGCTACTCGATGGCTGCTGCGAATTGGGAGTCGTAGAGGGACCTGTATGCGCCGTCGGCTTCGAGCAGCTCGGCGTGGCTGCCCTGCTCCACGATCTGGCCCGCCTCCATCACCAGGATCAGGTCGGCGTCGCGGATGGTCGACAGTCGGTGCGCGATCACGAAGCTGGTGCGATCGGCGCGGAGTGCCTTCATGGCGTGCTGCACGAGCACCTCGGTGCGGGTGTCGACGGAGCTGGTGGCCTCGTCGAGGATCAGCACGCTGGGCCGGGCCAGGAACGCCCGCGCGATGGTGAGCAGCTGCTTCTCCCCGGCGCTGACGTTGCCGCCCTCGTCATCGAGCACGGTGTCGTAGCCGTCCGGCAGCGAGTGCACGAACCTGTCCACGTAGGTGGCCGTCGCGGCCTCGAGGATCTGCTCCTCGGTGGCGTCCGGCCGGCCGTAGGCGATGTTGTCGCGGATGCTGCCGCCGAACAGCCAGGTGTCCTGCAGCACCATGCCCATCCGGCCGCGCAGGTCGTTGCGGGTCATCCCGGCGATATCCACACCGTCCAGGGTGATCCGGCCCCCGTCGAGCTCGTAGAAGCGCATCATCAGGTTCACCAGGGTGGTCTTGCCGGCGCCGGTCGGGCCCACGATCGCCACGGTCTGGCCGGGTTCGGCCACCAGGTTCAGGCCCTGGATGAGCGGCTTGTCGGCGCTGTAGCTGAACGACACGTCCTCGAACACCAGTCGCCCGCGGGTCTCCGCGGGCGTCTCGGCCGGGTCGGCGTCCGGGGTCTGCTCGTCGGCATCCAGCAGCTCGAAGACCCGCTCGGCGCTGGCGACGCCGGACTGCAGCAGGTTGGCCATCGAGCCCAGCTGCGCCAGCGGCTGGGTGAACTGCCGGGAGTACTGGATGAACGCCTGCACGTCACCGAGCTGCATGGCCCCCGACGCCACCTGTAGGCCACCGACGACGGCGATGGCCACGTAGACCAGGTTGCCGATGAAGGTCATGGCGGGCATGATCATGCCGCTGACGAACTGGGCGCCGAAGCTGGCCTCGTAGAGTTCGTCGTTCTTCGCGGCGAAGCGCTGCTCCACCTCCTTCTGCCGGCCGAAGACCTTGACCAGGGCGTGCCCGGAGAAGGTCTCCTCGATCTGGCCGTTGAGCTCCCCGGTGTGGGCCCACTGCGCCACGAAGAGCCTCTGCGACCGCTTGGCGATCAGCACCGTGGTGACCAGGGTCAGCGGCACGGTGACCAGCGCAATCACGGCGAGCAGCGGCGAGAGAAGCAGCATCATCACGATCACGCCGATGACGGTGAGCAGTGACGTGACTACCTGGCTGAGCGACTGTTGCAGGCTCTGCGAGATGTTGTCGACGTCGTTGGTCACCCGGCTGAGCAGCTCACCGCGCTTGACGGTGTCGAAGTAGCCCAACGGCAGCCGGTTGATCTTGGCCTCGATTTCCTCGCGCAGCCTGAACACCGTGCGCTGCACGACGGCGTTGAGCACCAGCGCCTGCAGCCAGCTGAACACCGACGCGAGGATGTAGAGCGCCAGCACCCAGAACAACACGGCAGACAGGGCCGCGAAGTCGATGCCGAGGCCGGGGGTGAGGGTCATGGCGCTGAGCATGTCGGCCTGCGCGGTGTCGCCGGATGCGCGCAGTCCGGCGATCACCTCGGCCTGAGTGGCCCCGGCCGGCAGGGCCTTGCTCACGACGCCGGAGAAGATCAGGTTGGTGCCCTCGCCGAGCAGTCGGGGGCCGATCACCGAGAATGTGACGCTGATCACGGCGAGCGCCAGCACCAGCACCAGCCACACCCGCTCGGGGCGGAGCGTGCCGATCAGGCGTTTGGCGCTCGGCCCGAAGTTCATCGCCTTCTCGGCCGGCATGTTCATGCCGCCGAACGGGCCGCCGCCCCGCGGTGGGCGTGCCGGTACCTTGTCGTCGGCGGTTTCGGTGTCGCTCATGAGGTGGCCTCCGCTGCCAGCTGGGATGCCGCAATTTCCTGGTAGGTCGACGAGGTCGCGAGCAGCTGTTCGTGGGTGCCGCTCGCGACGATGCGGCCGTCTTCGACGACGAGGATCTGGTCGGCGTCGAGGATCGTGGACACCCGCTGGGCCACGATGATCATGGTGGCGTCGGCGACGTCCGCGGCCAGGGCCGCCCGCAGCCGGGCATCCGTGGCGAGGTCGAGCGCCGAGAATGAGTCATCGAAGATATATAGCTCCGGCCGTTTCACCAGCGCCCGGGCGATTGCGAGGCGTTGCCGCTGCCCGCCGGAAACGTTGGTGCCGCCCTGGGCGATGGCGGCGTCGAGGCCACCGTCGAGCCGTTCGACGAAGTCGCGGGCCTGCGCGGTCTCCAGCGCCTGCCAGATCTCGGCCTCGGTGGCATCCGGCTTGCCGTAGAGCAGGTTGCTGCGCACGGTGCCGGAGAACAGGTAGGGCTTCTGCGGAACAAGGCCGATGTGGCCCCAGAGCAGGTCGGGGTTCAGCTCGCGCACGTCGACACCGCCGAACAGCACGGTGCCGCTGGTGGCATCGAACAGGCGCGGCAGCAGGTTGACCAGGGTGGTCTTGCCCGAACCTGTGCTGCCGATGATGGCGGTGGTGAACCCGGGTCTGGCCACGAAGCTGATGTCGCTGAGCACGGGCTGTTCGGCGCCGGGGTAGGCGAAGCTCACGCCCCGAAGCTCCAGCTCGCCGTGCCCGTGCGTCTGGTTCACGGGGTTCTTTGGCGGACGCACGCTGGAGGCGGTGTCGAGCACCTCGCCGATCCGGTCGGCCGACACTGTGGCGCGGGGAATCATCACGGCCATGAAGGTCGCCATCATCACGGCCATCAGGATCTGCATCAGGTAGCTGAGGAACGCGATCAGGGTGCCCACCTGCATCGATCCGTCTTCGATGCGGAACGCGCCGAACCAAATCACGGCGACGCTGGAGACGTTGAGCACCAGCATCACCACGGGGAACATCAGCGCCATCAGCCGGCCGGCCTGCAGGGCGGTGTGGGTGACGTCGGTGTTGGCCTGGCCGAAGCGGCGGGTCTCCACGTCTTCGCGCACGAATGCGCGAATGACCCGGATGCCGGTGAGCTGTTCGCGCAGCACCCGGTTGACGGTGTCGATGCGCACCTGCATCACCCTGAACAGCGGCACCATGCGCACGATGATCAGCCCGACGGCCACGAGCAGCACGGGCACGCTGACGGCGATCAGCCAGGACAGTTCGAGGTCCTGGCGCATCGCCATGATCACCCCGCCGATGCAGAGGATGGGCGCTGAGACCAGCAGGGTGCAGGTGGTGAGCACGAGCATCTGCACCTGTTGCACGTCGTTGGTGGAGCGGGTGATCAGCGAGGGGGCGCCGAATCGGCTGACCTCCTGCTCGGAGAATTCGCCGACCCTGGTGAAGACCGCCCCGCGCAGGTCACGGCCGAGGGCCATGGCCGCCTTGGCGCCGAAGTAGACGGCGATGATGGCGCAGATGATCTGGCCGAGGGTGATCATCAGCATGATCCCGCCGACGCGGAGGATGTAGCCGGTGTCGCCGGTGGCCACGCCCTCGTCGATGATGTCGGCGTTCAACGATGGCAGGTAGAGCGACGCGATCGACTGCGCCAGCTGGAAGACGACGACGGCCACCAGCAGGCGCCAGTGCGGCCGGAGGTAGCGAACGAGCAGTGTCCAGAGCATCAGGCGAAGAGGGCGGAGATGTAGGCGACGTCTTCAGCCGTGGGCCGCCAGGTGGTGGCGGCCTCGGCGTTCTGCACGATCTGCTCCGGCTTGGTGGCGCCGGCGATCACGCTGGTGAGACCGGGCTGGGCCAGGAGCCAGGCCAGGGTCGCGGCCAGCATGCTCACGCCGCGGTCGTCGCAGAACTGCTGGTAACGCTCGATGGTGTCCCAGGGGGCGTCGTCGAGCAGGTGCCGGCGGATGGTCATGATGCGGCTGTCCGCCGGGCCGCCCTCACGACTGAACTTGCCGGTGAACAGCCCGTTGTAGAGCGGAAAGAACGGCAGGAAGCCCAGGCCGTAGGCGTTCACGGCGGGCAGGACCTCGTCTTCGGCGTCGCGCACGAGCAGGCTGTACTCGTTCTGTGCCGAGATGAAGGCCGGGTGATGGTTGATCCTGGCGGTGAATTCGGCTTCGGCGATCTGCCAGCCGGCCAGGTTGGAGTGGCCGATGTAGCGGATCTTGCCCTCACGGATGAGGTCGTCCAGGGTCTCGAGGGTCTCCTCGATGGGGGTGTTGGCGTCGGGCCGGTGCAGTTGGTACAGGTCGATCCAGTCGGTCTGCAGCCGGGTGAGCGACGCTTCGACGGCCAGACGGATGTAGCGGCGGGAGCCGCGGGCGTCCCAGTCGGGGCCGTTCGCGCCGGCCATGTCCATGCCGAATTTGGTGGCGAGCACGATCTGGTCGCGCTTGCCGCGCAGGGCGTTGCCCATCAGGGTTTCGCTGAGTCCGCGTTCCGCGCCGTAAATGTCCGCGGTGTCGAACAGGGTCACACCGGTGTCGATGGCCGCATCGATCACCAGGGAGGTACCCGCCTGGGTCTCGGTGCTGGTGCCGTTACGGCCGAAGTTATTGCAGCCCAGACCGATCGTCGAGACGACGAGGCCGGAGTTGCCGAGAGTGCGATAGTCGATCTGAGCCATTGCTACAGACTATTCCTGTGCGGCGATGATGTGACCACCTACGGCCCCTCCTCCACAGGCCCCTGACCGGCCGGATATTCCCCTGTCCGAAAACCGCCGGAACCGTTCGGGACCGCCGACTACAGTCACACTATGACCAGCGCAGCCCCCACTCCCCCGAACCTGATCCGCGTGCAGAGCCCCCTCGGCGACCTCGAGCTCACGGGCGATGACACCGAGGTCTGGTCCCTGGCCATCGTCAGGGACGGCCACCTCCCCCTGGAAGGCCTGCCGGAGGCTCCCAACGCGCTGCTTGGACGCGCCGCCGCTGAACTCGGCGAGTACTTCGCCGGCGCGAGGGTCACCTTCGACGTGCCGGTGCGGTTGAACCGCGGCACCGAGTTCCAGCAGAGCGTCTGGCGGGGTCTGGCCGCCATCCCCTTCGGCGATCATCTTTCCTACGGTGAGCTGGGCCGTTCGATCGGCAGGAGCGGCGCCGGCCGGGCGATCGGCGGCGCCGTCGGCGCGAACCCGGCGCCGATCCTGGTGGGCTGCCATCGGGTGCTCGCCTCTAACGGGCGCATCACCGGTTTCAGCGCCGGCGAGGGCATCCCCACCAAACAGTGGCTGCTGCGGCACGAGGGCATCGAGTACGTCGGATGACAACCGAGGAAACCGTGATTCCGCGGCCATCCGTCGTCGTCGGTGACGACGGAGTCGCCCGGTGCGGCTGGGCCGCGAACGACGCCGAGTACCGGCGCTACCACGACGAGGAGTGGGGCCGGCCGCTGCGCGATGAGCAGCGCCTGTTCGAGAAGCTGTGCCTGGAGGGATTCCAGGCGGGGCTGTCCTGGATCACGATCCTCCGGCGCCGGCCGGCGTTCCGGGCCGCGTTCGCCGGTTTCGACGTCGATGCCGTCGCCGCGTTCACCGAGGCGGATGTGGAGCGGCTGCTCACCGATGAGCGCATCATCCGGCACCGGGGCAAGATCACCGCCACCATCGACAACGCCCGAACCACCCTGGCCCTGGGCGAGAGCCTGACCGAGCTGATCTGGAGCTTCGCACCGGCACCGCGGAGCACGCCGCTCACTGATCTGGCCGAGGTGCCGGCGATCACGCCGGAGTCCACCGCGCTCAGCACGACACTCAGAGCCCGCGGCTACAGGTTCGTGGGCCCGACCACCATGTACGCGCTGATGCAGTCGAGCGGGCTCGTGAACGACCACGTTCTCGGCTGCCACCTGGCGCCGGCGCCGGCCTAGGCGGATTCTCGCGGGCCGAGCAGCCCCAGTGCACTGACGGCGGCGCGCTCCGCCTGCAGTTCGGCCACCGAGGTGTTGATCCGGGCGCGGGAGAAGTCGTCAACAGCCAGCCCCGGCTCGATCGCCCAACGGCCGCCCAGGGAGCGCACGGGGTAGGACGACACCAGGCCGGCCGGCACGCCGTATGACCCGTCGGAGAACACTCCGGCGCTGGTCCAGTCGTGACCGGTGCCGTTCACCCAGTCGTAGACATGGTCGACCGTGGCGCTGGCGGCAGACCCCATCGAGGACGCTCCGCGCACGGCGATGATCTCGGCGCCGCGGTTGGCCACCCGCGGGATGAACTCGTTCACCAGCCAGGCCTCGTCGACGAGCTCCCGCACCGGGCGTCCGTCGATGGTGGCGTGGGACACGTCGGGGTACTGCAGAGCCGAGTGGTTGCCCCAGATAGCCACGCCCCTCACCGAGGTGACCGGCACCGACAGGTGCGCCGCGAGCTGGGCGACCGCGCGGTTGTGGTCGAGCCTGGTCAGGGCGGTGAAACGGTCGGCGGGTACATCCGGCGCGTGGCTGGCCGTGACCAGGGCATTGGTGTTGGCCGGGTTGCCCACCACGACCACCCTGATGTCGTCGGCGGCGCCGGCGTTGATGGCGGCGCCCTGCGGGCCGAAGATGCGGGCGTTGCCCTCGAGCAGGTCCGCACGCTGCTGGCCGGGTCCGCGGGGCCGCGAGCCCACGAGGATGGCCACGTTGGCGCCGTCGAAGGCCTGCACCGGGTCATCCGTTACGAGCACCTCGCGCAGCAGCGGGAAGGCGCTGTCCTGCAGTTCGAAGGCGCTGCCCTCCGCGGCCCGGAGACCGCTGGGGATCTCGAGCAGGCGGAGCGCGACGGGAACGTCAGGTCCGAGCAATTGGCCCGAGGCGATGCGGAACATCAGCGCATAGCCGATGTTGCCTCCGGCGCCGGTGACGGTGACGTTTACTCGTTGTCTCTGCACGAATTCATACTAGAGGTGACCGGCGACGACGAGTTCGAGTTCGCCGGCAGCGCCGGGCCGCAGGGCGAATCCGGCCGTCGGCGCCCAGGCGAGGAGCGCGTCGACGGTGTCGAAGGCCTGGCCGTGCTGCAGCAGCGCCCTGGTGAAGTCGCCCTTGGCCTTTTTGTTGAAGTGGTTGAGGGCGCGGGTGCGACCGTCGGCGCTCTCGGTCACCACCCGCAGGTAGAACCGCCGCGGATGCCCCGCCGCAGGTCCCAGCGACACGTACCCTTCCGAGCGCAGGTCGAGCAGCAGCCCGCCCGAACCATCGGACGCGGTGGCCTCGAGCGCCGCGGACACGTCGGCAGCCCAGTGCTTCTTGAGGGGCAGGCCCGGCAGCCGGGAGTCGTGCGAGAGCCTGTAGGCGGGCACGAGGTCGAGCCCCCCGACGGGTCCGAGTAGCGCGGAGTGCACCAGCAGGTGCCGGCCTGCGAAGTCGCGAGCCGCCGGCGACAGGGTGTCGGCGGCCAACGCGTCATAGAGCACCCCGGTGTACCTGTCGATGACCGGGGTAGTCGGGGAGGACAGCAGGGCGGCGTTGCGGTCGATCTCGGCGAGTTGGGTGCGGCCGAGCTTGAGGGCGCGCACGGTGGCGTCCTGGTCGGCGGCCAGCGCGGCCAGGGCGGTAGTGAGCACGTGGCGGCGACCGGTCAGCGCAGGGAAGGCCAGGGAGTCAATCGCCAGGGGCATGCAAACGCCGCCGGAGCGTTTCGTCTCCGACGGCGGTAGCAATACAAACACGAGGATCCTAAATCAGGCGGCGCCTAAACGAGTGCGGCCCGGCGGGCGACAATGGAGATGATGTCGTTGTCCACGGACAGGAACCCGTCGTCAGCCTCGGCGACGACCTTGGTTCCGTCCAGCAGCGTGATGCGAACCTCGCCGCTGGACAGGATGGCCAGCAACGGCTCGTGGCCGACAAGAATACCGATCTCGCCTTCCACCGTGCGCGCGACAACCATCGACGCCTCGCCGGACCAGACCTGCTGGTCCGCCGAGACGAGAGTCACGGTGAGCGAAGCCGAAGCCATGCTTAGCCGTTCTCCTTCTGGATCTGAGCCCACTTCTCTTCGACGTCGTTGATGCCACCGACGTTGAAGAATGCCTGCTCCGACACGTGGTCGAAGTCACCGTTGGCGATGGCCGTGAACGACTCGATGGTGTCCTTGAGCGACACCGTCGAACCCTCGACGCCCGTGAACTTCTTCGCCATGTAGGTGTTCTGCGACAGGAACTGCTGGATGCGCCGGGCGCGGGCCACGGTCACCTTGTCCTCTTCAGAGAGCTCGTCAACACCGAGAATCGCGATGATCTCCTGGAGTTCCTTGTTCTTCTGCAGGATCGCCTTGACGCGAACGGCCGTGTTGTAGTGGTCGGCGCCCAAGTAGCGGGGGTCGAGGATACGGCTGGACGAGGTGAGCGGGTCGACGGCCGGGTACAGGCCCTTCGACGCGATCTCACGCGACAGCTCTGTGGTGGCGTCGAGGTGCGCGAACGTGGTCGCCGGAGCCGGGTCGGTGTAGTCGTCGGCAGGCACGTAAATGGCCTGCAGCGAGGTGATCGAGTGGCCACGGGTCGACGTGATGCGCTCCTGCAGGATGCCCATCTCGTCGGCCAGGTTCGGCTGGTAGCCCACGGCGGACGGCATGCGACCCAGCAGGGTCGACACCTCGGATCCGGCCTGGGTGAAGCGGAAGATGTTGTCGATGAAGAGCAACACGTCCTGCTTGGCGACGTCACGGAAGTACTCGGCCATGGTCAGCGCGGAGAGCGCGACACGCAGACGCGTTCCCGGCGGCTCGTCCATCTGGCCGAACACGAGGGCGGTCTTGTCGAAGACGCCCGCCTCTTCCATTTCGCCGATAAGGTCGTTGCCCTCACGGGTACGCTCTCCGACGCCGGCGAACACCGACACACCACCGTGGTCCTGCGCAACGCGCTGGATCATTTCCTGGATCAGGACGGTCTTGCCGACACCGGCACCACCGAAGAGGCCGATCTTTCCACCGAGCACGTACGGCGTGAGCAGGTCGATGACCTTGATGCCGGTCTCGAACAGCTGAGTCTTGGACTCCAGCTGGTCGAAGGGCGGCGGCTTGCGGTGAATGGGCCAGCGCTCGGTGATCTCGATCTTCTCACCGGGCTTGGCGTTGAGGACCTCGCCGATGACGTTGAAGACGCGGCCCTTGGTGACGTTGCCGACCGGAACCATGATGGGCGAGCCGGTGTCCCGGACCTCCTGGCCGCGGACGAGGCCGTCGGTCGGGTTCAGGGCGATGGCGCGAACCAGGTCGTCACCGAGGTGCAGGGCGACCTCGAGGGTGATCTCGGTCGACTCGTCGCCGATGACGATGGTCGTCTTGAGCGCGTTGTACATGCCAGGGATCGAGTCGTGCGGGAACTCGATGTCCACGACGGGGCCCGTGACGCGTGCGATGCGGCCCACAGCGCCGGCTGTGCCCTCTTCGAGGACTGGCGCGATTGCGGTGTCAGTCATTGCTCTCTCTTCTCTGGATTAGTTCTTGGCGGATGAGAGCGCGTCGGCTCCACCCACGATCTCGGAAATCTGCTGCGTGATCTCGGTCTGGCGCGCATTGTTCGACAGCCGCGTGAAGTCCTTGATGAGCTTGTCGGCATTGTCGCTGGCCGACTTCATCGCCTTCTGGCGGCTGGCGTGCTCCGAGGCCGCGGACTGCAACATGGCGTTGAAGATGCGGCTTTCGATGTAGACCGGCAGCAGGGCGTCGAGCACGGTCTCGGGGTCCGGTTCGAATTCGTAGAGCGGCAGCGTGGCCGGCACGTCGCCGGCTTCACCCTCGACGACCTCCAGGGGCAGAAGGCGCACAACCTGGGGAACCTGGGTGACCATGCTCACGAAGCGGTTGTAGACGATGTGAATCTCGTCGACGCCACCGTCATCGGCTTCGCGCAGGAAGGCCGACAGAAGCGCGTCGCCGATCTCCTGGGCGGTGTCGAACTCGGGACGGTCGGTTCCGCCGGTCCACGACTGCTCGGACACACGACGGCGGAAGCTGAAGTACGCCAGGGCCTTGCGGCCGACGAGGTAATAGACGACGTCCTTGCCCTGGTTGCGCAGCAGCTCACTGAGCTGTTCAGCCTCACGAAGTACCTGCGAGCTGAACGCGCCCGCGAGTCCACGGTCCGAGGCGAAGATGACGACCGCGGCACGGTTGATGACCTCGGGTTCGGTGGTCAGCACGTGCTCGACGTTCGAGTAGGTGGCGACGGCCGACACCGCCTGCGTGATCGCACGCGAATACGGGGTGGAAGCCGCGACTCGCGCCTGCGCCTTCTGGATGCGCGAAGCGGAGATCAACTCCATGGCCCGAGTGATCTTCTTGGTCGTCTGGGCAGACTTGATCTTCTGCCGGTAGACCCGAAGTTGCGCTCCCATGTGTCTCCTGTGCTTGCTTAGATATCGTGTCGATGAGTGTCAAGTACCCGGTCCGAGCCGCCTGGGGCGGCTCGGACCGGATGCGCGGTTAGCGCTTGTGCTTGACGATCTTTTCCTGGTTGACGTCTTCTGCCTTGGTTGCGACGAACTCTTCGCGGCCGACGGAAGCAAGGGGCTTGCCCTCACCGGTCTGGAATTCGCGCTTGAAGGTGTCAACCGCGGTGGTCAGTTCGGCGACGGTGTCGTCGCTGAGCACGTTGGTGTCGCGGAGCGTCGTGAGGATGCTGGTGGTGCGGCCGAGGAAGTCGAGCAGTTCGCGTTCGAAGCGCAGGATGTCCTCGAGGGGAACCTCGTCCAGCTTGCCGTTCGTGCCGGCCCAGATCGAAACGACCTGGTCTTCGACGGGGTACGGCGAGTACTGCGGCTGCTTGAGCAGCTCGGTGAGACGGGCGCCACGAGCAAGCTGGCGACGGCTGGCCGGGTCGAGGTCAGATGCGAACATCGAGAACGCCTCGAGGGAACGGTACTGGGCCAGTTCGAGCTTGAGGGTACCGGAGACCTTTTTGATCGACTTGACCTGGGCGTCGCCACCAACACGCGAAACCGAGATTCCCACGTCGACCGCGGGGCGCTGGTTGGCGTTGAAGAGGTCGGACTGCAGGAAGATCTGACCGTCGGTGATCGAGATCACGTTGGTCGGGATGTAGGCGGCAACGTCGTTGGCCTTGGTCTCGATGATCGGCAGGCCGGTCATCGATCCGGCACCGAGCTCGTCGGAGAGCTTGGCACAACGCTCGAGCAGACGGGAGTGCAGGTAGAACACGTCGCCGGGGTACGCTTCGCGTCCCGGCGGGCGACGCAGCAGCAGCGACACCGCACGGTAGGCCTCGGCCTGCTTGGACAGGTCGTCGAAGATGATGAGAACGTGCTTGCCGGCGTACATCCAGTGCTGGCCGATGGCCGAGCCGGTGTACGGCGCGAGGTACTTGAAGCCGGCCGGGTCGGACGCGGGAGCCGCGACGATGGTCGTGTACTCCATCGCTCCGGCATCCTCGAGCGCACCCTTCACCGAAGCGATGGTGGAGCCCTTCTGGCCGATTGCGACGTAGATGCAGCGAACCTGCTTGTTGGAGTCGCCGGACTCCCAGTTCGCCTTCTGGTTGATGATGGTGTCCACCGCGATGGCGGTCTTGCCGGTCTGGCGGTCACCGATGATCAGCTGGCGCTGGCCACGGCCGATCGGGATCATCGCGTCGATGGCCTTGATGCCGGTCTGCATCGGCTCGTGCACGCTCTTGCGGTGCATGACGCCGGGAGCCTGCAGCTCGAGGGCGCGGCGACCGTCCGTGGCGATCTCACCGAGACCGTCGATCGGGGCGCCGAGCGGGTCGACGACACGGCCGAGGTAACCGTCGCCGACGGGAACGGAGAGGACCTCGCCGGTGCGGTACACCTCCATGCCTTCGACGATGCCGGCGAACTCGCCGAGGACGACAACACCGATCTCGTCTTCGTCGAGGTTCAGCGCAAGGCCGAGGGTGCCGTCCGCGAACTTGATGAGCTCGTTGGCCATCACGCCGGGGAGACCCTGCACGTGGGCGATGCCATCGCCCGCGGTGGTGACGTAGCCGACCTCGGTCGTTGCGGCCTTGTTCGGCTCATAGGACTTGACGAAGTCCTGGAGAGCGTCACGGATCTCATCGGGGCTGATCGTTAGTTCTGCCATCATCTTCCCTTTTCTGTACAGCAGTACAGGCTTTGTCTTTTCGACACGTTACCGTCTCGAGATATGTGTGTTCTGGCAACCCGAAGGTTAGCCAGCAAGCTGCAGTCTCAAGTCCTTGAGACGGGTGGAGACGCTGCCGTCAATGACGTCATCGCCGATCTGTACCTTGAGGCCACCGATGACGGATGCGTCGATGACCTGGTTGAGGGCGACGTTGCGTCCGTACCGGGCCGAGAGCGTCGCGGCGAGGCGGTCCAACTGCCCCTGCTGCAGCGCTGCCGCCACGGTGACCGTCGCAAGGATGCTGTCGGCCTGATCGGCGACGATGGTGGCCGCATCCGTGAGAAGCTCGCCGATACGGCGGCCGCGAGGCTGCTGCACCAGGTGGCGAACGATGACGAGGGTCTGGGGCGACACCTTGTCGGCGAGGAGCGCCTGGATGAGTCCGACCTTGGCTGAGGACTTACCCAGCTTGCTGGTCAGGGCCAACTCGAGTTCGGCATCCGAGGACACCGCCGCACCGAACTGGAACAGTTCGGATCGGATCGACACGTTCGGCTCGGCCGAATCCGCCGTCACCCGCAACGCCAGCTCTTCGAGCGCGGCCAGCAGATCCTGGTGGCTCGACCAGCGGCCGACAGCCACGCTCAGCAGCAATTCGAGAGCGGCGGGCGTGACGGTGGCACCGAAGACCGCACGAACGAGCGCGATCTTGTGTGACTCCTCCGCAGACGAATCGCCGAGAGCGGCGAGAAGCTGAGACGACTCACCGATGACCCGGCCGGCGTCGAACAGGTTCTCACCCGTCGCCAGATCAGCCCACTCGGCGTGGGCGGCGAGTGCCGCCCGCGACGTGGCCAAGGCTTCTCTGGTGGCGCTTCCCATGTGTCTTAGTTCTTTCCGGCCGAAGGGGCCGTGTTCTCGGTGGCTTCGATGTCAGCGAGGAACCGCTCGACCATGGCGCTTGCACGCGCATCGTCGTTCAGGCTCTCCCCGATCACGCCGGAGGCGAGGTCGATGGCGAGGGATCCGACTTCACTGCGCAGCGACTGGACAGCGGACTGACGCTCGGCCTCGATCTGTGCCTTCGCGGTTGCCGTGATGCGGTTGGCCTCTGACGTGGCCTGTTCCCGCAGCTCGGCGAGAATGCGCTGACCGTCGGCGCGTGCCTGCTCGCGGATCTGGCCGGCTTCGACGCGGGCAACGGCCAGCTGGGCGGTGTACTGCTCGAGAGCAGCTTCGGCCTTGCGCTGGGCGTCGTCTGCCTTGGCGATGTTCCCTTCGATGGCCTCCGCACGGTCGTCAAGGATCTGACGGAAACGCGGGATCGCGAAGCGTACAAAGAAGACCATGACAACCAGGAGGACGACAAGCGACCAGGTGATGTCGTAGATGGCAGGAAGAAACGGGTTGGTTTCCGCTTCTGCTGCGAGAACAAGCTCAGGCATTGTGGTAATCCCTAGACGAAGATGAAGAATACGGCAACACCGATGAACGCGAGGAGCTCGGTGAACGCGATGCCGAGGAACATGGTGACCTGGAGACGGCCGGCGAGCTCGGGCTGGCGAGCCATGGCTTCAACGGTCTTTCCGGCGACGATACCGATGCCGATGCCGGGGCCGATCGCGGCAAGGCCGTAACCGACGGTCGCGATGTTGCCGGTGATCTCGGCGAGGATGGTGGGTTCCACTAGGTGTTTCCTTTCAATCGAAAAACGACGTCGGTCGACGTAGCCAGTTCAGTTGTGTCAGTGCTCTTCAGCCACGGCTTGTTGCACGTACACGGCGGTCAGAAGGGTGAAGATGTACGCCTGGAGGATGTAGACGGCGAATTCAACAAAGGTGAAGATGAACCCGAACGCGAGTGTTCCAACGCCGAAGAGTCCGACCCATCCACCGGCAGTGAAGAAGAAGAAGTTCGTGGCACTGAAGCACAGCACGAGCAGCAGGTGCCCGACCATCATATTGAGTAGGAGTCGCAGGGCCAGCGAGAGCGGCCGGACGATGAAGATGTTGATGAACTCGATCGGCGCGAGCAGGATGTAGATCGGCCACGGCACACCGGCGGGGAAGAGCGAGTTCTTGAAGAACTTGCCCGGTCCCAACGCCTTGATGCCGGCGTAGATGAACACGACGTAGGCGACGAGGCCGAGCAGCAGCGGCATCGCGATGATCGATGTTCCCGAGATGTTCATGAACGGCACCACACCGGTGATGTTCATCGCCAGGATGCCGAAGAACAGCCCGGCCAGGAGGGGCAGGTAACGCCGGCCCATGTCCTTGCCCAGGATCTGGTCTGCGATCTGCACCTGGACGAAGCCGAGGGCGAGCTCCGCGATGCTCTGGTTGCGACCCGGGACCCGGGTGGGCTTGCGCAGTGCGAACCAGAACAGGAACAGCATGAGCGCGATGGCCAGCAGTCGAACAAGGATGATGCGGTTGATCTCGAAGGGCGTGTCTGCGAAGAACAGCGCGGGGAGGCCCAGGAATTCGCCAATCCCCGGAGCGTGGAATTCGCCCTCCTCGGATGCCATGGGAATCAGCAAGTACGCAGCGTTAGACAACAGCGCTATCTCCTGTTTCTGTGCGGACGCACATAGGCGACAGTGGGGGAATTCGGTCTACGGCTCGGGGGCGCACACTGCCACCTGAGAGTGTTTTCACTTTACCAACAATCGCTCTTGGGGACTAATCGACGTGACCGGTGCGCGGTCAGCGCGCGGTCTCATCCGGTGCGCTCGGAAGCGTGACATTGCTCGCGTAACCCAGACGTGATTTGAAGACCACAATCACGTCGATGAGCATGGTGCCAACGGCCCCGGCGATCACCGTGAGGAAGAGCACCATCGTCTGCACGAAGGGGGCATCGCGCAGGAGGGCCAGGATGACGATGAAGACGACGATCTTCAGCAGCCAGGCACCCATGACGATTCCGAAAAACGCCGCGATGTCGAACCTCATCGCCCCGATGATGCTGGCGGCGGTGATGGACGCGAACAGAACAGCCAGAGCGGTGCCGATGAGGGCGCTGATGAGGCCCTCCGTTCCGGCGAACAGGTAGCCGAGGCCGCCGCCGATCACAGCGATCGCGATGGCCAGTAGTCCGGTGTACTTGAGGACCTCGGTGAGGATCTTCTTGGCATCCACCGGCGTCGTCCTGGTCGGTGTGGCTGGCGCGCCTGCGGAGTCGGGGGAATCGGGTGCGGGGGTCATACGGGCTCCTTGGCGTCAGACGCTTCGTCGAGGGGATCAAGCCGGGCAATGGTGGGGACGCCGATGGCGCCGGTCGCCGGGGCGAGCTGGCTGGCGGCCTCGATGGCCTTGCGGCGGCTCAGCGGGGCGAGGGTGACAACCGTGCAGATAACCAGGGCGCTCACCAGGAAGACGGTGGCCCACCAGGTGGGCAGACCGAAGAACACCGGGAGCAGGTAATAGAGCAGGCAGCCCACCGATGCGGCGGCGGTCCAGGCGTAGAAGATCAGCACGGCGTGCAAGTGCGAGTGCCCCATGTCCAGGAGCCGGTGGTGCAGGTGCTTGCGGTCGGCGCTGAACGGCGACTTTCCGGCGCGAACCCGCCTGAACACCGCCAGGCCGAAGTCGAGCAGCGGGATGATGAGGATCGCCACCGGCAGGATCAGCGGGATGAAGGCCGGGAACAGCTGGGACCGGTTGACGGCCGTTGGGTCGACCTGGCCGGTGATCGCGATGGCCGAGGTGGCCATCAGCAGCCCGACGAGGAGGGCGCCGGCGTCGCCCATGAACATCTTGGCGGGGCGCCAGTTCACCGGCAGGAACCCCACGCAGGCGCCGACCAGGATCGCGGCGATCAGGGAGGCGAGGTTGAAGTAGTTGGTGGGCGAGGTGTCGCGCACCAGCAGGTAGCTGTAGATGAAGAACACACCGTTGGCGATGAGCGCGACCCCGGCGACCAGCCCGTCGAGCCCGTCGATGAAGTTGATCATGTTCATCACGATGACGATGGCCATGACCGTGATCACGATCGACATCCAGGACGATCCGACGGTGAGTCCGCCGATCGGCAGGGAGAAGACCTGCACGCCCTGCCAGGCCACCAGGCCGGCGGCGATGAACTGGCCAAGCAGCTTGGTCATCCAGTCGAGATCCCAGATGTCGTCCGCGACGCCGAGCAGCACGATGAGCAGGGCCGCGCCGAGGATGGCCATGATCTGGTGCGGGTCGGCGAAGATCAACCGAAGCGGCGCGAACTGGGAAGCCACCAGGTAGGACACCCCGAAGGCGACCAGGATGCCCAGGAACATGGCGATGCCGCCCAGCCGCGGGGTGGGCCGGGTGTGCACATCACGTTCACGGATCTTGGGGTACAGCCGGTACTTGTGGGTGAGCTTGAGCACCACGATCGACATGACGAAAGTCACGACCGCCGACACCACAGCCAACAGGAAGAAAAGGGTCATTACACGTCCACTGGGGCGAGAGCGTCGCCGATGACGGCCTCGATCGCGGCCCGGGAGATCACACCGTTCCGCACGATGACCAACTTGCCGCCGTTGGTGGCGAAGCCGGTGGCATCCACGATTGTGGAGGAGGTGTCGCCGGCGCGGTCGCCGATCGGCTCGTAGTCCAGTCCCGCGACTCCCCCGTCGAGGTAGACGGCGACACTGATGCCGAGCATCTCTTCTGCGCCGATGACGTCGATGGCCGAGGGCAGGCCGCTGGTGTTGGCGCTCGAGACGGCGAGTGGGCCGGTCTCGGCCAGCAGGTCCAGGGCCACCTGGTTGCGGGGCATCCGCAGGGCGACGGTGCCCTGGGTCTCACCCAGGTCCCAGACCAGGGAGGACTGCGCGGTGAGCACCACGGTGAGACCGCCGGGCCAGAACTCGGCGACCAGGGCGCGCACGGGCTCTGGCACGTCCTGGGCGAGGGCGTCGAGGGTGGGGATGCCCGGGATGAGCACCGGCGGGGGCGACTGGCGGCCCCGGCCCTTGGCGTCGAGCAGTTTCTGCACGGCCTCGGGGTTGAATGCGTCCGCGGCGAGGCCGTAGACGGTGTCGGTGGGGATGACGACGAGCGCACCGCGGCCGATCGCCGAGCGTGCCAGTCTCATGCCCGTCGAGCGTTCCTCATCGACCGAGCAGTCATAGATACGTGTCATCGGGCACGATTCTAGTGCAGCCAGCCTGTGAGGGCCCGTCGACGGAGCCGGGGCGGGCTCTAGGCGCCGCGAACTGTGAGTCAAGGCCCGGTTTCGACGGGTTTTGGGTGCTTTGCTCTCAGGTCGCGGGGTCGGTGAGGAGTTTTTCCATCACGATCTTCGTGGGCGCGTAGGCCAGGGATGCGTAGAGGGCCCGGGCCGTGGCATTGCGCGCGAAGACGTTCAAGGTGAGCTTGGCCGCACCGTGCCTGGCGGCTTCGGTCTCGGCCAGCAGCATCGCCAGGCGGCCGTGTCCACGGCCCCGAAACTGCTCGAAGACCACGAGGTCCAGGATCCACCAGTTGGTGGGGTCATCCGCCGGCCCTGCAGAGAGCCAGATCACGCCAACCTGCTCGCCCGCCACCGTGATGGCATAGACGTGCTGACCGGCGGCGGGCACTCCACCCGGGAATTCGCGCCGGGTGGATTCGTTGGCCTTGTTCTCGGCCGCAGCCCGGCTGAGCCCGCCTGCCTCCAGGTCGTTGACGTAGTCGTCGGTGCTCGAGAGTAGCCAGCCCGCGAGTTGCTCCTGACCGAGGAGCGCGAGTTCGCCCGTCGTGTGCACGCTCACGGGCGCAGGGCCGTGGTGCTGCGGTCGCGGGTGGTGAGGTCGCGGTGGGTAGCGGTGGCCCGCCAGCCGTCGGCGTCGAGGAGGGCACGGATCTCGGCGCCCTGCAGTTCGCCGTGCTCGATCACGAGCACTCCCCCGGCGCGCAGCAGGCGCAGGCCCGTCTGGGACACCAGGCGCACGATGTCGAGGCCGTCCGGCCCGCCGAAGAGGGCGTGGGCCGGGTCGAACAGCCGCACCTCGGGGTCGCGGGGGATGGCGTCGGCCGGGATGTAGGGCGGGTTGGACACCACCACGGAGACGGTGCCGTTCAACTCGGTGAAGGCGCCCGCGAGGTCGGCGAAGACCAGGGTGGCGTTCTCGGCGGCCACCTCGGTGAAGTTTCGGCTGGTCCACGGAAACGCGTCGGCCGAGTTCTCGCAGGCATAGACGCGGGCGTGCGGCACCTCGGTGGCCAGGGCCAGGGCGATGGCGCCGCTGCCGGTGCCGAGGTCCACCCCGATCGGCTCGGGGTCGGCCATCGAACGCAGGGCGTCGATGGCCAGCTGGGCGACCCCCTCTGTTTCGGGGCGCGGCACGAAGACCCCCGGTCCCACGTTGAGTTCGAGACCGCGGAACGGCGCTCGGCCGGTGATGTGCTGCAGGGGTTCGCGCTTCTCACGCCGCTGAACGAGGGCGACGATGGCCGCCGCATCGGTGTCGCTGAGGACGGTGCCCATAATGGCGCCGGCCTGAACCTGCCCGCGGCTCTGGCCGAGGACGTGACCGATCAGTAGGTCGGCGTCAATCTCGGCGCCTTCGATTCCCGCTCCGGTCAGGGCCGAGGTGGCGAAAGCCCGCATCCGCTCGATCGTCGTTGGAATATCGGACAGGGAGCCGGAGTTGCTAGGGGAAGGCGTCACAAACTGGAATCTTACGCAACTCCGGGGCACCCACTGGGTATCGTCGGGGCTCTAGGCTGAACGAGGCGCGCCAGAGCACGGCTTTCGTTACGGCACCACCCACCTGCGGAGCATCCGCACCAGTCGGCTCCAGGAGAGCCCCAGGAAAGGTCTACCGATGTCCGCACGGATTTACTCAGACATTACCGAAACTGTCGGCGGCACCCCGCTGGTGAAGCTCAACCGCCTGCCCGGCACCTCCACCGCGACGGTGCTCGCGAAGCTCGAGTTCTACAACCCGTCCAGCAGCGTCAAGGATCGCATCGGCATCGCCATCGTCGACGCCGCCGAAGCCTCCGGTGAGCTCAAGCCCGGCGGCACCATCGTGGAGGGCACCAGCGGCAACACCGGCATCGCCCTGGCCATGGTCGGCGCCGCCCGCGGCTATTCGGTCATCCTGGCGATGCCGGAGACCATGAGCAAGGAGCGCAAGATCCTGCTGCGCGCCTACGGCGCCGAGCTTGTGCTCACGCCCGGCTCAGAGGGCATGCGCGGCGCGGTGGAGAAGGCCAAGGAAATCGTCGCGGCCACCCCCGGCGCCATTTGGGCCCGTCAGTTCGACAACCCGGCGAACCCGGCCATCCACAAGGCCACCACCGGGGTGGAGATCTGGGACGACACCGACGGCGCCGTGGACCTGCTCGTGGCGGGAATCGGAACCGGCGGCACCATTACCGGCGCCGGCCAGCTGCTCAAGGAGCGGAAGCCGTCCGTCCGCGTGATCGGTGTCGAGCCCAAGGACTCCCCTATCCTCACCGGCGGCGCCCCCGGCCCGCACAAGATCCAGGGCATCGGCGCCAACTTCGTGCCGAGCGTCCTCGACACCCACGTCTACGACGAGGTCACCGATGTGACCCTCGCCCACTCCGTCGCCACGGCCCGCGCCCTGGCCACCGAAGAGGGCATCCTCGCCGGAATCTCGGGAGGCGCCGCAGTGTGGGCCGCTCTGGAGCAGGCCAAGCTGCCCGAGAACGCCGGCAAGACCATCGTCGTGATCGTGCCCGGTTTCGGCGAGCGGTACATCAGCACAGTCCTGTACGAAGACCTCGTCGACTAGGCACCATCCGCTGCTCAATCGACTACAGACAGGTGCCCGGCATGGGAGTGTTCGCACGCGTTCGCGAGGATATCGCGATGGCGCAGAGGCACGACCCTGCCGCGCACAGCAAGGCGGAGGTCGTGCTCGCGTACAGCGGCGTGCACGCTGTGTGGGCCTACCGGATCACTCACCGGCTGTGGCTGGCAGGCCTGCGCCTGCCGGCCCGGCTGTTGTCGCAGTTCACCAGGTTCCTCACCGGCGTGGAGATCCACCCCGGGGCCACCATCGGCCGGCGCCTGTTCATCGACCACGGCATGGGCGTCGTGATCGGTGAGACCGCCGTGGTCGGGGACGACGTGATGCTGTACCACGGGGTCACCCTGGGCGGGAAGAGCCGGCACGGGGTTGTTGTCGGCGCCCGGCGGCACCCCCATCTGCACGACGGGGTCACCGTGGGCGCAGGCGCCAAGATCCTCGGCCCCATCACGCTGGGCGAATGGAGCACCGTGGGTGCCAACGCCGTCGTCACCAAGGACGCCCCGGCCCGGTCGATCCTGCTCGGAATCCCCGCGCGCGCGCAGCACGGCACCGCCGAGGAAATCAAGGCAGCGCGGGGCCTGCTCAAATCCGGCAACTGAACCCGGCTCGTCAGGTTTTCTGCGAACACGGGCGTCTCCGCGGACGTTCACCCGCAGATTCTTCGACCGCGGCAATCCGGTGTAACACCGGCCTGAATTCGTTTGGTTGTTGGCAGAATAGTTGTCATGACAACCTCAGCCGCCGCACCGTCGCTCCCGATCCTTGACTTATCCCGCCTCGACGCCGGAGCGGAGGAAGCCGAGGCGTTCCGCGCCCAGTTGCGCGAAGTCACCCACGAGTACGGGTTCTTCTACCTCACCGGGCATGGTGTGCCGGCCGATCTCATCGAACGGGTGATGACCACCTCACGGGCTTTCTTCAACCTGCCCGAGGACGACAAGATGGCCATTGAGAACCTGCAGAGCCCCCACTTCCGCGGCTACACCCGGGTGGGCGGCGAACTCACCCAGGGCAAGGTGGACTGGCGCGAGCAGATCGACATCGGACCGGAGCGCGCCGCCCTGGAGCTCACCCCGGACAGCGCCGACTATCTCCGCCTTGAGGGCCCCAACCAGTGGCCGGTGACCCTGCCCGCGCTGGAAGAGGTCATGACCTCCTGGCGCGAGGAGCTCAACGCCGTGGCGCTGCGCCTGATGCAGGCCTGGGCCCTCTCCCTCGGAGCCGACGAGCACGTCTTCGACGAGGCGTTCGCGGTGAAGCCGTCCACGCTGATCAAGATCGTGCGTTACCCCGGCAAGTCAGACCCCACCCCGCGGCAGGGCGTCGGCGCCCACAAGGACTCCGGCGTGCTGACGCTGCTGTTCGTCGAGCCGGGCAAGGGCGGGCTGCAGGTGGAGAAAGACGGCGAGTGGATCGACGCTCCCCCACTCGACGGCGCCTTCGTGGTGAACATCGGCGAACTGCTCGAGGTCGCAACCGACGGTTACCTCAAGGCGACGGTGCACAGGGTGATCTCGCCGCTGATCGGCGACGACCGCATCTCGATCCCGTTCTTCTACAGCCCGGCGCTGGATGCCACCATCCCGGTGCTCACCCTGCCGGAGGAACTGCACGCCCCCGGCATCACCGTGGACCCGGAGAACCCGATCTTCACCACCTACGGCGAGAACTCGTTGAAGAGCCGGATGCGCGCGCACCCGGACGTCGCGGCCATCCACCACGCCGACCTGCTTAAGTAGGCAGCGGTCAGCGCAGGTCCTTCGCGAACCAGTGCTCGGCGTAGGGTTCGGTGTTGAACGGAGCGACCTCCGCGTAGCCGGCTCTGGCATACAGGCGCCGGGCCTCGATGAGGTCTGTGCGCACCGTGAGCCGAAGTTGGGTGAGGCCGGCATCCACCGCCAGCTCGCTCAGATGATCGAGGAGCGCGGCCCCGGTGCCGGTCCCCCGCGCCTGTGCGGCCACGTAGACGCGAGTCAGCTCGCCGATGCCGGCGCCGACGAACCGCACACCGCCGCACGCGACCGGGACGCGGTCCAGCATCCCGAGCACGAGCAGACCGGTGCCGCCCTGCAGGTCGTGGCTCGGCTCATCCGCCATCGCGGACTCGACCTCAGCGGGCAGCGCGAGCCGCCCCCAATAACGGCCGACGATGTCCTCGTAGTAGGCCCACAACATGGCGGCGGCAGCGGCTGAACCCGGGTCGGTAGTGACAAAGGTCGGCCCAGGCATGATTGAGATCCTAGCGCTCCCCGACCGCACCGCTTTCTTAGGGCGGCAGGCCACCAAAAAAGGGCGCCCCGGCCGAAGCAGGGGCGCCCTTTCTGGTGCAGCAGGTGCTAGTCGTGGTCGCCGATCTCGGCGAGGCGGGTGGCCTCGTCGGCGGTGATGCACGAGTCGATGACGGCATCCAGGGCGCCGTTCATCACGGTGTCCAGGTTGTATGCCTTGTACCCGGTGCGGTGATCCGCGATGCGGTTCTCCGGGAAGTTGTACGTGCGGATGCGCTCTGACCGGTCCATGGTGCGGATCTGGCCCTTGCGCACCAGCGAGGCGGCCTCGTCGATCTCTTCCTGCTGCCGGGCGAGGACGCGGGCGCGGAGGACCCGCATACCCGCTTCCTTGTTCTGCAGCTGGCTCTTCTCGTTCTGCATGGCCACCACGATCCCGGTGGGAAGGTGGGTGATCCGTACGGCGGAGTCGGTGGTGTTCACCGACTGGCCGCCGGGGCCGCTAGAACGATAGACGTCGATCTTGAGGTCGTTGGGGTGCAGCTCGACCTCTTCGGGCTCATCGACCTCGGGGAAGACGAGAACGCCCGCCGCCGAGGTGTGGATGCGTCCCTGCGACTCGGTGGCCGGCACCCTCTGAACACGGTGCACGCCACCCTCGTACTTGAGGTGCGCCCAGACACCCTCGGCGGGGTCAGCCGAGTTGCCCTTGATGGCCAACTGGATGTCCTTGATTCCGCCGAGGTCGCTGGTGGTCTGCTCGATGATCTCGGTTTTCCAACGCTTGGACTCCGCGTAGTGCAGGTACATGCGTAGGAGATCGGCGGCGAACAGTGCGGATTCCGCACCGCCCTCCCCCATCTTGATCTCCATGATCACGTCGCGGGCGTCCAGCGGGTCACGCGGGATCAGCAGGCGACGCAGCTTCTCGGCTGCCTCCTCCAGCTGGTCGGTGAGACCGGGGATCTCGTCGGCGAACGATTCATCCTCGTCGGCGAGTTCCCGAGCGGCCTCGAGATTGTCGCCAATCTCTTTCCACTCGTTCCACGCCGCGATGATGCGGCTGAGCTCGGCGTAACGACGGTTGACCTTTTTGGAACGGGCCGGATTCGCGTGCAATTCCGGGTCCGCCAGCTGGGACTGCAGTTCGTCGTGCTCAGCCTGCAGAGTCAGGACAGACTCGAACATCAGTGATCCTTGTCTGACCCGTTCGGGGTCGGCATCGACTTCTGAACCTGCATCAGGAACTCGACGTTGGACGAGGTCTCCTTCAGCCGGCCCAGGATGACCTCGAGAGCCTGCTGCTGTTCGAGTCCGGCCAGCGCACGGCGCAGCTTCCAGGTGATCTTGACCTCATCGGCGCTCATCAGCATTTCTTCGCGGCGGGTGCCGGATGCGTTGACGTCGACGGCCGGGAAGATCCGCTTGTCGGCCAGGTGGCGCGACAGGCGCAGCTCCATGTTGCCGGTGCCCTTGAACTCCTCGAAGATGACCTCGTCCATCTTGGACCCGGTCTCCACCAGTGCGGAGGCGAGGATGGTGAGCGAGCCACCGTTCTCGATGTTGCGGGCAGCGCCGAAGAAACGCTTGGGCGGGTACAGCGCGGATGCGTCGACACCGCCGGAGAGGATCCGACCGCTCGGCGGGGCGGTCAGGTTGTAGGCACGGCCCAGACGGGTGATCGAGTCGAGCAGCACGACGACGTCGTGGCCCAGCTCGACGAGACGCTTGGCGCGCTCGATGGCCAGTTCGGCGACCGTGGTGTGGTCCTCGGCGGGACGGTCGAAGGTGGAGGCGATGACCTCACCCTTCACCGTGCGCTGCATGTCGGTGACCTCTTCGGGGCGCTCGTCGACCAGGACGACCATGAGGTGGACCTCGGGGTTGTTCGTGGCGATGGCGTTGGCGATCTGCTGCATGACGATGGTCTTGCCGGCCTTGGGCGGCGCGACGATCAGGCCGCGCTGGCCCTTACCGATCGGGGCGACGAGGTCGATGATGCGCTGGGTCAGCTTGCCCGGCTCGGTCTCGAGGCGCAGACGCTCCTGCGGGTAGAGCGGGGTGAGCTTCTGGAACTCGACGCGGCTGGCGGCTTCCTCGACGGTCAGGCCGTTGATGGAGTCGACCTTGACGATCGCGTTGTACTTCTGACGACCGTTCTGGTCACCCTCGTGCGGCTGACGGATCGAGCCGACGACGGCGTCACCCTTGCGCAGGTTGTACTTCTTGACCTGGCCGAGCGAGACGTAGACGTCGCTGGCACCCGGCAGGTAGCCGGAGGTGCGCACGAAGGCGTAGTTGTCGAGCACGTCGAGGATACCGGCGACCGGGATGAGCACGTCATCGTCGGTCAGTTCGGGCTCGAAGTCGTCGTTGGCGGTGGCGCCGCGACGCTTGCGGTCACGGAAACGGCTGCGGTTGTTGCGACCGTTCAGCTCGTCCTCCGGGCCGGAGTTGCGGTCCAGGCCCTGGTTGCGGTCCTGGCCCTGGCGTTCCTGCTGGGCGCGATCGCTCTGCTGGCGGTCGCCCTGGCGATCCTGCTGCTGGCGGTCCTGCTGCTGGCGGTCCTGGCCGCGGTTGCCGGCCTGGCGCTGGTTCTGCTGGCGGTCGTCGCCACGCTCGGCACCACGGTCATCCGACGTCTGCGGGGCACGGTCACCCTGGGCACGGTCAGCCTGGGCACGGTCGCCCTGCTGGTTGCGGTCGCCCTGCTGGTTGCGGTCGCCGCCGCGGCTGCGGTTGCGGCTGCGTCCCTGGCGGGGCTGCTCGGCCTGCTCGTCGGACTGCTCGGTGGAGCTGCTGTCGGACTGCTCGGTCGGTTCGACCTGCTCGGCCGGTTCAACCTGCTCGGTCGGTTCGGCCTGCTCGGTCTGCTCGGCGCGTGCACCGCGCTGGTTGCGCTGGCGTCCGCCACGCTCGGAGCGTTCGGCGCGCACGACGCCCTCCGGACGCTGGATGCGCGACTCGGTGCTCTCGGCGGAGTCGGCCGAGTCGGTCGCAGCCGGTGCGGCTTCGAGTTCTTCAGGAGCCTCGTAGCCGTCTTCGGCGTTCTGGGCGTCGATCATGCTGCGCGCATCGAAGGCGTTGCGGGCGGTGGCGGCGCTGTTGTTGTTGTTGTTGTTGCGGTTGTTGCCGCCGTTGCGTCCGCCGTTGCGCGATTCGTTGCGGTTCTCGTTCCGCGATTCGTTGCGGTTCTCGTTGCGACCGTTGCCGCGACGGTTGCGGCCGGAACCGGCCTGCGTCTCGGTGGCGGGCTCTGCGGCCGGGGCGGCGACGGCTGCGGTGGTCTCGGCGACCGGAGCAGCGGCCTCGGCGGCGTTCGCGGTTGCGACGGCCTCGGCGATGGCGGCCTCGGTGATGGTGGCGGTGCTGGCGCGCTTGCGGGCCTGGCGGACCGGCTTCTCCACGACGGGTGCGTCGGCGACGATGTTGTCGGTGGCACCGGCGTAGGTGGTGGGGGCCGTGGTCTTGCGGGTCTTCGCGGTCTCCGGGACGATCAGGCCGAGGCCCAGGTCTCCGTCGGCGTTGACGTGGGCGACGGCGGGAGCCGACGTGGCGGTGCTCACCCGGCGGGAGACCCGCTTCTTGGGCAGGGTCTCGGCGGGTACGTCGGTGACGACAGCGGCGGCCTCCACAGGGGCGGCCTGCGCGGGTGCGTCAGTGACGGCGGTGTCGATGACGGCGGCGTCGGTAGCTGCAGCCGACTCGGTCGTGTGGGACTGGTTCGCGGTGATTGCGTCCACGAGCTCTCCTTTACGAAGTTTGGATGCGCCCTGGATACCCAGTTCGCCCGCCAGAGCCTGAAGCTCGGCGACGCGAAGGGTGGTCAGGCGTGAGATGTCCACGCCGTTGGCGTGGAGATTGACGTTGGTCACGAAGTTTTATCCTTCCCCCTGGCTCTTACGAATTGGCCAGAGAAGATGTTGCAGCGCCGGTGGGCTGCGGGTGATCCAGTCCCACACAGTGGCGGATTGGAGTGAACACACACAGCCACGCACAAAAACGCGATAGCAGTGAGTTACAGGGAATACACCAGAGAACAGATCCGCGGTGGCGGTTTCTATCGGGTGCGCAACCACTCTAGCAGGTTCGGTCGGCAGTGCGCGTGCGCCGACACGCGAGAAGAGCCCCTTCCCGCCAAGCGGGAAAGGGCTCTGGTCTCGGCCGAAGCTAGGCGTCGGTGCGGATGACCGTGGCACCCTTGAAGTCGACGGCCAGCATCAACGTCTCCCAGGGCGTCTCGCTCGTCCGGGCCACCAGGTCGGCGGCCACCAGGCGCTGGCCGGGGTCGCTGGCCAGGACCAGGATCGACGGACCGGCGCCGGAGACGACGGCCGCGAAACCGTGCTCGCGCAACAGGGTGATCAGACGGTTGGTCTCCGGCATCGCCGCGGCCCGGTAGCTCTGGTGCAGCTTGTCCTCGGTTGCGGCGAGCAGCAGCTCCGGGCTCTGAATGAGCGCGGCGATAAGCAGCGCCGAACGCGACAGGTTGAAGACGGCGTCCTCGTGCGGCACCGACTCCGGCTGCAGGCTGCGGGCCAGAGCGGTGGACATGGCGTGCACGGGCACGAAGACCATCGGCGAGACGCCGCGATGCACCATCAGCTTCTTGTGCTTGGGGCCCTCCGGCGTCATCCAGGCGATGGTCAGGCCGCCGAACAGGGCGGGCGCCACGTTGTCCGGGTGCCCCTCCATCTCGGTGGCCAGCACGAGCAGCGCGTCGGAGTCGATCTCCACGATGCCCTCGAGCAGGCCCTTGGCGGCCATGATGCCCGAAACGATGGCGGCACCGGATGACCCCATGCCACGCCCGTGCGGGATCACGTTCTCGGCGACCAACTTGAGCCCCGGCAACGGGATCCCGTAGGCGGCGAAGGTGTGCGCGATGGCGCGCACCACGAGGTTGGACTCGTCGGTGGGCACCTCCCCGGCGCCGACGCCGTGCACTTCGACGAACACGCCGGACTCGTCGGTCACCTCGACCTGCAGGTGGTCGTAGTGCGCCAGGGCCAGGCCGAGGGTGTCGAAGCCGGGGCCGAGGTTCGCGGTGGTGGCCGGAACCTTCACGACGACCGAACGGCCCGCCAGCGCATTGCGTCCCACGACGGGGAGCGCCGTGGTCATTTCTGGCCCAGACCCAGCAGCTCGGCGATGGCGACGGTGTCGACGGGAACGATCGTGGGCTTCACGTCGCTGCCGTCCGCGGTGCGAAGTGCCCATTGCGGGTCCTTCAGGCCGTGGCCGGTGACGGTGAGGACCACGGTGGCGCCCTGGGGGATCTGGCCGGCATCGGCACGTTCGAGCAGGCCGGCGACGCTGATCGCGGAGGCCGGCTCCACGAAGATGCCCACCTCGGCGGAGAGGATGCGGTACGCCTCGAGGATCTTCTCGTCGCTGATCGCGCCGAAGTAGCCGTCGCTGACCTCGCGGGCGTTCAGGGCGAGGTCCCACGAGGCCGGGTTGCCGATGCGGATGGCGCTGGCGATGGTCTCCGGGTGCTCCACGCGGTGACCGAGCACGATCGGGGCGCTGCCCGCGGCCTGGAATCCGAACATCCGGGGCAGTTTGGTGGTGGCGCCGCGAGCGAGTTCTTCGCTGTAGCCGCGGAAGTAGGCGGTGTAGTTGCCGGCGTTGCCGACCGGGACGATGTGGATGTCCGGGGCGTCTTCGAGGACCTCGACGACCTCGAACGCGGCAGTCTTCTGGCCCTCGATGCGGTCGGGGTTGACCGAGTTGACCAGGTGCACGGGGTAGTTCTTGGCGAGGTCGCGGGCGATGTCGAGGCAGTCGTCGAAGTTGCCCTGCACCTGCAGCAGCTGCGCGTTGTGCGCGATGGCCTGGCTGAGCTTGCCCATGGCGATCTTGCCCTCCGGCACCAGCACGACAGCCTTGATGCCGGCGTGGGTGGCGTAGGCGGCGGCCGACGCCGAGGTGTTGCCGGTGGAGGCGCAGATGACGGCCTTGGCGCCGTCTTCGACGGCCTTGGAGATGGCCATCGTCATGCCGCGGTCCTTGAACGACCCTGTGGGGTTCATGCCCTCGTACTTGACCCAGACCTTGGCGCCGGTGCGCGCGGAGAGCGCGGCGGCGGGGATCAGCGGGGTGCCGCCTTCGCCGAGCGTGATGATCGGGGTGGCGTCGCTGACGTTCAGCCTGTCGGCGTACTCGCGCAGCACACCGCGCCACTGACGGGACGGGGTCTTGACCATTTGGTGCTGACCGGTCTCTCGTTCGCTGGACATCAGACTCCTTCAACTCTCAAAACGGATGCGACATTGGTGACGACACTGTTCGCGGCAAGGTCGTTCACGGTCGCGGCAAGCGCAGCCTCCGTGGCCTCGTGCGTTCCAATGACTAGGGTAGCTGTGCCCGACACGGGCTCGTGACTGGCGGTTCCGGGCTGCTCGAGCGTCATCGACTGTTCGACTTGCGCGAGCGAGACGTGGTTTTTGCTGAACACTCCGGCGATCGTGGCGAGCACGCCGGGCTCATCCGTCACCTCGAGGGTGACGGCGTATCGGGTGGTGACCTTGCCGATGTCGAGCACCGGCAGGTCGGCGTGGCTGGAGGCCGCGTAGCCCGGGCCGCCCATCACGTGGCGGCGGGCGACGGAGACGAGGTCGCCGAGCACGGCAGATGCGGTCTGCACTCCCCCGGCCCCGGCGCCGTAGAACATCAGCGGGCCGGCGGCCTCGGCCTCGACGAAGACGGCGTTGTTCGCGCCGTGCACGGAAGCGAGCGGGTGGCCGCGGTGCACCATGGCCGGGTAGACGCGGGCAGAGACACCCTGTTCGCCGGTCTCCGGGTCGGTGAGGCGTTCGCAGATCGCGAGCAGCTTCACGACGTAGCCGGCCTTCCGTGCCGACTCCATCTGCTGCGGGGTGACCCGGGTGATGCCCTCCCGGTAGACCTTCTCGAGGGGCACGTTGGTGTGGAACGCCAGGCTGGCCAGCAGGGCAGCCTTCTGCGCGGCGTCGTAACCTTCGATATCGGCGGTGGGGTCGGCTTCGGCGTAGCCGAGTTCGGTCGCGGTGGCCAGGGCTTCTTCGAGGCTGTCGCCGGCCACATCCATCCGGTCGAGGATGAAGTTGGTGGTGCCGTTCACGATGCCGAGAATCCGGTTGACGGTGTCACCGGCGAGGCTGTCTCGCAGCGGCCGCACGATGGGGATGGCGCCGGCGACGGCGGCTTCATAGTTGAGCTGGGCACCCACCTGGTCGGCGGCTTCGAACAGCTCGGCACCGTGCTGGGCGAGCAACGCCTTGTTGGCGGTGACGACGTCGGCGCCGGAGTTGATCGCCGTGAGGATGTAGCCGCGGGCGGGCTCGATGCCGCCCATCAGCTCGATGACGATGTCGGCGCCGAGGATCAGCGAGTCCGCGTCGGTGGTGAACAGCTCACGGGGCAGGTCGACGGTGCGTGGGGCGTCGAGATCGCGCACCAGGATGCCGACGAGTTCGAGGCTCGCGCCCACCCGGTTGGCGAGCTCGTCGCGGTGCTCGAGCAGCAGGCGGGCCACCTGGGCACCGACCGAACCACCGCCGAGCAGGGCGACACGCAGATTGCGGTATTCGATCATCGGGTAGTTTCCTTCATTTGATTGGTCGAGCTTGTCGCCCCAGTTCCGTTGGTCGAGCGTGTCGTGACCTTGTGAGTCGACCTCGCTAGACCTGCGTCCCGCGCCAGTAAGTCGTCAATCGTCTCCCCGCGCACGATGACCCTGGCCTTTCCGTCTACGACGGCCACAACGGCCGGCCGCCCCAGATAGTTGTAGTTGCTGGCCAACGACCAGCAGTACGCTCCGGTCGCGGGCACCATCACCAGATCTCCCGGCGCCACATCCCCGGGCAGGTAGTCGGCGTCGACGACGATGTCGCCGCTTTCGCAGTGCTTGCCGGCGATGCGTACCAGCGCGGGCTCGGCATCCGACACCCGGTCGGCGAGCCGCACCGAGAACTCGGCGCCGTAGAGCGCGGGGCGGGCGTTGTCGCTCATGCCGCCGTCGATGCTCACGTAGAGCCGGGTGTTCTCGCCGATGCGCACGGGCTTGGTGGTACCCACCTCGTAGAGGGTCACGCCGGCCGGTCCGATGACGACCCGGCCCGGTTCGATGGCGATCACCGGCACCGCGATGCCGCGGCGCGCGCATTCGGCGGCGACGATGTCGGCCAGACCGGCGGCCAGGTCGGCGATCGGGCTGGGATCGTCGGTGCTCGTGTAGGCGATGCCGAAGCCGCCGCCGAGGTTGAGCTCGGGGACCGGGCCGTCGGTCAGCAGCTCGGCGTGCAGGCTGAGCAGGCGCGACGCCGACTCGGCGAAGCCGTCGACGCCGAAGATCTGTGAGCCGATGTGGCAGTGCAGGCCGAGGAAGTTCAGGCTCGGTTCGGCGCGGATCGCCGCGACCAGGGCCGGGGCGTCCTCGAAGACCACACCGAACTTCTGGTCTTCGTGCGAGGTGGCCAGGAATTCGTGGGTGTGCGCGTGCACGCCGCTGTTCACGCGGAGGCGCACGTTCTGCACGACCCCGTGCCGGGCGGCGGCCGCGGCGACCCTGTTTATCTCGACCGGGCTGTCGATGATGATGGTGCCCACACCCAGGCGGGTGGCGTCGTCGATCTCGGCGTGCGACTTGTTGTTGCCGTGGAAGCCGATCCGGCCGGGTTCAACACCGGCGGCCAGGGCAACGGCGAGTTCGCCGCCGCTGCAGACGTCGATGTTCAGGCCGGCGTCCACCATCCAGCGGGCGACCTCGGTAGAGAGAAACGCCTTGGCGGCGTAGTACACCTTGACGGTGGTGCCGATGCGGGCGAACTCGGTGTCGAACGCGGCGCGCAGCTCCGCGGCGCGGGTGCGGGCATCCGTCTCGTCGATCACGTACAGCGGGGTGCCGAATTCGGCCGCCAGCTCGGGGGCGCTGACGCCGCCGATCGTGATCGCGCCGGCGTCGGAGCGGTGCGCGGAGGAGGGCCAGAGGCCGTCGGCGAGCGTGTTGGCATCAGCTGGAGAGCTGAGCCACTCGGGGGCGAGTGGATTATGGGCCACGGGTGAAAACCTCACAGGAGTCAAGTGGGTGTCTCACGAAGTGGCGAGCGAACCCGGATTGGTCCCTGAAGCCAGCGAAGAGACGCGCCGAAAGAGGCGCGGGAATCTACCGGAATTCTAGCGACTGCGAGTTGCGCGCGCCGAATCAAGCGGTGGAACAGCTGCCCAGGGTGGTGAGCGACTGTTCGGTGAGCGTCAATGTGCTCGACTCCAGCGTAATGCGTGCGCGCTCCGCTGTGGTCTGCACATCGCTGAGTGTGACGCCCTGCGGCAGGTAACCGGCCAGGCACACGCTGATCGGCTCGTTGCCGAGCACCAGGTCCAGCAGTCCGCTCACGTCCAGGCCACCGGCACCGGAGGTCACCCGCGCGTCGGTCGGGGTGAGCACGAGTGAGTCGTCCGTGACGCTGGGGGTCGCGGTGGCCTGGTAGCCGACGGCCAGGCCGAACACGCTCAGCTCGCCGGTGTAGGTGACCTGGTCGGTACCGAGCTCGAGTTCCGCGTTGCGCGCGGCAGGGGCGGCATCCGCTTCGGCCAGTGCGGACTGCAGCAAAGTGTTGAGGGCGGCCTGGTCGAGGTCGATGGTGCCGTTGACATGGTCGATGGGCTGGGTCGTGTCGGTGGGCACGCCGGTGGCGACGATCGAGACGGATGCCGGCACGTCGTTGACGGTCAGGGTCGGCGCGGTGAGCACCACACGTTCGAAACTGCCGGTGAGGTACTGCACGATCACCGAGGTGCCGCCGATCGCCGCCTCGACATCGCCGGCGACACCGGCGGGCAGGCCGGCATCGATCTCGCTGGCGATGCGGTCTTGCGCATAGCCGCGGAGGCCAGCGTCGGCGGCGAAGAAGATGCCCACCAGCGCAAGCAACACCACCAACGTCACCAGCAGCCGGCGAGCGGGCCGGCGGCGTTTGGGCAGTGTCGAGCTCGTCACGAAGGAGCGCTCCGACCTACATGCGCTCCGGCGCCGAGACGCCGAGCAGACCCAGGCCGTTGCGGATGACCTGGCCGGTGGCGTCATTCAGCCACAGCCGGGTGCGGTGCAGATCGGTGACCGGCTCGTCGCCGAGCGGGATGACCCGGCAGTTGTCGTACCAGCGGTGGTAGTAGCCGGCGACCTCTTCGATGTAGCGGGCCACGCGGTGGGGCTCGCGCAGTTCGGCGGCCTGGGCCACCACGCGCGGGTACTCCTGCAGCACACCGAGAAGCGCGGACTCGCTGTCGTGGGTGAGCAGTTCGGGGGCGAACGCACTGCGGTCCACGCCGGAATCGGCGGCATTGCGGCCGACGGAGCAGGTGCGGGCGTGCGCGTACTGCACGTAGAAGACCGGGTTCTCGTTGGTGCGCTTGCCGAGCAGGTCCAGGTCGATGTCCAGCTGGGAGTCGCTCGAGGAGCGCACCAGCGAGTAGCGGCCGGCGTCCACGCCCACCGCGTCGACGAGGTCGTCGAGGGTGACGATGGTGCCGTTGCGCTTGGACATCCGCACGGGCTCGCCGCCCTTGAGCAGGTTGACCATCTGGCCGATGAGGATCTGCAGGTTCACGCCGGGCACGTCGCCGAACGCCTCGACCATGGCCATCATGCGGCCGATGTAGCCGTGGTGGTCGGCGCCGAGCATGATCAGGTTCTGGTCGAAGCCGCGCTCGCGCTTGTCGAGGTAGTAGCCCAGGTCGCCGGAGATGTACGCCGGTTCGCCGTTCGAGCGGATGATGACACGGTCGCGGTCGTCGCCGAAGGTGGTGGTGCGCAGCCAGATGGCGCCATCCTCCTCGAAGATGTGGCCGAGTTCGCGCAGGCGCTCGATGGCGCGGTTGACGGCGCCGGATTCGTGCAGGGAGTCTTCGTGGAAGAACACGTCGAAGTCGACCCCGAAGCCGTGCAGCTTCTCCTTGATCTCGGTGAACATGAGGTCCACGCCGATGGAGCGGAAGATCTCCTGCTGTTCATCGCGGGGCAGGACGGCGATGTCACCCTCGTAGATCTCGACGACCTTGTCGGCGATGTCACCGATGTACGCTCCGCCGTAGCCGTCTTCGGGGGTGGGCTCACCCAGGTAGGCGGCCAGCACGCTGCGGGCGAACCTGTCGATCTGCGAGCCGTGGTCGTTGAAGTAATACTCGCGCGTCACATCCGCGCCCTCGGCGATCAGCACGCGGGCGAGGCTGTCGCCGACGGCTGCCCAGCGCACGCCACCCATGTGGATGGGGCCGGTGGGGTTGGCCGAGACGAACTCGAGGTTGATCTTGATGCCGTCGTACAGGTGGCCGGTGCCGTAGACCGGGCCGGCGTTGACGATGGTCTGCGCGAGGGCGCCGGCGGCGGATGCCTCGAGGCGGATGTTGATGAAGCCGGGCCCGGCGATCTCCACAGAGGCGACCTCTGGCATGGCTTCGAGGCCTGCGGCGAGTTCGGCGGCCACGGCGCGCGGGTTGGTGCCCAGTGGCTTGGCGATCTTCATCGAGACGCTCGAGGCCCAGTCACCGTGGTCGCGGTTGCGCGGGCGCTCCAGCGACATGTCGGCTGCGACCAGACCGAGATCTGCGATCTCCGCCCCTTCGCCTCGTCGGCGCTCGACCAGGGAGTTGACGAGGTCGAGCAGGGACTGGGAGAGTTCGGCAGGGGTCACGGCGAACAAGCTTACCCGCCGTCCCGGTTGGTAAGGTCAACGAGTGACCCACTCCAGCTCGTCCTCCTTCGCCACCGGCCGCCGACTGCGCGCCGCACTCGCCCTCACCGGCGCTTCGCTCGCTCTGATCGCCCTGGCCGGATGCGCACCGGCGGGCGACACGGAGCCCACCGCGTCAGCCACGGCAAAGCCGACCAGCACGGCCACGTCGGAGCCCACCGCCACGGCGGAACCCACGGCGACGGCCACGGCGTCGGCCACCCCTGCGCCGGCAGCCGAAGGCACCGCCGTGGACAAGAGCTGCGACCAGGTCCTCACGGCGGACGACGTCTACGAGATCAACCCCAATGTGAGTGTCGACCCGGGTTATTCAGCATCGAGTGACACGGCCGTGACCGCGACCACCTATAACGGCATCGCCTGCGGCTGGATCAACAATTCCAGCGGCGAGGTCATCGAGGTATCAGTTGCGATGCCGAACGAGGCGCTCGCCAATACCTTGAAGGATGCGGCCCTGGCCGGCGGCGAGGTCGTGCCGACCTACGGCAGCGCTCCCGACGTGGAGGGCTACTTCAGTGCCGGTACCGGGACCGCTCAGGTCTTCACCGGTGGGTACTGGGTGGCCGTCTCCTCCCCCGCCATGATCGAGCCCGGCGACGCCGAGCGCGTCATGAGCACGGTTCTCGGTAACTTGTAGGGCTATTCGGTCGTTCGCCCCTCCTCCACAGGGCGGACTTTTTGCGACCTCTGCACAGCTTGGTTTCTGGGCCGGGGTGTGTTGGTGCTGGGTGCTTCACTGTCCCTATGGCCACCTCAGCTGCCACTCCCGATCACACCCCCGATGACCCTGCTGACCCCGCGGTGGATCCCGTCGCGGCGGCGATCAGCGCGGTCATCGACCCGCTGATCGAGAACGAGAAAGTCATCGCGGCCGGCTACGCCGAGCGCAGTCGGCTGCTGACCGAGCTGGACCGGCTCGGCCATGAACGGCGCATCATCGCGGGTCTGGGCGGGGACCCTGTCGAGTCCGGCCGGAACGACCCCGATACCGGCGCGCACGGTCCAGCTTGGGATGACGAGGAGCTCGCCCGCCGCAGTATGGCTGCCGAGGCGGCCGGGGCGTTGCGGCTGACGGCCACCACGGCGGGCATGATGATCTTCGACGCCGCCCGCCTCACCGGCCAACTGCCCGGCTTCCACCAGGCCCTGAGCCGCGGCACTATCACCTGGGGCCACGCGGTGAAGATGCTCACCCTCACCGACGGCGTCCCCGAAGAGATCCTGGGTGCGTTCGAAGCCAAAGTCCTGCCCGCGGCAGAGAAACTGACCTCGACCCAGTTCGTCCGGGTCGCCGGCCGGATCCTGGAGCGGATGCATCCGGTGCCGTTGCCGGACCGTGCCGACGCCGGCTTCGTCAAGCGCCGGGTGGTGTTCAGCCCGGACGCCGACGGGATGGCCTGGTTGAACGCCTACCTCAAAGCCGAAGACGCCCAAGCGATCTATGACCGGCTCAGCCACATCGCCACAGACCTCGACCTCGACGCTGACGCCGCCCCGGGGCCCGGCTCCGACTCCCCCGTCCCCTGCCGCAGCAAGGACCAGCGCCGCGCAGACGCGTACCGCGACCTGCTCCTGGACGGTGTCGGACCCGGTGGCCGCGGCCACGGCATCCGCGGCACGGTCAGCATCACGGTGCCGGCCCTGACCCTGCTGGGGAGAAGCGACGAACCCGCCATCCTCGACGGCTACGGCCCCATCGACCCCGAGACCGCCCGCCGGATCGCGGGCACGGCAACCAGCTGGTCCCGGATCCTCA
>NZ_PPXD01000009.1 GCF_002909375.1 Cryobacterium zongtaii
CTCGGCCACCGCCGCGACGGGACCGGCTCGTGCGACGCCGCCGGCTCGACCGGCGCCCGCGCCCGCCGTTTCCGCCAAGCCGGCCGGCGCCCCGGCACGCCCCGCCGGCCCGGTGATCACCAAGCCGCCGATCCGCAAGCTGGCCAAGGACCTCGGCGTCGACCTCAGCCAGGTGGAGCCCACCGGCCGGTTCGGTGACGTCACCCGCGAGGACGTGCTGCGCGAGGCCACCCAGGCCAGCGTGTTCCGCAACATCCAGACGCCGGAGTGGCCGACCGACCGCGAGGAGCACATCCCCGTGAAGGGCGTGCGCAAGGTGATCGCGCAGACCATGGTGCGCAGCGCCTTCACCGCCCCGCACGTGAGCCTGTTCGTGGACGTGGACGCCACCCGCACCATGGAGTTCGTCAAGCGGCTCAAGGTCTCCACCGATTTCGCCGGCGTCAAGGTGTCGCCGCTGCTGATCATGGCCAAGGCCATGATCTGGGCCGTGCGGCGCAACCCCACCGTCAACTCGGTCTTCACCGACGAGGAGATCGTGATCAAGCACTACGTGAACCTCGGCATCGCCGCGGCCACCCCGCGTGGGCTGATCGTGCCCAACATCAAGGAAGCCCAGGACATGAGCCTGCTCGAGCTGGCCGGCGCCCTCGAGAAGCTCACCCTCACGGCCAGGGACGGGAAGACCAGCCCGGCCGAGATGGCCAACGGCACCATCACGATCACCAACATCGGCGTCTTCGGCATGGACACCGGCACCCCGATCCTCAACTCCGGCGAGGCCGGCATCGTGGCGCTGGGCACGATCAAGCTCAAGCCCTGGGTCGTCGACGGCGAGGTGCGCCCGCGCTTCGTCACCACCATCGGCGCGAGCTTCGATCACCGGGTGGTCGACGGCGACGTGGCCAGCCGGTTCCTGGCCGACGTGGCCAGCATCATCGAGGAGCCGGCGCTGCTCCTGGAGTAGTTCACCTGGCGAGATCGCTGGGGCCGGTGACGGACTCCGGTCACGCCGAACGGATGCCGATCACGACGGTGGCATCCAGCGCCCGGGAGCGTGTGACGTGCGGGGTGAGGCCGTGCCGGGCGAAGATCGCGAGGGTCTCCGGCGCCTGCCCGGCGCTGGTCTCCACGAGCAGCCGGCCCCCGGGGGACAGCCACTCCGGGGCCGCCGCCACGAGCCGGCGCTGAACGTCGTGGCCGTCGTGGCCGCCATCGAGAGCGACCCTGGCCTCGTGCAGCCGAGCCTCGGGCGGCATCCGAGTTATCGCATCCGTGGGCACGTAGGGGGCGTTGGCCACAATGACGTCGACCCGGCCGAGCAGGGTGCGCGGCAGTGGGGAAAACAGGTCGCCGGTGAGGGCGATACCGCCCAGCGGCTCGATGTTCTCCCGGGCACAGTTCGTCGCCGCCGGGTCGATGTCTACGGCGTAAAGCGTCAGCCCCGGCTCGCCAGCGAGCAGTGCGGCCCCCACGGCTCCTGTGCCGCAGCACATGTCGACCGCCACAGAGCCGGGCCGGAGGAGCCGGGCCGCCCGCCGCACCAGCAGGCCGGTGCGTCGACGCGGCACGAATACGCCCGGCCGGACGATGATCCGCAGGCCGCAGAACTCCACCCAGCCGAGCACCTGTTCGAGCGGCAGACCGGATTCGCGCAGGCCGAGCAGTTGCTCCAGTTCGGCCGGTGTTCCGGCGGCCGCCGTCAGCAACTGGGCCTCGTCTTCGGCGAAGACGCAGCCGGCCGCGCGCAGGCGTTCGATCACTTCAGGCGGGGCGGCGCGGCGCGGCGACATCGCGGCTCAGACCGTGCGGCTCTGTCGCCAGCTGCGCAGGGTGGCCAGCTCGGTGTCGGTGATGCCCGCCGCGGCGAGCACTGCAGGCAGGTCGAGGCCCGCCAGGGCCGTGCGAAAGGCGCCCTCCGTTGTGGTGCCGAAGGATCGGCAGAGCGCCTCGCTTTCGGCCTCCTCGTGTGCCCGGCCGGATGCGACGGCCCGTTGGTCGCCGCGGCGCACGGTCTCCAGGTAGTCGTCCACGATGGCCTCGGGCTCGGCGCCGGCGATGGTGAGCAGCAGGAGGGCGATCTGCCCGGTGCGGTCCCGGCCCGCCGCGCAGTGGAAGAGCACGCCGCCCGGTGCCGCCCGGGCCAGCGCCGCCAGCGCGGCCCCCGACCGTTCCGGCATCGCGGCCAGGTGCGGCAGGTAGTACAGCGCGGTGCCGACCAGGCCGTTGTCCCAGTAGTCCGCCCAGAATGCGGTGTTCTCCAGCCCGTCGAGGTCGATGGGCACCGTGGTGAGCCAGCCCGGTCGCGGTTGGCTGTCTTGGGCGCGCTCGCCGGGTTGGCGCAGATCGACGACGGTACGGATGCCCGCCGCGTAGAGCTGATCCCAGCCGGCGCGGGTGGTCTGGTCCAGGTTCTCCGACCTGAAGAACACGCCCGCCGCGGTCGTACCGCCGGTGCGGTACGGGATGCCGCCCAGGTCGCGGGCGTTCGCCAACCCAGCCACCGCCAGGAGCCGGTCGGCCGCGCGGGCAGGTGCCGGTGCTGACGGCGGTGTTGACGACGGCTCGTCCATCGACCCGGCCTAGAAGGTGACGGTGGACAGGAGGCGGACCGGGGGACGCGGATCGGTGCGGAGCCGGGCGTGGGTCTCCACATCGAAGCGCTCGGTGCCGTACTTCAGTTTCTGCCGCTCGATGCCTTCGGCCGCGAAACCCGCCGTGGTGGCGACCCGGCAGGAGGCCGGATTGTTGGTGCGGTGGCCGAGCTCCAGCCTGTGCAGGCCCTGCTCGGTGAAGGCCCAGTCGGCGATCGAGGCGAGGGCGAGCGTCGCCAGGCCCTGGCCCCTGGCCTCGGCCGAAACCCAGTAGTAGACCCAGCCGGTTCCGTGCCGGTGTTCCATGCTGCCCACACCCACGTTGCCCACCGCGACGCCGTCGAGGCTGATCGCGAAGTTCTGCCGCGAGACCGTCGCGGGGGCGAGGTTCTCGGTGATGAAACTCTCGCAGCGCGCGACCGTCGACAGCTCGATCGCACCGACCTGGGCGGCCAGGTCGCCGCTCACTGTGAAGGCGGTCTGCAGGCTGGCCGCGTCGTCGAGCCGCCACGGGCGCAGCATCGCCACCGGGGCGGGCGGCACCGACCGGTCAGCACGGCCGGCCCGGCTGGTCCGACCGAGGCGAGTGCGTGCGGGCAGGCTCCCGGCGGGCGGGGCGGTGCCCTTGGCGGGGCGTGCTCTCATGGCAACAGAGTAGACGGCGGGCGTCGCCACCGCGACTTGCCGCAATATCCCCCTGTGCGGGCTCTGAAACGGGAGTGTGCCCGATGTCACCGTCGGGCGCAGCGCCCGAGTTGCCGCAGAATCCCCCTTCGACACCGCTGACGGGGGTGTTTGCCGCAAGTCGGGGCCGCCGCACGGCGGCGAACCGGATGCGCGAATCGCGGCACGGCGGGGGAGGATGGGGCATGGCCTTCGAGAGCACACCTTTGCGTCGGATCGAGGAAGACCCGCAGCATCCGCTGACCAGGAACACCTGGCCAGCCACCCTGCCGCCGGTGGCCCAGCTGCTCGAGACCGGAATCGACCTGGGGCCGGCCACGGTCTTCGTCGGAGAGAACGGCGCCGGCAAGTCCACGCTCGTGGAGGCCATCGCCCTGGCCTGGGGTCTCTCCCCGGAGGGTGGCTCCACCGGCGCACGCAACTCCACCCGGCCCAGCGAATCCTCGCTCCACGACCACCTGCGCCTGGTGCGCAGCGGCGGTAGCACCCGCCGCGGCTACTTTCTGCGCGCCGAGACCATGCACGGCTTCTTCACCTACCTGGAGGAGAACCCGGGCAGTGGGCCTGAGCCGCGCTTCCACGAGATCTCGCACGGGGAATCGTTCCTCGAGCTGGCTATCGACAAGTTCCGCGGCCGGGGCCTGTGGGTGCTCGACGAGCCGGAATCCGCGCTCTCGTTCTCGGGCTGCCTGGTGCTGCTCGGCCACCTCAAGGAGCTGCTGGCCGCGGGCGGTTCGCAGGTGATCATGTCGACGCACTCGCCGTTGCTCGCCGCGCTGCCCGGTGCCCGGATCCTCGAGGTGGGCGAGTGGGGGCTGCGCGAGATGGCCTGGCGCGATCTCGACCTGGTCACCAACTGGGCCGGCTTCCTCGACGCCCCGGAGCGGTACCTGCGGCACCTCTGACCCGCCACCATCGGCTCTAATGGTTTTGACAATCATTATCAATAGGCGTAGCGTTTCGATCGTGAAGACCCCCAGACTCCTCCTCCCCGCCCTGGCCGCCTCCGCCGCCCTCGTGCTGGCCGGATGCTCGACGACCGCCACCAACGCCGCGGGATCGGACGGTGACCTCAAGGTCGTCGCCACGACCACCCAGATCGCCGACCTCACCCGCAACATCGTCGGCGACGCCGACGGCGTCACGATCACCCAGCTGATCCAGCCCAACCAGAGCGCGCACAGCTACGACCCGTCGGTCGCCGACCTCACCGCCCTGGGCGCGGCGGATGTGCTCGTGATCAACGGCGTCGGGCTCGAAGAGTGGCTCGACGACGCCATCGAGGCTTCCGGCTTCGACGGGGTCACCATCGACTCCGATGAGGGCATCACCATTCAGGGTGTCGAGGCCGGCCACGAGGAGGAGGCCGCTCACGAGGATGAGGCCGCGCAGGAGGAGGAGGCCGGCCACGAAGATGAGGCCGAGCACGACCACGACCACGCCGGCGGCAACCCGCACATCTGGACCGACGTGAAAAATGCCGAGGCCATGGTCGCCACCATCGCCGATGGCCTGGCCGGTGCCAGCACCAGCCACGCCGCCGACTTTGAGGCCAACGAGGCCGTCTACACCGCCCAGCTCGCCGAGCTGGATGGCTGGATCCGCGAGAACGTCGACGCCGTCCCGTCCAGCGAGCGCCTACTGGTGAGCAACCACGACGCCTTCGGCTACTTCACCGCCGCCTACGGCATCACCTATGTCGGCAGCGTCATCCCCAGCTTCGACGACAACGCCGAGCCGAGCGCCGCCGAGATCGACGCCCTCGTGGCCGCCGTCAAGACCACCGGTGTCAAGGCCGTCTTCTCGGAGGCGTCAATCAACCCGAAGGCGGCCGACACCATCGCCGCAGAGGCCGGCGTCGCGGTGTACTCCGGAGACGACGCCCTTTACGGCGATTCGCTGGGCCCGGCCGACAGCGCCGGCGCCACCTACATCGCCAGCCAGCTGCACAATGTGCGCCTCATCCTCGAGTCCTGGGGTGTGACGCCCAGCGCCGTACCCGCCGACCTGCAATAGTTGAACAGTGAACGAGAACCCTTCTCAGCAGCGGATGCCCGCACCGCTCGCCCTCCGCGTCTCCGGGGCCTCGTTCGCCTACGCCCAGACCCCGGCTCTGACCGGCATCGACTTCGATCTGCATCCCGGTGAGGCCGTCGCGCTGATCGGGCCGAACGGCTCGGGCAAGTCCACCCTGCTCAAGGGCATCCTGGGCCTGATCCACCGCACCGAGGGCACCGTCGAGGTGCTCGGCCACGCCACTGCCCCGGCCGGCACCGTCGGCTACGTGCCGCAGACCGACGAGCTCGACCCCGAGTTCCCGGTCAGTCTCGAACAGGTGGTCATGATGGGCCGCTACCGCGAGCTCGGCTGGCTGCGCCTGCCCGGCAGGAAGGACCGCAAGGCCGTGGCCGCGGCGCTGGAGACTGTCGGCCTCAACCACCTCGCCAAAACCCGGTTCGGCGAACTCTCCGGCGGCCAACAGCAGCGCGGCCTGCTCGCCCGCGCCGTGGCGGCCGGCCCCCGGCTGCTTCTGCTCGACGAACCCTTCAACGGGCTCGACCAGTCCAACCGGGAGGCCCTCGTCGGCACCGTCGAACGGCTCAAAGCCGAGGGCGTCGCCGTGCTCGTGTCCACCCATGACCTCGAACTGGCCCGCGCGGTCTGCGAGCGAGTGCTGCTGCTCAACGGCAACCAGGTCGCCTTCGGACCACGCGAGAGTGTGCTCACCCTCGACAACGTGCAGCGCACTTTCCACGAGGTCGGCGTCGAGATGGACCAGCACACGCTCGTCGTTCCCGGCCACGAAGGCCACTGAATGGCCGACCTGCTCGGACCCCTCTTCACCGCGTTCACCCTGCCGTTCATGGCGCGGGCGCTGGTGGTGCTGCTCGCCCTCAGCCTGGTCGCCGGCATCGTCGGCGTGCTCGTCAACCTGCGCAGCCTCGAATTCATCAGTGACGGTCTCACCCACTCGGTCTTCCCGGGCATCGCCATCGGCTTCGTCTGGGGCGGCCGCGAGGGACTCTTCGTCGGCGCCATGATCGCCGCCATCCTGGCCGCGGTCGTGCTCACCGTGATCACCCGGCGCGCCGTGTCGGGGGATGCGGCGATCGCGATCGTCTTCACGGCCATGTTCAGCATCGGCATCCTGGTCGTCTCCCGGCAGACCAACTATGCCGGCCAGCTCGAACAGCTGCTCTTCGGCAGGCTGCTCACGGTCACGGCCGCCGAGGTGACCCAGACGCTGGTCATCTGCGCGATCGCCCTGCTCCTGGTGGGCCTCACCCTCAAGCAGCAGGTGTTCCGGGCTTTCGACCGCACCGCGTTCGCCGCGGCCGGCTACCGGCCGCTGCTGCTCGACCTGATCCTGAACGTCGCCATCGCGCTCGTGGTGGTCGCCGCATCGAGCGCCGTCGGCAATCTGCTCGTCCTGGCCGTACTCATCGTGCCCGGCGCCGTCGCCCGGCTGGTCACGGTGCGGCTTTGGGCTCTCTTCCCGCTCGCGGCCGGCTTCGCCGCCCTGTGCGCCTGGGTGGGCTTGACGCTCGGCTTCGAAGCCTCCGTCTCGGCCGGCATCGACCTTCCCAGCGGCGCCACCGTGGTGCTGGTACTCGTGGCCGGCTACCTGCTGGTGCTCCTCGGCCGCCTCGCGGTTGACCGGATGCGCCGCCCCGCCCAGCCGGCCGTCGATCCGGAACCGGTGACCGCCTGATGGGCTACTTCGAGAAGGCCCTGCTGGCCGCAGCCGTCATCGGCGCGCTGAGCGGCCTGGTCGGCACCCTGGTGCTGCTGCGCCGGCGCACCTTCTTCGCCCAGGCGCTCACCCACGCCACGTTTCCCGGCGCCGTCGCGGCGGCGTTGCTGGGAGTGAGCATCCCGCTGGGCGCCGCCGTCGCCAGCGCCGTGATCGTGGCGGTGATGACCCTCCTCGGCCGGGTGCGCCGCCAGGGCAGCCAGGTGGCGTCGGGCATCATGCTGACCGCAGGGTTCGCGCTCGGTGTGCTGCTTCAGGCACTCAACCCGTCGTTGCCCGTGCACGTGGAGTCCTACCTGGTCGGCTCCATCCTCACCGTCACCGACGGCGACGTGATTCTTGCCGTCTCGGTTCTGACCGCGGCGGTGCTCGCGGCCATTCTCTTCGGCAAGGAGATCCTGTTCTCCACCTTCGACCGCACCGGCTTCCGGGCGGCCGGGTACCGGGAGTGGCCGATTGAACTTCTCACGCTGGTGCTCATCGCCGCCACTGTCGTGACGGCGATGCCCGCGGTGGGCGCCATCCTCGCCATCGCCCTGATCGCCGCTCCCGCCGCGGCCGCCCGACTGGTGATGCGGACCGCGCCGGGCATCGTCCTGCTCGCGCCTCTCATCGGCGCCGGATCCGGGGTCGTCGGCGTGTTGCTGTCCCGCATTCTCGATGTGGCGGCGGGGCCAGCCATCGCGCTCACCGCCGCCGCCTGCTTCCTCCTCGCACTGGGGGCACGCTCACTGCGTGCGCGCGCCGGAGGCGTTCCCACTCCCGTCCGCGCCGGGCTACGGTTGAAATCATGAAGCGAAACACCTGGCAGCGAGAGGCCGTGCGCACCGAGCTCGGCCGCGTCGAGGGGTTCGTCAGCGCCCAGGGCCTGCACTCGGCCCTGCACACCAGCGGTTCCCCGATCGGCCTGGCCACGGTCTACCGTGCGCTCGCCGACCTGGCACTGGAGGGCGACGCCGATTCGCTGCAGTCGCCCGACGGCGAGAGCCTGTACCGGGCGTGCAGCACCACGGATCACCACCACCACCTGATCTGCCGCAACTGCGGACTCACCGTGGAGATCGAGGTGGACGCCATCGAGAACTGGGCCACCGAGGAGGCGGCCAAGCACGGTTTCACCGAAGCCGCCCACGTCATCGACATCTTCGGCCTGTGCGCGGCGTGCACCGCGCTTGCATCAGACCGCCCCACCCCGTAGGCTGGGTAGCTGCTGCGCATATCTGTGCGTGCATTGCTTGTTCGTGACTTTTCCTCCCACCGAATCAGCCGCTGAAACTCACCTTTCGGCAGGCCGCTTCAGGGTGGAATCCAACGCGAACCGGCCGACAAGAGATCTTGGGAAGGGCATTCGCCCTTCGGTATTGGAGGAAAACCATGGCAGCAACCTGCCAGGTGACCGGAGCCGTTCCCGGCTTTGGACACAACATTTCGCACTCGCACCGGCGCACCAAGCGTCGTTTCGACCCGAACGTGCAGACCAAGAAGTACTTCGTGCCGTCGCTTCGCCGCAACGTCACGTTGACCCTCTCGGCAAAGGGCATCAAGGTTATTGATGCTCGCGGCATTGAGTCGGTCGTCAAGGACCTGCTCGCACGTGGGGAGAAAATCTAATGGCTAAGGCTCAGGACGTACGTCCGATCATCAAGCTGCGTTCGACGGCAGGAACCGGTTACACCTACGTGACCAAGAAGAACCGTCGCAACAACCCCGACCGTCTCGTACTCAAGAAGTACGACCCCGTAGTGCGCAAGCACGTTGACTTCCGTGAGGAGCGCTAAAAATGGCGAAGAAGAGCATGATTGCCAAGAACAACCAGCGCAAGGTCATCGTTGAGCGTTACGCCGCGAAGCGCCTCGAGCTGAAGAAGGCTCTTGTCGACCCGGCCGGCACCGACGAGTCCCGTGAAGAGGCTCGCAAGGGCCTCCAGAAGCTGCCCCGCAACGCCTCGCCGGTTCGCCTGCGCAACCGCGACGCGGTTGACGGTCGTCCCCGTGGCCACCTCTCCAAGTTCGGCATCTCGCGCGTACGTTTCCGCGACATGGCGCACCGCGGCGAGCTGCCCGGCATCACCAAGTCCAGCTGGTAACCAGCTACTGATCGCGTAACCGCGAACAGCGCAGTATCAACAGGGGATGCCCGACTTCGGTCGGTCATCCCCTGTTCTGCGTCTGCGCCCGAACGGCACCGTCGTCCCCGTACGGGGGCGCACAGTTCGCGCACAGCACAAACACACCCCAATCCGCCGGGCAAAGCGTCCCGAAACGCCGTAAATCCGCGGAATCTCGCGGATCAATGCTAGATTCAACGCGGTCGAACCGACCAACGGAGGCGTTGTCTCAACGTCGCCCGCTTCACGTGAATACCTGTTTTTTTACAGACGAAGGTCCGAGGAGGACACTCAATGGCTGACAAGTCGCTGAACAAGACCGAGCTCGTTGCCAAGGTTGCCGCAGATTCTGGCCAGAGCCAGGCTGCTGTCGACGGCGTTCTGAACGCTTTCTTTGCAACCCTCGCCGACACCGTTGCGAACGACGGCAAGGTCACCATCCCGGGATGGCTCGGCGTCGAGCGCACCGCAACCGCCGCTCGCACCGGCCGCAACCCGCAGACCGGCGAAGAAATCGCCATTGCTGCCGGCCACCGCGTCAAGCTGACCGCTGGTAGCAAGCTCAAGGCTGCCGCCAAGTAGGTTTCAGCTTTTGTAGTGCCGGTGGGCGTCGACTTCGGTCGGCGCCCACCGCTGGTTAACCGGCGTCGCCCGAAGGCGCCCGGCTGCGCGGTGGCCGGCCACGGCGGGTTCGGCTTCCCCCGCCGGTTAAGCTGGAGTGGTGTCCCGTTATGTGCGAATCATCGGGCCGGCAGCCCTGCTGTTGGCCGCGATTGTGGCGACGGTGGCGGGCCTGGTCTACGGCGGCGGTGCCGAGGCCCAGCTGCTCGCCGATCCCGGCGCTGTGGTGCGATGGGGCCTTCCGGTGGCCAAGCTGCTCGTCAACCTCGGCGCGGCCGGCACCATCGGTGCCCTGGTCCTGACCTGTTTCGCCCTGAGCCCGAAGGAACGTGAGTACGGCACCGCCATCGACCTGGCCGCCGGCTCCGCCGCCTTCCTCACCATCGCGTCGGCGATCACCGGCTTCCTCACCTTCCTCCAGGTGACCAACGCGACGATCAGCTTCAACGACACTTTCAGCGCCACCGTCGGTCAGTTCTTCAGCCAGATCGAGCTCGGCCAGGCTTGGCTGTCCACCACCCTGATCGCCGCCGCCGTCACCGTGCTCTGCTTCGCCGTGCGCAACCAGACCGCGCTGGTCTTCGTCACCGTGCTCGCCCTGCTCGCGCTGCTGCCGATGGCCCAGCAGGGCCACTCCGCCGGCGCCGAGGGCCATGACGCGGCCATCACGGCGCTGGGCCTGCACCTGGTCTTCGCAGCCGTATGGTTGGGCGGAATTCTCACCATCATCCTGCTGCACAAGCAGCTGTCGTCCGCGCGCCTGCGTGAGGTCGTCGGCCGGTATTCCACCCTCGCGCTGGTCAGCTTCGTGGTCGTCGCCGCCTCCGGCTACGTCAGCGCCGAGCTGCGCGTGGGCAGCTGGGACCGGCTGCTCACCGGCTACGGCATCCTGGTGCTCGCCAAGGTGGCGCTGCTGCTCGTGCTCGGCGGCTTCGGCGTGCTGCAGCGCCGGTACCTGATCGGCCGGATGCGCACCGGCGCCGGCCGCACCGACACCTTCTTCTGGTGGCTCGTGGTGGGCGAGATCGCGTTCATGGGCCTGGCCAGCGGCGTGGCCGCTGCCCTCGCCCGAACGGCCACCCCGGTCGCCCAGGTGGTCACCACGGCGATCCCCACCGCCACCCCGGCGCAGATCCTCACCGGCGAGCCCCTGCCGCCCGAGCTCACCTTCGCCAGGTACTTCACCGAGTGGAACTTCGATCTCGCCTGGGTGCTGTTCTGCGCGTTCGGCATCTTCTTCTACCTCGCCGGGGTGCGGCGGCTGCGCCGCCGCGGCGACAGCTGGCCGCTGCACCGCACCATTTTCTGGACGCTGGGCATGGTCACCCTGTTCTACATCACCAACGGCGGCGTGAACGTGTACGAGAAGTACCTCTTCTCCACCCACATGCTCGCGCACATGGCCCTGACGATGCTGGTGCCGGTGCTGCTGGTTCCCGGGGCTCCGGTCACCCTGGCGGCCCGCGCCATCCGGATGCGCCGCGACGGCAGCCGGGGCCCCCGTGAGTGGATCCTGCTGGCCGTGCACTCGCGCTTCGCCGGCATCATCTCGAACCCGATCGTGGCCGCGGTGCTTTTCGCCGGGTCGCTGTGGGTGTTCTACTACACGTCGCTGTTCAGCTGGGCGACGACGGACCACATCGGCCACCAGTGGATGATCGTGCACTTCCTGATCACCGGGTACCTTTTCGTGCAGTCACTGATCGGCATCGACCCGGTGCCGTTCCGCCTGCCGTACACGTTCAGGCTGCTGCTGCTGCTGGGCACCATGGCGTTCCACGCCTTCTTCGGCCTGGCCCTGATGACCGGCACCGGTCTGCTCCTCGCGGACTGGTACGGCGCCATGGGCCGCGACTGGGGGCTGAACGCCCTGGCCGACCAGCAGGCCGGCGGGGGGATCGCCTGGAGCGTCGGCGAGATCCCCACCATCGCATTGGCCATCATCGTGGCCATCCAGTGGGGCCGCAGCGACGACAAGGAAACCAAGCGCCGGGACCGCAACGCCGACCGCACCGGCGAGGCCGAGCTCAACGACTACAACGACCGCCTCGCACGCCTGGCAGCGCACGACAGATAGCGCCGGACCGGGCCCGGAGCCGGCACCCGCCGCTAGCGCAGCTGGATGGCCAGGGCGCCGTCGGGCTGGATCGTGACGGAGAGGGCCACCGAGAACGGGACATCCTCATCGCGGGTGCTCAGATCGCCGTCGTACAGGGACTGCACGTCGACCACGATGTGAGCCTGGCCGCCGGTGCTGGGCATGTCGAAGGCCGTCTCGCCGGCGGTGAGTACGACCTCCGGGTACTGCGCGATCGACCATGCCGGGGCGGACTTGACCCTGTTGTCGATCTCGATGCCGAAGGGGCAGTTCGACGGTTGCAGCACCTGCTGGGTGGCGCACTCGTCGAGGAACTCATTGAGCTTGGTCTGCACCTGGCCGGTGAAGGTCGTGTTGGGCACCGCGTCCACCGTGACGTCGGCGGCACCGGAGGCCACGACGGGCACACTCTGCACGGGCGCGGTCAGTAACGTCGAATCGTGGGAGATGTCGTAGACCGCCGGAGCGAAGGCCAGGTACGCACCCCGGTTCGAGAACGTGATCGGTGCGTCGGCCGCCGCATGGGCCCGGGTATCGAGGGTGAGTCCGTTCACCGAGAAGTCGGCCTCGTGCAGCACCGTCACCTGCAGCACCGCCAGGGGACTCGCGGCGAAGCCCCAGGTGCTGAACAGGCCGGCAACGGTGCCGAGGCGTTCCACGGTGAACTCCATCGAGGTCTCGGTGCCGTCCAGGCGGAAGTCGAACACCACGGTGTGCTGGCTCTTCTGGCCCACCTCGCTGTCCGCGGAGCTGGCCGTGTCGCTGACGAATTCGATGTCGGTGATCGAGCCCAGCACCGACGGACGTAGCAGAGTGCGCGGCAGGTCTTGGGGGAGACCGGCCGCTTCGAGGTCGGCATCCGTCGGTTCGGCGCCGGGAAGTGCCAGCGCGGTGTCGGTGTTGTGCGTGGCCAGCGCGTCGAGGTACTGCCGCACGAACCCGCCGGCACTGTACAGATCGCGGTTGAGAGCGCCGATGGTGGCGACCAGGGCGGCGCCGAGCAGGGCGCAGATAACGCAGACCGCAAGCGTGGCACGCAGATAGCGCGCCCGCCGCACCCCGTTACCGACCCCGTAGCTCACCTCCACATCCTACGGGGACCACCTCCAAGCTCGGTGCGGCTGCGCCGCCTGATGCGGGCCGGGCTGACCGGTGCACCGGGCCGAGCTCGGTGAGTTATCCACCGGCAGGCCGGGGCGCGGGTTGTGGGCCCGGCCGGACGGTTACAGTGGAAGGGAAACGCGATGCTCCTCGTGCCTTCGCGCCGCATCGCCCCGCATCCCACCGAAAGTTCCCTGTGACCGCGCTTCCCCCCGAAATTCCGCTTTCGCGCGAGCAGGCCGAGGTGTTCGCCGCCATCGAGGGCACCAAGCAGAACGTCTTCGTCACCGGTCGGGCCGGAACCGGTAAGTCCACGCTGCTCAACCACCTCTCCTGGAATACCAGTAAGCAGATCGTCATCGCGGCGCCGACCGGCGTTGCCGCCCTGAACGTGGGCGGTCAGACCCTGCACTCGTTGTTCCGGCTGCCGATCGGCGTCATCGCCGATCACGCGATCGACCAGAACGATCAACTGCGCAAGCTGCTCAACACGATCGACACCGTGGTCATCGACGAGGTCTCCATGGTCAACGCCGACCTGATGGACGCCATCGACCGCAGCCTCCGTCAGGCCAGGCAACGCCCGCACGATACCTTCGGCGGCGTGCAGATCGTGCTCTTCGGCGACCCGTACCAGCTCGCTCCGGTGCCGGGGGATCCCGAGGAACGTGCCTACTTCGCCGACACCTACCGCTCGATGTGGTTCTTCGACGCGAAGGTGTGGCAGAGCGCCGAGCTGAAGATCTTCGAACTCACCGAGATCCACCGCCAGCACGACGCCGGCTTCAAGACGATGCTCAATGCGGTGCGCTATGGCCAGGTGACGCCCGAGATCGGTGGGGCACTCAACGGTGCGGGTGCCCGCACCCCGCCGAGCGAGGGAGTCATCACGCTGGCCACCCGCAATGACGCGGTCAATCGCATCAACGCTGCCGCGCTCAAGCGGCTGTCCGGCAAGTCCCTCTCGGCCAAAGCCGAGGTCACCGGCGACTTCGGTGGACGCACCTACCCGGCCGACGAGGTTCTCGAACTCAAGGTCGGTGCCCAGGTGATGTTCCTCCGCAACGACAACCCGCTCGACGGGGGTCCGCGCTGGGTGAACGGCACCATCGGCACCGTGACACGGGTCGACTCCACCGTGTACGTCGACATCGACGGCACCACCCACGAGGTGGAGCCCACGGTGTGGGAGAAGTTCAAGTACACCTACAACGCGGCGACGAAGAAGCTCAGCAAGGACGTCGTGGCCGAGTTCACCCAGTTCCCGCTGCGGCTGGCCTGGGCGGTCACGATCCACAAGTCGCAGGGTGCCACCTACGAGCGGGCGATCGTCGACCTCGGCACCAGGGTGTTCAGCCCCGGCCAGACCTATGTGGCGCTGAGCCGGCTGACCAGCCTGAACGGCCTCTACCTCACCCGGCCGTTGCGCCCGAGCGACATCATCGTCGACGAGAACGTGCTCCGTTTCATGGAGGGCCTGCGCGTCACCCCCGCCGTCGAGGGCGCCTGACCCCCTCCCGGACAACCCATCGATTCGGCCCAACCATATGAAGGCCACGGGTGCTCACTGCGTGGCTGGGTTCTTGCTGGGCATTTCGATGAGTGTTTGGCCGGGGTCGATGGTTGCCGGTGGTCGTAGCCAGTATTGGTCCTGGTGTTCGAGGATTTGCCAGCCTCGGGTGTGTAGTAGTCGGTGGTGGGGGTTGCAGAGCAGGATGCCGAGCCGGAGGTCGGTGCTGCCGTGGTCACGGGCCCAGTGTTGGATGTGGTGGGCTTCGGTGAGGGTGGGTGGTTTGTCGCAGTCGCCCCATCGGCAGCCGCCGTCTCGGGCGGCTAGGGCGATGCGTTGTGCGGGGGTGAAGAGGCGTTCTTCGCGGCCGACGTCGAGGGGTTGGCCGGTGGGGTCACGGAATGAGCGCGGGCTAGAAGACCACCGGACTCGCTGCGAAGGCGCCGGTTCGCGCGAGCTGGATGGCGGGGTCTGCGCAGCCGTCGATGGGGTTGGGGGTGGCGACCCGGCTGCTCTGGTCGGTGTTCGGCGGCGTCACGGCGAGCTCGGTGACCGGGATGAGTGGGCAGCCGTACACTCCGGCCCGGGTAAGGTGCAGCAGGCTGAACGCCGAATCGCCCGGCTGCAGCAGCACGGCGGATGGCGCCGCACGCGGTTCCAGGCCCGAAGCGGCACCAATGGGCTGACCGGTGTCTGCGGACACCAACTGCACGCGGGGATATCCATTGGCGGTGCAGGCGACGGCGCCGGAGTTGGTCACGGAGAGGTCCCAGAAGAAGCTGCCCGCGCCGCTGTCGGCCGGGCGTTCCTGCAGGGCGAAAGACAGCCTGTCGGTGGTGCACGCGGATGCGGCACCCGGTTCACCCGGCGACCCCGGCGAACCGGGACCGCCGGTCGGCTCGGGCGAGGGGACGCTCGACGGCGTGGGCGTGGGCGTGGGCACCGGGGCTGCGGAGGGGAGGGCGGTGGGGGTGTCCGTCGGGTCAAGGGTGGGGATCAGCGGTACTCCGCAGGCGGTCAGCGTCACGGCGGCGCCGACCATTACGAGAAACACTGTGCCGAGTCGTCGGGCCGTGAAGCCGCGCGAGCGACCCGTCCCTACGCGGATCATGCGCCCAGTATTGCACCGACTGGGCTTCTAGGCGCCGCGGGCGCGACGGGCGCGCGCCCTGGGTACACTCCCGGCAATGGGCTCTTCCGGCATTCCCCGCGGGGGTGGAATGCAGGGGGCACGGGATGGGCAGCGGGTCGTCATGACAGGTCAGAAGGCACGACAGCGGGGAGGACTTCCGCGGAGCCGAACCGGCACCGTGAGCCGGCTGAGCCGGCTGAACGCGCTGGGCCGGCGGCACCGGCGGCCGGGGGTGGCCGCGGTGGCCCTCCTGACGGTGACCCTGGTGCTTCCCCTGCCGGGTTGCGTGGATGCGGCGGCACTGTTTCCCATCGGCCCGGATACGGCGTCGGGCGCACTGGCCACCGAGGCCGTTGCTTCGCTCGACGCCGCACTGGCCGAGGGAATGGACCTGGCCGGCGCGACCGGCGCTATCGCTGGCGTGTGGGCGCCGTGGGCGGGGCAGTGGCTGGCGAGCCCGGGTGCCGAGGGCTCCGGCATCGACCCCACCACCGGCCGTCCGGCCGGCGGCGGGGCGCTCACCACCGACATGCGATTTCGCATCGGCACCCTGACGGGCGCGATGACCTGCACGGTGTTGCTCCGACTCGTGGATGAGAAGCGCGTGGGCCTGGACGACCCCGTGTCGTCATACCTGACCCGCCTGCCCGGGGTGCAGGGCATCACCCTGCGTCAGCTGTGCCAGCACACCGCCGGCCTCGGCCAGCCGAACCTCGAGCCGCAGTTCGTCAACAATCCCACCCGACAGTGGCCGCCCCTCGAACTCGTCTCCGGCGGGCTCGGGTCCACCAGGACCGGACAGCCTGGTCGGGTGTGGAACCCTTCCGACGCCGGCGTGCAACTTCTCGGGATGGCGCTGGAAGAGGCGACGGGCGACAGCTGGCCGGAACTCTACCGGCGGTACGTGTTCGAGCCGTTGGGGCTGCGCGACACGTCGTATCCCGATCCGCAGGACTTCGACCTGCCCGGCGACCACCCGCGGGGATGGGCCGCCGCTCTCGACACCGAAGGCACCCCGGACTGCACGCGTCCGGTCGATGTCACGCAGCTGTCCAACTCCATGAGCGGGGTGGCCGGCGGGGCCGTGTCCACCCTGGCTGATCTCAAGACCTGGTCGCAGGCGCTGGCCACCGGAGGATTGCTCTCCCCAGACGCAGCGGAACAGCAGTGGCGGAGCGTGCGGGAAGAGGGCGCCCCCCAGTGGCGGCGATACGGGCTGGGGGCGGAGCAGCTGGGCCCGATGCGCGGCGGCGGCGGCGCGATCCCCGGTTTCCTGTCGGCGACGCTCTCCGACCCGGAGAGCGGCCTGACCGTGGTGGTGATGGTCAACGATTCCAGCGCGGGTGCGGAGTTAGCCCTGGCCCTGGCGCAGCGCCTGGCGGCGATCGCAGCGGAGATGCCCGTATCGGAGGGGCAATCGGATGCGGGGCTTGAGCTGCCCTGGACGGCGGAGGAAGCGACGGCCCAGATGCGCGTGAACGCGGTCTGTCCGACCGGCACAACCGGGATTCCGGCGGCGCCGGTCGGGTGACCGGTAGGAGCCTACTTCTTGAACGCGTCCTTGACGTTCTCGCCGGCCTGCTTGAGGTTGGCGCCGGCCTGGTCTGACCGGCCCTCCGCGACCTTGGAGTCGTCGTTGGTGACCTTTCCGAGGGTTTCCTTGGCCTTGCCCTTGAGGTCCTGGGCGGTGTTCTCGGCCTTGTCTGATGCACTCATCGTGTTCTCTCTTTCTCTTGGGGGTGGTTCGGGATGGTCGGATTGGTTGTTGGGTCGGTCACAGGTCCATGCGGCGGATCATGACCGTGGGCAGCAGCGTCGGGCGCAACGAGTCGTAGGTGATGGCCTCAACCTCGGGTCGTTCCTGACGCTCGGGCAGCAGCGCCGCCAGCGCGAGCACAGTGCCAACGCCCGCCACCAGGATCACCATGACCGGTGTACTCAGGTTGACCTGGCCCAGGTAGCGCAGGACATCGCCGGGGGCAGCGATCAGCGCGGGCCGGTCGAGCAGCGCGAGGACGAGTTCGGCGCCGAAGTAGAGGCATCCGGCGATGATGACCGAAGCCAGAGCGATGGCAACGACCGACCATGACGAGGGGGTCTCCCGGCGCGGCTGCTGAGTGTACGTGGACCGGGTGGCCCGGCCCGCCGGGTGGCGCAGCTGCAGTGCCGCAACGGCCTGGCGCGCTGCGAGCGTGCCGGGGGCCGAGGAGGGGATCGTGCGGGTCATGGCGTGGTTTTCCTTTGTGGTGTCGTGCGGAGGGAGGGAGGTCAGTCCACCGGTTTGGGCGGTCGACTGCCGGCGCCGGTGAGGCGCACGGTCACCCCGGCGATGTCCGCCCCGGTGAGGGTGGCCACGGTGCCGCGGATGTCGTGCTGGGCGCGTTCGGTCCGGTCGAGGGCATCGTCGACCGACGTATCCGTCTCGCCTCGGTCGAGCGGCAGCAGGCAGAGAGGGGTGCGCACGGTGAGGTCCAGACGGCCGGCCGCGTCGGCCACGTCGACCTTGACCTGGCTGGGCTGCACGGCGAGGGCGTCGGCGGCCACGGCCGAGACCAGTCTGGTCATCGCGCGCGCGGTAATGCGGTTTGCGCCGTGCGGGGTGACGGTCACGCTCGAACCGCTCATGGCTGCGAACCCTCGTCGGTCTCGTCGGCTTCGTCAGGCAGGTGCACGTCGTTGATGGTGACGTTGACCTCGGTGACTTCCAGGCCCACGAGAGTCTCGATGGCGTCGATGATCGCGGTCCGGGCATCGTCGGCGACCTGCTGCAGCGGCAGCGGGTACTCCGCCACGATGCTCAGGTCGACGGCGACGTGCGGCCCGTTGACCTTGACGCTCACGCCCTGGCTGCGGTCGGTGCTGCCGATCGCATCGCGGATGGCACCGAGGGCGCGAGCGGCGCCGCCGCCGAGGGCGTGCACACCGGTGACCTCGCGGACGGCGAGGCCGGCGATCTTGGCGACAACGGCATCGTTGATGACGGTGCTGCCGCGCGATGTGCCGGCGGGCAGATCGGTGCGGACCGAACCGATATCGGGGGTGAGGCTGGTCATGAGGCGGGCTCCTGTGCTCGTCGACCGCGCTGGCGCGGAACTGCTGTGACAATAAAGCTGGATGGTGAGATAGTCACTATGCTGCACGAAGAGTGCGGTGGGCGATTTTTCTCTTGCCGATTCTCATTGATACTGTTCAGACGCATCTCACGGCCGGTTCGTCACGAAATCCGTCGGCGAGATCGGTCGTGAGTAGAGAGAGGTCTCCGGTGGCAGGTACGGGGTCGATGGAGCGTGCGCCCCTCGGCGACGCCGCAGACTCGATACTCGCCGCCCGTGCCGCGGATGGTGACCTGCGCGCCTTCGAGGTGCTCGTCCGCCGCCACGGGCCGCTGATGCGCGCCTATGCCACTCGCATTCTGGGCTCCAACAGCGATTCCGACGATGTGGTTCAGGAGACCTTCATCACCGCCTGGGAACGTCTGCCCGAGTTGCAGGACCCCGCCGCCACGAAGGCCTGGCTCATGAGAATCACCAGCCGCAAGGCGATCGACCGCATTCGTGCGCGTAAGCAGGACCAGCCCCTGGGTGAATGGGATGCGCCGGCACCGGAGTCGGAATCTCCCCACCAGAGGGCCGAAGCGGCATCGCAGCGCGAGCGGCTCACGCGTGCACTCGGTACTCTGAGCGAAGCGCAGCGGCAGTGTTGGACGCTGCGGGAGATTGGCGGGCACAGTTACGCCGAGATCGCCGAGGAACTTGATTTGCCTCCGTCGACGGTTCGCGGTCTCTTGGCCAGGGCCAGGCAGAAGCTGATGCAGGAGATGGAGGAATGGCGATGACATCACGTCACGACGACGACGCCGACAACGACCTCCTCGAGCAGCTCAGCGAAATCATGGACCGCGGCGAGTCGCCGACGGACGCTTTCCTGAACCGGGCGCCGGAAAATCGGATCGCCTTCGACGCGCTCACCCGATTCCGGGCGATGGCCAAGAACATCCTCGACGACGACGTCGCGTCCGAGCCCGAACGCGACGACAGCTGGGTCACCGGCATCCTCAGCAACATCCACCGGGAGGCCAGGGCGGGACGCTCGATCCCGGTCTCGCACCCCTCGCCCAAGGCCGACCTGAGCCTGACCGAAGGCGCCGTCAGGGGCCTGATCCGTTCGGCCGGCGACGCCGTCGCCGGCACCTTCATCGGCCACTGCCGCCTGGAGGGCGACGTGGCGACCCCCGGCAGCCCGGTCACGGTGAACGTCGAGGCGAGCATGTTCTGGGGCGAGCGGATGCCGCAGACCGCGCAGCAGCTGCGGGAGGCCATCACGACGTCCCTGCTGCACCACACCGAGCTGAACATCGTCGCGGTGAACGTCACCATCACCGACGTGCACCTGCGCCGGAATCCGAAGGACGAGGACCGCTCGGCCCCGAACGGCTAGGGGAGCCGGCGGGTTTCGATCAGCGTGCGGTACCAGAGGGCGCTGTCCTTGAGGGTGCGCTCCTGGGTCTCGTAGTCCACCCGAACGATACCGAATCGCTTCGAGAACCCGTAGGCCCACTCGAAGTTATCCATCAGCGACCAGACGAAGTAGCCGCGCAGGTCGACGCCGTTCTGGATGGCACGATGCGCCGCCGTGAAGTGCCGACGCAGGTAGTCCACCCGGTTGTCGTCGTGCACCGCTGCCACGCCCTGGTCGTCGATCGTGACGACATCCTCGAACGCCGCCCCGTTCTCGGTGACCATCAGCGGCAGGCCGGGGAACTCGTCCCGCATCGCCTCGAGGAGTTGCAGAAGCCCGCTGGGTTCGATGTTCCAGTCCATTTCGGTGAACGGGCCGGGCTGGTCGAGCCGGGGAATGTCGTCGGTGCCGGGGAAGGCCGAAGCGCGCGAGGCGGCTCCCGCCGCCGAGTCTGCCGCGTGGGCCGCTCCCGCGGCCGGCCCCACCAGGGTGGTGTTGTAGTAGTTGATGCCCAGCACGTCGATCGGCTGGTGGATGAGCTCCTCGTCTCCGGGCCGCACGAACGCCCAGTCGGTGATGGCGGCGGTGTCCTCGATCAGGTCGGCGGGATAGGCGCCGTGCAGCATCGGACCAGTGAAGATCCGGTTGCCCACGGCCTCGATGCGCCGCACCGAGTCGGCGTCCCCGCGGATCACGTGCAGATTGTGGGTGACCGAGATCTGCGCGGTCGCGGGCACGACCTCCCGCAGCGCGCTCACACCGAGCCCGTGGGCCAGGTTGAGGTGGTGCGCGGCGGTCAGGGCGGCGGCGTTGTCCTGCCGGCCAGGTGCGTGCTCGCCGGAGCCGTGGCCGAGGAAGGCGGAGCACCACGGTTCGTTGAGGGTGGTCCACACCGGCACCCGGTCGCCGAGTGCCGCGCCGACGAGCCGCGCGTAGTCCGCGAACGCGTATGCGGTGTCGCGGTTGGTCCAGCCGCCCTCGTCTTCCAGAGCCTGCGGCAGGTCCCAGTGGTACAGGGTGGCCACCGGGGTCACGCCGCGCTTGATCAGTCCGTCGACGAGTCGTTCGTAGAAGTGAAGGCCGGCCGCGTTCACGGGTCCGCGACCGGTCGGCTGGATGCGCGGCCAGGCGATCGAGAACCTGTACGCGTCCAGGCCCAGGCTCATGATCAAGTCCAGGTCGGCTTCGAGCCGGTGGTAATGATCGTCGGCCACATCGCCGGTGTCGCCGTTCTGCACCGCGCCCGGAGTGTGCGAGAAGGTGTCCCAGATCGAGGGGCCGCGGCCGTCTTCGTCGACGGCACCCTCGATCTGATACGAGGCCGTCGCGGAACCGAAGACGAAGGAATCGGGGAACTGCAGGCCGCTGTCGCGGAAGTCGGGGGAGCCGTCGATCATGATGCGAGTGTTACCGATTCTGTTGGCGGAACGTATGGCGTGGGTCGCGCTGGGTGCGGCTGTGGGGCGCCGGGAACGGCGCGGCAGGTCAGTCTGCCGGACCGCCGGACGCTGTGTCGTCCTCGGTCGGGGAACTGTCGTCGCTCTGCGATCCGTCCGCGAGCTTCTCGGTGCGTTCGGTCTCTTCGCTGCTGACCTCGGTGGAGCCGTCGGGGATCTTCGGGTTCTTCGTGTTGTCGGTAGTCATCCCACCACTATAGGCAGCGACGATGGCACCTGGGCGGGCCGGTGACCCGGCGTCGCCGTATCCGCCCGACCTCTCGCCCGCCTCTAGGGTGGGAGCATGGCGGGGATCGTGCAGCGGCTGGAACACCGCCAGGTGGCGCTGTACCTGGCCGCGATGGCGCTCGGCGCCCTGGTCGGCCGGCTGGCCCCCGTCACGGCCCCCATGCTCTCGGTCGCCATCACCCCGCTGCTCGGGCTGCTGCTGTTCGCCACCTTCCTGGGTGTGCCGCTCGTGAGCGTCGGGCGATCGTTCCTGGACCTCCGCTTTGTGGGTGCCGTCCTCACGGTCAACTTCGTGATCGTACCCGTGGTGGTCTTCGGCCTCAGCCGGTTCGTCGCCGCCGACCGGGCCCTGCTCCTGGGGGTGCTGCTGGTGCTGCTCACCCCGTGCGTGGACTATGTGATCGTGTTCACCGGGCTGGCCGGTGGGGCCCGCGACAAGCTGTTGGCCGCCACGCCGTTGCTGATGCTGCTGCAGATCGTGCTGTTGCCGGTCTACCTGACGCTGTTCGCCGGGCCTGCCGCGGTGGCGCAGATCGAGGTGGGCCCGTTCGTCGAGGCGTTCCTGGCCCTGATCGTGCTGCCCCTCGCCGCCGCGGCGGCGGTGCAGTTCGGTGCCCGCAGGCGACGGGTGGCCGGGGCGGCCCGCGCCATCGTGATCCTCCTGCAGGCGCTCATGGTGCCGCTGATGATGGCCACCCTCGCGGTGGTCGTCGGGTCGCAGCTGGCAGCAGTGGGGGCCCAGGCCGCGGCGTTGCTCACCCTCGTCCCGCTCTACGTCGCCTTCCTGGTCATCCTGGTCGGGGTCGGTCTGGTCGCCGCCCGGCTCGGCGGCCTCGACGTGCCGGCCTCCCGCGCCCTGATCTTCAGCGGCGCCACCCGCAACTCGCTGGTGGTGCTGCCGTTGGCCCTCGCCCTGCCGGCCTCCCTGGCCTTGGCGCCGCTGGCCGTGGTGACGCAGACGCTGGTCGAGCTGGTCGGCATGGTGATCCTGGTGGGGTTGGTACCGCGACTGGTTCCGGGTTCTCCGTCGGGTGCTGACCGCTCGTAGTCTGTGTCGTTCTGTGACGGCACCGGCGTGACAGCCGAAAATCGCGAACCTACACTCGAGGCAACGAACGCCGATCGTGAAGGAGGCTCAATGATCACGCAACCGCTGCACATCCTGCAGTGCAACAGCACGGGTAGCGATGGCTGCGTCAACCACGGAGCCGGCCACGCGACCCAACCCATTCACGTGCGGGTCGCCGAGGCCACCCCGAGCAAGTGGGCCGACGGCATCGTGCTGCGCGCGACGTCCGACGGGTGGATCGGGATCGCCCTGTTCGGCCCCGACGACACCGCCGCCGACAGCGACACCGCCACGGTGTGGGTCTGGAACCACGCCGACCTGACGGCGCACCTCAGCGCCGGAGCGCCGGTGGCGTTGCACTCCGTCTACAACGTGCTCGCGAGCGGCCGCAGCCGTATCAGCGTCGTGCGGCTCTAGTCAGCCCTCCCGCACTCAGCCCTCCAAGCGGCCCACTCGCAGCGGTCGGTTCGGCCACGGGTCAGCTCGTGGGCATCATCCCGGTCATGGCGTCCATCATCTTCTGGCAGGCCATCGCGCACTGACGGCACGCCTCGGCGCACATCCGGGCGTCCTCGCTCATGCCGGCGTGCTTCATACACTCCTCGGCGCAGGCGGTCGCCATCGTCATGGTGGCCGTGTGCATGGATATCATGCCCTCCATGTGCATCCCGTTCGGGCGCAGCATCGCACGCATCATGGTGCCGGCCAGGTCGGCCATGGTGGCGCACAGGCTTCGCCCCGTCGCCATACCCTCACCCATCATCGAGTCCGCGCACATCGTGCAGGCCTGCTCGCAGGCTGAGCACGCCTCGATGCATTCCTGCATCAGCATCATGTCCATCCCCTGCATGGGCATGTCCTTCATGTGCATTTCCATCATCTGCATGGTCGTGTTCGTCATCGTCACACCATTCCTTCGCGGGAGACCGGGCCCGGGCCCATCCCGATGCCGTCAGCGGCGCCCGCCACGGCCGATGCTACGCCGCGGGCGCCGCGAAGTCAGGAGAAATGCACTGCGCGAGCATCCGTAAAATAAGCGCATGGTGGGAATGCAGGACCGAGTCATCCTCGACGTCACCGTTCAGGAATGGGAGGCCTACCTGGCCGGCGAGCCCGATGACGGCGGCGTGCGCCTGAAGCTGCGTAAGAAGAACTCGAAAGCTTCGGGAATGACCTGGTCGGAGGCCCTGGACGTGGCGCTCTGCTACGGCTGGATCGACGGTCAGACCAACCGGCTCGATGACGACTACACTCTCACCGGCTTCTCACCGCGGCGCAAGAACAGCCCGTGGTCGCAGATCAACCGGGAGCACGTGGCGCGGCTCATCGACGAGGGGCGGATGCGGCCGGCCGGGATCGCGGAGATCGAGCGGGCCCAGGCGGATGGCCGGTGGGACGCCGCCTACCGGCAACGGGATGCCGTCGCCCCGCCGGACCTGCAGGCGGCCCTGGATGCCGACCCGGCGGCGGCCGCGTACCTGGCCTCGCTGACGAAGGTGGACCGGTTCCGGATCTACTTCCGGCTGGCCAACATCAAAACCCCCGCGGTGCGGGCCGCACGCATCCGGGACGTGGTGGAGAAGGCCGCCCGCGGCGAACAGCACTACCGCTGACGGCGAGTTGCCCGCGGGTGGCTACGCCGTCCCGCCGGGCACGAGCAGGCCCGACTCGTAGGCGACGATCACCAGCTGGGCACGGTCGTGCGCGCCGAGCTTGGTCATCATGCGGTTCACGTGGGTCTTGGCGGTGTGCGGGGAGATCACCAGCTCCTCGGCGATCGCGCTGTTGGCGTGGCCGCGGCCCACGAGCAGCAGGATCTCCCGCTCCCGCTCGGTGAGCAGTGCCAGTGCCGGCGGAACCGAGAGCGCGGCCGGCTCGACGGGCGCCGTGTACCTGTCGATCAGGGCCTTCGTGGCGCGCGGCGAGAGCAGGGCTTCGCCGCCGTGCACCGTGCGGATGGCGTTCATCAGGTCGGGCGCCTCGGTTCCCTTGCCGACGAATCCGCTGGCGCCCGCGCGCAGGGCCTGCAGCACGTACTCGTCTTCCTCGAAGGTGGTGAGCACGATGATGCGGGTGCCGGCCAGCTCCGGGTCGGCGCAGATCGCCGCGGTCGCCTGGATGCCGTCCATCACGGGCATCCGGATGTCCATCAGCACGATGTCCGGGCGCAGCGCCCGCACCAGATCCACGGCTTCGCGCCCGTTGCCGGCCTGCCCGGCCACGCTGAAGCCGGGCTCGTGCGACACGAGCTCGGCCACGGCTGTGCGGATCAGGGACTGGTCGTCGGCGAGAACCACGGAGATCATGAGGCACCATTCGGTCGGGGGTCTGCGGGTTCTCTCGGAACAGGTGCGTCGGCACCGGCCGGTGTCATGGTGTCGGCGGGATCGGTGGGCAGCCAGGCGGTGAACCTGAAGACCGGGCCGGGGCCCCTGGTGGCGGTGAGCCGGCCGGCCACCGACCCCACTCGTTCCCTGGCGCCGAGCAGACCGTGCCCGGCGCCGCCCGCGGTGTCCGCCGCCGACGATCCGACGCGGGGCTGCGCGGCCACGGTATTGGTCACCGTGATCTCCAGGCCCGCCGGCCGGTAGTCCAGGTGCAGCAACGCGGTGTGGTCGGCGCCGTGTTTGTGCGCATTCGTCAGCGCCTCCTGCACCACCCGGAACGCCACCATGTCGACGGCGCCGGGGAGCGGTCTCGGGGTGCCGGCCAGCCGGTGCTCCACGCGCAGCCCGCTGCGTTCGAAGTCGATCAACAGCGGTTCCAGGTCGGCGAGCCCGGCGACGGGAGCCGACGCCAGGCCGGTTCCGCCGGCATCCGTGGCGCGCAGCACGTTGAGCAAGCTGCCGATCTCGCCGAGTACGGTGCGGGCGGCCGCACGGATGGTGGCCAGCGACGTCTCGGCGTCGTCCGGCCGGTCGGGCAGCGCCTGGGAGGCGACGCTGGAGTGCAGGTTGATCACCGCGATCTGGTGCGCGAGCAGGTCGTGCAGGTCGCGGGCGATGCGCAGGCGCTCCTCCGCCACCCGGCGCAGGGCCTCGGACTCCTTGGTCTCCTCGGCACGGCGGGCCCGCTCGGTGATGCCCCGGATGTAGGCGGCGTGCGACCGGTTTGCATCGCCGGCGGCGGTGGCGAAGCCCACGAACGCCGCCAGCTGCAGCATCGCGCGGGCGTCGTGCCAGGACGAGTCGAGGAAGGCGAGGGTGGCGCCGGCCAGGAGCACCACGGTGCAGCCGGAGAAGAGCAGCGAGGTGCGCCGGGGCATCCGCGCGGCCACGGAGAACACCCCGACCAGAACGGCCAGCAGATACGACACGATCGGCCCGTCCACCGCCAGGCCGAGCACGCAGGCCACCACGGCCACGGATGCGCCGACCAGCGGCGCCCGCCGGCGCAACAACATCGACCCGGCCGAGGCAGCCACCAGCACAGCGGCGGCGGGGCTCGAGAACACGGTGCCGCTGAAGTCGGTGCCCGCGAAACCGGGGCCGAGTACGAGCAGAACCGCGAGCAGGTCGCGCAGCCAGAACGGCAGCCGCGACAACGGCGAAAAGGTGCCAGGGGCCGGATCGGTACTGCCGCGGCGGGGGAGTGGCAGGCCGGGGCCGGTCTCGGATGCACGCGTGCGCTGGCTCGGCATACTGTTCCTCCCGCCCGCGGATCGGGTCAGACCCATTCTGTCAATCGATCCGGGCGGAGGCAGCCCGCGGGCGCGGGCGCCCGGCGTACTGCGTTGGTGGTACGCCGGGGCCGGCACCGGCAGAAACCGTGTCAGCGGCGGTACCGGCAGGTTCCTACGGCCGGAGGACGCCGGGGCCTGGACACGTCCGGGAGACTGGAGTCGTGTCGTTGGGCCGGTCGCGAAGTGGCCGGTTGAACGGCACGCCAACCCCCGCTGCCCGCCGACGCGCAGCCCGCACAACACAGCGGCACCCGCCGCATCCACAGGAGAGCCCAGCCATGACCGTGCCCATTCTCGCCGCCCGCGACATACACAAGTCGTATGGCCGCGGCGCCACCCGGTTCGACGCCCTCAAGGGGGTCTCGCTCGACATCCACCAGGGCGAGTCCATCGCCATCGTCGGCAAGAGCGGGTCGGGCAAGTCCACCCTGATGCACCTGCTGGCGCTGCTCGACAACCCCAGCTCCGGTGCTGTCGAGCTCAGCGGCCGCGATGCCAGCGCGCTGAGCGGCAAGGTCGTCAACCAGACCCGCAACGAGACCTTCGGTTTTGTGTTCCAGCAGTTCTTCCTCACCCCCAACACCAGCGTGCTCGACAACGTGACACTGCCGCTGCAGATCGCCGGCATCGGCGGCGCCGAACGCAAACGCCGCGGGATGGCGGCCCTGGAGCAGCTGGAACTGGCCGACAAGGCCAAGAACAAGGCCACCGACCTCTCCGGCGGCCAGAAGCAGCGGGTGGTGATCGCCCGGGCGCTGGTGAACAATCCCAGCGTGATCTTCGCCGACGAACCCACCGGCAACCTCGACTCCGCCACCGGCAAGGTCGTGGAGGACATCCTGTTCTCGCTGCAGAAGGACAACGGCATCACCCTGATCATCGTGACCCACGACGAAGACCTCGCGGCGCGTTGCGACCGTCGGGTGTACATCCGCGACGGCCTCATCGTCGACAGCCTCCACGCGGTGCCCGCCACCCCGGCCTCGGCCACGAGCACCGGGGAGGTGCGCGCATGAACGCCTTCGACCTGATCCGCTCGGCCGTCAGGAACAGCCTGCGCAGCAAGACCCGCACCACCCTCACGGTGCTCTCGATCTTCATCGGCGCGTTCACCCTCACCCTCACCAGCGGGGTCGGCACGGGAATCAACCAGTACATCGACACGACTGTCGCCTCGATCGGCGCCGACGACGTCATCACGGTCACCAAGGCGGCCGAAGACAGCACGGATGGTCCGGTCGAGTACGATCCCTCCGCGGTCGCCATCGATTCCCCGAACTCGCCACCCGGCGCTCCGGGATCCAGCCTGATCGCGCTCACCTCCGACGACCTCGACACGATCGGCGCCGTTGACGGCGTCCTCTCCGTCCAGCCGCAGCTGAGCGTGAGGCCCGACTTCGTCCAGGTGGCCGACGGCACCGCCTACGAGGCCAACGTGGGGAGCTTCATCCCCGGCATGGCGCTGGACCTCGCCGCGGGCGCAGAACCCGACGCGGAAAGCAGCGACTACCAGGTCGCCATCCCGGTCTCGTTCGTCGCGCCCCTGGGCTTCGCGGATGACGCCGACGCCCTGGGCGCCACGCTCACCCTGGCCATCACCGACGTCACGGGAACCCAGTCCGAGCTGACCGCCACCATCGTCGGCGTCTCAGAGGAAGGCCTGACGGGCTCGACGGCGTTCACGGCCAACGAGGTGCTCACCGAGGCGCTCTACGACGCCCAGAGTGTGGGCCTGTCCGAGACCAGTAAGGACAGCTACGCGCAGGCCGTCGTCCGGTTCGATCCGACCGGTAGCGAGGCAGACCTGGCCACGCTCAAGGCCGACCTGACCGACCTGGGCTACACCGGCACCACGGTGGAAGACCAGATCGGCTCCTTCAAGGCCGTCATCGACGGCATCGTGCTGGTGCTCAACGCCTTCGCCGTGATCGCCCTGCTGGCCGCCGGCTTCGGCATCGTCAACACGCTGCTGATGAGCGTGCAGGAGCGCACCCGGGAGATCGGCCTGATGAAGGCCATGGGCCTGGGCGGCGGCAAGATCTTCGGCCTGTTCAGCCTGGAGGCCGTGTTCATCGGCCTGATGGGCAGCGCGCTCGGTGTCGCCGTGGGCATGCTGGCCGGCACCGGCGCCAACGCGCTGCTGGCCGACACCCTGCTGGCCGACCTGCCCGGGCTCACTCTGGTGGCGTTCGACCCGGCGGCGCTCGCCACGATCGTCCTGGTGGTCATGGGCCTGGCGTTCCTGGCCGGCACCATCCCGGCGCTCCGTGCCGCTCGTCAGGACCCCATCGAGTCGCTCCGCTACGAGTAGCCGCGTAGCCGGCAGCGCTCGGGGCCCGCATCCGCTCACGCGGGTGCGGGCCCTTGCGCGCGCGCCGGCCACGCGCTGAGATGGCCGGTATGAAGGTGACGAGCGTAACCGTAGGCCTGCCCGTTCGCGATCTGCCGGCCGCCGAGCGTTGGTACCGGCGGGTGTTCGAGGTGTCCACTCCCTCGGTGGAACCGGCCCCAGGGGTGATCGAATTTGTGGTCGGTCCCATCGACCTGCAACTCAGCGAGGAGCCGCCGAAGCGCTCGGGCGCCCAGGTCACCCTGCGGCTGGGCGTGCCAGACGCCTCCGCCGAGTACGAACGCCTCACCGGGCTGGGCGTGATTCTCGGCACTCTCGAGCACGTGCCGGGGGCCGTGGACTACTTCGACTTCACCGATCCGGACGGCAACGCGCTCAGCATGTACTCCCTGAACGCCTGACCCGGCCGGCGCCGGCCCGTCGGCGCCGGCCCGTCGGCGTCAGTCGGCCGGGGTGCGGTCGGGTTCGCCCTGCTGGTAGGCATCCGGGATGCCGTCACCGTCGGCATCCACCGCGTCGGCCTGTTCGATGCGGCGGTAGAGGCGATTGCGGGCGCGCAGGATCACCGAGGCGAGCAGGGCGGCGGTGATCGACGCCACGAGGATACCTACCTTGGCGTGGTCGTTGGTGAGAGAGCCGGCACCGAAGCTCAGGTCGGCGATGAGCAGCGACACCGTGAAGCCGATGCCCGCCAGAACCGCCACGCCGATCAGGTCGATCCAGCGGAGCGCCGGATCGAGCTTCACCGGGGTGAGCCTGGTCATCAGCCAGGTGGTGCCCACGATGCCCACGGGCTTGCCGAGCACGAGGCCCACGATGATGCCGATCGCGACGGGGTCGGTGAGGGCGCCCACCAGGCCGTCCCAGCCGCCCACGGTGACGCCGGCGGAGAAGAACGCGAAAACCGGCACGGCGAAACCGGCCGAGAGCGGGCGGAACCGGTGTTCGAAGGTCTCCGACAGGCCGGGCCCCTCCTCGGCGGCCACGCCCGGGCGGGTGCGGCGGTGGATGACCGGCACGGCGAAGCCGAGCAGCACACCGGCCACGGTGGCGTGGATGCCACCGGCGTGGACGAGTGCCCAGGTGGCGAAGCCCAACGGCAGCAGGATCAACCAGGCCGCCCAGGCCCGATCGGCGAAGAAGCGCCGGTACTTCTGTGCCAGGAAGGTGTACAGGGCCAGCGGGATCAGGGCGAGCAGCAGCGGGCCGACCTGCACGTCGTCGGAGTAGAACACGGCGATGATCGAGATGGCCAGCAGGTCGTCGACCACGGCCAGGGTGAGCAGGAAGATGCGCAGGGCGCTGGGCAGGTGCGAGCCCACGATGGCCAGGACCGCCACCGCGAAGGCGATGTCGGTGGCCGTGGGGATAGCCCAGCCCTGCAGGGTCTCCGGGCTGACCAGGTTGACGCCGGCATAGAACAGCGCGGGCACGGCCACGCCGCCCATCGCGGCGGCGACGGGCACGATCGCCCGGGACGGGGAGCGCAGGTCACCGGCCACGAACTCCTTCTTGAGCTCCAGGCCCACCAGGAAGAAGAAGATCGCCAGCAGCCCGTCGGCCGCCCAGGCGCCCAGGCTCAGCTCCAGGTGCCACGGCTCATAGCCGATGCGGAAATCGCGCAGGGCGAAGTAGCTGTCTGCGGCGGGCGAGTTGGCCCAGATCAACGCGACGGCGGCCGCGAAGACCAGCAGGAAACCGCCGACGGTCTCCTTGCGCAGGATCGCGCCGATGCGGAGCTTCTCGCGGTAGCTGCCGCGCGAGGGAACGGTCTGCGGGGCGGAAGGAATGGGGGTGTCGTGTGGCAAGGCACTCCAGAGGGTTTGGGGTCGGTCATGCGAATGCTGACCAGACTTCCCAGCTCACCTCAGGGTAGTTTACCGAAGTCTCCTGATCACCTCATGTAAACGCGGGGCCTCTCGAGTTCGTCCGTGTCGGCAGGGTGAGGATCTCGGCGCCGTCCTCGGTGATCGCGATCGTATGCTCGCTGTGTGCCGTGCGGCAGCCCGTCGCGCTGCGCAGGGTCCAGCCGTCGGCGTCGGTGATCAGCGCAGCCGTGTCCACCATGACCCACGGTTCCAGGGCCAGCAGCAGGCCGGGGCGCAGTCGGTAGCCGCGGCCGGGTCGCCCATCGTTCGACACGTGCGGGTCCTGGTGCATGGTCGATCCGATGCCGTGACCGCCGAATTCCAGGTTGATCGGGTAGCCCGCCGCGCTGAGGACGGAGCCGATGGCGGCGGAGATATCCCCGATCTGCGCTCCTGGCGCGGCGGCGGCGATCCCGGCGGCCAGGGCTCGTTCGGTCGCGTCGATCATCGTGACGCTCTCCGCGGGCTTCGAGTCACCCACGAGAAAGCTGATGGCCGAGTCCGCGGCGATCCCGTTGGTGGACACGGCGAGGTCGAGAGTGAGCAGGTCCCCGTCGGCCAGGGCGTAGTCGTGGGGCAGCCCGTGCAGCACCGCGTCGTTGACTGACGTGCAGATGTAGTGGCCGAACGGCCCGCGGCCGAAGGATGGCGCGTAGTCGACGTAACAGGACGATGCGCCGGCCTCGACGATCATGGCCTGCGCCCACCTGTCGAGGTCCAGGAGGTTGGTCCCCACCGTGCTGCGGCGCTTGAGCGTGTGCAGGATGTCGGCGACCAGGGCGCCCGACTCTCGCGCTCGGGTCAGTTCGGTGGGGGTCAGGATCTCGATCATGTGGCACCTTTCGCGGGAAACCAATAACTATACCGGCCATATTATCCCGGTAGAATCGGTGTCATGGTCAGATTGCCGCTCACACCCGCAGAGCTCGACCGTGGAGCGCGCCTCGGCGCCCTCCTGCGTTCGGCCAGGGGGGAGAGTTCGATGCTGCACACCGCGCTGGCTGCCGGCGTCTCGCCGGAGACCCTTCGGAAGATCGAGTCCGGCCGAATCGCGACTCCGGCGTTCCCGACCATCGCGGCGATCGCCGAGGTCCTCGGGCTCTCGCTGGATGCGGTGTGGGCGGAGATCACTGAGCCCGGACGTGCCGCTGACAGAGTCGGCGCCGGCGCCTCCGAGCGATTGGCGTCCTGAGCCGCTAGTGCTGCTCGTCCTCGTCGACGAGCTCAAGCGCGCGGTGCGCGGCCGGGGTTGCCACGGCCGCACCGATCAGGACGAGGACCACTGCCACGACTGCGGCCGCGAGCACGAGGGGTCCGGTCGTGTCCTCGTCCGGACGCAGCGCGAGGACGGCGGCGCCGGTCAGGAACATGACCAGTCCGGCCAGGCCCACCGGGATCCGGGCGGCCCGGTGGCCGGCGATCCAGGCCGCCTCGGACATCATCAGGGCGCGCGTGCGGATGCCCGCCACCGAGTTGACCCCGAGTCGCCCGCGAGCGGCGGCCTCGCTGACCGCCGCCACCAGGATGCCGCCGAGCATGAGGACGATTCCCGAAACGATCATGCCTGGACACTATCGGCCGGCTCGCTCCGGCGGATCCGCCTAGGGAATGAGACGCTCGGCGCGGTACCTGGCGAACAGGTCCAGGAACGCCTGCTCGGTGTTGCGGTAACCGGTGAAGCCGGCCGCCCGGCTGCGGCCCATGTCGGCGAACACCTCCATGGTGCGACCGAGGTCGGCGTCGCTGTGCCACCAGGACGCCAGCCGGGTCAGGTCGGACTCGACGAGGCCGTGGCTGGCCACGATGCGGTCCCAGACCGGCTGGGCATCCGTCATCTGCGTTTCGAGCGGCCGCGGGGCGCCGGCGAAGCCCTCCGGCGCGACGCCGAAGTGAGCGGCCAGGCGTGGCCAGAGCCAGCGCCAGCGGAAGGTGTCGCCGTTGACGATGTTGAAGGCGGTGTCCGCGGCGGCCGGGGTGGTGGCGGCCCAGACCATCTGGTCGGCGAGCAGGCCGGCGTCGGTCATGTCGGTGACGCCGTTCCATTGGGTCTCGGACCCCGGGAAGATGAACGGGCGATCCAGTTCCTTGCAGATGGCGGCGTAGACGGCCAGCGTGGAGCCCATGTTCATGGCGTTGCCGACGGCGTGGCCGATCACGGTGTGGGCGCGGTGCACCGACCAGGTGAAGCCGCGCGCCCGGGCGGCGGCCCAGAGCTCGTCCTCCTGCGCGTAGTAGAAGTTCTCCACCGACAGGCGCGGTTCGTCTTCGTGGAACGGGGTGTCGGGAACCTCGCCCTGGCCATAGGCCTCGAACGGGCCGAGGTACTGCTTGAGCCCGGTCATCAGGGCCACGTGCTGCACCGGGGCGTCAGCCAGGGCGCTGAGCAGGTCGCGCACCATGGCGGAGTTGACGACGATGTTCTCCGCCTCGGTGTCCTGTCGGAGCCACGCGGTGAAGAACACGTGGGTGGGCGAGTGTGGGGCCAGGGCGGTGCGCAGCGAGTCGACACTGCGGAGGTCGGCGCCGACCGGGATCACACCGGGCCGCGCGGCGACGGGGGTGCGGGAGAGGGCGATGACGCTCCAGCCCTCGGCTGTGAGCAGGTCCACCAGCGCCGATCCGGCTATGCCGCTTGCGCCCGCGACGAGGGCGGTGCGACCGGGCTGGCTCGGGGTGCCGGTGGGGCCGGCGGTGTCGGGATCTGGAACGGGCAGGGCTTCGCTGGAAATAGGCATCGCAGGAGGCAACGTCCCGACCGGTCGGGGAATTCCGTGCCGTGCCGTGCCGTGCCGTGCGGTGCGGTGTGGTGTGGTGTGGTGCGGTGCGGCGGACGGGTCAGCTCCGGCCGGCACCTTGCCGGAGAGGGGGAGCGCGCCTACCGTGTGCGACGTCGGCCGGGGCGCCACGCGGCGCCTGCCGCGGCGTGATGTTCCTCGTTGTGCGGGCCACGCGCCGTTATGCGGGCGGCGCGCCACCCGCATAACGGCGCCTACCCCGCATACTGCAGGCGGGCCGGGCCGGGCCGGGCCGCATCCGCCGCCCGGCTCAGGCCACCGAGTAGCGCACGCTCATCTCGTGGCCGGCGCCCGGCGCCAGGGTGATCGCGTTGTCGCGGACGTTGCAGGTCTCCACGCACACCATGCCGGTGTACTCGTTGTCGCCGAAGTCGGCCATCGCGGCGGCCTTGTCGATCCACGGGTTCCACACGACGGTGCTCGCCGAGCCCTGCTTCATGATGGTGATCTGCCGGCCGGTCGCGGTATCCGTCACCGTCGTGGCGGCCGTGCTGTTCAGGTAGATCCGGTCGGTTTCGGCATCGAAGCGCACCGGCTCGCTCTCGGCGGGGCGCGGGCCGGTGAGGCGGTCGGTGAACGGGGCGCCCTCCAGACCCGACACCTCGGTCTGGCGGATGTCGGCGACGGCGAGGTAGGTGTGCAGGGCCTCCTCGTAGCTCAGCTGCGCCGTGTCGAGGTTGGTGACCTGCAGCGAGAGCGCCAGCTGGGCACCGACCGTGACCGTGTAACGCGCCTCGAACCGGTGTGGCCAGGCCGACGCCCGGGTGGCCTCCGTGTCGGTGAGCACAAAGACCAGCACCACGTCATCGCCGGCTTCGCGCGCCTCGGCGAGCCGCCAGTCGGCCAGGCGGGCGAACCCGTGCGACGGGGCTGTGGCATCCGTGGGGTGCGCGCCGAACCAGGGGAAGCAGATCGGTACCCCGCCGCGGAGCGGTACCCCCGGCGCGTATTCGCTCTGCTCGCTCATCCAGATCACCGGGCTGCCGCCGGTGGGCACCCAGGCGCTCACATGTGCGCCGCGGAGGTAGATCTCGGCGGAGCCGGCGCGGGCGAACACGCGGGCCACGGCCAGGCCGCCCTGACCCATCCCCAGTTCGACGGATGACGGCAGTTCGGGTAGTTGCGAGTCGATGGCAGACATGATGACCTCCGTGGTCGATGGGCGTGATCCCATCCTAGGAACCTGGACCTCTTTGGGCCCCTTGCGGAGGAAGGTAGGATCACCTTTCGAGCGACGGAATGGGCCGTATCGGGTCTCACAACGGGCGCGCCGGAGAATCATCCCGATCGGAAGGATCCCATGCAACTGCTCCTCCTTGCCAACTGCACCAGCCCCGGCCACGGTTACCTCGAGCACGCGCTGCCCGAGATCCTCGCCTTCCTGAACGGGGTGACCGAGATCACCTTCGTGCCCTTCGCCGGCGGTGACCACGATGCGTACACGGCGACTGTGCGGGCCGCATTCGAGCCGCACGGCATCGGGGTGCGCAGCCTGCACGAGGCCGCCGACCCTGTCGCCGCTGTCGCGTCAGCGCAGGCGCTCTTCGTCGGCGGCGGCAACACCTTCCGCTTGCTCGCCGCCCTGCAGCGACTCGGACTGATACCGGTCATCCGCGCGCGGGTGCAGAACGGTCTGCCCTACCTGGGCTCCAGCGCCGGCGCCACCATCACCGCGCCCAGCATCCGCACCACCAACGACATGCCCATCGTGCAGCCGGAGTCGTTCGAGGCGCTCGGCCTGGTGCCGTTCCAGATCAACCCGCACTATGTGGACGCCGACCTGGTCGGGGCCCACGCCGGAGACTCCCGGGAAACCCGCCTGACCGAGTTCCTCGACGAGAACGACGTGCCGGTGCTGGGCCTGCGCGAGGGCACCCACCTCAGTGTCACGTCGACCCTCGCCTGCGCCCTCGCCGTGGTCGGCGGCGGCCCGGCCGGCCTGCTCTCCACCGAGCCGGGCATCGTGTTCGAACGAGGACGCGCGCCGCACAACGTCGCTGGAGACGTCAGCCCACTGTTGGTGCGGCGCCCCCGGTACGACCGCCCGCTGGCGACGGCGGTGAGCTGAGCCGGCTGATCAGGGTGAGGGCGGCGGCGGTGGCGAGGTCACGGTCGTGGGTCAGCACGAACTCGTACGCGCCCTCGCCGTGGTTGTCGGGATCGACCTCGCGGGCGGCCAGGACGGCGGCGAAATCCGCGGTGAGCACCACGATGTCCCACTCGTCGAGCAACGGGTCGGTCGGGTCGATCTGGGCCACGCGGATGCCGTTGGCCCCGTCGAGGCCGGCATCCCCGGCGACGTAGACCGCCACCAAGCCGGCCGTCCCGGCGAGTGTCTCGTAGCGTCGCCGGGTGGCGGGGGTGAGGTTGGGGTGGTGCTGGAACGTCGAGAGCACCACGGCCGAGTCGCCGCTGGCCAGTGCCCGCGATTCCAGGAAGATACTCATCTGCACCAGCAACGCCCGGTTGGACGACCGGGAGGTGCGCAGCGGAGCCACCACACTGTACGGGGTGCCGCTGGTCGGCAGCGACGCCGAGGGGTCACCGGGGAAGCTGATCCCGGCGAGTGCGGCGGCGTTCGGGACCTCGGCCACCGGGCGGCCGAAGAGCCAGCCCTGCCCGTAGGTGGCTCCGAGCGCGCGAGCGGTCACCCGGTGTTCCTCGGTCTCGATGCCCTCGGCAAGCACCACGGCCCCGGTGCGTTCGGCGTGCGCGGCGACGGCGCTCATCACGCGGGCGGCGTCCTGGTCGGGGCGCTCACGGATGAGCGCCATGTCGAGCTTGATCAGGTCGGGCGCCAGCAGCGGCAGCAGGGCAAGCGAGGCCGGATCGGCGCCGAGGTCGTCCACGGCGATGCGGTAACCCATCGCCCGGGCCCGGTCGATGGCGTAGAACAGTCCGGCCGGGTCGTTCATCAGTGCGCGTTCGGTGACCTCGAGCACAGCGGGCGCCGGCGGATGCGGTGCAGTGGTGAGGTCGGCACGGCGCAGCGATCCCGGCTCCACATTGACGAAGAGCGTGTGCGGAGTGGTGAAGCCCTGTTCGGTGGCGGTGTGCACGCTCGACAGCCAGCAGGCCAGGTCGAGATCGCCGACCCTGCCCAGCTCGTGGGCGCGGTCGAAGAGCGCGGCCGGATTGTGGAACTCGGTGTCGACAGGACCCCGGCTGAGGGCCTCATAGGCGACGACGGTGCCGGAGTCGAGCTCGACAATGGGTTGGAACCTGCTGCTGATCAACCTGTCGGCGAGAATCTCGCTAAACAGGGCGTCGGACTCGCGCTCGCTCGTCGTCGTGCCCACAGCATCCCCCATCAGCGCCGGGGCGCATCGTTCTGGCAGTCTACCGACGCGCTGAGCCCCAGGCGCCCTGACCCGCAGATCGCCGCCGCCGGCATCCGCTCGGCTCAGGCGGGTGGCGGCGCGTCGGGCGCGAAACGGTAGCCCATACCGGCCTCGGTGAGCAGGTAGCGGGGCCGGGATGGGTCGGGCTCGAGCTTCTTCCGCAGCTGGGCGAGGTAGAGCCGCAGGTAGCCGGTGTCGGTCATCTTGTGCTGGCCCCAGACCTCGGCGTAGAGCGCCTGCCGGCTCACCAGTTTGCCCGGTGTGCGCAGCAGCAGCTCGAGGATCTGCCACTCGGTGGGGGTCAGCCGCACGTGTTCCGGCCCGGCGGCCGTGGCTCGGGTGATGGTCTTGGCCGGCAGGTCCACCGTGATGTCACCGAAGGTGACCACCGGTTCGTCGCCGCTGGTGGGCATCCGGCGGGTGAGGGCCCGGATGCGCGCCAGCAGCTCGTCGATCGAGAACGGCTTGGTGACGTAGTCGTCGGCGCCCCGGTCCAGGGCCTCCACTTTGTCGGAGGCACCGCTGCGGCCGCTCACCACCAGGATCGGCACGCTGTTCCAGGCGCGGACAGAGTCGATCACAGCGAGCCCGTCGAGGTTGGGCATGCCGAGGTCGAGCATCACCAGATCGGGGTGCTGCTCCACGATCGCGGCCAGCGCGGTACGACCGTCGTGTGCGGTGACGATCTCGTAACCGCGGGCGCCGAGAGTGATGCGCAGGGCCCGCAGGATCTGCGGGTCATCGTCGGCGATCAGGATCTTCATGGGCTGACCTCGTTGCTGGCAGGGACTGCGGTGGACGTGACGGCCGGCAGGGTGATCACCATGGTGAGCCCGCCGCCGGGGGTGTCGTCGGCTTCGAGGGTGCCGCCCATGCCCTCGACGAATCCCTTAGACAGGGCCAGGCCGAGACCCAGGCCGGTGGCGTTGTCGGTGTCACCGAGCCGCTGGAACGGCACGAACACGTCGCCCCGCCGGTCGGCCGGGATGCCGGGTCCCTGGTCCATGATGCGCAACTGCACGGTGTCGGCGAACCGGCTGGCTGACACCCTGGCGGGTGTGCCGGCCGGCGAGAAGCGGATGGCATTGGTGAGCAGGTTGACCACCGCGCGTTGCAGCAGGCCGGGGTCTGCGAGCACCGGTGCGGTCTCGACCGGCAGGTCCAGCTGCACGGTGTCCGGCCCGAGGCCGAGCTCGTCGAGGGCCGGCAGCACCACGTCGGCGAGGTCGACGGGCCCCAGCGCCACGGCCAGCGCCCCGGCCTGCAACCGGCTCACGTCGAGCAGGTTGGTCACCAGCGAGGCGAGGGTGTCCAGGCTTTCGCCGGCCGTGGCGAGCAGCTCGGTGCGGTCGCTGTCGGTGAGGGTGATGTCGGTGGCCCTGAGCCCGCTGATGGCCGTGGTCGCGGCGGCGAGGGGCCGGCGCAAGTCGTGACCGACGGCGGCGAGCAGGGCGCTGCGCATCCGGTCGGCCTCTTCGAGCGGGCCGAGTTCGCTGGCCGTCTGGGCGAGATCGCGGTGCTCGAGGGCTGCATCGATCTGGCTCGCGATCACGCTGAGAAGCCGGCGTTCGGATGCGGCAAGGTCGGGTCCGGAGAGCTCCAGGGTGGCCCGGCTGCCGGTGGGCACCATCGTGGCCGGGGGTGCCGGAACGTCCGAAGCGCCCGGCGCCGCCGCATCCGCCGCGCTCGCCTCGACCAGCACCGCGCCGCCGGCGAGCAGCCGCACCCTGTCGAGGCCGAACGCCTCCCTGGTGCGGGTGACCAACGCCTGCAGGGCGTCCTCCCCGCGCAGCACACTGCCGGCCACGGTGGCCAGCAGCTCGGATTCGGCCGCCGCCCGCCGGGCCGTACGGGTGCGTCGGGCCGCCTGGTCGACGACGTAACTCACCAGCAGGGCGTTGACGAGGTACAGCGAGAGGGCGAAGAGGTGCAGCGGTTCGGCCACGGTGACCGTGTACAGCGGTTGCACCAGGAAGTAGTCCAGGGTGAGGCCGGACAGCAGGGCCGCGAACAGGGCCGGCCAGAGCCCGCCGACAAGCGCGACGACCACCACGAGCAGCTGGTAGCTGAGCACGTCGCTGGTGATCGACTCCTCGCTGCGGAAACTGACCAGCAGCCAGGTCAGCAGCGGCCCGCCGATCAGGGCCAGGGCGAAGCCGGCCAGGCGCCGCCGCACGGTGAGCGACCCGCCGAGCCTGGGCAGCACGAACTTCCCGCCGGCCGCGGAGTGGGTGACGATGTGCACGTCGATATCGCCCGATTCGCGGGTGATGGTGCTGCCGATGCCCGGCCCGGACAGCGCCGCGGTGAGCCGGTTGCGTCGGCTCACGCCGATCACGAGCTGGGTGGCATTGGCGGCGCGGGCGAACTCCACCAGCGCACGGGGGATGTCGTCGCCGACGACCTGGTGGTAACTGCCGCCGAGCTCCTCCACCAGCGCCCGCTGTGTCGCGAGCGCGCCCGGATGCGCCGCGGCCAGGCCGTCCTGGCTGATCACGTGCGCGGCGACGAGCTCACCGCCGGCCGAGCGGGCCGCGATGCGGGCGCCCCGGCGAATGAGGGTGTCGCCCTCCGGCCCCCCGGTGAGCGCCACGACCACGCGTTCGCGGGCCTCCCACTTGGTCGAGATACCGTGCTCTGCCCGGTAGCTCTGCAGGGCGGTGTCGACCTCGTCGGCCAGCCAGAGCAGCGCCAGCTCACGCAGGGCGGTGAGGTTGCCGAGCCGGAAATAGTTCGACAGGGCCGCGTCGATGCGGGCCGCCGGGTACACATTGCCCTCGGCGAGCCTGTCGCGCAGCGCCTGCGGGGCCAGGTCGACGACCTCCACCTGGTCGGCGGCGCGCAGCACCGCATCCGGCAGGGTTTCGCGCTGCGGCACCCCGGTGATCTGCTGCACCACGTCGTTGAGCGATTCGATGTGCTGGATGTTGACGGTCGAGATCACGTCGATGCCCGCCGCCAGCATCGCCTCCACGTCCAGGTAACGCTTGGGGTTGACCGAGCCGGGCGCGTTGGTGTGCGCGAGCTCGTCGACCAGGGCGATCTCGGGCCGGCGGGCGAGCACGGCCGCCAGGTCGAGTTCGCTCAGCTGGATGCCGCGGTGCTGCACGAGCATCCGCGGCACCACCTCGAGTCCCTCAGCCAGGAGCGCGGTGGCCGCGCGGCCGTGGGTTTCCACGATCGCCACGACCACGTCCGCGCCCTCGCCCTGTAGTCGGCGGCCTTCTTCGAGCATGCTGTAGGTCTTGCCGACGCCGGGGGCGGCGCCGAGCAGCACGCGCAATCGACCGCGTTTCATGGGTTACCTCACCTACCGGAATCGAGCGTTGCGAGCTCGAGGTTCAAGTTGAGCACATTCACGGTCGGTTCGCCGAGATAGCCGAGGTCACGGTCCTGTTCGACGGCTTCGACCAGGGCGCGCACCTCGGCCTCCGGCAGGTCGCGGGCCGCCGCGACCCTGGGCACCTGCAGCAGGGCGTAGGCCGGGCTGATGTGCGGGTCCAGGCCGGACGCGGACGCGGTGACGGCATCCACGGGGATCTCGTCGGCCGGCACCCCGTCGAGGTCTTCGATGGCGGCCTGCCGGTCGCCGATCGCCTGGATCAGGTCGGGGTTCTCCGGCCCCCAGTTGCTGCCGCTGGAGCTGTGCGCGTCGTAGCCGTCTCCGGCCGCGGACGGGCGGGACTGGAACCACTCGGGCAGGGCCGCGCCGTCGGCATCCGTGAAGGACTGCCCGATCAGGCTGGAGCCGACCACGGGTGACCCGTCGCCGGCTGAGACGAGCGAGCCGTTGGCCTGCCCGGGCACGCCCAGCTGGCCGACCAGGGTGATGCTCAGCGGGTAGGCCACGCCGAGCACGACGGTGAAGACGAGCATGGCCCGCAGGGCCACCCAGTAGGGCCGGGCCAGGGGGCCGGTGCGGGGTCGGGAGGCGCTCATGAGGTGATCCGTTTCGGTTGGTAGGGCAAAGAGAACGAGAGCATGGTGGTCAGAATCCCGGCAGCAGCGACACAACGAGGTCGATCAGCTTGATGCCCACGAACGGGGCGATCACTCCGCCGAGCCCGTAGATCAGCAGGTTGCGGCCGAGAACGCTCGACGCGCTCGCCGCCCGGTACTTCACGCCGCGGAGCGCCAGCGGGATCAGCACGACGATGATGATCGCGTTGAAGATGATCGCCGACAGGATCGCCGAGGCCGGTGAACTCAGCTGCATGATGTTGAGCACCGCCAGGCCCGGGAACACCCCGGCGAACATGGCCGGGATGATCGCGAAGTACTTGGCGAGGTCGTTGGCGATCGAGAAGGTGGTCAGCGCCCCGCGGGTGATCAGCAGCTGCTTGCCGATCCGCACGATGTCGATCAGTTTGGTGGGGTCAGAGTCGAGGTCGACCATGTTGCCGGCCTCCTTCGCGGCGGAGGTGCCGGTGTTCATCGCCACCCCCACGTCGGCCTGAGCCAGCGCGGGCGCGTCGTTGGTGCCGTCGCCGGTCATCGCCACGAGGTTGCCGCCCTCCTGCTCCCGGCGGATGAGGGCGAGCTTGTCCTCAGGGGTGGCCTCGGCGAGGAAGTCGTCGACGCCGGCCTCGGCCGCGATGGTGGTGGCGGTGAGGGCGTTGTCGCCGGTGACCATGACGGTGCGGATGCCCATCGAGCGAAGCTCCGCGAAGCGCTCCTTGATGCCCTCCTTGACGATGTCCTTGAGGTAGATCACGCCGAGCACGGTGCGCTCGCCGGATGCTGCGGGGGTTTCTGATGCGCCGGTGGCGACCACGAGTGGGGTGCCGCCCAGCCGGGAAATGCGCTCCACCTCGAGGGTCAGCTCGGCTCTCACGCTCGCCGGCACCGGGCCGGCCTCGCCCACCCAGGCCAGCACGGCGGAGCCGGCGCCCTTGCGGATCTGCCCGCCACCAGCGCCGTCGCCAGCCAGGTCGATGCCGCTCATGCGGGTCTGCGCGGTGAACGGCACGATGTCGCCGGCCAGGCTCTCCGGCCGGTGGAAGCCCCGTTCTGCGGCGAGGTCCACGATCGACTTGCCCTCCGGGGTGGGGTCGCTCAGCGAGGAGAGCGCGGCGGCCCGCACCAGCTCGGCCTCGGTCACGCCGGTCAACGGCGCGAACTCGCGGGCCTGCCGGTTGCCGTAGGTAATGGTGCCGGTCTTGTCGAGGAGCAGGATGGTGACGTCGCCGGCCGCCTCGACGGCCCGGCCCGACATGGCTAGGACGTTCCGCTGCACGAGCCGGTCCATGCCGGCGATGCCGATCGCCGAGAGCAGGGCGCCGATGGTGGTGGGAATCAGGCAGACCAGCAGGGCGATGAGCACGGGCAGGCTCACGGTGGCGGCGGAGTAGCTCGCGATCGGGTTGAGGGTGAGCACCACCACCAGGAACACGATGGACAGGCTGGCCAGGAGGATGTTCAGCGCCATCTCGTTGGGGGTCTTCTGTCGGGCCGCACCCTCGACGAGGGCGATCATTCGGTCGACGAAGGTCTCACCGGGCTTGCTGGTGATGCGCACCACGATCCGGTCGGAGAGCACTCGGGTGCCGCCGGTGACGGCGCTGCGGTCGCCGCCGGATTCCCGCACCACGGGGGCGGATTCGCCGGTGATCGCGGATTCGTCGATGGAGGCGATGCCCCAGACGATGTCGCCGTCGCCCGGCACCAGTTCGCCGGCGGTGACGATCACGGTGTCGCCGAGGCCGAGGTCGGCCGAGGAGACGGTCTGCACCCTGGCGCCCTCGGCGCCGGGGTTGGTGTCGGGCTGGTAGTCGAGCACCTGGGTGGCGTTGGTGCTGGTGCGGGTCTGCCGCAGGCTGTCGGCCTGCGCCTTGCCGCGGCCCTCGGCCACGGACTCGGCCAGGTTGGCGAAGATCACGGTGAGCCAGAGCCAGAAGGCGATGCCCACGGTGAACGAACCGGGCACGGCGGAGCCGCCGGAGTCGCCCGGGCCGCCGAGGAACGGTTCGGCCACCGCGAGAACGGTGGTGAGCACCGCGCCGATCTCGACGATGAACATCACCGGGTTCCGCCACATCAGGCGCGGATCGAGCTTTCGCACCGCGCCGGGTAGCGCGGCCACGAGCTGGCCGGAGCTGATCGTCTTCTTGGGTGCCGGCTTGTGCGACGGCTGAGTGGGGGTGTCTATGAGAGTGGTCATGGCTTACTGCAGCCCTTCCGCCAGGGGACCCAGCGCGAGTACGGGGAAATAGGTGAGAGCGGTGATGATGATCGTCACGCCGAGGAGCAGGCCCACGAACAGGGGCCGGTTGGTGGGCAGGGTGCCCGCGGTGGCCGGCACCCGGTCCTGCGCGGCGAACGAGCCGGCCAGGGCCAGCACGAACACCATCGGCAGGAAGCGGCCGAGCAGCATGGCCACGCCCAGCGCGGTGTTGAACCAGGGCGTGTTCGCGGTGAGGCCGGCGAACGCGGAGCCGTTGTTGTTGGCCGCAGAGGTGAAGGCGTAGAGCACCTCGGAGAGCCCGTGCAGGCCGGGATTCCAGATCGACGTGGCCTCCACATCCGCTCGCACGGCGGGGATCGCAAAGGACAGCGCGGTGCCGGCGAGCACCAGGGTCGGCGTGATCAGGATGTACAGGCTGGCCAGTTTGATCTCCCGCGGGCCGATCTTCTTGCCCAGGTACTCCGGGGTGCGGCCCACGAGCAGGCCGGCCACGAACACCGCGATCACGGCGAGGACGAGCATGCCGTAGAGGCCGGAGCCGGTGCCGCCGGGGGCGACCTCGCCGAGCATCATGTTGAGCATCGGCATCATGCCGCCGAGCGCCGTGTATGAGTCGTGCATCGAGTTGACCGCACCCGTGGAGGTGAGGGTCGTCGAGGTGGCGAACAGGGTGGAACCGAGAATGCCGAATCGGGTCTCCTTGCCCTCCATCGCACCCCCGGCCAGCCCGGGGGCGGTGCCGGCGCCGTTCAGTTCGAACAGGGTGAGGGCGGTGAGCGAGACCACGAAGATCGTGGCCATGGTGGCCAGGATGGTGTAGCCCTGCTTCTTGTCGCCCACCATGGTGCCGAAGGTGCGCGGCAGGCTGAACGGGATGGCGAGCATCAGCACGATCTCGAACAGGTTGGTGAAGCCGTTCGGGTTCTCGAACGGATGCGCTGAGTTGGCGTTGAAGAAGCCGCCGCCGTTGGTGCCGAGCTCCTTGATCGCCTCCTGGGAGGCCACCGGGCCGCCGGGGATCGACTGGGTGGCCCCGGTCAGTGTCGTGACATCGGTGAATCCGGTGAGGTTCTGGATGACGCCGCCGAAAAGCAGCACGATCGCGCCGATCACCGCCAGCGGCAGCAGCAGCCGCAGCACCCCGCGGGTGAGGTCCACCCAGAAGTTGCCGATGGTGCCCGAGCGGCGCAGCATCAGGCCCCGCACCAGGGCGATCGCCACGGCCAGGCCCACGGCGGACGAGACGAAGTTCTGCACCGCCAGCCCGGCCAGCTGCACCGTGTAGCCCAGGGTGACGTCGGGGGAGTAGGACTGCCAGTTGGTGTTGGTCACGAACGACACCGCGGTGTTGAACGAGAGGCCTTCCGGCACCGCGTCGAAGCCCAGCGAATAGGGCAGCACGGCCTGGGCGCGCTGGAGCGCGTAGACGAACAGCACTCCCACCAGCGAGAACGCGAGCACACCGCGCAGGTACGCCGACCAGGTCTGCTGGCCGCGCGCATCCACCCCGATCAGCCTGTAGAAACCGCGCTCGACGGCGAGATCCTTGTGCGAGGTGTAGATGGTGGCCATGTAGTCGCCGAGCGGGCGGTGCAGCACCACGAGAACGGCCACGAGGGTGAGGGCCTGCAGGATGCCCAGCCAGAGCGCCATTAGAACCGCTCCGGTTTCACGAGGGCGAAGACCAGGTAGACGATGGCGCCCACGGCGAGTACGGCGGCCACGATGTCGAACACGATCACAGTTTCGCCACCCCCCAGGCCACAAGGCCGATCAGTGCGAACACGGCGATCACGCCGAGCACGTAGACAAGGTCGAGCATGCGATTCTCTCCATCCGTAGGCCGCCGGTGTACCGGTCGGCATCCGCGCTCCGCACGAGCACGAACCGAGTAAACACCCGTGCCGTGCCGCCCCACCGTTTCCTAACGAACCCCTAACGCCCGGCCTGCATCCGGCCGACACCGGCCGGTGTGCGCGGCCCGGCCACGTCCTGACCGTTCACCCGACGCCGGCCCGGCATCGGGCATAACTCCTGATGGATTGCCCCGGCCGGGCCGAACAGGCCGTTTGGTTCACCTCCCGGATCTAGGGTGGGGGCATGAGGATGCCCAGAACGGTGCGGAGGGGCGGCGCGGGGTTGGTCCGCACTGGGTTGGTCCGTGCAGGGTCGGTCTGCATCGGGCTGGTCTGCGTCATGGGCGTGGCCGGCTGCTCGGCGTCGATCGCCGGGTCCGCGTACGACGGGATGCTGCCCGACGAGGCGATCACGACGCCCGCGCCGGCAGATGAGGAGGCCAACCTGCTGGCACCGTTCCCCACCGCGGGTTGGCTCGATGGCGGCGACCGGTTCGCGATCGTCCTGGGTGGCAGCTCGAGCTGCCCCAGCTACCCGGTGTCGATGGTCGTCGATGACAGTCGCACCCTGAGCATCGAGATCGGGCAGAGCGGCGGCCCGGCCTGCACGGCCGACATGAAGCTGCGCACCCACGTGCTCACGACACCGGCCGGGCTGGACCCGACCGGGGAGATCACCATCCGCTACAGCGAGTCGGAAACCGCGGTTCTCCCCGCGCTCTGAGCCCCTGCCTGGCGGGCGGAGGCGCCCGGGCGTAAAAAAGCCCCGGCACCGCTCACGCTTTGGGGGAAAGGGAGCTGGCACCGGGGCCAATCGTTGGAGTGGGGGAACTCCAGGTGTAACCGTACGCCCTGTGCGCTGAATGTGCGCTGCACGCCGCCTTAGAGTTTTCTATGTGCCGGCCGTGGGCGGCACTGCTCCGGCGGTGTTCCCCGGTCGGGTGGGGCTAAATGCCGGTGCCGGCGAGTGAGCCGGTGGTCTTGTTCTCCGCCATGGCGAGGCAGAGAATTTCTCGGTCTCCGCTGTCCCAGCTGCCCTCGCTGGGGGAGAGGTAGTTGAAGTCCAGGGTGGATTCTTCGTAGGACTTGCCGATAAAGGTGGCGAACTCGGCGACACAGCGTTCCTCCGCGATCTGGGCGAGGGCCTCGTCACCGGGGAAGGCGCCATCCTCGCTCACGTCGAAGGCGAAGTAGGCCTCGAAGTCATGGGCATCCGCACACGGAATGGCCGTTACGCTCTCGACCGCGTCGGCGTCCTGGTCGTTGAAGCAGTCGCCGACCGCCAGCGAGAAGACATCGGCCTCACCGGCCTCGCTGATCTCCTGAGTCTCGGCATCCCGTGCCGCTTGCTGGGGAAACAGGTCGCTGATCGCGGTGCACCCGGAGAGGGTCAGCGCGCCGACCGAGAAAGCGGCGATGATTAAACCGGTGCGCAGGCGTGCGGTGGTGCGGGACATAGTGGTGCCTTTCAACCGATGCTGGGGTCCAGAGCGCAGGGCGGTGTGCGCACACAGTCAGAAAATGCCACCCGGTGCGCGAACCCCAAGAAAATTGGCACTGGTGGCGCCTCCATCTTGGCCGACGCCGAAACACCAGCGCAAGCCACACCCGCGGCGCTGACTCGCAGGAATCGCCGAAGCTCTCATCGCAAAAGCCCCGAAAACCCCGGCCGGAACCGAGAGCGTCCTGAGTCGCGGTTTTGTCGGCGACCGCTGCTAGTGTGTGCTCTCAGAACAGGCGGGGCATCGGCCGACCATTCGGCCGAAATCCATTCCCGCCGGTGACGAAGGGAATTCCATGAAGGCATCCGCAGAACTCGGCAGCAACCTGCAGTCGGTCCTGGTCGACCTGATCGAACTGCACGTCCAGGGCAAGCAGGCGCACTGGAGCGTCGTGGGAAAGAACTTCCGCGACCTGCACCTGCAGCTCGACGAGATTATCGACGACGCCCGAATCTTCACCGATGAGCTGGCCGAGCGGATGCGCGCCCTCGACGCCCTGCCCGACGGCCGCACGGAAACCGTCACCAAGACCACGCACCTGCCCAAGTTCCCCGCTGGCGAGGTCGACACCACCGAAACCGTGGGCCTGGTCACGGCGCTGCTCACCGCTACCGTCGACAACATCCGTGAAATTCACGAGGCTGTCGATGAAGAAGACCCGGCCAGCGCCGATATCTTGAACGGCTTCATTCTGAAGCTCGAGCAGTACATCTGGATGGTCAGCGCGGAGGACCGGAAGCCCCGGAAGCCCACCGCGAAGGACTCGACCCGCCCGGTCGGCAAGGCGTAAGTCGCCTCCGGCGGCCGGATTCGGCTAAGAATTCGGCCGCCGCCGTGACGAATGGGCGCGTGAATGCGTCATAGGTAAGACGAACACATCGCACTACCCAGTCCGCCCACCCGGCTGTGACCCGTCCGCCAGACCTGATCGGCGAGACCGAGTCATGATCGGTAAGACGGGGCGCCCGCTCAAGGAATAGAGGATGAATCCCGTGACCCAGGTAATCGAGACAATCGACGTAGACGTTCCCGTGCGGACCGCGTACAACCAGTGGACCCAGTTCGAGTCTTTCCCGCACTTCCTCGACTTCGTCGAGAGCATCACGCAACAGGACGACACCCACACGCACTGGAAGGTGAAGATCGGCGGAGCCGAACGTGAGTTCGATGCTGAGATCACCGAGCAGCACCCCGACGAGCGCGTCGCCTGGAAGAGTATCTCCGGTGACGAGAAGCACGCCGGCGTGGTCACCTTCCACCGACTTAGCGACACGACGTCCAGGGTCACCGTGCAGCTGGACTGGGAGGCCGAAGGCTTCCTCGAGAAGGTTGGTGCCGTGTTCGGCGTCGACGACCACGTGATCCGCAAGGACCTCAAGCAGTTCAAGACCTTCGTGGAGAACCCGGCCAACCAGGCCGGCGGCTGGCGCGGAGACGTTTCGGTCTGACCCACCCGCGGTTCGCTCCATCGTCGACCCTCTGGCCGCGGTTCCCCCGCCAGACTATGCTCCGTGCGAGAGGCCTAGCAGCAAGCTAGATTCCCTCTCGAGCCGTGCAACGGATGGGCCGACCGGTGACCGAACTGCAGCACACGACGGGCATTGCCCGGCATGGACGACTGAAGAGGCCCCACGCCGTGACGGGGGTGCTGAGCGCGGTGGCCCTGGGCCTGGCCGTGCTCCTCGTCAGCGGCGGGGCCGTCACGGCGTTCGCGCTCTGGCAGTTCCGCACTGCGGTGGTCGCCAACTCGATCGACATCGACGGTCCCGACGCCGACGCCGATCCGCCCCCGGGGATCGGCAGCTACGAGAACGGTTTCAACCTGCTCATCGTCGGCGTCGACAACGACTCGGCCCAGGGCGCGACGTACGGCGTGCGGGAGACCACCCTCAACGACGTGAACATCCTGGTGCACGTGTCAGCCGACCACAGCAACGCCGTGGTCGTGAGCATCCCCAGAGATCTCGTGGTGGCGCATCCCGAATGTATCGATACCGCCACCGGCGCGGTGGTCGGCGAACTGGCTGCCGCCCCGGTGAACGAGGCGATGGGCCGCGGCGGTCTGCCCTGCGTGGTCAGCACCGTGGAAGAACTCACCGGGCTGGAGATCCCCTACGCGGGACTGACCTCATTCGCCGGTGTGGTTCGACTCAGTGATGCCGTCGGCGGCGTGCCGATCTGCCTGTCCGAACCCGTCGACGACCCGAAGGCCGGCCTCTCCCTGCCCGCCGGCACCAGTGTCGTGTCCGGCGATACCGCCCTGGCCTTCCTGCGCAGCCGTCACGGCGTCGGCGACGGCAGCGACCTGGCCCGTATCTCGTCGCAGCAGCTGTACCTGGCCTCGCTCATGCGCACGGTGCGGGGCGACGGCACCTTGACCGACCTGCCCAGGCTGTACACCCTGGCCAATGCGGCGGCCGGCAATATCAGTCTCTCCACGAGCCTCGCCCACACCGACACCATGGTGTCGATGGCGCTGGCGTTGGCGGACATCGACCTGGACAGGCTGGTCTTCGTGCAGTATCCGGGCACCACGGAGGATCCGGCCTTCCCCGGCAAGGTGGTTCCGCTGCAGGGCCTCGCCGACACGATGTTCGCCAAGATCGCCGCCGACGAGCCGTTCACCCTCGGTGCAGCCCCGCCCACCGACGAACCGCTCGTCCTCGGACCGCCGGCCGAGACCCCAGAGGCCCCCGGCCAAACGGATGCCGCGGCGCCGCCCGCGACACCGACGCCGCCTCCCGTGGCGTTGGACGGTCTCACCGGGCGCACGGCCGACGACGAGTCCTGCGCAGAAGTGAACGGCGGCTGAGCGACTATCTCAGTTCGGCCGGCTGCACGTGGTCCATGTCGTCGAAGGCCTTGTTCTCGCCTGCCATCGCCCAAACGAATGAGTAACTGCCGGTGCCGAATCCGCTGTGCAGTGACCAGCTCGGGGAGATGATCGCCTCGTTGTTGGCCACGACCAGGTGACGGCTTTCGGTCGGTTCGCCCATCAGGTGGATCACGCGGTGTTCCGGAGCGAGGTCGAAGTACAGGTAGCACTCGGTGCGACGGTCGTGGGTGTGGGCCGGCATGGTGTTCCACATGCTGCCGGTGCTCAGCACCGTGACGCCCATCACAACCTGGCAGCTCTGCACGCCATTGGCGTGGATGTACTGGTTGATGGTGCGCTCGTTGGAGGTGGTGGCGTCGCCCAGCTCGCGCACGGTGCCCTGGCCCTTGCCGACCAGCGTGGTCGGGTACGCGGTGTGGGCGGTGGCGGAGAACAGGTAGAACGCGGCCGGTGCGGCCCCGTCGGCGCTGGCGAATACCACATCCCTCACTCCGCGCCCGATATAGAGGCACGCTCCCGGCTCGAGGTCGTAGGCGGTGCCGTCGACCGAGATGGTGCCGGCGCCGCCGACGTTGACGATGCCCGCCTCGCGGTTTTCGAAGAACGTGTCAGTGCGGAGCGCGTCGTATCTTCCGAGCGTGATCGGGCCGGTCACCGGGCGGGCGCCGCCGAGCACGATGCGATCTTCATGGGTATAGGTGGCGCGGAACTCGTCATCGGCGAAGAGGTCGTCGACGAGGTAGTTCTCGCGCAGGGCCGCGGTATCGAAACTGCGGATTTGGGCGGGATTGGTGGAATGACGCAACTGCATTGTTTTTCTCATTTCCTCTGGAGGTATGGGTCATCTGCTGGCGGATGCCGCGGCAGAGCCTGACGTTCCGTCTCGCGGAACAACCTACCAGTATTTAACCGGGGAGCGGAACTCTTTTTGCGAAAATAGGACTTTAGTCCCGTTTGAATCAGGCGTAGCACACCTACTCTAAGTCTGTACCACGGCCATGCGTTCCGCCCAGCGGAATCCGCTTCTTGGCACTGAAGCTCAACGAGGAGGAACCAGTGAACGCGCACGCATCCACGCCCACCTCGCCGGCGCTCGGCGCCCGCACCAGCTTCGGCTGACCACGTCCTCCCTGCTGCCCCGGCCACGCCGGAGGCCGCGCCTGGAACCCTTCCGGCCTGCCGCTCACGGCAACGTCGCCCGCACTACCCACTGATTGCAACCGAAAGAGTGATAGCGCCCCATGAGTATCCAAGACAACATTGACGTCGTCCCGGACGCAGCGCCCGTCGTCGCAGCTGATGAGGCTGAAGGAACCCTGACCGGGAAGGAGAAGGTGGCTTACGGGGTCGGTGACCTCGGTAACGGGTTCATGTTCGACCTCGGCCAGGTCTATCTGACCAAGTTCTGGATCGACACGGCCGGCATCGGCCCGGCAGTTGTGGCGCTGATCTTTGTTCTGGTCAAGCTCTTCGACGCCGTGATGGACACCGTCGCGGCGCTCTTCATCGACGGCCGCAAGGTCGGCAAGCGCGGCAAGTTCCGCCCGGTCATGATGGTCTCCGCCTGCATCCTTGCCGTGATGACCGTCGTCACCTTCACCATGCCCGACGTGTCGCTGGGCTGGAAGATCGCCTTCGCCGCCGGTTCCTACGCCATCTGGGGCGCTACCTTCTCCTTCGCCAACGGCCCGTACGGTTCGCTCGCCTCGGTGATGACCCGCAACATCAAGGAACGCGCCCAGCTGGCCACCTCCCGCCAGGCCGGTTCGCTCGGCGCCCAGTGGATCTGCGGCATCGCCTTCATCCCGATCATGATGATGCTCGGTGGCATGACCTCCCGGAACTATATGTGGGCCGCCGTCGTCATGGCCGTGCTCGGCATCATCTGCTTCTGGATCTGCTACAAGGGCACCAAGGAACACGTCGTCGTGAACCGGGAAGCCAATAAGGAGAAGACGAGCCTCAAGGACTACGGCCGCGCCGTGCTCACCAACCGCCCGCTTCTCGGCCTGGTGTTGATGAGCCTGTTCACCATCTCCTCGATGAACGTGAACAACATGATGATGATCTTCTTCGCCGAGTTCAACCTGGGCAACATCGCCCTGATGGCCGTGCTCAACTTCGTGATGATCGGTGCCTCCATCGTGGGCATCATGTTCATCCCGAAGCTGGTCGTGCGCTTCGGCAAGAAGCGCACCGTCATGGTGAGCTTCGCCGTCGCGGTTGTCGCCAACGGCTTGAACTTCATCATCCCGACCAACCTGTGGACGTTCATGATCCTCGTCACCATCGGGTACGTCGCGCTGTCGATCCCGAACGGCATCACCTGGGCCTTCGTCTCCGACACCATCGACTACGGCGAGTGGCACACGGGCGTGCGCCGCGAAGGCATGACCTACGCCGCCTTCAGCTTCTCGCGCAAGGTCTCGCAGTCCCTCGCCGCCCTAGTCGGTGCCGGCATGCTGGCCGTCTCGGGCTATGTCGCCCAGGCGACCAGCCAGTCGGAGGGGACACTGCTCGGCATCAAGGCCGTGATGACGCTGTACCCGGCCGTCGCTCTCACCATCGCCGCCGTCATCGTCTACTTCGTCTACAACGTGAGCGATGACAAGTACCGTCGCATCGCCAAGGACCTGAACGAGGGTCGTTGGGAACACGGCATCATCGGCGAGAGCACCCGCGCCACGCTCGCCACGAAGTAACCCAGCACCCATAGGAGGGGCGCCGTGTGCACGCACGGCGCCCTGTTCGTCTTTTCACTCCTCTTTCGGAAAGTAGCTCATGCGCATCGCCAGGCTTGACACCCCCGCCGGCCCCCGTCACGCAGTCGCCCTGGGCGACCGCTGGCACGTGATCGCCAGCCCATTCGCCGCGCCCCTGGTCTACACCGGGGACTCGATCCCGGCCGACGAAGCCGTGCTCCTCGCATCCGTCGACCCGCGCGTGGTGGTCGGCATCGGCCACAACCAGCCGGGCCACCCCCTGCCCATGCAGGCCTGGCACAAGTCGGTGCACTCCGTCGCGGGCTCCGGCGACGACATCTACGCGGTGCGGGACGTGGGCACCGTGAACATCGAGGGCGAGCTCGCCGTCGTGATCGGCACCTCGGCCACGAACCTCACTCTCGAGAATGCCTTCGAGGCCGTACTCGGCTACACGGTGGCCAATGACGTCACCAACGTGGATCAGTGCCCGATCGACCAGCGCAACTTTCAGGGCAAGAGCGGCAAGAACTACACCCCGCTCGGCCCCTGGATCGAAACCGAACTGGCCGACCCGGAGAACGTCGCCACCGAGGTGGTCATCAACGGAGCCGTCGTGGCCAACTCGGGCTCGTTCAACCTACCCTCCTCGGTCGCTGCCACTCTCGTCTACGTGACGAAGTGGCTCACCCTCGAGCCCGGCGACGTGGTGCTCACCGGAGCCCCCGGCACCGACCTCCCCGTGCAACCGGGCGACACCGTCGACATCACCCTCGCCGGCATCGGCACCCTGAGCAACACCATCGCCTGAGCCAAAAAACCCAACTTGCCTGCCGATTCAGCGGGCGACAACAATAAGGAGCACACATGCCCAATATCACCGTTCAACTACTCGCGGGCCGCGACATCAACCAGCGCCGGGCTTTTGTTCAAGACGTCACCAACAGTGCCGTTCTGACCCTGGGCGCTCGTCGCGACGACGTCCGGATCGTTTTCGAGGAGATCACGCCGGACATCGTCGCGAACGGTGGAGTCTTCGCCAGCGAAGACGAAAGCCGCGCAGAGGTCGTCAGTCGTTTCGTCCCCGAGGCCAGCTCGTAGCAACACCCGCCGGCGACGAGTCCTGCGCTCAGGCCTACAACGGCTGAGCGGACCCGCCGCCGCGAGATCGCTAGCCGGTGACGACCGCGATCTCGTTCGGCGTGGTCGGCAGCTCCACAGAGGTGACGACCTTTCCGGTGGTGAGGTCGACGGCGTGCAGCGAGTTCGTGGCCGGTTCGGTCACGTAAGCGGTGCTGCCGATCACGACGAGCGCCGGGTGCGCATCCTGCCACTCGACAGGGCTCTCCCAGGCACCGATCACCGGGAAGGAATCGCCGAGCTCGCCGGTCTCGGGGTCAAGCACGTAGAGCGAGCCGTCCGAGGCCAGGATCAGGGCCTCGTCGTTCGGGCCGCGGGAAACGCCCCGCCAGGTGTATTCCACGCCGGTGGGCAGGTCGATCACCGTGGAGGTCTTGGCCACGGTGTCCACGAGCACCAGCTCGCTCAGCAGGTAGCCCTCGGAGTCGGGGTCGGAGTTGTAGTCACCCACGGCAATGGTGGAGGTCTCGGAAACGTACATATTGCCGGTGCGGCCGTAGGCGTCCGGCGCCGCGATCTTGCTGATCTTGCCGTCGTCGTAGACCAGCACGCCGTCGCTGCAGCCGAACACGGCCACCTCGTTCGCGGCCGCGCCTTCGCCATGTACCGAGGGGCACTCGGCGTTGCGGGCGGTCTCCTCCCGGTCGGCGTTCAGCACGCGGATGCCGGTGCGAGCCTCCGAGGTGCCGACCGTGCTGAGCAGGGTGCCGTCTTCAAGCTCGATGGACACGCCGTGGTGCGCGGCTTCGGCGGGAATGACCTCGGTGGCTGGCAGTTTGTCGGGGGCTTCGAGCAACGCTGTGGTCTCGAAGATCGTGGTGTCGCCGGTGCCGTCGGCGTAGAGGATGGTCTTGTCGCCGTGCCTGACCACATGCCCGGCGGCCGGAGCCTCGAAGACCAGGTCGGTGAGCGCGGGGTCCGCGGTCTGGGCATCGCCGGAGGAATCGGTCCAGGTGCCGGTGTCGAGCACCCGGAAACCGTCGGCGGTGGTGACCAGCACGTGCCGGCCGTCCCCGGCGGTGTTCAGTCTGTTGAACCCGGCCAGGGGCAGGTCGGCTTCGAGGTCCAGGGTGTCGCCGTCGAGCACGTAGAGCCCGCCATCGTAGGTGAGGGCGACCCGGGGTTGCGCGGCGGTCGTGGTGGTGCCGGTGGCCGAGCCGGAGTCTCGCGGGGCGGCATCCGTGGAGGCGCAGGCGGACAGGAGGACGGCCGAGGCGGCGATGACGGCTGCGAAGGCCGTGCTGCGGTGCTGTGGTCTCATGTTTTCTTTTCTGTGTTGGAGGGCGCCCGATTAGGGGGAGAGCCCGGTGGTGATGCGCTCGGTGTTGGTGCGCATCATGGTGAGGTAGCTGTCGGCGCCCGCCCCCGGTTCGCTGAGCGATTCGGTGAACAGTTCCACCACGGCCACGTCGAGGCCGGCCTCGTCGGCGAGCACTTGCACGAGCCGGTCGGGCTGGGAGGACTCGGCGAAGATGGTGGCGACGCCGGCGGTGTCGATCGCGTCGACGAGGCTCTGCAGGTCTGAGGCGCTCGGTGCGGCGAGGGTGGAGCCGCCCGGGATCACGGCGCCCACGACGGTGAAATCGAACCTGTCGGCCAGGTAGCCGAAGACGTGGTGGTTGGTGACCAGGTTGCGGCGCTCGGACCCGATGGTGGCGAAGGCCGTGGTCATCTCGGCGTCGAGGGCCTGCAGCTCGGTCGTGTATGCCGCGGCCTGCGCCTCGATCAGAGCGGCATCGACGCCCGCCACGTCGGTCCGCACGGCCGCGGTGACGGCCTCGACGACCTCGACCATGCGGGCCGGATCGGTCCAGAAGTGCGGGTCGGCCGTGTCGCTGCCGGTGCCGCTGGCGTAGGGCAGCGGGTCGATCACGGTGCCCGCGGCAAGCATCGCCACCCCCGCCGTATCCGCCGCGTCGAGCTGCTGTTGCAGGCCCTCCTCGAGTCCGAGACCGTTGGACACCACGAGGTCGGCGCGCAGGATGCGCGCGGCCTCCTGTGCGGAGATCTCGAACGAGTGCGGGTCGGAGTTGGGGCGCATCAGGGTGAGAACCTCGGCCTGGTCGCCGACGATGTTCCCTACGACGTCGCCGAGGATGTTGGTGGTCACCACGATGAGCGGCCGGTCGCCGGCCGGGGCGGCGCAGCCGGATAGGGCGCCGAGGCCGACGGCGGCGGCGAGAGCCAGGGAGAGGGAGCGGATGGAGCGCATCGGTCTACCGGCCCGTCTCGGCGAGGAAGCGTGGTTCGCCGTCGATGGGGAAGGTGCGGGCGATACGCGCGCCGTCGGCGTAGTCGATCTCGTAGACCAGCCCGTCGGCGGGGGCGTTCAGGTAGGCCCGGCCGGCGTCCACGGTGAGTTCGACGCCGGCGACCAGCGCCTCGGCACCGGCGGCGACGAGGGTGGCGGGCAGCAGCGGCTCGGTCGCGGCAAGGGTGCTGCCGGTCGCCGCCTCAAGAACGAGCACCCGCCCGTCGTCGGCGAGGGCCACGACGTGTTCGGCGGAGTCGTCGACCGCCGACACCTGCAGCAACGGGGTGTCGGTCATCAATGGTGACCAGCGGCGCTCCCGGGTGTCGAGCAGCCAGGCGCCGGTGTCGCCGGCGACGGCGGCCACGGTGGGCCGGCCGGCGCGGTTGGCGAACTCGAGGGCCCGGTCGGTGGCGGCGACGCCGGCGGGGTACGGGATGCGTTCGAAGGTGATCGTGGACTCTGCCGCCCCTTCGCCTGCGCTGGCGGTGTCCGCCGTGGCTAGCAGGGCTCCGTCGGAACAGCCGAACACCACCCCGACGGCAGTGCTGATCGTTCCGGAGAGCTCGGCGCAGTCCGCGGTCGCCCCGGCGATCGGGGCGCCGGACGACGTGAGCACCTGCACGGCGTCGATGCCGTTCGTGGCGCTGCCCGGCGCATCCGTACGCCCGGCGATCACCCGGTCGCCCACCGGCACCAGCATGCCGGGGCCTGGCTCGACATCGATTCGGGCGAGCTCGGTGATCGTGCCGTCGCCGAGGTCGCCGGTGTCAAGGATCACGGCGGTGCCGGAGTCGGCGAAGCGCACCGTGGTGAGGGTGCCGCCGCCGGAGGTGACGCCGGCGCCGCTGCCGGTGACGGTGCCGACCACGGCAGGATCGGCCCGGTAGTAGTGCTGGTGGTCTTCGTGGTCCACGGTCCAGGCGCCGCTGTCGACGATCGTGACGGCGCCCTGCTCGGCGGCCGCGGCGAACACGAAGCGACCGTCGGTGGAGACGCCGCTCACCTGCTCGAGGGTGGTGACCGAGGTGGAGGTCCCGTCGAGCAGATCGAGCAGGTCGAGGCGGCCGGCGGAGTTGACCGTGGCGAGGTGCAGCTGCGGTTCGGCCATTTCGGCGGCGCCGGCCACGTATCCGTGCGGAGCGGTGCTTGCAGTTGGCGCGGGCGCTGTGCTCGCGGCTGGGCTGGAGCAGGCGGTGATGCCCAGCAAAGCGGCGGCGCCGAGCACGGATGCGACGGTTCGGGTGGTCAGGGGAGCGGTTGTCAGGGAACTACTGGGAGGCACTGGCGACTTTCTGGTCGGGCATGGAGGGGGCGATGGCCGGCCGTGCGGCCGTAGGGAAGGCGGAGTGCGCACGGACGAGGCTGACGAGCCGGCGCCCGGCTGCCGAGACGGCGACGAGGCCCACGGATGCGGCGGCGATCGTGGCGCCGGCTGCGGTGCCGGCATGCCAGGAGACGAGGAGCCCGACGACCACGGCTGCCGCGCCGAGCAGGGCGGCGAGCAGCATGATCGCGGGGATGCGGCGCAGCCAGTGTCCTGCGGCGACGGCGGGCGCGAGCAGCAGGCCCACTACGAGCAGGGAGCCGACGGCGCCATAGGAGGCGACCACGGCCAGGGTGACCAGGCCGACCAGCACCAGCTGGGCCAGGCGCGGTCGGAGGCCCAGGGTGCGGGCGAGGCGCGGGTCGAAGGCCAGCGCCACGAAGGCACGGTGGAACAGAGCGGCCAGGACCACGGTGACGGCGAGGGCGATGGCCAGCCCGGCCAGGTCGCCGGCCTGGATGGCGAGCACGTCGCCGAACAGGATCGCGGTGAGGTCCACCGCGAAGCTGCGCGAATGCGACACGATGATCACACCGAGGGCGAGCATCCCCACGAAGAGCAAGCCGATGCTGGTGTCGGAGGAGAGCCGCCCGCGGCGGGTGATCAGGCCGACACCCAGGCTCATCACCAGCGCACTCACGGCGGCGCCCACGATCACCGGCAGGCCCAGCAGCGAGGCGAGAGCCACACCGGGCAGCATGCCGTGCGCCATCGCCTCACCGAGGAACGCCATGCCCCGCACGACCACCCAGGTGCCCACGACGGCGCAGATCGCGGCCACGAGCACACCACCGAGGAGGGCGCGCAACATGAAATCCGCTGAGAGCGGGTCGGTGAGCCAGGTCATGACAGCGACTCTAACTGATAATGGTTCTCATTATTGATAAGGTGGGTGCATGCAACCCACCCGGACCTCCCCTCAGATCCCCGTGAATCCGCCGCGGATCACCGTCCGGAACATCCGGGTGACTCATGGGCACACCGTTGCCCTCGACGGCGTGTCGGCCGCTATCGAGCCCGGCCGGGTGACCGCTCTGGCCGGCGCGAACGGCTCGGGCAAGTCCACCCTGCTCGGGGTCCTGGCCGGAATCCAGCCCTGGCAGGCAGGCGAGCGCCACGCGGTGGGCGCCGGCCGGATCGCGATGGTGGTGCAGCGGAGCGCGGCCCCCGACACGCTGCCGCTCACCGTGTTCGAGACCGTGAGCATGGGGAGGTGGGCACGCCGGGGCCTGTGGCGGCCGCTGTCCGGCGAGGATCGCGCCATCATCGCCGACAGCATCGGCGCCCTCGGCCTGACCGGGCTCGAGCGGCGCTCGCTCGGGGAGCTCTCCGGCGGCCAGCGCCAGCGCGCCCTGGTGGCCCAGGGGCTTGCCCAACGGGCGGATGTGCTGTTGCTCGACGAACCTGCCGCCGGGCTCGACGGTGACGCGCTGCTGCTCATCGACCTGGCCATCCGCGCCGAGGCCGACCGGGGCGTCGCCGTCGTCTGCGCCACCCACGACCCTGCGGTGATTCGCCGAGCCGACCGGGTAATTCGGTTAGCGGCGGGTGTCGTCGTCAGCCACACAGCCACGGGAGAGCTTGGCGAGAGGAGTTGACGCGATGGCGCTCAGCCGGCCTGAGCCCAGGCCTCGCGCAGGCAGGCGAGCACGCCGGGTTCGAGATCGTCCGCGGAGTGCAGCTCGAGATGGTGCATGAAGTGGTTGAGCGTGGGCTCGACCACCTCCTTCCACCGCGACGAGGTGTCGAACCGGTCCAGGTCGACCGTGAGCACGAGCGGGGCCACGCTGCCGGAGAGGTACTGGCCCGGTAGCCAGGTCCACGCGAAGGAGCGTTGCCGGCGGAATGCGATCTGGCTCGTCGTCACGCGGACCTCGGCGTCACCGATCGACAGGACGGCCGCAGAGACCGCATCGAAGAGCGTCCGCGCGAGCGGATCGCGGCCCGCGAAGTACTGCTCGAGCGGGATGGTCTTCGCCAGTGCGGTCATGTGCGCCAGGGTAGCCCCGTCCGCCCGGTTGCGCCCGAACCGCCGGTTGCGCCAGCACCCGCACCTCTGGTTGAGCTTGCACCCGCTGGTTGCGCCTGTCGAAACCGGGTGAGTTGCCCGCCCTGACCCGCCACGGGCGCCCCGACGGGAGTAGCTTGGCCGCGGTAGGGCCGGCGGCCCGGCGCATCCGGGCAGAGCGGGTGCGCATCCACTAGCTGAGGAATGACCCGCCATGTTGCGAAAACTGGGCGTGAGCGTCGCCCGCCACCGTCTCATCGCCCTGCTGTGCTGGGCGGTGGCGCTCGCCGCCTGCCTGGCCACGGCCCTGCTCGGGGTCACCGGGGAGAGTCTCTTCCAACGGCTGTCCAGCGCAGGCCCGTCGGTGGACGGTGAGGCCCAAACCGCCACCGACCTGATCGAGGGCCCGGCCGACCAGCAGACCGAATCACTCTCCTTGCTTGTGCACCCCACCGACCTGGCCTCACCCGACCTCGCCGCGATCCTCGACTCCGCCACCCTGCGACTCGAACAGGTCGACGGGGTCGCCCAGGTGGTCAATCCGCTCGTCATCCCGCCGCTGCCCGACGGAAGCCCCAACCCGGCGGCCGCGCCACTGCTCTCCGCCGACGGCGCGGGGATGCTCCTGACCGTGGCCATGGACACCACAGACGGAACCGTCAGCGATCCGCTGCTCACCTACGTTCAGCGCCGCCTCCAGGTGGCCGCCGACGAGATCGGCCAACTGGACCCCAACGCCCAGGTGGAGGTCGGCGGAGCGCCCCTGATCGTGGAGTCCCTCGTCGCCGTCGCCGAGTCAGACCTGCAGAAGGGCGAACTGATCGCGCTGCCGATCGCGCTGCTGGTGATGCTGATCATCTTCGGCGGTTTCCTCGCCGCCGGCATCCCGCTGGTCGGTGCGATCGCGTCGATCATCGGGGCGCTCGGGATGCTCTACGCCTTCACCTACGTGTCGGACATCGGCATCACGGTGATGAACGTGATCACCGTGATCGGGCTCGGCCTGTCCATCGACTACGGCCTGCTGATGGTCAGCCGGTTCCGGGAGGAGTTCCGGGCCCGGGTGGGCGGCGGCGGCCCCGGCGCCCCGCCGGGCCCGCACGGCGAGCCGTTCGGGGACCTGCCGCCGCTGAAAACCGGGGAGCTGGCCACCCTGCCGCACCACCGGCACAGTCGTCACGAATTGATGCTCCAGGCCGTTGGCGCCACGGTCAACACGGCCGGACGCACCGTTTTGTACTCCGGGCTGACCTTCGCGATCGCCACCGCGGGGCTGCTCGTGTTCGAACCGTCGATCATCCGGGCCATCGCCATAGGCGCCATCTGCGTGGTGCTCATCGCCATCCTCACCGCGCTGGTCCTGGTGCCGGCGCTGCTCGGCTACCTCGGCGAACGGCTGGTGCAGCCCGGCCTGCTCACCCGAATCCCCGGAGTCGGCCGGTGGCTCACCCGCTTCGGTGACATCGCGCCGGCGGAAGGCGTCTTCTCCAAGCTGGCCCGGCTCGTGCAGCGGGCGCCGGTGCTCGTCGCGCTCGGCGGCACCGCCGTGCTCCTCCTGCTGAGCAGCCCCGTGCTGTCGATGACGGTCGCCAACAGCGCCGACGACGCCATCCCGCCCTCGTCCACCCAGTACGACTTCATCACCACCCTGAACGAGGAGTTCCCGCTGGCAACCGCGCCGCGGGTGCTGCTGGTGTCGAACACCGACGAGGCCGCAGCGGTCGCCTGGGCGACCGAGGTCGCCACCCTGCCCGGGGTGACGGATGTGGCGCCGCCGGTCGACCAGAACGGCTACTGGGTGTCCAGGGTGGAGGTCGACACCCACCAGGGCGACGACGTGGTGCGCCAGATCCGCGCCGACCGGCCGGCCTTCGACAACTGGGTCGCCGGCGCCGACGCGCAGGCCGTCGACTACCTCGACTCGCTGGCCGGGGGAGCGCCCTGGGCGGTGCTGATCATCGCGCTCGCCACCTTCGTGCTGCTGTTCCTGATGACCGGATCGGTGATCATCCCGCTCACCGCCCTGGTGATCAGCGCGATCTCGCTGGGCGCGGCCGCCGGCGTCCTGGTCTGGGGGTTCCAGGAGGGCAACCTGTCCGGCCTGCTCAACTTCGACCCCGTCACCATCTCCGGCGTCGACGCCCTCGTGCTCACCCTGGTGCTCACCTTCGGGTTCGGTCTCGCCATGGACTACGAGATGTTCCTGCTCGCCCGGATCAAGGAGCACCACGACCGCGGCGAGAGCACCCGCTTGTCCATCGAGACCGGCCTGCAGAGCTCTGGCCGTATCATCACCTCGGCCGCGCTGATCATCGTGCTGGTCTTCGCGGGCTTCGCCACCGGGGAGCTGATGCAGATGAAACAGATCGGCACGGCCCTGGCCGTGGCGGTGCTGCTGGATGCGACGCTGGTGAGGATCGTGCTCGTGCCCGCCGTGATGACCTCCCTCGAGCGAGTCCTCTGGTGGGCCCCGCGCTGGACCGCCCCCATCCACTCCCGCTTCGGCCTCAGCGAATAGCAACACGTGCCGCGCCCGGGCCCGGGCAGGCCCGGCCGGGCCGGCGTGGTTGACTTGCGGCATGGGTACTCGGGGGCGCACGGCGCAGGACCGCGCCCCGGGCGGTGCCGGTCCGTTCGCCTTCGCGCCGTTCCGCTGGCTGCTCACCGCCCGCACCATCGCCACCCTGGGCAACGCCGCCGCCCCGATCGCCCTCGCCTTCGCGGTGCTCGACCTCACCGGGTCCGCGGTGGACCTCGGCATCGTCGTAGCCAGCCGCTCCCTCGCCAACGTGGCCGTGCTGCTGTTCGGCGGGGTGATCGCCGACCGGCTGCCCAAGCACCTGCTGCTCGTGGGCACCTCCCTCGCGGCCGCGGCCACCCAGGCCGTGGTGGCCGCGCTCGTCCTGTCGGGCTCGGCCACCATCCCGTTGCTCGTGGTCCTCAGCATCCTCAACGGGGCCGTGGCCGCCGTCAGCTTTCCGGCCTCGGCCGCGATCGTGCCGCAGACCGTGCCGGTCACCGAGTTGCGCCCGGCCAACGCTCTGCTGCGGCTGAGCCTCAACGGCGGCGCGATCCTCGGTGCCAGCCTCGGCGCGATCCTGATCGCGGCGGTCGGGCCCGGCTGGGGACTCGCGCTGAATGCCGCATCCTTCGCCCTGGCCGGCATCGTCTTCGCGTTCGTTCGCACGCCCAACGCACAGCGCACCGTCTCTACCGGCGCCGCCGCGCCCCCTGCCAGCGTCTTCCGGGAGCTGCGGGAGGGCTGGCAGGAATTCTCCAGCCGCACCTGGGTGTGGGTGGTCGTGGCCCAGTTCGCCCTCGTGAACGCCGCGTTTGTGGGAGCGATCGCGGTGCTCGGCCCGCTCGTGGCCGACGAGAGCTTCGGCCGCGCCGCCTGGGGCCTGATCATCGCCGCCGAAACCGTGGGCCTCGCTCTCGGCGGGATGCTCGCGCTGCGCTGGCGACCCCGGCACGCCCTGGGCATCGGGGTGGGTCTGGTCGCGGTGACGGCCTTGCCCATCGTGGGACTCGCGCTGGTGCCGTTGGTGCCGCTGCTCGTCATGGCCTTCCTCATCGGCGGGGTGGCCATCGAGCAGTTCGGGGTGGCCTGGGACCAGTCGCTGCAACAGAACATTCCGCAAGGCAAGCTCGCCCGGGTGTACTCCTACGACGCGGTCGGCTCGTTCATCGCCATCCCGGTGGGGGAGATCCTGGTGGGACCGCTCGCGCATGCCTGGGGCACCACGCCGGTGCTGCTCGGCTGCGCCGCGGTGATCGTGGTCGCGAGCCTCGCGGCGCTCTCCGTCCCCAGCGTCCGCCGGCTCACCGTCGGCGTGCCCACGGCCGATGCCCCGCCCGCCCAGGCTGCCGGCACCGATGCTGCTGTGCCTGCCGACCCCGCGCCAAGCCAGCCTTAACTGTTCCCGGTGCGGACATCTGCACCCGGTACGCCGGGTGCAAATGTCCGATTCGGCAACAGTTGCCACCGAGGTCGGCGGGCGGGCGGCAGCAGCGGGGAGGTCGACGGTCAGTCGCCGATGCCCAGGATGCTGACGCCGGCCTCGCGCAGGCCGGCCAGAGTCGGATCGTCGGCCGCGGTGTCGGTGACGAGGCCCGCGATCTCGTCGAACGGCAGCACCCGGTAGGGCGAGGCCACCCCGATCTTCTCGGCACTCGCCAGCACGTAGGTGTCGGCCGCCCGGCCCGCCAGCGCCCGCTTCATCGCGGCCTCCTCCACATCGCCGGTGGTCAGGCCGGCGGTGGGATGCACCCCGGTGACGCCGAGTAGGAACAGGTCGGCGGTGATCGCCTGGGCGGCCTCGACCGCGGCGGCGCCACAGGTCACCGCGGAGTGCTTGAACAGCCGGCCGCCGAGCAGGAAGACCTCGACGCCGTCGTGCGGCACCAGCGCGGCGGCAATGGTGGGGCTATGGGTGATGATCGTGCAGGTCAGGGTCGAAGGCAGCGCCTGCACCACCGCGAGGGTGGTCGTGCCGCCGTCGAGGATCACGGTGCTGCCCGGCATGATCAGCCGGGCCGCACGCGCGGCGACCCGGTCCTTGCTGTCGGGTTCCACGAGCCTGCGCTCGGCATACTGCGCCAGTGCGGGCGACACCGGCAGGGCACCGCCGTAGACCCGCTGGCATAAGCCCGCGGCGGCGAGTTCGCGCAGGTCGCGGCGCACGCTGTCGTCGGAGAGGCCCAATTCCGCGGCGATCTCCTTGGCCACGACCTTGCCGTCCCTGGCGAGGCGGTCGAGCACGAGGGCCTGGCGTTCCGCAGCGAGCATTTCACGTTCCTTCCGAGTTATGCATGTTTCTGCACGTTGTATTACTGTAGCGGACATGACCAGCTCCCTGATGATCCTGATCGCCGGCCCCTACCGTTCGGGCACCGGCGACGACCCCGTGCTCCTTCGCCAGAACCTCGCCCGCCTCGAGGAGGCGGCCTGGCCGATCTTCCAGGCCGGCCACCTGCCGATGATCGGCGAGTGGGTGGCGCTGCCGGTTCTCGCCAGCGCCGGGGTGACGGATGTGGGCCACCCGCTGGCCGCCGACGTGATGTATCCAACGGCCGAGCGCCTGCTCGAGAGGTGCGACGGCGTGCTGAGGCTGCCCGGCGACTCCCGCGGCGCCGACCAGGACGTCGCCATCGCCCGGCGCCGGGGCATCCCGGTGTACACCAGCATCACTGAGATCCCGGGCCTCGCCGAAGCATCGGCGCACCGGTGACCCCGGTCGCACTCGGGCGGCTCGGCGTCGACCTGCCGGACGGTCGGGGGCGTACCGGCCTGGACCAGGCCGGCACCGGCCTGCACGGCAACCCGGCCGTCACGGTCGAGCGGGTGGAGGTGACCTCCGACGGATGGCATGTGCTGCGGCGCACCACCTTCGGCTACCGGCGGCGCAATGGCCAGGTCGTCACCGAGCAGCGGGAAACGTACGACCGCGGCAACGGCGCCACCATCCTGCTCTATGACCCGGACCGGCGCACCGTGCTGCTCACCCGGCAGTTCCGCTACGCCGCCTACGTCAACGGCCACGCCGACGGCATGCTCATCGAAACCGCGGCCGGGCTGCTCGACGACGACGCCCCCGAGGTGGCGATCCGCCGGGAAGCCGGCGAGGAGCTCGGCGTGAGGGTCGGCGCGGTGCGGCACCTCTTCGACCTGTACATGAGCCCGGGCTCGGTCACCGAGCTGGTGCACTTCTATCTGGCCGGGTACGGGCCGGCCGACCGGGTCGACTCCGGGGGCGGTCTCGCCGAGGAGGGCGAAGACATCGAGGTGCTCGAGGTGCCCATTGACGACGCCCTGGCCATGGTGGCCGACGGCCGCATCGTCGACGGCAAGACAGTCATCCTGCTGCAGTGGGCGGCACTGGCCGGCATCTTCCAGGCCTGCGCGAACCCGGCGTCCCGTACGGTGGCGAGGTCCGACTAGTCGGCCGGATGCTGACCGCGCGTGGCCACCTCGGCCTCGGCGAGCTGGGTGAGCTTCTCGAGGCTCAGGGGCCACTGTTCGCCGAACATACCGGCCCACTCATCGTCCACGTCCACATCCACCGTCAGGGTGGTGACCCCGTCGGCCTCGGTGAAGGTGTAGTTCTCGTGGGTGCCGATCAACCGTTTGGCGGCGTCACTGGTGGTGTCCTCGATGCCGTTCACGATCTGCCCGCGGTACTCGATGGAGAGGAACTCGTGCGGGCGGTGCTCGACGATCACCCCGACCATGCCGCCCTCGTCCCCGTCCTCGTCGCTGCCGAAAAACCGGATCTCGCTGCCGGGCAACCAGCTGCCGAGGAAATATGACCCCGGGTTGAACACGCTGGTCCACTGCCGGTAGGTGGCGTCGTCGAGCATCGTCTCCCAGACGATTTCGGCCGGGGCATTGATCTGGGTTGAGAAATGCATGGTTTCCATGGCGGGAGTGTAGCTCCGGTCACGCGTCCGCGCAGCCGGTTCGGCTGCCCGCTGCGCCCAGGCTGCCTCTGCCAGACCCTTGAGCTTGGCCAGCCCCTTTGGCCACAGCTCACCGAACAGTTCGGCGTAGGTGTCCGCGGTGTCCACGTCGATCGTCACCGTCGTCACCCCGTCGACCTCGCTGAAAGAGTAGGCCTCGCGCGCGCCGATCAGTTGCCTGGCCTCCCGGCTGGTGGTGTCATCGACGTCGTTCACGATCTGGCCCTGGTACTCGATCAGCACGAACTCGTACGGACGATGTTCGGTGATCACCCCGTACATGCCGTTCAGGCCGTTCAGTTCACCGCCGGGATTGCTGCCGAGAAACCGGATCTCGCTGCCGGGCAACCAGTCACCCTCGAAGTAGGAGTCCGGGTTGAACACGCTCGTCCACTGCCGGTAGGTGGAATCGTCGAACATCGTCTGCCAGACGATGGCGGCCGGTGCATTCACCACAATTGAGAAATGCTGCGTTTCCATGCGGTGAGTGTAGCTCCGGCCGCATCGCGCTCCTAGGGCTCGGCACCGGACCCGAATACCGGGAGTACGAGATTGTTCGAAAGTACTTTCCCATTCCAACCTGTGGATAACCCTGTGGACAGGGTGTGGAAAACCCCGGAATCACCGCGCTGAGGCTGTGGATTGGGCTGTGGAAAAGCTGGGGAGAGAGCTGTGCACTTCTCTGAAACGGTCCGGCGCGGCGAAGTCCGCCACACGCCTCCCGCGTGCTAGCACTCTCGAAAGCGGATTCGTCTGCGCGCGGTTCGGGGGCCGCCCGGAATTCCGTGGTCACGGCCGGAGGCGTGGAAGGTCTAGCCTGATCCTCAGCGGCACTGTGGCCGCGGGGGGCACGCACCGGCGCGGAGGCCCCGGAAAGCGGCCAGTGAGTTCGACGGATATGACACGATCGGCGGAATTCGATGCCTTCGGCCCCTGGGTGGACCGGGTGCACGACGCCACAGAGGTCCCCGGCCTGTACCGGGACTACCCGGTGGATTTTGTCACCAGCCGGCTTGTGCTCAAGGTGCCCCGCAACATCAGCCGGCGCGATGCGCTGCCCACGATGGACCTGTACGACCACCTGATCATCGCGGCCCCGGAGACGCTCGTCGTGCTGAGCCGTGTGAACGCCGACACCAGCGGGAGCCCCCGCGGCTACACCGAGAGGACCCTCGGCTACGGCGACGTCGCTGCGGTCACCGAAACCATCGACATGGTGGACGGCCGCCTCGACATCCTGGCCCGCACGGGCGAGACCCTCACCGTGCCGTACAACGGGTCGTCGCAACAGGTGATCACCCGCCTCATCGACGTGCTGAGCGAACTCACGCTGGCGGCGCTGCGGCCCACGCCCGCCGTGACGATCCCCGAAGCGGATGCCCCGCCCGCCGACCTCGATCTGCTCGACCTGGGCAAGGAAGATGTGGGCCTGGTCACCTCATACTTCGACGTGATGCGCCACGAGCTCGGGGCGATCCTGCTCGCCGCCCACGGCCGGATGGTCTTACCGCCCCGCGGCGGCCTGGTCAATCGGGCCGTGCACGCTTTCTACCCGATGACCCTGCACGGAGCGGTGCTGTGCCGCACCGACCGTGAGCTGCACATCGTCGGCCGCAAGGGCTGGCTGGTGCGCGGAAGCACCCCCGATCTGTCGCGCTCGCACACGAGCATCCCGTTGGCCGCGATCGATGAGATCGTGCTGGCGCCGCACCCGACCTACCTGGGCGCATCCGTCGTCACCGTCCGTCTGGGCGCGGCGCGGATCGACCTGGTGCTGCCCGAAGGATCGGCCGCCGTGCAGGCGCTCGTCGGGTAGCAGCTGCCCGGCCGAGGTCATTCCCAAGACCCCGCCGCGCGGTTATCGTCGGTGGCATGAAGCTCATCACCTACGCCGGTGGCACCATCCTCACCGGCGACGACGTCGCGGAAGCCTTACTCGACTACGTCACCGCGCACTCCCAGGGTGAGGAGAGCATTGCGGTGGAGATCCAGGTGCTCGAACCCGACGGCAGCACCCGCACGCACACTCTCGTGCTCGGCCCGGCCACCGAATTGAATGTGGCCGATGTCGCGGAGGACTCGCTCGCGGGTGAGATCGCGCTCTTTCCCCTGCCGGTCTTCCCGCCCAGCCACATCCTCGCGGTGAAGGAGCCATCGGCCGAGACCGAGGCAGAGGCCGAGGAGCACGCCGCGGACTTCAACAGGGCAGTCGAGGAAATCGACCAGGGCAGCGACGGGTTGTTCGACCGGTGACGACCGGCGGGTGCCGAGTGTCATAGCCAGCGAAGCCACCTCGGCCTACACTCCGTCGTGAGACACCAGTCCGCGCCGGTCCTCGCATCGTGCGGGCCCTCCGGTCACAACGAGGAATGTGCAAAACGAGGAATGTGATGGGCAAGTTCATCTACGGGACGCCGGCGATCTCGGTAGAGATCGACGACCGCACACTCGCGCACCTCAAGGTCGTGATCGTGGCCAAGCTGCGCCGGGGCGAGAGTTTCGCATTCTCCTGGGAACGGTCCAAGGACTCGGGCAGTGGCCACAGCTCCATCTGGCTGAACCCCGCGGTACCCCTCGATTTCGAGTTCTCCGGCAAGCGGGAGCCCACGCTCAACCGCACCTGGATCGATGAACTCGTGCAGGTGGCGAACACCCCGGCCGGCCTGCGCATCCTCCCCGAACCGCCAGAGCGGACCCCGCGAGCCGAGTGACCCACGCGCCTCAGGTGAGGTCGTCGAAGTCGCCGCGCACCCAGCCCCAGTGCCGGTCGGCCGATCGGCGCACCACGGCGCGGGCATCCGCCGCGATCACGGTGTCGAAGTTGCCGTACAGCCGGTCGAAGGTCAACCGCTCGAGGGTGCGGGCGATCCGCTCCACCACCGGACCCGACAGCGGCAGCCGGTTGGGGTAGCTGCGCATGAAGCTCACCGAGGTGCGGTCGGGGTTGGCGAACACTGTGTCGCCGCTGAGCAGCACGCCGCGCCCCGCCGCGCCGGCCGCCCAGTGCAGTACCCCGCTGCCGGGGAAGTGGCCGCCCACCTGCATCAGCGTGACGCCGGGCAACAGGCGCACCTCGCCCGACCATGCCCGGATCACCGGGTCGGGTCGGGCCACCCAGGCCAGGTCGGCCTCGGCCACCAGCACGGGCACACCGCCGAGCGCCCTACTCCACTCCACCTGCAGGCCGAACATGTGCGGATGGCTGGCCACGATCGCGCGCACCGGCCCGCGTTCGAGCACCCGGCCGGCGATGTCGTCGTCCACGAAGCCGATCGGGTCCCAGAGCACGCTGCCTGTGGGGGTGCAGAGCAACTTGGTCTGCTGGCCGATGCCCACGGTCGGGGTGCTCTCGATGCCGAACAGGTCGGGTTCGAGCTCGAGGAGCTCGGCCCGGTAGCCCGCCTCGTACAGGTCGGCCAGCGTGGTCCACCGCTGGCCGTCGGCCGGCACCCACTGCCGTTCATCGGCGCAGATGGCGCAGACGCCGGTGTTCTCGGCGTGCTCGACGCCACAGGTGGCACAGATCCAGAAGCTCACGGGGTACCTTCCGCAGGTGTCACAGACGGATGTTGCCGTCAGTATGCCGCCGCGGCACCGGGTTGCCCACCCGCGGACGAGCAGCCCCGCCCCACCATGTTGCCGTCCGTCTGGCCGCTCAGCGCGGGGTGAACGCCGCGTGGAAGAGACCCCAAGCCCGCCGGGCCACATCCGGGCGGTCGGCGGCGTCGCTGCGGGCCAGCACCCCGGCCAGCATCGACACCGCGAGGATCACATCGGCGGTACCGACGTGTTCGCCGATCCGGCCGGCCGCCTGCTCGCGCACGAGGAGACGCGCCACGACGATGTCGAGCCGGTCGGCCAGGTGCACCGCGCGGGGATCGTGGGCATCCGCCATCACCAGGTCGATGAGCGCCGTCGAGGCCAGCGCCTGTTCGATCACCCGGTCCAGCAGGTCGTCGAGGGTGCTCTCCGGCCGGTCCACGAAGGTCTCGAGCGCCGCGAGGTTCTCGTCGAAGATGGCGATCGCCAGGGCGGTGCGATCGGGGAAATGCCTGTAGAGACTGCCCTGGCCCACGCCGGCCCGGCGGGCCACCGCGCTCAGCGGCGCGGAGAAGCCGTCGGCGGCAAAGACCTCCCGCGCGGCGGCGAGGAGCGCCCGGCGGTTTTCGGGTCCGGCACTCGGCCCCCGATTCGCTTTGGAATTTGTGCCCACCGAGGTAGGTTACATCCGGACAGTGTTGTCCGGATCGAGGAGGAGTCATGACCGCCCACTGGGATCGCGAAGTTGACGTACTTGTAGCAGGATCGGGCGCCGCGGGATTGACCGCCGCCATCACCGCCGCCGACGCTGGACTCACCGCCCTCATCGTCGAGAGCACCGGCCGCTGGGGCGGCACCACCATGCTCAGCGGTGGCGGCCTGTGGATGCCGAACAACCCGTTGATGAAGAAGCTCGGCATCCAGGACTCCCGCGCCGACGCCCTCGCCTACATGGCAGCGGCAATCGGTGACGCCGGCCCGGCCAGTTCCATCGAGCGTCGAGAGGCCTTCGTGGATGCCGTGCCGCGGGTGTTCGGCCTGCTCGCCGGCCTCGGTGTGCGCTGGTGCGCGGCGAAGGACTACCCCGACTACTACCCGGACCGGCCCGGCGGCAGGGTCGGCCGTGGCATCGAGGTGCAACCCTTCGATGCCAAGCGCCTGGGCGACTGGGTGAAGTCCTCCCGCGCCGATGAGGGCATCCCGGCACCGTTGAAGACCGACGACGTCTGGCTGCTGTCCAGGGCCTGGTCCACGCCGAGCGGCTTCGTGCGCGGCGCCCGCTTCGTCTTCCGCACTCTCGGCGGCATCGTCACCGGCAAGCGCCTGCACGGGCTCGGCGGCGCCCTGGTGATGTCGCTGATGGAGATCGTGCGCAGGCAGGGCACCGAGGTGCTCCTGGACTCCCCGGTCACCGAGCTGGTGCTCGAGGACGGCCGCGTGGTCGGCGCGATCGTCACCACCTGGGCCGGACCGGTGCGCATCCGGGCCCGGGCCGGCGTGGTTCTCGGCGCCGGCGGCTTCGCCCAGAACCAGGAGTGGCGCCAGAAGTACCACGGCATGCCCGGCAACAGCTCGGCGGCCGCCGGCGACCAGGGCACCGCCATCGACGTGGGCGTCAAGGCCGGCGGTGCGCTGGCGATGATGGACGACGCCTGGTGGGGCTCCGCCGTGCCGATGGTCGACGGCACGGCCCAGTTCATGCTCTCCGAGCGGTCGATGCCGTTCGGCATCATCGTCGACCAGGCCGGCTCCCGGTACACCAATGAGTCCGAGAGCTACATCGACTTCGGCCACGACATGATCGAGCACCACCGGCACACGCCGACGATCCCGTCGTGGTTGATCGTGGACGTGCGGCACCGCCGCCGGTACCTGTTCTCGCCGCTGATGACGGGCGGCAAGGCCCTGCGGGCCAACGGCATCGTCGTCACCGCGGACACCCTCGAGGAGCTCGCCGACCGGCTGAACATCGACCCGGGAGCACTGCGGGCCACCGTCGAGAGGTTCAACGGCTTCGCCCGAAGCGGGGTGGACCTGGACTTCGGCCGCGGCCGAACCGTCTACGACAACTACTACGGCGACCCGAGCGTCAAACCCAACCCCAACCTCGGCCCGCTCGAAAAAGGCCCGTTCACGGCGGTCAAGGTGGTGCCGGGTGACCTCGGCACCAAGGGCGGCCTGCTCACCGACGAGAACGGCCAGGTGCTCACCGAGGCCGGCACCCCGATCCCGGGACTCTACGCCGCCGGCAACACCACGGCCTCCGTGATGGGCCACACCTACCCGGGTCCCGGCTCCACAATCGCCCCCGCCATGGTGTTCGGCTACCTCGCCGCCCTGCACGCGGCCGCAACTTCCGTCTCCGTCAACCCCGCGGAGACGGTCATCCCGAAAGAAAAGGAACCACTCGCATGACCCAGAGCATCCTCACCGCCGATTCCTCCGTAGGCTCCTGGCTCGACGACCCGATCGGCGGACCCATCCTGCGCGACCTGCTCGCCCAGGGCGGCCAGAGCGCCGACGCGCTGCGCCCGGTGCGCAAGCTCGCGATCAAGCGTCTGGTCAAGCTCAGCAAGGGTCAGTTCCCGCCCGAGCTGATCGACGACCTGGTGCGCCGGGTCGCGGCCGGTGACGTGCCGGCCTCCGCCGCGGCAACGGATGCGCCGCCCGCCGCCCCGGCAGCCGCCGGCCCCGCCGCCGTCGAACGCCCCGAGTGGGTCGAACGCATCGACGCGGGCCGGTTCACCGGCAAGACCGTCATCGTCACCGGAGCCGGTTCCGGCATCGGCCGGGCCACCGCCGCCAGGGTCGCCCGGGAGGGCGGCCGGGTGATCGCCGTCGACATCTCCGGGGAACGCCTCGACGATTTCGTGGCCGAGCTCGCCGGCGCCGACATCGTTCCGGTGGTGGCGAACATCACCGACGACACCGCCATCGCCGCGATCGTCGAAGCCGCCGGCGGCCAGATCGACGCCCTCGCCAACGTCGCCGGCATCATGGACGACATGACCCCGGTGCACGAGGTGACCGACGCCGTCTGGCAGCGGGTGTTCGCGATCAACGTGGACGGCAGCATGAAGCTCATGCGCGCCGTGGTGCCCGGAATGCTCGAGCGCCAGTACGGCTCCATCGTCAACGTGGCCTCAGAGGCGGCACTCCGCGGCTCCGCGGCCGGCGTGGCCTACACGGCGTCCAAGCACGCCGTCGTGGGGCTGACCAAGAGCAGCGCGTACATGTACGGACCCAGCGGCATCCGGGTGAACGCGGTGGCCCCCGGCCCCGTCATCACCAACATCGAGGCGAAGTTCGCGTCTGAGCTCGGTGCCCAGCGGGTGCGCGCCGGCATGGCGGTGCTGACCGACGCCGTCGAGGCGGATGCGCTCGCCGCGTCGATCACCTTCCTGCTCAGCGACGACGGCGTGAACGTGAACGGCCAGGTGCTGGCCAGCGACGGCGGCTGGTCGGTGGCCTAGCCGCCAGGTCTCGACAAACTCCACCGGACTGGTCGTGACCCCGGATACGTCGCCTGTGGGCGGTCAGGCGGACGCGACCAGCCCGGCGGACACGTCCCACAGCCGGCGGGCGGTGTCGGGGTCGAGCGCGTGGGGGAGCACCCCGTGGATGCCGTCGACGATGGCGGGCACCACGGCCGCCGGGTGGCAGTCCTCGTAGTAGCCCGGCGTTCCCGCGCCGAGCGTCGCCCGGGTGGCTACGAACACCGAGGTCGCGGCTCCCCGCGCAGGGCTCTTGCCCGGATACCGGCTCTTCATCCCCGCCAGCACCTCGGGGTCCCAGTGCCGCTGCAGGTTCGTCCAGATGCCGCCCGGCATCAGGGCGGCTGCGGCGATGCCGTCGTCCGCCCACCTCCGGGTGGCCTCGAGGGCGAACAGCACGTTCGCGGTCTTCGACTGCCCGTACGCCAGCGATGAGTCGTAGGCATCCCGCTCAAAGAACAGGTCGTCGAACCGGATGCCGCTCGAGCCGTGCCCGCTGGAGCTCACCGCCACGATCCGGGCCCCGTCGGCGGCGGCCAGCGCCGGGTGCAGCGCCGTCGCGAGAGCGAAGTGGCCCAGGTGGTTCACCGCGAACTGCATCTCCCACCCGGAGAGCGTCCGCAATTCCGGGGTGTGCATGATGCCGGCGTTGTTGACCAGGATGTGCAACGGGCCCGACCACCCCGCCGCCAACGCCCGCACCGTGCCCAGGTCGGCGAGGTCGAGGTGGGCCACCCGCACGGCACTGTTGCCGGTGCTCGAGCGGATCTCCTCCGCGGTGCGGGCGCCGGCCGCCAGATCCCGCACCGCGAGGGTGACGCTCGCGCCCGCGGCGGCCAACGCCCGCGCGGTCTCCACCCCGATGCCGGAACTGGCCCCGGTCACCAGGGCGGAGCTTCCGCCCAGGTCGAGGCCGCGCACCACGTCGAGTGCGGTCGATTCGGCCCCGAAGGGCGATCGGGAATCGGGGGACAGGGGCTGGGGCTGGGGCTGGGGCTGGGGCTGGAGTTCACTATTGGACTTCACGGTCCATTCGTACCACACCCTGGACCGTGCGGTCCAGTACGCTACGATCGACGCATGGAGGAGACGAAGATCACCGCGCGGGGCCGGGCCACCCGCCAGCGGATCATCGAGGCCACCGGAGAGCAGATCCTTGCCGCGGGCATCGGCGGCACCACCCTGGACACCGTTCGCGCCGCCACCCTCACCAGCAAGAGCCAGCTCTTCCACTACTTTCCCGGCGGCAAGACCGAACTGGTGCGCGAGGTCGCGACCTGGGAAGGCCAGCAGTTGCTCGCGGCGCAGGAGCCCTACATCCACGACCTGAGCACCTGGGAGTCTTGGAACGCGTGGCGCGCCGCGCTGGTGGATTACTACCTCGGCCTCGGCCGGTGGGCGTGCCCGATCGGGTCGCTGGCGACGCAGGCCGCGATGACCGACCCCGACCTCGAAGCCTTCTTCAGCGCCAGCATGGCCCAGTGGCGGGACACCCTGGCAGCGGGCGTGACGAAAATGCAGGCCGGCGGGCTGATCGACCAGGCGGTCGACCCCCAGCGCATCGCCGTGGTGATCCTCGCCGCGATCCAGGGTGGCCTCGTGCTCAGCCAGCCGATGCGCTCGGCCTGGCCGCTGGAAGCGGCCCTCGACTCCGCGCTCGAGCCGTTGCATCAGGCGGCAACCTAGTCCGGCCTCCCGGTGCCGCGTCGACGCCGAGTGGTCGCACAGTGCCGCATGGTGAGCGTCCAAGGGGCGCTTCGCCCGAAGTCGCCGAGCGGAATCTTCGCCAGTTGCCGAAAACACCTCGTCGGGCGTCCCGAACGGGGAATGTGAAGCAACTCGGGGTGGCGCGCGAACCGGCAGCGTTACCTCGCTGAGCCGGCACCGACGGTGCTCGAGCGGCGGAGCCGGTACCGGCCCGAGAGCACGCCGATCAGCCACTCGATCGGGCCCTTGCCCACAAACCGCCACCAAAGGATCCCCACGATCGGCACGCCGATCACGAGCACAAGCCAGGCGACCGGGTCGGTGCTGCCGTAGCTGATCCCGTTGCCGGCCATCCACCCCACCACGGCCACCTGGAACACATACAGCGACAGCGAGATCGAGCCGATCGCCTCGAACGGCAGGAACACCGCACGCACCACGGCCGCGGTTCGCCGCCCCCGCAGCGACGCGAGCAGCATGATCACGCCCAGCACCCCGAGCACCAGCCCGGCATCGTGCAGGGTGTCGAGGTAGCTGCCCGACGGGCTGAACTCAGCCCCGGTCGCGCCGCGCCAGAGCGGCCCGAGCCACCAGGCGGGCACGGCGATCGCCATCAGAATCCAGCCCGCCCGGCGGCCACCGAAACGGATGCGGAACAGCAGGGCCCCGAACAGGAACCAGGGCAGCAGATTGGTCACCCGGTAGTGCGGGCTGAGGAAGAGCCACTCGAGGAGGAAGCTCGCCGGGGTGCGCTCACCCAGGGTGATCAGCGGACCGGTGGCGGCCAGCATCAGCTCATTGAGGGGGGCGCCGAGCACCAGCACCGCCGCCAACACGGCGACCAGCGCCCGGGTGCCCAGCAGCACCAGTGGGGTGCCGATGGCGAGCACGATGCCCAGGAAGGAGAGCACTATCGCGATCCAGCTGCCCCAGGTGGACAACAGCAACCCGAGCAGCACCAGGACGGCGCCCCGGATGACGTTCTGCAGGATCACCGTTCGTTGGGCGGACGCGGTGCCGGCCTTGGCGAGCACGATCGCCGCGGCGGCGCCCATGGTGGTGGCGAACAGTGGGGAGGCCACATCGTTCAACTGGCCCTGCAGGAAGGCCGTTGCGGCGGGCTGGTCGAACATCAGCGGGCCGGCGTGCGCGATGAGCATGGCCAGGATGGCGACGCCGCGTGCCACATCGGGCACCAGGAACCGGTCCCGCTGCAGACGGGGCGCGACCGGGGTGACTACGGCGGAACCGGCCATCCGTTCACCTCTCGAGTGTGGTCGTTCGGGAGAACACGCCAACGCGGTCCCGATTGCATGTGCGTTCACCGTACTGCAGGTTGTGGCCCGTGGCCCGAGGTCGCTGGCAGGACCCGAGAGCACCTGCTCCGACAGAGCCTGCACCGATGCCGCACGCGGGCTGTGGCTGGAGACACCCGGGCCACCTCGACGGCGTAGTGATCGCTCCGCCGCGGCTGTTCGCGGCACGGTTTATGCCCGGCGGCAGGGTTTATGCCCGGCGGCACCCGCTACAGCGCGTGCCGCGGGGACGAGCGCGGGCCGGGCCGGGCCGCCCGAGCGGGCCAGGTCAGCCCAGCGCGACGAGCACCGTGAGGCCGGCCAGCACCGCGCAGAGGGGCGCCATGGTCCACCGCTCCGGCTGCGACCGTGAGGCGGCATTGAGCACGATGCCGAGCAGGAAGTAGCCGGCCAGGACCCAGGTCGCAACGATGACGAACCCGGGCCACGGGATGATGTCGGCCAGTCCGGCGCGCTGCACAACGAGCACCCCGAAGATCAGGTAGAGACCGATCGACGTGGCACTGCCCAGGCGCTTCCGGATGGGCAGCACCCGGTCCTGCCCGCCCCAGGCGAACTGCCCCAGTGGTGCACCGGCGATGAGTGCGGCCTGGAAGACAATCAGACTGGCCATGAGCACACAGAACAGCACGGCCGCGCCGGTCACCACCCCGGCGCTCACCGGGGCACCCCCGTCGGCCCGGCCCGTGGGCCTTCTCGCTCACTGCGCGCCAGAAGCAGCGTCAGACCGAACAGCACGGCCGTGAACGGGGCCCAGCCGTACCGTTCCCAGGGGCTGGATGAGGCCAGGTTCATGAGCACGCCCAGCGCGAGATACCCCACCAGCACCCAGGTGCCCCAACGGCTCAACGCGGGTGGCACGCGCATCCCGAGCCCACCCCGAGCGAGCACGATGACCGCGGCGACAACCCAGATCACCGCGCTCACGGCGCTGACCATCCGCAGCTCGGCCGGCAGGGTGCCCGCATTCGCGCCACCGAGCGCGGCGGCGCCGAACGGTGCACCGAGCATCAGGCTGATCTGGAAGATCACGACAACGAGGAACCCGAGTGCGACGGCAATCGCGGTTCGCCGCCGTGGGAAAAGACGGCGCGAGACGGTCGAACCGGCGCTCATGAGTGCTCCCGGGCGGGGGTGGCGGCGGAGTTGGCAGCGGGCGGGGCCGCCGACGCCAGGCCGTCGAGAACACCCAGCGCCTCATCCGCCCAGGCGAGCGAGGCGCGCGCGGCATGCTCGCCGGCCAGCACGGTGAGGAGAATGTACGGCGCATCCGGTCCGGTGTCGGCCTCCAACTCCTCGCGGATGCGGCACATCCCGGCGAGTTCGGCCTCGGCGGTGGCCCGCGTGTCCGCCACCAGTTTCCGGCAGGCCTCCTGACCGAGTTGGCGCCCGAAGAACAGCCGCAGCAGCACACCGTTTCGCGGCTTCACCGGCTGAGGGGCCTCGGCGAGCAACTCGCGCAGGCGCTCAGTGCCCAGCGGGGTGAGGGCGAACGTGGACGAGCCGGCGCGGAGGGCCGCCTGGCGCTCGATGAGCCCGTCGCGCTCGAGTGCGGTGAGCGCGGGGTAGATCTGCCCGAAGCTCTCCGCCCAGAAATGCCCGAGGGCATCCCGGATCTGCTCACGCAGGGCGTACCCGGTCATCGGCGCGATGCTCAGGCCGCCGAGGACGGCCATCCGGGTCTGGTCTGTCGTAGCCATCAATAGACTCCTTATATCTTCTAGTTATATCTATCAGATAGTCGGGCCGAAAACCAGCTTCCGCCGCACATCGATACACTCGTCATAACGTTACGAGCCGTAACGTTATTGGGGAGATGCGTGATGGCACCGGACGACCTGGCCGCCCGACCGCAACGAGGGTCGGCGCGGGAGCGCGGGCGCCCGCGGCATCCCGATGTCGACGCGGCCATCATCGCCGCGGCCGTCGATCTGCTCGGTGAGGTCGGCTACGCCGGCTTCACCATCGCCGGGGTAGCCAGGCGGGCCGGGGTGGGCAAGCCGACCGTGTACCGACGGTGGCCGCACAAGTCCCAGCTCGTCGTCGAGGCGATGGCCACGCAGATGCCGGGGGAGACCGGTGTGCGCGTCGGCAGCGTCGCCGAACAGCTGCTCGATTACGCCACCCGGCTGTCGGTGACGCTCACACACACGCCGCTCGGTCGGGTGCTGCCCGGACTCGTCGCCGAGATGGCGACCGACCCTCAGCTCGCCACGAGCTATCGCACCCTGATCATCGAGCCCACCCGACGGCTGTGGCGGGATGCCGTCCAGCGCGGCATAGCCACCGCTGAACTACTGCCGGACACCGATGTCGAGTTCGTGCTCGACGCGCTGGCCGGTCCGCTGTACGTGCGGGCGCTCATCACCGGGGCACCCGCGAACCCCGATGCGCCACGGCTCGCCGTTCAGCTTGTACTCGCCCGCTACGGGATGGCGCCGGCCCACGGCGCGCCCCGGCACCCGTTCCGCACCGCGAACGCCGGGGCCACGCCGTGACGGCCAACCACGTTCCGGGCGAAGCCCGGCAGGTGAGCGAGGCGTGGCGCCAGCTGGCCGCCCGCCCCAACCCGACCGAGGCCTTCGCGCTTGAGCTCGTGGCGCAGCTGCCCGAACCCGCACGGCGCTGGCTCACTCACGCCATCCCCACGGGAACGCCCCTCTCCAGCTCGGTGCAGCTGACCATGCGCGGCGAGATCAGGCTCGGCGTCTGGCGGAGGTTCTCCGCCCGTCAGATCCTCGCTCCCGGCATCGGCTACATCTGGGCGGCCACGGCCTGGGTGGCCGGGCTGCCCGTGCGCGGCTTCGACCGGTTCACCACCGGCACCGGGGAGATGCGCTGGCGGATGCTCGGGCTCTTTCCCGTGGTCACCGCCGTCGGCGCCGACGTGGCCCGCAGCGCCGCCGGGCGACTGGCCAGCGAGATCGTGCTCGCCCCCATCGGCTTCCGCACGGCGGTCTGGACGGCCGGCCGTTCGGCAGATCACGTCATCGGCACGTGGCAGGTCGACGGCGAAGCGGAATCCGCCGAACTGTGCATCGGGCCGCGCGGTGAGGTGCAGTCCGTGTCCCTGTGGCGCTGGGGGAACCCCGGCGGGGCGCCTTTCGGACGATATCCCTTCGGCTGCACCGTGCACAGCGAGCAGGAGTACGCGGGTCTGACGCTGCCGGCCACGTTCACCGCCGGGTGGTGGTGGGGCACCGGTCGGCAAGGTGAGGGTGAGTTCTTCCGCGCCCGCATCACCGCGGTGGTGCTGGGCTGACGCCGAAGACGGTGAACCTCGGACTGAACTCGGCCAATGATCCGCATTCCCTTGCATTCCCGGCGAATTCCAGTAGCGTATGACGTCAGACGTTCTACATCCCACTGACGAGAGACGAAAATCATGCTTGCAAACCTCACCGGATGGCACATGGTCATCATCCTGGCGATTGTTCTGCTGTTGTTCGGCGCCCCCAAGCTCCCGGGCCTGGCCCGCAGCGTCGGCCAGTCGATGCGCATCTTCAAGAGCGAAGTCAAGACCCTGAAAGACGACGACGGCACGGATGCGCCCGACCCGGCCGCCGAGCTGACCCACCCCGGCACCCTGGTTGCCGAGCCCATCCCGCTCCCGACGCGCGCCTCCACCCGGATCTGACCCATCGTGACCACCGTCACGAAGGTGAAGTCCGCCCGGGACGGGAAGATGACGCTGGGCGGACACCTGATCGAGCTGCGCAAGCGCATCACCCGGGCGGCTATCGGAATCCTGTTGGGCGCCATCGTGGGCTGGATGCTCTCCGAGCCCGTGCTCGACGCGCTTCGTGTTCCGATCGGCAACATCGCCCAGGCCCAGGGCCGCGCCTCCGAGCTGAACTTCACCACCATCTCCGAGGCGTTCGACCTGCGGATGCAGATTGCGGTCACCGTCGGCGTGGTGATCTCCTCACCGATCTGGCTGTACCAGATCTGGGCATTCTTCATGCCGGGCCTGGCGCGCCGGGAGAAGCAGTTCGCGATCGCCTTCGTCGCCTCCGCGGTGCCGCTGTTCCTGGCCGGCTGTTCGGCGGGCTGGTTCGTGCTGCCCAACATGGTGGCGCTGCTGACCTCGTTCGCTCCGGAGGACTCGGCGGCGATCATCAGCGCCAAGGGCTACTACGACTTCGTGCTCAAGCTCGTGGTCGCGATCGGCATCGCCTTCGTGCTGCCGGTGTTCCTGGTGCTGCTCAACTTCGCCGGTGTGCTGAGCGCCACGTCGATCCTCGGCTCGTGGCGGATCGCCATCGTCGTCGTGATCATCTTCACCGCCGTCGCCACCCCCGCCGCCGACGTGATGTCGATGTTCATGCTCGCCGTGCCGATGATCCTGCTGTACTTCGTGGCCGGTTTCATCGCCTGGATCCACGACCGGCGGGCCCGAAAGGCCGCCGACCGGATCGACCAAGAGCTGGCCGGCCTTCGATGACCGGCCGGTCGACAGCAGCGAAGGAGTTCCCGCCATGTTCGGATTGACGTTCGACAAGCTCATCATCATCGCGATCATCGCCGCGTTCCTGCTCGGCCCCGAACGCATCCCGCACTACGCCGCGATGCTCGGCCGGTTCGTGCGCAAGGCCAAGGAAATGGCCGACGGCGCCAAGGACCGTCTCAAGGACGAGATGGGCCCGGAATTCGACGACATCGACTGGAAGAAGCTCAACCCCCGCCAGTACGACCCGCGCCGGATCATCCGCGACGCCCTGCTGGACGAGTCCCCGCACGACCCCGCCACACCAGCCACACCCGCCACACCCTTTATGAAAGGCTCCACCCCGTGAAGATCGCCCGCACCAGCACCCCCGGCCTCGTCGTAGGCATCGGCCACAACGCCGATCCGCAGGCGACCCTGCCCGTGCAGGCCTGGCTCAAGTCGGTGCGCACCGTAGCCAACGACGGTGACCAGATCGTGCTGGCGGCGGATGCGGGCACCGTTGTGGCCGAGGGCGAGCTCGCGGTCGTCATCGGCCGCACGGCCAGCCGGCTGACGGTGGAGAACGCCCTCGAGCACGTGCTGGGTTACACGATCGTGAACGACGTGACCAGTGCCGAGCGCAACGCCGTGGACAACAAGAACTTCGAGAGCAAGGCCGGTACCAACTACACCCCGCTCGGCGCCTGGATCGAGACCGAGATCGCCGACCCCGAGAACCTCGAGATCATCGTGGAGGTCAACGGCCAGGTCGTGGCCAGCTCCGGCACCTTCAACCTGCCCTCCCGGGTGGTCGACACCCTCGTCTACGTCACCCGGTGGATGACCCTCGAGCCCGGCGACGTGGTGATGACAGGGTCGCCGAACACCGCGGCCGAGCTCAGCGCGGGCGACGAGGTGGCGATCACCATCCCCGAAATCGGCACCCTGCGCAACACGGTCCGCTGAGAGCGCCCGCATGCTGTTGGACCTGCCCGAAGCCGAGCTGCACGACTACCGAAGCGCGCAGGTGAACCCAGACGATTTCGACGAGTTCTGGGCCGAGACCCTGCACTCCTCCCGCCGGCATCCGTTGGCCCTCGAGGTGCAGAAGATCGACGCCGGCCTGGCCACCCTCGACGTCTACGACCTCACCTTCTCGGGCTTCGAGGGAGAACGGATCAAGGCCTGGCTGCGGGTACCCGCAGGCACGACGGATGCCCTGCCCACGATCGTTCAGTTCCACGGCTACGGCCGCGGCCGCGGCGATGCCATCGAGAACCTGCTCTGGGCCTCCGCCGGCTACGCGCACCTGGAGCTGGACACCCGAGGACAGGCCTGGAGCGGCTCGCGGGGGAGCACCCCGGACAGGGCGGGCTCTGGGCCCCAGGTTCCCGGGTTCCTCACCCGGGGCATCGACTCGCGGGAGACCTATTACTACCGACGCCTGATCGTGGACGCCGTGCGCCTGGTCGACACCGTGACCGAGCTGCCGACCACGGATCCGGACCGGGTGATGGTCACCGGCATCAGCCAGGGCGGCGGGCTGGCCCTGGCCGTTGCCGGCCTCGTTCCCGGCCTGCGGGCCGTGGCCGCGCGGGTGCCGTTCCTGTGCGACTTCCCGCGGGCGATCATGATCACCGACTCCGACCCGTACAAGGAGATCGCCAACTATCTGTCCTGGTATCGGGGTAAGGCCGACGCCGTGCTGCACACCCTGTCGTACTTCGACGGCGTCAACTTCATCACCCGCGCCACCGCGCCGGTCTGGCTGTCCGCGGCGCTGATGGATCCGATCTGCCCGCCGTCGACGGTGTTCGGTGCCTACAACGCCTACGAGGGCCCCAAGGAGATCACGGTGTGGCCGTTCAACGGCCACGAGGGCGGCGGGGTCGACGACGAGCAGCTGGTGCTCGATATCGCCCGCCGGAGCCTCTCCGGCGACTAGCGGGCAGCTAGCCGGCGACGGTCTGCAGCGCCGCCTTCTCGAGGGAGCGACGCAGCGGTTGGTAGTGCGCGATGACCGCTTCGCGATACGCGTCGAGGTCGCCGGCCTTGGCCGCATCCAGCATCGCGCCGTGCGCACGCGCCGTGTCGTCGATATCGGTGGCCGGGGCGATGCCGAGCTTCGGGTACAGCACGGTGTTGATCTCCCAGAACGCCGTGACCAGCTGGCCGACCAGGGTGTTGTCCAGGTAAGCCAAGAGCCGGGTGTGGAAGGCCAGGTCTTCCTCGGCGAAGGACTCGCCGGTCGCGCTCTTGGCGACCATGGTGGCCACCAGGCCCTCGAGGATCTCGTCGGTGCCGCCGTGCAGCGCATCGATGATCTGCTGCGCCATGACGGTGTCGAGCGCCTCGCGCACCTCGATCACCTCGCGGAGCGCCGCGAAGTCGTCCTGCGGGCGGAGCACGCCCCGGAACACGAGCCCCTCCACCAGGGGAGCCAGCGACAACTGGCCGACATAGGTGCCGTAGCCGTGTTTGACTTCCACGATGTCCAGCGCAGCAAGGGTCCGAATCGCCTCGCGAACACTCGACCGGCTAACTCCCAGTTCAGCGCAAATTTCGGTTTCGGTGGGCATCAGGTCGCCCGATTTGAGCCCTTTGGTCAAGATAAAGTCTTTGATCTGGTCGGTCACGGAACTGCGTTTCCGCGACGTTTCGGATGCGAAAACTCCTGATTTCGACTTGTCATGATTTGGCATCCGATGCTTGACCTTTCACTCGAGTGTGTATAACTTCAGTTTATCACGTAGGACGTCTGACGTCTGATTTAGCTTTCCGAACACAAAAAAACGAGAGGCAATCTGATGCTCCAAGAATCACTTCAGGGGAAGACTAGCCGTAGGGTCTTCCTCCAGGCCGCAGGCGCCATGGGTTTGGTGGCGACACTCGCCGCCTGCAGCGGCCCCGCGTCTACCAACAGCGTGGCACCGACCAGCTCCGAGGGCCCCGGCATTGACAAGAACGGAACCATCGAGGCGGGCATCTCCTACGCCCTCTCCACCGGTTTCGACCCGATGACCACCACCGGCGCCGTCACGGTCGCCGCCAACTGGCACGTGCTCGAGGGCCTGGTCGAACTCGACCCGGTCACCCGCGAGGTGTACGCGGCGCTCGCCGCCGACCTGCCCACAGTGAGCGGCAAGACCGTCACCGCAAAGCTGCGTGACGGCGCTGTCTTCCACGATGGCACTCCGGTAACAGCAGACGATGTCGTCTTCTCGTTCCAGCGTGTGCTCGACCCGGCGAACGCGTCGCTCTACCTCACCTTCCTGCCGTTCGTCGACTCGATCGCCAAGGTCGACGCCAGCACTGTGAAGATCACGCTCAAGCAGGAGACCGCCCTCGCCCTGGAGCGCCTCTCGGTGGTCAAGATCGTTCCCAAGGCACTGGTGGAGGCCGACAAGGTCGCCTTCGACTCCCTGCCGACCGGAACCGGTCCGTACAAGATGCTGTCGGCCGTCAAGGACGACAAGATCATGTTCGAGCGCTTCGACGCCTACACGGGCGCCCGCCCGGCCCTGGCCGCCGCGATGACCTGGAACCTGCTCTCGGATGCCGCAGCCCGCGTCACCGCCGTGCAGTCCGGTCGGGTGCAGGCCATCGAGGATGTGCCGTACATCGACGTCGCCTCGCTGAAGGACGCCACCGTGGAGTCGGTGCAGTCGTTCGGCCAGCTGTTCATGATGTTCAACACCTCGGTCGCCCCGTTCGACGACAAGCGCGTTCGCCAGGCGTTCCGCTATGCCATCGACTACGAGAAGCTCATCAACACGGGCATGCTCGGCCAGGCCACCGCGGCCACCAGCTACCTGCAGAAGGAGCACCCGTCGTACCAGAAGGCCAAGACGGTCTACACGTACGACCTGGCCAAGGCCAAGAAGATGCTCAAGGCCGCCGGGGTCGACGGGCTGTCCATCACGCTGCTGGCCACCGACACCAGCTGGGTGAAGGATGTGCTGCCGCTGATCAAGGAGGACCTCGACGCCGCCGGCATCGCCACCACCATCGACTCCAACCAGTCCGGTGCCCAGTACAAGACCGTCGACGAGGGCAACTACACGGTGATGGTCGCCCCCGGCGACCCGTCGGTGTTCGGTAACGACGCCGACCTGCTGCTGCGCTGGTGGTACGGCGCCGCGACGGTCTGGCCCACCAAGCGGTACCGCTGGGCCGACTCCGCGGAGTTCGCCACGCTGACCGGCTACCTCGACGACGCCATGGCGACGTCGGATGCCGCCGAGCAGAAGAAGCTGTGGGGCAAGGCCTTCGACCTCATCGCCGACGAGTGCCCGGTCTACCCGCTCGTGCACCGCAAGCTGCCGACGGCTTGGAACGAAGACGCCATCACCGGCTTCAAGCCCGTGGCCTTCACGGGCCTGTCCTTCCTGGACGTCGCGCGCACCGCAGAGTAATCCACCCGGGGGCCGGCCGGTGGCCGGCCCCCACCCCATTTTCTTTCTAGAGGAGACAATTGTGACCGCGTTGCTCAGGCTCATGGCCCGACGAATCGCCGTGCTCCCGATTATGATCCTGGGCATCACCGCCCTCGTCTTTTTCGTTATGCAACTCGCGCCGGGAGATCCGGCCATCAACGCTCTCGGGGAGAGCTCGTCGGAGACCGCCAGAGAGGCCTATCGCGAAGACGCGGGTCTCAATGACCCTCTGATCGTGCGCTACCTCACCTTCCTGGCCAACCTGGTGCAAGGCAACCTCGGCGTCACCGTTCCGCCGGCGAGCAAGGTGACCACCCTGATCGGGTCGGCCTTCCCCCTCACCGTGCAGCTGACCATCATGGGCCTGCTGATCGCGGTGGTGCTCTCGCTCACGCTCGGCGTGACCGCGGCGCTGTACCGCGACCGCTGGCCCGACCAGCTCATCAGGGTGGTGTCCATCGCCGGCATCGCGGTGCCGTCCTTCTGGCTCGCCATCCTGCTCATCCAGAACTTCGCCCTGGGCCTGGGTTGGCTGCCCACCGGCGGGTACGTCAACATCAACGACTCCTTCACCGGCTGGCTGGGCACCATGATCCTGCCGGCGATCTCGCTCGGCATCCCCGTCGCCGCCTCCCTCACCCGGGTGGTGCGCACCTCGATGGTCGAGGAGCTCGACCGGGACTACGTGCGTACCGCCATCGGCAGCGGCCTGCCGCGCAGCGTCGTGGTGAGCCGGAACGTGCTGCGGAACGCCCTCATCACCCCCGTGACGGTGCTCGGCCTGCGGGTCGGTTACCTCATCGGAGGGGCCGTCATCATCGAGGTCATCTTCGACCTGCCCGGCATGGGCAAACTCATCCTCAACGGTGTGACCAACAACGACATCAACCTGGTGCAGGGCGTCACCCTCACCGTGGCGCTGGCCTTCGTGGTCGTCAACATCGTCGTTGACATGCTGTACCTGCTCATCAACCCACGGATTCGGACGGTGTAACGATGCGTCGATCACTCAACGCGCGACTGAGCGTGCCGGCCCAGCGCTTCGGCGCCATGCCGCTCGGCTCCAAGGTCGCCCTCGCCTTCTTCGGTCTCGTGGTGCTGCTCGCGGTCCTCGCGCCGGTCATCGCCCCGTTCGACCCGCTCAAGTCGGGCATCCCGGCGCTGCCGCCCTCGTTCGAGCACCTCTTCGGTACCGACCGCAACGGCCGCGACATCTTCTCCAGGCTGCTCTACGGCGCCAGGTTCTCCCTGGCCATCGGCCTGGGGGCCACGTCGCTGGCTCTCATCGCCGGTGCGATCATCGGGTCGATCGCCGCCACCGCGTCCAAGTGGCTGAGCGAGACCATCATGCGCATCCTCGACATCATCATGTCGTTCCCCGGCATCGCCCTGGCTATCGTCTTCGTTGCCGTCTTCGGCAAGGAGCTGCCGATCCTGATCTGCACGATCGCGTTCCTCTACGTTCCGCAGATCGCCCGGATCGTGCGCGCCAACGTGATGGCCCAGTTCGGCGAGGACTACGTCTCCGCCGAGCGGGTGATGGGTGCCCGACTGCCGCACATCCTGTTCTGGCACGTGGCCCGTAACTGTGCGGCCCCGATCATGGTGTTCGTCACCGTGCTGGTGGCCGACGCGATCGTCTTCGAAGCGAGCCTCTCGTTCATCGGCGCCGGCGTGCAGGACCCCGCCCCGTCCTGGGGCAACGTGATCTCCTCCGGCCGGAACCTGCTGCTCAGCGGCGGTTGGTGGGCCACCTTCTTCCCCGGCATGCTCATCCTGATCACGGTGTTGTCGCTGAACATCCTCGCCGAGGGCCTCACCGACGCCCTGGTGAAGCCGGCTGCGAAGAACGCCAAGGCCGTTGCCGCCGTGTCCGCTGCCGACAGCGCCACCACCACGACGGTGTCCGTGGTGGAGACCGCCGCGGCATCCGTGCCCCTCGAGATGCACCTCGCCCAGCTGCGGCTGATCGAATCGACCCGCACCGACCGGCTGGTGTACACCGGTGATGCGGCCCCGCTGCTCGAGGTGAAGAACCTGAGCATCCGCTTCCCGAACCGGCACGGTGACATCGCCATCGTCGACAACGTGAGCTTCTCGGTTCGGCCCAGCGAGACGATGGCCCTGGTCGGCGAATCCGGCTGCGGCAAGAGCATCACCAGCCTCGCCATCATGGGGCTGCTGCCGGACACCGCCGAGATCACCGGGCAGATCCTCTTCGAGGGTCGCGACCTGTTGACCATGCCGCGCAAGGAGCGCCAGGCGCTCCTCGGGCACGAGATGGCGATGGTCTACCAGGATGCGTTGAGCTCGCTCAACCCGTCGATGCTCGTCAGCACCCAGCTCGGCCAACTGATCAAGCGCGGTGGCACCCGCAGCGCCACCGAGCTGCTCGAACTCGTGGGCCTGGACCCCGTGCGCACGCTGAAGAGCTACCCGCACGAGCTGAGCGGCGGACAGCGCCAGCGGGTGCTGATCGCCATGGCGCTGACCCGGGACCCCAAGCTGATCGTGGCCGATGAGCCCACCACCGCGCTGGACGTGACGGTGCAGGCGCAGGTCATCGACCTGCTCAACGACCTGCGCGAGAAGCTCGGCTTCGCGATGGTGTTCGTCAGCCATGACCTTGCCCTGGTCGCGGAGCTGGCGCACCGCATCACCGTCATGTACGCCGGCCAGGTGGTGGAGTCCGCTCCGACCACGGCGTTGCTGATGAGCCCCCGCCACGAGTACACGCGGGGCCTGCTCGGTTCGGTGCTGTCCATCGAGGACGGCGCCACCCGGCTGCACCAGATCCCCGGCACGGTGCCCTCGCCGCGTGACTTCGCCACCGGCGACAGGTTCGCGCCACGGTCGAGGAGCGGCGACGCGGTACGGGCCACCCGCCCGGAGCTGCGGCCGATCACCGGCACCCTGCACCTTGTGTCCACCCACAACGATGCCCTGCTGGCACCGGATGACGAACTGGAGACCACGCGATGAGCACCGGCAACGAGATTCTGCGACTCGACGACATCCACGTCATCCACACCGCCCGCACCGGAACGCTGTTCCGCCGGGACAAGGTGCACGCCGTCAACTCGGTGAGCCTTACCCTGAACCGCGGCGAGACCATCGGCATCGTGGGGGAGTCCGGCTGCGGCAAGTCCACCCTCGCCCGGGTGATGGTCGGGCTGCAGGAGCCGACCAGCGGCACGGTGTCGTTCAAGGGACGCAACATCGTCAAGCGCGACCGGACCACCGCCAGGGCCTACGGCAAAGCGGTGTCCATCATCTTCCAGGACCCGTCCACCGCCCTGAACGCCCGCATGAGCGTGCACGACGTGCTGATGGACCCGCTCCGGGTGCACGGAATCGGCACCCTGGCGCAGCGGGAAGCGCGGGTGCGGGAACTGCTCGACCTCGTCGGGCTGCCCGCCTCCACCAGCGATGTGTTCCCCGGTCAGGTCTCCGGCGGCCAGCGCCAGCGTGTGGCCATCGCCAGGGCGCTCGCGCTCGAACCTGACATCATCATCGCCGACGAACCGACCAGCGCCCTGGATGTGTCGGTGCGCGCCCAGATCCTCAACCTGTTGAGCGACCTGAAGGTGGGCCTCAACCTCGGCATGGCGTTCATCTCGCACGACATCCAGACCGTGCGCTACGTGTCCGACCGGATCGTCGTCATGAAATCCGGACGCGTCGTGGAGGAGGGACCCGCAGAGCAGGTCTTCACCACCCCGAGCGATCCGTACACCCGCACCCTCCTCGGTGCGGCTCCCAGCCTTCTCATCCATAACTAAAGAAATCAGGAGCAACAACTATGTCAGCACCCACCTTCGGCGGAGTCGTTCCCCCTCTCGTCACCCCTCTCACTGCAGACGGAGCCGTCGACCTCGAGTCCTTCGAGCGTCTGGTCAACCACCTCATCGACGCCGGCGTCGACGGCCTGTTCGTCCTGGGTTCCTCTGGTGAGGTCGCCTTCCTCTCCGACGCGGACCGCACCGTCGTCCTGACCGAAGCCGTGCGCATCTCCGCCGGCCGGGTCAAGATCATGACCGGCGTGAACGACATGACCCCGGCCCGCGTCGTGGCACAGATCCGCCTGGCCGAGGCCGCCGGCGTCGACGCCATCGTGGCCACCGCCCCGTTCTACACTTTGCCGAACCAGGCCGAGATCGAGACGCACTTCCGACTGCTCGCCGCCGCGACCACGCTGCCGATCTTCGCCTACGACGTGCCGGTGCGGGTGCACAACAAGCTCAGCCTCGACATGCTCATCCGTCTGGGCGCCGAAGGTATCATCGCCGGCGTCAAGGACTCCAGCGGCGACGACGTCGGATTCCGCCGCCTGGTGATGGCCAACCGGGCCGCCGGCAGCCCCCTGGTCGTCTTCACCGGCCACGAGGTCGTCGTCGACGGCGCTCTGCTGCTGGGCGCCGACGGCGTGGTTCCCGGCCTCGGCAACGTCGACCCGAAGCGCTACGTCGACCTGTTCGCCGCGTCGAAGGCCGGCGACTGGGAGGCCGTGCGCCGCATCCAGGACGAACTGTCCGAACTGTTCGAGATCGTCTTCCAGGCCTCCGGCGTGAGCGGCGAAGCCGCCGGCCTCGGCGCGTTCAAGACCGCCCTGGCGCACCTGGACATCATCTCGACCAACCGGATGTCGCCGCCGGTTCCCGCCCTCGCCGGCGAGACCGTCGAGCGCATCCAAGCGATCGTCGACCGCGCGGGCCTTTTGGTGCGATGACCTTCACACTCGGCGTCGACCTCGGCGGCACCAAAATCGCGGCGGGACTCGTCGCCCCCGACGGCGTCGTCACCCGGCGGATGTCGGCGCCGACGCCGGCCGCCGAGGGCCCGGAGGCTATCCTCCAGACCATCGTCGACCTCGCCACCAGCCTCACCGCATCCGCACCCGGCGCCGCCATCGCCGGGTGCGGGATCGGCGCAGCCGGCGTTATCGACCCGGTGAGCCGCACCGTGCAGTTCGCCACGAACTCCCTGCCCGGCTGGACCGGAACCCGCCTCGGCGCCGAGATCGAGCGCCGGCTGGGTGTGCCGGTCGCCACCGTCAACGATGTGCACGCGCACGCCATCGGCGAGGCCGTGCACGGCGCCGGCCGGGGCGAGCGCACTGTGCTCGTCATCGCCGCCGGAACCGGGATCGGCGGAGCTCTCGTGATCGACGGCGTGCTGCAAGCCGGTCGCCACGGGGCCGCCGGCCACTACGGGCACGTCCCCGCCGCGGAAGCCGCGGGACTGGCCTGCACCTGCGGCGGGGTCGGCCACCTCGAGGTCATCGCCTCGGGACCCGCGATTCTGCAGGCCTATCTGCGCCGCGGCGGAAGCGTGCCCAGGGACACCCAGGAGATCTTCGCCAAGGCCGACGCCGGCGATTCGGTGGCGGCGGAGGTCATCGACGTCGCCGCCACCGCGCTGGGCCGCTCGATCGGCGGCCTGATCAACAGTCTGGACCCCGATCTCGTCATCGTCGGCGGCGGTCTCGCTTCCGCAGGCCCCCGCTGGTGGAACACCGTAGAGAGCCAGGCCCGCGCCGAAGCGATGGGCCTGCTGGCCGGCTGCCGGATCGTGCCGACCTCCCTGGGCGCGGACTCGGCCATCGTCGGCGCGGCGTCCCTGATCACCAGCTCCACACTTCTGACACCACAATCTCTTTGAACTCTTTCTGAACGGATACCCGGAATGACGCATCCCTACCTCGCCGCGCTCGAAGGCGGCCTCATCGTGTCGTGCCAGGCCTACCCGGCTGAGCCCATGCGGCACCCCGAGACCATGACCCAGATCGCCGAGGCCGCCGTGCGCGGCGGCGCCGTGGGTATCCGGGCCCAGGGCATCGCCGACATCCGCTCGATCCACGAGCGGGTGGCCCTGCCGCAGATCGGCCTGTGGAAAGACGGCGCCGATGACGTGTTCATCACGCCGACCCTCGAACACGCCCTGGCCGTGATCGCCGCCGGCGCACAGATCGTCGCGATCGACGGCACCCGCCGGGCCCGGCCAGACGGCCTGACCCTGGCGGAGACCATCGCCCGCATCCACGAGCAGACCAGCGCCCTGGTGATGGCGGATGTTGGCTCTGTCGCCGACGGTATCGCCGCTCACGAGGCCGGCGCCGACTGTGTGGGCACCACCCTGTGCGGCTACACGGGGGAGCGGCCGAAGTCTGTCGGACCCGACCTCGAGGTGCTGCGCGAGCTCGCGTCGACGCTGCCGATCCCCGTGATCGCCGAGGGCCGCGTGCACACTCCGGCCCAGGCGTCGGCCTGCATCGATGCCGGCGCGTTCGCGGTTGTCGTCGGCACTGCCATCACGCATCCGACGACCATCACCACCTGGTTCGCGGATGCCGTTGCGCGGTAGCGCGACAAAAAGGGGTGCCGGGCCTACAAGGGTGCCGGGTCGGCGTCGGCCGTGGGTTCCGCCAGGCTCGTGGGCGAGCCGGTGAGGTAACTCATGCCGCAGCCCGCGAGCAGCGCGCCGGCACCTCCCCAGACCAGGTCGCCTATCGAGTCGTTGTAGCCGACGAAGATCTCCGGATCGAGGTAGGTGTGCCCGAACCACTCGAAGACCTCCCAGAGCACGCCCAGCGCCAGCCCCAGCGTCGTCGTCACCACGGCTGCCGAGAGCATCGGCCGGGGCAGGGTGTCGGCGTCGGCCAACACCCTGAACTGCACGAGCACGATGTAGAGCAGCGCGGCGCAGAGTCCGTTGGTGAGGAAGTGCACTGGCAGGTCCCACCAACGGGTGGTGAGGTAGATCCCCAGCACGCTGCTCCAGACCGCCACGAGCACCACCACGCCGAACGCGATGTCGACGCTCGGTCGCAGTCCCAGCAGCCGGGGGAGCAGCATCCCGCCGGCCACGAGCGCCAGGCTGATCCCGGACAGCGGGCCCCAGCCGACGCCGGCGACCACGATGCCGACCAGGGCCAACGCCCGCAGCGCGTCGGCGGTCGCCTCCGCGAGGCCGGACGGTCGCCGCAGCAATGTGTGGATCATGGCCAGCACACTAGCCGGATCGGCCGCCGGCAGTAGAGCTTGCCGGGCGCAGAACTGCCTGCACGGGCTCGTGGTCGGAGCCGGACCGACCGTCGAACCGTGCCGCGTTGATGCCCGTGCTCGCCACCTCGACGCCCGGCCCCACCAGGACGAAGTCGATGCGCGCCCCGCCCCGGCGCAGGCGCCGATAGCCCGAGAAGGTGCCCCACTGCGGGGTCAACCGTTCGGCGGCCGCCAGCCAGGCATCCCGGAGCGCACCCTCGCCGGTCAGCCGGCGGTAGACGGCGGAATCCACGGTGGCGTTGAGGTCGCCGGTGACCACGATTACGGCGTCGGGTTCCGCGGCGTGGGCGGAATTCACCAGGGTGATGATGAACGCCGCCGAGGTGAGCCGGGACCGCCAGGAGAGGTGGTCGAAGTGGGTGTTGAAGGCCAGCAGCCGGGCGCCGGTGGCGAGGTCGGTGAAATCGGCGGACACCACCACCCTGCTGGTGAGATTGCCCCAGGAGCGCGACCCGTGCACGTGCGGCGTGGCCGACAGCGCCCGTTGCTGCCAGGCGGTGAGCTGCAGGCGCCGGCTGTCGTAGAAGATCGGGTTGTGCTCGTCGCGCCCGGTGGCGTGCCGACCGCGGCCCACCCAGCGGTAGTGCGGGCCGAGGGCGGTGGCCACAAAATGCACCTGGTCCACCAGCGCCTCCTGCGCGCCGAGCAGTGTCGGCTGCTCGGCGACAAGCAGGCGCTTCAACAACAGCTTGCGGTTGTCCCACCGGTCGGCGCTGCCCCGCCGCAAAGTGGGCACCCGGCGACGGATGTTGTAGGTCATCACGTGCAGGTCGGGCGCGCTCACCGCACCGATCAGCGCCGCATCCGTCATGGGGCCCACGGTACCCGCGCGGTGGGGAAAGTGCGCCAGAGGAGGTGGCTGTCCGGTGGTTATCTCGCGGCTATGTGGCTGCTATTTGGCGGCGAGCAGCCGGGCCACGCGGGGCTTCACCTCGGTGGCCAGCAGGGTGAGCGACTCGTGCAGGTGCTCCGGCGGCAGACCGCCGAAGTCGCCCTGCAGGAAGTGCCGCATGTGGCCCAGGTAGCCGTGCAGGTGCACGATGCGCTCGGCGACGTCGTCGGGATCGCCCACGTAGTAGGCGCCGGGCGTCGCGACCTGGGCGTCGAACTGTCGGCGGTCGGGGGCGCCCCAACCGCGCAGCCGGCCCATCTCCACGTTGAGGGTGTGCCAACCGGGGTAGAACCGCTCCAGGGCCTCCGCCTTCGAGGGGGCGACCAGACCGAACGTCGCCACCGAAACCTTCACGTTCTCGGTGTGGTGCCCGGCCTGCGCGGCCGATCGGCGGTAGAGCTCCGTCAGCGGTGCGAACCGGTGCGGTTCGCCGCCGATGATGCCGTAGGAGACGGGTAGGCCCAGCCGTCCAGCCCGGGCTGACGACGCCGCGTTGCCTCCGGTGGCCAACCAGATCGGCAGCCGGCCGTTCACCGGGCGGGGCACCACGGCCAGGGCGTCGATCGCCGGGCGTACGCTGCCCGACCAGCTCACCGTCTCGGTGGGGCTGTTGTTGATGGTCATCAGCAGGTCGAGCTTCTCGGCGTAGAGCCTGTCGTAGTCGGCCAGGTCGTGTCCGAACAGCGGGAAGGTCTCGACGGAGGATCCTCGCCCCGCGGTGATCTCCACCCGGCCGCCGCCGGAGACGGCGTCGGCGGTGGCGAGCTGCTGGAATACCCGCACCGGGTCATCCGTGCTGATGATGCTCGCCGCGCTGCCGAGGATGATCCGGTCGGTCGCGGCGGCAGCGGCGGCGATGAGAGCACCGGGGGAAGACGCGGGCATGCTCACGGTGTGGTGTTCGCCGATGCCGAAGTAGTCCAGCCCCACCCGGTCGGCCAGGACGATGGCGTCGAAGAGGGTGCGGATGCCCTCCGCGGTGTTGCGGAAGCTGCCGTCGGGGTTCAGTGGGGTGTCGCCGAAGCTGTATGCGCCGATTTGCATGGGTCTGTCCGATGTCTGGTGGAACGGGGTGTCTGGTGGTGCGGGGTCTGGCGGAACGGGGAGCCTGCGGAACTGTGCCCGAAACGGACATCTGCGCCCGGTGTGCCGGATGCAGATGTCAGCACGGGGAACAATTAGGCGGCGTCGTCCGCTGCGGCGGCGAACTCCAGCTCGGCCGTCAGCTCGGCCGCGGTGTGCCGGCCGCCGAACACTGTCGAGCCCGGCTCGAACGCCGTCCCGGCCTCGAGCGGGCCGGCGTAGACGGCGTCGAAGCCGAACCGCTCGATGACCTCGGCCACGACGGATGCGGCCTGCGGTTCGCCCGCGATGGCCAGGGCGTGCCGGTCGGGATGCCCGGCCGGCCGGGCGTCGGTCTCCAGGTCGTGGTAGCCGATGTGGTTGAGGGTCTTCACCAGCCGGGCCGTGGCGAAGTGGTCGGCGACGATCTCGCTGCTTCCGCGGGGGTCGGTGGCGACCTCGGGGAGTTCGCCGTCGATGGGCTGCCAGTAGTTCATGGTGTCGATCACGATGGCGCCGGCCAGGGTGGCCGGGTCGACCGAGCGAAACTTGTGCATCGGCACGGCGAGCACCACGAGGTCGGCGGATGCGGCCACCTCCGCCGCCGACATCGCTGAGGCACCGGGGATGACGATGTCAACGATGAGCTGGATGTCGGCCGCGGGCCCGGATCCGGCGATGGTGACCGCGTAACCGGCCTTGAGCGCGGTGCGGGCGATGGCGGAGCCGACGCGGCCCGCCCCGAGGATGCCGATCGTGGTGACCATTGAGGGCCTTTCTGCGGGTGTTCACGGCGCCCGAATTCGCGCCGACATCCCACGATGCCAAACTCCGTCACCATTCGCCATCCGGAGGTAAGCTGCTAATCAATAGTTAGTGAGTCGGTCAGTAAGGAAGCGCAGCCAGTGAAACAAGACGTCAGCGAATCGACCTTCGCCCTCGACGAGGAAGAGTGCCGTCGGTTCCAGATCTCGGTGGAGTTGGCGGGCCGCAAGTGGAGCGCCGCGATACTGATGGCCGGCGCCCGGGGCGCTCGCCGCTTCTCCGAGTACCGCGCCCTCGTCGAAGGCATCTCAGACCGGGTGCTCGCCGCCCGGTTCAAGGAGCTCGAGCAGGAGGGCCTGATCGAGCGTGACGTGCAGCCCACGACGCCGGTGTCGATCAGCTACAGCCTGACGACGTCCGGCCGGCAGCTGATCTCGCTGCTGCATCCGCTGGTCACCTGGAGCCGCACCCGCCAGGGCACGGACACGCCGTAGCCGCCTCGCTGCCGCAACTACTTTGCGCGGCGCACCAACGCGGCCGTCGACCAGAGTGCCCAGGCGATCAGCAGCGGCTGTCCGAAGAGGCGGCCGATCCGCTTGGCGTCGGTGTCCAGCCCGAAGGCATCCTTGTGATGCACGGCCTGGGCGATGTTGCCGGGGAAGATCGCGGTGAAGAAGGCGGCGGCCAGCAGCCCGACCTTGCCGCGCAGGCCGGTCGGGGCGAACAGCAGCGCACTGCCGAGCGAGATCTCGGCGACTCCCGAGAGCAGCACCGTGGTGTCCTCGGGGAGCGGCACGAACTCCGGCACCTGTGCCCGAAAGTCGTCCCGCGCAAAGGTGAGGTGGCTGGTGCCGGCCAGGACCAGGATCGCGCCGAGCGCGATCCTGCCAGCGGTGCGGGCGGTGGAGGCGGGTGTGCTGGTCATGCGTGCTCCTTGTCGATACGTCATGGCCCGGTTCCGGGCTAGCGAATCCCGGCGATTCGCTCCAGGCCGGCGCGCAGGATGAGTTCTTCGGGGTCGGCGAGCAGGTGGTGGTTGAGGTAGAGCCCTTCCAGCCACTCGAGCACCTCTGCCTCGGGCAGGCCCACAGCGTCCCAGTCCACCCGGGGGCGGGCCGAGACGGCCGGCTGGCCGCTGGCCGGGTCGGTCCAGGCGGTGGCCAGGGGCAGGTCGGGCTCCTCGTGCTGCGCGTTCCAGAGCAGCGCGATCGGGTGGTTGGGCCCGTCGATGTGGTCGTGGCCCACGTGGCCGGCGCCCAGCCAGGGCAGCATCATCTGTTCGCCCTCGAGTTCGAGGTCGACGACCTCCAGCTGTGTCGGTTCGGGCGGGCTGGTGGCGTAGACGGTGAGGCCCAGCGCGCTCCACTCGGCAGCTTCGGCGGCATCCATGGTCAGTTCCTCGAGCAGCTCGCTGACATGACGCACGAACGGGCCGGCCCAGGCCAGCAGCTGCGCGGTATCGGCAGCCGGCCACGGGCTGATGTCACTGTCGACGCCGTCGACGTTGTGGAAGTGGTGCTCAATGCCCCGTTCCGACACGTCGAAGTGCAGCTCGCCCTCCTCGAAGCCGATGTAGATCGCGGCCCCGTCCTCGAGCCACTGCGCATCCAGCACCGGCAGGGCGAATCGCGTCGGCAGAGGGGGCGCCACCAGGGGCAGAACGCCGAGGTTGAGCACCGCGCAGAACTGCGTGTTGGGCAGGCGAAGGCTGGGGTCTGACACCGGTCTCATCTCCGTGGATCGTGGCGGGCGGGTGCCCATATCCAAGTATGGGGCAGGCTGCCGACTCCGGGCGATGCCCTCACGGCTGAGCCGGCGAGGTGCCGGCGCGCAACACCGCCTGCACAGGCTCGTGGTCGGAGGCCGCCAGGCCGTTGAACCGCATCGCGTTGATGCCGGTGCGCAGCACGGTCACACCGGGCCCGGCCAGGATGAAGTCGATGCGCTTGCCGCCGGGTGTCGGTCGTTTGTAGTGGCCGAAGGTGCCCCACTGCGGGGTGAGCCGATCGGCCGCCGCGAGCCAGGCGTCGCGCAGGGTGCCATCGATGGTCAGCCGCCGGTGCAGCGCCGAGTCAGCGTCGGCGTTGAAGTCGCCGGTCACCACGATCGCAGCGGCCGGCTCCGCACTCTGTGCCGCGCGCACCAGCCCCAACAGGGCGTCGGCGGCGCGCAGCCGGGAGCGCCAGGAGTGGTGGTCCAGGTGGGTGTTGAACGCGAGCACCCGCCCATTGGTAGCGAGATCGGTGAACTCGGCCGACACCAGCACCCGGCGCACCCGATTGCCCCAGGACCGGGAGCCGGGCACGTCCGGCGTGTCGGACAGCGCGCGTTGGGTCCAGTCGGTGAGCTCGAGGCGTCGGGAGTCGTAGAAGATGGTGCAGCGTTCGTCTCCTCCGTCGGCGTTGCGGCCCCGGCCCACGCCGCGGTAATGCGGCCCGAGGGCGCCGGCCAGCCATTCCACCTGGTCTGCCAGAGCCTCCTGCACGCCGAGCAGCGTGGGCTGCTCGGCGACCAGGATGCGCCGCACGAGCGGCTTGCGGCTCTCCCAGCGGTCAGGATTGCCGGGCAGCAGGTGGGCGAACCGCCGGCGGATGTTGAAGGTCATGACGTGCAGCTCGGGTGCGGCCACCGGGCCGATCAGTGCAACATCCGTCATCAGGCCAGCGTACGTCGTGTCCGACCCGCCAGTGCCGCGACCTGCGGCTCCGCACCTTCTAACGCGCAGCCTCTACCCCGTGATCTCGACCTCCCCGGCCCCGCCCACCACGGTGCGGTCCCCAAGCGGCTGGGTCGGCCGGGCGTTGTGGTCGTGCGCGCCCGCGAGGGTGTCGATCTGCTCCGCCGACATCGAAATCGGTGTGCCCATCACCACCCACTGCACGTCCTCGGTGCACGGCGGGGTGGTCAGGCTGCCCGAGTACTCGTAGTTCTCCAGCGACGCCGGCAGAACGGCGGCCACATCCAGCGTCACCTCGTCCTCGTCGGCCAGGTGGCTGGCCGCCTCGATGAACGGCGTCAACGCGTCGGATGCCGCCCCCTCGGTCACCAGGATCCCGAGCACCAGCAGGTTGCCGTCCGCATCCGCGTGCACCAGGTGCAGCTCGGCCGCGGCGGGCTGTCCCGCCACGGTGTGCTCCGACGGCACGTGCGCGTGCAGTTGCTGCAGGCTGTAGTCATCGTCGGCGAACGTGAGGATCTCGCCCTCTCCGTCGGTCTCGATCTCCACGGCGTGGCCGCTGTCGAAGACGTCCCCCTCCGCTTCTTCGGCGCTCAGCTCGATGCTGGTGCTCGGGGCCGGAACGGCCGCCGGCAGGTCGATCGGGGACTGGTCCGTGCCGGCCTCGCAGGCCTGGAAAGCGTCGTCCAAGCCGGCCCAGGACTCCGGGCCGCTGTCTCCGTCGTACGACCAGTGGGCCGGCTCGGTCACTGGCCTCTCGGTCGGCGCAGTCTCGGCCGGAGCGGCCTGTGCGCAGCCGACAAGGGTGACGGCGGCCACCGTGAGAGCTGAAGCGGTGAGCCAGGATCGTGCGGACATGGGAACTCCTCGTACTGAGTGGACAACGCCACACCGAACATGTGGCGTGGCCGCCCTCTTGCGAGAGCCGCCTCCCCGAATGATCCTCTCGACGCGCACCGCCTGCCGCCGCTGCGCAGGGCCTTCCGACCTACCGCGCCGGGTTCCTTCCTCGTCGTTCAGTGAGCGCGCTGCTCGGGCTTTCGCCGCCGTGACCTACGGGCCGTGAACTACACAGCGGCGAGCTCGGCGCGGGTGGGCGGGTCGGCCCCGGGGCGGGACACCGTGACGGCGGCCGCCTCGGCGCTTCGCCGCATGATGCTCTCCAGTGCCCCCAGCGGCACGTCGCGGAGCGCCGCACGACGGTCGGCCCCGATCAGGTCCGCGTCGATCAGCCCGTCGACGAGAGCGCCCATGAAGGTGTCGCCCGCGCCGACGGTGTCGACCACCGTCACCCGGGGCGCCGACGTCCACACCCGTCCCTGAGCGGTGAGCGCGAACGCGCCCTCCCCACCCTGGGTGACCACCACCACGGCGGGCCCGGCGGCCAGCCAGGACGCGGCAGTGTCGGCGAGTTCGCCGTCGGGGTGTAGCCAGAGCAGGTCTTCGTCGCTGACTTTCACGACGTCGGCGAGGCGCACAAGCTGCTCCAGGCGCGACCGGGCGGCCGCCGCATCGTCGATCAGCGCCGGCCGGATGTTCGGATCGAACGTGATGGTCGCCGTTGCGCGGCGGGCCTCCACCAGGCGTGCCACGTCGGACGCGCCCGGCTCGAGCACCGTGGCGATCGACCCGATGTGCAGCACATCGGCCGGGCCCGCCAGCGCCACATCCACGGCCCAGGCCAGGTCGAACTCGTAGGTGGCCGCCCCCGCGGCATCGAGCAGTGCCGTCGCGGTGGAGGTGTGCGCCCCTGTCGCGCTCCCCGCAGACACCTGTACCCCCGAGTCCTCGAGCCAGGTCCGCACCGCGTGGCCGCGGTCGTCCTCGCCCAGGCTGGTGAGCAGCTGCGGATGCCGGCCCAGCCGCCCCAGCGTCAGCGCCACGTTGGCGGGGCTGCCGCCGGGCGCCTCGTCCCGGGAGCCGTCGGCCCGTTGCACCAGGTCGATCAGTGCCTCGCCGACCACCAGCACTCGGCGCTCGGCCCGGTCGGCGCCGGTCGCCGCGGCGCCGCTCACAGCACCGCCGCTCACAGCACCGCGGCGGCGAAGGCCGGCGCCTCGGCCGAGTCCAGCACCGGCCGGTGCACAAGCCCCCGCACCGGGTCGGCCGTGACCGGGATCGGGTCGCTGAGGGTGCCGACGAACTCGCCGTCGACGATGTTGATGAAGCCGAGCAGCACCCAGCCTCCGTCGGCATCCTGCAGCAGCCGGGCGGCGTAGAGGTCGGTGCGGTCGAACAGCACCGAGCCGGTGAAGTCCACCTGCTCCAGCCGTGCATCCACGGCCACGCTGTAGACGCCGCCCACCTCGCCGGCCGCCTGGCGCTCGGGCGAGAGCTCGGAGACACCGCAGCAGAACAGCAGGATCGGCACCCCGTCGACGATCTCGAACTGGAACACCTCGAGCTGGCCGAAGCCCTGGCCGGGCTGGCTGAGTGGCGGCTGCACCGTCCAATTGAGCAGGTCGGAGCTGGTGGCGTGGCCGAGCACGCCGCGCACCCGCGGGTCACCGGATGCCGCACGGGCGGTGATCAGCATCTGCCAGGTGCTCTCGCCGGGGAAGCGGAACACCCACGGGTCGCGCCAGGCCTGGTCGTGCCAGACGGACAGGTCGAGCGTCTCGTAGAACGCCGGGTCGGCCTCCACGAGCGGCTCGGTCGACACCTTGGTCCAGGTGAGCAGATCGGGGGAGGTGGCGGCGCCGATGCGCTGCACCATGGTGTTCTCGGCGCGGGAGGTGCCGGTGTAGAGCATCCACCAGAGCCCGTCGTCGGCCTGGACCACCGAGCCGGTCCAGGTGGTGGCGTCGTCGAAGGCGGGGGCATCCGAGATGATCAGGGCGTCTTCAACGACGGTCCAGTTGGTGAGGTCGGTGCTGACGGCGTGGCCCACGATCGGGTGCCGGTGCCGGCGTTCGGGGTCTCCGAGGGCCTTGCTGGCGTGCAGGTAATAGGCGTGCGTGAGACCGTCGACCTGAACGTACCAGGAGTCCCAGATCCACTTATCGGGCAGTTGGAGCGACATAAAACCGGCCTAACCTTTCACACCGCTGGACGCGATGCTGTTGACGAATGAGCGTTGGAAAGCGATGAACAGGGCCACCACGGGCAGCGTGATCAGCGTGGAGTACGCCATCACCTCGCCCCAGGAGACGTTGAGCTGGAAGAAGTACTGCACGCCCACCATCACCGGGCGTAGCTCCTCGGTTTGCACCACCATCAGCGGCCAGAGGTAGGAGTTCCAGGCGGGCAGGAAGGTGAGGATGGCGACGGTGGCGATGGCGGGGCCGGAGAGCGGCATCACCACCTGCCGGTAGATGCGGAACCAGCCGGCGCCGTCCATCCGGGCGGCCTCGTCGAGTTCCTTGGGGATCGATTCGAAGTACTGGTGGAACAGGTAGATCGAGAAGGCGTTGGCCACGAACGGGATGATCTGCACCTGGTAGGTGTCGATCCAGCCCTTGCTGAACATGAAGCCCAGCTCGGTCAGCTCGAACGAGGGCAGCTGGTTCACCCACCACACCAGCGGCAGCGCGAGGGTCTCGAACGGCACGATCAGGGTGGCGATGATCAGGGTGAGGATGACGGTCTTGCCGCGTACCCGCATCCGGCTCAGCGCGAACGCGGCGAGGCTGTTCACCAGGATGCCGGCGATGACGGTGATCGCCGAGATGCCGATCGAGTTGACCAGGAACCGGGCGGCGGGCACCCGGTCGAACACGGCGGCGTAGTTGTCCATCGAGATGTTGCCGATGGGCAGGAACGCGGCGATCGACGACAGGTCACCGAAAATCTGCTGGTCGGGCTTCAGCGACGAGACGAACATGAACAGGATCGGGAAGAGGAACAGCACGGCCAGGCCGATCCGGAGGATCCAGCCGCCGATGCCGACCACGCGCTTCTTGCGGGCCGTCTTCTGGCCGAGCACCACGTGCGGGGCGGATGCCGGGGCTACTTCGGGAATCGCTACTTGTGAGATCGCCATGATCAGGCCTTCTCTCTGCTGAGGAAGCGCTGCACGACGGAGATCAGCAGCACGATGACGAAGAACACGAGGGAGATCGCCGAGGCGTAGCCGGTCTCCTGCTGGGCGAAGCCGGATTCGACGGCTTCGTAGACCACGGTGGTGGTGGAGTTGAGCGGGCCGCCCTGGGTCATGACGCTGATCTGGGTGAACAGGCTCAGCGCCTGGATGGTGATGGTCACCAGGATCAGGCTGCGGGTGGCGGACAGGCCCGGCCAGGTGATGTACCTGAATCGCTGCCAGGGTGAGACGCCGTCGAGGTCGGCCGCTTCGTAGAGGTCGGCGGGGATGGTCTGCAGCCCGGAGAGCCAGATGATCATGTGGAAGCCCACGCCCTGCCAGACCGACATCAGGATGATCGCCGGCATCGAGGTGGTGGTGTCGTTGAGCCAGTCCGGCCCGGTGACCAGGCCGAAGGTGACCCGGTCGATGATCACGTTGATCAGGCCGTCCTGGCGGTACATGAACAGCCAGAGCAGCGACACGACGACCATGGAGGTGACCACCGGCAGGAAGTACACGGTGCGGAAGAACGTGGTGCCGCGCACCTTCTTGTTCACCAGGATCGCCATAACGAGGGCGAGGCCGGCCTGCAGCGGCACGACGACCAGGGCGAAGTAGCCGACGTTGATCAGCGCGCGGAAGAACGCGGCATCCGCGAACAGCCTGACGAAGTTGTCGAGGCCGACGAAGGTGGCCGGGTAGGGCGAGATGAGCCGGGCATTGGTGAAGGCGAGACCGAACGCGAGGATGGCGGGGACGAAGATGAACAGGGCCAGCAGCAGCACCGCGGGCGTGAGCATGGCCAGTCCGGCGAGGTTTTCGGTCTTGCTGGTGCGGTCCCGCTTGGGCCGGCTGGGCCGGGCCGGGCGGCCGGCGGCGGGGGCCGCCGGGGGTCGTTCGATCGTGCTGGTCATGAGAGTCTCCCTGAGCGAGGGCGAGGGCGGGGGCGCAGCGTCAGCCGCGCCCCCGCGGTCGACTACTTCTGCGTGTAACCGCCGTTGGACTTGATGTTGGCGTCGATGGCCGTGACCGCCGCGTCGAGGGTGTCTTGCGGGTCGCCGCCGTTGATGATGTCCTGGGTGGCCTTGGTGAACTCCGTCGCGATGAACGGGTACGCCGGGGTCTCGGGGCGGAGCACCGCGCTCTGGGCGGAGAACTCGCGGAAGATGGCGAGGTTGCCGCCCTCTTCGAAGCCGGGCACCAGGGCGGCGGCGGCATCCGTGGCGGGGATGGTGGCGGTGGCCACTGCGACCGCGGCGATGTTCTCGGGGGAGAGCGAGTAGGAGAGGTAGTCCATGGCTGCCTCCGTGTCGGCGCAACCGGTGGTCACGCCCCACTGCCAGGAGCCGCCGCCGATCTTGGTGCCTTCGCCGAGGTCGACGGAGGGCATCACGGCCAGGTCGTCGCCGAGCGCGGCGGCGTTGTTGGCGGCCGCCCAGCTGCCGCCGTACTGGATGGCGGTGACGTTGTTCTGGAAGTCCAGGGCGGAGTCGGCGCCGCTCTTGGTGGCGATGTAGCCGTCGGTGGCGAGGGACTGCATCCACTCGGCCCACTCGAGGGCCTCGGGACCGTTGAGAACGCCCTCGGCCGACTGGTACTCGTCACGCTCGATGAGGTCGCCGCCGAAGGACTGCAGCAGCGGGGAGAACGCGTAGGGGTACCACTCGCCGACATCGCCGGTGCCGATGTCGAGCGGGTTGGTCCAGGTGCCGGTGGCCTTGAGCTTCTCCAGGGCGTCACCGAACTCGGCCTGGGTCCACGGCTGGTCGATGGTGGCCTGGCGGATGCCGTTCTCGGCGAGCACCGACTTGCGGGCGAACATCGCCAGCGCCACGTCGTAGTAGCCCACCGAGTAGGTCTCGCCGTTCCAGATACCCAGGGTGCTGGGCAGGTTCTCGTCCAGGTCCACGCTGAGGTCGAGCGGGGTGAGGTACTTGGCCCAGGCCCAGTTGGGCACGTTGGGGCCGTCGATGTCGACGATGCAGGGCAGCTTGCCGGATGCCGCGGCCGCGATGACCGAGTCGTTGTAGGAGGCCTGCGGGAACGCCTGCAGCTTCACCGTGGTCTTGTCCTGGCTCTCGTTATAGCCGTCGACGATGGCCTGCACCGCGGCGAGCTCTTCGACGTTGCCGCCGTTGTGGGTCCAGACGGTCAGTTCGCCGTTGTTGCCATCGGAGCCGCCGCCGGCGGCGCCGCTGGCGCAACCGGCCATCGTGGCAACGAGACTCGTGGCGACTAAACTCGCTACGATCAGGCGCTTCTTTGCGTGTCGCATCTTCATTCCTTCTTATCGGTTGGGTTGGGGGTGTTTCGGCGGAGGCGCCGATCGTCGCGGCCGTTCCAGCGGTCGCGAAGTAGAGGAGGTCGGCTCGTCGCCGCGTTATCGCGGGGGCGGGCCGACTGACTGCCGCTGAACCAGTGGGCAGTGCATGCGGATCTGCTGCGGTGCCGACTCGGCGTCGCCGGCCAGTTCGGCCGCAAGCCGCTCGATGGCCCAGCGGCCCATCTCGTAGTGCGGCAGCGCGATGGAGGTCAGTCCGGGCAGCAGTGCGTCGGCCAGGACCTCGAAGTTGTCGATGCTCACGATGCTCAGGTCGTTTGGGATCGCCAGGCCGGCCAGCTGCGCCGCCTGGTACGCGCCCATGGCGATGCGGTCGTTGAAGCAGAACAGCGCGGTGGGCCGGTTGGGCTGGGCGAGCATCCGGCTGGCGGCGTCGCGGCCCGGTGCGGTCATCGACTCGCTCATGGTGACGAGGGACTCGTCGAAGGCGATGCCGTGTTCGGTCAGGGCGGCGCGGTACCCGGCCAGGCGGCCGCGGGTGGCGGGGATGTCGTCGATGTTGCCCAGGTAGCCGATGCGGCGGTGCCCGGCCTCGATGAGGTGCTCCATGGCCGTGTGGGCGGCGCCCTCCTCGTCGGGCACCACCGAGGACAGGTCGGTGCGGTCGCTGGATGCGTCGAGCAGCACGGTGGGGATGCCGCTCAGCGCTGCGGGAAGTTCAACGGCCTGGTGGTACATGCGGGCGTAGATGATGCCGTCGACCCGGTGCTGCAGCAGCGCTTCGATGCCGAGGTCTTCGACCTTGGAGTTGCGGTTGGAGTTGACGACCATGAGCACCTGGTCGTTGGCCGCGGCGGCCTCTTGAGCGCCGAGCAGAACGTTGCCGGCGTAGGGCGTGGTGGAGATCTCGTCGCTGACGAAGCCGATGATCTGCGAGCGCTTGCTGCGGAGGCCGCTGGCCAGCCGGTTGGGTGCGTAGTTGAGGCCCTCGGCCACCGACTTGACGCGTTCCCGGGTGGCGTCGCTGAGCTGCCCGCCGCCGCTGAGCGAGTGAGACACGGTCGTCACGGAGACGCCGGCCGCGGCCGCGACCTCTCGAATACCCACACGCTTGCTCATCGTTGAACCCATTCCCAAAAACGTTTTTGTTGATGTGGGTGAGAGCTTACATAAACGTTTTTGTGGATGTCAAGTGCGCAGGGCACATCATTCGATTTGATTGTGCAGGCGGTGGACCCGATGCGACGAACGGCCCCAGCCGGACCCCACTGCCCTCACCGTTCTGCGCGGTGAATTCAGGTCGGAGCTACGTCCGGGGCCGGCTAGGTGGCAGTGAATCAGTCGGTGCCGTGACTGCCGAACCACACAGTGGCCTCGCCCGGCAGCGAGCCCGCCTCGAGGGCGCGGCTGGCGAGCGCAACGTCGTCACGGTCGACCGGGTACGGCTCAGTCCCGAAGTTGGTCACGATCTCCCAACCGTTGGGCCGCCGGTAGCGCAGCACGTCCGAGCGCCCCGTGGGTATCCACTCCAGGTGCTCACCGGTCTGCAGCGTGCGACGCAGCGAGAGAGCGCTGCGGTACAACTCGAGTGACGACAAGGGATCTGTGCTCTGTGCGGCAACGGAGTAGTCCCCGAACCACGCCGGTTGGGGCAGGTGCGACCCGCCGGTGCCGAAGCCGAACGCCGAACCCCCGTCGTTGCCGGTTTCCCACGGCAGGGGAACGCGGCAGCCGTCGCGGCCGAGGTCGGTGCCGGCGCTGCGGAAGAACGTGGGGTCCTGCCGGTCGCCCGCCGGGATCTCCGCGACCTCGTGGAGCCCGAGTTCCTCGCCCTGGTACAGGTAGCTGGAGCCGGGCAGGCCCAGCATGAACAGGGTCGCGGCGCGCGCTCGCCGCTCGCCGGCCGGACGATCGAGCACCGGCGTCACCCCGCCGGAGATCACCCAGTCGGCGCCGTGCTTGCGTGCCGGACGCCCGGAATCGTCCCGTGCAGGCTGCGGAAGTCCGTAACGGGTCGCATGCCGCACGACGTCGTGGTTCGACAGCACCCAGGTGCTCGACGAGCCTGACGTTTCCGCCAGGGTGAGGTTGTCGCGCACCACGGTCTCGAACTGGCCGGCGTCGAAGTCTGCTTCGAGCAGGTCGAAGTTGAAGGCCTGACCCAGGCCATCGGGGCTGGCGTAGAGCGGCACCCGCGCCTTGTCCACCCAGGCCTCCGCCACCGCCGTGCGCGGCGGGTCGTAGGAATTGAACACCTGGCGCCACTCGGCGTAGACCTCGTGCACGTCGTCGCGGTCCACCATCGGATGCATGCCGTCCCGGGGGAGAGCATCCAACTGGGCTTGCGACGGCAGCGGCTCGGTGAGGTCCTTGGTGAGCATGTGGGCCACGTCGATCCTGAAGCCGTCGACTCCGCGGTCCGACCAGAACCGCAGGGTTGTCAGGAAGTCGGCGCGCACCTCGGGGTTGGACCAGTTGAGGTCGGGCTGCTCGATGGCGAAGTTGTGCAGGTACCACTGGCCGTCGGCAACCCGTTCCCACGATGAGCCCCCGAAGGCTGCGACCCAGTCAGTGGGCGGCAGCGCGCCATCCGGCCCGCTGCCCTCGCGGAAGATGTAGCGTTCCCGCGCAGACGACCCTCGACCGGAGGCGAGCGCTTCCTGGAACCAGGCGTGCTGGTCCGAGGTGTGATTGGGCACGATGTCGACGACGACTCGAATGCCGCGCGTGTGCAGGGCGTCGAGCATCGCGTCGAAGTCAGTCAGGGTGCCGAGTCGCGGATCGACGTTGCGGTAATCCGCCACGTCGTATCCGCCGTCAGCCAGCGCCGACGGGTAGAACGGACTCAGCCACACCGCATCAATGCCGAGGTCGTGCAGGTAGTCGGCTTTCGAGGTGATGCCGGGAAGGTCACCCAGACCGTCGCCGTTGGCGTCGGAAAAGCTACGGGGATAGATCTGGTAAACCGCGGCCTGGCGCCACCAGGGTGCCGGCTCGCTGATCGGATGCTGGGCGGGCGCCTGAGCGACGTCGACAATGCTCACGGGTTCTCCTTGTGGTCGAGGTTGGGTAGGGCTGAAGCGGTAGGGGTGGTCCTGGCGGGGTGGGAATTCGGGAGGGGCGTCAGCCCTTCACCGCGCCCTGCGTGACGCCTTCCATCACCCAACGCTGGGTGAAGAGGTAGACGATGATGGCGGGCGCCATCGCCATCAGGTACGAGGCGAAGGAGACGTTGTAGTTGTTGCTGAACTGGGTCTGGAAGATGCTCTGCACCACGGGCAGCGTCTGCAGCGCGGGGTTGGAGGTGATCAGCGACGGCATCATGAAGTCGTTCCAGGAGGCCAGGAAGGCGAAGATACCGACCGTGGCGCTCATCGGTGCCAGCAGGGGAAAGATCAGTCGCCAGAAGGTCTGCCAGGTGGTCGCGCCGTCGAGGCGAGCGCTTTCTTCCAGTTCGGACGGGATCGAGCGGAGGAAGGCCGTGAACAGCAGGATGCTGAAGCTCAGCTGGAACATGATGTGCAGGATCGTGACCCCGACGGGGTTGTCGAGCCCGAGCAACCCGGTCAACTGAATCTGCGGAAGCGCCACCACCGGGAACGGAATGAACATCGCCGCAAGCAGATAGAAGAACGAATAGCGAAACAGCTTGCGGTCCCAGTTGCGCGAGATCGCGTACGACGCCAGGGCGCCGAGCAGGACAGTTCCGATGACTGTTCCCGCCGTGACGACCACGGAGACGCCGAATGCCGCGGGGAAGTTCGTGAGATTCCACGCGGTGACGAATCCGTCCACGCTGAACGGGGCGGGCAGCGAGAAGGCATTGCCGTCGACAGCCTGCGCCTGGGTTTTGAACGCCATCGAGACGGTCACGTAGAGCGGAACGACGACCGTGATGGCGCATAACAGCAGCACGATCATGAGGGACATGCTGGGCTTGTTGCCGCGGCTCCGCACGGCCGAGGCGGGTCTGCGTCGCGCCTTGCCGTCCTCGAGTGTTGCGGTGGCTTCAATGCCCTCGGCGATGAGGGCAGGCTGCGTCGACATTAGATTGCGTTCCTTCCACGAGTGATCCGGAGCTGGAGCAGTGAGATCACCACGACGATGACGAAGAACATCGTTGCGTTGGCCATCTGGTAGGCGTAGTCGCCTCCGGTGAAGCCCGTGACGATTGTCATCGGGATGCTTCGGGTGGCGGTGCCCGGACCGCCGTTGGTAAGACCGACGATGACGTCGTAGGCATTGAGGAAGTTCTTGAAGCCGAGCAGCACGTTGATGATCACGTAGCCGACCACCAGCGGGAGCGTGATCCGCAGCAGCTGCTGCCACTTACTCGCGCCGTCCAGATCGGCCGCCTCGTAGACGTCCCCTGGTACGGCCAGGAGCCCTGCGATGTAGATGAGGAGCGTCCCTGGGATTGCCTGCCAGGCGGTGACGATGACGATGCCGATCCAGGCCAAATCCGGGTTGGCGAGGATGCTCTCGCTCAGGACGCCGATTCCGGTCGCCTGCCCGAACGCCGGGAGCGAATTGGAGAAGAGGAAGTTGAAGACGTAGGCGATGATGATGCCAGACACCACCATGGGGATCACGAACACCGTGCGGAGCGCTGTCTTCAGCCTGATCTTCGCCGTCAGGCCGACCGCGAGGAGAAAAGCGATCGCGTTCACGAGCACCACGGTGACGGCGGCGAAGCCGAAGGTGAAGAGGTAGCTCGACAGGATGGCGGGGTCGGAGAACATCGCGATGTAGTTGATCAGCCCAACGATCTCCCACTCGCCGAAACCGATCGAGTTGGTGAAGCTGAAGAAGATGCCGATGATGGCCGGCACCGTGATGGCGAGAGTGAAGAGCAGAAGACTCGGCACCAGAAAGGCGTAGTAGATGCCTTCAACCTTGCGCCTCGGACGCCGGGGCACAGTCGTCGTTGTCATGGCCAGTTCCTTATCTAGTCGGCTAGCGGCGGAGCGCTAGTCGCGCCCAGTCGGCGTCGAGGGTTTTGAGGGTGCTTTCCACGCTGCTGCCCAGGGCGATGCCCTGCAGGTAGTTCTCCGTGGGAATGGTGAGTGGGATCGCTCGTGACGCTCCTTGGTAGAAGTCAGCGGCCTCGTAGTACTCCTTCATGCCGACGATGCGCGGGTCGGTGACCGGCGCGGCATCGGTCGTAGTGCCGTAGCCGAGTTGAGCCGTGTTGTAGGCATCCATCACGTCCTGCTGAAAGAGATAGCTGAGGAACTCGCGGGCGGCTTCCTGATGCTCCGACGCCTCGGGGATCCAGGCCGCGAGGTCGATGTTCACCCGCACCTGAAGGTCTTCGGGGTCGTCCGTCATCGGCAGGGGGAAGGTTCCGAGTTCCAGGTCGGGGGACGTCTTCGCGATCTCGCCGAGGGCCCACGGTCCCTGCAGGTACATCGCCGCTTCTCCCTTAGCGAAGGCGAGGTTGCCGTCGCCGTAGCCCTTGCTGGCCGCATTCGCGTTGGCGTAGTTGTCGATGAGCAGCTTCATCCGGTCGACAGGGTCGGCGAGCGTCTTCTGGAACGAGACCGGCGACTCGGGACCCACCTCGGTGCCGAGCTCGTTCATCTCCTCGTAGAAGTCGGCCACGTCGACCTCGCCGCCGACGGTGTAATCGAACCAGCCCTGAGCCACGGTCCAGGGATCCTTGAAGGTGCCGTAGAACGGGGTGATCCCCGCGGCCTTGAGCTGGTCGCACACGGCGATCAGCTCGTCGTAGGTTTCGGGGACCTCGAGTCCCTGTTGCTCGAACATCTCGGTGTTGTAGATGACGGATGCCGCCATCACGGAATACGGCAGAACACTGGTGCGACCCGGGTAAGTGGCGTACTGGCCGACGAGGTCTTGAACCTCGGGAAGGATGCGCTCCGCTTCTGGCATGTCGGACAGGTCGCTCAGGGCGCCACGTTCCATGAAACGGGCCATCTCCATGTTGTAGTTGAGCAGACCCAGGTCGGGCGGGTTGCCGCGGAGGAAGCCGGCCTGCAGGTTCGACGACGCGTCGAGGATGACCTCGACGTCATCCTGCGAGGCGTTGTATTCCTTGATCAGTTCCCGGAAGTACGGGATCGCTTCGGGCTTCGTGAGGTGAAAGCTCACGGTCTCGGGTGCATCGCCTGGCGCGCAGCCTGTGAGCGTTGCCCCAGCCAGCAGCAGACCAAGGGAAGCAGCGACCACCCTGGGTGTGCGGCGAGTGGTTCGGTCCACGTCATCGTCCTTTCAAAAACCGTCATTGGTCATCATTCGATTAGTTGGACTATTAGATTTAGCTATCAAATCAATAGGACTGCCACAATAATGCAACAAAGGAATACGAGAGTCAAGAGGTTTTTCGCCATGTTGAACGCCGTCGTCCCGGAGTCACGCGCCAGCCTGCACGCGATGCTTGACTTCGCCTGGGCCGCCGGCGCCTTCGTCAGCACCGACGCCATGGAGGCGACCGGGCTGACGCGGTCAACGGCCATCGCTGCGCTCGACGAGCTCATCAACTTCGGCCTGCTTCGCGAATTACCCAACTCCCGCGCCGTCGGCCAGTACAGCAAGGGGCGGCCAGCGCGCCGATTCGAACTGAGGCCCGAGGCCGCCGTGGTCATCGGCATGGATGCGGGCCGATCGCATCTCACCACGACAGTGGCCGACCTTCGCGGTGTGCCACTCGCCCAAGAAACCACTGAGTTGACCGCCGCGAATGAGGGCACCCACGAGCGCCGAGCCGCCGTGGTCGCCGCCATCGACTCGGCGTTGATCGCTGCGGGTCGCTCCCGCACCGAAGTGCTCGCCGCCTGTGTCGGAGTTCCGTCGCCGGTGGACTCTCACGGCAGGTCGCCCGAGCAGCGTGAGGGCTTCTGGCGCCGTATGAACCCGGACCTGCGCGAGCTGCTCGAGGAATGGGTGCCGATCGTGAGGGTTGAGAACGATGCGTCCCTTGCCGCAGTGGCCGAGGGTGCGACCGGAGCTGCCGTCGGGCTGGAGAACTTTGTGGTTTTGCTGGCCGGTGACCGCTTGGGCGCCGGCGTGGTCGTCGACGGGCATCTGCTGAGAGGCGCACACGGCGGCGTCGGTGAGATGAAGGCGTTCGACTTCGTATTCGGAGTCGAGTCGGCTGCGGGAATCGGCCTGAAACTCACCGACTGGGTGGTGCAGGCTGCAACCTCCGGCCACATCCCGCCGGGGCATCCACTGACCGACATTCCCACCGAGCAGCTCACCGGTCGCGCCGTCCTGGATCTGGCCCGGCAGGGGGACCCGTGGTCGAGATGTCTGGTTGAACGTGCGGGAGCCTTGTTGGCCCGTGTCACGGCGGTCTTCGGCAGCCTCTACGATCCCGAACGGGTGATCGTGTCTGGGGCGGTAGCGGATGGACTCGCCGAGGTGATCGAGGTGGCGCGTGCTCGGTTGCCAACCGAGTTGGACCTCCCCGCGCCCGATCTGAGGCAATCATTGCTCGGCGCATCCGCGGTCGCCACCGGAGCGGTGTCGGCTGCGCTCGAGGCGGCCCGTACGGACGTCCTCCGGCTCAGCGCCGAGGAGCTCCGCTGGCGCGAAGCGGCCAGCTAGGGCTTTCGTGTAGGGCCCTCGAATTAGGCGCCGCCGACGGTGCCGGCTCGTGCACCCACAGTCCGTGGAGAATATAACTATGTATGGGTAACGCGTCGCCAACGCGATATTTGCTGTGTTCTCGGACCGCACGCCGGAGGGATGGGGACGCCGCAGACCCCGACTTCTGGGGGCCCAGGCGAACGAAAAACCCTCGTACAATGATTCGCTGTGGGGGATTCGTCGTTTGAAGAAGAGCTGCGTGCTGCGCTGAGCGAGCAGGCGTGGTCCGCCGCAATCGACTCACTCGCGACGCACTGGGTAGCTCTCACACAGACGAATCAAGCCCTCCTCCTGGAAGTGATTAATGCGCTCCCGGCCGAGGTCCTTGCCGATAACCCGCGGCTCGTTGCGGCGAAGACCTACGTGAACTACCTGCCGGTGAGCGGCGATCGCCGCCCGCTTCGGTTCCAGCATCGGGTGGCACCCGTTCCCCGTGGCCTGCTCGACATCCTCGTCGACCTCACGAGTCGGAGCGTGTCCTCACGGTTCCAGGGCAACATGGCCGAAGCGGTGGCTTTGGTGCGCGAGGCGCACGTGATGATCGCCGACGTCTCCGACGAAGCGATCGCATCCATCCGACCGGTGCTCCCTGACATTCGGCTGCAATGGGCGATCACTCTCGAACTGGGAGGCGAGCTGATCGATGCGAACCGTGCCTACGAACGCACCTTCGATGAAGCGTTGACCTTCGACAACGAGCGGATTGTCACGGAGGCGGCGGGTTCGTTGGCGCTCAACTACGCGCTCTCCGGCAACCGAGGCGTCGCTGAACAGTGGTTGAGTCGCCAGCCGGGAGCCGGGCGTGAGACTCGAGTTGGTCCAGCGGAAGCGACGGCCGTTGACACTGTATTGACGGCGGGCGCACTCGCGCGCGCCCTTCTGGCCGTAAATGATCTTCGTTTCGAAGATGCGCAAGAGGCATTGGATGCCGCGCCATCGGCCGACATCGACCGGGAGTCTTGGGCGTTCAGGCTCTTTGTCGAATCCGCATTGGCCAGAGCCTCCGGTCAAACTCAGCAGCAGCTCGCCCGTGTCGGCGCGACACTGTCAACCCAGCCAGAGCGCCTGCGTTCGAGCGGCCTGAACGGGTGGCTGTCCACGATGGCGGTCGCCGAGTTGCAATTGGCGCTTGGCGATATCGGCTCGGCGACTCAGACGATGTCGCAACTCGACGGTGTCACCCTTCCCGCCGCGATCGATCCGGTGCGCCTCGTTCGTGCGTGGGCTGCTCTCCGGCAGGGAGACGCCCGGGGGGCTCTCGTGCTCGCAGCGCCGGGGCTGTCCCAGACGCTGATCAGTCCTCGCATCACCGTCGAACTGTTGGTGCTCGTCGCCGCGGCGAAGCTCGAGCTCGGCCAAATCGAGGAGGCACGCGGGCACTTCGCAGCGGCAATCGACCTCGTGGCCTCTGAAAAACTTGGCATCGTGCTGCTTCGCCTGACCGCTTCCGAACAAGCGACCCTGCTTTCCAAGCACCGGCCGGCGCTCGAACCGCGCATGCTCCGCGAACTCGACTCTCGAACAAGTGCGGTAACGGCACCTCCGGCCGTGCACCTGAGCGAGCGCGAACGAGTCGTGTTCCGCCACCTCGTGCAACGGCGAAGCGTCGCGGCGATCGCTGCCGCAGAGCACCTGTCACCCAACACGATCAAGACCCAATTGAAATCGATCTATCGAAAACTCGACGTGAACGACCGGGACGGCGCCATCCGAGTCGCTACGACGGCACCCCACCTGCTCGCCTGACCACAAACCGTCAACCGCACCAAAGAAGGCAAGCGCAGCCAAGCCGAATCTCTCGGTTTTGGGCATCGACAGCGCCATGATTCCGAGCCCAGGCGCTGGGGCGACGAGTCGATGAAGGCCACCCCGCCCGGTTCGCCAATGGCCGCTGTGCCGCTGTCGGCGCCTGTTCTGGCCTGTGTCGAGATAATTGCCGCCTCATCAGCCAGATCGCAGATTCCGCGCCCCCAAAGAGGAGGTGTCCGGCCGCGATGCGCGCCACAGACCGCCTGCTGGGCGAAGGGTGAAGTGGCGGGTGATATTCGCAGATTCCGAGCTTGCGCGGGCGAGGGAGAGGCGAGCATTGGGCGGCAGTAACCCAGCTGCCAGGCATGGCCGTTCTCTGTATGTGCTGTGCCATCCGATCGACCATGGAGAACCCGATCACATGAGACGACTACGTCCTGATTCATCCGCACGACACAGAAATAGGCGACATGTCGCGCGCGGGGCGGTGGCGGCAACCCTCGCCTCGGTACTGGCAATCAGCGGTGCCTCGGCAGCATTCGCAGTACAGTCCGCAGTGCCTGCGGCCCCGAACCCGGCCATGGCGGCACAGTGCGAAGTGGATTTCGCCATCAGCCTGGACCTGTCCAACTCGGTAACCGACCCGCAGCTTCAGCAGGCACGTGAAGAGCTCGCCGAGCTCGCGAACGCGCTCGAGGGCTACCCGGTTCGCTTTGCGGTCACCAACTTCGCGTCGAACGCGCCGGCCACCAACGGTGGAGCCAACGCGCCGCTGCCGTTGACGTCTGTGGCCGACGCCGCCGGCGTCGACGCGATCGTGTCCTACGTCAACGCCCTGCAGCGTCCGGTTCCCGCCCAGGGCGGCACGAACTGGGACCGCGGTCTCGCAGCCATTGCCGGGTCGACCGAGACCTACGACGCGCTCTTCTTCCTCACCGACGGCAATCCCACCCAGTACGCTGACCCCGTCCAGGGCCCGGGAAACAGCACCAATCAGGCGACCATCGACGCTGCCGTCCGCAGCGCAAACGTGGTCAAGGGCGAGGGCACCCGGATCGTTCCAATTGGTGTGAACGACAACATCGCGGGCGGTCAGCTGGCGACGTTCCGCGAGCACATCACTCAGATCTCCGGACCGGTCGAGGGCGACGACTACCACCTCGCCGGATTCGCCGCGCTGGCGAGCACTCTCATCGGCATCGTGAACACGAACTGTGCGTCGATCGATCTGGAGAAGACCGGAACCCTCGTGGACGGCGCCACCGGCGCGGTTGGCGACACCGTGGACTATGACTTCACCGTCACCAACACGGGGACCGTTGCCCTCACCGACGTGACGCTGGCCGACCCGAAGCCTGGTCTGTCCTCCATCGAGTTCGGCATCTGGCCCGGCGCTCCGGGTGTTCTGGAGCCGACACAATCGGTGACCGCGACCGCGAGTTACACCCTTACAGAAGCCGATGTCACGGCCGGAGAAGTGTCGAATACTGCGACTACCTCGGGCATCCCACCGGCCGGAACGGCCGTGACCGATGAGGCTCCGGCCCTCGTCACTTTGCCTGAACTCACTCCGGGAATCTCCCTGGAGAAGACTGGTGTGCTGGCTGGCGACACGATCGCCTACTCGTTCACCGCGACGAACACCGGCAACGTGACGTTGACTGCGGTGTCGATCGCCGACGAGCTCGAGGGCCTGTCGCAGATTGCCTACGGCGCGTGGCCGGCCGCTTCGGGCGTTCTCGCCCCGGGCCAGTCGGTCACTGCCACCGCTTCGTATGCGATCACTCAGGCCGACCGTGATGCGGGCACCGTGGATAACACCGCCACCACCACGGGAACGCCGCCGAGCGGTCCGCCCGTTTCTGACGAGGACGACTTCGACCAGCCCCTGGCTGGTGCACCTGCGCTGAGTCTGGTGAAGACCGGCGTGCTCGCTGGCGACACCATCGCCTACTCGTTCACTGCGACGAATACCGGCAATGTGACGTTGTCGGCGGTGACAATTGCGGATGAGCTCGATGGCCTGTCGGAGATTTCTTACGGCGTATGGCCGGCCGCTTCGGGCGTTCTTGCCCCGGGCCAGTCGGTGACCGCAACTGCTTCATACCTGGTGACCCAAGCCGACCGTGATGCGGGCACCGTGGACAACACCGCAACGACGACGGGAACACCGCCGAGCGGTCCATCCGTTTCTGACGAGGACGACTTCGACCAGCCCCTGGGAGCTGCCCCGGCAATCTCCTTGGTCAAGACCGGCGCGCTTGACGGCGACACCCTGGACTACGGGTTCATCGTCACCAACACCGGCGACGTCACCCTCAGCGGCGTCACGATCGTGGATGAGCTGAACGGCCTGTCGGAGATTACCTACGGTGAGTGGCCCGCTGCTGCAGGTGTGCTCGCTCCCGGACAGTCGGTGACTGCCTCGGCATCCTATTCGGTGACGACCCCGGACCGCGATGCGGGTCTCATCAGCAACACCGCCACGACAACCGGAACACCGCCTCGTGGACCGGACGTTTCGGATGACGACGACTTCGACCAGCCCCTGGACTCGAACCCGGGAATCTCATTGGTGAAGATCGGCGCTCTCGACGGGGACTCCATCGAGTACTCGTTCACGGCCACGAACACGGGCCGTGTGACGTTGTCGTCGGTGTCGATCGCTGATGAGCTCGAGGGTCTGTCGGAGATTTCCTACGGTCAGTGGCCGTCCGTTGAGGGTGTTCTTGCCCCGGGTCAGTCGGTAACCGCGACCGCTTCGTACGCTGTGATGCAGGCTGACCGGGATGCGGGCAGCGTTGACAACACCGCCACCACCACGGGAACACCGCCGAGTGGTCCTCCTGTTTCTGATGAGGACGACTTCGACCAGCCCCTCAGCAGCGCTCCTGCGCTGAACCTGGTGAAGACCGGTGTGTTGAAGGGCGACACCATCGCCTACACGTTCACCGCGACGAACACCGGCAACGTGACGTTGACTGCGGTGTCGATCGCCGACGAGCTCGAGGGCCTGTCGGAGATTTCTTACGGTGCGTGGCCGGCCGCCGAGGGAGTTCTGGCTCCTGGCCAGCAGGTGACCACAACCGCAACGTACGCGGTGACGCAGGTGGATCGTGATGCCGGCACCGTGCACAACACGGCGATGACAATGGGCACCCCGCCCGGCGGCGGCATGGTCACCGACCAGGACGAGTTCGACCAGCCCCTCGGCGGGACTCCCTCGGTGTCGCTGGTGAAGACCGGCGTGCTCGACGGAAACACGATTGCCTACACGTTCGTCGCGACGAACTCGGGCACCGTAACCCTGACCTCGGTATCCGTCGAGGACGCCCTCGACGGGCTGTCGGACGTGTCGTACGGCGCCTGGCCGGCTGGCTCCGGTGTGCTTGCACCTGGACAGTCGGTGACGGCCACGGCCAGCTACACCCTGACGCAGGCAGACCTTGACGCCGGCATCGTGTCCAACACGGCCGACGTGACGGGCACGCCGCCGCATGGGCCGGTGGTCTCCGACAAGGACACGTTCGATCTGCTGCTCGTCGACGGCCCGGCGATCTCGTTGGTGAAGACCGGTGTGGTTCGCGGTGACACGATCACCTTCACCTTCGTCGTGACCAATACGGGCAACGTGTCGCTGACATCCGTCTCGATCGCGGATGAACTGCGCGGCCTGTCGGCGATTAGATACGGTGCGTGGCCGAGCGCCCAGGGTGAGCTTGCTCCGGGTGCGTCCGTGATGGCGACCGCTACCTACGCCGTTACGGATGCGGACAAGTCGGCGGGCTTCGTGAGTAACGAGGCGAGCGTCACCGCGACGCCTCCCACGGGGCCGGAGATCACCGACCGTGACGACGTGAGAGTGAACCTGAAGTCGGTGGGTGCACTCGCGCACACCGGGGTGGACTCAGACCGTCTGCGCGGGGCTGCACTCTTCAGCCTGTTGACCATACTTGTCGGTGCCGCCGCCATGTTCATGGTGCGTCGCAAGCGCACCTAATCTGACGGCACAGAAGCGCCCCCGCAGCCAGCTCCCCAGCTGGCTGCGGGGGCGCCTCCGCGTGTGCTGCGGCGGAAGTGCGCGTGCGATCACCCTGCGCGAGCCGGCACCATGACTGAAGCCGTGACCCTCTGCGTATACCTAAGTGCTGGAAGAGAGCGCGGCGATGTCCAGTCCAGGTCGGGCGCCGCCGAGAATGCGGTGACCCGCGCCGCGCTGGGTGAAGACCGGCGGAACAGCTCGAGAAGTTCCTTGGGGTCGGCGACCTCCACAGAGCCCACCGGCACATGGTCCAGCTGGAACTCGGCGCTGGTTTCCACCGTGCTCTGCTCCGTAGTGGCCACACCGCAACCGAATCGACCGTAGATCGACGCCTCCGACGCTGTGAGGGTGGCGATCGTGATGCCCTTGCCCTGTGGCCGGCTGGCCGGTTTGGTTTGTCCTAGGCTGCTGCTTCCGGATAACCGGGCTCGCCGGGGGCTGCCGGCTTGAACCGGCGGATCTCGTGACCTCCTGAGCGGCCTCGGAGGAGATCGGCCCGCACCCGGGAGCGAGTTCGCCTAGACCCGAACCTGACGCCCGCTACGTTGCGACAGAGACCTGCGGGGTGCGGGCGCGTGAACGATAGCTCAGCGGAGATTCACCGACGCGACGCTTGAAGGCGGTGCTGAACGCGCTTTCGGACGAATAGCCGACCTGAAGGGCGAGCGCACGAATCTGAGTGTCCGAGGTGCGGAGTTCACGCTGAGCCAGCAGCATCCGCCAGTTGATCAGGTACGACAGGGGTGGCGTGCCCGCAGCGTCGCGGAACCGCCCTGCGAAAGTGGTGCGAGACATGGACGCCGCGCGCGCCAGGTCCTCCAGGCTCCAGCTCTTGGCGGGTTGTTCGTGGATGAGCGCCAATGCCGGCCGAAGTCGTTCGTCGGTGAGCACCTTCAACCAGCCGGCTGGCATGTCGGGGTCGTGCAGGTATCCGCGGATGAGGTCGAGCAGGAGTAATTGGCCGTACTGGCGGATTGCGAAGTCGGACCCGACGCGGTCGGCCATGATCTCTTCGAATAATCGTTGGATGTGGCCGCGCAGCGCAGCGCCGACGGGGCTCGCCAGACCGACGTGCAGAACCGGCGGCAACGTGCGCAGGAGCAACTCCCGGCCGGTGGGGTTCAGGTCCACGCGCCCGCCGATGAGCACGTCCGCACCATCCGCATTTGCGTCTTCGGCAGACATCACGGAGCCCGCCGACGGCGGTCGCACCTGGATGGGTTCGCCGTCGCCGACCCCGCCCTCGAGCGCCAGCCACGATCGCCCGTTCAGGATCACGACATCGCCCGCGTTGAGCTCGAGGGGCGCGGGCAGGCCATCGGTCGTCAACCGCGCTCGGCCCCGAACCACCGCGATGAACTTGAGGTCGTCGTCGATGTTATTGCGGGTCTGCCAGCGGCCGCGCACGGCCGAACCACCCGACACCACGCTCCTCACCTCGATGAGATCGAGGATGTCTGAGAGCCGGTCGGTCGCCATATCCGAACTATAGGGCAAATAAACCGGACATCACGTTATTCCAAATCCAGCATCCGGTCGGCAGGCTGGGCTGTGCCGCACAAATCGTTTCGGCACTGAAGGAGTACCCATGACCGATCCCATGACCAACCCCATGATCACCCTCGTCACCGGCGGCAACAAAGGAATCGGGCGCGAAATCGCCGCCCAGCTCGCCCACCTCGGCCACACCGTGGTCATCGGCGCCCGGAGCCTTGAGCGAGGCGAAGCGACCGCTGCCCAGCTGCGTGCAACTGGCGGCGATGTCACCGCGGTTGCGCTTGACGTCACCGACCCGACATCGGTCCAGGCGGCAGCCGAGACCATCCAGAGCAGGTTCGGGCGCCTCGACGCCCTGATCAACAACGCCGGCATCAGCCACCGGCCCGGCGCGGATTTCGCCGGCCAGATGCCTCAAACCGCCGATCTCGACCATGTGCGCTACGTCTTCGAGACGAACGTGTTCGGTGTCATCACCGTCACCAGCGCGTTCCTGCCGCTGTTGCGCCGGTCATCAGCCCCTCGAATCGTCAACGTGTCCAGCAGCGCGGGCTCGCTGGCGGCGATTTCCGACTTCGCGAACACCGATCCCATCGCTCTTGGCTACGTACCCTCGAAGACCGCGCTGACCGCCGTCACCATGATGTATGCCAGGGCCCTCGTCGCCGAGCGCATCCTGGTCAATGCCGTCTGTCCGGGCTTCGTCGCGACCGACCTGAACAACCACCGCGGCGTACTCACCCCCGCCGAGGGCGCACGATCGGCCGTGCGCATGGCCACGATCGATGCGGACGGCCCCACCGGCACGTTCACCGACGTTCAGGGACCCGTCGCCTGGTAGCGTCCTTCGGGCCGAAGGCGGATCCGGGTGCGGCTGCCCGGGTTCGCATCCGCTTGCTCGAACCCGCCGCGCCGCGCCTGGTTTGCCTGCCGTACACGCCGTCGTCGCCTGCGAGACTCCCGCGGGTCATCCGTAGGTCGCCCGTCGCCACCAGGCTCGGTGAGCATCTGTGAATGAGTGCAGACCACGTTCGTGACCCAGGGGAAGCCATGCCGATTTCGAGACCAGCCCGCCGCGCCACCCTGATCGTGGGGGCCGCCCTCATGGCCAGCTGCGTGGTCGTCGCACCGGCGGTCGCTGCGGCGCCGGCCCCGACCTCCTCGGCGTTCCACCGCACCGCCACCTACCCCGTCTACCTCAACGCCCCCGCGGGAGCCGACGCGGCTGCCGCCACTGCCGCGGAGATCTCCGGCGTCACCGACGACGGCAATACCGTGATCTACACGGATGCCCCGGGCAAGCGGATCGGCTTCCTCGACATCACCGACGTGAACAACCCGGTCGGCACCGGCAGCATCTCCCTGGCTGACCTCGGCCACGCTGATGACCAGCCCACCTCCGTGGCCGTGTACGGCGACTACGTGCTCGTTGTCGTCGACGAGAGCGGCGGAGACTTCGTGTCGCCCTCCGGCCGGCTCGACGTGATCCGCATCAGCGACCGCAGCCTGGTCACCAGCATCGACCTGGGCGGCCAGCCCGACTCCATCGCCATCGGCGCCGACAAAAAATACGCGGCCATCGCGATCGAGAACCAGCGCGACGAGGAATTCACTCCCACTGCCGGTAAGAAGGGCGACCTGCCCCAGCTGCCCGCCGGGTTCGTGCAGGTCATCGACCTGAACACCGACCCCACCAGCTGGGTGACCACCCCGGTTCCGCTGGTTGCCGCCGACGGCGCCGCACTGGCCTCGTTCGTGGCCGCGGGCCTGGACTCGCCCACCGACCCCGAGCCCGAATACGTGACCATCAACAGCGCCAACCAGCTTGCGGTCACCCTGCAGGAGAACAACGGCATCGCACTCATCGACCTGCCCACCAGGGCGATCACCAAGGTCTTCAGTGCCGGCACTGCCACGGTCACCGGCATCGACACCAAGAAAGACAAGGTGATCAACCTCACCGGTCAGATCACGAATGTCCCGCGCGAGCCCGACTCGATCGCCTGGGTCGACGACACCCACCTGGCCACCGCCAACGAGGGTGACTGGAAGGGCGGCACCCGCGGCTGGACGATCTTCGACGCCAGCACGGGCGACGTCGCCTGGGACGCCGGCAACTCCTTCGAGCACCTCGCTGTGGCCAATGGTGTGTACGCCGACAGCCGCGCCGACAAGAAGGGCAGCGAGCCCGAGGGACTGATGGTCTCCACCATCGACGGCACCAGGTACGGCTTCGTCGCCTCCGAGCGCAGCAACTTCGTGGCTGTCTTTGACCTCTCCGACTCTGTGAAGCCGGTCTATCAGCAGATGGTGTTCGCCACCAACGGGCCAGAGGGCCTGCTCGCCGTGCCGAGCCGCAACCTGCTCGTCGCCTCAAGTGAGACCGACGATGCCGGCGTCGGCGTGCGCGCGTCGGTGGCCCTGTACCAGCTCGGCGTCGGCACGCTCGGTAACGCTTCGGCGGGCCAGCCGAGCATCGTCTCCGACGACGTCGACGGCCTGCCGATCGGCTGGCAGGCGCTCGGCGCGCTCAGCGCCAAGCCCGGCGACACCGCCCACATCTACACGGCGAGTGACTCCGCCGTCTCGCCGAGCACGATCTTCACGGTCGACGTGACCGCCGCGCCCGCGCGCATCGACGACAGCCTGGTGGTCACCGAGAACGGCAAGCCGGCCGTGCTCGACATCGAGGGCCTGCACGCGCGCGAACAGGGCGGTTTCTGGCTCGCCGCCGAGGGCGCCACCGGCCCTGGCAACGCGCTGTACCGAACGGATGCCGCCGGTGCGGTGCAGGAGAAGGTGTCGCTGCCCACGGAGATCTCCGACCACATCTCCAAATGGGGCTTCGAGGGCGTCACCGCGACCACCGACGCGGCCGGAAACGAACAGCTCTACGTTGCCGTGCAGCGTCCGCTCTGGGCAGACCCGGCCGACCCCACCACGACCGTGGACGGCGAGGGCGTCACCCGGATCGGTCGTTACGACGTAACCGAGCAGAGCTGGGCCTGGTTCGGCTACCAGCTGGAGGCAGCCGCCGGCGGCGGCGACTGGATGGGCCTGTCCGAGATCGTCGCGGTCGACGAGAACACCCTCGCCGTCATCGAGCGAGACAAACTCAACGGCCCTGCCGCCGCCGTGAAGCGCATCTACACCGTGACCGTTCCAGAGGCAGACCCGGCCGCAGGCACGCTGCCTATTCTGTCCAAAACGCTCGCCTACGACGTGCTGCCTGACCTTGCGGCCACCAACGGCTGGACCCAGGAGAAGCTCGAGGGCCTCACCGTCGGCGCCGACGGCAACGTCTACGCGGTCACCGACAACGACGGCCTCAAGGACGCCACCGGCGAAACGGTCTTCCTCAACCTCGGAACCGCGCCCGAGGTCTTCGGCCTCGTCACGCCAACACCGACGCCCACCGCCACCCCGGTTCCGACGGCGACGGCGACACCGACCCCGGCTCCGACCGACACCGCAACGCGTAAGCCATCCGTCGCTCTCGCAGACGCCGACCTGCGGGTGGTCGCGGGCAGCACCGTTGGCGTCTCCGGTCGCGACTTCACCGCTGACGCCGAGATCACTGTCGTGCTGCACTCGGCACCGGTGCGACTCGGTGCTGTCACGGCGGATGCTGCGGGCGCCTTCAGCAGAACCGTCACCATCCCGGCCAACACCGAAGCGGGCGTGCACCGCATCGTCGTGACGGCCGCGAACGGAGAGACCGCCGAGATCGCCTTCACCGTGGTGGCGGCCAAGAGCGCCACCGCGGCCCTGGCCAACACCGGGGTCAGCTCGCTGGCCCCCATGATCGGCGGCGCACTCGCGCTCCTGGCTGCCGGAGCCGGCACTCTGCTCATCCGCCGCCGCCAGCGGGCCTAAACCGCACCGGTTGCCGCGCGGCCAGATCGTCGAGGAGGTGCACCGATACGACGGGGCACCTCCTCTGCCTCGTTGTGGGTCGTGCGGGGAACCCGAGAGAATGGCCCCATGACTGAAGCCGTTTCAACCCGCGAGGTGTACCGCAACGCCTGGATGACCGTGCGCGAAGATATCGTGCGCCGCCCGGACGGGTCGCAGGGCATTTATGGCGTCATCGACAAGCCCGATTTTGCCATCGTGGTGCCGTATGTCGACGGCGGGTTCTGGCTGGTCGAGCAGTTCCGGTACACCGTCGGGCGGCGGGCCTGGGAGTTCCCGCAAGGCTCCTGGCCGGGCGAGAACGACGGCAGCCAGGAGGATCTGGCCCGCGCCGAGCTGCAGGAGGAGACCGGGATGCGCGCCGGCGAGGTGCGACACCTGGCGCACTTCTACAGCGCCTACGGGCACAGCAGCCAGGGCTGCGACCTGTATCTGGCCACCGAGCTGACGCCCGGCCCGCCGGAGCGGGAGATCACCGAGCAGGACATGGTGCACCGCTGGTTCAGCGAAGACGACTTCCGGCGCATGATCCGCGCGGGCGACATCGTGGATGCGGCGACCATCGCGGCCTACACCTACGTGCTGCTTGACCGGCAGGCCTGACACGCTAGAAGTGCGTCAGGCAGTGGGCGGGCCGCTCGACGGCGAAGAGCCTGGCGGCCAGGAATGCTGCACCCGACGTGTGTTCGCGCACCTTGTTCGCCGCCGCCAGCGACACGGGGTTCACCGCGCCCAGGTAGATCGAGGAGAGCGCGGCGATGTCCAGTTCCAGGTCGGGCGCCGAGGCTGATTCGGTGACCCGCGCCGTGCCGCCCTCCACCTCCAGTGCGAAGGTGCCCGCCGTGAGACCCAAACCGTCGGTGACTCTCAGCACCACGGCGCCGTCGGTGGCGAAATGGCGCGCTTCGAGTGCCTGGCGCACATCGAGGATGCGCAACCAGAGCAGGTCCCGCGGGTTCGTCGCAGACACACATCGCGGATCAGTCAAGGCCCAAGTGAGCGGGTTGTCCGCCGGCGCCTCGTTCCAGGTGACGCGCTCCACCAGATCGATGGCCGCCAGATACTGCCAGAGCTCCAGGTAGCCCGCCGGGGTGGCGGCCACCAGGTCCACAATCTCCATCGTCGCGGGCGTCTTGTCCCAGCCGCCGAATCTGTACGAGACATAGCCGTCGACCGAACCGTCGGGCGCGTAGTGCAGGGCCGCCTTCACCTTGGCATCGGGGCCGCCCTCGCGGCTCGACGCCCCGGCAGCCAGCTGGCGGTAGAACTCCTGACGGCCGATGGACCCCGGCTGTTCGCCGTGCAGCCGGGCGAAGACCTGTGGCGCCAGCTCGAGAAGGACCTTGGGGTCGGCGACCTCCACAGAGCCCACCGGTAAGTGGTCGAGCCGGAACTTGGCGCTGGTATCCACCGTGATGCTCTGCTCCGAAGTGGCCACACCGAAACCGAAACGGCCATAGATCGACGCCTCAGACGCGGTGAGGGCAGCGATCGCGATGCCGTTGCCCTTGGCCAGGGTGAGGTCTTCGGTCATCATGCGGCGGAGCAGCCCGCGACGGCGGTGGGAGGTGCGCACTGTCACGCCGGTGATCAGATGCGCATCCAGCAACCTGCCGAACCCGATGTTGAGCGTGCTCGGCTGGGTGCCGAACGTGGCCACCGGCACGTCGCTGCCCAGCGAGTGCGGGGCCGGCTGGCCGGTTTGGTAGGCACCCGTGTATACGGCGCCGTCCACACGGCTCCTGGCGATGGACTCCTGCACCCGCTCGTCGCTGCTGCGCTCCTCATGGAACCCGAACGAGACTGCGCTGTCCCAGGCTGTCGCTTCGGGGTATCCGGGCTCGCCTGGGGCTGCCGGCTCAAACCGACGGATCTCGTAATCTGCATTGATCAAGGACATGGATCCGAGTCTAGGGATACCAGCCTTGGGTCATTCGGTGACCGCTTAGAACGGCGGGTTCTCGGGCACCGGCGGGGTCGGCTTCCGACTCGGCCTCGGCCGGGGCATCAGATAGCTGTCATCGGCGGGCCGCCTCCGGGTTTTCGGCCCCATCACCGGCGGCCGTGGCCGGGGTGGGCCCATCGGGTTCGCCGGGTCGGTCCGGTAGCTGCGTTTTCCGGGGGAAGTCCAGACCAAGATCCCGCCGGGTTCCTGCGTCACCCGCCACTGGCTGAGGTGTTTGAGCCGGTGGTGGGGTTCGCAGAGGTGGGCGAGGTTGTCGCAGTCGGTGTTGCCGCCACCGGCCCAAGGGTCGGTGTGATCGACGTCGCTGGTCACCGCGGGACGCGAGCAGCCCGGGAACCGGCAGGTTTCATCGCGGACCCGCAGGTAATTCTTCATGGCCTTGGTGTTCTTGTGTTGGGTTTTGCCCAGTGAGAGCACCACCCCGGTTTCCGGGTGGGTCAGCAGTCGGGTGAAGCTCGGTGCGTGCCCGGCGATCTCCCTTGCGGTCTCGGGGGAGATGGGCCCGTATCCTTCGAGGGTGGCGGGTTCCTCGTCCACGCCCAGCAGGGTGAGCACGGGCACGGTGACCATCACCGTGCCGCGGATGCCGGCGCCCATCCCGTCGGGCGTGATGCCGTCCAGCAACAGGGCGGCGGTGATGTCGGCGCGGAGCTGGTCGAGGGTGCGGGTCGGGAGCTCTTCCGCGGCGTCTGGGCTGAGGCCGAATGCGGTGCCGCTTCCGCTGCCGGCGGTGTCGGACGCGGTGTCGGCCGGCGCCGGGTTGCCGGTCTTCTTCAGCTTCACGGCGATGCCGTTGATCCGGTCGTAGGCGGCCTTGGTGTCGTGGGCGGTGCCGTACCAGTGCAACCAGCCCATCCCGTCCGGGGCGGCCTCCCACCGGCTGTGCCGCTCGGTCAAGGCGTTCGTGCTGCGGGCCACGATCGACTCCGGGTGCAGGCGCTCTCGCAGTCGGCGGGCCTTGTCGCGGAACCGGGACACCGGCAGGCGCTTGGCCTCCGGCAGCACCTTCTCTTCGAACGCCGCCTGGTCCTCCATCGGCAGGGTGCGCATCTGATCGACGAGCACGGTGGCGTGCCGGTAGCTGATCTCTCCGGCGGAGAGGGCCTCGAAGGTCGCCGGGGCGGCCATGAGCCAGAGGGACTGATCCATCAGGTGATCCACGGTGCGCTCGGACAGGCGCAGCAGGCAGGCGGTCTCACTGACAATCGTGCGGCGGGCCACATCCCGGTCGTCCCACCGGTTGTAGGCGGCGGCGCGGGCCTGGTCCTCGGTCAGGGTGGCCGCGTTCACGTCGGCCAACCGGATGCTCTCCGGGTTGCCGTGCAGGCGGGAGGAGACCTGCGGGTCCTCACTCCAGCCCTGCAGGGCGACGAGGAACTCGGCCTGCCGGGCCTGCGCGATCGCGATGGCGCGGGCCTCGACCGCGATCAGCTCGGTGCGGCGGGCCAGCTCCGAGCAGACCAACTCGTCCAGCGCCGGATTGGGGACGTACGGCTCGAAAGCGGCGGGTTCGACTCCGGCGGGCTCGGCTGCGGCAGGTTCGGTCGCGGTGGATTCGGGCGAGCTGGTTTCCGTCGACCCGGGTTCGGTCGGGTCGACAGGGGAGGGGGCGGAGCCAAGTGGGGCGGACCCCGGAGAGCGGTGGTCATCATCCGGAGCGGGCGGTACTGCCTGGTCGGGGTTACTCATGATGAGATCGTCTCACCTACCACCGACACTGCCGAAGGCTCCGCGAGCTGTGAGAAAAGCCCCAGAAATCTCGAGATTCTGGGGCTTGACTCACAGTTCGCGAGAGGGCGTCAGGGGGTCAAAACGACCTTGATGCACCCGTCGTCCTTGGCGCTGAAGGTCTCGTACATCTCCGGGGCGCGATCCAGCGGCACCCGGTGGGTGACGAGGTCCATCACGCCGAGCGGGTCGGTGGGGTCCTCCACCAAGGGCAGCAGATCGCCGACCCAGCGCTGCACGTTGCACTGGCCCATCCGCAGCTGGATCTGCTTGTCGAACATGTTCATCAGCGGCATCGGGTCGGCCACACCGGAGTACACGCCGCTCACCGAGACCGTGCCGCCGCGGCGCACGAGGTCCAGCGCCATGTGCAGCGCGGCCAGGCGGTCAACACCCACCGTGGTGAAGACCTTCTTGGCCACCGCATCCGGCAGCAGCCCTGCGGCGTACTGGGTGAACGCGGCGGCGGGGTTGCCGTGCGCCTCCATTCCCACGGCGTCAACGACGGAGTCCGGGCCGCGACCGTCGGTCGTCGCCCGCAGCATCGCGACGATGTCGTCGTCGAGGTCGAACACCTCCACACCGTGCCGGGCGGCCATCTCGCGGCGCTCCGGCACCGGGTCCACACCGAGCACCCGGAAGCCCAGGTGGCGTCCGATGCGGCTGGCGAACTGGCCCACGGGGCCCAGGCCGATCACGGCGAGGGTGCCGCCGGCGGGCACATCCGCGTACTGCACGCCCTGCCAGGCGGTGGGCAGGATGTCGCTGAGGAACAGGTAGCGCTCGTCGGGCAGGTCCGCGCCGACCTTGACCGCGTTGAAGTCCGCGAACGGAACCCGCAGGCGCTCGGCCTGGCCGCCGGGAACCGATCCGTAGAGCTCGCTGAAGCCGTAGAGGCTGGCGCCGGTGCCGGAGTCGCGGTTCTGGGTGGTCTCGCACTGGGTCGTGAGGCCCTGGTTGCACATGAAGCAGTCACCGCAGGCGATGACGAACGGGATGACGACCCGATCGCCCACCGAGAGGGTGGTTACCGCGGCGCCGACCTGCTCCACGATGCCCATGTTCTCGTGGCCGAGAACGTCGTTCTTGGCCAGGAACGGCCCCATCACGTTGTACAGGTGCAGGTCTGAACCGCAGATGGCCGCTGACGTGATGCGGATGACCACATCCGTGGGCTTTTCGATGACGGGATCGGGGACCTCGATGACCTCTACCTTTTTGGTGTTCTGCCAGGTGAGTGCTTTCACGGTGTCCTCTTCTTTGTACGATCGGGCCGCGGTTGCGGTGCCGCCCGGGTGGGGCGAATCTCACCAGCCTTGTTCAGGCAGAGGAGAAACTCAAGGAAGCTGGACGTATCTCCAGGCTTGGCGCCGAGGCGTGACGAATCGGGAAATTCCCCGTCGCACCAACGGGTGTGCGCGGCCGCAGCCGGGCAGAGGTCGCTTTTATCCCTATACCTAGAACTGCTAGGGTTCATGCATTGCAGCTCTAGGTATAGGAGGCGCCATGCGCATCGAGAAAGACCTGGTCGCCGCCGCGGCCACCCCGCTGGTGCTGGGGATTCTGATGGACGGCGACCTCTACGGTTACGCCATCCTCAAGCGGGTGAGCGATCTCAGCGGCGGCAGCATGCAGTGGACCGACGGGATGCTCTACCCGTTGCTGCACCGCCTCGAACGGCTCGGCTACGTGACCTCGCTCTGGGGCACCTCTGACGCGGGCCGCCGGCGCAAGCACTACGCCATCACCGACCTCGGCCGGGAACAACTGGCCGAGCGGCAGGAGCAGTGGACCGTCGTGGCGGATGCCCTCCGCCAGGTCTGGCAGGACCGGCCCCGGCCGACGGCCGTGACGGAAGGGTGGGCCTGATGAACCTCGACGCCGACCTGGAAGCCCAGATCGATAGCTGGCGCGGCTACGTGCAGCGACGCCAGGCCATCGCCACCGCCGACGTGGAGGAGCTGGAAGATCACCTGCGCGAGCAGATCGAAGACCTGCTGGCCACCGGGCTCGACCACGACGAGGCCTTCCTCGTGGCGATCAAGCGGCTGGGCAACCTCGACGCTGTGTCCCGCGAATTCGCCAGGGAACACTCCGACAGGCTCTGGAAACAACTCGTGCTCCTGCCCGACGCCGCCGGCGACAGCCGCGCGCCGGCTTGGCGGGAACTTGCCGTGGTGGTCGGTTTCGCCCTCGGCGCGGGCCTGGCCGTCAAGGCCGGCCTCACCTGGTCCGACGGCGGCACGGGCCTGGTCCGAAACCTCGGCCTGCTGGTGTTCCCGTTCCTCGCCGCCTACTTCGGCTGGAAGCGTCGGCTCACCGTGCCCGTCGCGGCAACCCTCGTCGTCTCGTTCGCCGCCCTCGCGGTGCTGCTCAACGTCTACCCGTTTGCCGCCGGCGGCTCCACCGAGTTGCTCGCCGCGCTGCACGCCCCGGTGCTGCTCTGGATGCTGGTCGGGATCGCCTACGTCGGCGGCCGCTGGCGCTCCGACGCCCGACGGATGGACTTCGTGCGGTTCACCGGCGAGCTCGCGATCTACTACACGCTGCTCGCCCTCGGCGGAGCCGTGCTCATCGGGCTCACCGTCGCGGTGCTGTCCGCCGTGCGCGTCGATCCCGGCCCGGTGCTGACCGGCTGGATCCTGCCGCTCACGATACCCGGCGCCCTCGTCGTGGCCGCCTGGCTGGTCGAGGCCAAGCAGAACGTGGTCGAGAACATCGCCCCGGTGCTCACCCGGGTGTTCACCCCGCTGACGATCATCATGCTCCTGGCCGTGCTCGCGGTGCTGGCCACCGCCGGCGGGCTGGACACCGTCGACCGCTACCTGCTCATCCTGATGAACGCCATCCTGGTGCTCGTGCTCAGCCTGCTGCTCTACTCGATCTCCGCCCGCGATTCCCTCGCCCGGCCCGGCGTCTTCGACGTGCTCCAGCTGGTGCTGGTGATCGTGGCCCTGGCTGTCGACGCCGTGATGCTCACCGCGATGCTCACGCGCATCACCGAGTTCGGCTTCAGCCCCAACAAGATCGCCGCGCTCGGCCTCAACCTGCTGCTCCTCGTGCACCTGGTGCGTGCGGCCTGGCTCGCCATCGGGTTCCTGCGCGGGCGACACCCGTTCGCGGCGCTCGAACACTGGCAGACCCGGTACCTGCCCATCTACGGGCTCTGGGCGCTCGTCGTGGTCGCGGTCTTCCCGCTGGTCTTCGGCTTCGCCTGATTCCGCGTTAGGCGGTGCGGGTGACCGGGCTGGATGACCAGCCGGAGACATGGAGGCGCTCGAAGCCGTCCAGGAGCAGGTCGAGGGCGAATTCGAACTCGAACCTGTCGTCACAGCCGTGCGCCACGACCGAATCGTCGTGGGCCGCCGCAGTGCTGATCTGCAGGATGTGGGGATACCGCTCCGCCATCGCCTGCATTCGGGCAGCCTGCACGGCGGGGTCGACGGGTGGCCGGGCCGGGTCGGCGGATGCGTCGAAGAGCTCCTGGGTGAACCCCCACATGCGGCTGCCCAGGGCGTGCATCACGTGGTGGGTGAGGTCCGCCGAGAACCCGCCGGCCAGGAACATCCCGATCGTCGACTCCAGGTAGTCCAGCACCGCCGGGGTGTGCGTGGTGCGCGACTCGAGCACCGACCGGGCCCATGGATGCCGTAACAACATCTGGCGGGCCGAGAGCACCCGCAGTCGCACCGCGGCCTTCCACTCGGTGTCCGGGGCCGGCGGGTCGATCTCGGCGACGATCACCTCGACCATGCCGTCGAGCAGCTCGTCCTTGTTCGCCACGTGCTTGTACAGAGCCATCGGCACAACGCCGAGCTCCTCGGCCAGCCGGCGCATGCTCAGCGCCTCGATGCCGGCCTGATCGGCCAGCCCGACGGCGGCCTGCAGCACCCGATCACGGTTGAGGCGCACCCGCGGGACCACCAGAACTTGAGCCATGTGAGCTCCCTATGAACGAGATCAGTCCTGCCCATTGACAGGAGTACAGCGTACACCTTAGAGTCGCTGCATCCGAGTGTACGCCGTACACCTCAACCTTGAAGGAGCTCTCATGTCTCCCATCCGCCGAACCGCAATTCTCGCCGGTGTACTCTTTCTCCTCACCGAAGTCGGCGCGATCGTCGGTCGTCTGCTCTATGCCCCGGTGCTCAACACGCCCGGTTATGTCCTCGGTACCGGCCGCGACCCGATGGTGGCCGTCGGCGTGCTGTTCGAGGTCGTGCTGGTGATCGCCGTGGTCGGCACCGGGGTGGTCCTTTATCCGGTGCTCCGCCGCCAGAGTCCGACGCTGGCGCTGGCCTACGCTGCCGCGCGCATCCTCGAGGCCGCGATCATCCTGGTGGGCACCCTCAGCCTGCTCACGGTGCTGATGCTGCGGCAGCAGCCGCCCAGCGTTGATGCCAGCGCGCTCGAGGCCGTCGCCGCCGCGTTGCTGGCCCTGCAAGACGCCACCCTGCTGTTCGGTCCGGGCTTCGCGCTCGGCATCGGCTCGATCCTGCTGGCCTCCCTGATGTTCACCTCCCGCCTCGTGCCTCGCGCCATCGCGGTACTCGGCCTGGTGGGCGGGGCCATCATCACCATCTCGACGGTGCTGGTGATCTTCGGCCTGTACGGCCAGTTCTCCCCGACCGGGCTGCTCGTTGCGCTGCCCGTGTTCGCTTGGGAGGTGTCGCTCGCACTCTGGCTGATCCTCAAGGGCTTCAACACCGCCGCCGTCGAGCGGATGCCGCAGCGCCGAGTCGGCGCCGACCCGGTTGGGGTGACCTCGTGAGGGCCGCGGTCTACCGGCGGTTCGGCCCCGCCGACGTTGTCTCGGTTGAGGAGATCCCCACCCCGGCGCCCGGGCCCCAGGAGGTGCTCATCCGGGTGCTCGCCAGCACCGTGAGCGCCGCCGACCACCGGGCCCGCTCCCACGACGTGCCGAAGGGACTCGGCCTCCTGGCCGGGGCCGGCCTGGGGTTCTTCAGGCCCCGCCGGCGGGTGCTCGGCATGGACGCCGCCGGGGTCGTCGCAGCGGTGGGGGAGAAGGTCACCAGGTTCGCGCCCGGCGACGAGGTCATCGCCATGCTCGGCGCGAAGTTCGGCGGCCACGCCGAGTATGCCCGGATCGGGCAGGACGGACCGATCACGGCCAAGCCGGCCGGCCTGGGCTTCGACGAATCCGTCGCCCTCGTCTTCGGCGGCATCACCGCGCGGGTCTTCCTGAACCGCGCCGACATCCAGCCGGGCGCGCGGGTGCTGGTCAACGGGGCATCCGGAGCCGTCGGCACCGCGGCCGTGCAACTGGCCAAGAACCTCGGTGCGCACGTGACCGCGGTCTGCGCGGCGCGGAACGCCGCCCTGGTCACCGACCTGGGCGCCGACAGGGTGATCGACTACCAGAGCTCGGACTTCACGACCGGATCCGACACCTACGACGTGATCATGGACTGCGTCGGCAATGCGTCTTTCGACAGGGTGCAGCGGCTGATCACCCCCGGCGGAGCCCTGTTGGCCGTCATCACCGACCTCACCGGTCTCCTGCGCGCGAGGTCCCGCACTCGCAGGAGCGGCAAGCTGGTCAGCGCCAGCGGCGTCGACTACCGGGCCGAGGACCTTCGGTTTCTCGTGGGCCTCGCGGAGCAGGGCAAACTGCGACCGGTCATCGACCGCAGTTACGACCTTGACGAGATCGTGGCCGCGCACCGCTTCGTCGACGCCGGCCACAAGCGGGGCAGTGTTGTGCTGCGCATCGCCGGATCAGGCTAGACCGGCATCAGGCCAACGCGCTCAGGCCAACGCGCTCAGGCCAACGCGCTCAGACCAATGCGGCCAGGGCCTCGCGGGCGCGTTGCATCGACGAACTGAGCCCCCACCTGGCCGACAACTGCTCCAGCTCGGCATTCTGCTCGGGTGTGCTGGGGCGGATGCGGGCGTCGAAGTCCGGCAGGTCCAGGTCACGCACGACGTTCACCACGGTCGGGGCCACCGTGAGGTAGTCCGCGGCGGCGAGGATCTTGGCGCGCACGGAGGCGCCCAGCTTCACATCGGGGTCGGCCGCCGCCGCCACGATCCCGTCGAGGTCGCCGTACTCGGCCAGCAGCGTGGCCGCGGTCTTCTCGCCCACCCCGGCCACGCCGGGAAGGCCGTCGGAGGCGTCGCCGCGCATGGCGGCGAAGTCGGCGTACTGCGCCGGGGTGACGCCGGTCTTGGTCGTCAGCGTCGCGTCGGTCAGAAGCTCCAGCCGGGCCATGCCGCGGCCGGTGTAGATCACCCGAACGTCGCGGGTGTCGTCGACGAGCTGGAAGAGGTCCCGGTCGCCCGTGATGATGTCCACCGGGATCGACGAGTGCGAGGCGAGGGTGCCGATCACATCGTCGGCCTCGTGCTGGGCGGCGCCGATGATCGGGATGCCGAGCGCGGTGAGCACCTCGCGGATGATCGGCACCTGCGGGGTGAGCAGGTCGGGCACAACCTCGATTGCGGGGTCGGCAGCCACCGAGGGCTCGGCGGCGACCCGATGGGTCTTGTAGGTGGGGATGAGATCGACCCGCCACTGCGGCCGCCAGTCGTCGTCCCAGCAGGCCACGATCTCGGTGGGCTGGAACTCGGTGGCGAGTCGGGCGATCATGTCGAGCAGCCCGCGCACGGCGTTCACCGGTTCACCGGTGGGTGCGCGCATCGAGTCCGGCACGCCGTAGAACGCGCGGAAATACAGGGAGGCGGTGTCAAGGAGCATCCGGCGCTCGGGTTGAGTGGTCACGGCCGCATCTTGCCACACCTGAGGAACCGGCGCAGTGGCCGGCCGCGCCGCTAGCGCGCCTGGGCCACCAGTGCCTCGGCGGAGATGCTGCGGTTCACCACACCGGCCGCCGCAGCGCGCAGGGTGACCGCGTGCGTGCGGGCGTAGTCGCGGAGGGCGTCGAAGGCCTCGCTCATGGTGCAGGAGCGCACCTCGGCGAGAACCCCCTTCGCCTGCTCCACCAGAATCCGGGTGTCCAGAGCGAGGTGGAGCTGCGCGGCCACGACCTCGGGCTGCCGGAAACTGCGCTCGTGCAGGATGCCGACTGTCGCGACATCCGCCAAGGCCTGGGCGAGCTGGGCGTCGCGGTCGCTGAGCGCGCCGGCCTCCGTGCTGAGCAGGTTCATCGCGCCGATGACCTCGCCGTGCAGCCGGAGTGGGGTGGCGTGGGCCGCCCGAAAGCCCTGGTCGAGGGCGGTGCGGCGGAACCGCGGCCAGTCGCGGGGGTCGGTTTCGATGTCGGGAACGCTCACCACCGCCCCGGTCTGGTAGCAGTCGATGCATGGGCCGGCGCCGGCGGCGACGATCATGACCTCGACGATTTCAGCCTCTTCGCTGGTCGAGGCCACCAGTTCGAGCATCCCCGTGCCATCAGCCAGGAGGATGCCGCCTGCCTGTACGTCGAGAAGCTGGGTGCAGGTGTAGACGAGGGTGGACAGCAGATCGACGATGTCGTAGTCGGCGACCAGGCTGCCGGCCACGCGCACAAACGCGTCGTTGATTCTTTCTTCACGGGTGTTGTCAGCCGCGTGGTCTATGGCGTGCATGTCATACCTACTCTGGGAGCTCTGCGAAATTGAGGCGCCGGCTGACGACGGCGTGGGCAATCTCTTGGACGGTATATCCGCTAGAAAAAGCGTAGGCCCGGATTCGTGAGAAAGCATCCGTTGCGTTGATATCCAGCTGGCCGAGAACCATCCCGGTGGCCTGGTGGATCTCCCGCCGGGATTCGATCGGTGCCTCATCGTCGGATGATTCGTGTTCGGCGAGGACTATCGCACGGCGGAAGGCGGGCCCGGCGATGGCGCGACACAGGGAGGTGCCCAGTGCGGCGGCCTGGTCATCGAGGGCCCCGGGGGTGGTGCGGTAACAGGTGACAGTGCCGGTGCAGGCCGCTCCCAGCATGAGGGGAAAGGTGAAGACGGCGCCCACGGTCAGCTCGGCAGCGCTCCGCAGGAATGCCGGCCACCGGTCGGTCAGCGCGAGGTCGGGAACCGATATGAGCGATGCGGTCCGAAACGCATCGAACTGGGGACCTTCACCCAGATCGAATTGCATTTCCTCCAACCGGGCGGCCGTGGGGTCGGTGGCGTGGATCAGTGAGGCACGGCGGTCCTGATCCATCACCGAAATGGCCGCACCCGTGATCGGCAGGAGTTCCAGGAACGGGGAAGCCAACTGCCCGCCCGTCATTCGGGGTGTCCCCGAGACTTCACTCATCAGCACCGCCAGCCGTGTCCATAGTGTCAAAAGGGCACGTGTCATCGAAACGAGTCCGAACCTAAGGTCAACGTTAGTCCTGTCTGGCCCGGCTCGACCAGTCCGAACCGGCTGCGATCCCGGATGCCCGGCGGTACTCTCGTGAGTCCCGACCCACGGCGGCCGATGCTGCCGCTTCTCTTCACGGAAGGTTCAGCCCATGTCGCACTCCTCTCCGGTTCCGGACGTACCCGGCGGCGCCCCCGACGGTCGCGGCGAAACCCCGAATGAGCGTCTGGACCGCAACTGGAATGAGCTGCTCCAGGAGCTCAGGGTCATCCAAACTGGAACCCAGATTCTCACCGGCTTCCTCCTGGCCGCGGTCTTCCAGTCCCGGTTCGAGGACCTCGATGCGTTTCAGCGCGACATCTATCTGGTCCTGGTCGCGACCTCGGTTCTGACGACCCTGGTGGGCCTGGCTCCGGTGAGCCTGCATCGAGTGCTGTTCCGCAAGCACGCGAAGAGCCGCATCATCCGATACACCGACTATTTCGTGCAGGCCACGCTCGCCGGGGTCGCCATCACGGTCGCCGGCATCGGGCTGCTCATCTTCGATCTGGTGCTCGGCCGGGCGTGGGGTGTGGCCTTCGCGGCGTTCATCCTCGTCGTTGTCGCGCTGCTCTGGATTGTGGTGCCGCGCATCATCCGTCGTTCGGCCTGACATCCTGGCCGTTCGGCGCCACGAGCGGTACGGTCGAGCCATCATGAGACTAGGACCGCACCTTCACCGCATCGGCAACGACATCGTGGCCGTCTACCTCGTCGACACTCCCGAGGGGGTGACCGTGATCGATGCCGGACTCGCCGGCCAGTGGCGGGACCTCCTCGCCGAGCTGACCGGTATGGGGCGCACCCTCAGCGACGTCAAAGGCGTCATCCTCACGCACGGTGACGGCGATCACGTCGGCTTTGCCGAACGGCTCCGGCGTGATCACGGCGTGCCGGTCTACGTTCACCCGGGCGACGCGGCTCGCGCGAAGGGCGGCCCCAAGCCGGCGAACGGCCGCCAGTCGATGAAGCTGGGCGCCACTCTGGGCTTCGCGGCGTACTCCCTGCGCAAGGGCGGGATGCGCACCACCTACCTGACCGAGACCGTGGACGCGAACGACGGAGACACGCTGGACCTGCCCGGTGCGCCCCGAATCATCGGCCTGCCCGGGCATTCCGAGGGCAGCATCGCGATCCATGTGCCGATTGCCGACGCCGTTTTCGTGGGCGATGGGCTCACGACCCGTCACGTACTCACGGGCAAGACGGGGCCTCAGCCGGCGCCGTTCACGGATGAGCCGGAGCAGGCGATCGCATCGCTTCGCGCCATTCTCCCCACGGGGGCCACCTGGGTGCTGCCCGGACACGGCACCCCGTGGAACGCCGGCGTTGCGGCGGCCGTCACCGCCGTAGAGAAGGCCGCCCGGGTCTGACGCCAACTCAGACACCACCAATGCTTGACGTGACACCATCGTGGTGTCATGATGGTGGCATGGAACTTGGACCGTACGTCAATGACCTTCAGCGTCAGCTGGTGGATGCCGCGGAGAACGGTGCGGAGGACACTCGCGCCGTCGCCGAGCGCCTCGCCGCCGGGCTGGATGCAGCGGCGCGGCTCGTGCTCCTCGACGTGCTGTCGGCCGCGGTGGGCGAAATTACCCGCGACCTCGCCCCCGGCTCCGTCGACCTGCGGCTGCGCGGCCGCGAGATCGAGTTCGTCGTCACCGCGCCGAACACCGAGCCGGAGAGCGACGAGCGGCCCGCCGCATCCGTCGACCTCGACGAGGCGAGCACCTCTCGCACCACCCTCCGTCTGCCGGACGCCCTCAAGGCGCGGGTGGACGAAGCGGCGGCGGCCGACGGTCTGTCGGTGAACACCTGGCTGGTGCGTGCGACGGCGGCCGCTCTGCAACCCAAGCAACGCCGTTCCGTGCAGCGCACCCTGCGCACCGGCGACAACTTCGCGGGCTGGGCGCGCTAACCCGCCCAGCACGCTGAATACTCCAACCACGCGCACCCGCGGGGTCGGTCCGTCGTACCCACATTGCACAGCCCACAGAGAGGGACGCATCAGCATGCCCACCTACAACACCCCCAACCCGATCGACCTCGCCATCCACCTGCCGGTCGGCGCAATCGACGTCGTCGCCAGCGACCGAACCGACACCGTCGTGACGGTGTCACCCACCAGCCCGGCCAGGGCAGTCGACCGCCGCGGTGCCGAGGAGACCAGAGTGGACTTCGACGGCCAGCGTCTCACCGTCACCGGCCCGAAGCCCCGCTTCAGCATCATCGGCCCCAGCGAGTCGGTGGACGTGCTCATCGAGCTGCCGATGGGATCGCGGCTCACTGCCGAGATTTCATCGGGCAATGTGCGCGCAACCGGACGCCTCGGCGCCACCCGGATCAAATGCTCGAACGGTGCGGCGGAGGTCGATACCACCGGCGACCTGTGGCTGCGCGCCGGCAACGGCAACGCCACCGTCGGCGCCGCCGAGGGAGACATCGAGATCACCGCCGATCACGGTCAGCTCCGGATCGGCACTGTCACCGGCAACGCGATCCTCAAGGCATCGCACGGCAACATATCGGTGGGGGAGTCCGGCGGCGATCTCGACGCGAAGCTCTCCTACGGCGACCTCGAGATCACCCGGGCGCTCGCCGCCGTGTCGGCGAAAACCGCCTACGGCAGCATCCAGCTGGGAGAGATCTCGAGCGGGTCGGTGCAGGTCGAGAGCGGCTTCGGCCAGGTCAGCATCGGTGTGCGTCCCGGCGTTCCCGCCTGGCTCGACCTGGCCTCCAAGAACGGCCGCCTGCGCAACGAGCTCGACGGCGACAGTGCCCCAGACCCGTCCGAGCAGACCGTGGCGGTGCGTGCGCGCACCGCGTTCGGCGACATCGGCATCCACCGCGCGCGCTGAGTGCGCGCACCGAAGCGAAGGGTAGAACATCATGACCACCACCGCGATCGCCGTGCAGGGATTGCGTAAGTCCTACGGCAGCAAGACCGTTCTCGACGACGTCGACCTCACCGTGAAGGCGGGCACCGTGACCGCGCTGCTCGGCCCGAACGGCGCCGGTAAGACCACCACCGTGCACATCCTCTCCACGCTCGTGCGGGCGGATGCCGGCACCCTCACCGTCGCGGGATGCGACGTTTCGCGCGACCCCGACGGTGTGCGCGCGGCGATCGGTCTCACCGGCCAGTTCTCCGCGGTCGACGGCCTGCTCACCGGCGAGGAGAACCTCCTGCTGATGGCCCGGCTGCGTCACCTCGGCGCGAAACGCTCGAAGTCGCGGGTGGCCGAACTGCTCGAGCAGTTCGACCTCGTCGAGGCCGCGCGCAAGCCACTCGCCACCTACTCCGGCGGCATGCGCCGCCGCCTCGACCTCGCGATGACCCTGGTCCAGGCGCCGAGCGTGATCTTCCTTGACGAGCCCACCACGGGCCTGGACCCGCGCAGCAGGCACACCGTGTGGGACATCGTGCGTGGCCTGGTGTCGGAGGGCACCACGGTCTTGCTCACCACCCAGCACCTCGAGGAGGCGGACCAGCTCGCGGACCACATCGCGGTGCTCGACGGCGGTCGCATCGTCGCCGACGGCACGCCCGACGAGCTCAAGAGCCTCGTACCGGGCGGTCACATCCGGCTTCGCTTTGCGGATGCCGCGGCGCTGGACACCGCCGCCCGCCTGCTCAAGCAGTCGGCTCGCGATGGCTCTGCTCGTGATGACGCCGGACTGGTGCTCACCGTGCCCAGCGCCGGCGGCGTCGGCGCGCTGCGCGCCGTGCTGGACCGCCTCGACGCGGCCCATCTCGAGGTCGACGACCTCAGCATCCACACCCCGGACCTTGATGACGTGTTCTTCGCGCTGACCGGCACGAAGGAATCGTCCGGCCGGGCCGATTCGAAGGGAACTTAAGTCATGACCACCATCACCGCCCCGCGCCCGACCGTGCAGGGCAGCCGTCATCGGTCCTATGTCGTGACCGACGCGATCACAATGCTGCGCCGCAACCTGCTGCACATGATTCGCTACCCGGGCCTGTCAGTGTTCACCATCGTGGGTCCGGTGGTGATCCTGCTGATGTTCGTGTTCGTCTTCGGCGGCACCCTCGGGGCCGGCCTGCCGGGCGTGGACTCGGCCGGCGGGAGGGCGGCGTACCTCGCCTACGTGATGCCGGGCATCCTGGCGATCACCATCGCCGGCACCGCCGGCGGCACCGCCACGACGGTCTCGATGGACATGACCGAGGGCATCACCGCGAGGTTTCGCACCATGGCGATCTCCCGCGCGGCGGTGCTCGCCGGGCACGTGCTCGGCAACACCATCCAGGCGATCATCGCCGTCGCGCTGGTGCTCGGCGTCGGTGTCCTGATCGGGTTCCGGCCCACCGCCACCCCCATCGAGTGGCTCGCCACCTTCGGCCTGATCGCGCTGATCGCCTTCGCGATCACCTGGATCGCCGTGGGGATGGGCATGCAGGCCAAATCGGTGGAGACGGCGAGCAACCTGCCGCTCCTGCTGGTTTTGCTGCCGTTCCTCGGCAGCGGCTTCGTACCGACCGAGTCGATGCCGGCCGGGCTGCAGTGGTTCGCGGAGTACCAGCCGTTCACGCCGATCGTGGAGACCCTCCGCGGGCTGCTGCTCGGCACCCCGCTCGGTTGGAACGCTGTGCTCGCGGTCGGCTGGTGCGTGGTGATCACGGTCATCGGCTACGCCTGGTCGATGATCATCTACGAGCGCAAGTCGGTGCGTTCCTAGTCACGCCGCCCGGGCTCTCGCGAGTTGACTTGCGGATCGCGATGAACCGCCCCAGTGACCTGGGCCCATGTCGTCCCTCACTCCAGTGTCGCCCGGCGATACGGCCGACCTGACCGACTTCCTCCGCGAGGTAGATCTGACGCTGAGCGGGCTTGACGCTCCCACGGTGCACCTCTGGATCGAACGGGATGCGGTCGGCAGCATCGTGGCGTGCACGGGATTCGAGCTCAGCGATGACCAGGAGCACGCGCTCATTCGGAGCGTGGCGGTTCATCCACTCACCCAGCGAACCGGCGAGGGCACCCGGCTGGCCCTGTTCGCCCTGGCGCGGGCTGCTGAAAGCGGAGCGCAGCGGGCGTGGCTGTTCAGTCGACGGTCCGGGCCTTTCTGGCAGAAACTGGGCTTCGAGGCTGCCGACCGCGACGACCTCGCCAGGGCGCTCGCCGGTACCCACCAGGTGCAACACTTCGTCCAATCCGGCCAGCTCAGCCGTGAGGTTGCGTGGTCTCGCCCGCTCCGAGCCGGGTAGGGACCGGCAAAAATCCGCACCGGCTGTGGCACATCGAGTCGCCAAGCGGCCGTGCCGTAGCCTGAGCGGATGAGCAGAGCATCCGCTGGGGGCGCCATCGGCGCGGGTCACATCGTTGTATGCGGACCGGTGTCGTGGAACACCCTCGTCTACCTCGACCAGCTGCCGGAGCCGCGCCCGCACGTCACGTTCGCCCTCGAGGATTTCCAGACCGTCGGTGGCACCTCCGCGGGAAAGGCGCTGCACCTGACCGGGCTCGGGCGGGCTGTCGAATGCCAGACCCTGCTCGGCGACGACGACACGTCAAGACGGGTGCGTTCCGTTCTCGAGGCGGCGGGAATCCAGGTGACCGCGTCGGTGGTGCCGGGTGCCGGCGAACGACACCTGAACCTGATGACCCGGGCGGGGGAGCGGGTCTCCGTGTACCTCTCGGTGCCGGCGTTCACCGAACCCGACGTCGCCCAGTTCACGGCGTTGAGCCGGGGCGCCGCAGCCCTGGTGATGGACCTCTCCCAAACCTCCCGAGCCCTGCTCCCCACGGCTATCGCGGCCGGCGTCCCCGTCTGGACCGATGTCCACGACTATGACGGCCGGTCCGAGTTCCACGAGCCCTTCATCCGGGCGGCCGACTACATCTTCATGAATGCCGACGGCATGAGCGATCCGTCGGCGTTCATGCGGGCCCGTGTGGCGGCCGGCACCACGGCCGTCGTGTGCACGCTCGGCGCAGAGGGCGCCATGGCCGTCGACGCCGAGGGCCTGCACCGGGTGGCTGCCGTGCCCGTTCAGGTGCGGGACACGAACGGCGCCGGCGATGCATTCTTCGCGGGTTTTCTCGACGCCACCCTGTCAGGCGCCTCCACGGAGGCGGCGCTCGCCGCGGGCGCCGACCAGGCGACAGTTGCTCTGCGCACGAAACACCTGCACCCGGCGTTGGAGACGCTGTTTCCCTAGCTCGCGGGGTCAGGGGGCGATGCGCCTACTCCTTCGAGAAGGCGTTCGGTTCGAGGCCCGCGATGCGACGGGCGTGCTCCTGAAGCGCCTCGTCAGTCACCTGGTGGCCGCCGTCGGCGAAGCGTTGGCGTAATGCAACCAAGACCTGGGCCTCGTCGTGACCGGCCAGGTCCGCTTCCTGCTGCAACAGGATGCCCGCCACTTTGTCGTCCTCGGTTGTGCTGTGCTGGGCCTGAATCGGTTCGTCCTGGGTGTCGCCGGGCATGCTGTCCTCCGTTGGCAGAAACTCGTGGGGACCATTGTGCCTCACGAAGCTCCGAGCGGACGCAGGATTGTGCACCATGACACAGCCAGGCCCATCGACGGAGGTGTGCGAGGATCGACGAAGAGTGCTGAACCGCGGCACGTGAAGCGGGATGGAGGCAGCATGGCAAGGCCACCAGGCATGGTTGATGTCGCCCGGCTTGCCGGTGTCTCCCATGTCACAGTGTCCCGTGTCCTGAACGGGTATCCGCCGGTGCGGCCGGAGACCCGCGAACGAGTGCAGGCCGCCATCGACGAGCTCGGTTACCGTCGCAACAGCATCGCCCGCGCCCTGAAGAGCGGACGGTCGGCGACGATTGGCGTGGTGATCGCGGGCTCAGAGCTCTTCGAGCTGCCCCGGGTGCTGCTCGGCATCGAGACCGAGGCCAAGGCGGCCGGATACTGGGTCAATCTCGCCAGCTGGCACGGTGGCGACACGGCCGACCTCGAAGAGGCGCTGAGCCGGTTGACCGACCAATCCGTGGAGGCGATCGCTGTGATCGCCGACCGTCCGGTCGCGGTGGAGGCGCTCGAGAACGTGAAGATCACCGTTCCGACCGCCGTCGTGATGTCGGGTCAGGTGGAACGGGCCGGTCTCGGCTTCGTGGAGCTCGATCAGCAGCTCGGCGCCCGACTGGCCGTTCGTCACCTGCTCGATCTCGGTCACACCGACGTCGTGCACCTCAGTGGAGCGCTACGTACCTACGACGCCAGGGCGCGCGTCGAAGGCTGGCGGGACGAGCTGGCGAAGGCCGACGTCGCTGCCCCTGTGGTTCTCGAGGGCGACTTCACCGCCGAGAGCGGTTTTCAGCTGGCCAGTCAACTTGTCGAGCGTGGCGGTCCACTGCCGACGGCCATCTTCGCCGGCAACGATCAGATGGCCATGGGCGTGCTCGCAGCATTCGCTCAACACGGCATCCGCGTGCCCACCGACGTTTCCCTGGTCGGGTTCGACGACATGGCGGGGGCCGGCTTCCTGGTGCCGGCGCTCACGACAGTGCGTCAGGACTTCGTGACCCTCGGTGCCCTCTCCATCCGGATGCTCATGGGCATGCTCCAGGGTGAAGCGCCGGCGATCAAGCGGATCCCACCGGATCTGATCGTGCGCGCCAGCACCCTGCCGCCGTCCCGCTAGCAAGCTCCGGCGTAGGTGAACCCGGTGAACCGGGCGGACGCGATCGTCGGTTGCCCGTTCGACGTGGCGTACGGGCCCAGCACGACGCCCACAAACCCGCCCACACGTTCCGTGCTGAGGTGCCGCCCGTCAACCCGCCCTAGTGGGCGCGGTTCCAGGTCATCGACGGTCGCGAACTCCACGACGTAGCCCAGCCCTACGGCGCCGACGACGATTCGCACGGCACCGTCGGGCACGCTCACCCGGTTGCACTCCGTGCGCACGCTTCCGGCGACCACCGTGAGTACGATCTCGCGCCCATCCTGACCTCGCTGCACCGTGACGGTGGCGTACCCGGTTGCCCCCTGATGGATCGCGTAGCCGGCTTCCTCGCCGGTCGCGGTCGGCTCGAAATCGACCACGAGCGACGAGGTGAACTCCGGATGCGCGTGCCGCCGCCCGAGGAAGGCCGGCCGGCCGACGCCAGCCAGGGTGTCGGGCCGAAGCGCGAGGGTGAAATCGCCGGTGGGATCCGCCACGGCGGGCAGTTCACGCAGCGAGACCCAGCCCAGGCCAGGGCGGCTCGGGGCCGATCGAACCGCCGTCACGGCGGCATCCGGTCCGGCCGCCAAACTGATGCGGGGACGTTCGTCGACGCTGCGCACTTCCCCGATTCCGGGCGCGAAGACCGGCCCCCGCGGGGTCCAGTCCACGCGTACCAGGAAGACCTCCCGGCCCAAGAGGTGGTAGCCGGAGACCGGGCGGGTGGCGAGGAGTACCGCCCAGGTCTCGCCATCCGCGGTGTCGACGAGGTCGGCGTGACCGACGTTCTGGATGGGCGTATCGGGGGCCAGGTGACGATGCGTGAGCAGGGGATTGCGGGGGTCACCGAGGTAGGGCCCGGTCACGGTCTCGGCGCGGGCCACGGTGACGGCGTGGTTGCCCTCGGTTCCGCCCTCGGCGGCCACCAGGTAGTACGCGCCGTCCCGCCGGTAGAGGTGCGGGGCCTCGACCCAGGCGCCGCGCATCGCGCCGTGCCACAGGATGTGACTGGGCCCCACCAGCCGCAACGTGGTGAGGTCGAGTTCCCGCATCCAGAGCTCGCCGGGGCCCGTGACCGCCGGTTCGGCCGCATCGCGGCAGCCGGTGAACCAACACCGACCGTCATCATCGAAGAAGAGGGAGGGATCGATGCCCTCGGCCTCGAGCACAACCGGGTCGGACCACGGCCCGTCCGGTTCGGCGGCCGTCGCGAGGATGGTCGTGGCCCCCTGCCGACCGCGGGTGATGGTCGTGACCACGTAGAAGAGCCCGGCGTGATGGCGGATCGTCGGCGCCCACAGGCCGTCCGAGACGTGGAGGCCGGCGAGGTCGATGACGCCAGGCCGGTCGAACACGTGACCGATCGGCTCCCAATCGATCAGGTTCGTGCTGTGGAAGATCGGGATGCCTGGCAGGAACGTGAACGAGGAGACCGCGAGGTAGTAGTCGTCGCCCACCCGGCAGACCGAGGGGTCCGGGTGGAAGCCGGAGATGACGGGGTTCGAGAAGACAGGCATGGGTTCCCTTGGGAGACGAAAAGCAGGCTTGACAGAATGACAACGTTAACATCACTATAGATCTCGGCACCACAAGCCACCCAACGCATCCGGCATCCGTCGGAGCGATGACACGTCGAAGGAGATGTGGGATGTCTATTGCCCAGGCCCAGGGATTGAATGCCCGGAGCGGAATCCGGCCCCGCCGCGCGCTCACAATCGGCGGGATCGTGGCGACCGCCGCGCTCGCATTCATGCTGTCCGGCTGCTCCAGCGCCGCCGAGTCCTCCTCGGACGGACCGGTCACATTGGAGTTCTGGACCTACAGCCTCAAGGGCGGTGACCCCGCCGCGGAGGCCATCATCGACACCTACGAAAAGGCCAATCCCGGCGTCACCATCAAGCTCTCTGAGGTCGGCGGAACCGCCGAGACCTCCTCCAAGCTGCTCGCCGCCGACCGCGCAAACGAGACCCCCGACGTCGTACAGGTCGAGTACCGCGCGCTGCCGTCGCTGGTTGTTGCCGGCGTTGTGAAAGACATCACCGCCGACGTCGCCGACTCGAAGGATGCCGTCGACGAGAACGTGTGGGAGCTAACCACCCTGAACGAACAGGTGTACGGCGTGCCGCAGGACATCGGGCCGATGATGTTCACCTACCGGGCCGATCTGTTCGAGCAGTACGGGGCCAAGGTCCCGACCACTTGGGCCGAGTACGCCGAGGCCGCGGCAGTGATTCGCGCCGCGGACCCGACCGCCTACATCGCGAGCTTCTCGGCGACGCAGTTCGAATTCTTCGCCGCCCATGCCGCCCAGGCCGGAGCCGAGTGGTGGACCAACGACGGCGAGTCCTGGACCGTCGGCATCGACAGCGAGGAGTCCCTGGCCACCGCCGACTACTGGCAGGACCTCGTGGATAGGGATCTGGTCATCGTCGAGCCGCTGCTCACCCCGGAGTGGAACGCTCAGGTCAACTCGGGCAAGATCCTCAGCTGGGCAGCCGCGTCGTGGGTGCCGAGCGTCATCTACTCCGTCGCACCCGACACCGCAGGCAAGTGGGAATCCGCGCCGCTGCCGCAATGGACGCCCGGCGATGCGGCCGTGTCGTTCCAGGGTGGATCCACCTTCCTCGTGCCCGAGAAGTCCAAGAACGCCAAGGCGGCCGCAGAGTTCGCGGCCTGGCTCGGTGCCTCAGACGAAGGCTCAGAGCTCCTGTTGAGCCTGGACATCTACCCGGGCGGAAACGCCGGTCGAGAAGCGACACTTACCGCCGATCCGCCCAAGCTGATGCCGCAACAGACCGACTTCTACGCGGTCGCCGACCAGGTCATCACGGACACAACCATCCCGGTGACCTGGGGACCGAACGTGAACGTGGCCCAGACGGCGCTCGGTGACGCACTCAATGCCGCCGCGCTGAACAAGGAATCGTTCCGTGACGTGTACAAGGCCACCCAGGCCACCGTGGTCGAAGACCTCGAGACGCAGGGCTACACAGTCTCAGAGTGATCCGGTTCCGGGGGCGGGGCCACCGCCCCCGGAACCACCCGCAGCTGCCGCCTCCAACCCCAGATCAGGACCGACTATGACCGTCACCGTCGCCCGGACCCCACCGCTCACCGACCGACCGAAGCCCGCACGCCGGCGCTCCCACCGCAGCTCCCTGGTGCCGTGGATGTTCGCCGCTCCGGCGATCCTGTTTTTCGTGGTGTTTCTGATCATCCCGATCGGGTACTCCATCTACCTCAGCTTCCGCGGCTTCCGCGTCGAGGGCGGCGGGGCATTCGGCCGCCGCGTCGAGACCTGGATCGGCTTCGACAACTACGCCGCGGCCCTCACCGATCCCGAATTCGTGGCAGGGCTCGGCCGGGTTCTCATTTACGGCGTCATCGCCATCCCGAGCGTGCTCGGGCTGGCCCTGCTGTTCGCGCTCCTCCTCGACACGCCCCGAGTGCGCGCCCGCAGCTTCTCGCGCACCGCGATCTTCATCCCGTACGCCGTGCCTGGGGTGATCGCGAGTCTGCTGTGGGGCTTCCTGTATTTGCCCAGCACCAGCCCGGTCAACTTCATCGCACGCGAACTCGGTGCCGGGCCGCTGGACTTCTTCGGCTACCCCGCCCTGTATTTCTCCCTCGCGAACATTGCGCTGTGGTCGGGGGTGGGTTTCAACATGATCATCATCTACACCTCGCTGCGTGCCATCCCGTCGGAGATCTACGAGGCTGCCCGCATCGACGGAGCCAACGAGCTGCAGATCGCCTGGCGCATCAAGGTGCCGCTCGTCTCTCCCGCGCTCGTGCTCACCGGGCTGTTCTCGGTGATCGGAACCCTCCAGCTCTATAGCGAGCCCGCGACGCTGCGCCCGATGACCACCACCATCTCTTCTACCTGGGTGCCACTGATGAAGATCTACCAAGAGGCGTTCATGAACGACAACCTCGGCGGGGCGGCAGCGGCGTCGGTCGTGCTGGCGGGCGGCATCCTGCTGTTCTCGCTCGTCCTGCTCCGCTTCTTCCAGCGTCGAACCTTCGGAGAAAACTCATGAGCACCCTCACTCGCTCCCGCACTGCCCCACCACGGCCAGGCTCCCGCCGCATTGATGGCCGCGGCACGGTCAAGCGACGCGCGTCCACCCCGCGGCTGGCCACCACGGTGCTGCTGCTGGGCGCGCTGTACTGCCTGATCCCCGTCGCGTGGGTGGTGATTGCCTCTTCCAAGTCGCCCCGTGAACTGTTCACCACGTTCTCGTTTTCTCCGGGCAGCGGCTTCATCGACAACCTGGTCAGCCTGAACGACTACGCCGGCGGGCAGTTCTGGCAATGGGGCCTCAACAGCCTGCTCTACGCCGGCGTCGGCGCGCTCGCGTCGACCCTCGTCTCGGCGATGGCCGGCTACGCGCTCGCGAAGTTCCGCTTTGCCGGTCGCGACCTGCTTTTCGCGGTCATCCTCGCCGGGGTGCTGGTGCCCGGCATCGTGCTGGCGGTGCCGCAGTACCTGCTTCTGGCCAGCGTCGGAATCGCCGGCTCGTATTGGTCGGTCTTGCTGCCCGTCATCATCAACCCGTTCGGGATCTTCCTCTGCCGGGTATTCGCCGCGGCGGCCGTGCCCGACGACACCCTTGAGGCAGCCCGACTCGACGGTGCCAGCGAGGTGCGGATCTTCGGTGCGATCGCGCTGCCGATGATGTCTCAGGGGCTCGTGACGGTGTTCCTGCTCCAGTTCGTGGGCATCTGGAACAACTTCCTGCTGCCGTTCATCATGCTTTCCGACCAGAGCAAGTACCCCGTCACACTCGGTCTGTACACGTTCCTTTCCAAGGGCGCGGGCGACAGTGACCTCTACCCCCTGGTGATCATGGGCTCGGCGGTCTCGATCATCCCGCTGATCATCCTGCTTCTGGTGCTGCAGCGATTCTGGCGGGCGGACCTCCTGGCCGGCGGCCTCAAGGGTTGAGCAGTCGGTCCTACCAGCGGTTGCGCACGTCTTCCGCCCAGCCCAACAGATCGTCGACCCGGATGCGTCCCAGGTCGGTGTCGACCCAGCCTGAATAGTGGCCGAAACACTGGTGACCGCGGCTGCCGAAGACCAGAAGCTCGGTCTTGCTGGCATGGTCCCAGAACGGGTCGAAACGCAGGTCGAGGCTCGCTCCGTGAATTCGCCACGGGGCGAGCCAGTCGGCTTCGTCGTAGACCCAGTCGAGTTCATCGCTGACCTTGTGGAGCGTTCCGTCGATGAGCACCGCGTTCTCGGTCGAACCGGTGCCGTCCGTCCAGCGGCCGCCCAGCTGGAGGCCGATGGTGCGTCCGTCGACGATTCCCGACGCCGCGCCCCAATTCCAGGTCATCTTGTACGGCCAGCGACCGCGGCCGTGGTCGAGCACCGCCCAACTGTCGCCGGCCGGAAACTCAAACCGGTCACCCTGGACCTCGACCCAGCCCTCGGCCGGACGGGCCACGTCTTTGACGGTGTACTGGAAGCGGCTCTGGGACCACGGAACCACGACGGCCAGCGCCTCGTGGCCGGCCGGACGCACGGCGGTGATGTCGAAGGCCACCCCCACGGCGCGACCGCGCAGGCGGGTGCCGCCGGGTACCTCGTCGATGTCGATCGTGAGCGACCGGGTGCGCGCCCGGGCGGATGAGGCGCCGAGGGATGCCGGCAGGGTGGCACTGGATCCCAGCGGTGCGACGGCGCCGCGTTCCATCGTCGTTCCCGATACGCGGTCGTAGATCAAGATGTTGTGCACCGCTGCGTAGTCGAGCGAGGACACGGTCAGAGTCACGATGTGGGCGGGCGTGGTGACGCCCCAATACTCCCAGCGCTTATTGCGGCCCCAGCTGCTGCGGCCGTCGATGCCTGCAGTGTCGTGCAGAGGCCTTCTGCTCCAACCGACGGCGGCGGGGTTGAGCCGCCCGTCGGGCAGGCACAGCGAAACCGACTCGGTGATCTCGCGCTCGACGATCGTGCGACTCATGGCGTTTCTCGCGCCAGAGCGGGCTGTCCCAATTCCATCGACACGTCAACTTTTAGGGCAGGGATAAAGGGAATCGCGATCTTCGGATTGACTATTCGGGTGCGTGCCCGCACCACCCCGACGATGGACACAACGAGGTGTCCGATCACAGCCGCCCACAGCAGCAAATCTGCCAGAAGAAGGGCGGGCGACGGCCCGCTCTCGCTTTCTCCAGTCAGAACGAGCCCGATGATCCCGTCGAATACCACAATGGCCGCCCCGATCGCTGCGACAAGCGTCACGGTCAGCACCCAGTTCGCTGCCCATCGGGAATTCTCCCGCACCAGCGAGTCCGGGTGCCGGCGGTTCTGAGCTGCGAAAATGCCAAGCAGAACCGGAGCAAGCAGCGCGCCGAACAACGGAACAAACCAGAGGAAACCGATTCCCCAAAAGCGGCGGCCGGACGCGTCCGGAACGGCCGAGTGCGCGAGTGGGATGTGCTCAGGAGGAAGAGTGCTCATGCCGGATTCTATTGGGCCGACCGAAGTTTGGAGCGGATGACGGGAATCGAACCCGCGCTATCAGCTTGGGAAGCTGAAGTTCTACCATTGAACTACATCCGCGCGTCCAGGCCGCCGAAGCTGAACTGGAACCGCCATCCTACCAAGCCTCGACCGTCAGGCTGGCACCGACTTCCTTGAGCCTCGGCCGCCGAGGTGCGAACATGGGACGGTCCGCCGACGAAAGGGCCCAACGCGATGAGCACCGAACCGAAAACCAGCGGCAACCAGGTCGGCGCCGAGTCGGCGGGAGGCTTCTCTGCGGAAGAGCGCGCCGCGATGAAGGCCCGTGCCGCCGAACTCAAAGCCGACGCCCGTCGCGGCCGTGCCGAGGACAAGGCGGCTGCGGATGAGGCGACCATGATGGCGAAGATCGCCGAGATGAAAGAGCCCGACCGCCAGATGGCCGAGCGTCTGCACGGCATCGTCACCGAGGCCGCCCCCGAGCTGCTGCCCAAGCTCTATTACGGCCAGCCCGGCTGGGCCAAGGCCGGCAAGGTCGTGGTGTTCTTCCGCAGTGGCCAAGACGATAAGGAGCGCTACTCGACTCTCGGCTTCAGCGCCCAGGCCAACCTCGACGACGACGGCGGGATGTGGCCCACCTCCTATGCGCTGCGCGAACTGAACGATCACAGTGCAGCGAGCATCGCGAAGCTGGTCGCGACGGCCGCTGCCTGATCGGCTCGGCGCCGCCGAAAGTCACGCTGGGAAACCACACGCTCCGGGCGGGGCCACGCCGATAGGCTGGCACCGTGCTTCTCTCGGATCGTGACATCAAGGCCCAGATCGACGCGGAACGAATCGCGCTCGCCCCCTACGACCCGGAGATGATCCAGCCGTCGAGCATCGACGTGCGGCTCGATCGGTTCTTCAGGCTGTTCGACAACCACAAGTATCCGTTCATCGACCCCGCCGAAGACCAGCCCGAACTCACCCGGCTGATCGAGGCCAAGGGTGACGAACCGTTCATCCTGCACCCGGGCGAATTTGTGCTCGGCGCCACCTTCGAGGCCGTCACCCTGCCCGATGACGTGGCCGCCCGCCTCGAGGGCAAGAGCTCGTTGGGCCGGCTCGGCCTGCTCACCCACTCCACCGCCGGATTCATCGACCCGGGCTTCACCGGGCACGTCACCCTGGAACTCAGCAACGTGGCCACCCTGCCGATCAAGCTCTGGCCGGGTATGAAGATCGGCCAGCTGTGCTTTTTCCAGCTCAGCTCGCCGTCCGAGAAGCCCTACGGTTCTGCCGCGTACAGTTCCCGGTATCAGGGCCAGCGCGGCCCCACGGCCTCCCGCTCGCATCTGAACTTTCACCGCACCGACGTGGGCACCACGGATGCCGGCAGCCTCGGCGGCTGACCTGGAACGCCATGTTCATGCGCGCGTTACGTGCGCCCGGTAAAATCGAGGCATGACCACCTCAGAGTCCCGTTTTGCCGAGGCGCTGATCGCCGACGGTCCCACCCCGGAATACCCCGGGCGCATGCGCCGATTCGGCCAGCTCGTGGGCACCTGGGCTGCGCACGGCAGCCGGCTCGACGAGGCCACGGGGGAGTGGACTGAACGCGAGTTCACCTGGATCGTGCAGTTCATCCTCGACGGGCGCGCGGTGCAGGACGTGGAGGTCGAGGCCAGCGCCACGCACCCGTCCGGCTTCGAGACCGTCGCCACCGCCGTGCGGGTCTACGACCAGCTGGCCGGTGCCTGGCGGGTGAGCTCCTTCGCCCCGACGATCGGCGAGTACTGCCACCTGATCGCCACCCCGTACCGCAACGGCCTGCGCCAGGACGGCACCGGCACCGACGGTCGCCCGGTGCGCTGGAACTTCACCTCGATCACCGAGGACGGTTACACCTGGGAGGGCTGGGTGAGCGACGACGAGGGCACCACCTGGCACCTCGTGGAGCACAACGAGGCCGTGCGGGTGCACTGACTTTCGCAACACGCCGAGGCGGCTGAGATGCACAAGTGTGCACCCGCACCCGGGGTTGAATCGCGGGGCGTCTTTCCGGCCATCCGTCCTACTCGACCACTACATATAGCGGCGCTAGGGACCAAGGGCACCCAAATGTAGTGATTTCGGCGCCCTGGCGTCCCTATGCTGAAGGCGTGAATCCAAGCATCAGCGCCCCGGCCCAGACCTCCGCCACCCGCGTCGACACCGTCGCCATCCAGGTCGTCAAACGCGACGGCCGCCGGGTGGACTTCGATGACACCAAGGTCTACGAGGCGCTGGTCAAGGCCGCGGTGGAGATTCACACCGAAATGACCCCGCTGGTGCACCGGGCGATCGTCGATATCGTCGCCGCCGTCAACCGGGAGATCGCCGGCCGCTTCAGCACCGACATCAAGATCTACGAGGTGCAGAACATCGTGGAGCACGCGCTGCTCGAAAGCCACGAATATGACCTCGCCGAGAAGTACATCGGTTACCGCACCCAGCGCGACTTCGCCCGCAGCAAGTCCACCGACATCAACCACTCGATCATCAACCTGCTCAGCAAAGACTCCTCGGTGGTGAACGAGAACGCCAACAAAGACAGCGACGTCTTCAACACCCAGCGCGACCTCACCGCCGGGGCCGTGGGCAAGGCCATCGGCCACAAGATGCTGCCGCCGCACGTGTCCAACGCGCACCAGAAGGGCGACATCCACTTTCACGACCTGGACTACAGCCCATACGCGCCGATGACCAACTGCTGCCTGATCGACTTCACGGGCATGCTCAGCCGGGGTTTCCGCATCGGCAACGCCGACGTCGAGCCGCCCCGCTCCATTCAGACTGCCACCGCGCAGATCTCGCAGATCATCGCCAACGTGGCGTCCAGCCAGTACGGCGGATGCTCCGCCAACCGCACCGACGAGCTGCTGGCTCCGTACGCCCGCGCCAACTTCGCCAAGCACCTTGCCGATGCGGAACGGTGGATCGGCGATCAGACCAAGCACCACGCCTATGCGGAGGAGAAGACCCGCAAGGACATCTATGACGCGATGCAGAGCCTCGAGTACGAGATCAACACCCTGTTCACCTCGAACGGGCAGACCCCGTTCGTGTCGCTGGGCTTCGGCCTGGGCACCGACTGGTTCGAGCGGGAGATTCAGCGGGCAATCCTGCAGATCCGCATCGACGGCCTGGGCAGCGAGAAGCGCACCGCCATCTTCCCCAAACTGATCTTCACGCTAAAGCGCGACCTCAACCTCGCTGAGGGCGACCCGAACTACGACATCAAGCAGCTTGCGCTGGAGTGCTCGACCAAGCGGATGTACCCGGACGTGCTCAGCTACGACAAACTCGTCGAGATCACCGGCAGCTTCAAGGTGCCGATGGGCTGCCGATCCTTCCTGCAGGGTTGGACCGACGCTGACGGCAACGATGTCTCCGAGGGCCGGATGAACCTGGGCGTGGTGACGGTGAACCTGCCGCGCATCGCGCTGGAGGCCGCCGGGGACCGGGCGAAGTTCTGGAGCATCCTCGAGGAGCGTCTGTTGATCACCCGCGACGCCCTGGTCTACCGCATCGAACGGTGCAAGCAGGCGACCCCTGCGAACGCCCCGATCCTCTACGTCTACGGCGCCTTCGGCCAACAACTGGCGCGCACCGACTCGGTCGACGCCCTCTTCAAGGACGGCCGCTCCACGGTGTCCCTCGGCTACATCGGCCTCTACGAGGTGGCCGCGGCCTTCTTCGGCGGCGCCTGGGAGGGCGACGCCGAGGCGAAGGCCTTCACCCTCGACATCCTCAAGACCCTCGACGCGCACACCAAGGCGTGGAGCGCCGAGTACGGCTACCAGTTCAGCGTCTATTCGACCCCGAGCGAGAGCCTGACCGACCGGTTCTCCCGCCTCGACAAGGTCAAGTTCGGGTCGGTGGAGAACATCACCGACAAGGATTACTACACCAACAGCTTCCACTACGACGTGCGCAAGAACCCGACCCCGTTCGAAAAGCTCGACTTCGAGAAGGACTACCCGGTGTTCTCCTCCGGCGGTTTCATCCACTACTGCGAGTACCCGGTGCTGCAGCAGAACCCCAAGGCGCTCGAAGCCGTCTGGGACTACGCCTACGACCGGGTCGGCTACCTGGGTACCAACACCCCCATCGACCGCTGCTACAAGTGCGACTTCTCCGGCGACTTCACCCCCACCGAGCGTGGTTTCGCCTGCCCGGATTGCGGCAACGACGACCCGGCCAGCTGCGACGTGGTCAAGCGCACCTGCGGTTACCTCGGCAACCCGCAGGCCCGCCCGATGGTGCACGGTCGCCACCAGGAGATCGTTTCCCGGGTCAAGCACATGGCCGGCGCCACCGGCGTCAGCGGCTCCCTGTAGGCAGCCGTTATGCGGAACCCGAATCCCGGCGAGTGGCTATCCGACAAGCTCAGCCAGGGCTTCATCGGTGACTACAAACCGTTCATGTTCGTCGACGGCGAGGGGGTGCGCTGCAGCCTCTATGTGAGCGGATGCCTGTTCGCCTGCGAAGGCTGCTTCAACGAGGCCACCTGGAACTTCCGCTATGGCACGCCGTACACGGTCGAGCTCGAGGATCGGATCCTTGCCGACCTGGCCCAACCGTACGTGCAGGGCCTCACCCTGCTGGGCGGGGAACCCTTCATCAACACCGGGGTGTGCCTCTCCCTGGTGCGCCGGGTGCGGGCGACCTTCGGCCAAGCCAAGGACATCTGGTCGTGGACCGGGTATTCCTACGAAGAGCTGCTGCTCGACAGCCCCGACAAGCTGGAACTGCTCGACCAGATAGACATCCTCGTGGATGGCCGATTCGACCTCGCCAAGAAAGACTTCAAGCTGCAATTCCGCGGAAGCAGCAACCAGCGCATCATCGACGTGAAGAAGTCCCGCGCCGCGGGTCGCGCCGTGCTCTGGACCAACCTGCTCGACGCCACCCAGACCTATGAGCAGCTCGAGAAGCAAACGCTGATCTAGCTGCGCCTCCCGCCTGTCCGGTTGTGACTTTGTCATCGACCCGCCGACAGGTTTCGAACAATGAAGATAGGAAGCACGATCATGGCACGCACGGAGAATGGAAAAGTCGCACTCATCACCGGTGGCGGACAGGGAATCGGGCGGACGGTCGCGGAGCGGCTGCACGCTGACGGCTTCAAGGTGGCCATCGCCGACCTGAACCTCGAGACCGCCGCCGCCGTCGCCGAATCGCTCGGTGGCACGGCCGGCGGAGCAATCGCGGTGCACGTCAACGTCTCCGACCGAGACAGCGTCTTCGCCGCGGTCGCGCAGGCCGTCACCGAACTGGGTGGCTTCGACGTGATCGTCAACAACGCCGGCATCGCCCCGACCTCTCCCATCGAGGAGATCACCGAGGAGAGTATCGCGAAGATCTTCTCCATCAACTTCAACGGCGCGGTGTGGGGCATCCAGGCTGCCACTAAGGCGTTCAAGGAACTCGGCCACGGTGGAAAGATCATCAGCGCCGCCTCCCAGGCCGGCCACATCGGCAACCCCGGCCTCGCGTTGTATTCGTCGACGAAGTTCGCCCTTCGCGGACTGTCCCAGACCGCCGCCCGGGACCTGGCGCCGTTCGGCATCACGGTCAATACCTTCGCCCCCGGCATCGTGAAGACGCCCCTGATGGAGAACCTGGCGAAGAAGCTGGCGACCGACAACGACAAGCCTGAAGCGTGGGGCTGGGAACAGTTCACCAAGGGCATCGCCCTCGACCGCTTGTCTGAAACCGCCGAGGTCGCCGGAGTCGTCTCCTTCCTGGCCGGCCCCGACTCCAACTACATCACCGGCCAGTCGATCGTGGTCGACGGTGGGATGGTCTTCAACTAGGCCTGAGCGAGCCGGATGGTCCGGGCCTGGTCACGGTACGTTTCAGGTATGTTCGACCGTGACCGGGCGGTCACCGCCCACAGTTGTGTTCTTCGTTCCGCCGGCGATTCGCAAACTCTGAAGGTTTCCACGCATGCCTGACTTCACTCACCGCATCGCTGATGCCCGTGTTCGGCTGGTCGATTCCCAGGGGCGGCCGATCGCCGGCGCGGAAGCGTCTGTCGAGCAGACCCGGCACGCGTTCGGGTTCGGCAACATCGGCTTCGACTTCATCGACTTGCTCGGCGGCCCGCCTGGATCGGGTGACGCACCGCCCGAACCGGAAGCCCTGGCTGAGGCCTGGCTGGGTCTGTTCAACACCATGACGCTGCCCTTCTACTGGCGCGGCTTCGAGCCGGTGCAGGGTCAACCCGACACGACTCGGCTGCGTCGAACCGCCGAGTGGTTCGCCGAGCGCGGGGTCACCGTCAAGGGCCATCCGCTGCTCTGGCACACCCTGGCCCCCGAGTGGCTGCTATCCCTCGACGACGCGGAGGTCGAGAAGACCATCCGGGAGCGCATCCGGCGCGAGGTGACCGACTTCGCGGGTGTTGTGGACCTGTGGGATGCGGTCAACGAGGTCGTGATCCTGCCCGTCTTCACCGCTGAGGACAACGCCGTGACCCGGTTGGCCCAGTGCCGCGGCCGGGTCGGGATGGTGCGGCTGGCGTTCGAGGAGGCACGGGCAGCGAACCCGAACGCCCGGCTCGTCCTCAACGACTTCGACCTGTCCGCCGATTACGAACACGTGATCGAGGACTGCCTGACGGCGGGCATCCGGATCGACGCTATCGGGCTGCAGACTCACATGCATCAGGGCTACCGGGGCGAAGAGCAGGTGTGGGGGATTCTCGAGCGGTTCGCCCGCTTCGGGCTGCCCCTGCAGCTGACCGAGACGACGTTGCTGTCGGGCGACCTGATGCCCCCGGAGATCGTGGACCTCAACGACTTCCAGCCGGAATCGTGGCCGTCGACGCCCGAGGGCGAGGCCCGCCAGGCCGACGAGATCGTGCGGCACTACCGCACGGTGGTGTCCCACCCCGCGGTGGAGTCGCTGACCTACTGGGGCCTGACCGATCACGGGGCCTGGCTCGGGGCTCCCTCGGGGCTGATCCGCCGCGACGGCAGCAAGAAGCCCGCCTACGATGCGCTGCAGGGCCTGGTGCGCGGAGAGTGGTGGCACCCCGAGACGCGCACGACGACGGATGCCGACGGCGTCGTCATGGTGCGCGGCTTCGCCGGTCGGTATCGAATGACGACCCCGGTCGGGTCCGCCGAGGTGGAGCTGGGCGCCGGTGTCGGTTCGGTGACCGTCATGCTGGACTCGGTTCCAGCGGCGCTCGGCAAACTCTGATCCAGACCTCTTGACGGGTCGGGAAAACCCATGATCTGATAATTGCCAGGAGGGGAGTATCCCCGAATCACATCGTCGCCAGTACGGCCCCACGGCTCGGTGATGTGAGCTCGACCCGAGCGGGAAAGACCTCCGAGACGACGCACCGTGCGTCCTCTCGGAAGGGTGCTTACCGTGAATGTTCCGCTCTGGGCTTGGCTTTCCGTCTTTGCCGTCATCCTCGTGATGCTGGCCATCGACCTCGTGGCCCACCGCACCGCCCACGTCATCGGCTTGAGGGAAGCGGCCGGGTGGTCGATCTTCTGGGTTGTCTCGGGGATCAGCTTCGGTGTGATCATCTGGCTGCTCTTCGGCAGCGAGCTGGGTCAGCAGTATTTCGCCGGCTTCCTCATCGAAAAGTCGCTGGCCATCGACAACGTGTTCGTGTGGGCCATCATTTTCGCCAGCTTCGGTGTGCCGGCCAAGTACCAGCACCGCATCCTCTTCCTCGGCGTATTGGGTGCATTGGTGTTTCGCGGCATCTTCATCGCTGCGGGCACCACGCTCATCGAGAGCTTCGGATGGATCCTCTACGTTTTCGCCGCCCTCCTGGTGGTCACCGGCATTCAGATGCTGCGCCGCCGCAACGAACACGCCGACCCCACCCAGTCGCGCATCTACCGAGCCTTCCGCCGATTCGTCCCCACGACCGACGTCTTTTACGGGCAGCGGCTCCTCGTGCGAGCCGGCGGGGCACTCGTGGCGACACCTCTCTTGGCGGTGCTGGTGCTCATTGAGTTCACCGACATCATTTTCGCCATCGACTCGATCCCCGCGATCTTCGCCGTCACCGACGAGGCATTCCTGGTGTTCACCGCGAACGCCTTCGCCATCCTGGGGTTGCGCGCCATGTACTTCCTGTTGGCTGATCTCATCCACCGCTTCATCTACCTCAAGATCGGGTTGGCGGCCATCCTCATCTGGGTCGGCGTCAAAATGGCGCTGCACGACCTGGTCAAGGTCCCCACCACCGTCTCGTTAGCCGTCATCCTCGTGATCCTCGCCACGGCGGTCGGCGCCAGCCTCATCGCCACCCGCGGGCAGGGGCGGCGAGCGGTCGAGCCGACCGGAGCCGAGATGTTCCGCGATGCCACACCGGACGAGGTGGCGAGCCTCAGCCCGGTGATCGCCCGACGGCCGCGATAGCCCCTGGGAAGTGCCAAGATGACCACACGGGCGCGTGACGCCCGCCGGATGCAAAGGAGTCGGCCCATGGCCAAGAGGGACTACACGCCGGACCAGCAGATCGACCGGCTGCGCATCTACAACGTCGTCGCGGGAAGCCTCCACCTGATTCAGGCCATCGGGTTTGCGGTGATTCTCACGATGCTGAGTTCGCAGGTTCTGTTCGCTGTCACCACGGACTACCTGGCCGGCCCGCCCGGGGTGCCGATCCCGCCGGAGCGGGTCACGCTCTTCGAGGTGAACATCGGCGTCGGCGTGGTGGCCTTCCTCGCGCTGAGCGCCTTCTTCCATTTCCTCATCTCCAGCCCCTGGTTCTTCAACCGCTACAAGACCGGGTTGCTGAACAACCACAACTACTTCCGGTGGGTCGAGTACTCCCTGAGTTCATCGATCATGATCTGGCTGATCCTGGCGATCAATGGTGTGACCGATATCGGAGCGCTGTGCGCCGTCTTCGCGGTCAACGCGGCCATGATCATGTTCGGAGCCCTGCAGGAGAAGTATGAGCAACCGGGGACGGGCGGGATGCTGCCCTTCATCTTCGGTTCCATGGTCGGCATCGTTCCGTGGATCCTGATCCTGATCTACTTCCTGCGCCCGGGCAGCGCCAGCGACGTTGCGGCCCCCGGCTTCGTCGTCGGCATCGTCATCTCGCTGTTCGTGTTCTTCAACACGTTCGCCATCAACCAGTGGCTGCAGTACAAGCAGGTGGGCAAGTGGAAGAGCTACCTGCAGGGCGAACGCACCTACATCACCCTGAGCCTGGTGGCGAAAACGGCACTGGCCTGGCAGGTCTTCTCCGGCGCCATCATCCCCGCCATCGCCAGCTAAACCCGCACGAGGAACGCACGCAAAGCCGTGATCCACTCGGCGGATGCGTCGAGATGGGCGTCATGGCTTCCGCCGTCGAAATCGACCCGCGTGACTTGTGGTGAACCACGCGACATGAATTCGTCCTTCGCTGCGGCTGAGAACATCCCCTCGGCACCGAAGACAGCGAGGGTGGGGATATCGAGGCTGCACCACTCCGGCCAGCGCGGGTGCGCGTCCACGTGCGCGATGGTCTCGACCATGACGTCGGGATCGAAGCGTGGCCACAGGCCATCGGGCCGCATCTCGAGATCGGCAATCCACGAGCGTGCGAGCGGGGAGTCACCGAGGAATGCGCGCGCGTGCGCTTCGTTGCCGAACGGTACCGGCCAGGAGGTGAAGAAACGACGCAGGTCGCTTCTGCTTCGATCGTTGCCGTCCCCGCCGACCCCGGCTTCCAGGAGAACGAGGCGTTCCACCAGATCGGGACGGGCACTCGCTACGAGCAGGGCGGTGTGGCCGCCCATGGATTGGCCGACAAGGGAAACGGGTCTCCCGAGCACCGACTCGATCACGAACACCACGTCGGCCACATGGGCCTCCCGCGACACGTCGTCCGGAAAGCGGGTGCTGCGTCCGTGACCTCGAGCGTCAACCGTGACCACTCGGTGATCGCCGAGAGCCGCAGCTGTCGCAGCCATCTCGGTGCTGCTGCCCGCCAGGCCGTGAAGGATTACGACCGGAGGCCCAGAGCCTTCGGTGTCGGTGATGTGGAGGTCGATCGCGCCTCGTCGGATTTTCATCGCCAGTGCCGCAACATCACAAGCGGTCGAGTCTGCGGATTCGGTTTTCGAGACCAACGCGCTTGCGGTTCAGGTTCCACAGTGACGTGACGCCGAGCACGAGGGCCTTGCCTTGCGCTGCGGCACTGGGCAGCCCGCGTTCGGCGAGCGCGACCTCGACGGCATCCTTCCCCGCGTCCCGGTGCTCGGCAACGACCTCACGCGCATCCTTCATCGCGCTGCTGTTGAGTGGGTGGTTGTCGATTCGCACGTTGATGTCGGTGAGCTCGCTCTGAGCCTTTGCGAGCTTTTCGCTGGCGGCCACTGGCATCCTCCTCAGGTCAACCGCTCTGAAAGCCGGACGACGACGACGTCCCCGACCTCTTTGCCGAGCTTCGTGCGGAGCTTGGCGCTGATCGAGAGCATGTGACCACCGGATCCGGTGGGCATCAGGCCAGCCGTCACCGGCTGGTCATCCACCTGCGCCACTACCCGGACGGCCTTACCGGTGCCGAACAGCTCCACCGAACCCGGGACTTCGACACACGACCACATCTCGCCCTTCACCAGTACTCCGATCGGAGCGGTGAAGGAGAACTGCCTCGGGCCTTGTTCGGTGCTCATGACAAGGATCTCCAATCGACACGCCTGGATGGACCGTCCGTTCACAGTATCGGCCACCCGCGGCTCATCCCAGTAGCAGGTGCCCAGCCGGCCAAAGTCTCCTACGGTGGTGGCATGACACTAAAACTGGGTTTCATCGGGATCGTGACGGGTGACATGGCCGCTTCGCTGGCCTTTTATCGAGCGCTGGGCGTGCGGATCGAGGAAGGACTTGACGATGCGCCGCACGTCGACGCGAAACTCGATGACGGCACGAGCCTGGCATGGGACACCATCGCGACCATTCGCGGATTCGACCCCGGCTACATCGCACCCACGGGCGGCCACCGCATCGCGCTCGCGTTCGACAAAGGCACGCCGGCCGAGGTGGATGCGGCCTTCGCCGAGCTGGTCACCGCCGGTTACGTTGCCCATGTCGAACCGTGGGACGCGCACTGGGGCCAGCGCTACGCGACCCTGTTGGATCCCGATGGCAACTCCGTGGACCTCTACGCCGCGCTGTCCGCGAACTGACGAAAACTCCCGCCGACCGTCGGAACTCCCGCGAGACTCGGGGCTGGTCTGGTCCCCGCGCCCCCTGGGGCGGGCAGACGGGGCGCGCTGCTCAGGCGGGCAGCTGCCTGGCGTAGGTGCGGCACACCCTGCGGATGCCGGCCGGGGCGCTGCCCGTGGCATTCGCCCTCGTCGCGCCGATGGCCGGCACGTTCATCGCCTGGCTGGTCGAGGACGGCACCGAGGTCGCGGGCGACCCCGTGGCGGTGATGGAGGCCATCGCGGCGACAGCAGCTGGCCGCGCTCGACTGACCGGGTTCGCACGTCAATAAGGAAATAGTGAGATTTCAAGGATGCTTTTGGCAACTGCGTCCTAGAAAACTCGCTATCTCCTAATATGGCGCGCACCTTAGGGCGCCGGATGCCCGGCGCGGGCCGCCTCTCCGTCCGGGGTGGCGTCGGCGAGCACCTGCAGGTAGTGCGGGTTCGTCATCACGCCGAGCACGTTGCCGAACGGGTCCACCACGGCCGCCGTCGTGAAGCCCTCGCCGCGCTCCCGGATGTCCTCGCGCATCGTCGCGCCCAGCTCGAGCAGCCGGTCCAGAGCCGCCCGGATGTCGTCGACGTGCCAGTTGAGCACCGCCCCACCGGGCACATCCGCTGCCGGCTGAGGGGCGTACCTGGCGTCGATCAGCCCCAGTTCGTGGCCGTAGTCGCCCACCCGCCACTCCGCGTAGCCTGGCATCTGAAAGTAGGGCTCCATGCCCAACAGCTCGGTATACCAGGCCGTCGCGGCGGCGTGGTCTGCGGCCCAATAGCTCACGTTGCTCATGCCGCGCAGGATGCCGGTCGGTGCGTTCATCGGTGCGCCGTTCATCGGTGCGCCGTTCATCGGTACAGTCCTCTCGTCGGAGTGCTCAGGTCGTCCACGCTACGCACGGTGGCACAGAGCGCTAGGGCCGCGAGTCGACACCGGTGGGCATAGTCTGTGCGCATGACGGATGCGTCGCCCGCGAATGCGCCGGCACCCGACCCGGCCCAGGCCGTGGAGCTGGTCCTTGCGGTCACCCGGGGCGCCTGGCCGGCGACGGATGCTGCGGTGGGCGACCTCTTTGCGACGCTGGGGGTGCGGACTGTCGACTCCGACGCTGGCACCGACGACAGCGCCGGCGACGACCCATCCGCCGGCGAGACGTGGCCGAGCCCGGTCGATATCCGGCGCCTCGAGGTGTCGTTCGGCGGCGAGGTCTACGCCAGCTGGACGTCCCACGCGGGTGACTTCCTGGGCATCGACCTGCAGCTGTACAACGCGCCGAGCCCGAACGATCCGGGAACCAGGCTCGGCTATGACCGTATCCTTGCCCTGCTCAGTCAGAATCTGGGAACTCCGACAGAGCCCTGGGACGATGAGGAGATCCCGCCTCGCCAGTGGGAGGTCGGCCGCTGGCGGATTCTGCTGCACCTGTTCACCCTGCGGGACAGCGGCGTGATGCTCAGCGTGGACGACGCCTCAACCGCCGACCGGGCCGAGCGCGAAGCCAGTGCCCGACAGGACGCTGCGCATGCCCAGGCGGCCACGCACCGTCCCTAGGGGGCGTCGCCTCGCAGAATCGTGTTCGCGGCCGTGCGTCCGGCCGCGAACGGGTCGGCGAAGGTGCCCATCCCCACGGTCACCAGGGCGCCCTCGTAGAGCAGCATCAGAATGTCGGCCACCCGGTCCGCACCGGCGATGCCCGCGTCCCGGCAGAGCCGCTCGAACACGTCGCGCATCCACTTCTTCTGGCGAATCGCTTCGACGGCCACCGGATGCGCCGCATCGTCTGTCTCGGCGCGCGCGTTGATGGCGCTGCAGCCCTTGCTGCTGTTGGCGACGGCCCAGCGCGCCGAAATGTCGAACACCGCGAGGACACGGTCCACGCTGCCGGGCGCCTGCAACGCGAGTCCCTGCTCCAGGAACTCCCGCCACCGAGCGTCCCGCCCGCGGAGATACGCCACGGCCAGCGCCTCCTTCGACCCGAACCTGTCGTAGAGCGTCTTCTTGGTGACCCCGGCCGCCGCGGCAATGGCGTCGACGCCCACGGCGTGGATACCCTCCCGGTAGAAGAGGTCGGACGCCGCGGCCAGCAGCCGCTCGGCCCCCGGGGTGTAGTGCGGGATCGCCTCGGGCGAGTTCTCGGTGGTCATGGCCCCACTATACCGTTCTGTATACTCGATCGAATGAGTACACAGATCGGTATACCTCAGCGACTTCTTCTGGTCGCGGCTTCGGCCGCCTTCGTGCTGACCTGGAGTTCCGGGTTCATCATCGCGAAGATCGGCACGGAGGCGGCGCCGGCCCTGACCGTGCTGGTTTGGCGGTACCTCGTCGTCGCGGCACTCCTGCTGGTCGGCATGGTGGCGCTGCGCTTCCGAGATCGTCGGCTTCGAGCTCACCGACGCACGTTCCCGGCCTGGCGCGACATCCGCCCGCACCTCACCATCGGGCTCTTCGCCCAATTCGGCTACATCCTGCCCGTCTATTTGGCCGTCGGCGCGGGAGTCTCGGCCGGGACGACGGCCCTCATCGACGCGATCCAGCCCCTGGTCGTGGCAACCCTGGTCGGACCGCTGCTCGGGCTGCGTGTGCGGGCGCTGCAGTGGCTGGGCCTGGCGCTCGGTGCGGTGGGAGTGGTCCTGATCGTGGCGGCGGATGCTTCGACGTCGATCTCGCCCACCCCCGCCTACCTGCTGCCGTTGGTGGCGCTGGCCAGCCTCGTCGCCGCGACCTTCCTGGAGCGGCGCACCCCGGCCCGGCTCGGCGTCTTCGCCGCCCTTGCCACCCACGCCGCAATCACGCTGGTGGCCGTGACGCTTCTGGCCGCCCTTGCCGGGGCGCTCGCCCCGCCGGCCACCCTGAACTTCTGGCTCTCGACGGTGCTGATTGCCGTGTTCCCCACCCTCATCGCCTACGCGCTCTACTGGTACCTGCTGCGCCGCCTCGGCATCACTGCCCTTAACGCCCTGCTGTACCTGGTGGCGCCGACCACGGCCGTCGCCGGCAGCATCCTCTTCGCCGACCCGTTCACTCCCGCCACCCTCGTCGGACTCGTGCTCGGAGCGGGCGCGGTAGCGCTGGTCATCGCGCCCGAGCGCGCCGCGTCATCCGCAGCCGCGCCCGAATGTAAAGGCGGAGAATCTCGGGAAACGCCGCTCGTTCGGCCCGAAGCCACGGCGAGTCGAGAAGAACTACGCCTTTAGCGACACGGGAGCCGCCCCCGCACTGGTCGCCGCGTCGATCGCGTCGTGCGCGCACCACTAGCCGTGTGCCACGCTGGATTCCCATCGTGCCGCCCACCACCAGGAGCCCTATGCCCTTCGCCGACGAACTCATCGGAGTGCCGACCGCCCGCGCGCTCACCGCGGCGATCCAGGCCGCAGCCCCGTCGGCCGAACTCGCAGCGCTGCCCGCCGCCGCCGACGCCATCGCCACGCTGTCACTCAGGGAACGGAGCGACCTGTTGCGCGATGCGTTGCTGACCGACCTGCCCGGCGACTACGACACGTTCGCCGGCACCATCCGCGCCGCCGCGCAGGGCGCCCTGCCGTTCAGCGGCTGGCTGATCTGGCCGGTAACCAGCGCAGTGGCCGCCAAGGCCATCGACGCCGGCACCGACGCCGCGTTCGACGACGGCATGCGGATGCTCGCTGCGCTCACCCCGCGGCTCACCTCGGAGTTCGCCATCCGGCCGCTGCTCACCCACGACCTCGCCCGGGCGATGCCGATCGTGCTCGGCTGGACAGGCTCGACCGACCCGGCGGTGCGCCGACTGGCCTCAGAGGGCACCCGGCCGTTCCTGCCCTGGGCCATCCGGGTGCCGGGCATCCTGGCCGAACCCACCCTGACCTTGCCGGTGCTGCACGCCCTGTACCGCGACGAGGACGAGGTGGTGCGCCGCTCGGTGGCCAACCACCTCAACGACCTCAGCCGGCAGCAGCCCGACCTGGTCGTCGCCACCACCGCCGGTTGGCTGGCTGCGCCGGATGCGAACACCGTTCCGCTGGTGCGCCACGCGCTCCGCACCCTGGTGAAGAAGGGGCACCCGCAGGCGCTCGCACAGCTGGGCTTCCACCCAGCAGAGGTCCACGTGGTCGGTCCGGTGCTCGACGCGGCCGACGTGGACTTCGGCGGCACCATCGGGTTCACGGTGAGCATCCGCAACGCCGGCGACGCACCGGCCCGGCTCGCCGTGGACTACGTAATGCACCACCGGAAGGCCAATGGCAGCCTCACCGGCAAGACCTTCAAGCTCACCACGGTGACCCTGGCCGCCGGCGAGACCGTGCAGCTGGCCCGGTCGCACTCGTTCCGGGCCATCACCACCCGGCGCTACCACCCGGGGGTGCACGCCCTCGAGGTGCAGGTGAACGGGGCGGCCTGGGGCCGGGTCGAGTTCACGCTGCTTCCCGGGGACTGAGCATTACCTATAGTCTGTAGTTTATAAACTGCGAGACTTAGGAAATTTGATGAAGCGTCCCGGATTGACCGAAGCCCGGCTGGTCAAGGCCGCCGCCGAACTGGCCGACGAGACCGGACTGTCCGCCGTGACGCTCTCCGCCCTCGCCCGCCGCTTCGACGTGCGCCCGGCGAGTATCTATTCGCACATCTCGGGGCTCGACGACCTGCTCGACCTCACCGCCGCGTTCGCCCTGCAGGAACTCGCGGACGGTCTGGCCGAGGCCCTGCCCGGCAAGGCCGGCCGGAGCGCCCTGTTCGCGTTCGCGAACGCCCACCGCGACTACGCCATCGCCCACCCCGGCCGGTGGGAGGCGGCGCAGCGCCGCGTATCGCCGGAGGCTGCCGCCCAGAGCGCGGGCGGGCTCATCGCCCGCTCAGCCCGGGCCATTGTGAGCGGCTACGGCCTCAGCCCCGACGACGAGGTGCACGGTGTGCGGCTACTCGGCAGCGCCATCAACGGCTTCGTCGCGCTCGAGTCCGGCGGCGGCTTCGACCACTCGAATCCCACTGCGGCTTCGAGCTGGACCCGGGTGCTCGACGCCATCGACACGTCGCTTCGGAACTGGCCCACGGCCGACACGCAGCACCCCGACCACTCAACCGATTGAGACTTCGTATGCTCCCCCTCAGTACCGCTACCATCAAGGCCACCTTCGTGAACGCCTCCCGCAAGGTCGTGTCCGACATCACCCTGCCGCCCGGCTTCGACCAGCTCGACTGGGCGCAGCTGGACTATTTCGGCTGGGTCGACCCCAAGATGAAGCGCCGCTCCTACGTCGTCGTCCCCGTCGACGGCGAGCCTGTCGGCATCGTCCTCCGACAGGCGGATGCCTCCCCACGCCGCCGCGCCCAGTGCTCGTGGTGCCGCGATGTGAAACTGCCCAACGAGGTGGTGCTCTACAGCGCCCAGCGGGCCGGGGCGGCCGGCCGCAACGGCGACACCGTCGGCATCCTGGTCTGCGAGGCGTTCCAGTGCTCCGCCAACGTGCGGAAGCTGCCGTCGATGGCCTACATCGGTTACGACGTTGCCGCCGCCCGGGATGACCGGATCTCGATGCTGCGCGCCCGGTCGGCCGGATTCGTGGGCGAAGTGATTCGCCCCGGCGACTGAACCCGGAGCCGGCCGAGGGAGCCGGCGCGCCGATCAGCTGAACGACGACTCGACGAGTTCCCGCCATCCGGCGAGCCCGCCCGTGCGGAACGCCCGCCGTTGCTGCTGCGCGCCCGTTCCCGCGCGCCGCACCTGCTCCACCAGCTCGGCCACCCGAGGCCGGTCCCCGGTGCTCTCCAACGCGTCGCCGATGGAGCGCAGCAGACTGTCGGTGACCGCCCTGGCCGGGGCCAGCTCCCTGGTGGTGGGATCGAGGAGCCGGCCGCGGATGCCGTCACGGGAGGCGTGCCACAGCGCGGCGTCGAGCAGTTCGGGCTCCACCGCGGGCGGCGGCGCCCCACGATCGCCCGCGGCCACGCCGGTCACGACCAGGGCGCGGGCCACCGCCGCAAGCAGCATCGTGGGCGCCAGGTCGAGTTGGGCGTCGGCCACCCGCACCTCGAGCGTGGGATACCTCTCGGACAGCCGCGCGTACCAAGCCACCGTGCCGGTGTCGACAGTGGCTCCCACACCGACCAGACGCCGGATGCGCCGGTCGTAGTCGTCGGCGTCGGTGAACGCCGGCGGACAGCCGGTGGTCGCCCAGCGGCGCATGATCACCGCCCGCCAGGAATCGAAGCCGATGTCCCGGCAGCGCCAGAACGGCGAATTGCCGGTCAGCGCCAACAACGTGGGCAGCCAGACCCGCAGATGATTGAGGGCGTGCACCCCGGCCTCCCGGGTGGGCACGCCCACGTGCACGTGCGTGGCGCAGATCTGATGGTCCCGCACGACCCCGCGCACTCCGGACCCGATCCGGTGGTACCGGGCCGCGTCGGTGAGGGTCGGCGCCGCCGGGGCGTCGAAGGGCGTGCCGGTGCCGACAGCCAGGACTCCGCGCTTCCTCGCCACCGCAGCCAGCTCGCCTCGAAAGGCGGCCAGGTCGGCCTCGGCCTCGACCAGCTCGGTGAAAACCGCCGAAGCTCGTTCCACCTGTGAGGCCAGGAACTCGTGGGTGACGAGTCCGGGCGCGCGAGCCCGGGGCGGCAGATCGCCCAGGATGGTGTCGGCCATACTGACCGGCCGCAGGGAGCGCGGGTCGACGAGAAAGTACTCTTCCTCGATGCCAAACGTCACCATGTGCAGCCTCCGGGAGCCGGATCGGCGGAGCCGGACAGGAGCATCCTGTCACCGAGAGGCAGCTCAGGGAACACCTCACCGAGCGGACACGAATTTAGGTAAGGCTATACTTACCAAGGCCCGCATCGCGAGGAGCCGTCACTTTCCGCTCAGCACCTTCAGGAGTTCTCATCACTACGAAAAGGACGCACGCCCTCGTGGGCCTGCTCACCGCCGTCGCGCTCGCCACCCTGTCGGGCTGCGGCGCCTCCGAGGAGATCGACTCACCGGCGGCCCTGGCCGTCGCCAGCGACGGGAAGACGGGGTATCCCCTCGTCGTCTCGAACTGCGGCTCCGAGCAGACGTTCGAGGCCGCCCCGGAGCGCGTGGTGTCGTTGGACCAGAACTCGACGGAGATCCTGCTGTCGCTCGGCCTGGAAGAGCGCATGGTCGGCACCGCGTCGTGGACCGACCCGGTGCTCGACTCGCTGGCCACCGCGAACTCGGCGGTGCCGCGGCTGGCCGACAACGCGCCCACCTACGAGGTGCTGTTGGGCACCGACCCCGACTTCGTCACGGCCTCGTTCGGTCGCCACTACGCCGACGCCGGGGTCGCCAGCCGCGAACGGCTCGCCGAGACGGCCATCGGCTCCTACCTCTCGCCCACCGACTGCGACAACGGTGTGAGCGTCAACGGCGGCGGAACCCGCACGACGGCACTCAAGGTCGACGCGTTGTACCAGGAGATCCGCGAGCTGGCCGAGATCTTCGACGTGTCGGACCGGGGCGAGGCGCTGGTCAGCGAACTCGAAGGGCGGGCCGCGGCGGCCTCCGACGGCCTGGACTTCGACGGACGCACGGTCATGTTCTGGTTCGCCGACACGAAGACGCCCTACATCGCCGGCGGCCTCGGCTCAGCGGCGCTTCTGGCCAGCACTACGAACATGACGAATGTCTTCGCCGACACCGCCGACGATTGGCCTGCCGTTGGCTGGGAGAGCGTCGTCGACGCCGACCCGGACATCCTCGTCCTGGGTGATCTGCAGCGCGACCGCTTCCCCGGCGACCGTCTCGACGAGAAGATCCAATTCCTCGAGAGCGACCCCCTCACCAAGAACCTCGAGGTCGTGCAGGAGCAGCGCTACATCGCCCTGCACGGCGCCGAGATGAACCCGTCCATCCGCTTCGTCGACGGCCTCGAGAAGATCCGTGCCTGGTGGGACGAGCACAAGGGCGCGCTCTGAGCACCGTTGCCGCCGCGTCGGTGACCCGCGGGCGGCCCCTGCCGCGCGCCGTGCTCGGCCTGGTCCTCGGCCTGCTCGGCCTGGTCGCGATCGTGCTCTCGGTGGGCGTCGCCGTCACGCTCGGCCCCGCGGATGTGTCCCTCGTCAACGTGCGCGACATCCTGCTGAACCATCTCGCGTTGACCGATATCCCGGTGCGTGTCTCGGAGGATGCGATCGTCTGGCAGGAACGGCTGCCGCGGGCCCTGGTCGCAGCGGCGTGCGGGGCCGGGCTCGGCCTGAGCGGGGTCATTCTGCAGTCGCTGTTGCGCAATCCGCTTGCCGACCCGTTCGTGCTCGGGGTGTCCTCCGGGGCGTCGACGGGGGCGGTGCTCGTCGGGGTTCTCGGCATCGGCGGCGGAGCCATCGGGCTCTCCGGCGGCGCGTTCATCGGCGCCCTGGCCGCGTTCGGCTTTGTGCTGCTCCTCGCCCGGTTCTCGTCCGCCGGCACGGCGGGGGTCATCCTGGCCGGCGTCGCGAGCACCCAACTGTTCTCGGCGCTCACCTCCCTGGTCGTGTTCGCCTTCGCGGACTCCGACGAGACCCGTGGGGTGATGTTCTGGCTCCTCGGCTCGCTCGAAGGCATGCGCTGGGACGACGTGGCCCTCAGCTCCGGCGTGGTCACGGCGGGCGCCCTGGTCTGCCTGGTCTGGGCGCGATCGCTCGACGCCTTCGCGTTCGGTGAGGATGTCGCCGCGTCTCTCGGCATCCACGTCGGGCGCACCCGGCTGATCCTGTTGATCGTCACGGCCCTGCTGACCGCCACCCTGGTGAGCATCGCGGGCGCCATCGGCTTCGTCGGCCTGGTTCTGCCGCACGCGGCCCGCCTGCTCTTCGGCCAGCGCCACTCGAGGGTCATCCCGGCCACGATTGTGCTCGGCGCTGTCTTCATGGTGTGGGTGGATGCCGCGTCCCGCGTCGTCTTCGCCCCCACCCCGCTGCCGGTCGGCGTGGGCACCGCCCTCGTGGGCGTTCCCGTGTTCGTGCTGTTGCTGCTGCGGAACAAGGGCAGGGGCAGGGCGTGACACTCGAAGCGCACCGCGTGAGCTGGCGGCGAGGCGGCACCCTCGTGATCGACGACGTGACCCTCTGCCCGCTGCCCGGCTCGACGGTGGGTTTGCTCGGCCCGAACGGCTCCGGCAAATCCTCCCTGCTGCGCCTCCTCCAGGGCGTGTCGGCACCCGATACCGGCAGGATCACGCTCGACGGGGCCGACCTCACCTCGGTGCGTCGCCGGCACGTCGCCCGAACCGTGGCGACCGTCACGCAGCACGCGGAGACCGAGGTGGACATTCTGGTACGGGACGTCGTGCGGCTGGGCCGCACGCCTTACCGGTCGCTCTTCGGCGGGGACACCGCAGACGATGCGCGGGCGATCGACCGCGCACTGGCGCACGTGGGTCTGACCGACAAGGCGGACCGACTCTGGCGCACGTTGTCGGGCGGGGAGCGCCAGCGGGCCCACATCGCACGGGCTCTCGCGCAGGAGCCGACCGAGCTGTTGCTCGACGAGCCCACCAACCACCTCGACATCCGGCATCAGCTGGAGCTGTTGGCCCTCGTCGCCGACCTGCCGGTCACCGCGATCGTGGCCCTGCACGACCTGAATCTCGCGGCCACCTTCTGCGACAGTGTGCTTGTCCTGCAGGACGGACGCGCGGTCGCCGGGGGCAGCCCGCGAGACGTGCTCACGCCCGAGCTCATCGGCGACGTCTACGGGGTGCGGGCCCGGGTCGCCGAGGACGCGGTGACGGGCCGCTCCCACGTGCTGTTCGATCCCACCCCGCTCTGACGGCCGCGCCCCGCGGCGGCCGGATTCGGAGGGTCTAGGCCGTGTTCGCCGGGCGCCGGTAGAAACCGGCCAGCGCCGCGGTGAACGCCTGCGGCTGCTCCACCCACGGGTAGTGCCCCGCGCCGGCGATGGTCACGGCACGGCCGTTCGTGAACAGGTCCGCGACGGCCAGCACCGGGGCCAGCCCGGTGAGGCCGTCGTCGGCGCCCGCGACCACCAGAACCGGGCAGTGCACCTGCGCCAGGCCGATCAGGATGCCCGCCGGGTCGGCCCCGGCGAAGAACAGGTCCTGCGCCGCGGGATGCCAGGCGCCGGTCGCCTCGTGCTCCCGGGCCTGGGCCGTCCACCGCGACCAGCCGATCGGGGCGAGGTAGGGGAACAGGTGGTTGAGGTAGGAGGCGGTCTTCGCCGCCGTCGCCGCGATCCGGTGCGCGACGTAATCGGCGTACCAGGGCTCGGCGCGGTGCCCCGTGATGATGTGCGAGCTGTCGTCGGGGACGGTCACGAGCCACTGCGCGGGTGGGGTGAGCAGGCACAGGCTTGCCAGCCGATGAGGGTGGCGGGCCGCATAGGCGAGCGCGACGCGGGTGCCGGCCGAGTGGCCGAGCAGCTCGATCTCGGCCAACCCCAGGTGCCGGCGGAGCGCCTCGACGTCGTCGGCCAGGGCGGGCCAGGATGCGGCGGGCGCGGTGGGCGACGGCGACGACGCCCCCACGCCCCGCTGGTGCAGCACCACGAGGGTGCGCAGGCGGGTGAGCCCGGCCAGATCGCCCAGGTACTCCGGATGCCGGGCCGGCCCGCCGGCCAGCACGACCAGCGGCGGGCGCTCAGGCGCGCCCGCCGCATCCGGAGTCAGAACGTCGTAGTGCAGAACGGTCTCATCGTGCGACGCGAAGCTTGGCATGACCCCACCGTACCGAGCCGCCCACGCCGAAGCCGGGTTAGAGCTCGAAGGGGAAGCCGAGGTCGTCGGGGTAATCGCCGAGCGCGGTGAGCTGGGCGGCGGCGCGCTGCAACGCGGCGAGGGCCAGGCCGAGGGTGCCTGGGCCGAAGCTGACCCTGGAGACGCCGAGTTCGGCCAGCCGCGCCAGGGGAACGGCGCCGGGGTTCCCGATCACGGAGATGCGGCCGTTCACCTCGTCGAGGGCGCGCTTGACCTTGTCTTCGTCGCCCAGGCCGAGGAAGAAGATCACGTCGGCGCCGGCGTCGAGATAGGCGTTGGCACGCTGAACGGCCTCGGCCCACTCGCCGCCGCCCGCGAGGGTGTCGACGCGGGCGTTGATCACCAGGGGCACTCCGGCCGCCTCGGCGCCCTCCCGCGCCGCGGCGACCCGGGCGGCCGCGGTGGGGATGTCGAACTGCGGCGCCTTGGTGGCGCCCACGGAGTCTTCGATGTTAATGCCGGCGGCCCCGGCCTCCTCGATCAGGCGGCGCACGTTGCGGGCGACCCCCGCGGCATCCGCCGCGTAGCCCTTCTCGAAGTCGACCGAGACCGGCAGGTCGGTCGCTCCGGTGATGATGCGGGCGGCGATGATGGCCTCGTCGACGGTGAGGCCCTCGCCGTCCGGCAGACCGCGCACGTTGGACACCGAGTGCGAGGCACTGGCGAGGGCTTTCACGCCCGGGGTCTCGGAGACGATCTTGGCGGTGATCGCGTCCCACACGTTCGTGACGATCAGTGGCGTTCCGGGCACGTGCAGGGCGTTGAGGAGTTCGGCCTTGTTCAGCAGTGTGGTTGTCATCGGTCCAGTGTGCCGGGTGCGCCGGTGTAAACGCTGGAGGGTTTCAGACAAAGACACAGCGCTGTCAAGCGTGTATACACGTCGCCGCTTTGGTCTTAGCGTGAGGTCTACACCGAGGGAGATGTCATGCAGGCTCACACCCTCACGGTCGGCGAGCGCCTGTTCCGATTGCGCAGCTCGTGCGACGTGACCGCGCTCGTAGCAGCCCTCACGGCCGCCGTCCGGCAGGGTGGCGGAATGGTCAGGCTACCCGTCGTCGGCGATGTCGGTGTGGAGGCGCTCGTGTCACCCGGCGTCAGCGTGGTGCTGGAGACGTTCGAGGTGGATCCGCTCGCGCTTCTGGACCCGGCGGTGCCGGTGCCGTGGTTCGCCGTCGACGATTTCGACTACTAGTCCGGGTGTGAACAATCCGGCCGCTAGGGTTTCGGTAGTGACACGGGGTGCCCTGCCAAACGGCCGGGGCTGAGAAAACACCCGTTGAACCTGATCTAGTTCGTACTAGCGAAGGGATGTCCCGGATGACCATCCGTCTGACACCAGAGAATGCTGCCCATCTGCTCGACCGTCTGCGCGAGAGCCAACCTCTCGTACAGTGCCTCACCAACGCGGTGGTGACCAACTTCACCGCCAACGTGCTGCTGGCCCTGGGAGCCGCGCCCGCGATGGTGGACGTGCCCACCGAGGCCGGACCGTTCGCCGGGGTGGCCTCCGGAGTGCTGGTGAACGTGGGCACCCCGCACGCCGAGCAGCGCACTGCGATGCTCGAGGCCGCGTCGGCCGCACACGCCGCCGGCACCCCCTGGGTGCTCGACCCCGTCGCGATCGGCGTGCTGCCGGTGCGCACCGGGCTGGCTCGCGAGCTGCTGCACTTCCGGCCCACGGCCATCCGCGGTAACCCGTCGGAGATCATCGCCCTGGCCCAGCTGGGCACCGGCGGCCGAGGCGTCGACGCTACCGACTCGCCGGAGGGCGCCGCCGACGCCGCCGCCCTGCTCGCCCGCAGCACCGGAGCGAGCGTGGCCGTGTCGGGCGCGGTCGACCTCATCACCGACGGTTCGCAGACCATCCGGGTGGCCAACGGTCACGTGCTGCTCACCCGGGTCACCGGCGGCGGATGCGCGCTCGGCGCGGTGACCGCCGCCGTGCTCTCGCTCGTCGACCGGGACGAACCCGGCGCAACGCTCGCCGCGACCGCCGCCGCCACGCTGTTGTACACCGTTGCCGCGGAGCTCGCCGCCGCCGACGCGGCCGGGCCGGGCAGTTTCGCGGCGCACTTCCTCGACCGGCTGCACTCCCTCGACGGCGCCACCGTCATCGACCGGGCGCGGCTGGCGTGAGCGATCTCTCGCTCTACCTCGTCACCGACACCGCCCTGTGCGGTGCCAGGGGCGTGCTGAGAACCGTGATCGACGCCGTCGCCGGCGGCATCACCACCGTGCAGGTGCGCGACAAGACCGGGTCGGACGACGACGTGCTGCGCCTGCTGCTGCAGGTGGCCGACGCGGTCGGTGACCGCGCCACCGTGGTCGTCAACGACAGGGTCGACGTGTACCTGCGGGCGCTCGCCGAGCGCGCCGCCGTGCACGGCCTGCACGTGGGCCAGGGCGACGAAGCCGTGGCCAGAGTGCGCGACAGGGTCGGCTCCGACGCGATTGTGGGCATCACCGCCAACACCCCGGCCGAGCTCGACAGGGTCTTCGCGCTGCCTGCCGGCACCGTGGACTACCTGGGCGTCGGCGTCATCCGGGCCACCAGCACCAAACCCGACCATCCGCCCGTGCTCGGGGTGCCCGGCTTCGCCGCGCTGGCCGCCACGAGTGCGCTGCCCTGCGTCGCGATCGGCGGCATCGGGCTCGCGGACGTCTGGCCGTTGCGCCGGGCCGGGGCCGCCGGGGTGGCCGTGGTGTCGGCCGTCTGCGCCGCTCCGGATGCCCGCGCCGCTGCCAGCGCCCTGCACCGGGAGTGGACCCGATGACCGGGCCGAGGGAGATCCCCCGGGTGCTCAGCATCGCCGGCACCGACCCCACCGGCGGCGCCGGGATTCAGGCCGACCTCAAGAGCATCGCCGCCAACGGCGGTTACGGCATGGCCGTGGTCACCGCGCTCGTCGCCCAGAACACCCGCGGGGTGCGTTCGGTGCACATCCCACCGGTGTCCTTCCTCGTGGAACAGCTCGACGCGGTCAGCGACGACGTCACCATCGACGCCGTGAAGATCGGCATGCTCGGCCAGGCCGACCTCATCGAGGCCGTGGCCGCGTGGCTGGCCCGGGTGCGGCCATCCGTGATCGTGCTCGACCCGGTGATGATCGCCACCAGCGGCGACCGGCTGCTCGACGCGTCCGCCGAGGCCGCGCTCCGCGCCCTGGTGCCGCTGGTGCACCTGGTCACCCCGAACCTGCCCGAGCTGGCCGTGCTCGTGAACGAACCCGAGGCCGCCGACTGGGCAGGGGCCCTCGAGCAGGGCGAGCGGCTCTCCCGCGCCTGCGGCACCCGGGTGCTGGTCAAGGGCGGCCACCTGGCCGGTCCGGCCTGCCCGGATGCCCTCGTCGACGCGGCCGGCACCGAGCCAGGGCGGGCCCGCATCGTGCAGGTCTCCGCGCCGCGCATCAACACCGTGAACACCCACGGCACCGGCTGTTCGATGTCGTCGGCCCTGGCCACGCTGGCGGCCCGGCACCGGGACTGGCCGCGGGCGTTGACCGAGACGAAGGCCTGGCTCAGCGACAGCGTGGCCTCCGCCGACCGGCTCGAGGTGGGCGGCGGGCACGGCCCGATCAACCACTTCCACGCGCTCTGGGCGGCGGCCGGAACGCATCCGGAGCCACCGCCTCGAGGGCTCAGCCCATCTGGTTCTGCCGGGCCTTGACCGGCAGCAACAACAGCAAGCCGATGACAAGCACCAGCACGATGCCCAGGATGCCCCAGTAGGTTTCGCCGAAAATGGTCACGGCCAGTGCGAACGCCGTGGGGGCCAGGAAGCTGGCGGCACGACCGGTGGTGGCATACATGCCGAACACCTCGCCCTCCCGGCCGGCCGGGATGATCCGGGCCAGGAAGGTGCGGCTGGCCGACTGGGCGGGCCCCACGAACAGGCACAGGGCCAGGCCGGCGGTCCAGAAGACGATCTGGCCGCCGTCGTGCAGCAGGAACACCAGGCTGCCGCTGACGATGAGGCCCACCAGGGCGGTGACGATGACGGGCTTGGCGCCCAGCCTGTCGTCGAGCACGCCCACGCTGATGGTGGCGACGCCGGCCACCACGTTCGCGGCGATCGCGAAGATGATCACCTCGCCGGGGGAGAAGCCGAACGCCGACGCGGCGAGGACCCCGCCGAAGGTGAAGACGCCGGCCAGGCCGTCACGGAAGATGGCGCTGGCGAACAGGAAGTAGACCACCTGGCGGTTGGTCTTCCAGAGCTTGGCCACGTCGCGGCCCAGTTCGACGTAGGACTGGAAGAAGCCGACCTTGGCGCGCTTCGCGGCATCCGGCGCCCGGTATTCGGGCACCCGCAACAGCAGCGGCAGCGCGAACAGGCCGAACCACGCGGCGGCGATGAGCATCGTCACCCGCACCGCCAGCCCGTTTTCGCTGGTGACGCCGAACAGGCCCACCTCGGGGCTGATGAAGCCGAAGTACACGATCAGCAGCAGCACGATGCCACCGATGTAGCCCATGCCCCAGCCGAAACCGCTCACCTTGCCGATGGTGCGTGGCGTCGAGACCTGCGCGAGCATGGCGTTGTAGCTGACCCCGGCGAGCTCGAAGAACACATTGCCGGCGGCCAGCAGCACCAGGCCGAGCAGCAGGTACTCCGGAGTGGGCAGCACGAAGAACATGCCGGCGGTGAGGCCAACCACGATGAAGGTGTTCACGCCGAGCCAGAACTTGCGCCGGCCGGAGGAGTCCGAGCGGGCGCCGGTGACCGGGGCGAGCACGGCGATCAGGAACCCGGCGATCGCGAGCGCCCAGCCCAGCTGCGCGGCGACGTCGCCCTCCTCGCCGAATGAGGAGCCGGTGAGGTAGACCGAGAAGACGAACGTGGTGACCACGGCGTTGAAAGCGGCCGAGCCCCAGTCCCACAGGCTCCAGGCGACGACGGCGGCGCGGGCGGGAGTGTGGGCCGCGGGGGCGTGGGCGGCGCCGTTGCCGTCGAGTGTCTCGGTCATGCGTTCACCCTAGGGCCGTGGGGTGAACAATGGGCGACGGATGTTCGGGCAGTTGTCAGGGCAACAGCGATCTGTGCATCACGTGCAGGCCCACATATCCGTGCACCGGATGGCGGAAGGCGCCGGGCACGGTGGCGAGGATGCTGAAGCCCAGATTCTGCCAGAGGCTCACGGCGTTGTGGTTGGTCTCCACCACGGCGTTGAACTGCATCGCGCGGAACCCCGCGTTCGCGGCCTGCTCGAGGACATGCTCGGCCAGGGCGCGGCCGATGCCTCGACCGGCCGCCTGCGGGGCCACCATGAAGCCGGCGTTGCACACGTGACTTCCCGCCGCCGGCTGGTTGGGGTGCAGCTCCGCGGTGCCGAGCACCCGGCCGTGGTCCTCGGCCACGAAGACCCGGCCGCCGGGCTTGCCCAGCCACCACGCCTGAGCGTCGGCCTCGCTGGTGTCCCGTGGCCAGCAATAGGTCTCGCCGGCCGCCACAACGTCCCGCAAAAAGGGCCAGATCGCGCCCCAGTCGCCCTCCCGGGCTTCCCGTATCTCCATTCCCCCAAATTACCGGCCCGCGAGCCGTGACCTAAGCACCGAAAACCCGAGGTTTTGGCGCTCAATTCACAGTTCGCGGAGGGGTGGCGAGGGTGGACTGGCGCAACACGAGCCGGGTCGGCAGCTCGATCCTGTCGAAGTGCTCCCCGCCGCGGGCGCGCATTTCGTGCACGAGGGCCACCGCGCGGGCGGCCATCGCCCCCAGCGGCTGGTGCACGCTGGTCAGCGGAGGTGACGCCACAATGGAGCGCGGTTCGTCGTCGAAGCCGATCACACTGATGTCCGCGGGAATGCGCAGCCCGGCCCGCCGGGCCGCGGGGTACACCGCCAGGGCCATGGCGTCGTTGCAGGCGAAGACGCCCACAGGGGTGCGGTCACCGGAGAACAGGTCGGGGATCGCGGTGCTGAGACCAGCGCCGTCCCAGCCCACGTCCACGCGCGTGACCGGGGCGCCGGGCGCGTGCTCGGCGATCGCGCGGCGGAAGCCCTCCTCGCGAGCCTTGCCGAACCTGAACCGCGGGGTGCCGGTGATCACGGCGAAGCGGCCGAGGCCCGTGGCGGCCAGGTGTGCGCCGGCGTCGTAACCGCCCTGGTGGTCGGTCGTGCCCACGCTGGCCAGCTCGCCGTTGGGGTCGGACCGAGGGTCCAGCAACACCAGGGGGATCCTCAGCCCCCGCAGCTCGGTGAGTTGCCGACGGGTGGGCCTGATGAGGCCCAGGATCACGCCGGACGGCCGGCGGGTGGCGACCCGCGCGGGCCAGTCGTCGGCGGGGTCGTCCCGCTCGAGGGTGAGCACGAGGTCGTAGCCGTGCTCGAAGGCACTGCGCCGCGCACCCGCCGTGACCTCGTCGGTCCAGGCATCGTCGAAGGAGCCGAGCACGAGCTCGATCAATCGCGTGTCCAGGGTGCTGGGCCGTCCGCGCGACGACGTGCCCCGGTCGTAGCCCAGCGCGGTCGCGGCCGCCAGAACCCGTTCCCGGGTGGCCAGACCCAGTTCGCCGCGCCCAGCCAGGGCGCGTGAGGCTGTGGCGATGGACACTCCCGCTCGCTCGGCGACATCACTGAGTGTCACCCGTGCCGTTTCGCCCATCACCCTGCCTCCTCCCACCATTTTTGCGCAAAAAAGTGCCGGGGTGGTGCTGGTGCTGCCATCCTCGCAAAGGACAAGCGTCCGACGATGGTGTCGACTGAAGGAGCGCGAATGGCAGACCAGACCCCGCTGCGGGTGGCGTTGATCGGAACCGCGTTCATGGGCGCGGCCCATTCGCAGGCCTGGCGCACGGCGCCGAGGTTCTTCGACCTTCCCCGAGAACCCGAAATGGCGCTGCTCGTGGGCCGGTCCGCTGACACCACCGCCGCGCAGGCCACAAAACTGGGCTGGCAGGAGTGGTCGACCGACTGGCGCGAAGCCGTCTCCCGCGACGACATCGACGTCATCGACATCTGCACTCCGGGTGACACCCACGTCGAGATCGCCCTGGCCGCCCTCGCGGCCGGCAAGCACGTGCTGTGCGAGAAGCCGCTGGCCAATTCCGTGGCTGAAGCCGTGGCGATGGCCGACGCCGCCGAGCAGGCCGCCCAGTCCGGCGTGCTGTCGATGTGCGGCTTCAGCTACCGCCGCACGCCGGCGCTGGCGCTGGCCCGCCGGTTCATCGCCGAGGGCCGGTTGGGCGCTATCCGGCACGTGCGGGCTGACTACCTGCAGGACTGGCTGAGCGATCCGGCGGCCCCGCTCAGCTGGCGGCTGGACAAGGCCAAGGCCGGCTCCGGGGCGCTCGGCGACATCGGCGCACACAGCATCGACACCGCGCAATGGCTCACCGGCGAGAGCATCACCGAGGTCTCTGCGACCCTGCGCACCTTTGTCACCGAACGTCCGCAGCGCGGCGCGGCGGCCGGACTCGGCGGTGTCGCCGACCCCGACGCGGCCCGCGGGCCGGTCACGGTCGACGATGCGATGGCGTTCACCGCCACCTTCTCCGGCGGGGCCCTGGGAGTGTTCGAGGCCACCCGGATGGCCACCGGCCGTCGCAACGCGAACCGCATCGAGATCAACGGTGAGAGCGGATCGATAGCCTTCGACTTCGAGCGGATGAACGAACTCGAGTACTTCGACGGCCGCGGTACCGACCCCGAGGCCGAGGGTTTCCGCCGCATCGTCGTCACCGATCCCGTGCATCCCTACGTCGCCAACTGGTGGCCCACCGGGCACGGCCTCGGCTACGAGCACCTGTTCACCCACCAGATGGTCGATTTCGTGACCGCCATCGGCGCCGGAACCGCGCCCTCGCCGGGCTTCGGCGAGGCGCTCGATGTTCAACGGGTACTCGCCGCGGTCGAGGCGAGCGCCAAGGCCAGATCCCAGACGACGCCCGTGGAACGGAGAACCGCATGACCCAGCACAACGCCCTGATCGTTCGAGGAGGCTGGGACGGCCACCACCCCGTCGCCGCCACGGAGATGTTCCTACCGTTCCTCGCCGCACACGACTACTCGGTGCAGATCGAGGAGTCACCCGAGATCTACGCCGACGCCGAGCAGATGGCCCGGTTCGACCTCATCGTGCAGAGCGTCACGATGAGTGAGATCAGCGGCGACCAGGTCGCGGGACTTCGCGCGGCGGTGGCCGCCGGCACCGGTCTCACGGGCTGGCACGGCGGCATCGCCGACTCCTTCCGGGCCTCCGCCGACTACCTGCAGCTGATCGGCGGCCAGTTCGCCACCCACCCGGGCAAACCGCCCGCGGACCGGGTCGACGGCGCGCAGGAGAACAACTACCTGGACTACACGGTGCAGATGACGCCGCTCGGCCGGGAGCATCCGATCACCGCCGGCCTCGCCGACTTCGACCTGTGCACCGAGCAGTACTGGGTGCTGCACGACGACCTCATCGATGTGCTCGCCACGACGACCCATCCGGCGCCCGACTGGGAGCCCTGGCACCGGCCCATCACCTCGCCGGCGGTGTGGACCCGGCTCTGGGGCGCGGGTCGCCTATGCGTCAGCACCGCGGGGCACAGCCCGGAGGTTCTCGCCGACCCCAACGTACGCACCATCATCGAAAGGGGCATGCTGTGGGCCACCCGCACCGCCTAGGAATCGTAGGCCTGGGCAACATCTCGGCCGCCTACCTCGACACTCTCGCCGACAGCGCCCAGATCCGGATCACGGCGGTCGCCGACCTCGACACCGCCCGGGCCCGCACCCTGGCCGACCGGCTGCCGCACGCGCGAGCCCTGTCGGTGTCCGAGCTGGTCGCCAGCGACGAGGTCGACACCGTGCTGAACCTCACCATCCCGGCCGCGCACGCCGAGATCGCGCTGGCCGCGATCGGCCACGGCAAGAACGTTTACGGGGAGAAGCCGCTGGCCGCCCGGATGGCCGACGCCCGCGAGATCGTTGCCGCGGCGCTTGCCGCCGGGGTGGGCCTGGGCAGCGCGCCGGACACCGTTCTCGGTACCGGCTTGCAGACCGCTCGTCACGCGATCGACGACGGCCTGATCGGGCGCCCGCTGGCCGCATCCGCCGTCATGGTGACAGCGGGGCACGAACGCTGGCACCCCAGCCCCGACTTCTACTACCAGAGCGGCGGCGGCCCGCTGCTGGACATGGGCCCGTACTACGTGGCCGCCCTGGTGCACCTGCTCGGGCCGGTGCGCTCGGTCACCGGCGCGGCCAGCCGGCTGCGGGGCACGCGCACGATCACGCAGGGCCCGCGGGCCGGCGCGGTGATCCCGGTCGACGTCGACACGCACATCACCGGGGTGCTCGAGCACGACAGTGGCGCCCTGTCCACGATCACGACGAGCTTCGACGGCGCCGCCACCGACGCGGCCCCCCTCGAGGTGCACGGTGAGAACGGCACCCTCTCGGTGCCAGACCCGAACCGGTTCGACGGCGAGACGCGCTTCTTCGAGCTCGGGGCTACCCAGTGGCGGCCCCTGCCGACGGCGGCCGGTTACCTGGACAGCGCCCGCGGTATCGGCCTGCTCGACTTCATCGCGGCCGGCCCCGACCGTGCGGCCCGCGCGAACGGTGACATCGCGCTGCATTCCCTCGACGTGATGACCTCGCTGCTGCAGTCGGCCGCCGAGGGGCGCCGGCTCGAGCTGACCACGACGACCGAGCGCCCCCTCGCGGTGCCGCTGACCGCCCGGGAGGTCTGGTCGCAACGCGAGTGACACCTCGCGGACGGTGAGTCAAGCCCCGAAAACCTCTGGTTTTCGGGGCTTTTCTCTCAGCTCGCGAAACTGGTGGCGGCCAGGACCGTGCGGCCGGCCTCGTGCGTGCGGGGGAGCATGTCCACCAGGGCGACTTGACCGAGGGTGAGGGACTGGCCGGGGTGAAGGCGGGCGGGCGGCTTGTGCGTCACATGGGCGCGGAAACCGTCGCCGGTGAAGGCCGGTTCGTCTGGAGCGGCGGCGAACGGCCGTAGGGTGTCCACCAGGGTGCGGTGCAGTCGGGTGAGTCCCTCGTGCGGGAGCAGCATCGTGACGGGGATGGTGTGCCGCCGCCCGAACAGCGCGTCCTCGCCGGCGACGACGGTGAGCGGCGCCTGGTTCTCGACGGCGAGACGGATGGCGTGGCCGACGTCGCCGGGGTCGGCATCCGTGAGAAACGGCGCCAGCACCGTGACGTGCAGGGGCCATTCGGCCACGGCGAAGCCGGCGCCCACCCGCAGCGGCACCACGGGGAGCACCACCACCAGGCGGGGCATCACGGGCGCCGGGTGCCCGGGGTGGGCAGGGTGACCGTGAAGGCGGTGCCCGCGGGGGAGGACCGCACCCGGATGGTGCCTCGGTGCGCCTCGGCGATCGACAGGGCGATCGCCAGGCCCAGGCCGGTGCTGCGAGGGCCGCCGGACACCTGGGTCCTGGAGGCATCGCCGCGCGCGAAGCGTTCGAAGATCACCGGCAGCAGATCTGCGGTGATGCCCGGCCCGTCATCCTGCACGCTCAGCTGCACCGGCATGCCGGGCGAGCCCACCCGCAGCCGGGCGGTCACGCTGCTGGCGGGCGGGGTGTGCACCCTGGCATTGGAGAGCAGATTCGCCACCAGCTGGTGCAGGCGTTCCCGGTCGCCGCGCACGACCACGGCAGTGTCCGGCACCTCGGCGAGCCAGCTGTGCGACGGCGCGGATGCCCTGGCGTCGTTCACCGCGGTCAGCAGCAGGTCGGCGAGGTCCACGTCTTCCACATGCAGGTCCTGGCCCTCGTCGAGACGGGCGAGCAGCAGCAGGTCGCTCACGAGCGAGCTCATCCGCCGAGCCTCGGATTCGATCCGGGCGAGGGAGTACTCGGTGATCTCGGGCAGCTCGGCGCTGTCCTGCCGGGTCAGTTCGGCGTAGCCCTGGATGGCCGCGAGCGGGGTGCGCAGCTCGTGGGAGGCATCCGTGACGAACCGGCGCATCCGCCGGTCGGTGGCGGCCCGCACGCTGAGGGCGGTGTCGACGTGGTCGAGCAGTTGGTTGAGGGCTTCACCCACCTTGCCCGTCTCGGTGCGGGGATCGGTGTCTGCGGCCGCGAGGCGGGTGGAAATGCCGTGGTCGCCCACGGCCAACGGCAGCGCGGTCACCTCGACGGCGGTCTCGACCACCCGGGCCAGGGGGCGCAGGGCGAGTCGCACGACCAGAATCGTGCCCAGCACGGTTCCCGCCAGCGCCAGCACCGTGAAGACGGCGATGGCCAGGCCCTGGCGCAACAACGCCATCTCGGCGGCCTCGAGGGGTACGCCGGCCACCAGCAGCTCGCCGTCGTTGACGACTGTCGCGACGCGGTAACTGCCGAGGTCGCCCAGGTTCAGGCTTCGGTTCTCCCCGTCCGACTCGAGATCGGTGACGGCAAGCTCGATCGCCTCGATCGCGTCGGTCGAGAGCACAACGGCGCCGGTGCCCGAGAACAGGGCGGAGTCGGCGACCACACCATCAGCGACGACCGCGATCACGGTGCCACGCCCGTGCCCGACAAAATCGACGAAGGACTTGGCCACGCCGCCGCCGTGCCCGTGCCCGCCGACGGCGGGCGGACCCCGGTACTTGTCGACAGACTGGCTCAGCGCCGACAGCGACGCCGTGAGCTGGGCATCGGCCACGGTGTTCGTGGAAGTGCTCAACACGGCGATGCTCAGCAGGCCCATGCCCAGAAGCACCGCTGCCACGACGCCGGCGATTCCCACCACCAGTCGGCGGCGGAGCGTCCAGGGCGCCGCTCCGCGCTCGGGGGGAGCCGTCGATGAACCGACCGCGCTCACTCCGCGGGCCGCAGCATGTAGCCGACACCGCGCACGGTGTGCAGCATCGGGGCGCGTTCCGCATCGATCTTCTTGCGCAGGTACGACACGTAGAGGTCCACGATGCTCCCGCGCCCGGCGAAGTCGTAGTTCCAGACCTCGTCGAGGATCTGCGCCCGGCTCAGCACCCGCATCGGGTTGCGCATGAAGTAGCGCAACAGGTCGAACTCGGTCGTGGTGAGCATGATGTCGGCGTCATCGCGACGCACCCGATAGCTGGTTTCGTCCAGGGTCAGGGTGCCCACCACCAGCGCGGCCTGCTCCTCGGGGACGGCCTGCACGGTGCGGCGCAGCAGCCCGCGCAGCCGGGCCACGAGTTCCTCGAGGCTGAACGGCTTGGTCATGTAGTCGTCACCGCCGGCGGTCAGGCCGATGATGCGGTCGTCCACAGAGTCCCTGGCGGTGAGGAACAGGGTCGGCGTGGTGGAGCCGCCGGAGCGCAGGTGGCGCAGCACGCTCAATCCGTCGGTGTCCGGCAGCATGATGTCCAGGATCACGACGTCCGGCCGGTTGTCCCGGTAGGCCCGCAGGGCGGCCTGCCCGGTGTGGGCGACGTCCACGATCCAGCCCTCATAACTCAGCGCCAGGCTCACCAGATTGGTGAGGGTGTCCTCGTCGTCGACGAGGAGAACCCGGATGGCGGAGCCGTCGAGCCGGGAGATCCGCGGGAGCTTCGCCAGCACGGCGCGTCGGCGTACGGAGTCCGCGGCGGGATCGGGTGAGGTCGAGGGCGGCACACGTTATTGTCCCACTTCTTGTGAGAATGCTGGGAGTTGAGCCTCTCCGACTCAACTTTGGCGACCCCGGCTTGACTTAGGTTTTTGGGCGGTGGCACACTTGAGCCAGCAACACTCAAGTCTTTGAAACAGGCCTTGAACCCAAACTTTGAAGGAGATACTCTCACATGGCTCGTGCAGTCGGCATTGACCTCGGAACCACCAACTCGGTGGTGGCCGTACTCGAGGGTGGAGAACCCACCGTCATCGCAAACGCTGAAGGCTTCCGCACCACGCCTTCCGTGGTCGCGTTCACCAAGGACGGCGAGGTACTCGTCGGCGAGACCGCCAAGCGCCAGGCCGTCACCAACGTGGACCGCACCATTTCGTCGGTCAAGCGCCACGTCGGCACCGACTGGACCGTCGACATCGACGACAAGAAGTACACCCCGCAGGAGATCTCCGCCCGCATCCTCGCCAAGCTCAAGCGCGACGCCGAGCAGTACCTGGGCGACAAGGTGACGGATGCCGTCATCACCGTTCCCGCGTACTTCAACGACGCCGAGCGCCAGGCCACCAAGGAAGCCGGCGAGATCGCCGGCCTCAACGTGCTGCGCATCATCAACGAGCCCACCGCGGCCGCCCTGGCCTACGGCCTGGACCGTGGCAAGGAAGACGAGCTCATCCTGGTCTTCGACCTCGGTGGCGGAACCTTCGACGTCTCCCTCCTCGAGGTGGGCAAGGACGACGACTTCAGCACCATTCAGGTGCGTTCGACCTCCGGCGACAACCGCCTCGGCGGCGACGACTGGGACCAGCGCATCGTTGATCACCTGATCAAGCGCTTCAAGGACTCCACCGGCGTCGACGTCTCCAAGGACAAGATCGCCAAGCAGCGCCTCAAGGAAGCCGCGGAGCAGGCCAAGAAGGAACTCTCCTCGAGCATGTCCACCAGCATCCAGCTGCCGTACCTCTCGCTGACGGAGAACGGCCCGGCCAACCTCGACGAGACGCTCACCCGCGCCCAGTTCGAGAAGATGACCGAAGACCTGCTCGACCGCACCAAGAAGCCCTTCCAGGACGTCATCCGTGAGGCCGGCGTCAAGGTCGAGGACATCGCGCACGTCGTTCTCGTCGGTGGCTCCACCCGCATGCCCGCCGTGTACGAGCTCGTCAAGGCCGAGACCGGTGGCAAGGACCCGAACAAGGGTGTCAACCCCGACGAGGTCGTCGCCGTCGGCGCCGCACTGCAGGCCGGTGTCCTGAAGGGCGAGCGCAAGGACGTCCTGCTCATCGACGTCACCCCTCTGAGCCTCGGCATCGAGACCAAGGGCGGCATCATGACGCGCCTCATCGAGCGCAACACGGCCATCCCCACCAAGCGCAGCGAGACCTTCACCACGGCCGACGACAACCAGCCGTCCGTGGCCATCCAGGTCTTCCAGGGCGAGCGCGAGTTCACCCGCGACAACAAGAACCTGGGCACCTTCGAGCTCACCGGCATCGCGCCGGCCCCGCGCGGCATCCCGCAGGTCGAGGTCACCTTCGACCTCGACGCCAACGGCATCGTCCACGTGTCCGCCAAGGACAAGGGCACCGGCAAGGAGCAGTCGATGACCATCACCGGCGGCACCGCGCTGGGCAAGGAAGACATCGAGCGCATGGTTCGCGAGGGTGAAGAGCACGCGGCAGAAGACAAGCGCCGCCGCGAAGCCGCCGAGACCCGCAACGGCGCCGAGCAGCTCGCCTACTCGATCGAGAAGCTGATCAAGGAGAACGACGAGAAGCTGCCCGAAGAGGTCAAAACCGAGGTTCAGGCCGACGTCGACGCCCTCAAGTCCGCTCTCGCCGGTGACGACGACGACGCTGTGAAGACCGCGTTCGACAAGCTCACCGAGAGCCAGGGCAAGCTTGGCGAGGCCATCTACGCCTCCAGCCAGGCGGATGCCGCGGCCGGCGAGTCCGAGACCGCCGAGCCCACCGCCGAGTCGGGCAACCCCGACGAAGACGTTGTCGACGCCGAGGTTGTCGACGACGAGGACGAAGCGAAGAAGTAATGAGCGACGCCAACCGTCCGGACGAGAACCGTCCCGAAGACGAGTCTGCTGCTGCTGCGGGAGCGCCCGAATCGGGCGCCCCCGCGGCGGGCGGGCCGGACTCCGACGCGGCCGCTCCGGCCGAGTTCGTCGACGCGGCTGACGCCGCGGGCATCGAGGAGGACGAGCTGACCGTGCAGGACATCCTGGACGCGGCCGACCTCGAGGCATCCGACCCCTCCAGCGAGCACCTCGCCGACCTCAAGCGGGTCACCGCGGAGTACGCCAACTACCGTAAGCGCACCGAGGCCAACCGGGAGATCGAGCGCGAGCGCGTCACCGGCGAAGTCGTCAAGGTACTGCTGCCGGTGCTGGACGACCTGTACCGGGCCGAGAAGCACGGCGATCTCGAGGGCGACACCGCCTTCGCGACCATCGCGGCCAAGCTGCGCGCCAGCACCGAGCGCATCGGCCTCAAGCCGTACGGCACCGTCGGCGACGTGTTCGACCCCACCGTGCACGAGGCCATCTTCCAGATGCCCACGCCCGACATCGACGTGGAAACCGTCGGCGACGTCGTCGAGACCGGCTACTACCTCGGGTCCTCGCTGTTGCGGGTGGCCAAGGTCGTCGTGCAGGTACCGAGCGATGGCTAGCCAGGACTGGTTCGACAAGGACTTCTACAAGGTTCTCGGGGTGTCGAAGGACGTCTCCGCGGCCGACCTGAAGAAGGCATATCGCAAGCTGGCCCGCAAGTACCACCCCGACTCCAACCCGGGTAACCCCGCGGCGGAGGCGAAGTTCAAGGAGATCAGCGAGGCCCACTCGGTCATCGGTGACCCCGAACAGCGCAAGGAGTACGACGCCGTGCGCGCGATGGGCGGTGGAGCTCGCTTCACCGCCCCCGGGCAGGGCGGCCAGCAGGGCGGCTTCGACGACGTCTTCGGCGGCATGTTCGGTGGAGGAGCCCGTCAACAGCAGGGCTACTCCTACGAGCAGGCCGGCTTCGACGACATCCTCGGCGGAATGTTCGGCCGTGGCGCCCAGGGTGGTGGTGGCCGGTTCGGCACCCCCACCGGAGGTTTCCGAGGCGCGGGCGGGCCGACCAGGGGGCGTGACGTGGTCGCGTCGACCACGGTCGACTTCATCACGGCCACCCACGGCGACCAGATCACCCTGCAGACGCAGGAGGGTCGGTCGATCAAGGTCAAGATTCCCGCCGGCGTGGCCGACGGGCAGAAGATCAAGCTGCGCGGGCAGGGGCAACCCAGCCCGGACGGCGGCGAGAACGGTGACATCGTGCTCACCGTCACCGTGCGCAAGCACCCGGTCTTCGAACGTGACGGACTCAACCTGCGTGTGAACGTGCCGGTGACCTTCGCTGAAGCCGCCCTCGGTGCCACCATCGAGGTGCCCACCCTGGGCGGGCCGCCGGTGAAGCTGCGCGTGGCGCCCGGCACCCCCAGTGGGCGGGTGCTGCGGGTCAAGGGTCGCGGTGTGGTCACCCCGAAGGGCACCGGCGACCTGCTCGCCGAGGTTCAGGTGGCCGTTCCGTCGCACCTGTCGAAGGACGCCGAGGAGAAGCTGCTCGCGTTCAACGAGGCGCTGCCCAAGGAGAACCCGCGCGACGGACTGCTCGCCAGGGCCAAGGGCTGACACCGGTCATGGATGAGAACACCCGGGTCTTCGTGATCAGCACTGCCGCAGAGTTGGCGGGTATGCACCCGCAGACCCTGCGGCAGTACGACCGGATGGGGCTCGTCAGCCCCGGCCGCACGCCGGGCCGCTCGCGCCGCTACTCAATGCGCGACGTGGCCCGGCTGCGGGAGATCGCGGATCTGGGTGCCGAGGGTGTGAGCCTGGAGGGAATCCGGCGCATCCTCGCGCTGGAAGACACCGTGCGGGCCCTGGAAAGCCGGGTGGGGGACCTGGAAGCGGCCTTGGCCGACGAATTGCTCAACCGTCCGGGCCGCCGCGTCTTCGCGGCCGGCTCGGCCGGTGACGTCATCTCGATGCGCGCCGGCACCCGCACCCGCCGCTCGAACCAAATGGTGATCTGGCGCCCCCTCGACAAGTAACGAGACGTCGAGGCTCTGGGTGCCGCCGCACTGAGTTGTAGGGTTGCTGAATGGAACTGCGTCAGCTTGAACACTTCGTGACGGTCGCCGACGAACGTCACTTCACCCGGGCGGCCGAGCTGCTGCACATCTCCCAGTCGGGGCTGTCCGCGTCGATCCGGGCCCTGGAGATCGAGCTGGGCACCTCGCTGTTCATCCGCAGCACCCGCCGGGTCGAGCTCACGGCCGCCGGTCAGGCTTTGCTGGCGGATGCGCTTCGCACCCTGGCCAGCGCCGCAGCGGCCCAGAACGCCGTCGCCGCGGTACGCGGCCTCATGCGCGGACGCCTCACCGTGGGCGCCGAACCGTGCCTGGGCTCCGTGGACCTGCCCGCCGAGCTCGCCCGTTTCCGCACCGCGAACCAGGGGGTGGAGGTGCGGCTGCGCCAGCTGGGTTCCGTGGAACTGATCGAGGGGGTGGCCAGCGGCACCACCGATGTGGCGCTGGTCGTGGTGACGGGGGACACCCCGCCCGGAGTGCGGCTGCACCGGTTGAGCAGCCAGAAGATGGTGGTGCTCTGCCACCCGGACCACCCCGTCGCGGCCCTGGCCGAGGCCGACCTGGAGACCCTGCGCACAGAACCGCTGATCGGCTTCCAGGCCGGCTGGGGCGCGCACATGCTCGCCCGGCGGGCGTTCGCCGCCGCCGGCTTCGAGTACCGGGCGGCGATGGAGGTCAACGACGTGCATCCGTTGCTCGAACTGGTGGGCTACAACCTGGGCGTGGCCATCGTGCCCACCAGCTTCGCGCTGAAGCGGCCCGACGACCTCATTGCGGTGCCGCTGCCGGCGACCGTGCCCGAATGGGCGGTGGCCGTGGCGGTCGCCGACGAGCCCAGCCCGGCCGCGTCGGCGTTCCTCGAGCAGCTGCTCGAAGACGTCGCCGCCGCGGCCGCTGCCCTCGAGCCCGTCGACGCTGTCGGCTCGGCGGCCTGACCGGCCGGTTGACCGGCTAGAGGGCCAGCGGAATCCGGCCGGAGAAGACCGTCTTCACCGGCGGGGCAGCGAGAACCTCACCCAGACGACTGACACCCTCCGGCGTGGTGCGCCAGGCGGCGTAGGCGTCGTGGTCGGCGGCGGTGGCCCAGCGCTCGACGACGATCACGTGGGCGGGGTCGGCGTCGTCGACGATGACCTCGAGTCCCTCGTTGCCCGGCCACGCGCGGGTCGCGGTGAGGACCTCGTTCAGCAGGGCCGGGACGGTCTCGAGCGCGGCTGGGTCGAGGCGCAGGTCGAGGTGCACGATGGCGGTCATGCCGTCACCGCGGCGTCGTTCAGAGCGGCCGACAGGGTGGCGAGTTCCTCGTCTGACAGGGTCAGGTCGGCTGCGCGCACCGAGTCACGGATGCTCTCGGGTCGGCTCGCACCGGGGATGGGAATCACCCGGGGCGACGCGGCCAGGTGCCAGGCCAGCGTGACGACCTGCGGGCTCACGCCGTGGGCATCCGCCACCCGCTGGAACGGCGCGAAGGCAGTGCCCAGGTCGGCGGCGGACTTGATGCCGCCCAGCGGGCTCCAGGACAGGAACGCGACGCCGAGCTCGGTGCAGAGGTCGAGCTCGGGCCGGCTGCTGAGGAACGCGGGCGAGTACTGGTTCTGCACGCTGGCGAGCCGGCCGCCGAGGATGTCGTAGGCCTCGCGGATCTGCGCCGGGTTGGCGTTGGAGATACCGGCCAGGCGGATGGTGCCGGCGTCGAGCAGGTCCCGGATGGCACCGATCGAGTCGGCGTACGGCACCGCGGGGTCGGGCCGGTGGTGGTGGTACAGGTCGATCGCGTCGCCGCCGAGGCGCTTGAGCGAGGCTTCGGCGGCCTGCTTGAGGTATTCGGGCCGGCCGTCGACGTACCAGGTGCCGTCGCCGGGCCGCAGGTGCCCGCCCTTGGTGGCCACGATCACCTGCGACGAGTCGCCGCCCCACGAGGCGATGGCCTTCGCGATGAGCGACTCGTTGTGGCCCACCTCGTCGGCGTGCAGGTGGTACGCATCCGCGGTGTCGAACAGGGTCACGCCCTCCTCGAGGGCGGCGTGGATGGTGGCGATGGAGCGGGCTTCGTCGGGTCGGCCCTCGATCGACATGGGCATGCCGCCCAGGCCGATGGAGCTGACGGTACGGTCGCCGATGAGTCGGGTCTTCATAGGGTGTCCAATCGAATGCTGCGGATGATCAGGAAAGGGTGGAGTGCGCGGTGACGAGCCCGTCGAGGGTGGCGTTCAGCGCCGCATCCACCACCTGCTGTTCGGGATGCGCGTCGTACCAGGCGATCGCCTCGCGGAAGCCGAGCGCGACCGGGGTGGTGCACACGAAGTCGGGCACGAGCGCGGTGACCTTGCTGTTGTCGAAGATCACCGAGTGAGACCGGTCGCCCAGCAACGGGCCGCTCCACTCGGGGTTGGCCGCCGCCATGGTGTCACTCGCCACGTGCACGATCTGCGGCGCCGGGGCGCCGGCGGCGCGGGCGTACTCGGCGTAGATGGCGTCCCAGGGCAGGTACTCGTTCGAGGTGATGGTGAAGCTGTCGCCCACGGCCTGCGACCGGCCGAACAGGCCCACGAGCGCCTTGGCGAAGTCGGTGCTGTGGGTGAGGGTCCAGAGTGACGTGCCGTCGCCGTGCACCACCACCGGCTGACCGGTGCGCATCCGGTGGATGTCGGTCCACCCGCCGAGCAGCGCGATCTGGGTGCGGTCGTAGGTGTGCGACGGGCGGATGATGGTGACCGGGAAGCCCTGCTCCCGGTGCGCCGCCATGAGCACGTCTTCGCAGGCGGCCTTGTCGCGGGAGTACGCCCAGAACGGGTTGTGCAGGGGAGTGGACTCCCGCACCGGCAGGGCGGCCGGCGGCTTCTGGTATGCCGAGGCCGAGCTGATGAAGAGGTACTGCCCGCAGCGGCCGGCGAACTGGGCGATGTCGGCGCGCACGTGCTCCGGGGTGAACGCCACGAAGTCCACCACCACATCGAAACGACGCTCACCGAGCGCCGCCGCAACCGCGGCCGCGTCCCGCACGTCCACGGTGAGCACCTCAGCCGCGTCGGGAATGCTGCGCAGGGCGGACTGGCCGCGATTGAGCACGGTCAGCCGGTGACCACGAGCCACGGCCAGCTCGGCCGCAGCCGTGCTGATCACCCCGGTGCCGCCGATGAAGAGAACACTCAGTCCGGCGCTCACCAGGCGTAGTCTTCCGGCGCGGTGCGGTAGCCGGGAAAGATCTCGTCGAGGCGCTGGAGCGCGCCCTGGTCGAGCTTCAGGTCCACGGCGCGCAGGCCGGCCTCGAGCTGCTCCATGGTGCGCGGACCGATGATCGGTGCGGTCACCGCGCTCTGGTGCATCAGCCAGGCCAGGCCCAGGTCGCCGGGCTCGGTGCCGAGTTCGGCGGCGAAGTCCTCGTAGGCACCGATGGCCGCGCGGTTCTTCTCGAGCTTTTCGGCGTTGGCCCCGGAGACCCGGCGGCTGCCGTCGCGCTCCTTGCGCAGCACTCCGCCGAGCAGGCCGCCGTCCAGCGGCGACCAGGGCAGGATGCCCATCCCGTTGGCCTGGGCGGCGGGGATGACCTCACGTTCGATGTCGCGCTTGAGCAGGTTGTACAGCGACTGCTCGCTCACCAGCCCGCTGAAGTTGCGCTTGCGGGCCTCGGCCTGCGCGGTGGCGATGTGCCAACCGGCGAAGTTGCTGCTGCCGGCGTAGAGGACCTTGCCCTGCGCGACGGCGGTCTCCATGGCCTGCCAGATCTCATCCCACGGGGTGTCACGGTCCACGTGGTGAAACTGGAACAGGTCGATGTGGTCGGTCTGCAGGCGCTTCAGGCTCTCATCGAGTGAGCGGCGGATGTTGAGCGCCGACAGCTTGCCGTCATTGGGCCGGTCGGACATGGTGCCGTAGACCTTGGTGGCCAGCACGGTGTCCTCGCGCCGCTCGCCGCCCTGCGCGAACCAGCGGCCCAGGATGCTCTCGGTGGCGCCCCGGCCCTGCTTGGAGCCGTAGACGTTGGCGGTGTCGAAGAAGTTGATGCCCGCCGCCCTGGCAGCGTCCATGATGCCGAACGAGGTGGGCTCGTCGGTCTCGGGCCCGAAGTTCATGGTGCCGAGGCACAGGCGCGAAACGGACAGGCCGGAACGACCGAGGTGTGTGTATTCCATACCCTCAGGCTGCTCCGCTCGGAGCCCACTGTCCAACAGGAGAACCGGATGTGATCCAGCACTCCGCCTTCTCAATCCTGGTGAGACCGGTGCTCAGTCGGTGTCGAGGGCCCCGGGGCGGCCGGAATCACTCGCTTGCCGGCTGGCCGTGACGGCGAGCAGGTCGAGCGAGAGCTGCGGGTCCAGGCGCAGGGGCAGGTCGACGACGGCCCGGATTTCCCAGCGCACGTGCAGGTTGCCGATGGACAACGACGGTGCCGGCAGGCCCGCGGGTGTTTCGACCGTGAACGGCAGATCCACCACCGTGCCGGGGGTGAGCATCCCGGCGGGGCCCACCACGACGGCGGCCGTCACGGCTTCGGCGTGCCGGTAGCCCTCGGACTCGCTGGCGTCGGGGTCGGCGACCTGGCCGGGTCCGCCCCAGACCTCCTCGCAGCGCACCAGCTGCACGCGCACGCCCCGGGTCGAGATCTCGTCGCGGGGACGCACCCGCAGGATGCCCGTGAGCGGGGTGCCGGGTTCCAGCACCCGGGAGGACAACGCGATGAACTCCAGGGCGACCTGTCCGAGGTGTTCGCCGACCGGCGGATGGCCGATGTCGGTGGCGCTGGTCTGGCCCCAGGACTGCACGTCGATCAGTCGTTCCCGCTTGATGATCTGACCACCGGCGGCATGCAGGACGCAGCGCACCGACCAGCCCACGTCGATCAGGTCTCCCCGCACCGAGGCCGGGCCGTCGGTGGGAATGCTCAGGCTGCCCGACAACACCCGGGTCTGGCCGGCCGGGATTGCACCCGGCGCCGGCACCGTGACCGTGGTGAGCAGCTCGGTGGTGCGTTCGCGGGCGGGGAACACGCCGCCGTAGATGTTGCCGCGCCCGTAGGTGTAGTTGACCTTGCGGATCAGCGTCAGCTCGGCGTGCTCGATCAACGCCGGCCGGAGCGCGGTGATACGTATGGTGACCCCCAGCGAATTACCCTCGATCACCACTCCATCCGTGGGAGTGAGTTCTACCGAGACTTGCACTGCCGTATCGGTTGTTGTGACCGCCATGTCGCACCAAACTTCCTGTTACCCGTTGCCAGAGACCCACTCAATGGGGACAACGTAGGCACAGTAAAGCCAGGGTCGCTGAAGCGTTCAAGGGGATTGACTTGCCCCACGCTGTCTGCATCGGTGCGGTGGAAGGGGCGGGTCAGCGCGCGAACAGCTCCGCCACCGTGGGCGGGTTGGCGCCCGCACGCGACACCGTGATCGCCGCGCTCGCCAGGGCGGTCTGGCCCAGGCGACCGAGGTCGGCGGCGCCGAGGGTGTTCTGCAGGATGGCCTCCGTGGCATCGTTCACGAGGATCGCGTAGAGCAGCCCCGACATGAACGAGTCACCGGCGCCGATGGTGTCGACCACGGTCACCGGATGCGCGGCCAGCTCGGCCGTGGCCCCGCCGGCCCGCAGCAGGGCGCCGTCGCCGCCTCGGGTGATGGCGAACAGGGCCACCCCGGCCGCCACGTAATCCCGGGCAATCTGGTCCAGGCTCCGCCCCGGATAGAGCCACGCGGCATCCTCGTCGCTCATCTTCACCACGTGCGCGGCCCGGGAGAGCTCTTCGACGGCCCGCACCACGTCGTCACGGCTGCCCATGATGCCGGGCCGCACATTGGGGTCGTAGCTGAGCAGGGTGCCGGCCGGGGCGCCGGTGAACGCGGTCAGCACGGCCCGGCCGCCGGGCTGCAGGATCGCGGCGATCGAGCCCGTGTGGATCAAGGTGCACGGGGCGGGCAGCGCCACCGATGGCAGCTCCCAGCGCAGGTCGAAGTCATAGGTGGCGGCGCCGGCCGCATCCAGGATGGCGGTGGCGCTCGAGGTGGCGCCGGTCGTGACCGACCCCGGCAGCAGGTCGACGCCGGCCGCGCGCAGGTGCCCCGCGATGATCTCGCCGAACGGGTCTGCCCCGATCTGGGTGACCAGGGTGGTCGGCACACCGAGCCGGCCGAGTCCGTACGCCACGTTCATCGGGCTGCCGCCCGCGTGACTCACCGGCTCGGCGCCCGGGCGCCGCACGATGTCGATGAGGGCCTCGCCGATGACGAGGGCGCGGGTGGATGCGGCGATCGAACGGTCAGGAGCACGGTCAGGCGTCATCGTCTGGTCCAATCTGGTGGGGCCGGGGGTGCCGGCGCAGCCCCAGATTATCGTGTGCGGTCAGTGCCGTACGCGATAGCCCAGGTACACCACGCCGTTCCGGAACGCGTACTCGTCCGTCAGCTCGAGACCGAGGTGCAGGCCGTCGGGCACGGCCTTCAGGCCGCCGCCCACCACGACGGGGGAGATGAACAGTTGCACCTCGTCGACCAGCCCGGCCGCGAAGGCCTGCGCCGCCAGGTGCGGACCGCCGATCGACAGGTTGGCGGTGGCCGAAGCCTTGAGCGCCCGCACCGCCTCCGGGTCGAAGCTGCGCTCGATGCGGGTACGCCGGCTGAGTGGTTCGGCCAGAGTCCTGGAGTAGACGATCTTCTCTGCCGCCTGCCAGATCGCGGTGTAGTCGCGCATCACGGCGGGCTGGGCGTCGTCGTTCAGGTGCATGGTTTCCCAGGCCACCATCACCTCATACAACCGCCGGCCGTACAGGTAGGTGCCCACCGAACGTTCCAGGTCATTGACGAAGGTGTGCACCTCATCGCTCGGGGTACTCCAGTCGAAGTTGCCCTCGGTGTCGGCCACATAGCCGTCCAGGGAGGTGATGAAGGTGCAGATCAGCTTGGCCATGGTGTGCTCCTCGCGCGGTGAACGGTCCACGGCGAATGCTCACCGCGGTGTGGCGCATCCATTCTGCGCGCCGGACGCCGTCGGGGCCAGACCCGGCGGCGCTCTGCGCGATAACCTCAATCGCGGTGCACCACCACCGTCTCAGTGAAAGGGCGCCCCATGAACACCGTCGACGTCACGACAACGGCGGGGATCGTCCGCGGCGTCCGGCGCCCCGGGTCGACAGCGTTCCTCGGCATTCCCTACGCCGCCCCGCCGGTCGGGGAGCTGCGATTCGCGGCCCCGGTGCCGCACCCGGCCTGGTCCGGCGTGCGGGATGCCGGCAGCCCCGGCGCCACCCCGCAACGCATCGACGGTGGCGACAGCACTCTGGTGCCCGAGCCCAGCTTCCCGGGCGAGTCGACGCTGAACCTGAGCGTGTTCACCCCCGACCCCGCCCCGGCGCCCGCCGGTGCCGGCCTGCCCGTGCTGGTCTACATCCACGGCGGCGGCTACACCTCCGGGTCGGCGGCGAGCCCGTGGTACGACGGCGCGAGCTTCAACCGGCACGGTGTCGTCACCGTGAACGTGTCGTACCGGCTCGGCTTCGACGGCTTCGGGTGGATCGAGGATGCGCCGCTGAACCGCGGCGTGCTCGACTGGCTGCTGGCGCTCGCGTGGGTACGCGACAACATCCAGGTCTTCGGCGGCGACCCGGCCCGGATAACGATCGCCGGGCAATCCGCGGGCGGCGGCGCCGTGCTCACCCTGTTGACGATGCCGCGGGCGCAACCGCTGTTCGCGCGGGCCATCGTCATCTCCGGGGTGGCCACCTATCTCGCGCCCGACCAAGCGGAGCGGACCGGTCGGCGCCTGGCCGCCCTGGCCGGCGTCGCGCCCACCCGGGCGGGACTCGGGGCGCTCACCGAAAACCAGATCCTCGCCGAGCAGCCGCGGGCGACGGCCTTCGCCGCCGGCACCCCCGCCGGGCCGCTGGGCGAGATCGCGAACGCCCTTGTCGCCGGTCTCCCGTTCGGGCCGGTCGTCGACGGCGACCTGGTCCCGTTGGCCACGGTCGACGCCGTGCGGGCGGGCATCGGCGCCGCCAAGCCGCTGATGCTGGGCAGCACCGACCACGAATTCAACTTCGCCATAGCCGACCTCACCGACGAGCTGGCCGGCGCAGATGCCGCGGAGGTGCTCGGCCGTCTCGGCGTCGCCGCGCCGTCGGCGCGGGCGTACGCCGCGGCGCACGACAGGCTCGGTACCGCCGAACTGCTGGGCCAGTTCGCCTCCGACCGCGCCATCCGCGGCGTCATGCTGCGGGTCACCGAAGCGAGGGCAGAGGCCGCCACAACGGATGCGGCGCCCACCTGGCTCTGGGCGTTCGCGTGGCGCTCGCCCACCTTCGGCGGGGCGCTGCACTGCCTCGATCTGCCGTTCTTCTTCGACGCGCTGGACGCCCCGCGGGTGGCGGCGCTGGCCGGTCCCGCCCCGTCCCAGCGGCTGGCCGACGAGGTGCACGGAACCGCGGTGTCCTTCATCAACGACGGACATCCCGGCTGGCCCGCCTGGACCCCGCGCGCAGGGACCCCGCGCGCCTGGACCACGGAGCCCGGCGACCTTGACGCACAACCGGTGCGCCGCTTCGACGCCGCCCTCGTCGACATCAACGCCGACGCCCCTGGCACTGGCACCGGCACCTGCACCACGACGGTCACCGCCACGTATGCCGACGCCCGCCTGGCCTTCGGTTCCTAGCCGCCCACCTCAACCACTATTGGATGGGGAACACTCGGTGCTCGCTCACGGAGATCCGAGCCCGGGCTTTCAGGCCTCGCCAGGTGGGTTTAGTCTGGCTCGGTCACGTGCCAGGCACGTCAGGGTGGGCCGCGTGTCCGACCTTCTTGATGGGCCCGCCAGAGTTGGGAAGACACCATGGCCACCACTGCGCACACCCTGCAGGTCAAGTCGCACAGCACGCCTGACGAGCGTCGCGCGCCGGAGAAGACGCTGCTGGAACTGAACCACCTGGACGAGTTCTCGGTCGGCCGCATGACGATGCAGCCGGGCTGGACGTGGGCCGACAACATCAAGCCGACGGTGAACACCGATTCCTGTCGCCTCCTGCACGTGGGCTACTGCCTGTCGGGCACCCTGGAGGTCATGCTCGACGACGGGGCCACGGCCACCATCACCGTCGGCGATTCCTACCTCATTCCGTCCGGGCACAACGCCTGGGTGGTCGGCGACGAACCGTATGTGGCCATCGAGATGCACAGCGCGGCGTCCTACGGGGTGCCGACCTCCGAGAACGGTTAGGCGGCGGGCTTCAGCTCCGCCAGGCCGGACTCGATAGCCGCGATGACCTCGGGGGAGTCGGGCAGGGTGGTCGGGCGGAACCGCTGGACCGCACCGGAGGGCGAGATCACGAACTTCTCGAAGTTCCACTTGACCTTGCCGGCCTTGCCCGCGCCATCCGGCGTTTGGGTGAGCTCGGCGTAGAGCGGATGCTGGGAGCCACCGTTCACCTTCGTCTTCTCCATCAGCGGGAAGGTGACGCCGTAGGTGGTGGAGCAGAATTCGGCGATCTTCTCGCTCGATCCGGTCTCGCCGAGGGCGAACTGGTTGCAGGGGAAGCCGAGCACTGTGAAGCCCTGGTCGGCGTACGTGCGCTGCAGCTGTTCGAGGGTCTCGTACTGCGGTGTCAGGCCGCAGCGGGAGGCGACGTTGACCACGAGCACAACCTTGTCGGCGTACTCGGCCAGCGAGGTGGTGGAGCCGTCGGCGGCGGTGAGGGGGATCTCGCGAATGTCCATGCCCACAGAGTACTTCGAAATTGAAGCAGATCGTCGGGCCCTCATCCAACTCTCAGCCTGACTGCGCTGTTCGGCTGTTAGTGCCGCAGGAACGCCGCCCGGGCCACCAGGTACAGTCCGAAAGCGATCAGGCCCGCAGCGACGACGTTGAGCAGGATCGGGCCCGATTGCAGGGTGAGCAGGTAGCGCAGCCCGGCGTCCAGGCCACCCACCCAGCGCACATCGGCGAACACGGCGGCGGCGAGCAGCAGCCCGCCGGTGACCAGGAACGCGATCCCCTTGGTGACGTGACCGAACACTCCCAGGCCGAGCACGACGAGCTTGGTGGGCCCCCAGAGGTAGCGCAGCTCCTCGCGGAAGTTGCGTCGCAGACCACGCCAGACGAGGCCGCCGCCGATGATGGCCACGGTGCTGCCCACGACCAGCAGCAGGAACAGGCCCACGGGGCTCTCCACGATGGCGTCGTCGGCGCGCCGCACCGTCTCGGCGCCGCCGGCCCTGGCGCCGAGCGCGACCGCGAACGTGACGGTGCCCAGCAGTGCGAAGCCGAGGGCCTTGCCGACGTTGAGGCAGCGGCGGAACACGAGGACCCGTCGATTGGGCGCCACGCTGAACGCGGCGTTGGTGCCCTGCCAGAGCGCCAGGCCCCACAACGACACCGTCGACAACCAGAGCACGGCAATGCCGCCGGGGCCGTTGGCGATGGCGCTCAGGGCGCCGAGCTGGTCGGCTTCGCCGGGCTGGCCGTTCGCGATGCGCAGGCCGATTCCTCCGATCAGGGCGTGCACCAGACCGTTGGCGAGCAGCCCGAGCCGGGCGGAGGCCCGCACCGACCGGCTGCGGTGGGCGCGCCGAGCGGCCTGCTTGAGCCGCTCGCGGGCCTCGACGGCATGGTCGACGGCGTGATCGACAGCCTGGTCGGCCGCCGGGCCGGCGGGAATATCGGTCACGTCTGGCGCTACTCGAGCAGTTCGCGGATGTCGGAGGCTGTGAGCCCCTGGCCGGTTCCCTGGGCGCCGCCATCGGTCATGACGCTGTCGAAGAGTTTGGCCTTGACGGCCTTGAGCGCCATCACCTTCTCCTCGATCGTGTCGGTGGCCACCAGACGGTAGACCATCACGTTCTTGGTCTGGCCGATGCGGTGAGCCCGGTCAACGGCCTGCGCCTCGGCGGCGGGGTTCCACCAGGGGTCAAGCAAGATGCAGTAGTCGGCCTCGGTGAGGTTGAGGCCGAAGCCACCGGCCTTGAGGCTGATCAGGAACACCGAGGTGTCGCCGTTCTTGAACCCGTCGATCGCCGCGGCCCGGTTGCGGGTGCGCCCGTCCAGGTACGAGTAAGTCACGCCGGCGGCGTCGAGGCGGGTGCGCACCTTGGCGAGATAGCCGGTGAACTGGCTGAAGATCAGAGTGCGGTGCCCCTCGGCGACGACGTCTTCGAGTAGCTCCATGAGCACATCCAGCTTGCTCGAGGGGATGTCGGCGTACTTGTCGTCGTACAGGCTCGCATCCAGGCTGAGCTGGCGCAGCATGGTGATCGACCGGAAGATCTCGAACCGGTTCTGGTTGAGGTCGCCGAGCAGTCCAAGCACCTTCTGCCGTTCGCGCTGCAGGTGCATCTGATACACCCGGCGGTGGCGCGGGTGCAGTTCGAGTTCGAGCACCTGCTCCTGCTTGGCGGGCAGGTCGCTGGCCACCTGGTCCTTGGTGCGGCGCAGCATGAACGGGCGGATGCGCCGGCGCAGCTGGCCGAGCCTGTCACCGTCGGCTTGCGTCTCGATGGGCCGCTGGTAGTAGTCGGAGAAGCGGGCGGCGCTGGGGAACAGGCCGGGGGCGGTGATCGAGAGCAGCGACCACAGTTCCATCAGGTTGTTCTCCAGCGGCGTGCCGGTGATGGCGAGCTTGAACGGGGCCTGCAGTCGCTTGGCACACTGGTGCGCCCTGGACTTATGGTTCTTCACGAACTGGGCCTCGTCGAGCAGCAGGCCCGCCCAGCTGACGGCGTCGTACTCGTCGAAATCGAGCCTGAACAGGGTGTACGAGGTGATCACGACATCCGCCGAGGTCACGGCCTCGGCCAGAGACGCACCGCGCTTGGCGGTGGTCTCGGTGATCGCGGCGACCGAGAGGCCGGGGGCGAACCTGGCGCACTCGGTGGCCCAGTTGTGCACCACGCTGGTGGGCGCGACGACCAGGAACGGGCGGCGTTCGCTCTGTCGTTCGCGGGCATCGACGATGAGAGCGATGGCCTGCAGGGTCTTGCCCAGGCCCATGTCGTCGGCGAGGACGCCGCCGAGGCCGGTGTCGTTGAGGAAGCCGAGCCAGTCGAACCCGGTCTGCTGGTAGGGCCGGAGCGATGCCAGCACGGCGGCGGGCAGCTCCCGGTGCGCGATCGTGGCGCCGTCGGCGAGGCCGGCGAGGGTGTCACGCCAGGCGGCGGCCTCGGCTTCGGCACTGCCGAGGTCCTGCAGTTCCTCCCAGAGGTCGGACTGGGCCCGGTTGATGCGCAGCGAGTCGTTCGGGGAGTCCTGCAGGCCGCGGGCCTCTTCGATGAGGTGGCGCAGCTGTTGCAGTTCGGGCCGGTCCAGGCTGAAGTAGGTGCCGTCCGGCAGGATCATCAGTTCCTGGCCGGTGGCCAGGGCCCTGAAGACCTCGTCGAAGGGCACATCCTCGCCGTCGACGGTGACCCGCACCGAGAGGTCGAACCAGTCCCGGCTCTCGGCCCGCGCCGAGGTGGCGAAGGTGAGGGTGGGCGGCTCGGCGGCCTCGCGGTACTCCGGGGCGTCGCCGACGAACTGCACGAGCAGGTCGTCCGTGGCCTCGAGCACCGGCAGCACGGCCTCGAGGAACTCGATCATGCGGGCGCCGTCGAGGGTGGCGTCGGCGCGCAGGATGCCCGGGGAATCGGCAGCGCCGGCGGAACCGGTCAGCTCCGCGGCGAACAAGGCCGGCTGGTGGGCGGGGAATCCCACGAATATGCCGCTGACGGCATGCAGGATGCGGGCCTCGTCGGCCGTGTCCCGGTAGCCGGCCGGGGCGTCGTCGGTGGCCGGGCCGCGCAGGGGCGCGATGGCCGGGGCGCCCGAGGCGCCGGCACCGCCGGTGTACTGCCACTCCCAATGCAAGCCGATGCGGGCATCCGCGTGGGCGATGATCGACAGGGCCAGCACCGGGCGGGCGGTGTCGGGCAGGTCGAACGACTCGTCGGTGCTGATCAGCGAGAGCTGGCCGCGCAGGAACGGGTAGAAGTCGGCGAGGAAGACGTTCTCCTCGTCGGGCGGAATCGTGATGGGGGTGTGCGCCGAGGCGAGAACCCGCAGGTCGCGGCCGAGCTGGCGCGCGAGGGGGGCGATGGTGAGGCGCACGTCGGTGCTGGTGGTCGTCCAGGTGAACAGGCCGTGCGCCGGGTCACCGATGTAGCCCAGGGCGCTGCGGTCGAGCAACTGGCCGCCGAGGGAGACGGTGGGGGAGAGGGTGAGGCCGCCGTGGTCGCGGCGGATGTCGAGCGACAGTTCGGCGGGTTCGTCCGAGACCGTCACCGGCTCCTGTCCGGGTGTGGTGCCGATGAAGGGGATGCCGGCCTCTCGGGCCTCGCCGAGCAGACCCCAGAGGGCGCGGTTGGCGAACCCGTCCAGGTGCAGCCACGGGTCGGTGGTCACGTGGTAACGCTGGCCGGAGGAGTAGAGCTCGAAGATGGCGGAGAGCACCCGCAACTGGGCGCGGTTGAGCATGCCGCGGGAGTAGGAGAGGTTGTCCCAGGTGAGGTTGCCGCGGATCCACTTGCCCTTCTTGCCGCGCACCATCGGGCGCACGCCCAGCCGGGCGAGCGACACGCTCGGGGCGGGCAGCCGCGCGGCGCGCGGCGGCGGCAGCAACTCGAACTGCAGGGCGAGGGCAGTGCCCGTCGGTGGCTCGGCCTCCGGCGCCCTGGTGAGCGGTGCCAGGGCACTCTGCCAGGTGGCGGGGGCACTGGTGTGGGGACGCTGGGAATCTGCCGAGCGTGCACGGGCGAGGTCGGCGGCCGTGGACCGGCTGGCCAGCAGCAGTGCGACGACGTGCTTGCAGTTCAGGCCCATCGGGCAGCTGCAGGTGCCGGATGCGCGCACCACGGTGCCGTTGGAATCCTGCTGAAATGTCACGGTGACGTCGTAGGGTCGGGCCTGGGTGCCGCCGACGGTGCCGAGCAGGCGGCTGCCGCCCAGCTGCCAGACCTGGTCTTCGACCCGGCCCTCCTTGGCGTAACGCACCCCACGCGAATATGCCTGTGGCCCGACGAGGCGCGCGATCTGCAGATCGCTGAGGTTGTGGGCCATAAGGTGCGGTGTCCGTGACGGTTGGGTGAAGGGGTCTCTTATTGTCCCACGCCGCACCGGCCTCGCTGAGCCGTTCAAGTCCCTGGCGGCTATTCTGAGCGAATGCCTGACTTTCCTTTCGAGCGCCTGCGCCGCCGGCCCGATGTCGAGGCGACCAATCTTTTCGCCGTCGACGCGAGCGACCGGCTGATCCTGGACGAGGCCGCGGCGGGACTGGCCACGGCCGGTGTCGGCGAGGTCGTGGTGCTCGAGGACCACTACGGTGCCCTGACGCTCGCGGCGGCGGCGCAGCTGACCGCGCGGCTGGGAGCGCAGCCTGAGGTGCGCGTCTACCAGGACGCGCTCTCCGGCGAACACGCCCTCGATCACAACGCGGCCGATCTAGCGAGCAGCGTGCCCGACCTGGCCCGTCTCACCGGGGCGTACCGGCATGTGCCGCTGGGCGCCGAGCTGTTCACCGGGGCCCGCCTGGTGCTGCTGCAGCTGCCGCGCAGCCTGGCCGCCCTCGACGAGCTGGCCGGCACCATCGCCCGCTTCGCCGCCCCCGACGTGACCGTGGTCGCCGGCGGCCGCATCAAGCACATGACCGTGGCCATGAACGAGGTGCTGCGCCGGCACTTCGGCGAGCTGCACGTCACTCCGGCGCGGCAGAAGTCGCGTGTCCTGATCATTACGCAGCCGACGGTCTCGGACAGCACTGACCAGGCCGGCCCGGCGTGGCCGCGTACGGTCGAGCACCCCGACCTGGGTCTCACCGTCTGCGCCCACGGCGCGGCCTTCGCCGGCACCACCATCGACATCGGCACCCGCTACCTGCTCGAATTCCTGGACCGCATGAAGCCGGATGCCGTCACCGCCGTCGACCTGGGCTGCGGTACCGGGGTGCTCGCGGCCGCCCTCGCCCAGCGTCGCCCCGGCCTGCAGCTGGTGGCGAGCGACCAGTCCGCCGCGGCCGTCGCCTCCGCCCTGGCCACCATGTCGGCCAACGGCGTAATGGATCGGGTGCGGGTGCTGCGCGACGACGCGCTGAGCGCGCAACCCGACGCGTCCGCCGAGCTGATCCTGCTGAACCCGCCGTTCCACATCGGGTCGTCGGTGCACGCCGGCATCGCCCTGAAGCTCTTCGAGGATGCGGCCAGAGTCCTGCGCCCCGGCGGTGAACTGTGGACCGTTTGGAACACCCACCTCGGCTATCGCCCCGCCCTCACCCGCATCGTGGGCCCGACCCATCAGGTCGGCCGCAACACCAAGTTCACCGTGACGGTGTCCACCCGTCGCTGACCGGTCAGGCAGCCACACCTGTTGCCTATGCGGACATGTGCGCCCGGTGTGCCGGGACCATTTGTCCGCAGCGGGAACAGTTAGCCGGCGAGGGCCACGGCGTCGGCCTCGAGCGGCTCGTTGTTGATGACGGATGCGGTCCAGCCGGCCTCGGGGCTGAACTGCACGACCGACATTGCCGCGTTCAGGATCGGCGGGATGTCCCGCTCGAGGGCGGCCATCAGGCTGAGGCGAATCAGGGTGCCGTGGCAGACGACGATGATGCGGGCGCCCGGGTAGTCCTCGGCGAGCTGGCGCAGCGCACCAAGGCCGCGGTTGGACACGCTGAGCGCCGCCTCGGCACCACGGAAGCTGCCGGAGTCGCCGTCGACCCGCAGGGCGTCGAGCGTGGGTCCGGCGGAGAGCCCCTCCGCCGGTCCGTAGTTGCGCTCGACGAGGCCGGGCAGGTGGCGGGTCACCTCGAGGTCCAGGTCCGCGGCGATGATGTCGGCCGTCTCGGCCGCGCGGGACAGCGGCGATGCCACGACGAAGTCCCATTCGTACTGCGAGAGCGGTGCGACCGCCTCCGTGGCCTGGCCCCGGCCCACGTCGTTCAGGGGCACATCGGTGGCCCCCTGGATGCGCCCGATGGCGTTCCAATCGGTCTGGCCGTGGCGGACGAGGGCGAAGGTCGTTGTAGCAGTCACCTCCCTATTCTGCCTCGTGTGGCCGGGTCGCCCCGCAAACTGGTGGCGTCAGCGTGTGGCCAGGCCACGCGCTCCGGCGCGCTGACACCCGATACGGATGCCGGCGAGCTCGCGAAGGCCGTGCGCCACAGGGCCAGGACCGACCAGCCGAGCAGCACCACGAGCAGAGCGTTGCGCACGGTGAGCAGCAGGATCGCACCGGCATCCCCGTGCACCAGGGGCAGGTAGAAGATCGGGAAGATCAGGGTGGTCAACCCGCCGATCACGATCGTGAGATAGGCCGGCACCCGCCAGACAACCCAGTCGTGGGCCACCCCGACGGCCACGACCGGGGCGATCCACAGCATGTACTGCGGCGAACCCACCTTGTTGAGCACCACGAACGTGGTCACCAGGGCCAATGCGCCCAGAAGCACCAGCTGGGCGTTGTCGCGGCTGCGACGCAGGGCCAGCAGGAGCAGAACGAAGATGCCGGCGATGACCAGGAACATCAGCGGGGTCATGGCGGCCGCCACGAAGCCGGCGCCGGGGCCGCTCACTTCGCGGGTGGCGATGGCGTGGTTCTGGTAGATCGTGGTGCCGTGCTGGCCCATCGCGGCCAGCCACACCCACGGGGTCGTCACCGGCGCCTCGAGCTGCAGGGCCCGGTCGGATTGCATGGTCACGAAGCCGGTCAGAAACCGCAGGCCCCCGGCCGCCCAGACGGCGCCGGCGATACCGGCCGTGATCACTCCGCCGGTGACGACCACGCTCACCCGGCGCCGGCTCGCCGCCACGACGGCGAGCAGCACCGCGGCCGGCCAGACCTTGATCCAGGTCGCCGCGGTGAGCAGGGCGGCGGCCAGCACGGGGCGGCGGGCCACCAGCACCAGGCCCATGATCACCAGTGGGGCGCTGAGCCCCTCGAGGCGCAGCAGTCCGACGGGGCTGAGCAGCAGGCTGAAGGCCAGCCAGAACCAGGCCGCCCGGTAGCCGGCCCGATCGCGGCCCCAGTCGGTGAGGATGCCGATGGCCGCGGCGTTGAGGGCCCCGGTCATCACGAACCAGAGCAGTTGATACAGCAGCGGGCCGGCCGCATCCGCCAGCACGATCGGCACGATCGCGCCGATGGGATACACCCACTCGACGTCGATGCCCTGCCACACGCCGTTGGCCAGGGCCTGCTCGGCCCAGACCCGATAGAGCGGCAGGTCGCCCAGCACCCGGCCGGTGAGGATGGTGGGCAGCAGCGCGAACAGGAAGAGCAGGTGCAGCCCGAAAAAGCCGAGCAGCAGGGTGCGGGGACTCCGAAGCCAATCCCGCCTGGCGGGGGTGAGCAGCCTGGCCAGGCGGTGATCGACCAGTTCCACAAAATACGACATCGCACACGTCACTTTCCACAGTCAGAACTTGTGAAGCCGATCACTGGGGAGTGTACGAATCGAAGGTGAAAGGGAAACGACCAGAAGCTGTCCGGGAGGGGCGGCCGCCTGAGAGTGCGTTCAGCGAGGTGAGCGGATGGTGCCGGTCGGGCGGCTCAACTCCGCCGCAGCTGACGGCACCTACATCGGAGCATGCTCAGAGAATTCGATGGCCTGCTGCACCGAGTCGATCCCGAGCACCAAGCACAACCAGACAGATGACAGCGCCAGAACCAGGATGACTGTCGCGGTCGCGGTCCGCCGCGCCTCATGTGGTCCGGCACGCGCGGACAAGACCGATGCCGCTGCAGCCAGCGCCGGAATCACCAGCGACACAACCATGACCCCGACAAGGCCGGGAACCCGAGCGGCGTAATAGGAGCTCGGATAATCGTCGGGGTCAAAATTGAACCCGGCGACACCGGCAATGAATGTCGATGCCAGCGACAGGCAGAACAGCACGAGAGCCCAGCCCAGCCAGGTGTCACCGCTCCACTTCCCCATGGCAGACAGTCAACCACGGGCGAAACGGCGCCGATCCCGAGACAAGACTCACGCGTCGCGGGAGGTGCCCTTGGTCAGGGTCTTGCCCTGGAAGAAGGCCGGGTCGACCCTGCGCATGATGAGCATCAGGACAATGCCGGTGAGGAAGAGGACCATCGCGAGGATGAACACCAGGCCGACGCCGCCGATCTCCGAGCCGCTGCCGTAGTCGGGATTGGTGCTGTCGATCAGGGTCGTGGCGAAGATCACGGCCAGGATGATGCCGCCCAGCAGCGGGGCGAGCAGCTTGAGCAGGAACGCCCGGGTGCTGGAGAACACTTCGCGGCGGAAGAACCAGACGCAGGCGAACGCCGTGACGCCGTAGTAGAAGCAGATCATGATGCCCAGGGTGAGGATGGTGTCGGTGAGCACATCGGTGCTCAGCACCCGCATCACCGCGTAGAACCCCCAGGCCACCACACCGGCGATCACGGTCGCGAAGCCCGGCGACTTGAACCGCGGGCTGATCGAGGCGAACCGCTTGGGGAACGCTCGGTAGTGGCCCATCGAGAGCATCGTGCGGGCCGGGCCCACGAAGGTGGACTGCAGCGAGGCCGCCGAACTGGACAGCACGGCCAGTGACATCAGGATCGCGAACGGGCCCATCACCGGGCCGGCTAGCGCCGCGAAGACGTTGCCCTGGATGTCTTCGTTGCCCAGCCCCAGCTCGCCGGTACCGACACCGGAGAACATCAGCGCCGACACCGCGACCAGGATGTACAGCACGAAGATGATGCCCACGGTGAGGGTCGCCGCCCGGCCCGGCGTCCGGGCCGGGTCCTTGGTCTCCTCGTTCATGGTGAGCGTGACGTCCCAGCCCCAGTAGATGAAGATCGACAGCGACACCCCGGCGGCGAATGCCGAGAACGACGGGGTGAGGAACGGGTTGAACCAGCTGGCGCTGAAGCCGAGGGCGTCGAAGGCGGTGCCGTCGGAGAAGTGGATGAGCGCCGCGACGCTGAACCAGATCAACACGAGCAGCTGGAACGCGACGAGCACGTACTGCACCATCTTGGTGGCCTCCATCCCCCGGTAGGAGACGTAACAGGCGCCGACCATGAAGACCAGACAGGTGAAGATGTTGATCCAGACGTTGCCGGCCAGGTCGGCCAGGCCGGGGTTGTCGAACAGCTGCGCGAGCATCAAGTAGAAGAAGTCCACGGCCACCCCGGCGAGGTTGGACAGCACCACCACCGTGGCCACGATCAGACCCCAGCCGCCCATCCAGCCCAGCCACGGCCCGAAAGCGCGGGTCGCCCAGGTGAACGAGGTGCCGGCATCCGGCATGGCGTTGTTGAGTTCGCGGTAGCCGAGCGCCACGAGCAGCATCGGGATGAAGCCGACCATGAAGATCCCCGGCATCTGGGTGCCCACGGCCGCGACGGTGGGGCCGAGCGAGGCGGTGAGAGTGTACGCGGGGGCGATGCAGGAGATGCCGATCACGGTGGCGCCGAGGAGGCCCACGCTGCCGGCGCTCAGGCCCTTGGCAGACAGACCGCCGGCGCTGGATGAGGTGGAGGTGGTGGCCGGCGTGGCGCCGGAGGCGGATGACTGTGCCATGAACCTGTCCTTTGGTCGGATCAGCTACGGGTCGAAATCAGCGAACGGGTTGGATCAGGTGCGGGTGGCCGAGGTCGGCACGACGACGAGCGGCACCGGCAGGGCGTGCAGCATGCGGTGGGCGGTGATGCCGAGGAAGATCGTGCGCGGCGCGGCCAGCCGGCTTGACCCGACGAACGCGAGCTCATCGGGCCGCCAGTCGAGGGCCTCGACCGCGTCTTCGACGCTCTTGCCGGTGCCGACCTCGGTCGTGATGACGCCGTGGCTGGTCGAGTGCCGCTCGTAATAGGCGAGCACGGCGTCGAGGTGCGCGGTGCTGCCGGCGGCGGCCGGTGACTGCTTCTCGCGGGCCGCGTCGACCTCCACCAGGGTCACGAAGCGCAGATCCACGCTCAGCCCGTCGGAGAATGCCACCAGCGAGTCGAGCAGGGCTTCCCAGCCCGGCCGGGTGCCGATGGCGCAGGTGATCCGGGTGAGCTGGGCCGGCGCGCGGTACCCGTGTGGGGCGAGGGCAACGGGTACGGGGGAGGCATGTAAGAGGGCGTTGGCGACGCTGCCGATGGTGAACCTGTTGAACAGTCCGCCGCGGGCGGCGCCCACCACGATCCGGTCGGAATCGAGGTCTGCGCTGGCCTGGATCAGGCCCTCAGAGGTGGAGTCGGCCCAGAGCAGATGGGTCGTGGCCGTGACATCGGCGGGCACCCAGCCGGCGGCCTGCTGGAGCCACTTCGTGGCCTGGTCGGCCAGGAGAACCTCGAAGTCGCTGCTCGCGGCGTGGATCTTCGCCGGGGCCGCGGTGACGCGCTGCAGAACCAGGCAGATGCGCAGTTCGGCCGCGGTGATCCTGGCCATTGCGATGCCCAGCTCGAGGGCCTCGCGGCCTTGGGCGGTGGCCTCGTAGGCCACCACATAGTTCGGTACTCGCGTCACGCTGTTCTCCTTGGTTCCGTGGCCGGCGCATCCGTGCTGTGTTCATCCGTGCTGTGTTCGTCCGTGCTGTGTTCATGGCTGCTGTGCTCGTGTGGGTGGTCGGCCATCCCGCCGTGCTCCATACCCGGGGCGCAGTGCGCGGCGCTCGGTTCCACGTCGAGCGACGGGTTGCGGTCGAAGAAGCCCACCGGCTTCAGCCAGAACGAGACGATGTCGGCCGGCATCACCGGCCATTCCTCCGGCCGGGTGATGTGGTGGATGCCGAAGGTGTACCAGAGCACCACATCGGTATCGCGTACGGCGCGGCCGGCCTGGATCCACTCGGGCAGGCCGTGGTCGACGCCGCTCTGGTTCACGAACTCGCCGCAGGGCCAACGCTGAGCGTCGTCGTTGGGAGTGACCCACACCGTGTGGCCGATCACCTGAGCCCGGGTGAGGGCCGGGGCTTCGGGGTGGAAGAACGACGGGATGGCGCCGCCCGGCACGAGCTTGTACGACACCGGGGTGCCGAGCCCGTTCAGGGTCTGCTCGTTGACCACCTTCCAGGCCCGCTGGGTGTTCCAGTCGAAGTCATCGAAGCCCTCGGTCTCGATCGGGGTGTTCTGTTGGGTGAGTGCCAGCCCGAGCGGGTTGGCAGCGTCGATCGGTTCGATGCGGGTCTCGCTGCGGTACACGGTGTTGGCCGGGCCGTCGATGTCGAGGTCCATCCGGGCCACGATGAAGTGCTGGTGGAACGGCGCGTAGGTGCGCTCGTCGACGAGGGTGCCGTTGGGGTGCGGCTGGCCGGGCTCGAGGTGGGTGACCACCATGATGCCGGTGGCGCGCACCTCACACTCGATGTTGCCGTCCTGGTAGAACCGCCAGTAGACGAGGTACTCGTAGTTGGCCACGGTCACGTGGAAGGACACCACCAGCCGGCGCATCCTGCGCACCTCCGCGCCGCCGTCGTGGTCGACGTGCTTCCACAGCACGGCGTTGTCTTCCTCGTGGATGCAGAAGGCATTGGGGATCGAATACGGCTCGCCGGCGCTGTTGTGCAGCACGGCATCGAGGTAGCGGATCTCGCCCAGGCAGTCGCAGCCGAGCTCCAGCGAGGTGGTCATGAACCCCAGGCCCCACTCGCCGATGTCGAACGCGGTGCGGCGGAAGTGGTCGACGCTCGGGTCGCGGTACGGCACCACCATCTCGGCGAACGAGAGCCGGTTGGCGATCGGGCGCTCGCGGCCGGCATCCGTGTAGGTCACCCTGTGCAGCGTCATGCCCTCGCGGTAGTTGAATCCCACTCGAAGCGACCAGTTCTGCCACTGCACCAGGTTGCCGTCCACGCTGAAGCTCGGGCCCTCCGGCTGCACGATGTCCAGCGGCTTCAACGGCGGCCTCGTGCTCGCGGTGCGGATGCGCTCCGGCACCAGGTGCGGCACGTACTCGCCCATCACGCTCGGCGGGTCCACGGCGAAGGTGTCCTCGATTTCGAGCAGGTTCATGGTGTTCACGTCGATCACGAAGTGCAGCCCGCTGACCGGTCCCGCGTAGGGGTTGGCGCCGGCGCCGCTGCGCACCCAGACGTCGGCCCAACCCAGGCGCAGGCCGCGGTAGACGTCGGGGATCACGGCGTCGCCGTAGGTCCAGGTGTCGATGAAGACGTTCTCGAGGTCATCGATGCCGCGTTTGGCCAGTGCGGCCACGACCTCCGGATGCGCCCGCAGCGCCGCGTCGGCCTCTTCCCACTCATCGACGGTGAAGTTGGCCTGCACACCCACCACCTGACCCCACTCGAGCAGGGCGTCGGTGTGCAGCGACACCACCGCCACCCAGGTGTGGTTCTGGGCGCGATGCAGCACCACCAGGCGCGCCCGGCGCTCCGGGGCGACACCGGTGGCCTCGAATTCGGCGATGGCGGCCTTGGCCGGCTCGAGGAGTTCGATCGAGGCGAATCGCCAGCCAGCACCCACCCCGTGCTCACGGGCGAGCACGGCCGCCGCCTTGGTGAACTCGGGGCCGGTCAGGGGGTCGAGAGGATGGAAGCTCATTCGAGTGCGCTCATCACGTGCTTGATGCGGGTGTAATCCTCGACGCCGTACATGGACAGGTCCTTGCCGTAGCCGGAGTACTTGAAACCGCCGTGCGGCATCTCGGCGGTCAGCAGGATGTGCGTGTTGATCCAGACAGCGCCGAAGTCGAGGTCGCGGGAGACCCGCAGGGCCCGGGCATGGTCGCGGGTCCAGACGCTCGAGGCCAGCGCGTAGCGCACGTCATTGGCCATGGCGATGGCCTCCTCCTCGGTGCCGAAGCTCTGCACCGTGATCACCGGGCCGAATGTCTCGTCCTGCACGATCGCATCCGTCTGGCGCACCTGGGTCACCACGGTGGGTTCGAAGAAGAAGCCCGCCTCACCCACCCGGTGGCCGCCGGTGCTGATCACCGCGTGCGCCGGCAGGCCCTCCACCTTTTCGACCACGTCGGTGAAGTGACGGACGTTGTTGAGCGGCCCGAAGTAGTTGTCGGCGTCGTCGGCGGACCCGGTGACGCGCAGCTCGGCCTCGGCCGTGAACGCGCCCACGAATTCGTCGTGGATCGACTCGTGCACGAGCACCCGGGTGATGGCCGTGCAGTCCTGGCCGGCGTTATAGAAGGAGAAGTCGGCGATCGCCGAGGCGACCTTGGCCACGTCGACGTCACCGAACACCACGGCGGGCGCCTTGCCGCCGAGCTCCAGGTGAGCGCGCTTGAGGGTGTGCGCCGCACCGGCAGCCACGGCCATGCCCGCGCGCACGCTGCCGGTGATCGAGACCAGGCCGGGCACCGGATGCTCGACGATGAACGCACCGGTGCTCGCATCGCCGAGCACGATGTTCATCACGCCGTCCGGCAGGATGCCCTGGCTGATCCGGGCGAGTTCGAGGGTGGATTCAGGGGTGGTGTCGCTGGGCTTGAGCACGAGGGTGTTGCCCACGGCCAGGGCCGGACCGATCTTCCAGATGGCCATCAGGAATGGGAAGTTCCACGGGGTGACCTGGCCCACCACCCCGATCGGTTCGCGGCGCACCCAGGAGGTCATGCCCTCGAGGTACTCGCCGGCCGACTTGCCCTCGAGCAGTCGGGCGGCGCCGGCGAAGAAACGCAGTTGATCGGCCCCGGCGGCCACCTCGTCGGCGGCGATGGTGGCGCGCGGCTGGCCGGTGTTGCGGTGCTGAGCCTCCACGATCGCGTCGCTGTTGGCCTCCACGGCGTCGGCCAGCCGCAGCAGCGCCAACTGCCGTTCGCCCGGGGTCTTCCGGCTCCAGCCGGGGAATGCGGCCTTGGCGGCGCGCATGGCGTCGTCGACGTCGCCCGCTGTGGAGATCGGGGCCCGGGCCACGATCGATCCGGTCGTCGGATCGACGATGTCCAGCAGCGCGGAGCCCGTCGGTGTCACAAAGTGGCCATTGATGAAATTGGACAGTAGCGCGGTGCTCACGGGACTCCTCTTCGATGAGTGGTCATGCGGTGCGCGGCCGCCGGTGGCGTTGGCTCGGTCGGGGCGTTGCCGGGCCAGTATGGCACCTGGCCGGGAGAAAAGGCACCCCCATTCATTCGGAGCCGGCCGCCGCGCCGGCCTCCCCGACCGTCCGCGCGGGTGCAGGATCTTGCACTCCCGCATCGACCGGTGCGGGCGGCTCGAAGATGCTGCGCCGTACCCCTCTGTGACGTCGTGTTTCGTGCAGGGATGTGATCGGGCCGCGAAGAGGTGAGCATTGATCCATGCCCAGACAGATTCGCTTCAATGCCTTCGACATGAACTGCGTCGCCCACCAGTCCTCCGGCCTCTGGCGCCACCCCGACGACAGGTCGCAGAGCTACACCGACCTCGGGTACTGGACCGAGCTCGCCAAGCTGCTCGAGAAGGGACGCTTCGACGGCATCTTCCTCGCCGACGTCCTCGGCACCTACGACGTCTACGGCGGCACCAACGAAGCGGCGATCCGCAACGGAGCACAGATCCCCGTCGCCGACCCGCTCCTGGTCATTCCCGCAATGGCATATGTCACAGAGCACCTCGGATTCGGTGTCACCGCCGGCACCGCATACGAGCACCCGTACCCCTTTGCACGACGCATGTCCACGCTCGACCACCTCACCAAGGGCCGGGTCGGCTGGAACGTCGTCACCGGCTACCTGCCCTCCGCCGCGCGCAACATGGGCAACGAAGACCAGCTCGAGCACGACGACCGCTACGACTACGCCGACGAGTACCTCGAGGTGTTGTACAAGCTGTGGGAGGGGTCCTGGGAGGACGACGCCGTGGTGCGCGACACCGAGACCGGCGTCTTCACCGACCCGAGCAAGGTGCACTCCATCAATCACTCCGGCAAGCATTTCCAGGTACCGGGCATCCACCTCTCCGAGCCGTCGCCGCAGCGTTCGCCCGTGATCTACCAGGCCGGCGCCTCCAGCCGCGGCATCGCGTTCGCTGCAGGCAACGCCGAAGCGATCTTCGTGGCCGCGTCGACCAAGGCCGTGCTCACGGGCACCGTCACCAAGATCCGCGATGCCCTCGAGGCGGCCGGCCGCGACCGGTACTCGGCCAAGATCTACACGCTGCTCACGATCATCACCGACGAGACCAGTGAGAAGGCTCAAGCCAAGTACCTCGGCTACCTCAGCTACGCCAGCGAAGAGGGCGCCCTGGTGTTCATGTCCGGGTGGATGGGGGTCGACCTGTCCGAGTTCGCGCTCGACGAGCCGATCGGCAACGTCAAGAGCAACGCCATCCAGTCGGCCGTGGCCAATTTTCAGGCCGCGAACGACGACGGCTCCGAGTGGACCGTCGGCGACATCGCCCGGGCCGGCGCCATCGGCGGCCTCGGCCCGTTCATCGTGGGCTCCGGTGTGGAGGTCGCCGACCAGCTCGAGGAGTGGGCGGCCGAGACCGACGTGGACGGGTTCAACCTGGCCTACGCCATCACGCCGGGCACCTTCGAAGACGTGGTCACCTGGGTGGTGCCCGAGCTGCAGAAACGGGGCGTCTACCCCACCGAGTACACCGAGGGCACCCTGCGGCAGAAGCTGCACGGCCGCGGCGACCGCCTGCCCGACGAGCACCACGGCGCGAACTTCCGCGTCGGTGTGCCCGTCGCCTGAGCAGGCGCAGCTCGCGAATGCGGCCGTGTGGTCACCTCGTCCAAACGAGGCAACCACACGGCCGCTTTCGTGCGTATTAGGATCAGCGCACCGCGCCCCTCCGCTCTACCGAACGAGGAGAATCCCATGCCGATTCGCATCCACGTCACCAGCATCTTCGTCGACGACCAGGCGAAGGCCCTGGCCTTCTACACCGACAAGCTCGGCTTCCTGCCGAAGACGGATGTGCCGGTGGGCGAACACCGCTGGCTCACCGTGGTCGGCCCGGGCGAGCCCGACGGCGTCGAGCTGCTGTTGGAGCCGGACGTGCACCCGGCGGCGCAGGCGTACCAGCGGGCGCTGGTCGAGGACGGCATCCCGGCCACCTCGTTCGCCGTTGACGATGTGGCCGCCACCGTTCGTGAGCTGGAAGCGAAGGGTGTGAGAATCACCCAGCCGGCCACGCCGATGGGCCCAGTGGTCGTGGCCATGCTGGACGACACCTGTGGCAATCTCATCCAGCTGACCAGTCCGGTCTGATCGCCGAGGAACGTGTTGTATGGTTGTAGCTACAAGCATTTCGTAGCGAGACCGGGAGCCAATCATGAGCGACACAGCACGCGAGCAGATCCTCGACGCCGACACGTCAATGGGGGCGGTAACCCTGCGGGTCGGTGACCTCGAGACCATGTCTGACTACTACTCCCGGGCCTTTGCGATGGAACCCCTCGAGGAGCGCAGTCGCAATCGTGAGGTGCACCGTGTGCTCGGCCGGGGAACGACGCCGCTGGTGCGGCTCATCCACACCCCGGACCTGCCCGGCGTCGACCCGCGCCAGGCCGGCCTGTTCCACACCGCGTTCCTCTTCGAGACCCCGGGCAGCCTCGCGGCGACGGTCTACCGCGCTGCGCAGGACCCGCGCAGCATCTTCATCGGCTCCAACGACCACCTCGTGAGCGAGGCGTTCTACTTCACCGACCCGGAGGGCAACGGCGTCGAGCTCTACACCGACCGGGACCGCAGCACCTGGATCCACGACGGCGAACAGATCCGGATGGCCACCGAGTACCTCGACCCCAACGCCTACCTGCAGGGTCACCTCGATCAGGCGATCGTCGATGCCGGCTCCGCCCTGCCCGGCGCGGTCGGGCACGTGCACCTGCAGGTCGGCGACATCCAGACGGCGCGGGCGTTCTACGTCGACGCGCTCGGCTTCGAGGCCACCCAGGGCAGCTACCCGGGCGCGCTCTTCGCCTCCGCGGGTGGCTACCACCACCACATCGCCATGAACACCTGGAACAGCCGTGGCTCGGGCCCCCGCGCGGCGAGCCTCGGCCTCGGTGACGTGGCCGTGACGGTGCCCGCCATCGCTGACCTGCACTCCCTCACCGCCCGCCTCACCGCCCGGTCGATTCCGTTCGCCGGAGACGGCCGCTCCGTGACGGTCGCCGACCCGTGGGGCACCCAGGTCACCATGGCGCTGCCCGACCTCACCACCGACGAGCTGATCGCCCGATGACCCCGCAGCTGCGGGATGTGCGCTCGTCCGCCTGGCCGGCCGACGGCACCACCGAACCCGCGGTCGCGCTGCTCCTGCACGGCTATGGTTCGAACGAACACGACCTGACCGGCCTGATCCCGGCGTTCGGGCTCGCCCTGCCGTGGGCGTCGCTGCGCGCGCCGCTCGAACTCGGCACCGGCGGCGCGGCCTGGTTCCCGATCACCACGCCCGGAAACCCCGACGCCCGGCCTGTCGCCGAGGCCACCGAGACGATCTGGGCCTGGGTCGATGCGAACCTGGCTCCCGGCACCCGGGTGATCCCGATCGGCTTCTCGCAGGGCGGCCTGATGGCCAGCCAGCTGCTGCGCACCCGGCCCGAGCGAGTGCTCGCCCCCGTCGTGCTCGGCGGCTTCGTTCTGGCTGCAGAGCAGCCCGGCGACGCGACCCTCGCCGAGACGCGCCCGGCCGTCTTCTGGGGTCGCGGCGCCGAGGACCGGGTCATCGCTGAGGCCGCGATCACGCGCACCAGCGCCTTCCTGCCGCGGCACTCCACCCTGGTCGAACGCATTTACCCGGGCCTCGCCCACGGAATCGACGACGCCGAGGCCGGCGACGTGCGCGACTTCCTCGCCCTCCACGCGGCCCGAAAGCCGCCGGCCACCACGAAGGAGGTGCCCTGGTAGCGCATCCGCCACCTCCAGTCTAAACTTGAGCCGAGTCCACTCAAGTATTCGCGGAGGATGATTTTTGATGGCCAACATGCAGGGCGCCCCCGGCACCGACGAGAAGCAGAAGACCGCGCTGGAACAGTACGGCGTGAACCTCACCGACATTGCCCGGAGCGGCAAGCTCGACCCCGTGATCGGCCGTGACGCTGAGATTCGCCGGGTGAGCCAGGTGCTCACCAGGCGCACCAAGAACAATCCAGTGCTGATCGGCGAACCCGGCGTGGGCAAGACCGCCGTGGTGGAGGGCCTGGCCCAGCGCATCGTCGCCGGTGACGTGGCCGACTCGCTCAAGGACAAGCAGCTGGTGTCGCTCGACCTGGCCGCGCTGGTGGCCGGCGCCAAGTACCGCGGCGAGTTCGAGGAACGCCTGAAGGCCGTGCTCAAGGAGATCAACGACGCCGACGGCCAGATCATCACCTTCGTCGACGAGCTGCACACCCTGATGGGCGCCGGCGGTGGCGAGGGCTCGGTGGCGGCATCGAACATGCTCAAGCCCATGCTCGCCCGCGGTGAACTGCGCCTGATCGGCGCCACCACCCTGAACGAATACCGCGAATTCATCGAAAAGGATGCCGCGCTCGAGCGTCGGTTCCAGCCGGTGATGGTGGACGAACCGAGCGTCGAGGACACCGTCGCCATCCTCCGCGGTCTCAAGGAGCGTTACGAGGCGCACCACAAAGTTTCGATCGCGGATGCCGCGCTCGTCGCCGCGGCATCCCTCTCGAACCGGTACATCACCGCGAGGCAGTTGCCCGATAAGGCCATCGACCTGATCGACGAGGCCGCCAGCCGGCTGCGGATGGAGATCGACTCCTCACCGGTGGAGATCGACGAGCTGCGCCGCAGCGTGGACCGGCTCAAGCTCGAGGAAATGGCGCTCAAGAAGGAGAAGGACGACGCCTCCAAGGCGCGCCTGGAGAAGCTACGCGGCGATCTGGCCGAGCGCCAGGTCAAGCTCGGCGAATTGCAGGAACGTTGGCAGAAGGAACGTGCATCACTCAACCGGGTCGGCGATCTGAGGAAGCGCCTGGTGAGCGCCCGCAGCCAGGCCGAGCTGGCCGAACGTCGCGGCGACCTGGAAAAGGCCTCCCGGCTGCTCTACGGCGATATCCCCGTGATCGAGCGTGAGCTCGCCGAGGCCGAGCAGACCGAGCAGGAGGGCGCCCGGATGGTCGGCGATCAGGTCACGGCGGAGGACATTGCCGCGGTGGTCGCCGCCTGGACCGGTATCCCGGTGGGCCGGTTACTGCAGGGCGAGACCGACAAGCTGCTCAACCTCGAGGGGGAACTCGGCCACCGGCTGATCGGCCAGAAGCGGGCCGTGCGGGCCGTGGCCGATGCGGTGCGCCGGTCACGCGCCGGCATCTCCGACCCCGACCGGCCCACCGGCTCGTTCCTGTTCCTCGGGCCCACCGGCGTGGGCAAGACCGAGCTGGCCAAGGCGCTCGCCGAGTTCCTCTTCGACGACGAGAAGGCCATGGTGCGCATCGACATGAGCGAGTACGGCGAGAAGTTCTCCGTCTCCCGACTGGTCGGCGCCCCTCCCGGGTACATCGGGTACGAACAGGGCGGCCAGCTCACCGAAGCCGTGCGGCGTCGGCCCTATTCGGTCATTCTTTTCGACGAGGTGGAGAAGGCGCATCCCGAAGTGTTCGACGTGCTGCTGCAGGTGCTCGACGACGGCCGGCTCACGGACGGCCAGGGCCGTACGGTCGACTTCCGCAACACCATCCTGGTGCTCACCTCCAACCTCGGCTCGCAGTACCTGGTCGACCCCAGCCTCAGCACCGAAGAGAAGGAAGAGGCCGTGCAGCAGATGGTGCGGCAGGCCTTCAAGCCCGAATTCGTGAACCGGCTCGACGACATCGTGGTGTTCTCGTCGCTCTCCACCGACGACCTCGCCCAGATCGTGGAGCTCTACGTCGACAGGCTGCAGCGCCGCCTGGGCGAACGCCGGCTCGAGCTGGCCGTGACCCCGGATGCCCGCTCCTGGCTGGCCGAACGCGGCTACGACCCGATCTACGGGGCCCGGCCGTTGCGGCGGCTGATGCAGACCGAGATCGACGACAGGCTGGCCACGGCGCTGCTGAATGGCAGCATCCGTGACGGTGAGACGGTTCTGGTCGACCTCGCCGAGGACGGCGACTCGCTGACCGTGGCCGTGGCCCCGATCGGGCACGCCTGAAACCCGGGCAGAATTGGTCCCCGAACACGGCTAATTCAGCCTGTCAACCTGCTTGAATTCAGGGGAGGGCTGGCAACTGAGCCTAAGACGCCTCGCGAACGTGAGGATCGTCGAGTGACGCAGGCAATGGGTGGTCTCGTGCCGATGGTTCGGCCGCCGAGTATCCGCGAGTTTCCCTTGGCCCAGGCGCCGTTTCTGGCCGGTGTGGCGGTGCTCCTGGGCTTCGTGCTGGCCGGTCGGCCGGAGGCCCTTCTCGAAACGGGTTTCCAGGTGGGCCTGGGCCTGGCCGTCGTCGCCACCCTGCTGGGCCTGTTGGTGCCCTGGCCGCGGTTCGGGCACGAGTGGCTGGTCATGGTTCCGTTGCTCGACGTCGTGGTGGTCGCGTTCCTCCGTGACGGGGTGCGCGACACCTTCCCCGCCGTGGGGATGCTCATAGTGTTGCCCGTGCTCTGGCTGGCTTACGGCTTCGCCTGGTGGGCGCTGGGCCTGGCCCTGGTCGGGGCGGTGTTCGTGAGCGGCCTTCCGTTGGTGCAGGCCGGTGGCTTTCCCACCGACGCTGTCGGCTGGGGAGCGGTGCTGCTCCTGCCCATCATCACCGCGTTCATCGCCGTCGCCGCCCGCATCGCCGCCAACGCTCTGCGGGCTCAGCAACGCGAGCTGGTGGCGGTGTCCGGCGAGCTGCGCACAGCCCTGCTCGAGGCAACCGACCGGCAGGCCACTTTCGAAGCGGTGATGGAGACCGTGGATGCCGGCATCGAGCTCTACAACCCGCAGGGCGAGGTGATCCTGAGCAACGCCGCCGCCCGCGCCCTCGCCCTGCGCACCGACTCGGCCACCGGCTCCTACGGCCGGGATGCGTCGCTCGTCTTCGACGTGGACCGCACCACCCTGGTCGCCCTCGACGATCAGATCGCCGCCAGGGCCATGCGCGGGGACCTCGTCGCCGGCCGGGTGTACTGGGTCGGCGGTGACGACGACCAGAGCGCCATCATCGCGTCCTCCGGTGTGGTCGAACGTGAGTCAGGGTATCCGCTCGGCACCGTCGTGGTGGCCACCGACGTGACCCCGCTGGTGGAGGCGATCGCCGTGCGGGACGGCTTTCTCGCCACGGTGTCGCACGAGCTGCGCACCCCGCTGACCTCGATCATCGGCTACCTGGGCCTGATCGACGCCGAGAAGCTCGGCATCACCATGGAGGTGAGCGTGATCGAGCGCAACGCCGAGCGGCTGCTCTCGGTGATCGCGCAACTGCTCAGCGCCACCGAAGGCCAGCCGCCGATTCACCTGGTCGACTGCGACCTCGGCGGGATCCTGCGCTCCAGCCTGGGCACCGCCCGGCAGCGCGCGCAGAGCGCCGGCATCACCATCAGCGCCCACGACAACGCCGCGGTGATCGCCAGGGTGGACCCGCTGGCGATCGAGCAGGCCATCGACAACCTGCTCGCCAACGCCATCAAGTTCTCACGGCCAGGGGCTCGGTCTCGCTCAGCGTCGACCACGACGAGACGCATGCGGTGGTGCGGGTCGCCGACGACGGCATCGGCCTCAGCGCCGAGGATCAGCGACAGGTCTTCGACAGGTTCTTCCGGGCCCGCAACTCCACCGAACTGGCCATCCCCGGCATGGGCCTGGGCCTGGCGATCGTGCGGGCCGTGGTGCACGCCCACCAGGGCACCGTGCAGGTCTCCAGTGTGCTCGGCGAGGGCAGCACTTTCACGGTGCGCCTGCCGCTGGTCAGCTGAGCGCGCGGTCCAGGTCGGCGATGAGGTCGGCCACGGCTTCGATACCCACCGAGAGGCGGATCAGGCCGGGGCCGATGCCCAAACGCTGGCGCAACTCCTGACTGAACGAGGCGTGCGTCGACGTGGCGGGGTGCAACGCCATCGACCGGGTGTCGCCGATGTTGGTCATGTGGCTGATCACCCGCAGCCGGTCGAGGAACCGGCCCGCCCCTGCTTCGCCGCCCCGCACGGTGAACGAGAACACCGAGCCGCTCCGGCCGCCGTAGAGCCGCTGGGCGAGGTCGAAAGCCGGATTGCCGGGCAGGCCGGCGTAGTCGACGCTCTGCACACCCGGATGCTCGGCCAGCCAGGCCGCGATGGCCAGCGAATTCGACAGGTGCCGTTCCATCCGCAGCGACAGCGTCTCGATGCCCTGGTGCAGCAGGAACGAGTTGAACGGGCTCAGCGCCGGGCCGATGTCGTTGACGACGGCTTCGCGGGTTGCTCGCGCATAGGCCGTGCGCCCGAACTTCTCGGCGATGGACGGCAGGCCCGCCGCGGACTTCGTGATCAGCGGGTACTCCCGGTCGGCGGCGGCCCAGTCGAAGCTGCCGCCGTCGACGATGGTGCCGGAGATCGCCGCGCCGTGTCCGCTGAGGAACTTGGTCGACGAGTGCACCACGACGTCTGCGCCGTGCTCGAACGGCCGGATCAGGAACGGCGACGCTATCGTGTTGTCGACCACGAACGGGATGCCGTGCCGTTGTGCGACCGCGGCGACCCGGCCGATGTCGACGATGTCGTTCTTCGGGTTGGGGATGGTCTCGCTGAAGATGGCCTTGGTGTTAGGCCGGATGACACGGTCCCACTCGTCGTCGTCGAATTCGTCCCAGACGTAGTCGACCGTGACCCCGAACCGGGCGAAGCTGCGCCCGAAGAGGATGCGGGTGCCGCTGTAGATGCTCGCTGTGGAGACTATGTGATCACCGGACTGCGCGATCGACAGCAGCGCCGCGGTGATCGCGGCCTGGCCGGAGGCCACCACGATGGCCTCGGTGCCGCCCTCGAGCGAGGCGATCCTTCGCTCCGCGACCCCGCCGGAGGGGTTGCGCTGCCGGGAGTAGATGAGACCGTCGGCCTCGCCGGCGAAGCGGGCCTTGGCATCCGTGAAGGAGTCGAACCTGAACCCCGCGGTCATGTTGATGGGCGAGATGCGGGCGCCGCTGGTGAGGTCGTCGTACTCGCCGGCGTGCACCTGGCGGGTGTCGAAGGCGTAGCCCTCCCAGTCGTACTCGGGCTGGGACGGACAGTCTGTGGTGGCGTCGAGGGTCACAGGGTCACTTTCAGTCGGTGCACGGCGACGGCCATCTGCCGCACCGCCTGCTCGAGAAGGGGGCGGGGCATGGCGAAGATCAGACGGGCATGGTTGGCGTACCCGGTGCCGCACAGGGCCCCGTCGGTGAGCGTGACCCCGGCCTCGGTGCGGAAGAAGTCGGCGATGGACCCCTCGAGACCCAACGCCGAACAGTCCAGCCAGGCTATGTAGGTGGCGTCCGGCAGCGAGTACCGCACCTCGGGCAGGTGCTCGTCGAGCAGGTCCCGCAGGGCCGTGCGGTTGCCGTCGAGATAGGTGATCACCTCGGCCAACCAGTCTCTGCCGTCGGCGTACGCGGCGGTGGCGGCGATGACCCCCGGCGTCGACGCACCGTGCACCACGCTGAAGCCGTAGACCTGGTAGACCTCTTCGTCGGCCGGGTTCGAGGTGATGAACTGCGCGGTCTTGAGGCCGGGCAGGTTCCAGGCTTTGGAGGCCGAGGTGGCCGTGATGGTGTGCCGGGCCGTCTCGCGGGAGATCGACGCGTACGGGATGTGCGGGGTATTGCCGTAGCGGAGCGGCGCGTGGATCTCGTCGGCGAAGACCCGGCCGTTGTGCCGCTCGACGACGTCGGCGATGGCTTCGAGCTCCGCCAGGGTCAGGGCCACGCCGGTGGGATTGTGCGGGTTGCAGAGCACGAGGGTGCGGGCGCCGGCATGGAACGCCCGGTCGATGCCGGCCAGGTCGTGACTCCAGCGACCGTCGACGGTGTGGCCGGGAACCTCGAAGATCTTCCGGCCCAGGGTGGGCGTGAAGCTGAGGAACGGCATGTACGACGGGGTGGGGACGATGACGCCGCTGCCGTCCGGCGAGAACCGGCGCACTGTCACGTCGAAGGCCGACATCACGTCGGACACCGGGTGGATGTTCTCCGGGGGCACGACCCAGCCGGAATCCTGCCGGAGCCAGTCCGCGGTGGCCTCGGCCATCAGCCGCGTCGTGGTGGGAGCGAGATAGCCCAGCTCGCCGGCGTTGACGGCTCGGTGCAGGGCGGCGGACACCGCGGGCGCCGTGCCGAAGTCCATCTCGGCCACCCAGGCGCCGATGGTGCCCGGGTGCAGGCTCCACTTGCGGCTGCTGGCACGGCTGAGCTCGTCACGAGTGATCTCGTCGAAACGTGAGTGAGTCATCGGGTACTTTCGCATCGAGCGTGCATGGGCCGTTTTCTGACCCTAGTAACCGGGCGGGGAGGGTGGAGGGACCTTTACGCCATGTGTCAGCGTGCGGGGACCGTCGTGACGTGGAAGGCTCGTCTCATGAGCCTTCTCCCCGCCACCCCCGTCGTCCACGTGCTGCACGAGAACCCGGACTGGTTCGGACCGTTCCAGGCCGCGTTCGAGGCGGCCGGGGTGCCGTACCGGGAATGGCTGCTCGTCGACGGTGTGCTCGACCTCGACGAGGCGCCGCCGGCCGGCATCTTCTGGTCGCGGATCAGCGCGTCGGCGCACACCCGCGGGCACGGCATGTCGAAGGACTACACCCGCAGCGTACTGAACTGGCTGGAGGCGTACGGCGCCCGCACCGTGAACGGCCGCCGCACCATCGAACTCGAGGTGAGCAAGGTCGATCAGCTCACCCGGCTGCGCGCGCAGGGCTTCGACGTGCCACGCACCCGCGTGGTCGTCGGCACGCACCGGCTCGCCGAAGCGGCAGCGGACTTCCCCACTCCGTTCATCACCAAGCACAACCAGGGCGGCAAGGGCCTGGGCGTGCAGAAGTTCGACAGCGCCGCCGAGTTGGCGGCGGCGATTGCGGCCGGCGAGTACGCGGAACCCGAGGACGGCATCTCGCTGCTGCAGGAGTTCGTGGTGTCAGCGCACGCCGAGGTCACCCGGGTCGAGATCGTGGGCGACGAGTTCATCTACGCGATCACCGCCGACACCGCCCGCGGCGGCTACCAGCTCTGCCCCGCGGATGCCTGCGCCATCGACCCGACCACCGGTGCGTTGCTGCTGCCGCCCGGGGCCACCATCATGCCGGAGGCCGGGCAGCAGATCTTCGCGCTGCGGGAGGGGTTCGAGCACCCGATCATCGACCGGTACCGGGACTTCCTGCGCACAGAGGGCATCGAGATCGCCGGGATCGAGTTCATCGAAACCGCCGACGCCCGGGTGGTGACCTACGACGTGAACACCAACACCAACTACAACGCAGAGATCGAGGCTGCAGCGCCGAAAAGCGGCCCTGGCGCGATCGTGGCCTACCTGGCCGGGGTGCTCGCCGCGTCCTACCCGCAGGTCGGCGGCAAGCCCTAACCTGCCCCGTCGTCGGTCGAGCTTGTCGAGACCCAGTGACGTGCGTGTGTGTCGTGTCTGAATCGTGCCGCGGACTGGCTCGGCGGTCAGTAGTCGACTCGGCGGCCGAAGCTGCGCTTGGCGCGGGGGCGTGGTGAGCAGAACGCCTCGCTGCCCAGGCGCACGAGCTCGTGCGGCTGGAGTCCGGCTGTGGCGGCGAAGGCCTCGAGGGAGGCGAAGCCGCCGCGCTTGGTGCGCTCGGCGACCGCCGCCTTGGCCGACCCGCGGTCCATCCCGGCGAGCTTCGCGAGCGTGCGCTGGTTCGCCGTGTTCACGTCGACGAGCTCGGCCGCGGGTGCGGGCGCAGCGGATGCCGGAGCCGGGGTCGAGGCGGCGCCGCGCGCGGCCGCGTCTTCCTCCGCACGGCGCTGGGCACGTGTGGACCGGCGCCGGCGCGGCGCCGCCGGCGCGGCAGCGGAATCGTCGAGGTAGTCCGACCTCGATGTGCCGCCGCCGCCCAGGAGCCGTTCCGCCTCCTTCGGCAGCGCCGCTGCACGCTGCGGCCTGCGCGTCGGTGCGCGCCGCGCCGCTCCGCCGCGGGGGTTGCCGAATATCGTGAGGCCGTTTTCGTTCCGCTCCCAGAGGAGCAGAAGCCAGCCCTGGTTGATGATCAAGCCGTGCAGCAAGACCACGAGGTACAGCGAGCCTTGGGCGATCTCACCCGCGGGATCCTCTGGAATCAGCACGATGATCGCGGCCACCCCGTACACACCGGCAATGATCCCCCAGGACCGGCGCCGGGCCACTATGGCCAGCAGCCCGAAGGCGAGCCACGCCAGTGCGCCGCCGCCGACCAGCAGGAGCAGCAACCACGAGCTGGCGCCGAGGCGCCAGTAGATCGACGGTCCCGTCGCGGTGGCCGTCACCGGTGCGCCGCGCGTGCGACTGGGGGCGTTCGTCATCGGTTCGTTACGCTCCCGCGCGGACGTTGAGCACCATGGTCACGGTGTCATCCGCCTCCCGGGTCTCCGAGACGAGCTCAAAGCCCGAACCAGCCGCTCGAGCGCGAATCTTCGCCGCGACGGCCTGTTGCACCATCGCGGCATATTCGGTGTCGAGCTGCTGCAGAAGTCCGGTGGCACTCGCGACGGTGACGTCCCGGCCGTCCAAGCCCTCCACATGAGCCTCCCAGACCGAATCCTCGGTGAGGGTCATGGTCAGCGAGACGCCGTCGATCTCGGCGGTGACACGCGAGCGTGACGCGTCGATGGCAGTGGCGCCGAGGTTCGTCAGAGCGTCGGCGAGCAGCGTGCTGTCCTTCATCCGGGTGCGTACCCGGATCGCGGGCCGAGATCCGGCGCCGTCCGTGCCCTTCGCCGTCACGGCAGCGCCGATCGCGCCGACACCGCCGGCAGCGGCGGCCGCGGCCAGGGCGAGGGGGAGGAGGATCAGGGTGACACTCATGCGCGTCTCGCTTTCGTTGCGGGCCGGTCCAGTCGGGGACCGAGGTCATGCAGGAGTTCTTCGAGCGCCGCGTCGTCGGCCCAACCGTTCACGTCGATCCGGCCGTCGGGGTGGATGCGGATTTCGAGCCGGTCGAGCCCGCCCTCCAGTTCGATCCGGGCGACCTCGGCGGCGTAGGCCGGGGTGAGCGCACGGATGCCCTGATTGGTCGACCCGAGCCAGGGGCGCCCGGCATCGGGCCGGTCACGCAGGTACGGTCCGTCGATGAGCAGGTCGGTGGCGTCGAGCAGCCGGGCGATGTCCGGCCGGGTCACCGACCAGCCGGTGAGCAGGTCGAGCGGGTAACCGGAGAAGGTCATCACGGTCAGCCCGGCTGTGCGGAAGGCTTCCGCAATCGACGCGAGTGCGGCGGCCTGATCGAAGGGTTCACCGCCGAGAAGGGTGATTCCTTCGACGCCGGCGCTGACCGCATCCGCTGCAAAACGCTCGGCGAGCTGCGCCGTGTTCTCGACCGTGCCGCCGATCTCGGCCCAGAGCTGCGGGTTGAAGCAGCCGGGGCAGTGCACACTGCAGCCCTGCACCCACAGTGCCGAGCGCAGGCCGGGGCCTTCGGCGGTCGTCGCGGCCAGGAAGCGCGACCAGCGCAGGTCGGTGCCCGGCTTGGCGATCGGCTCGACAATGCCCAAGAGCAGGGTCATCTGGCGCCGTCCCAGTTCTCTGCCGTCGTCTCCTGCTCCGCGGCGACCTGCGCGTACGCGTCCGTGAATGACGACGATGTCGTCTCGGCCTCGAGCATGTTCTCGAGCACGATGATGTAGTCCAGGCACTCGTTGCCGAACATGCCGAGGGTTTCGGCGTGCACGGTACCGTCGGGCCGGACCTGCACGATGAGCTGCTTGTCTGTCATGGGGTGTCCTTAGAAGTCAACGGTGCGTCCGCCGCGGCGGCTGGAAAGCCCCGCACCGGTGGTGTCGCCGGCGCCGACCAGCGCGTCTTCGTGGGGGTCGATGTCTTCGCTGCCGGTCGCCCGCACGGCGCGGACCTCGGCCCAGGCGCGGATGGCCTGCACCTCCTCGGCCTGGGTGACGGCGAGCGGGATCATATTGGTGATCGCCTCGGTGAGATCGTGCAGGGTCGCCGGCCGGCGTTCGGCGAAGGCCTCGTAGAGCGCCACGATGACGGCCTGCTCGATCTCGGCGCCGGAGTAGTTGTCGCTGTCGTCGACGAGCTTCTCCACGTCGGATGCGCCGATGGCCGCGAGCCCGTTGCCGGCGGTGGCGTTGGAGGCGAGCTGGATGCTCCAGATGGCGCGCCGCTCGACGGCGGTGGGCAGGTCGACGAAGAAGATCTCGTCGAACCGGCCCTTGCGCATGAACTCCGGCGGCAGCGAGTCGATGTTGTTGGCCGTGGCGACGACGAACACCGGATGCTGCTTCTCCTGCATCCAGGTGAGGAAGTACCCGAACACGCGCGCGGTGGTGCCGGAGTCTCCGGTGCCCGTGGTGTTGGAGAAGCCCTTCTCGATCTCATCGACCCAGAGGATGCACGGGGCCACGGCCTCGGCGGTGGCGAGTGCGGTGCGGAGGTTCTGCTCCGAGGAGCCGACGAGTCCGGAGAAGATCCGGCCGATGTCGAGCCGGAGCAGCGGCAGCCCCCACGACGCCGCCATCGCCTTCGCGGTCAGCGACTTTCCACAGCCGGGAACGCCGGTGATGAGGACTCCCTTCGGGGCCGGCAGGCCGAACTCCTCGGCCTCGGCCAGCCAGGAGCCGTCGCGCCTGGACAACCACCGCTTGAGGTTGTTCAGACCGCCGACGGAGTCGAGGTCGAGGGCTTTGGTGACGAAGTCGAGCAGGCCGGACTTGCTGACGATCTGGCGTTTCTCGTCGAGCACGACGGTGATGTCGCTCGAGGTGAGCCGGCCGTCGTCGACCATCGCACGGGCGAACGCGTTCTCGGCCTCGGACATGGTCAGGCCGCGGGCGGCCTGCACCAGGGCCTCGAGGGTCTTTTCGTCGGCCTGCACCTTGATCCGGCCGCTGCCCGACGCGTTGTTCTCGATCATGGTGTCGAGCATCGAGCGCAGTTCGGTGGTGTTCGGCAGCGGGAACTCGAGCAGGTGGGCGAGCTTGTCCAGCTCGGGTGGGATGCACCGAACCGGAGCCGTCACGACCAGCGCGCGGGCGGCATCCGCGTGGCGCAGTTCGAGAACGGTCTCGCGCACCTTGCGGATGATGACGGGGTCGCCGGGGCGTTGCTCGGTGCCGAAGTAGGCGTGCAGGTCGCAGAACACGAAGACGGCGTTCTCGGAGATGCCGACGATGTGATCGAGCGCCCGGGCGGGAGTGGTCGTGTTGTTGATGCCCTTGCCGTCGGGACCGATCAGCCCGGTTGCGCTCGTCCAGGTCCACACCTCGCGGGGGCGCCGTAGCGCCTGGGCGGCGCGGGTGACCTCTTCGAGGGCGCGCACCTCCTCGCTGGTTTCGATGTACAACAGCGGCAGGCGGGCCTTGAAGGCCTGGTCGAGCGTCTCGGCGAAACTCATGGTGTTCCTCTCGGGGTTTCGGCGGGGTCCGGTTCGACAACTGTCGGGGCATCCAGCGCCAGTTCGTCGATGTCGACCGACCAGGCACCCCGGCCGTCGTCGGCCTCGATGGAGATGTAAACGGCGTCGGTGGGGTCCCAGGACAGGCGTTGATCGACGTCGCCGGACTCGATGATGGGTCGGTCTGACCGCTCCCCGATGGTCTGGATGGTCACGTAGAAGATTCCCTCGCCCTTGTGCTGGAAGCGTGCGCTGACCGCGTCGCCGCGGTAGACGAGGAAGTCGTTGCCCTCGCCGCTGGCGAACCCGTCGGTGATCTCGTCGACCTCCGCCTTTTGCAGGGTGAGCTCCCACGGGTCGTCGGTACGCACCCACAGTTCGAGGTCGCCGTCGGGCGGGAGGACGAGTGCTTCATCGTCGGGGTCGTAGAAGTACCCGATGTTCTCCGGGTAGCCGCGGTCATCGGCGGGCTGGTTGAGATCCTCGACCCTGGTGGCGTAGAGGTCGAGATAGTCGCCAGAGACGAGCCGCACGATGTAGGGGTCTTGAGCGTGGTCCTCGAGGGGAATGCGGATCAGGCCGCTGCCCTCGCCCGAATAGGTGGTGCCGTCTGGTTCGAAAACCGGCGGATCCTCGACGTCCCACGGGTTCTCCCCGTCGCCGAGGATCGCGAAGCCCTCGTCGCCGATCCCGACGTCGGCGTAGGTGTTGAGTGCGCCGATAAAGAGAACCACGGCGCCCCAGGCCCAGACCCACACCGAGAACGTGCGGATACGTCGCCGAGCCGTGCTCGACACCGAGACGTTCCCCATACTCACGATGCGTCTCCTCCCCCCGGTGCGCGCGGCGCAGTGTTCACAGACTACTGGGGGCAAAGCCGAGGCGAGCGGGCGGAACGGTTGTACAGTCGCGCTGAACGGATCCGTTCCGACCGAGCAACCGAGAGGAAACGATCGTCATGACGACCCCCGGCCGCGGTAGCGAGACCGGAGAGCGGACCCCGTGGCTGCCGCCGCGCTGGTTCGTCGTGCTGGCCTGGAAAGTGCACAGGGCCCTGTTCCGCCTGACCGGTGGACGACGTGGACTGTGGCGTGCGCGGCCCCAGCGGTGGGGTGCGCTGCGGCTGACCACGACCGGGCGCCGCAGCGGTCAGGAACGGTCCGTGATCGTGGGCTATCTGGAGGACGGCCCGAACCTGGTGACCCTGGCGATGAACGGCTGGGGCGAAGCCGAGCCCGCGTGGTGGCTGAACCTGCAGGCGCAGCCGCGCTGCGAGGTCCAGCTCGCCGATGGGACCCGCCACGTCGTCGCGCGCGCCGCGACCGGAGGGGAACGTTCCCGGCTGTGGGACCGCTGGCGGACGGTGGACAAGGACCTCGACGGTTTGGCCCGCCGCCGCCCGACCGAAACTGCCGTTGTGGTCCTCGAACCTGTTCCCGCCTCCCGCGAACCGTGAGTTAAGCACCGGAATCTGGCGGTTCCTGGGGCAAAACTCACGGTTCGCGGGCTGAGGGTTAGGCTTTTCGGATGCGTGCAACAGTTATTTACGGCGAGCGGGATGTCCGACTCGATGAAGTTCCCAACCCCGTCCTGTCCACCGGCGGTGACGCCATCGTGCGGGTGGTGGCGGCCTGCGTCTGCGGGTCAGACCTCTGGCCGTACCGCGGCGTGACCGCCACCGACGAGCCGCACCGGATCGGCCACGAGTTCGTCGGCATCGTCGACGAGATCGGTCCTGACGTCACCACCATCAAGGTCGGCGACTTCGTCATCGCCCCGTTCTACGACTGCGACAACACCTGCGTCAACTGCCGGAACGGCGTCAGCACCTCCTGCCTCAACGGCGGCTGGTGGGGCTCGGACGACCAGCTCGGCGGCTTCGCCGACGGCGCCCAGGGCGAACGGGTGCGGGTTCCGCACGCCGACGGTTCGCTTGTCGCCACCCCCGTACAGCCCACGGATGACCAGGTCCCTGGCCTGCTCACCCTCGCCGATGTGATGGGCACCGGCCACCACGCTGCCGTCTCGGCCGGCGTCACCGTCGGCAGCACCGTCGTCGTGGTCGGCGACGGGGCCGTGGGCCTCTGCGCGATCATCGCCGCCAAGCGCCTGGGCGCGTCCCGCATCGTGGCCATGTCCCGTCACGCCGACCGGCAGGCCGTCGCCCGCGAATTCGGTGCCACCGACATCGTCGAGGAGCGGGGCGACGCGGGTGTCGAGAGCATCCTGGAGATGTTCGACGGTGTCGGCGCCGACTGCGTGCTCGAGTGCGTTGGCACCGAGGAGTCGATGGACCAGGCGATCCGCTCGACCCGGCCCGGCGGCATGGTCGGCTACGTCGGCGTGCCCAACGGCGGCGCCGAGCTGCCGATCAAGGCCCTCTTCGGCCGCAACGTGGGCGTGAACGGCGGCGTCGCATCCGTGCGCGGATACGTTGAGGAGCTGCTGCCCGAGGTGCTCAGCGGAGCGATCAACCCCGGCCGGGTCTTCGACCTGCAGCTGCCGCTGTCCGAAGTGGCGCTGGCCTACGCCGCCATGGACGAGCGCCGCGCCATCAAGGTGCTGCTGCGCCCGTAGCCCCGTCGCGAACCGCGAACGCCCCTCTGCTCGCCGAGCGGAGGGGCGTTCTTTGGTTCAGGGGCTTAGTCGTTGACCAGCAGGATCTCGGTCAGCGGCTTGCGGGTGCGCGGCGCGATCTCGCGTTCGAGCAGTTCGGGGCTGAGCGCGTCGGCGTCGCCGAGCACACCCAGCACGGTCACGGTGACGGCGTCCTGGTTCTCCTTGAGACGGAACGCACTTGCCAGCGCCTTGCGGTCGATACCGCCCAGCTGGTGGCTGAACAGGCCCTCGTGCTGGGCCTGGATGGTGAGGTGAGCGACGGCCTGGCCGAGGTCGTACTGCGCCCAGGGGTTGTCACCTTCGGCGATGTTGAGGATCAGCACCGACGCCTTGTCGGCCCAGGCCTGGTTGAAGCCCATCAGGTTCGCGTGGATCTTGGCGAAGCTCTCGGAACCGCGGCGTGCGACGATGAACCGGGCCGGCTGGTTGTTGTTGCCGGATGGCGCCCAGCGGGCGGCCTCGAGCACGGTGGTGAGGGTGTCCTCGTCGATGACGGCGGTCGGGTCGAAGCCGCGCGGGCTCCAGCGCTCGGCCATCGCGGGGAGGATCGGAGCCGTCGTGTCCGCGGCGCGGCTGTGGGTGTCGGTGATGAGGGTCATGATGCCCGGCTTTCTCTGGTGCGTGTCTGTCGATTGGTGCGGGGCATCATCGTCCCAATCTGGTCAACGCGGTGCGGGCGCGGTTATTCCATGCGCCCGCATATTTGACCCGATACCGTCGGTCAGGCGGTGTGCTCGGCCGCCGCTTCGAGATTGTCGCGCACCTTGCGGCGCAGCACCTTGCCGATCAGCGACCGGGGTAGGTCGTCGACCTCGACGATACGGCGGGGCACCTTGTAGGCAGAGATGCGGGTGCGGCAGTACTCCCGCAGGCCGGCCACGTCGAGGGTGGCGCCGGCGATCAGCACCACGGCGGCCACGACATCCTCGCCGCCGTGCTCGCTCTTGAGGCCGACCACGGCGGCGTCGGCAATGTCGGGGTGCGAGAGCAGGGCGGCCTCCACCTCGGAGGGCGATACGTTGAAGCCGCCGGTGATGATCAGTTCCTTGATGCGGTCCACGATGGTGACGAAGCCGTCCGGCGACACCGTGACGATGTCACCGGTGCGCAACCAGCCATCCGCCAGCAGGGTCTGGGCGGTTTCGGTGGGGCGGTCCCAGTAGCCGGAGAACACCTGCGGGCCACGGATCAGCAGCTCGCCTTCTTCGTCGAAGCCGCGGTCGACCGCGGGGTTCGCGGGGTCGACGACCCGGATCTCGGTGCTCGGGAACGGGACGCCTACGGTGCCATTGCGCCGGCTCTCGCCCATCGGGTTGCCCACCGCGATCGGCGAACACTCGGTCATGCCGTACCCCTCGACGAGTACGCCGCCGGTGGCCTCCTCCCACAGCTGGACAGTGGACTGGGGCAGGCTCATCGCCCCGGAAATGGCGTACTTGGTGCCGCGAAGGCTGACCTTCTGCGCGTTGGCGGCCGTCACGAGCTTCTCGTAAATCGGGGGCACCGCGGGCAGGAAGGTGGGAGGGGTGCGTTTGACCGCGTTGAGCACCAGGCCCACGTCGAACTTGGGGAACAGCACCAGCCGGGCGCCGATCGACATCGCGACGGTGAGGCAGAGGGTGAGGCCGTAGGCGTGGAACATCGGCAGGACGCCGTAGAAGACCTCGTTGCCGCGCTCGAGCCCAGGCACCCAGGCTTCGCTCTGCTGGGCGTTGGCCTGCAGGTTGAAGTGGGTGAGGATGGCGCCCTTGGGCGAGCCGGTGGTGCCGCTGGTGTACTGCAGCACGGCGGTGTCGCCGAGCAGCGGGCGCGGATGCGCGGTGCGCAGCCGGCGGGAACCCACCAGGGCGCTCCACTCGATGGCGTCCTTGAGCGGCTGGGCCACGGTGAGGGCAGCGCGGGCGGTGCGGGACTTGGGGATCGGCAGGCGCAGGGCCAGCCGGGTGGTCAGCGGCATCGACTTGGTGACGTCGACGGCCACGACGGTGTGCAGACCCATGTCGCGGGGGAAGCCGCGCACCGTGGTGTACACCTTGTCCCAGACGATGGCGACGCTGGCGCCGTGGTCCTCGAACTGGTGGCGCAGCTCACGTTCGGTGTAGAGCGGGTTGTGCTCCACCACGATCGCGCCGAGCCGCAGCACGGCGTAGAACGCGACGATGTGCTGCGGGCAGTTCGGCAGCACCAGGGCCACCCTGTCGCCGGGCTTGACGCCGAGCCGGCGCAGGCCGTTCGCCACGCGAGAGATCTCATCGCCCAGCTGCCCGTAGGTCATGGTGCCGCCGAAGAAGTCCAGCGCCACCTTGTCGGCGAACCGGCGGGTGGAGCCCTCGATCATGTCGATGAGGGTCTCGGTGGGATCAGTGATCGTGTTGGGCACGCCCGCGGCGTATGAGCTCAACCAGGGCTTGTTCGTGAAGACGTTCATGCGCTGATCAGTTCCTTCTTCAGGGCGGCGACAAAATCGTCGACGTCGTCGGGGGTGGTGTCGAAGCCGCACATCCAGCGCACCTCGCCGGTGGCCGGGTTCCAGTCGTAGAACCTGTAGAACTCGCGCACCTTGTCGGCCACGCCGGCGGGCAGCACGGCGAAGATCGCGTTGGCCTGGGTGGGCTGGCTGAACGAGAGTCCGGTCACCGAGCCATCCGCCAGACCCTCTTCGAGCGCGCCGCGCAGGCGTGCGGCCATGGCGTTGGCGTGGTCGGCGTTCCGCAGCCACAGGTCGCTGTCAAGCAGGGCGATCAGCTGGGCCGAGATGAAGCGCATCTTCGAGGACAGCTGCATGTTGAGCTTCCGCAGGTACTTGAGCCCGGTGGATGAGGTGGGGTTGAGCACCACAATGCACTCGCCGAGCATCATGCCGTTCTTGGTGCCGCCGAAGCTGAGCACGTCGACACCGGCGTCGCTGGTGAACTCCCGGAACGGCACCCCGAGGGCGGCCGCGGCGTTGGAGATGCGGGCGCCGTCCATGTGCAGCAGCATGCCATTGGCGTGCGCGTGGTCGGCGATGGCGCGCACCTCTGCGGGCGTGTACAGGGTGCCGAGCTCGGTGGTCTGGGTGATCGACACCACGAGCGGCTGGGCGCGGTGCTCGTCGCCCCAGCCCCAGGCCTCCTGGTCGATCAGGGCGGGAGTGAGCTTGCCGTCCGGCGTCTCGATCGGCAGCAGCTTGAGGCCGCCGACCCGCTCGGGAGCACCGCCCTCGTCGGTGTTGATGTGCGCGGTGCTCGCGCAGATCACCGCTCCCCAGCGCGGCAGCATCGACTGCAGCCCGGTGACGTTGGCGCCGGTGCCGTTGAACACCGGGAACGCCTCGACGCCGTCACCGAAGTGCCGCGCGAAAACGCGCTGCAGCTCGGCTGTGTAGACGTCGTCGCCGTAGGCGATCTGATGGGCGCCGTTGGCCCGCACGATGGCGTCGAGAATCTCCGGGTGGATGCCCGAATAGTTGTCGGACGCGAAACCGCGGGAGAGCAGGTCATGGAGGGAGGTCACCCCTCCATCTTGGCGTAAACCTGGGTGGCGAATCTGTGCGTCTGCTCCGGGGTGTCGCACGGATTGTGTGCCTGCACAGCGTGTCAACACCCCGGGTCAGGCCCGGATTCGCGCTTTCGCGCCGATCAGCCGCGCAGGGCCTGCTTGATGGTGACGCGGCCGCCCATCCGCAGCAGCGAATTGCGGTAGATGCGCGAGCCCAGGATGATCACTCCGGCCGTGGTCACGGCGAGGATGATCAGCGCCAGCACCGGCTCCCACCACTCGGCCGAGCCCAGGAAGATGCGCACGGGCATCCCGACCGGTGCGGAGAACGGGACGTAGGACATGATGGCCATCACGAGCGGGTTGTCGTTGAAGAAGATCACCAGGAAGTAGGGGATCATCACGAGGTACGTCACCGGTGCGGTGGTCGAGCCCACGTCTTCCTGGCGGGACACCATCGACGCCGTCGCCGCGAACAGGGCGGCGATCATCACGAAGCCGAAGGCGAAAAACACCGCGAACCAGCCGATGGCCGGACCCAGGTCGGCCAGCAGCACCCGTTGGCCGGTGACCGCCATGCCGATGCCCACGAGCAGGGCGATGGCCACGATCTGACCCAGCGCCATGATCGAGTTGCCCACCACCTTGCCCGCCAGCAGGGCGCGCACGGGGATGGCGGACATCAGGATCTCGACGACCCGGGTCTGCTTCTCTTCGACCACGCTCTGCGCGATGGTGGAGCCGAAGGTCAGCGCCGACATGAAGAACACCAGGCCGAAGCCGAGCGCCACGATGTAGACGAGGAAGCCGCCCTGTTCGGCCGGGTCGAGCAGTTCGACGGCGGGGGAGACGCTGAGCGCGTTCATGACCGCGCTCGGTGGTGAATCAAGGGCGATCACGCTGACGCCGAGCAGGGAGTCGTCAGGCACCACGGCGGCTTCGACGGTGCCGTCGCGCACCAGGGCCTCCGCCTCAGCGACGCCGTCGGCGGGGACCATGGTGAGACCGGCGGCCTCGCCGACCACGGATCCGGCCGAGCCGACCACAGCCACCGAGGTGGTGGACGGGTTGGCGCTCATGATGCCGCCGGCGACGACGGAGCCGACCGCGATCAGCAGCAGGATGCCGGTGGAGATCAGGAAGGCCTTGCTGCGCAGGCGCGAGACGATCTCGCGGGTGGCGACCAGCCAGACGCTGGCCCAGAAATTGGGCGCGGGGGGTGTGGTGCGGGCTGCGGCGCTCTGGCGGGGTTCTGTTCCGGTGCCAGTGCCAGTGCCAGGTTCGGTGTCGGTGCTCATCGCACGACCTCCTTGAAGATGGTGGAGAGGGAGGGCCGGAGGTGGCCGAAGGAGTGCACGGCGCCGCGGGTGAGGGCCTCGCGGAGGACCTGCTGGCTGGCGGCGTCGGAGTCGGCTTCGAAGACGGCTTCGCCGCCGTCGAAGTCGATCACGGTGATGCCGGACACGCCGCGGATCCAGCCGGCGTCTGCATCCGTGTGGATTTCGAACCTGGGGGTGCTGAACTGCTCGCGCAGGCGTTCGCGGGACCCGTTGGCGCGGATTTCGCCGGCGGCGATGATCACGAGGTCGTCGCAGAGCCGTTCGACGAGGTCGAGCTGGTGCGAGGAGAACAGCACGGGGGCGCCGGCGGCGGCACGCTCCTTGAGTACCGTGAGAACCACCTCGACGGCGATGGGGTCGAGGCCGGAGAACGGTTCGTCGAGGACCAGGAACTCGGGGTCGTGCACGAGCGCTGCGGCGATCTGGGCGCGCTGCTGGTTGCCCAGCGACAGGGCCTCGACGAGATCGTTGGCGCGCTCGCCGAGGCCGAGCCGCTCGAGCAGGTCGTTGGCGTTGCGCTTGGCGGCGCTGGTGCTCATGCCGTGCAGCCGCGCCAGGTAGACCAGCTGTTCGGCGACCTTCATCTTGGGGTAGAGGCCGCGTTCCTCCGGCATGTAGCCGAACCGGCGCCGGTCACCGGCGGTGAGCGCGACGCCGTCGAGCAGCACGCTGCCGGAATCCGGCGAGAGCACCCCCAGAATGATGCGCATCGACGTGGTCTTGCCGGCACCGTTGGCGCCGACGAAGCCGGTCATGCGGCCAGCGCCCACACTAAAGCTCACATCGGTGAGCACCTGGTGGGTGCCGTAATGCTTGTTGATGTCCCTGATCTCGAGCATGTCTGCCCTTTCGTTGCGTACCGTCAACGCTAGGGATGCGGGGCCGTGGCCGCATCCGCCTGCGGGGTGAGTGCCTGCCTCCGCCCACAGGGTGAGGCGCTCGGCCCTACTCTTCGTCCCAGGGTAGTTCGGTGCCGAAGGGAATCGGGTTGAGCGGGATGATGATGACCGGACGTTGCTGGCCGTGGGCGAGGCGCACGGCCACCGATCCGGTGAAGAAGGACCGGAGGGTGTGCCGCACGGTGGGTTCCCGGGACCCGACGACGATCATCATGGCCCGCACGGTGCCGGCGAGATGGCCTAGCGCCCTAGCGGGCTCGCCGGCGAGGGCCCGGGTCGACCAGCCGACCCCGCGGCCGGCCAGCACCCGTTCGATCTGGGCGCGCAGGCCCGGGTCGAACTCGGCGGCCGCCTGCTCAAACGAGTCCGGGTCGAAGGAGGCGCTCGTCATGCTGCCGTCGGGCAGCTCCTCGAGCATGAAGCGACTCGGGTCCACCGAGGCGCAGATCAGCTCGGCACCGAATTGGGCGGCGAATTCCGATGCGGCCAGGACCACGGCATCGGGCTGGCCCGCCGTGACACCGACGACAACGGGCGGGTGTGTGCGCACCATGGCTGCTCCTTCGCGACGCAGGACTCCGGCGCCGTTCCCCCGGTGCCGGGCTCTGCCTCGACCCTAGCGGGGATACCCGGCTCAGAACGGCGGCGGGTCCTCGGACGCGGGCTGGCTTCGCGCGTGTGCTGGCGTGGCCGCCGAGCTGCTGGGGCCGACTGGTCGTCCGTCGTAGCCGGCGAGGTACGCGGCGGGGTCGTAGGTGATGGGGTCGGTGTTGGTGGGGGCTGAGGTGTAGGTCTTGCCGGCGGGGGTGGTCCAGGTGAGGGCGCCGCCGGGGCCTTGGCGGGTGGTGAAGCTGGATTGGTGTTTGAGGCGGTGGCAG
>NZ_PPXD01000020.1 GCF_002909375.1 Cryobacterium zongtaii
GTCGCGCTCGTCGAGGATCGCGCAGGGAACGAGTTCGCCGGCCTCGATGCGCTGCTGCTCGTCCGCGGACGGGAACGCGGGGGCGCTGCGCGCGGACTGAAAGGTGTTGAACAGGTTTTGCATGATGCCCTTGAGCTCCGGCGTCACCCCACCGCGCAGCGGGTGCAGGCCTTGGCTGAGCTTGCCGAACGAGAACGTGGACTTGGCCTCGAGGATCTCCGCGGTGGGCGCGGCACCGTCCGGGTTCAACACCGCCTGCCACGTCGCCGCCATCTCCCGAATCCGGTCCGCCGGGAAGGTGAACCCGGTCGAGTCGCCCAGGCGAGCGATCGGTCCCGTGCAGGCGGGCCCGGCACCGTCGGTGTCGGTATCGGTATCGGTGTTGGTGTCGCCGGGGCCGGGGGTACGGCCGAATACCGACCCGGTCGCCGATTCCACCAGCTCGGCTTCACCACCGTCCACCAGCGACTGGTCTGCATCGAACCGGCCGTGCACCTTGTAGTCGGCCAGGCCCTTCACGATGTTCTCGGCCGCGTCGATGCCGATCTCCCCGGAGGTCAGTGCTGCGGCCACGAACGGGAACTCGGGCTCGAGGACCGTGCCGCCCAGCATCCGCGGTGCGACCTTCTCACCCAGGCTCACCCGCCGTTTCATCTCCGGCACCGACGTGCCGGTCAGCCCGATCAGCAGATCATTCTGGTGCGACGCCCCCAACCGCCACGCCAACGACTCGGAACCCAGCCCCGTGCGGGACCGGTAACCCACCACAGTCGCCGTGGCCACCCGGGCCGCATCCACCGGCCGACCGGTGCGCTCGACCATCTGCGTCAACGCGACCACCTCCGGGTCACTCAACGCGTTCACATCAATGGAGTCCATCACCGCCATCACCGTCCGCGCCGCATCATCCAGAGCCTGGAGCTTCTGACCGAACGCACCGGTATGCGCGCGCTGCACCCCCAGCAGCTCGGCCGGATCCCGCCACTCGGGCCGCGGCTTAGACGGGCCCCGACCGGTCTGGCCGGGACGGGACGAGCCCGTCGCGGGGCCGGCCGCAGTGTCGGCTGCAGCGGCGGCCTTCGTGCCGGAGGTGCCGCTCAGACTGTGGGCATCCAGTGCCGTGAGGGGATCTGGACCGGACAGGCCAGTGTTCCAGTCGTGCAGGTTCGACCCGGTGGGAGTCGTTCCCGTCGGTGCGGTGGAGCCACTATCCAGCTCGTCGTCCATACCCCCATTCTCTCACGAATCGCACGGATATGCGAGGATACGTCAGTAAATTCCGGAACGGATATCGAAAACATTTCCGCACTGCAGAGGATGGCTCGGGGGTCTCGACAGGCTCGACTGACGGGACGGGCACGTTGTCGAGGACGGGTTGCGGGTTCGGATTCGGCATGGTCACCACGAAATCGACAGGCACGACAAGCGGGGATAGAACACTCCCGCGCCCGACCAGCGCTCGGACCTCGCGCGCGGGCCGACGCCCTAGAGCTTCTTGCCGGGGTTGAGGATCGAGTGCGGGTCGAAGGCCGCCTTCACCCGCAACTGCAGGTCGCGCAGCACCGGGCCGAGCTCGTCATCGAGGTGCGCCCGCTTGAGCACACCGATTCCGTGCTCCCCCGACGCCGACCCGTCGAGCGAGATCGCCAGGTCGATCACCCTGGCGAACGCCGCGTGCGCCTTGTCGATCTCACCGGGCACCTCGGGGTCGTAGCCGATCACCGGGTGCAGGTTGCCGTCGCCCACGTGGCCGCCGGTGCTGATGGGCACGTCGAGTTCCCGGGAGATCTCGGCCAGACCCTGCAGCAGGGCGCCGAGCTGGGAGCGTGGCACCGTGATGTCCTCGTTCAGGCAGCCGCCACGCACGGCCTGCACGGCCGGGTGCAGCAGACGCCGTGCGCTCATCAGCCGCTCGAGCGACTCGGCATCGTGCGCGATGGTGACCACGCCGGCTCCGGCGGTTCGCAGCACCTCGGCGTAGACCTCGACGTCGTCGTGGGCCTGGCCGATCTGGTCCGACTGCACAAGCAGCAGCGCGCCGGCCCCGGCAGGCAGAGTCGAGGCCGGATCGAACGCGTTGATCGCGGCGATGCAGGCACCGTCGAGGAATTCGACAACGCTCGGCCGGCGGTCACCGGCAACGATCGTATTGGCGGCCGCCAGCGCATCCGCGGTGTTGGCGAAGGTCGCCGCCACGCCGGAGGGGCTGCCGGGTTTGGGCAACAGGCCCACGGTGATCTCGGTGATGATGCCCAGGGTTCCTTCTGAGCCCACCAGCAACGCGGTGAGGTTGTAACCGGCGACGCCCTTGATGGTGCGCTGCCCGGTGCGCACGATCGACCCGTCGGCGAGCACCACCGTGAGTTGGCGCACGAAGTTGCCGGTGACGCCGTACTTGACACAGAGCATCCCGCCGGCGTTGGTGGCCACATTGCCGCCGATGGTCGAGGCGCGCCACGAGCCCGGGTCCGGCGGGTAGAACAGGTCAACGGCCTCGGCTGCGCGGGCCAGCGCGATGGTGCGCACGCCGGCCTGCACCGTGGCGGTCTGGTTTGCGGCATCGACGGCCAGGATCTTCTTGAGCCGGGTGGTGCTCAGCACGATGGCGCCGTCGATGGCGTTCGCCCCGCCGGCCAGCCCGGTGCGAGCTCCCTGCGGCACGATCGGGATGCGGTGGGCGGCTGCGATGGTGACGACCGCGGCGACCTCCTCGGTGCTGGCCGGAAAGACCACGGCCAGCGGCTCACCGCTGAAGGTTCCTTCGGACTGGTCCCGACGGTTGCTCTCGGTGCTGGGACCCGTCACGATCTGCGCGGCGGAGAGCACGGCGGAGAGCTCGGTGACAACTGTGGACGCGACGTGGGTCTCGGTCATGAATACCTCTGCTGGAATCGCACCGTCGACCGGTGCCTCATCGACGCGCTCACTCGTCAGACCGCGCCCGGGGCCACAATTCTATGCAGGTGATTTCACCGTGACCCGCGCTTTGGCAAGGCCGGCCCGGTAATTCTGGGCGTCCATACCGCTTTGCATATCTCACCCTCGCCGCGGGCGCTAGGGGCCTTGTGCGGGCATTGTGACCCGGGGAACCGTGTTCCGTCACACCCCGAGTTCCGCGCGCAGCGCCCAGGCATTCCGCACCGCGTTGCCGTCGCCATCGTTGTTGAAGTAGGCGAACACCTCCCGGCCCTGGGCCGACCACTCTCGAATGCGGCCTGCCCACCACCGCAGGTCGGCATCGGAATACGACCCCGCGTAGAGGGAGTCATGCGCAGGGCCGTGCAGCCGGAGATAGACGAAGGGCGCGGTCGCGCGCAGCACACAGGGCAGCCCCGCCCCGCTCATCACGCAATAGGCGGCTCCGTGCCGCTCCAGCAGGGCGAAGACCTCGTCGTCGAGCCAGCTCTCGTGCCGAAACTCCACCGCCACCGGGATCCAGCACGGAAGGGAGCCGAGGAAGTAGTCCAGGCGTGCGTCGTCGCGGGTCTGGCCTGGGCCCAGTTGCACCAGAAGAACGCCGCGCCGATCGCCCAGCTCGTGCCAGCCCGCGCCGATCCGCTCTGCCCAGACCTCCGGCGCGTAGAGCTTTTTCGCGTGGGTCAGGCCCCGGGGTGCCTTCACCGACATCTGAAAGCCCGGGGGCAACCGTCGGTGCCAGCCCGCGAACACCGTCGTGCGGGGCCACCGGTAGAAGCTCGCATTGAGCTCGACGGTGTCGAAGGCCGCCACGTAGTACGCCAACCGCTTCGCTGCGGGCAGGCCGATGGGATAGAGCACGTTCTCCCAGTGGTCGTAGCTCCAGCCCGAGGTACCGATGTGAATCATCGGTCCGGTCATAACACCGGGTCTGTAGTATTTCAAGTCACGGTCCGGCGACATGACCGGCACGTCTACGCAGCGGGGGTGGCACGGATTTCAGGGGATGTTCGACACAGGTCTCGCCCACGCCTGCCACCGGCGCGTTGGGCGACGGGCCACCGCGCCCGGATGATCGTGGCCGCGATCACCCTCGTACTGGTTGTGGCTGTCGTCCTGGTCGTACGGGCGGTTTCCCTGGCGGCGGCCCAGAGCGAATACGATGCCGCCGCTGCCGCCTTCCAGAGTGATCAGGCCGCGGCCGCGCGAACCGTCACCGATGGCGAGACCGCGCTCGACGATGCCATCGCCACCCTGGCCGCGAGCGAGGGCAAGGTCTTCACCGAGCAACCCAGACTCGAGCTGGCCGACGCCATCGATACCGCGACCATGCGCCTGAGCGCGGCCGCCCAGGAGCTCACGTCGGCCGAGAGCACCGCTGCATCGTCGGCCGCCTCGACCACCCTCTTCGAGATGGGCGTCGGGGTGCGCGATGACGCCCGCACCCTCTCCGCGTTCGACTTCGGTGCCGCGAACGGCGTCGTCGGCGTCGCCGAGGACCTCGCCGTGCCGGTGGCGGCCGTCAACGCAGCCATGGCCGAGTGGCAGGCCGAGCAAGACCGGATCCTGCGCGAGAGGTATACCAACAATGTGCACGCCACGGGCTGGACGCCGGAGCTCGACCAGTGCATCGGCTCCGTGGACGTGACCGCGCACTATCAGGACGTTCCGACCATCGCCGAGCACTGGTCGTGCGGCGGCAAGGACTTTCCGGACGACGCCGGCACCGTGATCACCCTCACCGGGGTGCACGCCGGAACCTACCGGGTGGACGGCATCGTGGTCATGCTCAACGCCGACCGGGACAGCACCGCTGACATTCCGCGGGGCTACGACCTGCTCTACCAGACCTGCCAGAACGGGCAATCCTCAACCATGTCGTTCACGGCCCTGACCAAGATCGCCTAGGCCGGACAGGTATCGGTCGGGCTCAGCTGCCCTGTGGAAGCAGGTCGGTGGCGACCATGTCGATGCTGCGTTCCCAGAGCGCCGTCGCGAGGCCGGCATCCGTCGCCTGATGGTTCGTGGAGTGCACCTTGCGCTTCTCGTAGTACTCGCCCGACTGCCAGTCGACGCCGGCGGCCGTGCTCGCCAGCCAGACCAGGGTGTCCGCGCCCTTCTCCGGCGTGATGAGCATGCGCTTGAGTGCGGTCTGGTAGACCAGCCGCATGATGCTTGTGGAGTCGGTGGAGAAGCTCGTGGCGACCACACCCGGGTGGAACGCCGCCGTGACCAGGCCGCGCGAATTGTAGCGCCGGTGCAGTTCGCGGGTGAAGAGGATGTTGGCGAGCTTCGCATCGCCGTAAGCGTTGTTGGGCGAGTACTTGCGGTCGTTCTCGAGGTCGTCGAGGTCGATTCGACCGAACCGGTTGGCGGTGCTCGACGTGTTGATCACCGACGCCCGGCTGGAGAGCAGGCGATCCATCAACAGGGTGGTCAGCAGGAACGGCGCCAGGTGGTTCACCTGGAAGGTCTTCTCGTGGCCGTCGACGGTGATCTCGCGGTTGCCCATGATGCCGCCGGCGTTGTTGGCGAGCACGTCGATGCGCGGATAGCGCTGCAGGAGTTCGGCGGCCAGGGTGCGCACCTCGGCGAGCCGGCCGAAGTCGGCGATGAAGTGGTCTGCACCGAGCTCGGCGGCGATGGCCTCGGTCTTCTGCGGCGAGCGCCCGACAATCACGATGCGCTCACCGGTCGCTGCCAAGGCTCGGGCGGCTGCCGCACCGATGCCGTCGCTGGCGCCGGTGATCACAATGGTTCGGTCGGTCATCTGGTGCTCTTCCGCTCATTTCGGGGCGAGGCATCGTCGACTCACAGTGCCTGAACTCTACTGCGGGCGGCCGGGACGCCGTCAAACGGGCCGCAGCCGAACCGCCGCCGAACCCTGTTGAGGTTATTGATGCATTTATCAGCCCGGTTTTTCGGTACGATGAAGGAATGCAGTTATCGGCACGCTCCCACCCGGCCGGCTCCTCGGCCGTGGACCGCGCGTACACCCACGTGGCCGAGGCGATCATCTCCGGCGAGCTCGCGGCGAGCGCCCTGATCACCGAGGGTGATGTCGCTGCCTCCCTCGGACTCAGCCGCACCCCGGTCCGGGAGGCCTTTCTCGCACTGGAGTCGGCTGGCCTGCTGCGGCTCTTCCCCAAGAAGGGCGCCATCGTCACCGCGGCCGACGACACCGAGACCGCCGAGCTCCTGCAGGTGCGCATCCTGCTCGAGACCAAGGCCGTGCAGGTCCTCGGCGAGCGCCCCAGCCAGATCGACGCCGTCGAGGCCGAGTTGACTGCCCTGATCCAGACACAAACGGATGCCGCCGCCGCCGGCGACCTCCTGGCCTACGCCCGCGCCGATCACCGCTTCCACGCGCGGATCGTCGACGAGACCCACAACAGTGTCATCGACGGGATCTACGCCCGCCTCGGCCCCCGGCTCGAACGCCTGGTGCACAGGGTGGCCGCCCGTGACCCCGACAGCATCGACAGGCTCATCGCGGAACACCGCCTCCTGGCCGAGCACCTACGGGCAGGCGACACCGTCGCCTACGACCAGGCGCTGCGGGCCCACCTGGAATCCGGGCACCGCCTGCCCCGGATGCTCTAGCAACCAGAAAGAACCATGACCAGCCGCCGCACTCCCCGCTCTACTCCCCCGTGGCACCTCGCCGCACCCGCCCTGTTCGTCATGGCCTGGGGCGGAAACCACTTCACCCCGCTCCTGCACATGTACGAGACCCTCGGCAACTACTCCACGGTGACCGCCGATCTGTTCCTCGGCTTCTACGTCGTCGGCCTGGTTCCCGGTCTCCTGCTGGCCGGGGCTCTCTCCGACCGCCACGGACGCAAGCCCCTCATGGTCGCCGGGGTCCTCGCCGGCATCACCGCGAGCATCCTGCTGGGGCTCGGGTTCTCCAGCGAGGTCGTCATCTGCCTGGGCCGGTTCCTCGCCGGCCTGAGCGTGGGCGTGGCAATGTCGGTCGGCACCGCGTGGATCAAGGAACTCTCGAGCGCCCCGTTCGACCTCGTGGCCCGACCGACCGCCGGCGCCCGGCGTCCCGCGCTCACCCTGACCGTCGGCTTCGGCCTGGGCGCCGGGGTGTCCGGCCTCCTGGCACAGTGGGGCCCGATGCCGACGCTGCTCCCCTACGTCGTGCATGTCGTGCTGAGCCTGCTGATCCTGCCCCGCCTGCTGCGCACCCCGGAGACCGTGCCGCGCAGCCGGGCACACGGGTCGCTGTGGCTCGACCTGCAGGTGCCGCTGGCCGGCCACCGCCGCTTCCTGCGGGTGGTGCTGCCGACGGCGCCGTGGGTGTTCGGCGCCGCCGGCATCGCCTACGCCATGATGCCCAAGCTCGTGGAGTCGCAGCTCGGCGAGCTCAACCTGGCCTTCGCCACCCTCCTGACCGTGGTCACCCTGGGCACCGGAGCCCTGGTGCAGCCTCAGGTCTCCAGGCTCAACTCGATCACCAACGGCCGGGCTCTCCTGGTGGGCATGGGCCTCATGCTCACGGGCACCCTCAGTGCCGTGGGAACAGCAGTCACCCTCTCCCCGCTACTTGCGCTGATCACGGGCATCGTGCTGGGCGCGGCCTACGGCATCACGGTCGTCGCCGGCCTCGTCGAGATCCAGCGGATCTCCACCGCCACCGACCTGGCCGGCATCACCGGCGTCTACTACAGCCTCACCTACCTGGGCTTCCTGCTCCCGGTGGCCTTCGCCAGCCTGACCGAGTTCGCGAACTACCCGACCATGCTCTGGCTGCTCGCCGCCGCGTGCGCCGGCTGCCTGGCGCTGACCGCGGTGGGACTGCGCCGCGCGTAACCGGTGAGCGCCGGCTTCAGGATGCTGTCAGGGCGTCGGGCGCGCGGTCGTGCCTCGCTTGTCCTTCGCCTCACGCAGGAACACCAGCGGAAGCAGGAGAGTCGCCACGGCCGTGATCAGCCAGACCACCAGCGCGGCCAGGATCCAGGTCTGCCAGCCCTCGATGGTGAGGCCGCCCGGGAACAGCGAGGCGATCCACAGCGCGACGAACGTCGACAGCAGGCCGATGCCGCCCAGGAACGCCGGCGCTCCCCGCGCGACGACCTTGGCCAGGAATGGCGAGAGCACGCTTTGGGTCACCGCGAACACGACCACCGCGGTCACGAATCCGCTCGGGGTGACGGTGAGGTCGGGCAGCACCAGGGACGCCACCCACAGGCCCAGGGCCGCCGAAAGCAGAAAGACCAGCGCGCGCAGCAGGATGCGAATCATGCCGCGATGGTAGCGCCGCCACGGGTCCGCGTCATCCCCGGCCGCCCTGTGGCTGCTCCACCCGCTGTGGGAGGCTCCGCACCGCGAGACGGCCGGCCCGTCGGGGCCGGCCGTCGCACTGCGGTGAGAGTCTCGGTCAGCGGGGTCCGCCGGCGCCGCCGCCGCCCATGGTGCCCGTCGCGGCCTCGCCGGCCGTGACGGTGGTCGTGTTCGTCGCCGACGCGTAATCACCGTCGGCATAAACGCCTGGGGCGATCTCGCCGGACGCCGTGCCTCCCACGTAGACGCTGTAGGTCTCACCCGCGACCAGTTCCTCGGAGGAGAACACCACGGACTGGAAGTCCTTGGCCGACTCGTAGGCCATCACCACGTCGCCGGCGCTGTCCACGAGCTGCACGACGGTGCCGGCAGCCGGCGTCGAGTCGAGGGCGATCGCCACGAAGGTCTGCTCTGACCCGGCTTCCGGCGACACCGCCATTCCTGCACTGCCCGCGGCCAGCAGGGTGCCGCCGGTGACGGTGAAGCTGCCGTTCACGTCGAGTGCCCCGTTGCCGTTGTCGGTCGGCCCGTTCACGACGAGGATGCCGTCGCTCATGGTCGCCGACCCGTTGGAGTCGAACCCGTCTCCGCCGGCGTCGATCGTGGTGGTGCCGCCGGTGATGGTGATGGTCTCCCCGCCGTCGGCGTCCATACCGCCACCGCCGCCGCCCTGTGCCTCGGTGCCGGTCTCAGCACCGGTCTCGGTGCCGCTGGACGCGTTGATGCCGTCGTCGCTGGCGGTGATCGAGACCGTGCCGCCGCCGATGCTGATGGCGGTGCTCTCCAGGCCCTCATCCGAGGTCGTGATGGTGGTGTCACCGCCGATGACGTCCAGCGCCGTGTCTGCGTGCACGCCGTCGTCACCGGCCGCGAGTCTCACCGTTCCGGAGGCGATCCGCACGGTGCCGTTCGAGTGCAGCGCGTCGTCCGCCGCGTCGACGGTGAGGGTGCCGCCGTCGACGACAGTGACCACCCCGGACTTGACGCCCTTCGCCGACGCGTCCTCCGACACCGCGGTGGTGTGGCCGCCGCCGGATTCGACCGTGACGGTGGCCCCGGCGAACACGACATCGGTGAACGCCTGCAGGCCGTCGCCGCCGGCGATCACCTCGACGGCGCCGCCGATGAGAGCGAGGTAGCCGCGGGTGTCGTCCTCGTCGTTGTCGGATTTGAGGCCATCGCCGCCGGCGGTCACCCTGACGGTGCCACCGTCAACCACCAGATAGTCCTTGCCCCGGATGCCGTCGTCCACCGCCGTCACAGTGACCGTGCCCGAGCTGATGATCAGGCCATCCGTGCTCGTGATGCCGTCGTTGCCGTTGCCGGTCACCTCGAGCGACCCACTGCCCGTGATCGTGAGATCGGCCGCGCTGTAGAGCGCCGCGTTCGCGTCGGTGTCCTCGGCGTAGGAGTCGGTGTCGGCCAGGGTATTGGCAGATCCGTCGGGGAGAACGATCATCGCTTCGTCGGCCTCGGTCACCACGAGTGCTGCCCCGGTGGAGTTGCTGACCTCGACGCCGTTGAGGATCAGGCGCACGGTGCCCTCGCCCGAGGAGGCGACGACGATCTGACCGTCCTCCAGGGTGCCGCTCAGTTCGTAGGTGCCGGCCGCGGTGATGGTGACCGTGCTGCCGGCGACGGTCACGGCGCCGCCTTCTGCCGACGCGCCGCCTTCTGCCGACACGCTGTCGCCGGCCAGGGTGATCTGCACCACGTCGGCGGCGTCCCACTCGTCGTCGTCGGCGTCGGCGTGGGTCGCCTGGTTGGCGGCCAGCACTTCGGCGGCCGTGGTGGACTCGTCGATCGCGACCGCGGCGGTGCCGGCGGACGTGGTTCCCGTCGAGTCCGTGGTCGCGGTGACGGCCGTGCAGCCGGTCAGCAGTGCCGCGGTGACGAGGAACGGCAGGACCCGGTGGGCGGTCCGGGGAGAGGGGGTCTGGGGAGATTTCTTCATGGGGTACTCACAATCGGTGGGGTCGAACAGGATCAAGGAGTGCGGGGCCCGCTAGCGGAAGTACCGGCGAAGCACCGGCGCCCATTTGTTGTCGGGCAGGTCACTGCGGAGGGCGGCCAGGCCGGTGCCGTACTTCGAGATGGTGGCCGGGCGATGGCCGTGGGCCCAGAGAATCCGGTCAACGGCGGATGCCCGGGAGCCGGACTTGGTCTCTACTATCGACAGCCCCGGCCGGTCCAGCCGGAGCTGCGGGGTGCTCCCCCGGCGAACCGTCGACCACGACAGTCCGGTGTCGATGGTGGCGCGACTGCTGGATTCCGGGAGGAACAGGGTCGTCCGCCGGTACCTGGTCGTGAGGGTCGGCACGAGGTCCTGCCCCTCGGCGCCGGTGATGTCGGCCTCGTCGAGCACGGTGTCGGTGTACCGGCGCCCCTCGGTGGTGAGCGTTGCCCTGTCGTCGATCGGATACGGCAGGCGGTCCTTGACCGTCACGCCCCGGCCGCCGCGGGTCTTCACCTCGAGGTAGCTCTGGGCCGAGTCGACGTAGGTGCGGGTGCGGATCTTGAAGCGGCGCCGGCGCGGATGCGCCGCCATCAGGAAGCTGGTGAGCTCGGGGGTGTCGAAGTACACCGACTCGTAGGCGCCAGAGCGCACCCCGTCGATGTCGAGCACCCGCACGCCGGGGTCCAGGTCGCCCAGGACAGCGTCCAGCTCCGAGCGGGGCACCACGTACTTGCGGTCGATGCGGGTGAGCAGACCGGCCCGGTCGGTGAGCTCGGCCAGGCCGATGGTGCCCAGGCCCGCGAGCGGCACGTCCAGCACCACGCCGGTCGGCACGGCACTCATCGGTACGGCACTCATCGGCTCGTCTCCTGCAGAACCGGCGCCGGCGTGGCAGTCGGGGCACGCCCCGCACCCACCTGGTACCGCACGTCGACGAGGGTGGTGTCGTTCACCAGGTCGAGACTGCGTACGTGCACCCCGTGCACCCGGGCGCCGAGCAGCCCCTCGAGGTGAGCGATGAGAGCGGATTCCTCGGCGAACGCGGCATCCAGCACCACGCTCTGCTGCCGGTAGCTGCGGAACAGGCGCGGGTTGTCGCCGACGTAGACCACGGCGAGGATCAGGGTCATCAGCACCACGGTGAGCACCGTCGGTTCGGCGCTGAGGCCGGCGAGCAGGCCCAGGGCCAGCGCCGCGAAGTAGTAGGCCACCTCGTGCTGCTCGATCTCGCTCGAGCGCAGCCGGATGATCGACAGTACGCCGAACAGGCCGAGGCCGAGGCCGACGCCGACGGTGCTGGACGCGAGCACCTGGGCCACGGCCAGCACGCCGACATTGACCACGAGGTACGCGACAACGAGGTCCCGGCGCCGGTGACGCGGAAAATACAGCCCGAACGTGAGCAGGCTGATGAAGAGCAGATCGATCAGGATGATCGTGGCCTGCAGCATGGTGTCCTCCAAATGAACAATCGGTAACGCAACGTTGTCCATCTAGCCGGACATCCCTATGAGTCGGCTATGCGGCGGTTATGAGCCGCAGTTGAGTCGGCCTGCCGGGTCGGTGATCACCCGAAGCGTCATTCGCACCGGAGGCAACCCGATCTCGCATTGTCAGACCCCGAGGGGTAAACTTCGAACATATGTTCTAACTGTTGAGGTGATGTGCCATGAGTCTGATTAACGAAACCGTCGCGGTCTGGGTATCGCCGGAGGGTTCTCCGGTTCGCCTGGTCTGGCGTGCCCGCCGGTTCAGGGTGACCGACACCCCCACGCCGTTGACGGCGTCGGTGTCGCTGCCCGACGAGCTGCTGTACTTCCTCACCCATCCGCCCAAACCGGTGGCCGCCTGGCGCTGCCAGGGCACCGCCGAGGACGGCACCTCGCTCGTCTTCGACATCCAGCACGACGACGGCGGCGGCCGCTGGCAGCTGCTGCGTGCCTATGACTGAGGGTCCGGTCCGGTTTGACGGTCCATTCCGCAGGCCGGATTGCGGCGATAGGCTCCCACCGACAAGGGAGGCGCCGTGAGCGACAACAACAGCGAAAACCCGGACCCAGGACCCAAGCCGAGCCTGACCGACAGCCGGTGGGAGGCGCGGATCACCTTCCTGCGCAGCCGGGCGGCGGTGGCTCGTGCCGAGGTGTCCGCGATCGAGGCCATGCATCGCGATCCCGACGTTCTCGAGGACCTACTGGCCAACGCCTCCCCGGACGAGGTGGCGATGGCCGAGGCCGTCGAACACCGGATCAGCGAGCGTGTGATCGCGGCCCGGCAGGTCGCCGACGCCGCAGAGGCCGACTACGAACGTGCCGTGCTCGACGGTGCGGATCTGCGTGGCAACGAGGACCTGGACTAGGTTCGCCGCCTGGCCTCGTCAGCCTGGCTTCGTCACCCTGGCGGGTTGGGGCCATTCGCCGGCCGCCCCCGCCGTCTCGGCCTCCTTGATGCGGTGCACGGTCTTGAGGAATGAATCCGGGTTGAGCGAGATCGAGTCGATACCCTCGCCCACCAGGAACTCGGCGAAATCGGGGTAGTTGCTCGGTCCTTGCCCGCAAATACCGATCTTGATGCCGGCCGCGTGTGCCTTGTCTATGGCCTCGCTGATCATCCGCAGCACCGCCTCATTGCGTTCATCGAAGAGCGCCGCCAGGTCGCCGGAGTCCCGGTCGACACCGAGCACCAGCTGGGTGAGGTCGTTGGAGCCGATCGAGAAGCCGTCGAACCTGGTGGCGAACTGCTCGGCCAGAATGACGTTCGCCGGGATCTCGCACATCATGTACACCTGCAGCCCGTTGTCGCCGCGCACCAAGCCGTTCCCCGCCATCACCGCGAGCACCCTGTCGGCCTCGGTGGTGGTGCGGCAGAACGGCACCATCACGATCACATTGCTGAAGCCGATCCGCTCGCGCACGCGCTTGAGCGCCCGGCACTCCAGCGCAAAACCCTCGGCGTACTTGGCGTCGTAGTACCTTGATGCGCCGCGGAAGCCCAGCATCGGGTTCTCCTCCGCCTGCTCGAAGACGTCGCCACCGATGAGGTGCGCGTACTCGTTCGACTTGAAGTCGCTCAGCCGCACGATCACCGGGTGCGGGTAGTACGGCGCTCCCAGCTTCGCGATACCCAGAGCCAGGGTGTTCACGAAGTACTCGCCGAGGTCCGCGTAACCGCGGGTGAGCTCGGTGATCTGGCGGAGCACGGCCGGGTCGGTGACCCGCTCCGGATGCACCAGCGCCATCGGGTGGATCTTGATGAGGTTGTTGATGATGAATTCCATCCGCGCCAGCCCCACACCGGCGGTGGGCAGTCTCCACCATTCGAAGGCCGCCGCCGGGCTGGCGATGTTCACCATCACCTGGGTGCGGGTGATCGGCACGGCGCCCAGGTCGATCTGTTCGGTCTCAGAAGCCAGGATGCCGGCGTAGACAAATCCTTCGTCGCCCTCGGCGCAGGAGATGGTGATGGGCGAATCCTCGGTGAGTACCTCGGTCGCATTGCGGGTGCCGACCACCGCGGGCACGCCGAGTTCGCGGCTGACGATGGCGGCGTGGCTGGTGGGACCGCCGTGATCGGTGATGATGCCGGCCGCCCTGGTCATGATCGGCACCCAGTCCGGGTCGGTCATCTCGGTGACAAGGATGGCGCCGTCGCGGAAGTTCTCGATGTCGGCGGGGTCCCGGATGACGCAGGCCGTACCCGACGCGATGCTGTCGCCGATGGCCACGCCGGAGACCAGGAGCGGTCCGGTCTCGGTGAGGCGGCTGACCGAGAACCGGGTCAGGCTCTTCTGCGAGTGCACGGTCTCCGGCCGAGCCTGCACCAGGAACAGCTCACCCGTGAGGCCGTCCTTGGCCCATTCCATGTCCATCGCCCGGCCGTAGTGGTCTTCGACGATGGTCGCCCACCTCCCGAGCTGCACGATCTCGGTGTTGCTGAGCACAAACGCCCGGCGTTCCCGCTCCGGGGTGTCGATGACCCGGGTGCGTGCGCTGCCGCCCTCCGCGTAGGTCATCTTGCGGTCCTTCCGGCCCAGGGTCTTCTCGATGATGGGCTCGTAGTCTTCTTCGTCCAGCAGCGCCTTGAAGACCAGGTACTTGTCGGGGTCGACGGCGCCCTGCACCACCGTTTCGCCCAGGCCCCACGCCGCGCTGATCACGGCGGCGCCGGGAAAACCGGTGTCGGTGTCGATGGAGAACATCACGCCGGAGCCGGCGAGGTCGCTGCGCACCATCCGCTGCACCCCGATCGACAGGGCCACGTCGAGATGGTCGAACTTCTTCACCTCGCGGTAGCTGATGGCCCGGTCGGTGAACAGCGACGCGTAGCAGCGGCGGCAGGCGTCGAGCAGGTCGCGTTCGCCGCTCACGTTCAGGAAGGTCTCCTGCTGGCCCGCGAAGCTGGCGTCGGGCAGGTCCTCGGCGGTGGCGCTGCTGCGCACGGCGACGGGCAGGTTGGGCACCTCGGCGTCCTTGGACAGAGTGCGGTAGTACACCCGGATGTCCTCAGCGATGGCCGCTGGGAACTCGCCGGCCAGGAAGGCCTCGCGCAGGTTCTGGCCGGTTTCGCGGAGCGACGCGGCGCCGGAGTGGTAGCGGTCCAGCTGCTCACGGATCACCGGTTCCAGGCCGTTGGCCTCGATGAACGCGCGGTAGGCATCCGCAGTGGTGGCGAAGCCGTTGGGTACCCGCACGCCGCGCGCCGAGAGCGAGCGCACCATCTCTCCCAGGGAGGCGTTCTTGCCGCCGACCTGCGGGATGTCCGTCAGGCCGATGGAATTGAACCAGACCACTTCGCGACCACGCATGATTCCTCCTGGCATTGGTGCAGCGCCGCACTCCCCAGCCGCAACTTACTGCTCTGCGGCGGATGCGGCTAGAGTGCCGCGGCCTGCGGGGCCGGGCTCAGCGGCACGTACCGGCGACGGCGATCTGCTCGTTGGTGGGGCGGCCGTAGGCCTCGATGCCCGACCCAGGTTCGTCGAAGCCCTGGCTGATCGACCAGGCCGTGGCCCAGGCCTCCTGATCCTGGCTGAAGGCGGAGCCCGAGAAGAGCGGCCAGCAGTTCTCCCGGTAGACCTGGGTGTGCCCCACCTCGTGGGCGACGACCGCGTGGGCGTCCGAGCCCTCGTACCAGACATTCTCGATGGTGTAGTTGAGGCTGATGATCGACCAGCCGCCATCGGAATCGTAGGTCTCTGCGGTGCCGGAGAGCCAGTCCGCGCCGAGACCGGATACCTCGGGTGCCCAGATGAACTCCAGGGCGATGCCGTTGCTGAGCGAGCGGGCGTACGCTTCGATCTCCCGTCGCACCGCCCAGGCCGGATCGTGGGCCTCGGCCTGGTGGATGGCCTCCGAGGAACGCACCTGCGCCTCGGCATCCGTCATCGAGGTCAGGAACACGGCGTCCCTGGCGCTCGACATGGCGGGATCCCGCGCGTATTCGATCAGACGGATGAGCGGAACCTGTACCGAACGATTCGAGAGTCGGTTGTCGACGATCGTCTGCTCGGCCCGGGTCGCCGCCGCGGTGAAATATGCCGCCTCCGCCGCATCGAGGTCGTCCCGGCCGGTCGTCGCCGCCTGAGCCGACGCGCGAAGCCGGTCTTCGGCACTCTGTGATTGACCGGTCAGGCCCTCGATGCGCTCGGCCTCGGCCATGGCCTGCCAGGGCAGGCTGTGGTCGTTGTCGCTGACGGGCTCGTCGTTTGCCGGGGGTCTGATCGCTTCGGCGGTGCCGGATGCCTCGATGACGGGTTCGAGCTCGGCCAGGATCTCGCGAAGCGCGTCGGCTTCGGGGAGTGCGTCGGCGGCGAAGGCGGGAGTGGCGGCCACAGCGCGGATTCGCTCGGCGAGCCGGACCAGGTTGCGTGACCTGGCGTCGGAGGCGTTCCTGGCGTCGGTCTCCTCGCCGACTTGGGCGGTGAGCGCAGAGGTTGCCGTCTCGTAGCGGTCCTGGGCGGCTGCGCCCCAACCCCAGAATCCGCCACCGCCCACGGCCACGGCGAGCAGCACGGCCAGCGTCGTCAGGATGGTGCGGCGCGTTCTGGGACGGGGCGTGGGGACGGACGACGATTCGACGGCGGGCGCCGCGAGCGTCGGGTCCTGCGTCACGGCTCCCCCTCACGTCGGGATCAGCGTAGCGCCCCCGCCCCCGTGCCCAGCGATACACCGGAGCAAACATCGATTATCGTCAGAGAATGACCGCAACGCTGCCTCAGGTGTCCCTGCGTCCTTTCCTCGACACCGATTCCGCGCAGGTGCTCGCGCTCAACAGCGCCGCCGTGCCCGCCGTCAACGACCTCGACGCCGACGCCCTGGCGGCGCTGATCATTGCGAGCCACAGCGCGATCGTCGTCGTGGCGGATGCCGAGCCGGACACTGTGCTCGGCTTCGCGATCCTGTTCGCGGCCGGCGCCGACTATGCCAGTGAGAATTACCGATATTTCTCCGGCCGCGCCCGCACCTTCCTCTACGTGGACCGCATCGTCGTGGCGGCCGGCCATCGCGGCAGGGGCCTCGGCGCCAGGCTCTACGCGGCGGTCTTCGACACCGCGCGTGCCCTGCCCACCGATGTGGTGTTCTGCGAGGTAAACCTACGGCCGGCCAATCCCGAGTCGCTGGCCTTTCACGGCCGGCTGGGCTTCACCGAGATCGGGCAGCAGGCCACCAAAAACGACACCGTGGTCGTGTCGCTGCTGAGCGCAGCCGTTCCGAAGGTTCGTTCGGCGTCTGGGCGGTAGCGGGTCCGGCTACGCTGAACCACATGAAGCACGCCAGCGCCGGCACCGGCATCGACCTCACCCCGGCCATCGACGGCTGGGTGGGCGCGCAGCGCTGGTTTGCCGGCAAGGCGCACAGCCCGGTGCTGCGCAGCATCGGCCAGTGGGCGCTGCCGACCGACGAGGCGGGGGTGCGCATCGCCTGCCACCTGGTGCTCGACACGGCCAGCAGGTTCTCCACGCTTTACCAGCTGCCGCTGACCGAGCGCACGGCGCCGTTGCCTGAGTCGTCGGCTCTCATCGCCCAGACGGTGGGTCGCGACGGGCTCCCCCGCTACGTGTACGACGCCCCGCACGATCCCGTCTACGCCGCGGCGCTGCTCAGGTTCATCACCTCGGCCGCGTCGCTATCGTCCGACGACCCGGGCGGTGTCACCGCGCGGGGTGAGCTGTTGCGGGCGGGAATGGGGCCCGATGACTCGACCCCGTACAGCGTCACGGCCAGCCGGGTCATCAGCGGCGAACAGTCGAACACCTCGATCGTCCTCGATGTCGCCGACGAGGCCGGCCGGCCCGGCCGCCCGGTGATCTGCAAGGTGTTCAGGGTGGTCGCAGCCGGGTCGAACCCGGATGTCTCGGTGCAGTCGGCCCTGGCCGGCGCCGGATCCAGGTTTGTTCCCGAGCCGATCGGAGCCGTGTCGGGCGAGTGGACGAACCCGCTCTCTGCCGCCCGGCACAGCGGTCACCTCGTGTTCGCTCAGGAGTTCCTGCCCGGGGTCGACGACGCCTGGCGGGTCGCCCTGGCTGCTGCCGCGGCCGGTGACGACTTCAGCATCCCCGCCCACGCCCTCGGAGTCGCGACCGCCGCGGTACACCGGGACCTCGACAGGGTGTTCCCCACCGTGGCGTCCACCCCGGATGTGATCAACCAGTTGTGCCTGACCATGCGGGAACGGTACCGTCTGGCCGCCCGCGAGGTACCGGAGCTGGCCGCGCACCGCGAGGCCATCGAGGCCGTCTTCGCCAGGGCCAAGGCGGCGCCGTGGCCGCGGCTGCAGCGCATCCACGGCGACTACCACCTCGGCCAGGTGCTTGATGTGCCCGGGCGCGGTTGGGTGCTGATCGACTTCGAGGGCGAACCTCTGCGCCCGCTCGCCGAACGCTCGCTGCCGGACATCCCGCTGCGCGACGTGGCCGGCATGCTCCGCTCGTTCGACTACGTGGGCGCGACCATCGCCATGCGGGACCCCGCTGCAGCGCCCGCCGCGATCGAGTGGGCGATGACCGCCAGGGCGGCCTTCCTGCTGGGCTACCACGCCGGGGACGGCGACTCCCAGGCCGGGACCGCCCATGCCGGGCAGGAGGCCCTGTTGGCCGCGTTCGAACTCGACAAGGCCGTCTACGAGAGCATCTACGAGATCCGCAACCGGCCCACCTGGTTGCCGATTCCGCTTCGTGCGGTGCGGCGCCTCGCCCAGGATGCCCATGCCGCCGCCCACAGCCCGGGCTGACCCCCGCGAGTTTCCCCGCTAGGACCGCTGTTTCAGCTCGGGGAACTGGTCGTCGCGCCACTCATCGGCCAGGCGCACGTTCGCTGCCGCAGCCTCGGTCTCCCGCGCCCGCAGCTCCACCCGGCGGATCTTGCCCGAGTTGGTCTTGGGCAGCTCGAAGAACTCCACCCGGCGCACCCGCATGTACGGCGGCAGGCCGTTGCGGGCGTGCCGCAGCACCGCCAGGGCCGTCTCGGCATCCGGCGCCCAGCCCGCCGCAAGGGCCACATAGGCCTTGGCGATGTTCAGCCGGGTGTCGTCGGGGGCGGGCACAACGGCGGCCTCCATCACGGCAGGGTGCTCGATCAGCACGCTCTCCACCTCGAACGGCGAGACCTTGTAGTCGGAGGACTTGAAGATGTCGTCGGTGCGACCGATGAAGGTGAGGTAGCCGTTTTCGTCGCGGATGGCGACGTCGCCGGTGTGGAAGTACCCGTCGCGCAGCACCTCGGCGCTTCGCCGGGTGTCGCCGTGGTAGCCGGACATCAGGTTCGCGGCGGGCGTGCTGAGGTCCAGGCAGATCTCGCCCTCCTCGGTGAGGGCCCCGGTGACCGGGTCGACGAGCACCACGGCAACACCGGGCAGCGGCAGCCCCATCGAACCGGCCTTGAGGACCGAGCCGGGCACGTTGCCCACGATCGCGGTGGTCTCGGTCTGGCCGTAGCCGTCGCGGATGGTCAGACCCCAGGCGCGCTGAATCTGGTTGATGACCTCGGGGTTGAGCGGTTCACCCGCCGAGAGGATCTCGCGCAGACTCGCCGGCTTGGCGCCGACATCCGCCTGGATCAGCATGCGCCACACCGTCGGCGGCGCGCAGAAGGTGCTGACGGCGGCGCGGTGCAGCTGGTGGGCCAGCGCGGCGGGGTTGAATCGCGAGTAGTTGTAGATGAACACCGTGGCCTCGGCGATCCACGGCGAGAAGAAGCAGCTCCAGGCGTGCTTGCCCCAGCCCGGTGAGCTGATTGCCAGGTGTACGTCATCGGGGCGGAGGCCCAGCCAGTACATCGTGGTGAGGTGCCCGACCGGGTACGAGGTCTGGCTGTGCACCACCATCTTGGGCTTGCTCGTGGTGCCGGAGGTGAAGTAGATCAGCGACGGGTCGGTGGAGGATACCGCGACGTCGACCTTGTCGGCTTCGGCGCGGTGCGACTCGGCGTAGTCGGTCCAGCCCGCTGCCGGCTCGCCGACGCAGATACGCGAGTACTCCCCGGGCACGTCGGCGAACTTGGCGGTGTCCGGGGTGTTGGCGATCACGTGCTGCACGCCGGCGCGCAGCACCCTGTCGGCCAGGTCGTGGCTGCCGAGCACCGTGGAGGTGGGCAGGATGACCGCGCCGACCTTCAGGATGGCGAGCATGGTCTCCCACAGCTCCACCTGGTTGCCGAGCATGAGCATGACGTGGTCGCCCCGGGTGACGCCGTGCTGCACGAGCCAGGTGGCGACCTGGTCGGAGCGGGTGACCATCGCGTCGAAGCTGACCTTCAGTTCGCGGCCGTCTTCCTCGACGATCCACAGGGCGGTCTTGTTGTTGCCGGTGGCGATCACGTCGAACCAGTCGGTGGCCCAGTTGAAGCTGTCGCCCACGTCCGGCCAGACGAAGGCGGCGGCGGCGCCCTGGTGGTCGGCCCGCAGCTCGAGGAGCTGGTCGCGGGCGCGGCGGAAGTTGGTCGTACTCGGGCGCTCAGTCATGGTTCCATCTTCCTCACCCTGGATGCCTCCACGGGCATGGACACCCATCTGGCTGGGAATATGTGCACGAAGGGGTGTTCGGCCAGGCCGAAGCGGGCCAGACTGCGGGCATGGCAGTCGCAACAGCCGTATCCCCCATGCTCGCCAGGGCCGTCGCCACGGTTCCCGAACCGGACAGTGTGCCCGGCGGGTTGAGCTACGAGCCCAAGTGGGACGGCTTCCGCAGCATTGTCACCTTCGACGGCACCAGCAGCACGATCGCCAGCCGCGGATCCAAGATGCTCACCCGGTACTTCCCCGAACTCACCTACGCGTTCGAAGACCTGCTGCCGGAGCCCTGCGTCCTCGACGGCGAGATCGTGCTGCGCACCGGGGACCCGGGCAGCGAACACCTCTCCTGGGAGCAGCTGTCGCAGCGCATCCACCCGGCGGCCAGCCGGGTGCGCCGGCTCGCCGACGAGACCCCGGCCACCTTCGTCGCCTTCGACCTGCTCTCTCGCAATGGTCACAGCCTGCTCGACACCCCGTTCGTCGACCGCCGGGCGGCCCTCGAAGACCTGATCGGCGACCTCGGCGACCCCATCCACCTCACCCGAACCACGCGGGATGTCGCCCTGGCCCGAAGGTGGCTGATCGAGTTCGAGGGCGCGGGCCTTGACGGCATCGTCGCCAAGCCGCTCGCGGCCGTGTACGCGCCGGGCAAGCGGTCGATGTTCAAGGTGAAACACCACCGCTCGGCCGATGTCGTGCTGTTGGGCTACCGCACGCACGTGAGCGGCAGCGGTGTGGGATCGCTGCTACTCGGCCTCTACGGCGACGACGGTGAACTGCACAGCGTCGGCGGCGCATCCGCGTTCAGCGATGCCTGGCGGCTGCGGCTGATCGACGAGTTGGAACCGCTGGTGCTCCGCGACGAGGAGGGCGCCGTGGTCACCGGGGAGACCGAGCGCAACCGGTTCTCGGCGAACAAGGACACCTCCTTCGTGCGGTTGCAGCCCAGCCGCGTGCTCGAGGTGCGGTACGACCACATGGAGGGCGAGAGGTTTCGGCACACCGTGCAGTTCGAGCGGTGGCGCCCGGACCGGGACGCCCGGTCCTGCACCTTCGACCAGCTGGAACGGCCGATCGACTACGACCTCGGCGACGTGCTGGACTGACCGGCCGGATGACCGGGTGTGACGTCTGGCGCACCCCCAACCAAAGGAGAGCCCCGTGAGCACGGTGGTCATGTACAGCTCGGTGTCGGTGGACGGCTTCATCGCGGACGAGAACGACCAGCCCGGACCGCTGTTCGACTGGCTGTCCGGCGGTGACGTCCCGGTGGACGAGAGCGGCGCGGTGACGGTGTCGCAGACGTCCTACGACTACATCCGGCCCTACTGGGACCAGATCGGGGTGACGATCGTCGGCCGTCACGTCTTCGACATCACGGACGGCTGGGACGGGATGCCTCCGGGCGGGGTCGACCACGTGGTCGTGGTGACGCACCGGCCGAAGCCAGAGGGCTGGGCTGCCGAGGCGCCGTTTCACTTCGTCGACGGGGTCGAGGCAGCCGTGGCCACGGCGCGGGAGCTCGCGGGTGACCGCATCGTCGAGGTCGCCGCCGGCGATGTCGGTGGCCAGGTGCTCGCCGCGGGCCTGGTCGACGAGGTGCGCATGGACGTCGTCCCCGTCGTGTTCGGGTCCGGCAAGCGCTACTTCGGGTCGGTGCACGCACAGCACCTGTTGGAGGATCCGGACGTGGTGATTCAGGGCACCCGGGTGCTCCACCTGCGCTTTCGGATGCGCCGCTGACCGATCACCGGCACCGCGGGGTCACGATCGTTCGGTGGCTAGTCCTTGCGGCCGGCGATGAAGTAGGCGATCGGGCCGGCGTAGTTGATCGAGATCACGGCGGCCCAGACACCCTTGGGTCCGTTGACCTTCTTTGCCGGCCGGTGCGCCAGGTCGCTCCAGGCGAGTCCGGCCAGAACCAGCTGCACGAGACCGCCGGCGATGACGCCGGATTTCTGGCCTCCGGTCATCTCGCTCCACTTCCGTGATGCCATGGTTTTCTCCCATCGTTGCCGCGCAGGCACCGGAACTGGCGGAGCGCGTTAGTCGCATCATGCCACCGGCGCACCGCTCGCGCGACGCGCCGGGACATTGAGCTGTCAGTGCCGCTTATGCTGGTGTTCCCCTCTCGCGCGCGTAGACGCGGGCGCCCGCGTAAGAAAGCCACCATGATCGCCGATATCGACACCCTTCCCCCGCTCGTGTTCGGTGAACCGAGCGAGTTCCGCGAACTGATGGTGGCCCTGGTCATGACCGGGGCGAAGACCGGCTCCTCCAACCTGCGGGTCGCCTACGAGATGACCGATGAGGCGCTGCCCACCGTGGGCTCGCTCTACGCCCTGGTCGACTCCGCCAACACCCGGGTCGCCGTGCTCGAGATCCTCGAGGTGGTGGAGACCACGGTTCGTGAGGTCACCCTCGAGCAGGCGCAGCACGAAGCGCCGACGCTCGAGCACTGGCGCACCGTGCACCGCGACTACTGGGAGACCCTGGTTCCCGCCGTCCGCAAGCACCTCGGCGAGCCCGACTGGCAGCTGACGGATGATGAACCCGTGATCAGCAAGGTGTTCAGGGTCTTTTAGCTCGTCGGGGCTGGAAATGCGCGCGGTCCTGGGGCATCATCAGCCGGCGCGACGGGAGGCAGCGATGATACCGGCCACCACGAGCAGGAGCCCAATGCCCACGACAGCCGTGAGAAGCCAGGTGACCAGGTCGAACCCACCCGGCACCAACTCACGGGCCGCCATGAACGCCGCGAGCGCGAGCATCAGGGCGCCCCAGAGGATGGTCGCGAAGAGCGGTCGTTGTCTGGGCAGCCGGTCAGGCGTCGGGGAGGAAGTCTCTGACGCCGGTGAGGTCTTCAGCGGCGTGGTTTCGGTGGGGCTGTTCGGGTCGGTCATGGTGTTCTCCTACGAGCTCAGTGCCGGCTACCGCAGTGCCGGTTGGTTGATGGTGACCTGGCCGAAGAGCGTCCAGACCCGGACTGTCGTGACGCCGGTGCCGCGGCCCTCGGCCACGACGCGGGAGTCGTGGAACAGCACGCCGCCCCTGTCGAGATCGTCCATTCCCGTGTAATCCACCCCGCCGGCGAGGCTGCTGGCCTCGACGGCCACGGTGCGGTTGTCGGGCAGCAGCAGCTCAACGTCGCCGAACGCGATCCAGACATCGACGGTGTGGTCGGCGCCGGCCGGCGCGGTGTCGACATCCGTCAGATCGATCACGGGTGCGCCGGCGAACATCGCGAAGCCGTTGGGGCTGCTGGTGGTGTACTGCCAGGTGGGATCGCCGACGGGGACCACATCGGTTCCCACCGGGATGACGGCGGTCCAGGCCATGGCGCCGGCCAGGACGATGCTGAAGAAGTTCAGCCAGCCGCCCTCCTTGCCCCGCACTCCGGCGACGACGATGCCCAGGGCGATCACGGCGAGCGCGGCGGAGGCACCCACCAGGAAGGCGCTGTTCGACCAGGCCCCGTCGGCAACGAAGGATGCCGCAACGGCTCCCGCGCTGAGGGCGAGACCGGCGACGACGGAGATGAAGCCGGCGCCGAGGTGCTTGCGGCGCTGGATCGCCCGGTAGCTGTGCGGGTCGAAGGTGGACGCCGGAGCAGACTGGCCGGGGTCCGTCCCGTACGGGGCGGCGGACCCATAGGGCGCAGAGCCGTACGGCGCTGATCCGTGCGGCGCTGATCCGTACGGCGCTGAACCGGCCGCGCTGGTTTTGCCCGTCAGGTCGTCCCAGAGTGACGGGCCGGCGGCGGGCGGCTCCGGCACCGGCGGAATCGGCGGGATGAAGGTCGCGGTGGGGGTCGGCTGGGACGCACCAGCTGACTCGGACTGAGCGGTCGGCTGAGCCGCGCTCGGCTGAGCCGCGCCAGGCTGCGCTGTGCCCGGCTGCGGCGCGGTGCTGGGCTGGTACACCCCGGCGCCCTTGCCGCCAGCCGGCTGGTTACGCGGCGACGGCACTCGCTTGGCGATGTAGATCACCAGCACGATGATGCCCGCGGTGAGTCCGATGGCCCAGCTGGTGCGCAGCAGCACCTCCAGCCAGCCGGGCATCCCCCAGACCTCTGGCGGTCCCTGCCACCAGATTCCCTGCATCCACGGGACGAAGGTGAGAAACAGCAGCACACCGACGGCGATCATGGCGGGTTCGAAGATCTGCCGGGCGGCTTGCTCCACCAGGCTGCGACCGGACTCATCGGGCATCAACGCCCAGCCCACCGCGTACAGGAAGAAGATCGGGCCACCGAGGATGGCGACCACGACGGCGATGCCGCGCACGATCAACGGGTCGAGACCGGTGCGTGCCGCGACGGCCCCGCAGACGCCGGCCAGCCAACGATCCTGTCCACGCACGAAGCCGAGGCCACGCACCCAGTCGAAGAACGCGGCGCCGCCAGGGGCCTGGGGCGGCCGGGTGGCGCTTGGAGCGCCGTACGGGGTCGGCGGCGGGTTGTAGGACGGTGTCTCGGTCATGACTCCATCTTGCTGCCGTGCGGTGCGGCCGACCATGGGGGAAGACCCTGATTGCACCCTGACGAAGCGGTTCGGGGTGCGAGCGAGCAGCCCATGGGTGCTTGGATGGTGCTGTGACCGACCTGCGTCCCACCGACACCCGTTTCACCGGGCACCTCGTGCGGCCACGCCTGCGCATCGTGGCCGGCGTGTGCGCGGGGTTCGCCCGGCACTCCGGCCTGCCCGTCACCTTTGTGCGCACCGTGACCTTCGTACTGGCCCTCTGCGGCGGCGCCGGGGTGCTGCTCTACGGCTGGCTGTGGGCCACGACCCCCGACGAATCGGCGGATGGCGCGGCCGGCAGTGCCCCGCGCCGGGACCTCCTGCCCAAGGCCGCGCTCACCGGCTCCACCGTGACCCTGCCCGATGCGCGCACCCCGCCGGGCGCCCCGTCCGCCGGTGCGACGTCGGGTCCGGCCGTCGGAACGGCAGGGCCGGAGGCGGAGGCCGGCTCCGCGGAGCCCCGTCGCGCGCCGGTCACCGAGATCCTGCTGGGGCTCGCGCTGGTCGGTACGGCCGGCGCGTTGATCGCCAACCGGCTCGGCGCCGACCTGCCGTTGGACGCCATCATCCCCGCGATCGTGGCACTGGCGGGCACCGGGCTGGCCTGGCGCCAGTTCGCCGAGCTGCGCAGCGGCGCCGGTCCCCGCAGCTCCGGCATGCTGGTGCGAGCCCTCGGGGCGCTGGTCCTGGTGGCGCTGGGCATCCTGCTGTTCTTCGTCACCAGCGAGAACCCCAACGTCTGGACCGTCGTCGTGGCGGCCATGTCGGTGCTCGTCGGGGTCGCCGTGGTCGTGGCCCCCTGGGCGGTGCGGCTCACCCGCGACCTCTCCGACGAGCGGGCGGCACGCGAGAGGGAGGCCGGCCGGGCCGAGATGGCCGCGCACCTGCACGATTCGGTGCTGCAGACCCTTGCTCTCATCCAGCAGAAGGCGGGCCCGCACTCGGATGCCGCCAGGCTCGCCCGCGCCCAGGAACGCGATCTGCGGGACTGGCTGTTCACCGGGGCCGCGAACGGTCCGGTCGACCTGGCCGCGGAGCTGCGCGGTATCGCGACCACCGTCGAACGCGACTATGCGGTACACGTGGACGTCGTCGCGGTCGGCTCCGTCGACCGGGAGGTGCCCGAGGCCCTGCTCGCGGCCGCACGCGAAGCAATCCTCAACGCCGCAAGGCACGCCGGCGGCAGTGTGTCGGTGTACGTGGAGTCGTCGCCGACCGCCATCGAGGTCAGTGTCACCGACCGCGGGCCGGGCTTCACGATCGGTGACATCCCAGCCGACCGCATGGGCGTGCGCGAGTCGATCCTGGCCCGCATGCAGCGGGCCGGCGGCACCGCCTCGGTAAGCCCCGGCCCGGGTGGCACCGGCACCGAGATCCGGCTCTCCCTCCCCCTCGACATCCAGGAAGACACCCCATGAATGACCTCACCGTCGTGATCGTTGACGACCACTCGATCTTCCGGTCCGGGCTGCGCTCGGAGCTGGACCCGGCGCTGCGGGTGCTCGGCGAGGCGGCGACGGTCGACGAGGCCATCGCGGTGGTCGTCGCCACCCAGCCGCGGGTGGTGCTGCTCGACGTGCACCTGCCCGGTGGCACCGGCGGTGGCGGCGCCGAAGTGATCCGGGCCGCCGCGCCGCTGGCTCCGTCGACGCTGTTCCTGGCCCTGAGCGTGTCGGATGCGGCCGACGACGTCGTCACGGTCATCCGTGCCGGTGCCCGCGGATACATCACCAAGAGCGCGTCAGGGGCCGAGGTATCGGAAGCCGCCCGCCGGGTGGCCGGCGGGGACGCCGTCTTCTCGCCGCGCCTGGCCGGTTTTGTGCTGGATGCCTTCGGCGCGGTCGCCGGCGAGACCGCGGCGACCACCGACGAGCTCGACAGGCTTTCGGCCAGAGAGCAAGAGGTGATGCGGCTGATCGCCCGCGGTTACGCCTACAAGGAGGTCGCCAGTGCGCTCTTCATCTCCCCCAAGACCGTGGAGACCCACGTGTCAGCGGTGCTCCGCAAGCTGCAGCTCTCCAGCCGGCACGAACTCACGGCGTGGGCCACGGCGCGCAAACTGCTCTAGAGGGTTAGGCCGTGCCGAACCGCTCCACGAAGGCCTTCATGATGGTGGCCGGCTCGGTCACCGTCGAGGCATCGATGGCGGCGATGACCTCGTCATAGGCATCCGGCTCGAAGTAGCCGTTGTCGTGGTAGACCCGCAGCCTGGTGAGGATGCCGGCCTGGGTGAGTTCCGGATGGAACTGGGTGGCGTAGACGTTCCGGCCGATCCTGAACGCCTGAACCGGGCAGTCCTCCCCCGTGGCCAGCAGCATTGCACCGGTCGGCAGCACCGTGCAGGCCTCCTTGTGACCGACGAAGGCTTCGAAGGTCGGGGTGATCCGGCCGAAGAGCTGGTCGGCGCTGCCCTCGGGCGTGAGGCTCACCACGATGGGTCCGGCCACCTCCGACCAGGTGTCGTCGACGACGCCGTCGAGGTAGCTGGTGAGCAGGCCGATGCCGTAGCAGGCGCCGAGGAAGGGGAAGTCCTGGGCCACCACGTCGTCGAGTAGGCCGGCGAGTTCGCCTTCGACGCGGTGCTGCACCGCCGACTTGGTCTCGTCGGCGTCGCTCGCGTTGAACGGGCTGCCGCCCACGATCACGCCGGAGTAGTCGGCGAGGGTGATCGGCGGCATCGGGGCGGCCTCGAGGCGCACCCTGTGCAGCTGCTCGGGCAGCAGGCCGCCGGCGGCCAGGAAGCCGGCGTACTCGTCGTCGGCGGCTTCATCCTCGGAACGGGTCGCCAGCAGCAGAAAGGGCTTCACCGCCCCATGCTACCGAGTCTGGCGGCCAGGGCACCGGATGTGACTCCCGTCTTCTGGCATCGCCCTGTAGATTTGAGTCGATGAACACTCGAGCCGAGACCAGCCCGATCGCCACCCCGTACGAAGACCTGTTGCGTTTGGTTCTGGAAACCGGCGCCACCAAGGCCGACCGCACCGGCACCGGCACGCTGAGCGTGTTCGGCGCCCAGCTGCGCTTCGACCTCAGCCAGGGCTTCCCGCTGATCACCACCAAGCGGGTGCACTTCCCATCGCTGGCCTACGAGCTGCTCTGGTTCCTGCGCGGTGAGAGCAATGTGGGCTGGCTCAAGGAGCACGGCGTGCGCATCTGGAACGAGTGGGCCGACGAGCAGGGTGAACTCGGCCCGGTCTACGGCGTGCAGTGGCGCTCCTGGCCCACCCCGGCCGGCGGCCACATCGATCAGATCGCCCAGGTCATCGAGACCCTCAAGACCGACCCGGACTCCCGTCGGATCATCGTCTCGGCCTGGAACGTCGCCGACATCCCCGAGATGGCCCTGGCACCGTGCCACGCCCTGTTCCAGTTTTATGTGGCCGACGGCAAGCTCTCCTGCCAGCTCTACCAGCGCAGCGCCGACCTGTTCCTCGGCGTGCCGTTCAACATCGCCAGCTACGCGCTGCTCACCCACCTCGTCGCCGCGCAGACCGGCCTCGAGGTCGGCGACTTCATCTGGACCGGCGGCGACTGCCATATCTACTCCAACCACCTCGAACAGGTCACCGAGCAGCTGCGCCGCGCCCCGTTCCCGGCGCCCCAGCTGAAGATCACCACCGAGCGCGACAGCATCTTCGACTACGAGTTCGAGGACCTCGAGGTCGTCGACTACGTGCACCACCCCGCGATCAAGGCTCCAGTTGCCGTCTGAGGACGCCCGGATCGGGTTGATCTGGGCGCAGGCGGTCAACGGGGTCATCGGCGACGCCGGCAGCATCCCCTGGCGACTGCCCGAGGACCTCATCCGGTTCAAGGAGCTCACCCTCGGCGGCGCCGTGATCATGGGCCGCCGCACCTGGGACTCGCTGCCGGAACGGTTCCGCCCGCTGGCCGGGCGCGACAATATCGTCGTCACCCGCCAGGAGGACTGGGTCGCCGAAGGCGCCACCGTGCTGCACTCCCTGACGGCCGCGCTGGACTGGGCCGCCCAGGAGTCCGCTGCCGCCCCCCAACGCGTCTGGATCATCGGTGGCGGCGAGATCTATCGCCAGGCCATGCCGCTGGCCGATCATCTCGAGGTCACCGAGGTCGACGCCGAACCCGTCGGAGACACCCTGGCTCCGGTGATCGACGCCGCGTTCACGCAGACCGCCGTCACCGAGTGGCAGACCTCCCGCACAGACCTCCGCTACCGCTTCGTGAGCTACCATCGCGAACCCGCCTAGCCACCGCCAGGGCGCCGCAACACACGCCCGGTGAACGTGCGCCTAGCGGTCGGCCGGCGCCAGCTGACGCGCCCGACGCTGCAGGGCCGGCTGAATCCGGAACTGTCCGGTGAGCGCGAGCACCGCGATGACAACGGCCATCACGATCCAGGCCACCCAGCCCAGAGGGCCGAGCACCACAGGGTCGGCGGAGGTGCCGTCAACGGCCACCAGGAACAGGAAGCCCGCGGCGGCATTGTATGCGCCGTGTGCGAAGACCGCCGGCCACACCGAGCCGGTGCGGAGCCGCAGCCAGCCGATCAGGACGCCATAGAACATGCAGCCCCCGATCATGAGGGCGACGCCGAGCAGGTTGGGCTGGGCGAAGTTGTAGCCGAGCAGGATCACCGGGCTGTGCCAGAACCCCCAGACCGCCCCGCTGATCAGCAAGGCCGGCCAGGTGCCCAGCGGGCGCAGGGACGGCAGCAGCCAGCCGCGCCAGCCGATCTCTTCGCCCAGCGCGAAGAGACCGTTGAAGATCGCGGCCACCGGGAGCGTCAGCAATTGCAGGAGCACGATGACCCCAACCGGAACCGAGGACGGTGCGGCCGTCCCGGCGGGATCGGCGTCCTGCAGCACCTGCGCGAAGCCGGAGAAGGTCACAAGATCAAGCTGCACGAGCCCGAGCGCCGCGGCGAGGAATACGCCCGTGATCACCAGCAGGGCACTGCCGAGAAGGCCGAACACGGTCATCCAGAGAGTGCGTTTGAGCGGGCGCAACGGCCACAGGCCGAGGTACTCCGGGATGGATCGGGGGCGGGGGCGCTGCACCACGAGCACCACGAAGAGCGCGGCGATGCCGGGGGTGAACATCATGACCGGCAGCAGGAGTGCGGCGAGCGGGTTGGCCAGTCCGCTGCCGTCCAGCCAGAGCGGGAGGGCCACCAGCCAGGCGAGGCCGCACGCCAGAATCACGAACACCGCCACCGCGGTCCACGGCACCCGATCCGGAAATGGAACCGCCGCCGCGGTGGTCGAGGGTTGTGGATCGCTGAGGGTTGGTGTGCTCATGGCTGCAACGCTAGTCAGCAACCGACCGGCCGACATCCGTCGCTCGGCGGAGATGCCGGGAGCCGCGCTACGGGTCCTGGCGGGCCCGGCTGGGTTGTACCCGCGGGGGTTCGCCGGGCATCTTGGGATAGTCCGGCGGGAAGGGCAGCTCGCCCAGCCCGGCGGCCAGGTCGCGTTCCCACCACTCAAGCAATACGTCGATACGGCCCGGCTTCTCGTGCATCTGCGCCCAGGGATCGCCGGTGCTCTGCAGGCGCTTCGGCACGGTCAGGATGGTGTGCGCCTTGGGGTCGGTGCTCCCCAGTTCGTCCCAGGTGATCGGGCACGACACCGGCGCATGGGCGAGCGCCCGCGGGCTGTAGGCACCGGCCATGGTGCGGTCCCGGTTCGCCTGGTTGAAGTCCACGAAGATGCGGGCCCCGCGCTCTTCCTTCCACCAGTTCGTGGTGACAGTCGTCGGCATCCGCCGTTCGACCTCGCGGGCGGCCGCGATCACCGCGTGCCGCACCACCTGGAACTCGCGGGTCGGCTCGATGGGCGCGAAGACGTGCAGGCCGCGGTTGCCGGAGGTCTTGACGAACGCGGTGAGGCCCGCCTCGGCGAGCACGGCACGCAGCTCGATGGCCACCGGGATGGCGTCGTCGAAGTCGGTGCCTGGCTGCGGGTCGAGGTCGATACGCAGCTGGTCGGGGTTGTCGGTGTCCTCTGCCCGCGATGGCCAGGGGTGAAAGACCACGGTGTTCATCTGCACCGCCCAGACGGCACCGGCCGGTTCGTCGATCACGAGCTGCGGATGGGTGCGCCCGCTCGGATAGACCACCGGCACCGCCCGCACGAACTCGGGGGCGCCCTTGGGCGGGTTCTTCGAGAAGAACTGTTCGCCGTCGATGCCGCCCGGAAACCGTTGCAGCGACACCGGGCGGTCGCCGTTCGCGGCGACGAAGGACTCCCCCACCGCCACGAGGTACTCGGCCAGGTCGAGTTTGGTGATGCCGACCTCCGGCCAGAGCACCCGGCTCGGGCTGGAGACGCGCATGACTCTTTCGCCGTGTGGCCCTTGGACAACAAGCTCCGTCGCTTCACTCGCCATGCGCCCAACCTAACCCGGATCTCCCCCGCGAACCGTGAGTCAAGCCTCAGAAATTCGCGATTTCTGGGGCTTGTCTCCCAGCTCGCGGATGTCTTCGCGCGGCGCCGAATCCGACCTGATGCCCGGCGTCGACCTCGGCGGCGTCACAACGTTGCTCGGCGAACCCTCGGAGCCGACCACGACACTGTTCATCTGAGCGAGGTCAGACGCCGTAGTCCTCGGCCGGCGAGGAGATGCTGGTGATCGTGCGCTCGGGATTGTCGGTCGACACCCACACCGAGATCGACGAGTTGTCTCGTGGATTCGCGTCGCTTCTGGGGATAGCGACCCCGCCGACGAACACGGTGAAGCTGTCCTCGTCGGTCACGGTGTGCGGATACTGATCGGCGAGCGCAAGCGCCGAGTCGCCGATCTGGATACCGTCTATCGTCGTCAGTGACACGCCGTTCAGTTCCGGCGCCTCGAGAACGACGTAGTAGTTCGAGTCCAGCGGCGCCGTGGCGGGCCAGTCCTCGTCCACTATCCGCAGCCCTGGCCAGTCGTAGCGGGTCTGGGGGCCGGGCTCGACGGTGGGATACTCCCTGTCCACGACCGGGTCGACGCCGAAGGCCGCGGTCAGGGCGGCGACGACGTCCTCGATCGGGTCGAAGTAGCTGAAGGACACCACGCTTTCGTCGCTCGAGGTCACCTGCATGGCCTCGGGCGTCACAACGATTCCGGTGACGGTGGCGGCGGCCGCGGGTGCGGGTGTTTCCGTCGGCACCGGCGTTGCGGTCGGGCTGGCGACGGATGTCTGTGACGGCTCTGGCGAGGCCGCGGTGCCTGCCGATCCCTCCCCGGCGCAGCCCGTGAGCGCCACTGCCAAAGCCCCGATCAGAACGAATAAACGTGCACGAACAATGGATCTCCCCCGAGATGTCGCCATGTGCTTAGGCTATCGACGGCAGCCCGCGAACACCCAGAACCGACCACCCCAGTTCGGGGTGGTCGGACCGGTCGAGCCTAGTGCGCGACCTATTGCGCGGCCCCCGCGATGTTGACCATCCAGGCCACTCCGAACTTGTCGACGCACATGCCGAAACTATCGCCCCACGGCGCGACCTCCAGCGGCATCGTCACCGATCCGCCGTCGACAAGCCGGTCCCACTAGGCGCGCAAGACTGTGGCGTCGTCACTGTCGCCGCTGAGCGAGACCGAGTAGTTGTTGCCGGGCGTGTACTCCATGGCGTTCGGGGTGTCCGCCGCCATCAACGACAGGCCGTTCGGGGTGGTGAGCGCCGCGTGCATGGTCTTGTCCTGCTCGCTCGGGTCCTCGCTGGCCTGGTATTCCGCGAACGTGCTGCGCGTCAATTCGCCGCCGAAGATCGAGTGGTAGAACTCCATCGCCTCCTTGGCGTTGTCACGAAATCCGAGATAGGGGTTGAGCTTCGTGCTCATGATGTCTCCTCGCTGCCCGGACCTCGCTGCCCGTGCCATCGGTGGTGGAAGGTGCGTCTGCGTACGCTGCCGATTATCAACCGGACGGCGCAGATGCGCGAGGTGTGCGCCGCATCAGGCCGTTCGCGTCAGCACGGCTGCGCCACCGGCAGCAGCTCGGCGGGCACGGGCCGCGAGATCAGGTAGCCCTGTGCGGTGTCGCAGCCCATGGCCCGAAGCAGGTGCAACTGGCCGGGACGTTCCACCCCCTCAGCGGTCACCCGCAGGCCCAGCGCGTGGGCCGTGTCGATGACCCCACCCACCAGAAGCGCGTCCTGGGGCGAGTCCTCGATCGTGTCGATGAAGGTCTTGTCGATCTTCACGGTTGTCAGTGGGAGGTCACGCAACATCGCCAGCGACGAGTACCCGGTTCCGTAGTCGTCGAGCGCGATGCTCAGGCCCGCGTCCCGCAACGCCTGCAGCTGGCCGATCGCCCGCGGCAGGTCGGTGATCGCGGACCCCTCGGTGATCTCAATCTGCAGCAGCTCCGCGGGCACCCCATGGGCGGCGAGTGCCGCGAGCACCTGCGGAACCAGGGTGCGGGCGGCCAGCTGCAGCGGCGACACATTGATCGCGATGCTGCGTGGCTCACCCGCATCCAGCCACTGGCGCGCCTGGGCGCACGCCTGGTCGATCACCCACTCACCGATGCGGTGGATGTCGCCGGACAGCTCCGTGATCGGGATGAACTCGGCCGGCGACACCTCACCCAGCACCCTGTCGTTCCAGCGCAGCAGAGCCTCGACGGCGGAGCAGTCTCCCGTGACCAGGTCCAGTTGCGGTTGATAGTTCAGTGCGAAGGTGCGGGATTCGAACGCCGCCGTGAGCCGACGGCGGATGAGCGCGTTCCGGGTGATCGGCGCGGCGCCCTGTCCGTCGAGCCTTGCCACTTGGCGTTTGCCGGACTGTTTGGCCTTGATCATTGCTCCGTCGGCGTGTCTGAGCAGCGCGTCGAGCTGGTTCAGCTCCAGTTCGTCGACCACGTCGACGGCCATCGAGACACCTACCGACGCGGATACGTGCAGCAGGTGGCCGTCGCTCGGGAACGGTGCGGTGGCACTGATCAGCACTCGGTCCGCGACGTCGAGGGCCTGGGCCTCCGTCACGTTCACCAGAAGCGCCGCGAATTCGTCCCCACCCAGCCGGGCCAGAACATCCGTGGGACGCACCAGCCTGCGCAGCCGGTCGGCGAATTCGACGAGGACCTCGTCGCCGGCCCGATGTCCGAAGGTGTCGTTCACGGCCTTGAACCCGTCAAGGTCGATGAACAACACGGCCACGCCGGCCAGGTCATCCGCGGTGAACGTCGAGCCCCGCTCCTCAAGCTGGCGCCGGTTGGCCAGTCCGGTGAGGGAATCGTGCAGTGCGGCGTAGCGGAAGTCGGACGACAGCCGCTCGAACAGCTGGGACACCGCGACAACACCGGGCCCGGCATCGGTGAGTACCAGCACGTCCCGATATCGGGACTCCTCCGGCAGGGCGAGGATGCGCTGGGCGGCGTGGCCGAGTTCGAGGTTTCCCGGCAGCGAGAAGGAATTCTCCGACACCATCTGCGCCGCGGTTGACCTCACGTGCAACCCCCGTCCGTAGCCGAGTCGCCCGGTGAGCGTGTACTCCACGTGCTCGCGCGACAACAGCGCGTATCGTTCACCGTCGTGCACGACCAGGGAGCGGAGCTGGCGCTCGGCCCGGAAAGTCCGGTCGATGTCGGCCAGCGGGGTGTCTCCCGGTACCAGTCGGGCGGGTGTGGCCAGTTCGCCGACGCTGACGGGCCGGTCAGCATGCAGTTCCCGGGCTACAGGCGGAAATTCTAAGCTCATACAAAATCAATACCGGAGCGACTGGGTGTCACAAAACCCGCTCGCCGCCGTTTGCCGCGCGTTAAGGTTCCGCGCACCCCCAAAACGGCCACATCGAGGTGCAGGTCACCGGGCCGCTGAGCGATGACCAGGGAGGGACACCGACATCCACAGCTACCGAAGGTCGGTTAAGCTGACGCTGAGCAGGCAGCGCCTGTGAGTGTCGATATCGAAGGACCCCCATGGACCACGTCGCCAGTATCGTCGCCGATATTCACCTGACCAAGCCCGAGGCGCTGGCCGTAATCGCCGCGACGCTGGATGCCCCGGTGCAGGGGGCGCGGACGGCCTCCGCTTTCGTGGGGCTACCGCAGGGCGGCTGGGTGGAAGTGGACATCCCGAAATTCGGTGAGGCCCCGCCCCTCACCCTCGATGTGCACGATCCCCGCGGCCAGGCCGAGGCCCGCGCCTCCGCCCAGTCGCTGCTGGACCTGCTCGCCCACGTCGCCGGCTGGCCGGTGCACCACCTGCACGAATGAGGGCAACTCTATGCGTACGCACGGGTTCTTTCCCGTAGCGTGGAGCCATGAGCAACGAGACCCTCACTCCCAGCACGCTGCGTCCCAGTTACGTGGAGCCCGGCAAGGACTTCGATCGCGACACCAATTACATCGAAGACCGCATCGCCCTCGACGGCCGCGACGGCTGGCCGGTGGAACCCGGCCGCTACCGCCTGGTGGCCGCCCGCGCCTGCCCGTGGGCGAACCGCACCGCCATCGTGCGCCGGTTGCTCGGCTTGGAGCGGGTCATCTCCCTTGGCATGCCCGGCCCCACCCACGACAAAAACAGCTGGACCTTCGACCTCGACCCGAACGGAGTAGACCCGGTGCTGGGCATCGAGCGCATCCAGCAGGCCTACTTCGCGCGCTTTCCCGACTACCCCCGCGGCATCACGGTGCCGGCGCTCGTGGATGTACCCTCCGGCAAGGTCGTGACCAACAACTATCCCCAGATCACCCTGGACTTCGAGACCGAGTGGGCGGACTACCACCGGCCCGGCGCGCCCGACCTCTATCCGGTGGCCCTCCGCGCCGAGATCGACGAGGTCGCCAACCTGATCTTCCACGACGTCAACAACGGCGTCTACAAGTGTGGCTTCGCCGGCAGCCAGAAGTCCTACGAGCGGGCCTACGGCACCCTCTTCTCGAGGCTCGACTGGCTCGAAGAACGCCTGACGAACCAGCGCTACCTCGTGGGAGATACCATCACCGAGGCCGACATCCGCCTGTTCACCACGCTCGCCCGGTTCGACGCGGTCTATCACGGTCACTTCAAGTGCAACCGCAACAAGCTCAGCGAGATGCCGGTGCTCTGGGCCTACGCCCGCGACCTGTTCCAGACCCCGGGCTTCGGCGACACTATCGACTTCGAGCAGATCAAGAAGCACTACTACGTGACGCACAGCGACATCAACCCCACCGGCATCGTGCCCGCTGGGCCGGATGCGTCGGGGTGGCTGACCGCGCACGGCCGCGAGGCCCTGGGCGGCCGCCCGTTCGGCGACGGCACCCCGCCGGAGGCGCCGCTCGAAAGCGAGCGGGTGCCGGCGCTCTAGGCTGCACTGAGGTGCGGAGATCCCCCCTTGCCTGGCAACAGGAAGGGGGGATTTCTGCAATTCAGTCGCGCCTAGCGGGCGAGCCAGCCACCGTCGACCGGCAGCGTGATTCCGTTGATGTAGTCGGATGCGTTGCTGGAGAGGAAGACGGCGGCACCGACGAGGTCGGAGGCCTCGCCCCAGCGTCCGGCGGGGATGCGATCGAGAATCGCCTTGGACCTGTCGGCGTCCGCCCGCAGATCCTTCGTGTTGGCGGTGGCGATGTAACCGGGTGCAATGGCGTTCACGTTGACGCCGGACGCGGCCCATTCGTTCGCCAGCGCCTTGGCCAGGCCCACGATAGCCGACTTGGATGCCGTGTAGCCGGGCACGTTCACGCCGCCCTGGAAGCTCAATAGGGAGGCGGTGAAGATGATCTTGCCGTGGCCGCGAGCCACCATGTTGGCGCCGACGGCGCGACTCAGCACGAACTGCGACGACAGGTTCACGGCGATCACTTCGTCCCAGAACTCGTCAGAGTGCACGGCGGCCGGGGCCCGGCGGATGGTGCCGGCGTTGTTGACGAGGATGTCGGCGTTCAGGGCGGCCAGCTCGGTGCCGAGGGCGGTGATCACTGCACGGTCGGCGTAGTCGGCGTCGTAGGGGGTGAAGGTGCGGCCCAGTGCCTCAACCCGCTGGGAGACCTCGCTGCCGGTCATCGGCATGTTGACGCTCACGCCGACGATGTCGGCTCCGGCGGCCGCGAGTCCCTCGGCCATGGCGAGCCCGATGCCGCTGCTGGCGCCCGTGACGATGGCCACCTTGCCGGTGAGGTCGAAGGGGTTCGCGGTCATGTTGGTGCTCCTCTGTGAGTGTGCCGGGTCGCGCTGGATGTTCTGCTGGACGGAACATCGTTCCGCCTAGTGACTACTCTACGGGGTGATCACGTTGGCGGGCGACCCGACCTGCGGATTGGACGGGCCCCGCACGGCCGCGAGTACCCTCGTATGGTGCACATCTCTCCCGCGACCGCGCTCACAGCGCTCACCGCCGGCGACTGGCGCGAACTGGAACGGCGGCACCAGGATCGGACCGACGCCGCCACGCTGGGACGCCGGCAACGCGCCGGCACCGCACACACGCATCCGGTGGACGACTTTCTGTTCACCTACTACCCGTTCCGTCCAGGGTTGCTGCGGCGGTGGCATCCCGGTGCGAACGTGGTCCTGCAGGGCGCGGCGACCGAGGAGCGGGCCGGGTGGAAATGGTACCGCTCCGAGCGGGACGACCTGGTCGTCGACCACGCCGCCTTCATCGAGAAGAACGCGCGGAGCATCCGCTTCATCGTGACACTGCTGGGCCGCACCGCACAGCGAGCCGGCAATTTCGGCTGCTTCGGCCTGCACGAATGGGCCATGGTGTACAAACAGGGCGAGCACCGCCATGAATCTCCGCTGCGGCTCAGCCAGGGCGACACCGACACCGTGGTGGAATCCCACCGGATCGCCTGTACGCATTTCGACGCGTTCCGATTCTTCACCCCCGCCGCCGTGGACCTCAACTCGGAGCAGGCCCGCCCCGTACTTCCGACCCGGGAGAACCAGCCGCGTCTGGAGCAGCCCGGCTGTCTGCACGCGGGCATGGACGTCTACAAGTGGGCCATCAAGCTCGGCCCCCTGATTCCCGGGGACCTGCTGCTGGACTGCTTCGACCTCGCCCGCGACATCAGGGAACTCGACATGCAGGCATCCCCCTACGACCTCTCCGAGTGGGGCTACTCCCCTGTCGCCATCGAGACCCCGGCCGGCAAGGCCGAGTACGTGCGGCGGCAACGCGGGTTCACCGAACGGAGCAACGGCCTGCGCGCCCGGGTGATCGCCGCGGTCGGCGCGCTGCCGGAGCCCGTGCCCCCGGCGCGTTAGCCCAGGTCACGTCGGAGGATGCGCTCCAGCTCGCCACCGATACCGATGTCGGCCACGACGACCCGGCCGACATAGTCGGCGGCCGGGCGCGTGATGAGCCCGGTCTTGCAACCGCCGAAGGTCACCGTCAGGTCGGCCGGCAGCACAGTGGGGTCGGGCACGCTGCCATCGTCCACACCAATGCCGCTGGGCAGGTCCACGGCCACGACCAGGGGCGGATGCTCACCGGCGAGGGCCGGCAGAATAGCCGACACAGTGCCGCGCGCCACTCCACGCAAGGCGGGATTGCCGGTGGTCCCGGTGCCCAGGATGCCGTCGAGGATCAGGTCGGCCGAACGAGCGAGGCCTGTGACGACCTCGGGTGGTTCGTCCACCGGGCGCAGGTCAGCTCCGTGCGCGAGGGCCGCCTCGAGCGCTTCCCGGTGTGGGCGGTCGCTGGTAGGCAGGATACAGAGGGTGGCGCCCCAGCCGGCCAGCAGCTCCGCGGCGTACAAGGCGTCTGCCCCGTTGTTGCCCGACCCGGCCAGAACCAGCACGCGCGCACCCTCAACCGCTCCGCCATCCGATCCGCCGCGCCGCGCCGCGAGAAGGGCCGCTGCCTCGGTTGCGAGTGCCCGGGCCGCCCGGGCCATGAGGGGCACTCCCTGCTCGAGGAAGGGTGCTTCGGCTTCGCGCACCTGGGCTGCGGTGTAGGTCGGCACGGGTGAGGGATGCACGCCGCCACCCTACGCCGCCGGGGCGGCCCGACCCCGCGACGCTCAGCATCCGGTCAGAGAATTGGATACCCCATGGGGTATTGTTGAGTCCTCCAGGCCGCCCGGCCTGGCCAACCAGAAGGAGTCCCCCGTGTGCCGAGCCGTGACCTGTAGAACCTGCGGAAAGACCACCTGGGCGGGCTGTGGTCAACACGTCGACCAGGTCATGCGGGGCGTCCCCCGAATCGATCGCTGCGCCGGACACCAGAAGGAGCCCTCCGGGGGAGGCTTCTTCACCAGGCTGTTCTCCCGCGGCTGAACGGCGAAAAGCGCTCACAGTCCTACGCTGGGGTCATGGATGCTCCCAGGCCGACAACGCTGCGACCGATACTCACTCTCACGGTCAACCCCGCCCTCGACGTCAGCACCTCGACAGAAAACGTGGTCGGTGAGCACAAGATGCGCTGCGGACTCTCCAGGCTCGACCCGGGTGGCGGCGGCATCAACGTCTCCCGCGTCATCCAGCGTCTCGGTGGCCAAACCCTGGCCATATATGCAGCCGGCGGGCCGACCGGCGACGCCTACCGCAAGCTCATCGAAGCCGAAGGCCTCCCCACCGTGGTGGTGCCTATCGCGGGCAGCACCCGGGAGAGCTTCACGGTTGACGAGACGACCACCGGCAAACAGTTCCGCTTCGTGTTGCAGGGTCCGGAAATCACCGAACCCGAGTGGCGTGCCTGCCTCGCCCGGGTGGCGGAGTCGATCCCGCACGGCGGCTACGTGGTGGCCAGCGGCAGCCTGCCGCCGGGCGCGCCCGACGACTTCTACGCCAGGGTCGCCCGCCTGGCCCGCGCGCACGACGCGCGCTGCATAGTGGATGCGTCCGGGCCGGCCCTGGCCGCAGCCCTCGCGGAAGGGGTCTTCCTGGTCAAACCCAGCGGACGTGAACTGGGCGAGCTGGTGGGCTCGACGCTCGACACCGAAGAGAGCCAGATCGCCGCGGCAAGCACCCTCGTCTCCCGGGGATCCGCCGAGTTCGTGGCCCTCACGCTCGGCGGCAAGGGTGCCGTGCTCGCCTCGGCGGCCGGCGTGATGCGCTTGGCCGTTCCGCAGGTCACGGTGCAGAGCACTGTCGGCGCCGGCGACAGTTTCCTCGGCGCGTTCGTGCTGCGCATCGCACAGGGCCACGACCCTGCCGCGGCCTTCAGAGCGGCGGTCGCGGCCGGCAGCGCCACCGCGATGACACCTGCCACCGAGCTCTGCCACCGGGCCGACGTGGAACGACTGGAAGCCGAACTCGCCCTGGTCCCGGCCTAAGCGCCTCGGGCGGCGAGATTAGTGTTGTTCCCATGAAGCTGACCAGAATCGACCCGCCCGGTCGGAGCTTTTCCCGCTGGCTGACCGATGAAGAGGTGGGCCAGGTGCTGGCCGCGAGCCGCGGCTGGCGACTCGGGAGCGACGGCAGCGTCGTGGCCGGCACTCTGCGCAAGACCGTCATCGCCCCTTCCTTAGTCGCCCTGGGCGCCGCGGCAACCGCCAATCGGTGGATCAGCCGCCCCGCCAGGGCGGGTAGCGATGGCAGCGGGCCGACCCACATGATGTGGGGCGTGTTCGAGGCCCGCACCGACGCCGAAGTGGCCGAACTGGTGGCCGCCGCCCCGCGGTAGGCCGAGTCATTGACCCAGTGATCAATGTAGGGTGGGAGCCATGACCCTCCTCGCCCCGCAGAAGACCCGCACCACGCTTGTCCGCACAGTGTTGCGCCTGGTGCTCGGCGCTTTCCTACTGCTCGCCGGCATCAGCCACCTCACCGTCAACCGCGAGGCGTTCCTCGCCCAGGTACCTACCTGGCTGCCGCTGGAGGGCGACTTCGTGGTCGTGGCCTCGGGCGTCGTCGAGATCATCCTGGGTGCGGCGCTGCTGGCGCTGGGCCGGTTCCGTGTGCAGGTCGGCTGGATCGTGGCCGCGTTTTTCGTCGCGATCTTTCCCGGCAACATCTCCCAGCTCGTCACCCAGACCGACTCATTCGGGCTGAACACCGACCTCGACCGCACCATCCGGCTGCTCTTCCAGCCCGTGCTTGTGCTCTGGGCGCTCTGGTCAACGGGCGCCTGGAAGGCGTGGCGCGAGTATCGCACCGGCCGGCGCACCGACGGCGGCAACTGACCCATGGGCGGACCCAAACTGCCCGAACAGGAACGCTGCGACGCCATCCTGACCGCCGCCTACCAGATCGCCCTCACCGACGGTCTCGATGCCGTCACCGCCCGACGCGTCGCCACCGCAGCGGGTATCTCCCCTGGCCTGGTGTTCTTCCACTTCCAGTCCAAGGACGGCCTGCTCCAGGCCCTGCTCGCGCTGCTGCTCGACGGCACCCTCGACGCGCTCACCGACCCGAGCCTGGCCGCCCTGGCACCGTGGGACCGCCTCGAACGGATGGTCAGGGTCGAGCTCGAACGCCTGGTCGAGCACCACGCGGGCGTGGAGTTACTCTTCGCGTTCTACTTCTCCCGCCACGCCGACCTGTTTCGCGACCGCATCGAGGCCTCATTCGGGCGCTACCTGGAGGCGTTCCTGCCGGTCTGCCGCGAGGCGGTCGGCGCGGCCGGGTCCCCTGCCGGCGGGGAGGGCGTCTCGGGCGCCGACCTCGCGGCCACAGTCGTGGCGCTCATTCAGGGCGCCTCCATCCAGGCGATCCGCAACTCGGCCTTGATCAATTCCGAAGCGATGCTCGCGACCATCAGGGCCCTGCGGCCGCGCGCCGCCTGACCGCCGTCACCCCATCACCCGCCGGCACCGCCCGCATCGAGTTGCCAGTTTTAGCCCATTGGCGGGCAACGAGGGGGCGCCAGACGAAGAGTCGGCACGGCCCGACTCGGTGAGTTGCCAGGTGAGGCCCTGTCACCGTCGAGCAATGGGCGCGAAGTGGCAAGTCGTCCTGAGGAGGCCGGCGCCGAGGCAGGCAGAGGGGCCCGAGACAGGTCTCCCCCGACTTGCCGCAAAAACCCCTTTCAGCGCCCGTGAAGCGGATTTCTTGCCGAAGTCGGCGAATCTGCCCCCGCCGACTTGCCGCAAATACCTCCTTCTGCACGCGTGAAGGGGACTATTGCCCGAAGTGGCGACGTCGGTGCGGCGAGGCAGCGCAGCCGGACGTTAGGGCAGGTCGCTCAGCCCGGCGGGCAGCGGACCGTCGCTCACGAGGTACAGGCGCTGGGTCGCGCGGGTCATGGCCACGTAGAGCGCTCCGGCTCCGCGTTCGGACGCCGCCACGATGGCGGTGGGGTCGACGACGATCACGGCGTCGAATTCGAGACCCTTGGAGTCGTGCGGGGTGAGCAACGCCACATCCCGCAGCAGACCGAGCGCCCCGCGGCCGACGATGTCGCCGAACTCGGCGTCGAGAGCCTCGGCGAGGGCATCGATGTGCTCCTCCACCACGATCACCGCGACAGTGCCGCCCACGCCCAGGGCGCGCTCCCGCCGCAGGGCGTCCACGGCGTCCGTCACGATAACGACCGGCCAGTCGCTGGCGCGCACCGTGCGTGACGCCGTGATCGGCAGGCCGTGCGCCACCGCCATCTCCTCGGCGGCCTCGGCGATCTGGCTGGGGGTGCGGTAGTTCACCGTCAGCTCCTCCAGGCGCCACCTGTCGGCTTCGAACGAGGCCTCGAGCACGGGTGCGAGGGCCTCCCGCCAGCTGTCCGCCGCGGCGGCCGCGGCGGCCTGGGCGATGTCGCCGACGATGGTGAACGAGCGGCGCGGGCCGCGGCGCATGAGCAGCCGCCACTGCATGGGCGAGAGCTCCTGCGCCTCATCCACGATCACGTGCCCGTAGGTCCAGCTGCGATCCAGCGCCGCCCGTTCGGCCGTGGTGGCGCGGTCGCCGAGTTCGGCGAAGTTGTCGGCGAGGGCCTTCGCATTCACGAGTCCCTTGACGTCCATGTTCTTGATCGCCAGCTCGGCGTTCTCAATGTCGCGCTTGCGCTGTTCCTTGGCCTCACGTTTCTGGGCCGCGTCGACGGCGCTGTACTCGCCGAGGTGCTCGGCCGCCTCATCGAGCAGCGGGATGTCGGCGATGGTGAACTCGGCGTCACGCGGTCGGTGGAGCAGCGCGCGCTGCGCGGCCCGCCAGCGCGGCGTGAGCTCTTCCAGCCACTGCGGCCGGGCGTAGAGGTCCTGCACAAGCTTCTGCGGGGTGAGTGGCAGCCACGCGGTGTTCAGCGCCACCCGTACATCGTCGGCCAGCCGGAGGTCTTCGCGCAGCATCGGAAGGTCGGTGTCGTCCATCGACCGGCCCTGGCGCTGGAGCTGCTCGAGCCACTCGCGGGCCAGCGCGTTCAGGGCGTGCTTGACGAAGACGACGCGGGCTTCGTTGTGCGGCTTGCCGCCGGAGCGGGCGCGGTGGATGGCTGCCTCGATCAGCTGGGGCTTGAGCACCAGGGTGTCGCCGTTCACGAGCAGCTTTTGGGCGGCGGCCGGCACCTTCTGCCTGCTCTTCACGGCCCGAGCGATCAGGTCGGCCATGAACGTCTGGCCCTTGAGCGCGGCGACGGCGGGCGCGTCCTCGTGGCCGGCCTCGACGCCGGGGAACAGCTGGCCTACCGAGGCGAGCACCACCCCGGTCTCACCGAGTGACGGCAGCACCGCCTCGATGTACTGCAGGAACGACGTGGACGGTCCGACGATGAGCACACCGGCGTTCTGCAGCCTGTCGCGGTGCGTGTAGAGCAGGTAGGCGGCGCGGTGCAGGGCCACGGCGGTCTTGCCGGTACCGGGGCCGCCCTGCACGACAAGCACACCGTTCAGCTCCGAGCGGATGATGCGGTCCTGTTCGGCCTGGATCGTCGAGACGATGTCGGACATGTGCCCGGTGCGCTGGGCGGTCAGCGCCGAGAGCAGCGCCCCCTCGCCCTGATGCAGGTTGGCGGTGTCGCCCTCCAGCAGCGCCGCATCCAGAATCTCGTCTTCGATGCGGATGATGCGCCGGCCGCTGGAGAGCAGGTGCCGGCGGGAGCGGGCACCGAGCGGCGTCGCGGCGGTGGCCTGATAAAAGGCGCTGGCCTGCGGTACCCGCCAGTCGAGCAGGATCGGCTGCAGGTTCTCGTCGCGGAGGCCCACCCGGCCGATGTACCTGTAGACGGGTGCGCCGTCCTCTTCCGGGGCGGTCTCCAGCCGGCCGAAGGCCAGGCGGTCGTCCACCTCGCGCAGCTGCACGATGCGGTCCTCGTAGGTGCGGGCAAAGGTGTCGCGCTCGGACCGGGACTGGTGGTTACCACCGACGTCGAGAATCCGCACGGCCTTCAGCTGGGCCTCGGCCTCCCGCTGCAGCGCGTCGAGGCGCGCGTACAGCGTGGCGACATAGTCCTGTTCGCGCGCGAGCTCCGTATCAACCACTCAAACACCCCTCAAATCAAACGACCAGTTTAGCCGCTGACGATGCTGCTGGGTTTCGACCCCCAACCGGGAGCACCGGCAGAGCCAATCCGTCACGCGGCCGAAATGTCCCCGGCATACACGCTCCCTAGGTTTGGGCTACCGGATTCCGCACCCCGTCGCGGACAGAGCCCGAATAGACCCGAATAGAGGGGTAAACCATGAGTGGAAATGCCATGCGTCTGCAGGCGATCAGGGATGTCGAGGCCTATGTGCCCCCGGCCGTCAGCTTCACCGACGCCGAAACCCCTGGCCAGATCTTCGGTGAGAACGTGTTCAGCAGCGTCGTCATGCAGAAGCGGCTGCCCAAGCTCGTCTACAAGTCGGTCATGGCCACCATCGAGCACGGTGCGATGCTGGATCCCCTGGTCGCCGACGCCGTCGCCTCCGCCATGAAGGACTGGGCGATGGAAAAGGGCGCATCGCACTACGCGCACGTGTTCTACCCGCTCACCGGCCTCACCGCCGAAAAGCACGACAGCTTCCTCGAACCCGTCGGCGACGGCACCGCGCTGGCCGAGTTCGCCGGCAAGACCCTCGTGCAGGGCGAGCCCGACGCGTCCAGTTTCCCCAACGGCGGCCTGCGCAACACCTTCGAGGCCCGCGGCTACACCGGATGGGACGTCACCAGCCCCGCCTACGTTCTGGAGAACCCGAACGGCAACACCCTGTGCATTCCCACGGTTTTCGTCTCGATGACCGGCGAAGCCCTCGACCACAAGACGCCGCTGCTGCGCTCGCAGCAGGCGATGGGCGAACACGCTGAGCGCATCCTGCGCCTGTTCGGCCACGTCAAGCCGGCCAAGGTCGTCGCGTTCTGCGGCCCTGAGCAGGAGTACTTCCTCGTGGACCGGCATTTCTTCCTGGCCCGCCCCGATCTGCTCAACTCCGGCCGCACCCTGTTCGGCGCCAAGCCGCCCAAGGGCCAGGAATTCGACGACCACTACTTCGGTGCCATCCCCGAGCGGGTGCTCGGTTTCATGATGGACACCGAGCGGGAGCTGTTCAAGCTCGGCATCCCCGCCAAGACCCGGCACAACGAAGTCGCGCCCGGCCAGTTCGAGATCGCGCCGATGTTCGAACGCGGCAACATCGCCGCCGACCACCAGCAGCTGCTGATGACCACGTTCAAGACCATCGCCAAGAAACACGGCATGGAGTGCCTCTTCCACGAGAAGCCCTTCCAGGGAGTCAACGGCTCAGGCAAGCACGTCAACTTCTCGCTGGGCAACAACCAGCTCGGCAGCCTGCTCGTCCCCGGCGACAACCCGCACGACAACGCCCAGTTCCTGGTTTTCTGCGCCGCGGTCATCCGTGCCGTGCACAAGTACGCCGGTTTGCTGCGGGTCTCCGTCGCCTCGGCGACCAACGACCACCGTCTGGGCGCCAACGAGGCCCCGCCGGCGATCATCTCGATCTTCCTCGGCGACCAGCTGGCGGATGTCTTCGAGCAGATCGCCAAGGGTCCCGCGACCTCCTCGAAGGACAAGGGCACCATGATCATCGGCGTCGACACGCTGCCCCAGCTGCCGACCGATCCCGGCGACCGTAACCGCACCAGCCCGTTCGCCTTCACCGGCAACCGGTTCGAGTTCCGCGCGCCGGGCTCGATGCAGACCGTGAGCGGCCCGATGGTGACGATCAACACGATCATGGCGGAGTCGCTGGACTACATCGCCACCGACCTTGAGGCGGCCGTCGCGGCCGGCACCGACTTCGACACCGCCGTGCAGGCCCTGCTGACCCAGATCATCACCGAGCACGGCGCCATCGTGTTCAACGGCGACGGCTACGCGGACTCCTGGCCCATCGAGGCCGAAAAGCGGGGGTTGGCGAATCTGCGGACGACGCTGGACGCCCTGCCGGAGCTGATCACCGAGTCCGCCCTGGAGCTGTTCGAGAAGTACCGGGTGTTCAACCACCGGGAGATGCACAGCCGCTATGAGATCGGTCTGGAGCAGTACGCGCTCACCATCGGCGTCGAGGCCCGGCTCACCCTCGAGATCGGCTCGACGCAGATCCTGCCGGCCGCGATGCGGCACCAGACCGAGGTGGCACTCAACATCGGCGCCGTCAGGGCCGCCGGCGGGGATGCCGACATAGCCGCCCTGTTGGAGGTGAGCGCTCCGATCGCCAAGCTGCGCACCGCCCTGGCCGTGCTCAAAGATGCCCTGGCTGCCGAGTCCGGCAGCGCGCTGGCCGAGGCCGAGCACGCCAGGGATGACCTGCTGCCGGCCATGAGCGCGGTGCGCGCGGCGGCCGACGTGCTGGAGGGCATCGTGGCCGATGACCTGTGGCCGCTGCCGACCTACCAGGAGATGCTCTTCATTCTGTAGCTTCCACGAACAGGCCGAACGCAGAAACGCCCCGGCCGGACCCGTCAAGGTCCGGTCGGGGCGTTCTCATCCGCGGTTACGCCGCCAGCGGCATCCGTGCCGGTTCGGACGCCACGTGCAGGGCACCGTCGGCCACGGTCACGGCCACCACTCCCCCGGCGCCGAGCTCTGAAGCCACCAGCAGGTCGGCGATTCTGTCGTCGAGCTGACGCTGGATGACCCTGCGGAGCGGCCGCGCGCCGTACTCGGGCTCGTAGCCGTTCTCGGCGATCCAGTCCACGGCCGCGTCGCTCACGGTGAGCGCGTGTCCCTGGGCGTGCAGCCTGGCCTCGGTCTGGTTCAGCAGCAGCCGCACAATCTGGCGGAGCTGGGGCTGATCGAGCTTCCGGAACAGCACGACCTCGTCGATGCGGTTGAGGAACTCGGGCCGCATGGCCTCACGGAGCTTGGCCATCACCCGGTCCCGCAGGGCCTTCTCCGACCCGAAGCCGTTGTGCGCTCCGTCGAGGTCGGCGGTGAAGCCGAGCGCGCCGCTGCGGCTGGCGAGCACCTCGGAGCCGATGTTGGACGTCATGATGATCACGGTGTTGCGGAAGTCCACAGTGCGGCCCTGGCCGTCAGTGAGGCGGCCGTCGTCGAGCACCTGCAGGAGCAGGTTGAAGACGTCGGGGTGCGCCTTCTCGATCTCGTCCAGCAGCACCACCGAGTAGGGGTTCCGCCGCACGTGTTCGGTCAGCTGGCCGGCCTCGTCGTAGCCGACGTACCCCGGAGGAGCACCGACCAGGCGGCTCACGGTGTGACGTTCACCGAACTCGCTCATGTCGAAGCGCAGCATCGCCTTCTCGTCACCGAACAGGGACTCGGCCAACGATTTGGCGAGCTCGGTCTTGCCCACCCCGGTGGGGCCGAGAAACAGGAAGCTGCCGACAGGCCGGGAGGCATCGCCCATTCCGGTGCGGTTGCGCCGTACGGCCTTGGCGATCACGGTCACCGCGTCCACCTGCCCGATGACCCGCTGGTGCAGGTCGTCCTCGAGCGTGGCAAGGCGTTCGCGGTCGCCCGCGGTGAGGCGGCTGGCCGGGATGCCGGTGGCGCGGGCGATGATCGCGGCGATCTCGGCCTCGTCCACCACGGCGGACGGTGCCGGCTGTGACGCATCCTGGGCGGCCTCGGCCGCGGTGATCTGCTCCGCCAGCTGCTCGGTCTCGTCCCGCAGGCGGGACGCCTCCTCGTAGGCCTCGGCGGCGACCGCGATGGTCTTGGCCGTTTCGAGGCCGGCCTGCTGTTCGCGCAGGCCTTCGATGTCGACCCTCGAGCCGAGCGCTAGACGCGCCCGGGCCCCGGCCTGGTCGATCAGGTCGATGGCCTTGTCGGGCAGGAACCGGTCTGGAACGTACCTGGCGCTCATTTCGACGGCCGCGCGGATCGCGGCATCCGTGTAACGCACCGAGTGGTGCTCGGCGTAGCGGCCCTGCAGGCCGGCGAGGATCTGCACCGCGTCGTCGATACTGGGCTCATTCACCCGCACGGGCTGGAAGCGCCGTTCGAGGGCGGGGTCCTTCTCGACCTTGCGGTATTCGTTGAGGGTGGTGGCGCCCACGACGTGCAGCTCACCGCGCGCCAGGCGCGGCTTGAGGATGTTGCCGGCGTCCATTCCGCCCTCGCCGGCCCCGCCGGCACCGACCACGGTGTGCAGTTCGTCGATGAAGACGATGATCTGATCGCTGCGCTCGCTGATCTCGTCCATGGTCTTGGTCAGGCGTTCTTCGAAGTCGCCGCGGTAGCGGGTGCCGGCGAGCATGGCGGGCAGGTCGAGCGAGATGACGCGCTTGCTGCGCAGCTGTTCGGGCACCAGGCCGTCGACGATGGCCTGGGCCAGGCCCTCGACCACGGCGGTCTTGCCCACCCCGGCTTCGCCGATCAGCACCGGGTTGTTCTTGGTGCGGCGGGAGAGGATCTCGACGGTCTGTTCGATCTCGTCGCTACGGCCGATCACCGGGTCGAGCTTGCCGGAGCGGGCACGCTCGGTGAGGTCGATGCCGTAGGTGTCGAGCATCGGGGTGTCTGAGGCGCTGTCGGCGGCCGAGCTGCCGGCCTGGGCCTCGTCGTCCTCGGCCTGCTGGGCGCCGGCCTGCAGTGACTCGGCCGTGACGCCGGACTCTGCCAGCACCCGGGCGGCGGGTGAGTCCTGGTTCACCACGAAGGCGAAGAACAGGTGCTCCGGGTCGATGTAGGTGGAGCCGAAGGCGCGGGCCACCTGGTGAGCATCCAGCAGGGCGCGCTGTGCCGAGGGCGTCAGACCGGGCGCGGACTGGGACTCACGGTCGCCGGACTCCGGCAGGCGTTGGTCGGCGGCGGCCGCGATGGCGGCGGGGTCACCACCGGCACGGCGGATGGCCGAGGCGGCGGGTTCCTGTTCGACCATCACCCGCAGCAGGTGCAGGGCGTCAACGTGGGCGTGACCGTGGGCGACGGCGAACTGGGCCGCCTGCACGAGGATCTCGTGGGTGCGGCGGCTGAGGAGCCGGGTGATCTCGATGGGGCGGCCGGACTGCGCGGCGCGCTGGCCCTGCAGGTAGCGGGCCAGGAACTCGTCGAACGAACCGTTGTCGGAACCGGTCGGGCCGAAGTATGTAGGCAAGGAAACCTCCTGGGAATCTGAACGAGGAGGAAACCCAAAACTTGAGTGACCTCGACTCAAGTCAACGTTTGGGCGCGCGTTTCATTCCCGCGGCATCCTGAGATTTCCCTGAATCCGCGCTCGCACTGCGTCCGGCGGACGCCGAAGTCACTGCCACCGGGCGCACGACACACAGGCCGGGTCACCGGGTCTTAGGAGGTGAGGTCGGCGCACTCGGGTGCAGCTCGGAAGGCCTGGCCGAGGGTGCTGGAGGTGTCCTGGGTTGCCGTGGTGATGGTCTGAGCGGCGGCACCCACGTCGGAGAGCACTGTACCGGTGTCACCGACGAGCGTCGCCAGCGCATCGACCAGGGTGGCCCCGCTGGTGCCCTCCACCGCGCTGGCGCTCGCCCGCAAGGTCGTGAACGACTGATCGACGGTGTCGATCGACTCCTGCACGGCCAGGAGCTCCGGGTCGTCCCCGAGATTCTCCGGTGGCGACTTCACAGTGTCGACCAGGGCGCTCACCGAGGCCGACACGGTATCCATCTGGTTGGACACCGCGGTACCCACCGAATCGCCCCCGGTGACCGCCGCCGTCGCCAGCCCCTGAACGTCGGTCTGCACGGTCGATACGTCGCTGCAGACCGTGCCCGCCCAGGTGATCTGTGCATCTGTCGGAGGTGACGCCGTCTGACCGGGTGACGGGGTGGCCGTTGCGGCCGATGGCGACGAACTGCTCGGTGTCGGATCGGTGCCGTCAGCGGGCGCGCATCCGGCAAGGAGCACCAGCAGGGCCATGAAAACGATGGGCTTTCTCACTGGGGGTGCTCCTCACTGGATCTGCCGCACGACGCGGCTGCGGTGGACTCTGGGCGTTACTGGGTGTCGCCCTCGGAGTCAAGTTGGATCGCGAGGTCGAAGGCCTCGACGATCTTGCGAGCCGATGACAGCAACCGTGGCGTGCCCACGATCGGGGCAACGGCGATGAGAACGTCCTCGATGTCGTCGGCGGTCAGCCCGACCTCCGCTGCCGGTCCGACGTGCATGAGGTACGAACCGACCGGTGCATCCACGGCCACCAGGGCCGCGATCCGGGCGATCATCAGCGTGCGCGGATCGAGGTCGGTGCGGGACAGCGAGACAGCGTTGATCTCGGCCGCCGCATCCAGTACCGGGGTTGTTCCTGTGGCCATGGGTATCGCTCCATTTCCAGGGTTGGACCCTGTTGGTGTTCGCGTTTTCCGGATTCTTCGGTGTTCGACGGGCGCACCACGACGGCACGCCGGCCTCACGCCGCAGACGGTAGCAACCAATCCGCGTCCCGCCGATGGCGCCGTTCCGGAATCGTCCGAAACGGATGAGGCGTGCCCGACCCCGCGCTGGCCTGGCGGGATCAGTCCCGCTCGAGCTCCCGGGCCAGGGACTCCAGTTCGGCCCCGCCGGCCATCAGCCGGGTCAGCTCGTCGATGGTGATGCCTTTCCGGTCGAACTCGCCCAGGCTGGCCCCGCGGTTGAGCACCAGGAACCTGTCCCCCACCGGGTACGCGTGGTGCGGGTTGTGGGTGACGAACACCACGCCGAGGCCGTGGTCCCTGGCCTGCGCCACGTAGCGCAGCACCACCCCGGCCTGCTTGACGCCCAACGCCGAGGTGGGCTCGTCGAGGATGACGACCCTGGCACCGAAGTAAATGGCCCTGGCGATGGCGACGGATTGCCGTTCTCCGCCGGACAGGGTGCCGATGGGCTGGTCCACGTCACGCAGGTCGATGCCCATCCGGCCCAGCTGCGCGAGCGTGATCGCGCGCATCTCGGCAACCTTGAGGCGGGAGAACGGGCCGATCCCGGCGCTGAGTTCGGCGCCGAGGAAGAAGTTGCGCCACACCGGCATCAGCGGCACGATCGCCAAGTCCTGGTAGACCGTGGCGATACCGGCGTCGAGAGCGAGGCGCGGCCCGGTGAAGCGCACCGCGGCCCCGTCGAGCAGGAGTTCGCCGGAGGAGTGCGGGTACACACCAGCGAGGACCTTGAGCAGGGTCGACTTGCCCGCGCCGTTGTCGCCCAGCACGCAGAGCACCTCACCGGCGCCGACCGAGGTGGAGATGTCGCTGAGCGCGATGACCGACCCGTAGACCTTGCCGATGCCGCGCACCTCGAGGATGGGCGTTGGCCGGGTTGCTCCTGCGGCGCTCATGCGCGTACCCCGGCTTGGCGACGCACCGAGAGGTTCACCAGCACGGCGAGCAGCAGCATCCCGCCCAGGAAGGCCTTGAGCCAATTGTTGTCCCACTGAGCGAACACGATGCCCTGCAGGATCATGCCGTAGATCAGCGCGCCGAGGGCGGCGCCGATCGCGGACCCGTAACCGCCGGTGAGCAGGCACCCGCCGACGACGGCGCAGATGATGTAAATGAACTCCTGGCCGATGCCCGTGGTGGCTTGCACCGTGGCCACGTCGAAGAGCGAGAGCATGCCTACCAGCCAGCCGGCCGCCGCCGTGCCCATGAACAGGCCGATGCGGGTGCGCTTGACCGGCACGCCGGTCTGAACGGCGCTCTGCAACTGCCCGCCGATGGCGAAGATCCAGTTGCCGTAACGGGTGCGCAGCAGCAGCCAACTGGCCACGGCGGTGATGCCGAGCCACCAGAAGACCGACACCTTGAGGTTGACCCCGAAGACCGGGATCGTCGAGCCGAAGATCGCCTTGCCGGCGTCGAAGCCGGGCACCAGGGTCATGCCCTGGATGGCGACCTGGCCGGTGACGAGCTTGGTGCCGGCGAGGTTGAGCCCCTGCAGGATGAAGAAGGTGCCCAGCGTGACGATGAAGCTGGGGATGGCGGTCTTGACGACCAGGAACCCGTTGAAGGCGCCGACGGCGAGGGCGATCAGTAGGGCGAGCAGCATCGCGAACCACAGGTTCATGCCCCATTGGGTGGTGAACGCGCCGACGAGCAGCCCGGTGGTGCCGGTCATGGCTCCGGCCGAGAGGTCGAACTCGCCGCCGATCATGAGCATCGCCACGGCGACGGCCATGATGCCGAACAGCGACGCGGAGTAGAGCCAGGTGGCCACGCCCGCCGTCGACAGGAAGGATGTCGTCGCAACGGAGAAGTACCCGAAGATCGCCAGGGCGGCGACGAGGGCGCCGATCTCCGGCCGACGCAGCAGCCGCACCATCGGATGCGTGCGCGTCAGGCGCTCGTCCGGCGACGCATCCGGCGCGGCGCCCGGTGCGGTCAGCATCGTCATCGGGTGCCGTTGCCGGCGAACGTCGCCACCTGCTCGGCGTTCTCCTTCGTCACGAAGCCCGGCCCGGAGTAAACCGGCTGGCTGCCGCCGACGACGTTGCCGTTGGTGTAGAACAGCTCGAAGAAGTCCACCGGCAGGTAGCCCTGCAGGTAGGGCTGCTGGTCGACGGCGAAGAGGATGCTGCCGTCCGTGATGAGGCTGGTGACGTCGGCGGAGACATCGAAGGTACCGATCTGGGCGTCGCTGCCGGCCTCGGCCACGGCCTGCGCGGCGGCCACACCCACCGCGGAGTTGAGGGTGAGCACGCCGTCGATGCCGGGGTCGGCCAGCAGGGCGCTCGTGATGGTGCTCTGGGCCTCGGCGACGTTGGCGATGTCGACCTGCACGTTGGTCAGGCTGCCGGCGAGGGTGTCCGCGGCCCCTCGGCAGCGGTCCTCGAGCCCGGCGTTTCCGGCCTCGTGGATGACGCAGATGACTTTTTTCGCCGACGCCTCGGCGAGCTGGCGGCCGGCGCCCTGACCGGCCAGGTACTCGCCCTGGCCGATGTGGGTCATGGCGCCGAGCGCGGCGGACTCCTCGGCTCCGGAGTTGATGGTGATCACGGGAATGTCGGCGGCCACGGCAGCCGTGACGGCACCGCGCAGGCCCTCGGGGTTGGCCATGGACACGATGATGCCGTCGACCTTGGCGGCGATCGCCGTCTCGATCAGCTGGCTCTGCTTCTGCACATCGGGGTCACCCTGGTAGGTGACGGTGGCGCCGTAGCGGTTTCCGGCGGCCTCGGCGCCGGTCTTCACGACGTCCCAGAACGCGTCGCCGGGAACCGAGTGCACCACGAGAGCGTACGTGCGGCCGGAGTCGTCGGCCGGGGCTGCGCCGGCTCCCGAGCCGGCTCCGGCGACGGGCTGGCCGGTGCAGGCGGTGAGGGCGAGCAGGGCGAAGCCGGCGCTCGCGCCCAGGAGGGTCCGGCGGGCAGAGATTCTCGACACGAGTGGCATCGTCCTTCGGGTTCGGGCGCGTAAACAGCTTGGCCTTTTCAGGCGCAGTCCACTTTAGGCGTCCGAACCGCGAACACCGCAGTCGGGCTGCAGCCCGACGGCCTCAGGCCGGGCGGGCGGACTGCTCCACCCGGTCCCGGTAGCCGGCCCACCAGCCGGCGTCTCCCGACGGCAGGTTCTCGTTTCCGGCCCGCAGCCCGGCAGCCCCGTCGATCAGTTCGCGCACGATATCGGCGTGGCCGGCATGCCGGTGGGTTTCGGCGATCAGGTGCAGCAGGATGCGGTGGAGCGTGACCACATTGCGGTCGGCGGGCCACCAGGCCACCCGGCCGGTGGCATCCAGCGGCACCTCGGTGATCGTGGTCTCCGAGTGCGCCCAGACCCGCCGGTACAGGTCGACGATCGCGTCACGGGACTCATCCGGGGTCGCCCACATGTCGGCGTTGTCCTCGGCGTCGTCGCCCATCCACGACAGCTCTTCCGGGAAGGTGCGGCCGAAGGTCTCACCGAGGTACCCGGCCTCGACCCCGGCCATGTGCTTGACCAGGCCCAGCAGGTTGGTGCCGGTGGGCACCAGGGGCCGGCGAATGTCGTACTCGCCGAGACCCTCGAGCTTCCAGACCAGGGCTTCCCGGGCCTCCTGCAGGTAGCGGCGGAGATCTGCGGTCATGTCGGCGTCGGTCATGCCGACCAGCCTTGCAGATCGGCGAGAATGGAGCCATGAGTGCTGCCGGCGAGTTCATCGACGCCACCCTGCAGCGGGAGAGCTCCTGGGAGCGCGCCGACGCCGATCGGGCCCGGCTGGGCGGCAGCCTCACCTTCTACGGCGCATCCGTCGGCGCGATACGCGGCACGATCCGCGATGCCGGGCGGCGCTACCCCGGCCTTGGCCACGACGAGATCACGGCCCTGAGCTCCGAACTGTGGGCGGTGCCGGTCTACGAGCGCCGGCTGGCGGCCGTGGTGCTGCTGCAATCCCACGTGCGAATGCTGCGCGCCTCCGACCTCACCCGCATCGAGGGTTTCCTGCGGACCGCACAGCTGCCCGCTCTCCTGGACCCGCTCACAGCGGATGTGGTGCGGCCGCTGGTCGATGCCCTGACCGGTCCGGCGCGCAGCCGGGCGCAGATCGTGCTCGACCGGTGGGCCCAGGATCCCAGCGCCGAACTGCGCCGTGCCGCCGGGCTGCTCGGCGTCTCCGGCGGCGCGGCCCAGCGTCAGGAGTACTAGTCATCAGGAGCGCGGGCGTCAGGGTATGACGACGACCTTGCCCCGGATGCTTCCATCGGTGAGACGGCGCATGGCTGTCGCGGCCTCGGCGAGCGGATACACCCGATCGATGACGGGCCTGATCGCGCCGCTCTCGAGAAGGCCCGCGAGGGTGTGCAGGTCATCCTGACGTACGACCGAGACCAGACCGGTGAGCTTCTGGGATACGAACGGCGACAGCAGCAGGGCCCGCAGGGCCCTCTCGAAACCGCCGGTCACCCGGCCGCCGCCTTCGCCGCCGACGAGTACCAGGGTGCCGCGGGGCGCGAGCAGTCTGCGCAGCGAGGAGACCGACCGGTTGCCGCCGGTTTCGAGCACGAGGTCGTAGCGCTCGCCCGACCGGGTGATGTCGCCGCGGGTGTAGTCGACGGCCGCATCCGCCCCGAGCGAGAGAACGTAGTCGAGCTTCGCGGTGCTGGCGACGCCCGTCACGTGCGCTCCGAAGGTCTTGGCCAGCTGCACGGCATAGCCGCCGACGGCGCCGGAGGCCCCGATTACGAGCACCCGCTCCCCCGGGCCGGCGTCCCGCAGCGGGGCGAGGGCCTGCAGGGCGGTGACGGCCGAGGTCGGCACGGCCGCGGCCTGCTCGAAGCTCAGGGCCGCCGGCTTGGGCTCGAGTTTGTCGGCCCGGGCGGTCGTGTATTCGGCCAAGGAGCCCTCACCGACACCGAACACCTCATCGCCCGGTGTGAACCGGGTGACGTTGGCGCCGACGGCCTCGACGCGACCCGCGACATCCATGCCCCGCACCCGGCTTTTCGGGGCGCGCAGGCCGACGGCGGGCCGCACGAGGTAGGGAAGCCCCGCCATCAGGTGCCAGTCACCGATATTGAGGCTCGCGGCCTCGACGCGCAGGAGAACGTCGTCGGCGCCGACGGCCGGCCGCTCGATCTCGGCGGGGTGTAGAACGTCGGCCGAGCCGTAGCTGTCGTGGACGATGGCCCTCATGATGTGCCTCCAGGTCGAGTGAGGATGGGAGTTGCCGGGTACTGGAACACGTCGTCGAGTGGTCGATTGAACACCCGGGCGATCTGGAACGCCACCTCGAGAGAGGGCGAATAGCGGCCCTGCTCGATGGCGATGATGGTCTGCCGGGTCACGCCCACCCGGTCGGCCAGCGCGGCCTGGGTCATCTCTCCGTGCGCGAAGCGGAGCCCGCGGATGTTGTTGGTCACGCTCGTCGCCTTCACCATGACTGGAATCCCCGGCGGTACGCGATGATCTTGGCGATGGAGGCCAGGATCGACGAGAGCACGAAGGCCAGGTAGATCACGTTGGCGATCCAGAACGCGTCCAGCCCGGTGATGGCGAAGACCAGCGCGAGTAAGGCCCCGAGAATCACGAAGGACTGGCCGATGTGTTCGCCGAGCCGGTTGATCTCCTTGTCGCGCTGGTCCTTCCGGCCGGCCTCGTGGGGCGACAGGATGGCCGCGATGATGTTCAGCAGGATCCCCGCGACGATCGAGCCGACGATGGTCCACAGCATCGCGGGAATGTAAGCCGCCTGCTCGAGGGGGGCGCCGCCTGCGCCACCCAGCACCAGAACCAGATAGATGCCGTACGCCACTATCGCGACGACGACCATGATCCAGGCGCGTTGTTCTTCGCGTGCCATCTGCGGCTCCCTGCCTCGATGCCGGTCCGTGCCGGCGTGTAAAAGATTGTTGACACGATGAATGTATGCCCGACCAGACATCGTGTCAAGTATTTTTTACTTACCTTTTCGCGACTTGCCGAGAAATGCCCCTTGTCGGGTCGTGAAGGAGACTTGTGCGGCAAGTCGGCGAGCTGAGCGGCTGGTGATGGTGCCGGCGGCTACGGCGAGCCGCGCTGGAGCCGGCGGGCCCAGTCGACGATCAGGCGGATGCCCGCGGCGAAGTCCGGTGACTTCGGCCGGTTGAGAAAGGCGTGGGCGGCATCCGTCAGTACGTGGTACTCGACGGGCACCCGGGCCGCGGCGAGTTCCTTGGCGAACTGCTCGCCGGAGGACCGCATCGAATCGCTGTCCGCGTCGATGAGTAGCGCGGGGGGAAAATCGGGCAGCGAGTGGCCGCCGGGGAACGCGGACGGATCGGCCAGTGCGGCCCGGCTCCCGGCGTAGATGCGGTTCACCCCGTTGAGCAGCAGGGGGGTGTGCGTGAATCTGCGCCGGCCGCGCAGTCGGCTGCGCAGCTCGCGCGAGCGCTCGGGCAGGCTCGCGTGGAAGAGGCCGTAGGCGAAGAAGACCCCGCGCAGGGGCTCGGCGCCACCGTGGGCCAGCCGGAGCACGGCTCCCGCCGACAGGCAGGCGCCCGCACTCGCTCCGCCCAGGATCACCCCGTCGCCGAACTCGCCCTGCACCGCCCGCACCACCGCGACAACGTCATCGACCGGCACCGGAAAGTGGATGCGTCCGGTCGACGCTGCCGTCCGCCCGAATCTGCGCAGCCCCGGGATCGACGTCAGCCTGTAGTCGACGGTGATCACGGTGAATCCGGCTGCGGCCAGCGCCAGGGCCACCTCGTGGGTTTCCGGCAGGTCGAGGCCGCCCTTGACGAAGGCGCCACCATGCACCCAGACGATCGGCGCCGGCTCGAGCGACACCGATCCGACCAGCGCCGCGCCGACCGGCGCCGCGCCGACCGGCGGGGCATACCGGCGCACCGGAACGGGGCCGTGCGGACCCTGAATGACAGCGTCAACACCGACATCCGCGTTCTCGGTCTCAGATGCACCGCGAGTTCTCCCGATCATCTGCACAGGCTACGGCCTGTGGACCCGCGCCGGGCTCAGGAGTGCGCGAGCAGCCAGTCCAGCGCCGGCGCGCACTCGGTGAGGATCGAGATGTGGCCGTCATCGGCACAATCCCATAGCTCGGCGTTCGGGATGGCGTGGGCCAGCCAGGCCCCGTGCGCGGGCGGCACCACCCGGTCGCGGCCGCCCTGCGCGATGAGCACGGGCACCGAGATCGCCGTCACGTCGAATCCCCACGGCACCACGAACGCCATATCGTCGTCGATGAGCCCGTCGGGGCCGGCCGCCGAGGCCTCCCCCACGTCCGCTCCCAGCGGCGCCCAGTCACCCTTCAGGGCGGCGTAGTCCCGCTCGACGAAGCTCGCCGGATCGAACTCAGCGGTCGCCTGGTAGTGCTCGCGGGCGGGCCGGCCTGAGCAGGCGGCGCGCAACGCGCCATCCGACGCCATGCCGGCGAAGAAGTCGAGGCCGTCGGCGTCGAAGGGCGCGATCGCGGCCAGGCACGCGGCGGCGGTCACCCGCTCGGGCAGCAGTGCTGCGCAGGCCAGAGCGTGCGGGCCGCCTCCGGAGGCGCCCATCACCGCGAACCGGTCCAGCTGCAGGGCGTCGGCGATGGCCGCCACATCCGTCGCCGCCGACCCGACGGAGCGGCCGGGCAGCGGCGTCGACCCGCCGTAGCTGGGCCGTCCGTACGAGATCAGCCGGATGCGCCGCTGGGCCGCCGCCGCGAGCAACGGTTCGAGCAGGGCCCCGGTCTGTGGCGAACCGTGGTGCCACAGCACGGTGAGCCGGGCCGGGCCAGGTTCGCCGACGGGGTCGTAACCGTCCAGACCGCCGTATTCAGCCGTCCCAGCGGACTCCCCGGCGACGCCGGTACTCCCAGCGCTGTCGTGCACCCTGAGCACACGTCCGTCGGAGCGCCGCAGATCCTGCACTGACACCATCGGGCCAGCGTAAGCCGGATTCATGCGCCCGGCCGGCACGGCGCGCGGGTCAGGCCACGCTTCAGTCAGATACCGCCTGGTCCGGTTCGGCGTGCTCGGCGTCCCTCGGTTCCGGCGACATCAGCGGGGTGATGTAGGAGAAGCCCGTCGCGGTGTTCTTGGTCATCGACAGGACGAGGTCCATGTACGGTTCGAGCGCGGTGACCTTGTCGAGCGGCGATCCCACGATGAGCTGGAAGCCGAGGCCCTTCCAGGCCGCGACGGCCCGGCCGGCGAACTCGGAGTCCGACTTCACGAAGCCCTCGTCGAGGAAGACCGGGGCGAACCGTGGCCGGGTGCGGCTTTCATCGCCGAGCTGGAACCGCAGGGCGGCGCCGACGACGAACGCGACGAGCTCCTGAGATTCGCCACCGCTCTTGCCGCCGAGCGACGAATAGGTGCTCACTTCCACCCCGTCCGGTGTGGTGCGCACGGCGGTGATCTCCACGTGCCTGCGCACGTCCAGGAGCAGGTCGCGGTCCGAGTCGGCCCTGGCGGCGTGGCGGGCGGCGCCGGCACGCCCCGGGCCGGCGATGTCGAGCTCGTCCGGCCGGCGGATGAGATTCATGAACGCCTGCAGCCTGGTGAACCGGCTCTCGGTCTGCTCGTCGGTGAATTCCTCGGTCGACCCCGATGAGAGCAGCTTGAGCTCCTTGCGGAACGCCGAGGCATCGTCACGGTGCAGCCGGCGCAGTGAGATCTGCAGCCGGTCGCGGCCGGCGCCGAACGGCAGCGTCCGCAGGATGTCGTTGATCGGCCGCAACCGGTCTTCGATCTCCTCGATCGAGGTGGTGAAGGCGCCGACGAGAGGAACGAGGTCCTGTCCGCTCCACGCGGAGAGGCGCCGCTTCCATTCCTGTCGGCGCTCGTAGAGGCCGAGCGTGTAGACGGCGTCGAGGATGTCGCTGTAGCTGGAGTATGACTCCATCGCCACGCCGATGTTGGGGTCGGGCCAGCGACTCTGGAAGGTCTCGAAGATACCGATCAGGGTGTCCCTGGCACTGCGGGCGGTGTCACGGTCCTGGCTGGACTGCTCGGTGAGCCGCTCGCGGAGGCGCTTCACGCCGTTGGCGAAGGTGGCCAGCTCGGCACTGTCGCTCACGGCGGCGAACTGCGCGTCGAGGACGGCGGCGTGTTCGTCCGGCAGACTGACCGACTCGTCGGCGGTGATGCGCTCGAGCCTGTCGTTCACGATGTCCTGGCGGTCCACGATCGCGGCGTGCTCCTCACCGAGCACCGCGGCCTCCCGCTCGGTCTCGTGCTTGTGCTTCTGGGCGGTCTCCAGTTCGGCGGACAGCCGCGCCTCTTCGTCCTGGAGCCCGCGCAGCACGTCGCTGCCGGCGAGCAGACGTTCCCGCTCGGCCTCCTTGGCGCCGATGCGTGCCTGGGCGCCGGCCACGTCGATGGCCGCCCACACGGTGTCGAGCACGTGCTGGTGGGCATCCTTGAGGCGCCGCAGGGCGATGATCCGGCCGGCCATGGCGGAGGCCTGCCCCGCCAGGTCGTCGGCACGTTCCTTGAGCGCGGCGAGCTCGTCGGCGATCTCGGCCAGGCGCACCCCGCTGGAGAAGCCGATGATCGAGCGCTGGTCCTTGTTCCAACCGTGTGCGCCGCGCTTGCCGTTGCGGGTCTGTCCGCTCTGGGTGACCCTGGACCCCTCACCGGCTAGGTCGGCGGGGCCGGTGACGCAGAGTGCGTCCAGGCTCGGTGTCTGCACGCGGTCCTGCACCCAGCGGCTGAACAGGGAGTCCTTGAAGACCAGCTTGCCGGAGACGTAGCGGGGGTCGGGGTGTACCTGCTGGTGCGGGTGCAGCGGTACGCCTTCGAAGTGGATGCGCACGGGAATGTGCAAAGGGTCGATGGCTGCGCCGAGGGCGGCGAGGCGCGTCTCATCAACGAGCAGCACCCGGACGACAGAGGCGAGGGTGACCTCGGCGGCCTGTCGCCAGGCGTCCTCGCCGGGAGCGATGTCGATGAGCTCGGCCACGAACGGCAGCTCCTCGGCGGGGATCCCGGCGGCCTCGGCGATCATCAGGCGGGCGTTGTGCAGGTGCTGGGGAACCAGGCTGGCCCGGCCCTTGAGAAAGCTGTGCTCCTGCTTGAGGGTGCGGATCTGTTCTTCGAGGGGGTAGGCGGTGCGCTGCAGGCCGACCCTCTGCAGGTCGAGTTCCTGCTCGGTGGCGGTGAACCCGGCGAGGAACGACTCAGCCTGTTCTTGCGCGGCGGAGAAGGCATCCGCCGACTCGATGGGCGTGTCGATCAGCGCGATGCGCTCATCGAACCTGGCGCGTTCGGCGGCCACGTCGTCGCGCTTGCTGGCGAGCACGTCGAGGTCGTTCTGCAGGCCGGCGAGGGCGTCGCCGCCGTTGTCTCGCTGCTGGTGCACCAGGTCGGCGATCCGCACCTTCAGGTCGGTCTCGGCATCCCGGGCGGCACTGTGCTTGGCCTGGTTGTCGCGCCGGCGGGCGCGGTTGGTGTCGGCGGCGGTATCGAGCAGACCGTGCTCGGTGAGCAGCTGCCAGAGCACGAAGGGGGTGTCACCGTCGCGGTGCACGCCGAAACGGTCGATGAGGTCGGCCTTCTCGGTCGCGGTCTCGTAGTCGCGGTGCAGTTCGGGGAGGCGTTCGAGGACCTTGGCCTTCTGCGCCTCGGTGACCATGGCGCCGTAGGAGCGTTCGAGGTCTTCGAAGTGGTCGACGGCTTTGTCGGCGGCGGCGTAGGTGGCGGGCTCTTCGAGCACCATCGACTTGTACAGGCCGTCGACGGTCTTCACCTGCTGGCCGGCCTGGATGCGGGCCAGCAGTCGCAGCGCCTTGCCGCCCTCACCGTTGGCGCCGATGCCGAGCCGCGTGTACAGGGTCTGCGAGAACGCGGCATAGGTGTCGAACACGTCGAGGTCGGCGAACCGGTTTTTCAGGGCGCGCTTGTCGAAGCGGGCCTCGGTGACGTCGGCGAGGTCGCGCAGGTCGAGCCGGCCGTCACGGGTGGCCATCTTCATGGTCACGTCGGCGAACTTGGTGGCGCCGCGCGGCACGAAGTAGGCGCGCAGCACCGTGAACCGGCGCTGGTTGTCGTCGATGAAGGTCATCGCTATCGCACCCCAGGTGGCCGAGTCGGCGCCGCGCAGCACCTGATCGTGCATCTGCCCGGTTTCGGCCTCGCGACTGGAGTCGGTCTTGCCGCGCAGGTACGTCATCAGGTTGCGCTGGTCGACGCTGCGGGCCCGCCCGGAACCGGCGTCGTTGGACGCACCGTTGAACGGGGTGTCCGAGGGCATCATCAACGCCAGGTAGGCGTCGAGCAGGCTCGACTTGCCGGTGCCGGATGCGCCGGAGACCAGGGTGGCGCTGGCGGCGAAGTCCACCTCGTGGTGACCCTGGAAGCCACCCCAGTTGACCATCTGGAAGGACTCGGCACGCCACTGGGTGGTTCCCTCGGTGGCACCGTCCATGTGGAACAGCGGGGAATCGGTCATGAGACGGCCTCCAGGGCGGGGTCGGCAGGGTCGGATGTCCCGGGTTCGGGCTCACGGAATTCCTGGCCGTTCTGCTCCACCAGCCATTCCCACAGCTCGCCGAGTCGCTCGATGGGCAGCAGCACCTCGATCACGGCCGAGATGCGGAACCGGTCCGGATCGCTGGTCTTGAGCAACACCCGCGCCTTCGCCAGGCTGTCCACGGCCGCGGCGGCGCGACGAGCGTCACCGAACCTGTCGGTGGCGTGCTCCGGCCGGAAGTGCGCAACGTTCTCGACCAGGTTGTCCCGGTCGACGATGACGATGTCGACGCCGCTGGCGCGTTCGCTGCGGAACCGCTGGCGCAACAGCACCAGCAGGATGGTCTCCTCCCGGGTGTACGCCACGTCGTGCAGCAGGGTCGGGAATCTGTCGCCGCCCTCGCCGACGGCCTGGCGTTTGAAGGCCACCTCGTAGTGCAGGTCGACGTGCAGATCGAGGAACAGATCGTTGAGCCGCGACTTGAGCAGGCTCTGCGAGGCGAGCAGGGTGCGCCACTCGGCCGGCTGCAGGGCGGCGGAGATGTAGCGGTGCTTGAGCAGCAGCACCAGGGTGCGGCGCTGCTCAACGGTCAGGCCGCCCTCGTCCCCCTCGAACAAAGAGAAGCTCTGGGCGCCGTCCTGTTCCTCGGTGGTCTCGGCGCCTTCGACAGTGTCGTCGGTCAGGTCGTCGGTCACGTCAGCGGTCACGTTGTCAGTCATGATCAGATCCATAGTTCAGGGCAGCCAGGGCCGCGGTGTCGTCGTCGGTCAAGATGATGCGCGGCACCCTGAAGGTGCGGCGGGAGCCGTCGGGCCGCACGGTTTCGAAGGCCTCGGTGTCTGACCCCGCTGTCGCGGCCGCGGCATCCGTGCGGTCGATGGCGTCGACCTGGGTGGCGATCTGCAGCAGCCCGAGGATCTCGACAGGCCGGCGCATCGCCGGGTCGAGGTTGTTGAACGCGTCACCGACGGAGGCGGCGCCGTCGATGCTGAAGGCCGTCACCATGGCATCGCGAAGCTCGGCCAGCAGCGGGCCGCCCTGGGTGCGCATCGCATCGAGGGTAGGCGGCTCCGGAGCGAACGCCGAGACGTCCTCCAGCGGCGGCGGCGCCTTGTGGGCGCCGGGGTCGTAGAACCGTTCGCGCAGGTGCTCGAGCTCCAGGGTGCCGGGCATCAGCTCGGCGGTCACCGTGGAGCGGGGCCCGGCGGTCTCCATCCAGATCGCGAGTTCCTTGTTGATCTCCCGCAGCAACCGTTCCAGTTCGCGGTCCTTGACAACGTCGTGGTTCACGATGTGCTCGCGCAGGGTGGTGGTCAGGCCGTTACGCTGGGTGAGCACGTCGTCCACACCCTTGCGGATCAGGCTGACGGTGCCCATGAAGCTGCGCCGGTCGGCGGCGCTGAGCTGGAGGGCGAACGGGTGCAGCATGATCGACTCGAGGTCGTTCTTGAGTTCGGCAAGCAGGGCGTCGTTGCGCAACAGCACGAACGCGCCCTCGAATGCGCGGCCCTCCGCGGTCGACGACATCAGTGTGTCGGTCTTGGAAAGATACTCGTCGAGCACCTCGCTGATCGGCCGCTCCTCGGCGCGGAAGTCGTTCACGATCTGCCGGTGCATGCCGGCGACGGACTCCTCGACACGCTTGAAATCACTGGGCAGCTGAGTGATCAGGTCGATCAGGTTGGCGTAGCCCTCGTGCATCGCATCGTTCGAGGCCGCGGCGATCTCTCCGCCGGTGGCGAGTCGGTCACGCTCGGCGGTCTTCTGGGCGATCTCCAGGTCGAGCCGGCGGATGCGTTCGTCCCGGTCCGGATTCGCCTGGGTGGCGCGGTGCCGCACGGTGTCGACGATGGTGGTGAGGCGGGATTCGCTGATCAGCGCCCGGTCGCGGGAGAGCCCGTCCACGAGTAGCAGGGCCTCGAGGGCGTGTGAGGTGAGCGAGTACTGCTCCTCACCGTCCTCCCCGGTCTCGCGGTAGAGCCACTGGTCGTTCATCCACTGCACGCACAGGGCGCGACCGTTTTTGCCGGGTACATCGCTGCCCACGGAGCGGAGGTCGGCGAGGTAGGCATCCACCTGGGTGTGCAGCCTGTCGGCCTGAACGCTGCGGCGGTCCCGGCTGAACGAGGACTTGAACACCGCGAGCACAAACGGCGCCCACTTGCGGTCGAGCAGCCGCAGGGTGGGTCGGTCGAAGGCGCTGTGCACCCGCGCTAATTCGGCCGCTATGTCGCTCACTCGTGCCCGATCCTTTCTCACCGGTCCGTCCCCGGACCTCCTCAACCGTAGTCGCCCCGGCGACCGCGAATCGGCGGCGTAGGTGTGCCGTGCGGTCGCCTGGCCCGGCCGGCCGACACGCTCAGTAGTCGCTGAGGCCCTGACCGGCTGCTTCGTCGGCCTTGAGCTTGAGCAGGGCCAGATCGACGAGAACGAACATTTCGGTGCGTTCGGCCCGGCGGAGCTGATACTCCGGGTCGAGTGCGTCGATCGACAGGCGCATCAGGCGGGTGTGCATGGCGTCCTGGAGCTCATCACTGGCCGCGTGCTGGGCGTCGCGCACGAGGCGGGCCACCTGGTCCTCATCGTCGGCCACGGCGACCAGGGCGAGGGCGAGGAGTTTGTGCACCTTCCGGCGCAGCTTGAGCTTGTGGAGGTCCATCAGCTGGTCCTGGGTGAGGTCGTACCGCCAGGTCGACGAGGTCAGTTCCTTGCGCTGCGCTCGCACCCTCTCGCCGGACTCCTGGTTCTCCCGGGAGAGGGCGAGCATCTCCCGGCGGGCCGAATCGGCGAACCTGGCCAGGTCGTAGTCGGCATGCTCGGCCAGGCCCGCGACGATGATGTCGTTCTTGACGGCCATCCGGACCGAGGACAGCGCGATGAGCAGCCCCTCATCGACGATGCGGGATATCGGCACCCTGGCGTGCTGCGTCGCATCCGTCACAGGCCCATTTTAGTAAGTGAGAGCCACTTAGACTGCGGCCATGGGGAAAATCTGGAACGATGCTGCCGTTCGATATCTGCAGGACCGGCGGATTTGCCCCCGATGTGACGCGCGACTGACCGGCGAATGGTGCCCGGGCTGCGGGGCGGACCTGAGCGGTCCGCTCGGCGGTGAGATGGTCTCGGCCACCGGACGGGTGGTCAAGGCGTTGCAGGCGCGGGACCGCCTGATCGAGCGGATACCGACGGTGTGGCCGGCGGGCACGACGGATGGCACCGCGCCGGCACGTACAGCTCCGGCACGTACAGCTCCGGCAAGTACGGCGTCGGCTGTTGCTCCGTCACAACCGAAACCGACAGACTCGCCACGGGTCCCCGCGGACCCGGCCCGTGCCACGGCCGTCCCGGATGCGGGCGCCCAGGTGAGCGTGCAGTCGGTGCTCGCCTTCGCCGGAGCGGCCCTGCTCGCCGTGGCCGCCCTGGTCTTCACCTTCTTCAATCCCGACCTCACGAGCTTCGCCGTGCGCACGAGTATCGTCGCCGTCATCACGGTGGTCTTCCTCGGCGGCGCCTGGCTGTTCGCCCGGCGGGGCCTGCGCTTCTCGGCCGAGTCCGTGGCGGCCCTTGGCGTGGTGTTCATCGCCCTCGATGTCTGGGCTTTCGTGCAGCTGGCGCCGGTGTCCGCGAGCGGCTGGACCTTCGCCGCGCTCGGCACCCTGCTCGGCTCCGCGCTGCTGTTCGGGCTGGGCGCCCGCTCCGGCGTGCGGGTATGGCTGTGGGCGGCGGTCGTGGGCCTGGCCCTGTCCCCCGGGCTGTTGGGCAGCGGCGGCGGCACCTGGAGCGCGATCCTCGGCAGCCTGGGCGTGGCCGTCGTGGCGCTCGGCCTGCACCCCGTGCTCGCGCGCCTTTCCTCCGGGCTGGGCTCCGCGCTGGGGTTCGAACGCAACACGATGACCACTCTGCAGGCGGTGGCGGTGCTCGCCGCCTTGCTGCAGTTACTGCTGCTGTCGCTGACCACGATCACCTCGCAGATCCTGGGTTATGCGGGCGTCCTGGCGGTGCTGGCCGTGGTGGCGGCGCTGGGCAGCCGCAATGGGCTGCCCCGGCTCTGGAGCTTCGCGGCGGGCGCCTTCGCGGTGGCCGCGGTGGCGATCTTGCCGCTGGCCGTGCCCTTCGGCGATTCCGCCTGGTACCTGGCGTTGATCCCGGTGGCGGCCGGGGTCGCCCTGGTGGGGCTGGCCGCGTTGCGCTCGAGCCCGGTCGCCCGCCGCAGCGCTCTGACGTCCGGCGCCGTCACGGTGCTGGCGTTGGGCGCGAGCCCCGCCCTGGTGACCGCGGTCACGCAGCTGTCCGGCGCGCTGTTCGCGCCCCTGCGCTGGGCCGGCTACCGCACCGGCGGCTACCCGGGCAACGCGTCGCCCTACCCGGCCAGCGGTGACTTCGCCTTCGTCGCAGGCTCGGCCACCCCCTCTGGATACGGGGCGGGCCTCGTCGCCCAGAACCTCGGCCTGGCCTCGATTGCCGCGCTGGCCGCCCTCACGCTGACGGCCTGGGCGGTCGCGCTGGTGAGCCACGAGAGCGTCGCAGCCGAGGCGTCCGTGCCCGCAGCGGCCCAGACGCCGGCGCCCGCGCCCACAAGTGCGCCGTCGACGCCGATCCGCCTGGCACTGTGGATGGGCGTTTTCACCCTGCTCACCGTCGCCGGCTGGGCCGGCTTCTCGCTGACCGGCCAGGCCGTCGTCGGCCTCGTTCTCGCCGGCCTGCTCATCGCAGGTCTGCTGTTCGTCCCCGCGCTCGCCGCGGCACCGGCGACGATCAGGAGTGTGCCGGTCATCGGCGCCCATCTGCTGTTGCTGCTGTCGGCGGTCACCGGCTGGCTGCAGGAGTCGACCACCGTGTGGGTCGGCGCGGCCGCCGTGCTCACCCTGGCCGCGCTCGCCCACACCCTGCCCGCACGGTGGCGCCCGGTGTACCTCGGTCTCGGCTACGCGTACGCGTTGGTGATCGTGGCCACCGCGCTCACTCTCGCCCGCGTCGACGGCATCGCGGTGCTCTGCCTCACCGCCACCCTCGGCCTGCTCTGCGCCCTCGCCGCCACCGTCACCACCTGGCTCACCCCGCGCAGCTGGTACGCGGTCCTCCTGGTGAGCGCGGTGCCGTTCGTCGCCGGGGTGGTGGGAGTGCTGCTGGTGCGCAGCGGCTGGACGGCGCTGTCGACCGGCGTGGCCTTCGCCCTGGCCCTGACCCTGATGACCAGCCGGCGGCCGGGTCTGACGTTGCCGCTGCGATCCTTCGCGGCCGGCCTGCTGGTGCCCTCGCTCGCGGTCGTCGTGGTCTGTCTCGGCGCGCAGCTGTTGGCCACCAGCGGTTCACCGGTGGTCCTGCCGCTGATCGCACTGATCGTCGCCGGCACCTTCGCGGCCACCGGCCCGATCACGCAGGCGCTCGAGAGGCGCGGCCTGGCGACCCTCGAAGCGGATGCCTGCCGCCGCTGGATCGAGGCCTCCGCCGCGGTCACCGGTGTGCTGGCCGTGCTGCTCGCCCTCGTGCGCACCGCTGCGGGCCTGTCCACCACGGTGCTCGTGCTCGTGATCCTCGGCATTGGGGCGGCCGTCAATGCGCTGCAGACCGGCCGCCGGTCCGCCTGGTGGGCGGCCGGCGCCAGCTGGACCGGCGCCCTCTGGTGCATCTGGGCCATCCGTGGCATCGAGGTGATCGAACCGTACGTGCTGCCGCCGGCGCTCGCGCTGGTGATCGTCGGCGCGATCCTCGTGACCAGGGGGCGGGCCGGCCAGACGCTGGCCACCACCGGTCTGGCCCTGGCCGTGGTGCCGAGCCTGCTGGTGCTCAGCACCAACGGGTCCGAGGGTTTCGGGGCGGCCGGTTTCGGGGCCGCCGCGTTCGGGCCGGTCACGCCGTGGCGGGCATACGGCCTGCTGGCCGCTGCCCTGGTACTCGTGGTGATCGGGTACACGATTGTCCGCGCCACCGCAGTGAGCGGAGCGGCTTCGACCGCAACGACTCCCGCTGGCCAGGCACAGACAGGCCCGGCCCCGACAGGTCTGATCGGGCTCCGCAGCCTCATCGGCGCCACTGCGGTGGTGGCCACCCTGGCCGCGGCGGCGGGCGCCGTGCAGGCCATGCGCTGGGGCCTCGGTCTCGACGACCTCACCGCCACCGCCCAGACCGGTGTCATGGTGCCCGTGCTGTTGGCCAGTGCCACGGCCACCCTGCTCGCGGTCTTCGCCGGACTCCTGGCCCAGGGAGACGCGGCACCGCGCCCGAACGCCCCGTCGCGGTGGCGCTACGCCGCGGCCACGGCGTTCCTGGTCGCCGGCCCGATCACGGCCATCCGGCCGGACGCCTTCTCGATCGGCACCCTGGTGCTGCTCATGGTGATGATGCTGGGCTTCATGCTCGTGGTGTCGGCCAGGGCCCGCACCCGTGCGGTGTCGTTGCCGCCGGTGTGGTTCCTGTTCGTGCTGGCCTGGTGCACCGCCGTGGCGGGCTGGAGCGAACGGGAGCTGCGCGTCGAGGCATTCTCGATCCCCCTGGGCCTGGCCCTGCTCGGTGCCGGCGTCATCGGGATGCGCTCGGGCGCACGCGCCGTGCCGGCCACCCTCGGCTCCTGGCCGGCCGGTTTTGCCGGCTCGTGGCGGCTGCTCGCTCCGGGCATCATCGTCACGTTCCTACCGTCGGTCCTGGCCACCGGCACCGACCCGCAGACCTGGCGCGCCATCCTGGTGATGTCCCTCGCGCTCACCGCGATCCTGATCGGCTCGACCCGGCGCCTGGCCGCCCCGTTCGTGATCAGCCTGGCCGTGCTGCCCATCGAGGTCATCGTGGTGTTCACGGTGCAGATCGGGCAGACGATCAACCCGCTGCTGTGGTGGATCACCCTGGCCACCATCGGTGCGGTGATGCTCGTGATCGCGATCACTTCCGAGCGGAAGGGTGCCGCGGGAGGCGGCCTCTCGGCGCGCCTGCGCGACCTCACCTAACTCCCCGCGAACTGTGACTCAAGCACCAGGAACTTCGGGTTTTTGGGGCCTTTATTGCCGGCGGTGGGGGTGGTCAGGCCTTGAGTATGGCGACGGCGCTGTCGCGGGCGGTGCGCGCCGCATCCGTGCCCGCGGCCCAGGTGAGGTAGCCGCCGTCGAGATTCACGGCGTCTCGGCCCAGCTGGGCGAGCAGCCGCACGGCGGTGTGTCCGCGCTGGCCAACCTTGCAGTGCACGATCAGCCGACCCTCGGGCAGCTCCGCCTGGCGGGCGCGGATGTCGTCGAGCGGGATGTTGACCGAGCCGGGGATGGCGGCCTCGGCGTACTCCCCCGCCGTGCGCACGTCGATCAGGGTGGCACCGGCCGCGCGGGCCGCGTCGAGTTCGTGCCACTGCACCGACGTGGTCAGCCCTTCTGCGGCGTTGAGGGCCACGTAGCCGAGCATGTTCACCGGATCCTTGGCCGAGGAGAACTGCGGTGCGTAGGCCAGTTCGAGGTCGGCGAGTTCGGATGCCGTGATGCCGCCGGCCATGGCGGTCGCGATCACGTCAATGCGCTTGTCAACACCGTCGCCGCCCACACCCTGGGCGCCGAGGATCGCGTCGGTGTCGGCGTCGACGACGAGCTTGAGCGCCATCGGCTTCGCCCCGGGGTAGTAGCCGGTGTGCGAGGCCGGGTGGGTGTGCATCACCCGGATGTTCCGGCCGCGGGCCGCGAGCAGCTTCTCGTTCCAGCCGGTGGCGGCGATGGTGAGTCCCATCATGCCCACGACGGCGGTACCGAGGGCCGGGCGCACCCGGATTCTCTTGCCGGTGATCACGTCGGCGACCAGGCGGCCGTGGCGGTTGGCCAGGCCGGCGAGGGCCACCAGGCGCTGCTCGCCCGAGATCGCGTCGGTCTTCTCCACGGCGTCGCCGATGGCGTAGATGTCGGGGTCGCTGGTGCGCAACTGGTCGTCCACCGCGATGCCGCCACGTTCGCCGATCGTGAGGCCGGCGGCCTGGGCCAGCGCGGTGTCCGGCCGCACACCGATGGCAGCGAGCACGAACTCGGCCGCCACGACGCTGCCGTCGTCGAGAGTGGCGGTGTCCGCGCCGATCTCGGCGACCTGGGTGCCCAGACGCACGCTGACACCCGCGGCGCGCAGCCGCTCGGCCACCGGGCCGGCCATCTCGGGGTCCAGCGGCGGCAGAACCTGGTCACCGAGCTCCACCAGGGTGACGTCCAGGCCCCGGTGCACGAGGTTCTCCACCATCTCGAGGCCGATGAAGCCGGCGCCGATGACGAGGGCGCTTCGCGGCACCACGGACAGGGCCGACATGGCCGCGTCGACGTCGTCGATGTCGCGCAGGGTCAGCATCCGCTCGCCACCGGGCAGCGGCGGGCGCACGGGCGAAGCGCCGGGCGAGAGCACGAGGGCGTCGTAGCCCTCGGTCGACTCCCGGCCGGTGGCGAGGTCGCGTACGGTGACGGTCTTGGCCGCGCTGTCGATGCCGATGACCTCCGTGCGCACGCGCACGTCAAGGTTGAAGCGGCTGGCGAGCGAGGCCGGCGTCTGCAACAGCAGGCTGGCGCGCTCTTCGATGATACCGCCGAGATAGTACGGCAGGCCGCAGTTGGCGAACGAGACATGGCCGCCCCGTTCGAACACCGTGATCTGGGCGTTCTCGTCGAGGCGACGGAGGCGGGTGGCAGCGGACATGCCGCCGGCGACGCCGCCGATGATGAGATATCGGTTCTGGGTCATGATTCCAGTGTGCTATACCCCATGGGGTATGTGCAAGTTAGGGGTTGAGGGTCGCGCCGCCGCCGGCACGAAAGCGTCCGGCGGCCGCACCTCATGGGTGCGGCCGCCGGACGGATGTCTCTGCTCTGCCCGGTCTGACCGGCCGCCGTCAGCGGAGGTTCGCTCCGCGCACCGTCGTTACGCCGCCACACCGCGCCGGCGCAGCACCAGAACGGCGCCGCCGGCAAGCACGAGGAGTAGCGCGAGAAGTCCCGGCAGGGCGGGGTTCACGCCCGTGCTCGCCAGGGCGCCCGGCGCGGCCTGCGACGACGTCGCCGCAGCGCTGACGAGGATGTCGTCCCAACCGATCAGCGTGCCGTCCTCGGCCACCACAACCACGCGGTGCACGCCGGGCTCCGTGCCGTTCGGGATGACGACCTGCACGGTGCCCGCGGCGGTGACCGTCGTGGATGCCAGCAGCGTCGGAGTCGAGTGCAGCCAAACGTTCACCGCGTCACCCGCGAACGCGCGGCCGACGGAGACCGTGATGGTGTCCCCCGGCTTCGCGGTGGTGGGCACCGATACCGGTCCGCGCGCGGACTCGACCAAAGCGGCCGTCGCCACCGGAGCCGGTGCGGCCGGCCCGGTCGGGGCCGCGGTGGGCTGGGTCGTCGGAACCGGAGTCGGCTCAACCGTCGGAACCGGAGTCGGCTCAACCGTCGGAACCGGAGTCGGCTCAACCGTCGGAACCGGAGTCGGCTCAACCGTCGGAACCGGAGTCGGCTCAACCGTCGGAACCGGAGTCGGCTCAACCGTCGGAACCGGAGTCGGCTCAACCGTCGGAACCGGAGTCGGCTCAACCGTCGGAACCGGAGTCGGCTCAACCGTCGGAACCGGAGTCGGCTCAACCGTCGGAACCGGAGTCGGCTCAACCGTCGGAACCGGAGTCGGCTCAACCGTCGGAACCGGAGTCGGCTCAACCGTCGGAACCGGAGTCGGCTCAACCGTCGGAACCGGAGTCGGCTCAACCGTCGGAACCGGAGTCGGCTCAACCGTCGGAACCGGAGTCGGCTCAACCGTCGGAACCGGAGTCGGCTCAACCGTCGGAACCGGAGTCGGCTCAACCGTCGGAACCGGAGTCGGCTCAACCGTCGGAACCGGAGTCGGCTCAACCGTCGGAACCGGAGTCGGCTCAACCGTCGGAACCGGAGTCGGCTCAACCGTCGGAACCGGAGTCGGCTCAACCGTCGGAACCGGAGTCGGCTCAACCGTCGGAACCGGAGTCGGCTCGACCGTCGGAACCGGAGTCGGCTCGACCGTCGGAACCGGAGTCGGCACGGTCGGTGTCAGCGGGGTGCACTCGATGCTGCCCACCCGGATCGCGTGGCCGCCGGTGTTGGAGTCGTCGGCCCAGAAGACGGGCTTGGCTCCGGCGACGCAGGCACTCTGCGGGGCCAGGGCGAAGCCCTCGTTGTTGAGGTTGGGCATCGACGCCGGTCGCTCGTACACCGTCGTGACTCCGAATCGCCCGTCGGAGGCGCCGGACTGCGCGATCTCCAGGACCGCGGAACGGCCCGTGCAGGTGTCATCGCAGACGGCCCAGAACCGGCCGGTCGAGGCCTCGAACTCCAGGTCCATCACACCGGAGAATCCGCTCGCGATGGTGGCGACGCGGGTGTATCCGCCGCTGGCCTGGTCCAGCGCGTAGGCGTAGATGGCTCCGTTGGCTTCCAGTCCGACGAAGAACAGGCCGGTGCCGTGACCGGCGTAGAGAGCCGGGTCGTAGGCGGCGTTGGTGCGCTCGTCGAGCATCCCCTGGGCCACCAGAAAGCTGTCCGGCACCCAGGCGATGGCCTCGAGGCCGGCGTTGGCGCCCACAACGGGCAGGTCGGCGGTGAGGTTCCATTCCATGCTCGCGGTGAGCTGGGTTCCGGTGGCGGATGCGTCATAGCGCAGCACCGCGGGCCGGCTGACGCCGCTCACGGCGTTGTTGCGCTCGCTGGCGATGAACAGCCCGCCGTCGGCGCCTGCCGAGGTCAGAGTGACGCCCTCGGCGTCCACGTCGCCGGTGCCGTCGGTGTAGTGCAGCGGCTTGCCCGCGCCCCAGCCGGCGGTGGTGTCCGGCACCCAGCCGGCGCCGTCGGCGACGAGCTTGTAGAGCGCTCCGGTGCCGTTCTTGGCGGCCCAGAGCACGTCACCGGCGGTGCCGGCAGCGCCGGCAGCGCCGGCAGCCTCGTAGGCCAGCCCGCTCATGTTGCCGCCGAGCACGCCGGCCGGGTCCACGGTGCGAACCTCGGCCGAGCCGGGCCAGGCCGCGGTGATCAGGTCGCCGGCGCAGCTGTTCGCGGCGCCCTTGGTGCTGGCGGTCGTCGCGGCGAAGTCGCCCGTGCCGTCGGCGCAGCGGCCGTAGCTGGTCGCAGCGTGCGCGGTCCACGCGTAGCTGTCCAGCAGGGTGCTGCCGTCGGCGGCGAAGAGGCGGGCGGTGTCGGCGCCGCCCAGTCCGAATCCGCCGGCCGCGTCGACGTCGATGGCGAGGTATCCCCCGGCCGCAATGCTCGTGCCGGTCGGGAGGATGACCGAGTGCGTGTCGTCGTTGTCCTTCAGGACGAAGCCGGAGACATCCGCGGCGGTCGAACCATTGTTGATCAGCTCGAGCCAGTCGCCAGGCGTGCCGCCGTTCGACTCGATCTCGTTGAGGCGCACGGGCGAGCCACAGTCGTTCGCGGCGCCCTTGGTCGAGGAGGTCATCTGGGTCAACTCGGTGCCGCCGGGGCAGATGCCCCAGGTCGTGACCGCGTGGCTGGTCCAGCTCACCGAGCTGACCAGGGTGAAGCCGTTCGGGGCGAACAGGCGGGCGGAGTCGGCCGAGCCCAGGCCGAAGCCGAGCAGACCCTCCTCGACCACGAAGTAGCCGCCGGCGACAATCACGGAGCCGGACGGCAGCACGGCCGTGTGGGTGTCGTCGTTGTCGCGCACGATCCAGCCGGTGAGGTCGACATCATTCGCGCCGGGGTTGAACAGCTCAACCCAGTCGCCGGGCGTGCCGCCGGTGGACTCGGTCTCGGTGATGCGCACATCCGCTGTCTCGGGCACGACGCAGTCGTTGGCCGCTCCCTTCGTTGCGGTGGCCGTGTCGGCGAATTCGCCGACGCCGTCGGGGCAGCGGCCGTAGCTGGATGCGGCGTGCGCGGTCCACGCGTAGGAGTCGATCACGGTGACCCCGTCGGTGTCGAACAGTCGGGCGGCGTCTCCCCCGCCGAGGCCGTAGTCCATGGTGGGTGCCTCGACGACGAGGTAGCCGCCGCCGGCGATGGTCGAGCCGACGGGCAGCACGGCCGCGTGCGTGTCGTCACTGTCCTTGAGCACCAGCCCGGAGGCGTCGACGGGAGCCGTGCCCAGGTTGACGAGCTCGATCCAGTCACCGGGGGTGCCACCGTTGGACTCGACCTCGTTGAGGCGCACGTTGTCGGCGACGGACACGTCGCAGTCGTTCGCCGCACCGCGGGTGGCTGCCGTGGTCTCACGGAACTCTCCGGTGCCGTCGGGGCATCGGCCCCAGCTGGTGGTCGCGTGGGCGGCCCAGGCATAGGAGTCGACCAGGGTGGTGCCGTCAGCCAGGAACAGGCGGGCGATGTCGGCCTTTCCGAGGCCGAAGCTGGTGGCGCCGGCGCCGTCCACATCAACGGCCAGGAACGCGCCGGGTTCGAGAACCGTGTTCGCCGGCAGCGCGAAGGTGCGCTCGTCCTTGTCGTCCTTGACGACCCAGCCGGAGACATCCGCCGCCACCTGGCCGATGTTGGTCAGTTCGATCCAGTCGCCGGGCGTGCCGCCGTCGGACTCGACTTCGTTGATACGAACCGATGGTGCCGGGGCCGCCATGGCCGGGCTCAGGGTGGCGGCGAGTGGAACCGCCAAGGCGAGGGTGAGGATGGCGGCCAGGCTTGGCCGACGCCAGTGAGTGCGCACAGGAATGCCCCTTCGAGGCTGTGGGTGACGAGCCTCGGATGGGCCCGATCCACTGTGGCGATGCCAGGAAAACTTCCGGTGAACGGCGAGCGAACGCTCCTACCCGGCACTCTGCCGGAGCACCCGGCGGAACGGGATCGACGATGCGAGGACCAGCACGAGAAGCAGCGAACCGGCGAGCACGGACACCCAGGCGCCGCGTGGCTCGGTGACGGTCAGCCTGGCGCCGCCGATCGCGGCCGGCATGAGCGCTATCGCCGCCAGCGACGCACCGCTGAGCACACCGGCTACGATCCGGCCCCACAGCCGCCCGCGTCCGGAGATGGCGTAGCCACCGCCGATGCCGATCAGGGCCACGCCCACCGCAGCACCGCCGATCCCCGTCGTCACCAGCTCCACGACCGCTCCCGGCCTCAGCAATGGCGCCACCGCGAACGCGAGCGGCGCCAGGGCGAGCCACCGCCAGCCTCGGACTCCCCCGGACCGCCGCAGCGCTTCCGCCCAGCCGAGCAGCGCGCCGGCGATGGCGCCGGGCAGCAGGATGGCGCCGAAGGTGCCGTCCCATTCGAAGGTCGAGGCGATCCCGACCAGCTCGACCATGTAGGCGCGGAACCCTGCCGCCCACGCGATCCCGCAGATCGCACCGATCACGATGAGGGACGCGGCCGCCGGTTCGGCGCTCTTGTCGTCCACGCTCGCCTCCACCCAGGTTGCCCCGGTCAGGTGTTCGCCGCCGACTCTAAGAGGCTTCCGGGCAATCGGCAAGGCCGACCGGCTATTGCTCCGTGCGCCTCGTGCCTATGCTGGAACGACCATGCGACTCCTCCTGATCCGTCACGGCCAGACGCCCGCCAATGTGCTCGGCCAACTCGACACCGCTCACCCGGGCCCGGGCCTGACCGAGCTCGGCGAACGACAGGCGGCCGTCATCCCCGAGGCCCTCAGGTTCGATTCCATTGACACCATATTTGCGTCGACACTGCATCGCACCCAGCTCACCGCCCGTCCCCTCGCGTTCGACCGCGGCCTGGACATCCAGGTGGCCGACGGCTTGCACGAGATCGAAGCCGGCGCGCTCGAGCGACGCAGCGATCACGCCTCCATCCGCACCTACATGGAGACAGTGTTCGCCTGGGGAGCCGGCAACCTCGATGTGGGCATGCCCGGCGGGCCGGATGGCCACGCGTTCTTCGCCCGGTTCGACGCCGACATCGCCGTGGCGGCCGCCAGCGGAGCGACGGCGGCGGTGTTCAGCCACGGCGCCGCGATCCGGGTCTGGGCGGCGGCTCGGGCCACCAACGTGCCGCCGATGTTCGCCGGGCTGCACGACCTGGACAACACCGGCGTGGTCGAGCTGATCGGCTCACCCGACGAGGGCTGGACGCTGCTTTCCTGGGCGGGGGTGCCGCTGGGCGGGATGCCGCTGGTCGACACGACCGCCGTGGATCCGACCGGCGAAGCGCTCGACGCCTCCTAGCGGGCGCCCTACTCCGCGCTATCCCGGGGAGCCTTGGGAACCTTTGGCCGCACGAGAGCATGGCTGTCGCGCAGAAGCTGCTCCACGAGCTCGTCCTCCACGAACCCGTCGAGCACGATGGTGATCCAGTGCTTCTTATTGAGGTGGTAGCCGGGGTGGATGTGCCCGGGAAATTCCTCCCGCAGCGCGCGCCCTTCTTCGGGGTCGCACTTCAGCGACACGCTGAACGGATCACCGGCCAGCGCGCTGAGGGCGAAGATCTTGCCGTTGCCGCTGGTCTTGAAGACGCTGATCTCGTCGCCGAACGGAAACGTCTCGGTGGCCTGGGGCAGGCTGAGGCAGAACTCAACGAGGGCGTCCGGGGTCATGTCTGTGACACTAGCGACTTCTCCCGGACTAGTCAGCACTCGGCGAGGCCTCAGGCCGGAACGCCGACCATCGCGCCGGCGGTCAGCTCCACCGACCGCAGCCGGTCACCGATCTGCTGCGACGCGTGGGCGAGGATCAGTTCGTCGGCCTGGGTGGAGGTGGTCAGCTCCTCGAGGAACGTGCGCACGTCCGTGGGGGTACCCACGGCCGTGTACCGCATCATGTCGGCCAGGCGGCGCCCCTCCGTGGTGGTGAGGAAAGCATCGATCTGGTCGTCGGAGTACTCCGGCGATGCCGGTCCGCGGGCGATCATGCTGCGCACCCTGGAGCGACGCATGATCTCGAACTGCTGCGTGGCATCCGCCCCGTCGTCTGCCGCGATCACGTTGGCGGCCACCATCAGGTAGGGCTCGGCGAGCTGCGCCGACGGCCTGAAGTCGCGCCGGTAGGTGGCGACGGCCTCAAACAGCGAGTCGGGTGCGAAGTGCGATGCGAACGCGTACGGCAGGCCCAGCGCGGCCGCGAGGCCGGCGCCGAAGAGGGAGGACCCCAGGATGTAGAGCGGAACATTGGTACCGGCTCCCGGCACCGCCCGCACCCCGGGGATGATCGATTCATCGCGCAGGTACGCGGCCAGCTCCATCACGTCCTGCGGAAACTGGTCGGAGGCGCGCGGGTCGCGGCGCATCGCCCTGGCGGTGGTCTGGTCGCTGCCGGGAGCCCGGCCCAGGCCCAGGTCGATGCGGCCGGGGTACAGCTCCGCGAGGGTGCCGTACTGCTCCGCGATGGTGAGCGGCGAGTGGTTGGGCAGCATCACGCCGCCGGATCCGAGCCGGATGGTGGAGGTCTGGGAGGCAACGTGACCGACGAGCACGCTGGTGGCCGACGACGCGATCGTTGGCATGTTGTGGTGCTCGGCGTACCAGACCCGCTGGTACCCGTGCTTTTCGGCGGTCTGGGCGAGCGCGACACTGGCGGCGAAGCTTTCCCTGACGGTCTGCCCGGGGGCGATAGGGGCGAGGTCAAGTATGGAGAGCGGTGTCGTCATGTTGGGGGTAACGGTTTTCGGGGCCGAATCGATACCCGCATTCACCGAATCCGACCGACACCCGGCAGGAACCGACCGACCCTGGCCGCGTAGTCCGAGTAGGCGGGATGCTCTTCGAAGAGCATTTGCTCCTCCCATCGGGTCTTTCCGGCCAGGAGCCCGATCAGCGCCACCCACACCACGACGTGCATGAGGGAAGAGCCGATCACGACCAGTCCCAACCCTCCCGACATCAGCCCTGTGTAGATGGGATTGCGCACCACCGCGTAGACCCCGTTGGTGGCCAGCGGGGCGTCGTCGCGCGGTATCGGGCTGGCCGTCATGGCGGGGCCGAGCGTTGTGGATCCCTGCACCGCGAGAGCCACCCCCACCGCGATAAGCGCGATCGCTGTGGCGACGACAAACCCGTTCACCGGCCACACTGTGCCATGCGGCAGGACGAGAAGGCCTACCAGCAGCACGATCTGCACAAAGACGAGGCCGGAGGCGAGCGCACGTTTCATGCACCGAGAGTACGCCCGCCGACCCGTGCTGGGCAGGGCACCCGACGCATCCCGCCCGCACGAGAAACGGCCCGCGGATCAGATTCAGGGAGCAGTGCTCCCCAACCTGGCCCGCGGGCCGTTCACGTGATGATTGAGCTTGGTCGGTTAGTACCAGCCCACAGACTCGGACTTGGACCAGGCCGCGCACGGCGTGCCGTAGGTACCTGAGATGTAGCCCAGGCCCCAGGAGATCTGGGTGGAGGCGTTCGTCGCCCAGTCCGATCCGGCCGAGGCCATCTTGCTGCCGGGCAGCGCCTGCGGAATGCCGGTGGCACCGCTCGAGGCGTTGTACGCGTTCACGTTCCAGCCGGACTCCTTGTCCCACAGGCTGACGAGGCAGCCGAACTGGTCGGCGCCCCAGCCGTACTTGGCGCTCATCATGTCGCGGGCGACGGCCTGAGCGCCGCTCGGGTTGGTCGGCGCCGACGGAGCGGGAGCGGTGTTGGCCTTCGGGGCGGCCTTGGCGGCCTGGGCAGCCTTTGCGGCGGCGGCGGCCTCAGCGTCGGCGGCCTCCTGGGCGGCAGCGGCGGCAGCGGCCTCCGCGGCAGCGGCAGCGGCGGCCTCAGCGGCAGCCTGCTCGGCGGCGATACGGTCGAACTCTGCTGTTGCGGCCTGCAGGGGCGGCAGCTCTGCGTTAGTTTGCTCGACGAGCTCGTAGATGCGCTCTGGTGCGAGGTACTTGAAGTTGGTGAGCATCGCCACCGGAGTCGCCACCTGTGTGGCATCGGCCTTGTTCTCGGCCGCGGTGATCACGGTGCTCGCGCCGGTGATGGTGTCGGTGGCGGCCTTCTCGGCCCGGGCCTGCTTGATCTCGCTGTAGGCCTCGAGCTGCTCCACGTGCGCGGCCGAGACGGCCGCGGTTTTGACTGCACGATCGTTCTGGGCGGCCATCGCCGGCTCCAGCACAAATCCCGTGCCGACCATCGCACCGATGGAGAGCACCGCGAGCGCGGCGGCGGAGCGACGGGTGACGCGCGTGCGATGGGTCTTCGACGCGCGGGTCTCAAGGGGCGTTGCGGGGATCACGGCTGTTGCGGATGTAGCGGGTGTCTCGGGTGTTGCTGGAGTGCTGGAAGTCACAGTTATGTATGTCTCTCACTGAGCGAATCGCATGTACGAGGGCGCAAAGCGGTTCTTATTCGACGTTCCACAGGCGGGGGCCCGCCCGGGCGAAGTCACTACCCTGCAATATGTTTCTGCATGGATCCTCACCTTTTGCCGGGAAGTTCCCCCCAATCCGGGTACCCCTATTGTGTCCCGGGCGGTGCACTGGATCACTTCTCGATACCTGATGAGGACCCGATTCGGGCCTCAGAAAGCCGGTCAATCCGGTCGAAGGAGGGGCCCACCGCGACCCAGAAACCCGTTAAAGATTTTTCGCAACCCCCTTGAAATATCAGCCGCTAGGTGGATAAAAGTCACGATTCGTGGGAGAAAACAGGCCGCAGCACGAACAGACGCACCACTCGTGGGGACTCGCGCTCATAGGCGCGGTAGCCCGGCCAGACCGCTTCGATGCGGCGCCAAGCCGCGTCGCGGGACTGGGGGCCGATGAGGGTGGCCCGCACGCGAAGCCGGCGACCGCGGACGACGATGTCGGCCTCGGGATGCGCAAGCAGATTGTGTGTCCAGGCCGGATGTCGATCGCGCGCGAAGCTCGTGCCGGCCACGATGGCCCGGCCGTGGCCGTCCGGCGTGTACATCAGGGCTGACTCGCGCGGAAGGCCGGATTTTGCGCCGGTGGAGTGCAATACGAGCGAAGGGACGAGCAGCGCGCTCAGCTGCACCCGTCCGCCGCTGAGCCTGTGCAGGACTCGTTCGATCGGCGGCAGGACCGACGGCGCGAGGACCCTGAATAGTCGGGTACGGGTGAGCGGCGCGGCGAGCGAGCGAACCAGGTGCACGACGGTGGACATGCGGCCAGTCTGGCCCTGTTGCTCCTGAGCCGCCGGCGACCCGCGTCCGGTATCGGTCATCGGCGTCACTAGAGGCTTTGGACTCCCCCGAACGGGGGTAGCGATTGTTAGCGTGAGACTCCCCGTCCACCCCGTACTACGTCCCCACCCACCAGGAGCCTGCATGCTGTCCCCCCAGTCCCACCCCCTCATCGAAGCAACGCTCCCCCTGGTCGGCGAACGGCTGCCCGCCATCGCCACCGGGTTCTATGCCCGAATGTTCACCGCGCATCCCGAACTCTTCGACGGCTTGTTCAGCCGCTCGAATCAGAAGAGCGGTGTGCAGCAGCAGGCCCTCGCGGGCAGCATCGCCGCGTTCGCCGCGCATCTCGTGAAGGACCCCACCAGTGCGCCGGAGATCATGCTCTCCCGCATCGCGCACAAGCACGTCTCCCTCGGCATCCTGCCCGAGCAGTATGACGTGGTCTACACCTACCTCTTCGAGTCCATCGCCGCCGAGCTCAGCGACGTCATCACGGCCGAGATCGCGGATGCCTGGACCGAGGTCTACTGGCTGATGGCGCACGCCCTGATCAAACAGGAGACCGGCCTGTACGCCGCCGCGGCCAGTGACAAGCCGCTGGCGCCGTGGACGGTCACACACCGGGAGCCCGCCGGCAGCGACGCCGTGACGTTCACGCTCGTGCCATCCGATGACACCCCGGCGTCCGCCTCCCGGCCCGGCCAGTACGTGGGGGTCACGGTGCGGATGCCCGACGGGATCCGCCAGGTGCGCCAGTACTCGCTCTCGGCCGGCACCGGCACCACGACCCGGGTGTTCACGGTGAAGCTGGACAACGACGGGGAGGTCTCCCCCGTCCTGCACCGTGACGTGCGAGTCGGCGACCAGCTGACCCTCTCCAACCCGTGCGGCGACATCACCCTGAGCACGGGCAACGGCCCCCTGGTGCTGGCGTCGGCCGGCATCGGCTGCACCCCGCTGGCGTCGATCCTGCGCTCGCTGGTGGAGACCGGGTCGGACCGGAAGGTGCTGGTGCTGCACGCCGAGAGCACCATCGAACGCTGGGCTCTGCGCGAACAGATGCGCGCCGACGTCGCCATCCTGGAAACGGCCGAGCTCGAGCTCTGGCTCGAAGCGCCGAGCGCCCTGGACACCGCTCACGACGGCTTCATGTCGCTGGATTCGGTGACCATCCCGGACGACGCCTCGGTCTACCTGTGCGGCCCGCTGCCGTTCATGCGGGCGATACGCGCCCAGGCACTGGCGTCCGGGGTCCCGGCCGCCCGCATCCACTACGAGGTCTTCGGCCCCGACCTCTGGCTCGCGAGCGCCTAGCCACCGTTGTGCCGGCGCGGCGCCATGGTGAGGGCAGCAATCTCCTTCACCCGGGGCCGCGCCCGGCCGTCTCCCCGAACGACGCCCGTGATCCAGCGGAACCGCAGCCCCGCCGGCGTCGCGGAGACGCTGGCGAGGCAGTTCTCGAACCACGGTCCCCGGATCCCCCGCCACCGAAGCGGCGACACGGGCACCCCGGCCGACCGGGCAAGCATCTCACTGGGCCGGTTCGCGATGGCGTAGGACAGCACGGCCGAGAACGACCGGAGTGGCAGGGCCAACGGGTTGCGGATCGGCGAACAGACGGCCTGGATGATGCGGCTGCCCGAGCTGCGCTCCACCTCGGCGACATAGAAGTAGTGCACGTCGCCGGAGAGGAACGTGATGGTGTCGGGGGCCGGGCCACGTTTGCCGTCGGCCAGGTCGGTGGCCATCTGCGCCACCCGGCGAAAGCTCGACTGGAAGGCCGCCCAGTGTTCGAGGTCGAGGGCCTGGCGGAGCTTCTCGCTGACGGCGGCCATCGGAGCACCCCAGGCGCCCTCGGCGGTCGCCTCGTTCCAGGCCTCCAGATGGTGCAGCCCCGTCGGCAGCAGGAAGGGCAACGACGTGCCCACCAGCAGATGGCGGAACCCGCCGCGCATCCGCTCGTCTAGCCAGCCGGATTCGTCGTCGTCGATCAGGGCCCGGTCTGCGGGGTCGAGCCGCCGCGCAATGCGGGAATCGATCACGATCAGGCGGCTGTCGCCGTAGTCCCGGCAGTAGCTCCAGCGATAGCAGGCCGGCTCGGCGGCGGCGCGCTCGACAAAAGCGTCGAGCCTCTCACTGAGGTCGAGCTCGGCGTCGCCGTCGTGGCTGGCGAGGAACCGCCAGATCTCGTCGACCTCCCGGTCGGCGGGCGACAGGTTGCCCAGGTGCTGGTACACCCAATACGAGGCCAGCCCGGAAACCAGCCTCCCGTGCCACCAGGAGGTCTGTTCCATCTCGCGCTTCCAACTGAGCGACGCGTTCCAGTCGTCGCGGATATCGTGGTCGTCGAAGATCATCGCTGTGGGCACCGTCGACAGCAGCCACCGGTTCGCCGGGTCGGACCAGGCCAGGCCGTAGAGGTGCGCGTACTCCTCGAAGTCGGCCAGCTCCTCGCCAGGCGGCTCGGTGAGGTCTCGCCGGGCGCGGATGAACTCCTGCATCTGCTCGCTCGTGGTGTCGGCGTAGACCTGGTCGCCCAGGAAGAGCACGAGGTCGGGCCAGGAGAATTGGCCGGGCAGCGCGGCCATCTGCAGCGCGTAGCTGCGAAGGGCATCCACACCGTGGCTGCGATTGCCTTTCTCGTCGTGCGGCACGCTGGTGCGGCAGGAGCCGAATGCCAGCTTCAGGGGCGCGCCTGGCGTGAGCGTGCTGATGACGGATGCAGGAAAACGTGATGGCAACGGCGGCCAGACCTGCACGCCGTCGATGTCGACCGCATATGGAGAGGTTGTGCCCGGTGCCAGGTCGTCGACCTGCACCAGAGCGTAGTGATGCCCGTGCACAGCGAAGGTTCGCGCCGACCACATCCTGGCATCGGCCCGCACCGTGACCTGCCCGGCCCGCGCGGTCTCGACCCACACACTGGCGGAGTCGGTATCGACGTAGCGCAGCATCGGACCGAGGATCAGCGCCGAGGTCGTCATGGCAGAGGCGTAAATCGCCGAGTGTAGCTCTCGGCCAGAGCGGTGAAGAAGGCCGATCGCGCCGGGTAGTAGTCCGCGAACGCGGGCGCGGTGCGGGGCCCTGCAGCCGCCTGCACAGCCGTACCCCGCACAGCCGCAGCGAAGAGGTCCAAGTAGTACTCCCAGCCCGGCCCGATCTCACCCAAGCTGTCCACCCCACTGAGATGGTGGATCAGGCTCAGGCGGGTCGACCCGGCCTTCTCGGCGAGGACCAGTTCCAGCCGCCAGTCACCCTGGTCCTCGAGCATCGACAGGGCCAGGCGGGTGGGCCGCTCGCACGCATCGACGCGCATCGGTAACCACGGTTCGCCGTCTTCGAAGCGCATCTGCACGCGGATGGTGTGGCCTGCGGCACCCTTCCCCTCCCAGGGGCCGTACCACTCCGTCGTTCGGGCGGGGTCGGTCAGGGTCGCCCAGACGCCATCGATGTCGACCGCGAAGCTGCGGCTCAAGACGAGATCCGGGCCGCTGTCCCCGCGCACCAAACGCGGATCGTCCGGGCCCGCCTGCGCCCTGTCCACGTCGTCGGTTGTCATGTCGTCAGGCCTTCCTCATTCAGTCGGCGAGGATCAGGTACAGCGCGCGGCGCACCTCATCGAGCTTCTCGGTGGCGGCGGCACGCTGGGTGTCGGTCGCCGAGGAGCGGAACTGGTGCACAACACCGAAGAGCTTGCCGACGCTCTCGTGGAAGGCGGCGTCGGAATCCGACTGCCCGGGGGTGGCCTCCCACGCCTTCTTGAGGTCGTCGGCGTGTTCGGCCAGGTAGGCCCGGCCGGCTTCAGTGAGCTCATAGTCCGTGCGGCGCTCGGTGCCGGTCGGTGAGATGAGCTCCTCGTCGACGAGCTGCTGGAGGGTCGGGTAGATGGAGCCTGGGCTGGGGCGCCAGGCGCCGCCGGTCTTCTCCTCGATGGCCCTGATGAGCCCGTAGCCGTTGGAGGGACCGTCGGCCAGCAGCGAGAGGATCGCGGAGCGGACGTCGCCCTTGTTGGCGCGACGTGAGCCACGGGGACCGCCGGGGCCGAAACCCGGGCCGAAACCGCCGAAGCCGGGCCCGCCGGGCCCGAATCCCCGGCCGAAACCACGACCGTGGCCCTGGGGCGAGTCGTGGTGGGCGCGGCTCATCCCCGGGCCGCAATCAGGGGCACCGAACTCGGGGCTGCCGGACTCCGGCTGGTGGTTGTGGTGAAAGCGCTTCATGATCGTTTTCGTCCTTTCGCGAGGTCGTGCTTCGCGGGTGTCGCGAGCACGCGTCGCGGAACTTCCACGACACTCAACGATATATCGCTGAGTGTCGCGGAATCAAGGAACTCAGCGGATCAACGGTCGCGCCTGTCGTCGCGCCGGTCATCCCGACGATCGCCGCGGCGGCGTACTCCGTGGGCGACGACGGCCGCCGTTCCCACTGTGGCTGCGGTGCGGGCCACGGGTGCCCCGATCACCCCTGGGCGACCGACCCGTCTGCGTGCGAGTGGCATGTCAGGCTCCTTCCGTGTCATCGGCTTCAATGGCGGCGAGCAGAGCCTGCACCGGAATGCGCCCGCTGGCCACCAGCTGACCGCCGGCGTGACGCACCGACGCGCCGAACGGGGCGGCCCAGAGGTTCTCCCAAACCAGGAGCGCCGCGGTGCTGCCTGGCTCAATGGCCTCGGCCGCGGAGATCACGTCCTCCTCGCTGAGGAGGGTGGCCAGTTCTGTTTCGAAGGCGCGGAGTTCACCGAGTTGGCCGTCCTCGAGATCCGAGAGTTCAGCGATTTCCAGTGCGCCGTCCGCGTCCTTCGTCAGGATCAGCAGGTCCAGGATCTTCACCAGGCCCCGGTCCACGAGCGACGTGATCTCCGGCGCAATCGACCCGTTGAAGGTGCTGCCCGGAAACTCCACGACGATCCAGTCCACCGGCCCGAGTTCATCGATGGTGTCAGTCATAACCCACTCCATTTCGCTTGGATGATGCGAACGATGAGCACAGCCGGGCAAGGAACCGGTGTGCGCCGTCGTCTCCGGCTGCCGGAGGTGTCAGTGTCCAGCCCTCCGGCAGCGCTCGCGTCACCCGCGATGGGTGAAGGTGGGTCAGAGGGTGGGCAGCACCTGCTCGCGCACCTTGCGGCGCAGCACCTTGCCGAGCATCGTGCGCGGGGTGTCGGTGATCTGCACGATCCGGCGGGGAATCTTGTATGCGGCCAGGTGCTCTCGGCAGTGGTCCTGCAGGGCCTTTTCGTCCAGCGTCGCGCCGGGTTCGAGCTCGACCGCGGCGACGACCATTTCACCGCCACGTTCCAGCGGCTTGCCGAACACGGCGGCATCCGTCACCGACGCGTGCAAGCGCAGTACAGTCTCTACCTCGGTGGGCGCCACGTTGAAGCCGCCGGTGATGATCAGGTCCTTGGCCCGGTCGACGATGGTGGAGAACCCGTCTTCGTCCACGGTCACGATGTCCCCGGTCCGCAGCCAGCCGTCCGGCGTCAGGGTCTTGGCGGTCTCCTCAGGGTTGTTCCAGTAGCCCTTGAACACCTGCGGACCCTTGAGCAGCAACTCTCCGGGCTGGCCCTGCTCCACCTCAACGGTCGGGTCATCGGGGTCGGTGACCTTCATCAGGGTCGAGGAGAACGGGATGCCGACGGTACCGGGGCGGCGGGTCGGGTGGAACGGGTTGCCCATCGCCACCGGCGATGCCTCGGTCATGCCGAAGCCCTCCACCAGCAGTCCGCCCGACACCGATTCCCACAGCTCCACGACATGGTCGGGCAGGTTCATCGCTCCCGAGATGCAGAAGCGGCAGGAGCGCAGCGAGATGCCACGTTCCTTCGCGGCGAGCGCGGTGCGCTCGTAGATCGGCGGCACCGCGCAGTACACAGTTGCGGGGGTCTTCTTCATGGTGTCGAGCACGGTCTTCGGATCGAACTTGGGGAACAACACGATCAGGGCCTGCTTGTGGATGCCGTAGGTCAGATACAACGTGAGGCCGAACGAGTGGAACATCGGCAGGATCGCGTAGAAGACCTCCTTGCGGTACTCGGCGCCGTGCATCCAGGCCTCGCCCTGCAGCGCGTTGCAGTGCAGGTTGTAGTGGGTCAGCATCGCACCCTTGGGGCGACCGGTGGTGCCGGAGGTGTACTGGATGGCCGCCAGGTCGTGCAGCGCCGGACGGGGGTGGGTCGGGTCGATGCGGCCGTGGCTGAACAGGTCCTTCCACGGGGTCGTACCGGCCGCCGAGCCCGTGAGAGCCGCCCGGGACTCGCGCAGACTCTTCACGGGAAGGTAGAGGGCCAGCCGTTTCACGGTGGGGAAAGCCTGCAGCAGGTTGACCGAGACGATGTGATCGATCTCGATGTCGGCCGGGAACGCGCGCACTGTCGGGGCGACCTTGTCCCAGGCGATCACGATGCGGGCCTGGTGGTCTTCGAATTGGTGCCGCAGCTCCGGTGACGTATAGAGCGGGTTGTGTTCCACGACCACGCCGCCCAGGCGCAGGACGGCGTAGAACGCCACGACGTGCTGCGGGCAGTTCGGCAGGATCAGCGCGACCCTGTCGCCGGCCCGCACCCCGAGCAGGCGCAGACCCTCGGCAGCCTTGTCGATCTGGGCGCCGAGTTCCGCGTAACTGGTGCGGCGTCCGAAGAACTCGAGCGCCGGATGGTCGCCGGCCTCCGCGACCGCGTGCTCGAGCATCTCCACGAGCGAGGTGGTGGGGTAATCGATCTCGGCGGGCACGCCCGGCTGATAGTGCTTAACCCAGGGCTGTTGCTCAGTAGTGGCCATGCAGACATCCTCCCGCGATCCGCTTCAGAGGTGTGGGCACAACACGGCCCAAGGCTGAGCACGTCCGTGCAGACCCGACAGATATTCCGGCGCCAGCGGTTGACCGCCGCCCTCACCCGGTGGCACGGTGTGAGCGAGCAGCGGCGCGGTCAGTGACAGCGGACCCGTCGAGACATCGAAGGAGACACCATGCCCACAGTCAGGTCGCGCGATGGCACCACGATCGCCTTCGACAGTCTCGGTACCGGGCCCGCCCTCATCCTGGTGGACGGCGCCACCTGCTACCGCGACGCCGGGCCGATGCGCCCTCTGGCCGCCCTGATGGCCGACAGCTTCACCGTGTACGTCTACGACCGACGCGGCCGCGGCGCCAGCGGCGACACCTTGCCGTTCTCGGTCGACCGGGAGATCGACGACATCGCCGCTTTGATCCGGTCGGCCGGCGGTCACGCGGCCCTCTTCGGCATGTCCAGTGGCGGCGCCCTGGCCCTCGCGACCGCCGCCCAGCTCGGTGCGGCGGTCAGCGAGCTGGCCGTCTACGAGGTGCCGGTGAGCATCGACCTGGACCCCGTCGTCACCACCTACTCCCGGAAGCTCGCCGCCGCGCTGGCCGCCGGGCGCCGCGGAGACGCCATGGCCCTCTTCCTGGCCCGGGTGGGCATGCCCGCCGAGCAGATCGAGGGGATGCGGCAGACGCCGATGTGGGCCGGGTTCGAGGCGATCGCCCCGACGCTCGCCTACGACGATGCTGTTCTCGGCGACGGCCTACTCCCCTACGACCGGATCGAAGCCGTCCAGGTCCCCGCGGTGGTGCTCAGCGGCGAATTCGCACCGGAGTTCATCCGCGAATCGGCCAGGGCCCTCGCCACCGCCCTGCCGAACGGCAGGCACGTGGAACTCCCCGGCCAATCCCACGACGTGGACATCGCCGTTCTCGCCGCCGCACTGCACGAGAGCCTGAACTCTCAAGCCAGGCGGACCGTCAATGAGCCCGACATGCCGTCGACGACATGATCACACGGCACGGATTTCTCGCTCCCGAACGGGGTGAGCACTTCGACCGGCTACCGTAGTACTATGACGCCTCCTGATTCAACTGCACCGACCGAGGCAGCCACTGCCCGCCCGACCATCACGTTCTCCGAGCTTGGGCTCAGTGACTCCGTACTCAAAGCCCTCAAAGACGTAGGCTACGAGACTCCGTCGGCCATCCAGGCTGCCACCATTCCCCCGCTCCTCGACGGCCGCGACGTCGTCGGACTCGCCCAGACCGGCACCGGCAAGACGGCCGCCTTCGCGTTGCCGATCCTCTCCCGCCTCGACATGTCCCAGAAGAGCCCGCAGGCCCTGGTGCTCGCCCCCACCCGCGAACTCGCCCTGCAGGTCTGTGAGGCCTTCGAGAAGTACGCCGCCCACATGAAGGGCGTGCACGTGCTGCCCGTCTACGGCGGACAGGGTTACGGCATCCAGCTGTCGGCGCTGCGCCGGGGCGTTCATGTTGTCGTCGGTACTCCCGGCCGCATCATGGACCACCTCGAAAAGGGCACCCTCGACCTCACCCAGCTCAAGTACCTGGTGCTCGACGAGGCCGACGAGATGCTCAAGATGGGCTTCGCCGAAGACGTCGAGACGATCCTCGCCGACACCCCGGACGACAAGCAGGTGGCCCTGTTCTCCGCCACCATGCCCGCGCAGATCCGTCGCATCTCCAAGCAGTACCTCAATGACCCCGAAGAGATCACGGTCAAGAACAAGACCACGACCTCGGTCAACACCACCCAGCGTTACCTGCTGGTCTCCTACCCGCAGAAGGTGGACGCGCTCACCCGCATCCTCGAGGTGGAGAACTTCGAGGGCATGATCGTCTTCACCCGCACCAAGAACGAGACCGAGACACTCGCCGAGAAGCTGCGTGCACGCGGCTACTCCGCCACCGCCATCAACGGCGACGTGCCCCAGGTGCAGCGTGAGCGCACCGTGGAGCAGCTCAAGAGCGGCAAGCTGGACATCCTCGTCGCCACGGATGTCGCCGCCCGCGGCCTCGACGTGGAGCGCATCAGCCACGTCATCAACTACGACATCCCGATCGACACCGAGTCGTACGTCCACCGCATCGGCCGCACCGGCCGCGCCGGCCGCAGCGGCGCCGCGATCAGCTTCGTCACCCCTCGTGAGCGTCACCTACTCAACGCCATCGAGCGGGCCACCCGCCAGCCGCTCACCCAGATGCAGCTGCCCAGCGTCGAAGACGTCAACGTCACCAGGCTCGCCCGGTTCGACGACGCGATCACCGCTGCGCTGGAGGAGACCGCTCGCATCGCCGCGTTCCGCGACATCGTGGGCCACTACGTGGAGCACCACGACGTGCCCGAGGCCGACGTCGCCGCCGCACTCGCCGTGGTCGCCCAGGGAGAGACCCCGCTGCTGCTCAACGCCGACGACGTGCGTGCTGCGGCGCGTTTCGACCGGGAGCGCACCGAGCACCGTGACCGCGACCGGCCCGCACGCAACGACCGTCGGGACGACCGGGGCAGCCGCGATGACCGCGGCAGCCGGGATGACCGCCCGCTGCGCAGCGAACGCCCCGAACGCCGCTCACGCGACAGCAGCCGGGCCATGGCCTCGTACCGCATCGAGGTTGGCAAGCGTCACAAGGTGGAACCACGCCAGATCGTCGGCGCTCTCGCCAACGAGGGTGGCCTGAGCCGGGAAGACTTCGGCGCGATCCAGATCCTGCCCGAGTACTCCTTGGTGGACCTGCCCGCCGACCTGACCAGCGATGTGCTGGGCCGCCTATCGGCGACCCGCATCAGCGGCAAGCTCATCGAGATCCACGCCGACAACGGCGCCTCGGCCGGCCGCAACGACCGGCCGCAGCAGGGCGACCGCTCCGAGCGCCCGCCGCGCCGCTACTAGGTCACACCAGCTCACACGGGCGGGGATTCTCCCGACACCCCTCATCCGCTCGCCGGATTGACGGTGTGTCGCGAGAATCCCCGCCTTTCGCCGTAGCCGCCCTATCATCAACCCATGACGAGGGCTGCGACGGATGGTGACGCCGGGCTGGCCGCACGGCTGCGGCAACATTTGGGCCCCAGGCATCCGGTGGCCGCCGTCGCCCAGGTCTCGCCCGGCGGAGTGGTGCTGGCGAGCGTGGGCGCCGGGCTCGACGCCGACTTCGAAATCGGCTCCATCTCGAAGGGCCTCACCGGTCTGCTCTACCGTCAGGCCTGTGAACTCGGCGAGATCGGCGCAGAGTCCACTCTGGGTGATCTGCTCCCACTGCCGCAGGGCCCGGCCGGGCCTCTCCGGCTCGCGGCCGTGAGCAGGCACGAGTCTGGACTACCCCGCCTGCCGCGCTCGGCGCAGCCGCTACGTCGCGCCCTGCGGTTCCTGCGCACCGGGGAGAACCCCTACGGCGAAGATCTCACCGAACTGCTGACACAGGCGCGCACCGTGCGGCTCTCCTCCACGCGCCGGCGCTACTCCAATTTCGGCTTCGAACTGCTTGGCCATGCCGTCGCCCGCAGCGCGGGCCTCGACTACGCAACCCTGCTGCGGGAGCGACTGACCGAGCCGCTGGGTCTCACGTCGATGTACGCACCCGCGACACCGGCCGAGCTGCGACCCAGCGCGCTGCAGGGCACAAGCCGGTCGGGCCGCCCGCGGCCGGCCTGGACTGGAGAGGCGGTGGCACCGGCCGGCGGCATCCGTTCGTCGATCACCGATCTCGCCCGGCTCACCCAGGCGTTGCTGGAGGGATCTGCGCCCGGGATCTCGGCTCTCGATCCGGTGGCGCCGATCGCCCGCCGTGGGGTGAACATCGGGGCGGCCTGGATCACCCTGTCGGTCAGGGGCCGATCGATCACCTGGCACGACGGCGCCACAGGCGGCTTCCGTTCCTGGCTCGGCCTGGACCGGGCCGCCGGCACGGGGGTGGTTGTGCTCACCGCCACCTCACGCTCGGTCGACCGCCACGGCTTCGCGCTGCTGACGGAGCTCACCGACGCGCACTCTTAGCGGGTTAGTGAGCAATGCTTTAGTCTGGAAGGTGCACGGGGAGCACCAAGCGAACCCCCTGTCATGGAGCCTTCCTTGAATATCACTCCCCTGACCTGGATCATCACCATCGGCGTGACGATCGCCTTCTTCGCCTACGAGTTCTTCGCGCACGTGCGGAAGCCGCACGAGCCCACGGTGGGCGAGTCCGCCCGCTGGTCGGCCTTCTACATCGGCCTTGCCCTGCTGTTCGGGGTCGGCATCGGCGTGGTGTCCGGATGGCGGTACGGCGGCGAGTACTTCGCGGGCTACCTCACCGAGAAGGCGCTGTCGATCGACAACCTCTTCGTGTTCCTCATCGTGATGGCCGCGTTCTCGGTGCCCAAGGCGTACCAGCAGAAGGTGCTGATGTTCGGCATCATCATCGCCCTGATCATGCGTGGCGGGTTCATCGCCGTGGGCGCGGCCCTGATCGAGAACTTCTCCTGGGTGTTCTATCTCTTCGGTGCGCTGCTGTTCGTGCTGGCATACATGCAGGTGCGCGGCCACGACAGCAATCCGGCCGACAACCTCTTTGTGCGGCTGGCCCGCCGGGTTCTGCCGGTCACCGAGGAGTACGACCGCGACAAGCTCACCACCAAGATCAACGGCAAACGCTACGTCACCCCGATGCTGCTCACCATCATCGCGATCGGCTTCATCGACCTGGTCTTCGCGATCGACTCGATCCCCGCGATCTACGGGCTCACCTCGGAGGCCTACATCGTCTTCACCGCCAACGCCTTCGCGCTGATGGGCCTGCGCCAACTGTTCTTCCTCATCGGCGGACTGCTCGAGCGCCTGGTCTACCTGTCCCAGGGCCTGGCCGTGATCCTCGCCTTCATCGGCCTCAAGCTCGTCTTCCACGCCCTGCACGTCAACGAGGTGCCGTTCATCAACGGCGGCGAGCCGGTGCTGTGGGTGCCCGAGATCCCGATCTGGTTCTCGCTGGTCTTCATCGCCGCCACGGTCACCGTCGCGACCGTCGCGAGCCTGGCCAAGACCCGAGGGGACGCCGCCAAGGCCGATCGTGGCCGGGTCGACGGCGAGCCGATCGCCAAGGCCGAGGACTCGCACTAGCCGAGCATGATCGCGTCGAGGTTGTCCACGCTCTCGCCGGTACTGCGTCGGCCTCGACGCACAGCCAGACCCGAAGATCATGCAGGCCACGAGCAGCATCGCCGCCCTGGCCCGGGAGCGCCTCACCGGGTCGACCCGGCCGGATCGAGGTATCCGAGCACGGTCACGCCGTCGGCGCGATAGATCGGCACCCGCCCATCAGCGCCCGAGGATTCGACAGCATCGGCGGTGGCGCCGAGGAGGACGAGCTTCGCCGCGCGAAGATCGCTGCGGAAGGCGTACCCGGTCTCGCCGTTTCTGCACCCCTTGTGGCCGAGCGCGCCCGCTCTAGCGGGCGCGGTGGGCCACACGTGGTGCACCGAGCACCACCTGGCGCCGAGGAGCAGCACCGAGCGCCCGGACACAAGCGCGCCGGTTACCGGCCGGGAAGTACGATCCGATCGTGATCCCACGGGTCGGCCCAGCCGAGTTCGTCGAACATGCGCGAGAGCACGATCGCGGTGAAACCCCAGACGAGCCGGTCACCCACGGTGAACGCCGGCGCCCGATAGACGGCGTCGCCCACGGTGTGCTCGGTGTTCGCCCGGTTGGCCGGGTCGAGCAGATCCGCCACGGGCACCCTGAAGACATCCACGGTTTCGGCATGGTCCATCGCGGCCACCTGGGAGGGTCGGGTCCACCAGGCCGGCACCGGGGTGACGAGATGGTTGCTCACCGGCACCGGCATTGCTGGCAGCGTGCCGAGGGGTTCGAGGCCGGCTGCGTCCAACCCGGTCTCCTCGACGGCTTCCCGCAGCGCCGCCGCGATCGGGCCCGCATCGGATGCTTCGAGCCGGCCGCCCGGGAAGGCGATCTGACCCGGGTGACTGCCCAGGGTGGAGGCACGGCGCAGCAACAGCACGTCGAGATCCCTCGGAACCCGGTCTGTGCCGGCGGGCGCCTGCGCCGGCACCGCATCCAGCACACCGAACAGCACGAGAACCGCGGCCCGGCGAGCGCTGCCCAGATCGGGGAGGTCGCGGCTTCGGCCGGTCCCCCAGTCCAGCCCGCGCTCGCAAAGCGCCGCGAGTTCGGCGCGCGGGTCGTTCGAGATGACGAGCATGCTTCCACCATACGCAGCCCGGTCGGCACCGGGGCTTCGGCCCTAACCCAGCAGGCCGAGGGTGACCGCGCGGCGCACGGCACCCATGCGGGAGGTCGCATCAAGCTTCGTGAAGATGTTGGACACATGCCGTTTCACGGTCCCCTCGGCCAGCGAGAGCTGCAACCCGACCTCCCGGTTCGAATAGGCCAGGGCCACCATGCGCAGCACCTCGAGCTCCCGCGACGTGAGGATCAGCGCTGCGGATTCGGTCGTGGGGTCAGCCACCGGACGCGCCGCCTGCACCGTCCTCACGACGGAGAGGAGATCACGTGACGCAACGGTCTTCTGGAGGTATCTGGCTGCCCCGGCCGCCTTCAGCTGTGCCTCGAGGATCCGGTCCGCATGCATTGTCAGGATAACGATGGCCGTGCCCGGGTGCATCCGGGTCACCCAGCGCACCGTCGTTTCGGCCGGCGCTCCGGGGATCTCCACGTCCAGCAGCAGCACATCGGGGCGCAGCGTCGCGACCAGCTCTGTCGCATCCGCACTCGTCGCTCCCTCTCCCACCACGTTGAGCGCCCCATCCCTGGCGAGGATGCTGTGCAGGCCCTCGCGGAACAAACCGTGGTCGTCGATGATGACGACGGTCCGTGGCGCGGTCACGCTCTTTCCTCGACGATGGGCAGGTCCAGGGTCACCACGGTTCCCGAGCCGACCGTGGTGACAATCACGAGCTCGGCGCCGATGGCCTCCGCTCGTTCGCGCGCGCCGATGAGCCCGAGAGCTCCCGGGCGCACGTTCGCCCGCACGAATCCGATGCCGTCGTCCCGCACGGAGACGGTCACCGACGTGGGCGTCCAGGCCAGGTCGATGCGAATGGAGGATGCCCTGGCATGGCGTCGAGCATTGTGCACGAGTTCCCGAACCACAATGAAGGCCTCCTCCTGCACACCCGTGGTCAGTCGTCGCGGGCTCCCGGCGTTGGAGACGATGACCGGCGCCACTCCGTCGGCGGCGTCGTCCGCGAAGTCGATGAGGGCCTCGTGCAGCTGTTTCGATCCCACCTGGTAGCGCAGTTCGGTCGCGATGGCCTGCGTTTCGTGCAACGCCAGCTGCAGGGCCTCCAGCGCGGCACGGATGTCCGCCGAACCGTCGTCGTCACGCTCGGTGTCCGCGAAGCCGGAAAGTTGCAGGCGCTGGTGGGCGACGGCGATGCCGTGGGCGACCCTGTCATGCAGGTCCCTGGAAATGCGAAGCCTCTCTTCGGTGTGGGCTCCGGACAGGCGCCCGAGGAGAACGTTGACATAGCTGGTGGCGGCGGGCACGACATTTTCCATGATGGCGTGGTGCAGGCTCAGCGCCACGGCGGCGGTCTCCCATCGGCCGGGCAACACCTCGGTGATGACCGTCAGCGACACGTCGAAGAGCACATTCGCGGCGGCAAGGCTCTCAGCCGGGTGAATGTGCTGGTCGGCCCGGCGTCGTCCGATGTCGGCGCCCGCGGTCGCGGTGATCACCGGCCCTCGGCCGGGCGAGCGGCCGGGCACGTCGGCGGCCGCCAGGCTGCTGAAAACGCGCACCAGAATGCCCTCGACCTGCACCATCAGTTCGTCGCCCACCGTGCGGTCCGAGACCAAGGGACTGGCCTGGCTGGAGAGCTTGGCCTTCAGCTCCTCGACCACCCGCATCAGGACGGTGCTGAATCCGGCGTCCGACGGTCCGGGTGGTTGTGTTGCAGCGGGCACAGTCGTCCATTTCGTTCGGTAGGTCCCCAGCCTCCCACGCGCCGCTACCGGCGCAGGAGCCAGTCGGCCCCTGCGCACACAACGCCCCCCGCGTTGCCCGGCAGTTCCCCCACTGTCGACGGTACGGCGCGGACGGGCCACCAACAATGTGTCGAAGGACACATACCCGGGATCGACGTTGATAGTGCCGCCATCGGGGGCAACTGTGGTGCAGAGCCACCCCCGCACCCCGGCACCCCGCACCTCGGCACCGTCGCCCAGACCCGGAGGTCACCCGCTCATGAGATTCCCACCGATCGCCGAATACGCGTTCCTCTCCGACTGCGAAGTAAGCACCCTGATCGCCCCGAACGGTGCCGTGGAGTGGTTGTGCCTGCCCCGGCCGGACAGCCCGAGCGTCTTCGGCGCGCTGCTCGACCGCACCGCCGGCCTGTTCAACTTCTCTCCCACCAACACCGCGGTGCCCGAACAAAGACGCTATCTTCCCGGCACGACGGTGCTGGAGACCACCTGGCACACACCCACCGGCTGGATGACGGTCAAGGACGTGTTGGTGATGGGTCCGCTGGCCGAGCACCGCCGCGAGGGCTTCCGTCGCTCCCCCGGAGACTCCATTGCCCAGCGCACCCTCTTGCGCATCGCCACCTGTTTCGACGGCCGTGTAGAACTCCAGGTGAACTGTTTCCCCCTGTTCGACTACGCCAGGCAGCAGGGCGTCTGGAATATCGACGGTCCTGGCTACACCAGGGCGAAGGTCGTCAACGGGGACATCTCGCTCGTCCTCAGCGGCAGTGTGCCCCTCGGGGTGGTCGGCGGACGGTGCACCGGACGCACCACCCTGGAGACGGGTGAATCCGCGTTCGTGGCCCTGAGCTGGGACGACACGGTTCCGCACGACCTCGCCGAGGCTAACCGCCAGCTTGAGCAGACCGAGAAGTATTGGCGCAACTGGATGAGCATGGCCACCTTCCCCGATCACCGGTTCCGCCCCTACATCGAGCGCAGCGCCCTGGCCCTCAAAGGCCTCAGCTACGCGCCGACCGGGGCGATCATGGCCGCCGCCACCACGTCGCTGCCCGAGACGCCGGGCGGTGAACGCAACTGGGACTGCCGGTACAGCTGGATCCGGGACACCGCTTTCATGCTGCGCGCGCTGCACGGCCTCGGCTTCAACGGAGAGGCCTATGACTACTTCGCGTTCATCATGGATGCCGTCGTGGCCGGCAAACCGAAGGGGCCGTGGGACCTGCAGATCATGTACGGCATCGGCGGCGAACTGGACCTCTCCGAGCAGACCCTCGATCACCTGTCCGGGTACCGCGGATCCCGGCCCGTGCGCATCGGCAACGGTGCCTTCAACCAGCACCAGCACGACGTCTGGGGCATGCTGCTCGACTCGGTCGAGGAACATCTGCGCGGCGGCGGCCAGATCGCACCCGTGGTCTGGGAGCGGTTGGCCGACCTGGTCGACACCGCCATCAGGCGAAGCGCCGAACCCGACCAGGGCATCTGGGAGATGCGCTGCGCACCGCAGCACTTCGTGGCGTCGAAGGTGATGTGCTGGGTCGCCGCCGACCGTGGGGCGCGCATCGCCGAGAGCCGCGGGGATGCCGGTCGCGTCGAGAAATGGCGCCTCGCCGCCAAACGGCTGAAGGCCGAGATCTGCGAACGCGGGGTGAGCGAACGCGGGGTGTTCACGCAGCACTACGACAGCACCGATCTGGATGCGTCGCTGCTGTTGCTGCCGATCATGGGGTTCCTGCCACCCGACGATGAACGCGTGCGCGCGACAGTGCTCGCGATCGCCGACGAACTCACCGAGAACGGGCTGGTGCTGCGCTACAGGGTCGCCAGCACCGACGACGGTCTCAGCGGTGATGAGGGCACCTTCAGCATCTGCTCGTTCTGGCTGGTGTCGGCGCTGGTGATGATCGGCGAGCACGACGCCGCGGAAGCGTTGTTCGAGAAGCTGCTCTCCTTTGCCGGACCGATGCTGCTCTACGCCGAAGAAATCGACGCCACCACCGGGCAACACCTGGGCAACTTCCCGCAGGCCTTCACCCACCTGTCCCTGATCGATGCCGCCACCCGGCTGATCAAGGCCGAGCGGCGGACGGACGAGGCGACGAACGGCCTCGGCTAGGAGCGATTCAGCGTGAGGGCTCGGCGTACCTCGTCGATCACCCCGGGCAAAGGGTGCACCAGGGCCTGTCCGATTCGGCGAAGCCGACCTACGCTTCGGTCATGGCCGATGACGGGACCGAGGCTGAGCTGATCGCTCTCGCCGCAGCGTGGGCGGAGGCCATAGTGGCCAACGACGCCGCCCGCATCGCCGCCTTCGTGACGGAGGATTGGGTGCTGGTCTCGGAGTCCGGTGTCTCCCCCGGGCACGAGTTCCTCGCCATGGTCGGGTCCGCGGAGCTGACCCATTCGGCCATGACGGCCGTCGGTGAAACCCGGGTCCGGGTCTGGGGCGACACCGCCGTGCTCACGGCCCGCATCACCAATACCGCGCACTACCGGGGCCGCCGGTTCGACGCCGACGAGTGGACCACCGATGTGTTCGTTCGCCGGGACGGCCGCTGGCGATGCGCGGTCAGCCACTACAGCCGCGCGGATGACCGGGCGCTCGGCCCGACCTCATCACTAAGGGGTGATGTCGCCGCCACCTCCGCCGGGCTACTTTCACCCGAGAGACCCAGGAGGCCCCCGTGACGAATCCCGACCGCCATGCCCGCTCGATGTTGCCAATTCCCGACCGCCCTGCACCCGGACTCACCACCTACGACGCGAAGGACCCTGACACGCAATACCCGCCGATCGAGCCCTTGCGGCCACCGGCGGGCGCACCGAACGTGCTCGTCATCCTGATCGACGATGCCGGTTATGGCGCGTCGAGCGTCTTCGGCGGCCCCTGCGCCACACCCAACGCCGAGAAACTCGCCGCGAACGGGCTCATCTACAACCGATTCCACACCACGGCACTGTGCGCACCCACCCGGCAGGCGCTGCTGACCGGACGCAACCACCACTCGGTGGGGATGGGCAGCATCACCGAGACGGCCACCTCGGCGCCGGGCAACAGCTCGTTGCGGCCGAACACCAAGGCGCCGCTGGCGATGACCCTCAAATTGAACGGTTACTCCACCGCCCAGTTCGGCAAGTGCCACGAGGTGCCCGTGTGGCAGTCCTCACCGATGGGCCCGTTCGATGCCTGGCCGTCGGCCGGTGGCGGATTCGAGACCTTCTACGGCTTCATCGGCGGTGAGAACAATCAGTGGGATCCCGCGCTCTACAACGGCACGACCCCGGTGGAACCTCCGGCGACCCCTGAGGAGGGTTACCACCTCACCGAAGACCTGGCCGATCACGCCAGCAACTGGATCCGTTCGCAGAAGGCCCTGATGCCCGACAAACCGTTCTTCGTGTACTTCGCGCCCGGCGCCACCCACGCGCCCCACCACGTGCCCAAGGAATGGGCGGACAAGTACGCCGGGAGATTCGCCGACGGCTGGGATGTGCAGCGCGAACGCACCTTCGCCAAGCAGAAGGAACTCGGAGTGATCCCCGCCGACGCGCTCCTCACCCCACGGCACGCCGAGATTCCCGCCTGGGACGACATGCCCGCCGAGCTCAAGCCCGCGCTTGAGCGGGAAATGGAGGTCTACGCCGGGTTCATGGAACACACCGATCACCACGTCGGCCGGGTGATCGATACCGTCGCCGAGCTCGGCATCCTCGACGACACCATCATCTACTACATCATCGGTGACAACGGAGCATCCGCGGAGGGCACGGTCAACGGGGCCTTCAACGAGATGGCGAACTTCAACGGGATGGCGGCGCTCGAGACGCCGGAATTCATGGCCGCCAAAATCGACGAGTTCGGCAGCCCAAGCTCCTACAACCACTATGCGGTGGGATGGGCGTGGGCGATGGACACCCCCTTCCAGTGGACCAAGCAGGTTGCCTCGCACTGGGGCGGCACCCGCAACGGCACGATCGTGCACTGGCCCACCGGGATCGCCGAGAAGGGCGGGCTGCGCGAGCAGTTCACCCACTGCATCGACATCGCCCCGACAATTCTCGAGGCCGCCGGCCTGCCCGAGCCGACGATGGTCAACGGCGTGCAGCAGTCACCCATGGAAGGTGTCAGCATGCTGTACACCTTCGACGAGCCGGCCGCCGCGGAACGTCACGACCTGCAGTACTTCGAGATGTTCGGCAACCGTGGCCTGTACTACAAGGGCTGGAGCGCGGTCACCAAGCACCGCACCCCCTGGATCATGATCGGCGGCGAGATTCCCGCCTTCGACGACGATGTCTGGGAGCTCTACGACGGCCACACCGATTACAGCCAGGCCCGGAACCTGGCCGCCGAGAATCCGGAGCTACTCGCCAAACTGCAGAGGCTCTGGCTGATCGAGGCCACCAAGTACAACGTGCTGCCGATCGACGACCGCGGCGTTGAACGGGCCACCCCGGAGGTGGCCGGCCGGCCGACCCTGATCAGGGGGAACAGCCAACTCCTGTTCGCCGGCATGGGCCGGTTGTCGGAGAACAGCGTGGTCAGCATCAAGAACAAGTCGTTCTCGGTGACGGCCGAACTGGTCATAGCCGAGGGCGGGGCGGATGGCGTGATCATCGCCCAGGGCGGCCGGTTCGGGGGTTGGAGCCTCTACGCCCAGGCCGGCCGGGCCACGTTCGTGTACAACGTCCTCGGCATCCAGGAGTTCAAGACCGAGGCCGAGCTGCCGATCCCCGCGGGACAGTGCCAGGTGCGGATGGAGTTCGCCTACGACGGCGGTGGGCTCGGCAAGGGCGGCGACGTGACGCTCTACTACGACGGCAAGCCCGTGGGCACCGGCCGGGTGGGCGCCACCCAGGCGATGATCTTCTCCGCCGACGAGACCACCGATGTGGGCTACGAATCCGGCACCCCCGTCACGGCCGACTACACCACAGCGAGCAGCCGGTTCAGCGGTCGGATCAACTGGGTGCAGATCGACCTGGGCGACGACAACAACGACCACTTCATCGACCCGGAGGAGCGGTTCCGCATCATCATGGCCCGGCAGTGAACGGGCCGCCGCGGCGGGGAACGCCGCCTCGACCTTCCAGCAGGTCGTCACCGCACCTGCTGTGGTCTACCGCGCCCGCTATAGCGGGCGCGGCGCGCCGTGAGGGGTGCAGCGAGCGCCATCCGGGAGCTCACTGATCTGACCTCTGCGGTGCAGACTATGGGAATGACCCCACGCAGTGAGCGAACCCTCATCGTGCTCCGGCACGCCAAGTCCGACTGGTCGGGCGGCGAGGCCGACATCGACCGCACCCTCAACCCCCGCGGGCAGAGCCAGGCGCCGGATGCCGGCAGCTGGCTGGCCGAGAATGTTCCAGCCATCGACCTGGCCATCGTCTCCCCCGCGACCCGGGCTCGCGCCACCTGGGCGCTGGCCTCGGCAGAACTCAACGACAGCCCCGAGGCGCGCATCGATGACCGTGCGTATGCCGCATCCGTCAACGATCTGCTTCAGATTGTGCGGGAACTGCCCGACGAGCTTCAGAACGTGATTCTGGTGGCTCACAATCCCGGACTCGAAGACCTCGTCTACGTACTCACCGGCGAGAGCGTCACGCTGTCGACGTCGGCCTTGGCCGTGCTGGGTGTGCCGGGTCCCTGGTCGGATCTTGTTGCCTCGACGGCCGTTCTCGTGACCAGCGGCCGTGCCAGCCGGGCGGGACTGGCCTAGGCACACGCCCAACCAGAGTCAGTCCGTTCCGGCATCCTCCGCCGTCAGCGGGAGACGGCGCACACTCTCGAACCGATGCGCCCCGCCGTCGATCGGATCGGTGAACGCCAGCTCGCTGGCCAGGAGCTGGAGCGGCCGCCTGAAATCGAACACCTCGACACCCTGCACAACGGGGTAGAGCGGGTCGTCGATGATCGGGATGCCCAGGCCCAGCATGTGCAGACGCAGCTGGTGGGTGCGCCCGGTGCGGGGTGTCAGCCGGTACCGTCCCGCAGGCCCGTGGGCGTCCTCCAGTTCGATCAGTGACTCGGCGTTGACCGGGGCGCCGGGCACCACTTCGCCCTGCCAGTGGCCCGGCCGGGTACGGAGGTGGTTCCGCACGATGACAGGTAGCTCGAGGTCCGGCCGTATCGGTGCCAACGCCCGGTACACCTTCTTCACCTCGCCGCGCTGAAAGAGAGTCTGGTAGGCCCCTCGCCAGCGGCGTTCGGTGGCCAGGACCAGCAGGCCGCTGGTCACCCGGTCCAAGCGGTGCAACGGGGAGAGTTCGGGCAACTCCAGTTGGGCACGCAGGCGAACCACGACGCTCTGAACCACGTGCCGTCCCCGCGGGATGCTGGAAAGGAAGGGCGGCTTGTCGATCACCACGATCCGCTCATCCCGATAGACCAGGTGCAGAGGGCCCGGGACCACCGGTTCGTCGGCCAGATCGCGGTGAAACCAGACGAAGGTGGTGGGCCGGTAACGGTCCGCGCCGGCAACCGGCGCGCCGTCTCCATAGACGAACCGGCCGTCGGCGAGGAACTCGGCCACGTTCACGGACTCGGCCAGCCGGTCCTCGAGCCAGGCGCTCATGTTCGGCCAGGTCGGCTTCGGAAAACCGGGCCGGTCGCGCTCCGGGGTGCACAGCCACGCCGCAGCGAGCCCGTGTCGTTCGGGAAGGGGCGAGCGCGGGGGCATCCCCCGATCGTACGTGCTGACCGCCGCCGCCGCCGGGCGGATGGCGGATGGCGCCCGTCAGAGCGCCCTGGCGGCCTCGAGCGCCCAGACGACCAGGTCGTGGTCGAGGTTTTCGGCCAGGCCGGACACCCCGACGGCGCCGATGAGGGAACCGTTCACCCGCAGCGGGAAGGCACCTCCGGCGGCCACGTACTCGGCAACGGGCAGACCGGTGACCTCGTTGAAGTCCTGGCCCCTGGCGCGGTATTTGGTGCTGATCAGGAAGGACGGCGCGTTATACAGGGCCACCACGCGGAACTTCCTGTCGAGCCAGTAGTCGTTGTCTGCTGTCGTGCCCGGCCGTGCCGCGTGGAAGACGCGCTGCTGGCCGAAGGACATCGCCACCGTGATACTCAGGTCATCGGCGACCGCCCGGGCCATGATCGCGCTGCCGAGCCTGAAGGCATCGTCATGATCGAAGGAGGTGAACCCGATGCTGGAGTTCTGTGCCTCCAGCAGGGGCAGGAGACCCTGGGCGGCGGGATCAGGAGTGAGCGACATGGCAGAGTCCGGTTTCGTTGGGGTGTCGACAGCGGCGCCGCACTACCGAGCACGATACCGGTTAGCGATCACAGACGCGCGGGAAACGCGGACCGGCGCCCGTACACCGTCAGCAGCAGTGCGGCCAGGCCGAAGACGACCATGACGACGGGCAGCGCGAGGCCGTCGAACGGGGTCAGCAGCGCGGCACCGAGGATCCCGGCGGCGAAAATCGCGAGGTTGAACGCCACGGGCAGGAACGCGTTCGCGACATCCGAGTCGGCTCCGCCCGTGCTGGTCAAAGCGGCCTGGAGCTGAGCGGATGCTCCGCCGAAGGAGAGCCCCCAGAGCACGGTGGCGGCGATGATCGCGGGCGCCGACGCGTGGCCGGCCCAGAGGATCACGGCGGCCACGATGAACAGCAGGACGCTGCCGTGGAGCAGCGGGCGCGGATGCCGGTCGAGGAGCGCGCCGGTGAGAACGATGCCGACGATCGAGGCGACACCGAAGAGGAACAGCTGCACGTCCACCGCGAGGTCGCTGCCAGTGGCCCGCAGGTAGGGGGCGATGTAGGTGTAGATGGTGTTGTGGGCGATCATCCAGGTGAAGATCACCGCCAGGATCACGGTGATGCCGGGGATCCGGAGCACCCGCACCAGGGGCAGTCTGGCGGTTCCCGGCTGGCCGTCGGCATCCGGGGCGCACAGCGCGATCAGGAGGCCGGCGATGACCGCCACCACGCTCAGACCGACGAAGGCCCAGCGCCAGTCGAACGCGGACCCCAGCCACGATCCCAGCGGGGTGCCGAGCGCGAACCCGACGGGCGCCCCGGCGGACACTATCGCCAAGGACAGACCTGCCTGCCGGGGCGGGCTGATCTTCCGCCCGTAGGCGGCGAGCATCCCCCAGACGATCCCCGAGAACGCCCCGGCGACAAATCGTGACCCGAGCGACAGGGTGACGTCGCTGGAGACCGCCGTCACGGTGTTGGCCACGATGAGCCCGAGGATGGCACCGAGCAGCAGCGGCTTCCGGCGCATCCCCCTGGTCAGCGTGATCGCGGGAATCGTCACAACGACCGTGCCGAGCGCGTACGCGCTGACGAACAGGCCGACAGTGCCCTCACTGGTGCCCAGTCCGCCGGCGATCACCGGCAACAGGCCGGCCGGCATGGTCTCCATCGCCACGAGGACGAAGCCGATGGCGGCCAGCATCAGCAGGGTGAAGATCGGCAGGCGCTGCGTTTTCTCGGCAGCCGCCGGGGCCGGCACTGTTGTCACGCTCTCCATCAGAAGGTGAGCAGGACCTTGGTGGCGCGGCGCTCGTCCATGGCCCGGTAGCCTTCGGCGGCTTCCTCGATGGGGAGGGTGAGGTCGAAAACCTTGCCCGGGTCGATGGCGCGGTCCCAGATCAACTGGATCAGGTTGGGCAGGAACCGGCGCACCGGGGCAGGTCCGCCGAGGGTGTGGATGCCGGCGAAGAACAGCTGGATGCCGGGGATCTGCACGTCGTAGTTGACCCCGACGTAGCCCAGGTGTCCGCCGCCGCGGGTCGCGCCGACGGCCTGCATGAACGATTCCTGCGTGCCGACGGCTTCGACCACGGAGTGCGCACCGAGCCCACCGGTGAGTTCCTTGATCCTGGCCACACCTTCGTCGCCGCGTTCCTCGACGATGTCGGTCGCCCCGTAGAACCTGGCGAGCTTCTGCCGTTCGGGGTGGCGCGACATGGCGATGATGCGTTCGGCGCCGAGCTGTTTGGCGGCGAGGATCGCCATCAGGCCCACGGCGCCGTCTCCGACGACGGCGACGGTCTTGCCCGGCCCGGTCTCGGCGGCCACGGCGGCGAACCAGCCGGTGCCGAGCACATCGGAGGCGGCCAGCAGCGACGGGATCAGGTCGGCGTCGGGCTGGCCGGGGGTCGCGACGAGGGTGCCGTCCGCGAGCGGGATCCGCGCCTTCTCGGCCTGCATTCCGGAGGCGAATTCGGCGTGCTCGCACCGCGACTGGAAGCCGGCCCGGCAGATCTCGCAGGTGTTGTCGGAGAGCACGAAGGATCCAACGACGAAGTCACCCACCTTGACGGTCTGCACGGCGTCACCGATCTCTTCGACGATGCCGACGTACTCGTGGCCCATCGCGGTGTGGTCGACGGGCTCGACACCCCGGTACGGCCACAGGTCCGACCCGCAGATGCAGGTGGCCGTGAGACGGATGATCGCATCGGTCGGTTCAAGAATGGTCGGGTCCTGGCGGTCTTCGACCCGGACGTCGCCGGGCGCGTACATGATGACTCCACGCATGTGGATGCTCCTTTGGTCGCTGTTGGTACGTCCTCAAGTGAACCGTCGACGGTCTGTGGGCGGGAGTCCCTGCGCAGGGGTGTACCAGCAGAGCACCCCACGCCGCGTCAGGGGGACGTACTGTCGTGGCTATGGACAATCAAGCCGAGGTGCGCGAATTCCTCATGTCGCGGCGCGCGAAGATCACCCCCGAACTGGCCTGCCTGCCCGCCGGCACCAATCGGCGGGTGTCCGGGCTGCGTCGCACCGAGGTTGCCACCCTGGCCGGCGTCAGCGTGGAGTACTACGCCAAGCTCGAACGCGGTGCGATCGCGGGAGCGTCCTCGTCGGTGCTCGACGCCATCGCCCGGGCGCTGCAGCTCGATGACACCGAACGCAGCCACCTGTTCAATCTCGCGCGGGCCGCCGACGGCATCCCACTGTCCGGACGCATCCGCCGGCGCGCGACGCGGAACCCGGTGAGTCGACCGAGCCTGCAATGGGCGCTCGGCACGATTACCGAAGGCATCGCGTTTGTGCGCGACCAGCATCAGGACCTCCTGGCGACCAACGACCTGGGCCGGGCCTTCTACTCCCCCGTCATCGGCGACGCCGGGCGCACCCCCAACCTGGCCCGGTTCCAGTTCCTCGACCCCGCCTCGCGCGATTTCTACCCGGACTGGCAGGTGTTCGCGGAGATGTGCGTGTCGATCATGCGCGCGGAGGCCGGCCGGGACCCGAACGACAAGGGGTTGCAGGACCTCGTCGGCGAGCTTTCCACCAAGAGCGACACGTTCCGCACGCTCTGGGGCGCCCACGACGTGCGCACGCACGGTGCCGGCACGAAGCGGTTCAACCACCCGGTGGTCGGCGAGCTCACCCTGGCCTATGAGGAACTCGCCATCACCGCCGATCCCGGCTCGGTGCTGATGATCTACACCGCCGAGCCCGGCTCGTCCAGCGCCGAGCGCCTGCGCCTGCTGGCCAGTTGGGCGGCCACCAGCGTCGCCGCCGATTGACCAGGCTCGGGGTCACGGCGCCTCGGGCGCCGGGGCATCCGTTTGCACCGTTCTGGTGTCGGCGGGATCGTTCTGGCGCCGGCTGGCGAGCATGATCGGAACACCGATGAGTTCCACCAGGCCGCCGATCATCAGGGAAGCGCCGTAACCCCAGAGGTCGGCGGAGCGGCCCAGCGCCGGCTGGATGAACACGCCGCCGAGGCTGCCGAACAGAGAGTCAAACGAGAGCACGGTGGCGCGCTGCTTCGACGGGATCATGTCGTTGAGGTAGGCCTGCCGCACCGGTTCGGCGACCGCGAACACGAACCCCCAGACCATCAGGAACACCACCGCCAGCCAGAACAGGCTGTTCAGGCCGAGCACCACGAGTGAGACCACGCTGAGCAGGGACGCCGCGATCACGGTGCTGGTGCGTTTGGCGAAGAGGGTGCGGATCCGGGGAGCGAGCACGCCGCCGGCTACCTGTGCCAGCGAGAGGATCGCGGCGGCCAGGCCCGCGATGGAGTACGCCGACGGGTCGCCGTACAGCTCGAGCAGGTAGGGCTGCAGCGCGTAGAAGGCGTAGAAGCCGACGCCGGAGGCGAACGGGGCGGAGAGGATCATGTAGCGCACCGACCGCCGTTTCAGCCCGTGCTCGACCGACTCCGTGAGCACCAGCCGGGTCGCCTTCAGCGGGCCCCGCGAGCGGTCCGGGGTGAAGCCGAGGTCTCTCATCACGATGAACGCGTAGATGAACATAATCACGAGCACCCCGGCGCGCACGAGGAACGGCACACCGAGGTTGGTGGCCTGGGCGATCACTCCGCCGAGCACCGAGCCGGTGAACATCGCGATACCGGTCACCACGAGCCCGCGACCGAATACCGCCTCCAGGCTGCCGGTGTACCCGGTCGACGTGAGCGCGTCGACCAGCCAGGCTTCCACCGCACCGGAGAAGAAGGTGAAGCCGAGGCCGAGCAGCACCGACACGATGGCCCACCAGACGAACGGCGACTGCCAGACCCAGAGCATCCAGTACAGCGCGGTGGTGACCGACAGGGTGATGGTGCCCAGCAGGTAGGAGGCTTTGCGTCCCACGGTGTCGGCGACCACGCCGGTCGGGATCTCAAAAATCACCATGCCGGCTGTGAAGAACGCGTTCGCAGCGAACGCCTCGAAGTTACTCAGCCCGGCGTCGAGCAGGAACAGCGTGTTGATGCCCCAGATGAACGAGGCCGCGAGGGTGTTGCCGAGCAGCAGGATCAGGTAGATGCGCTGGACGCGCGCAGACGCCGGGTTCACGACCAGGGTCCGATCGGCGCATAGCGTTCCGTCACGAAGCAATCATCGACCCGACTGGTGCGGATGGCTAGGTCGGGACCCATCGACCGAGCCGGCAGACACTCGGTCGACGGGCCTCACGTGCTGGTTGCCCGTATCGCTAGTGCACGAGCACCTTCAGCAGGATCATGGCGATGCCCAGCGTCGAAGTCCCCAGACAGCCCAGGATGCGAATCACCCACGGGCTTCCTCGAAATGCGAACGCGCTGTAGCCGATGGCTCCGAGGATGACTACGCCGAGCCACAGGGCGGCCCACACCGCAACGTCGTCGGGCACAGCCCGCAACGCGCCGAGCAACAGCACGATGGACGGTGGGATCGCGGACGTGAGGAAGCCCAGCGAGTGCCGCAGCGAGAGGCGCACGGCGGTCGCCATCGTCGAATCCTGGGCCTGGTTCAGGCCGTATTCGACCACCGCACCGGCGTACACGTGCGCGGCCCAGAACACGAAAACCGTGCCGATCACGCCTAGAAAGGTCTGCCAGGAGGTTGCCCCATAGCCGCCGGCGACCACGATCATGCCGCTGACCAGGATGGTTCCATAGACCGAAGCCTCGGTCACGAAGCCGCCCGGAAACCGCCGGTTAGTCGTGGAGGAGTGCACTATCGCCTCGATTTCCGTTCTCGGCCAGCAGCATCGCTCCAGTTTGACGAAGGAACACGATCAGCCAGCTGAAGATCATCACGAATGCCACCAGTTCGACGGCGGTGAGCGTGTAATACCCGGTCAGGAACCACACGGCCAGCACGACAAGAACTCCCACGTAGAGATACCCGAGGAGAAGGAACACTCTTGACATGGCGGGGATCCACGATCGGAGGCGGACGACGACAGTGATGAAAACCACGATCATTCCGGTCGCGGACACATTGTGCGCTGCCATGTTTTGATCGAGCGGGAAGATTCCCACGCCGGCCAAAAGCACGCCGATGAGAACCAGCGCCCCCCGCACGAGCGCGCGTCCTCGCACTTCTTCTGGCGTGGCAGCCGGGATGGCCGCGGTCGCGTAATGAGCCAGGGTGGTGACGATGATCCCCGCGATCAGGACCGTGAGGTTGAAGGCCAGCGCCGAGATGTCGTCGGAAATGCCGAGGGTGCTGAGATTCTCCTGCCACCACAATGGGTCGCTGGCGCTCAACATGCTCGCGAAAGTGCCCACCACCACGAACACGGCGAGGATCACCGACATCAGAATCGGGGTCAAGCCAACGGCGGAGAGGAAAACACTGTAGGCCGTGACTGCGATGGCGACCGCGGCCAGCAGTGTCGCGGAGGTGGGGAAGACGACGGCACCGATGAAGCTGCGGCTCAGCAGGCCCGCAACCGCGAGCCACGCCAACAGCGAGATCACTCCGTGCGCCAGCGCAATCGCACCGATGTCGTACCACCGGAGCTGCCCGCCGTGGCCGGGTGGCCCGGGGTCCAGCAGGGTGCCTGCCGCCCGACTGGCGTGCATCACGGCACGCGTGGTGACGAAGATCACCACCGCCGCCGCCGCGCTCGCCAAAGCGACGAACTGCCCGACAGAGCCGGGACCCGCGATAGGCACGTCGTGACCCCAAAAGGTGATTGCCGACGCCAGCGCGCCGACCAGGAAGACGGCCGCGCCCACCAGGAGCGCGGCCGATTCCCGCGACTGGGCGTTGGCGACCGGGTGCCGCAGTAACCAACTGATGGGTGCGGGCCGGCTCATCCAAGACCTCCTGTCGCTGCGTCACCGGACCGGTGGTCGAGGCGGTGGCAGCGACAATATCTCGTCTGCACCGATCCCGAAACGTCCGCAGGGCCGAACCCTGGCCAGCGCACCGGTTGTTCCATCGACAATCGCCAGGACGATGCACCGGCGATCTCCCACAGATCCAAAACGGCACTACGCTGCCGCTGAACGCCGGGACATTCACCGGCCGGAAACCCCGATGAAGGGCCACACGATGAGTGAAGTTGAGAGCGCAACACTCGAGAAGGCCGCCGCGGTGTCGATCGACGGCCGGCATTTCCAGTTCGTCGGCGCCACCGGCTCCCGATTCGAGCCGGGCGGTTTGGTGATCCTCCGGTCCACGGATGAGGGCGAGGAGGAGACGGACCAGCTGGGCCAGGTTGAGGAGGTCACCGTCACGATCGGCGGGGCCCCGCACGGCTCCGGTCGCATCCTGGGTCTGCTCAATGGAGATGGCCGCCACCTCGATGTCCGGCGCTCCGTCGCGTTCGGATCGGCCACGCTCCGACCGGCGGATGCCCGCACGACCGAACTGCTCTACGGGGATGCCACGGCGTCTTTGCCCATCGGCTCCTTCCTGGCCTCCCAGCACATCCCGGCCCGGCTCCTTGCCCAACGCTTCAACCGGCACACCTTCTGGTGTGGGCAGAGCGGATCGGGCAAGACCTACGCCCTGGGCGTGGTGCTGGAACAGCTACTGATCCACACGGCCCTGCCCATGGTGATCTTCGATCCGAACGCGGACTTCGTGCACATCCGGCAGGCCCATCCGGCGGGTGAAACGACGGATGCGCAACGGGCGTTGGCCGAGCGGGACATCCGGGTGCTGCGCCCATCGGCTGCGTCTCCCGATGCTCTCCGGGTGCGGTTCCTGGACCTGTCGTTGCGGGCGAAGGCAGCCGTCTTTCGGCTCGACCCGCTCGATGATCGTGCCGAACACAACGAGCTGATGCACATCGAGGACACCGTGGGTCTGATCGAGCCGACGAGGGTCGTCCCCGGCCTGCTGGACCGGGGCACCCCGGCTGCGCGCGAACTGGCGGCACGCACCGAGAATCTCCGGGTGACCGACTGGAGCATCTGGGCGCAGGGCCTGGCTGCCGTGACCGACATCCTGGAGACCCGCCCCGACGCCACAGTGCTCGACCTCGGCGGATTCGCCTACCCGGAGGAGTCGCTGGTGGTGGCGTTGGCGGTGCTCGACGACCTGTGGGACAAACGGGAGCAACGCCGTCCGCTCCTGATCGTGATCGACGAGGCGCACAACTTCTGCTCGCCCGACCAGACCAGCCCGTTACACGTGGCGGTGCGGGAGAGAATCGTGCAGATCGCGGCGGAAGGACGCAAATTCGGCCTTTGGCTGCTGCTGTCGACCCAGCGACCGTCTCGGGTGCACCCCAGCATCATCTCGCAGTGCGACAACTTGGCGCTGATGAAGATGACGTCTCCGGTGGACCTCGACGAGCTCGCCACCATCTTCGGTTTCGTGCCGCCGGCCATGCTCGCCCGGGCGTCACGGTTCCGACAGGGCGAGGCCCTCTTCGCCGGCGGTTTTGTGCCCGCTCCCACCATGGTCACCATGGGACCGCGTCTCACCCGGGAGGGAGGCGCCGACGTGGCCGTGCCCCTGCGCCAAGCCCGCGAACTGTGAGGAAAGCCCCGAAAAACCGAAAACTCTGGGGCTCTTCTCACAGTTTGCGGGCCAGATAGCCGGCTCGCACCGGCTTGTCGAGCTTCTCGGTGGCGGCGCGCAGGGTCAACCTCGGCAGGCCGGCCGCGTTTTCGTCGAGGAAACCGAGGAGCGCGTCCCGGTCGACGTCGCCGAGGTAGCGCAGCATCCAGCCGGTGGCCTTCTGCACGTAGTCGTTCCCGTCGCTGCTGAGCATCCGCGCCAGCTGCAGGGTGTCGGTGATGTCGCCCCGGCGCAGGAATGCGGCTGTCGCGACCATGGCGGTGCGGCGCTCCGGCCAGAACGACGACGCCGCGAGGGAGTAGAGCGGCTCACGTGGCTTGTCGACGAGCCAGCCGCCGACCACCTGATACGCGACCAGGTCCACAAGATCCCAGGTGTCGATCCTGTCGTGGCGGCGCAGGTACAGCTCGTAGAGCTCCTCACGCCGTTCGCCGCCGGTCTTACGGTTCGTCGCCGCCTTGCCCATAATCGAGCACGCGCCGACCCGCACCTCGTGGGTCGGGCTCTCCAGCAGCGTCTCGATGTCCGGCACCGGCATGGCGAGCGCCCGGCCGGCCAGGGCGAACACGTCGCCCATCCGCACGCCGATGAACGAGTCGTCGCCCGGGAAGTACCGGGTGTACTTCTGCCGCTGCTCCGGGGTGGCCAGGGCCACCAGGCTCTTCTGAAAGTGGGCAGCGGTGGTCTCATCCGTCATGCAGTCAGGATGCCACCGGTCTCGGCAGATTGGAGGGTCGCGGTGCCTATTGACAGACCCGGCCCTGTGTGTCGCGTTCGGCAGCCCAGTGTGTGTGTGTGGGGCGGTCTGCTGTGTTGTTCCGTGGCGTCGGCCAGCGGGCAGACGTCGGCCGGCCTCAACGCTCGCGTTTGGCCCGGCGGCGTTCCCGCCAGGTCATTGCGGCCAGCGCCGCCTCCTGGCGTTCCCGCGCCGCGTCCCGGTCGATGCGTGCGGCGGTGCGGCGTTCCTGCCAGCGGGCAACCTCCGCATCGACCTCGCGAAGCGCCGTGACGACGGGCGGGCCGCCGCGCAGCTGCCGGCGGGCGTCGATCACGCGACGGTTGAAGTCGTCGAGGATCTCCCGCACCGCTCGCTCGGCGACCACGGCGTCGATGCGGGCGTCGAGTCCGGCGTCTTCGGAGCGCAGGGTGAGGGCAGCCGGGCCCAGTCCGGTGATCTGCTCACGCTCGATCTTCTGGCGGATCCACCAGTCCGGGTCGTACGGGGCGGTGAGCCCCGGGATCGGCTTGCCCGTGCCGGGCAGGTTGTCGAAGTCGCCGCGACGCATCGCCTGCTGGATCGCGATCTCCACGTACTGGGCGCGGGCATCCATCATGGCCTGGCCGGCCTCGTTGGTGTCCGGCTCGGCGACCTCGGGTCGCTCGGATGCAGGAATCTCGCGGTTGATCTTGTACCGCGCCACATTGAGCGGCGTATCGCTGGGTTCGCGTGGACCAGTCATGCCACCAGCCTAGGTTCACCCACACGCTGACGGGCCGCTCCGCGTACACTGACCGGCATGTTCCGACACCCGCGCCGCGCGCTCGAAGGCGGACCCCTGTGAAGGCCGTTGTCTACGACCGGTACGGGCAGCCCGACGTGCTGAGGGTCGACGAGATCCCGAAGCCCTCGCCGGGCCCGAACCAGGTGCTCATCGAGGTCGCCGCGACGTCCCTCAATCTGTCCGACTGGGAGGGCCTGACCGGATCCCCGGGGTACGCCCGGATCGGCGGGTTGCGCGCCCCCAGGCGCCGGGTGTTGGGCTCCGACATCGCCGGTCGGGTCGCCGCGGTCGGCTCCGGCGTGACCCGGTTCCGCGTGAATGATGACGTGTACGGCGACAACATGGGTCTGTTGGGCGGTTTCGCCGAGTTCGCTGTGGCGCCGGTCGCGGCCCTCGCCCACAAACCTGCGGAGTTGACCTTCGCCGAGGCGTCGACCCTGCCCCAGGCCGGAGCGATCGCGCTGCAGGGAACCGCCCGTGTTCGCCGCGGGCAGCGCGTACTGATCAACGGGGCGGGCGGCGGGTCGGGGTCGTTCGCGATTCAGCTGGCCAAACACTCCGGAGCGCACGTGACCGGCGTCGACAACGCGCGAAAGCTCGACTTCATGCGCGGGCTCGGCGCCGACGAGGTCGTCGATTACACCACCTCGGACTTCACCCGACTGGAACCGTTCGACCTGATCCTCGACCTCGTGGCGCACCGGTCGGTGTTCGCCTACCAGCGGGCATTGGCCCGCGGCGGTCGTTACCTCTGCGTCGGCGGCACCGTGCGCAGCGTGCTGCGGGTCGTGACCGTCGGCGCGGCGCTCGGCCTGGTCACCGGGCGCCGTCTGGGACTACTCATCGCCAGGGAGGGCCCGGCCTACTTCACGCCCGTCGCCGAGCGGTGCGTCGCCGGCGAGCTGAGCATCAACATCGACCGCACCTATCCGCTCGACGAGGCGGCGCGGGCGCTCGCCTACCTCGGCGAGGGACGTGCTCTCGGCAAGATCGTCGTCACGGGCTAGGGGACGAATGCAGTCGACGGAGAATATGCGCATCGAGGTGGAGGACGGGACGGTGTCGGCCGCCTTCGCCCGACCGGCGGACGCGTTCGCCACGCTTGTGGTGGCACCGGGAGCGGGGTCCAGCTTCGACCATCCGTTCCTCGTCGGGTTCAGCGAGGCGCTGAACGCCGCCGGGTTGGCGACCCTGCGGTTCAATTTCCCGTACCGGGAGGCCGGCCGCCGGCTCCCCGACCGGGCGCCCCGGGCGATCGCCGCCTGGCGGGCGGCGATGGACGCTGCGGCTGCCCGGTCGGCGGGTCAGCCCGTCTGGGCGTCCGGTAAGTCCTTCGGCGGGCGGATGGCCTCCATGGCGGTGGCCGCCGGCATGCCGGCAGCGGGCCTGGTCTTTCTCGGCTACCCGCTGCATCCGCCGGGCAAGCCGGAGAAGCTGCGCGATGAGCACCTGTACGGGATCGACCGGCCGATGCTGTTCGTGCAGGGCACGCGTGACCCATTCGCCGCCCCGGACGAACTCACCCCGGTGGTCGGGCGAATCGGCACGGCGACACTCGAGTTGATCGACGCGGCGAACCACTCTTTCGAGGTTCGGGGATCCAAGCGCCCGGCCGTTGATGTGGGTGCAGGGCTTGCTCCTATGGTCGCCGAGTTCGTGCGCGCCAGCGTGGCCTAGGCTGCGTTACTCAGCGGACGGCCGCTGCCGTTGCGCTTTCGTCGCCGAGCGCTGCTGCTTGGCGGCGAGGTGCCGGCGGCCGGAACCCCGGGTGGGTTTGGTCGCCCGGCGGCTGGGCCCGTCGGGTGCCAGGCCCGCGGCCACGAGTTCCGCGAGCTTCGTCAGCGCGATCTCACGATTGCGCAGTTGGGAACGCTGTTCGGAGGCGGCCATGGTGACCACCCCGTTGATCAGACGCCGGTCGAGTCGGGTGAGCAGCAGCATCCGCTGCTCGTCGGTGAGAACCGCAGACTCGACGACGCTCCAGGACACCTGCACGCGGCTGTCCGAGGTGTTCACGTGTTGCCCGCCGGGGCCGGACGACCGGGAGAACCGCCACCCGAGTTCCGTCGCCGGAATCGTGAGCGTGGGCGATACCTCGAGATCCATGCTTCAAGGGTCCCACGATGTGGGCGCGGTCGGCGCCGTTCTGCGGGAATCGGTGGCCGGGACCGTCAGAACAGCGGCCAGGGCACCGCGGGCATCCGGCCCTCAGGGGCCGGGAAGCGGCCTTCGGTGCGCAGCCGGTCGCAGCGGGCAGCGAGGGCGACGATCTCGGCGGGAGTGAGCAGGCCGGCGAGTTCGTGCCCGAGCCCGACGGTGAGATCGGCGCTGACCCTGTCGATCCCGGCCAGCTCGTCGATGCTGAGCTCCTCGCCCAGCCAGCCCCAGAGCACGGTGCGCAGCTTGTGGTCGGCGTGGAAGGTGAGCCCGTGGTCGACGCCGTGCCGGTGCCCGTCGGGCATGGCCAGGATGTGGTCTCCCTTGCGGTCGGCATTGTTCACGATGATGTCGAACACGGCCATCCGGCGCAGCGCCACGGAGTCCTCATGGATGAGTGACACCAGCCGGTCCCGCTCGTCCTGGCCGTCGAGCACGTGCCGCCAGCCCTGCTCAGGCATGGTCTCGGCCGGGATCAGGTCCACGGCGTCCTGGCCGGGGTCCCGTTCCTGCCAGAGCTGCGCCATGCCGGGGCCCATCGGGCCGTCGCGCAGCCAGGTGCGGGGCACGACGTTCCAACCGAACGCCTCCGAGACCAGGTACGCCGCCGCCTCCCGGCTGGCCAGGTTGCCGTCGGGGAAGTCCCACAGCGGGTTCTCCCCCGCGATCGGCTTGTAAACCACCGTGACGCCGTCGATGCTGCCTAGGAACGTCGCGTTGGACGCCGTCGTGATCCGCCCGGTGAGTTCGAGGTCACCGTCGACGAGGTCGGCGTCCGGCATGTTCACGCGCCGGGGAGGGTGCAGGTGTGCCCGTCTGCGTCGATGGGATAGCCGCACAGCGGGCAGATGGGTCGGCCGGCGCCCACCACCTCGCGGGTACGTGTGGCGAACGCCCGTGCGGTGCCGACGGGCATCCGCACCAGCAGCATTTCGGCCGGTTCGACGGCAGCGACATCGAGCAGCTCGTCGTCGTCTTCGTCCACGATCGGGAAGGCCTCGAGCACGATCTGCACCGTCGTCGGGTCCCAGCCCAGGCTCATCGAGCCGGTGCGGAATTCCTCGTCGACGGGCTCCAACGGGTCGTTGTCGACCAGTTCGATGGGGGTGCCGGTGGGGATGCTGAACGGGTTGCCCTCGTAGGCGATCAGCTGGTCGAGTATCTCGTCGATCTTCTCGGCGAGCAGCGCGGATTGTTGTTTCTCCAGGGCGATGCTGACGATCTGGGCGCCGGTGCGCACCTGCAGGTAGAAGGTGCGGGAGCCGGGCAGACCGACGGTGCCGACGACGACCCGATCCGGCCAGGCGAACTCATGGACGATTGTAGGCATGCGAGTATTTTAGGCGCGCGATGCGTGCGGAGCCTGATGACCCGCCCCACCGCCGACCGGGGCGTCCGCCGTGGGGGCGCTCGCCGCGAGCCAGGACAGGTCCCCGGCGTCGGTATTGGTGGCGTGCACGGTCGGCCGGCTGCTGCCGTACCGCACGATCGAGACGGATGCCGGACCCACGTTGATCCGCTGGAACAGGTCCAGGTGCATGCCGAAGGCGTCGGCCAGGATCGACTTGATGATGTCACCGTGGCTCACCGCCACCCAGACCGCGCCGGGTCCGTGTTCCGCCTCGAATGCGGCGTCCAGGCGGCGGATCGCGGCGACCGACCTGGCCTGCATCGCTGCCATCGCTTCCCCGTTCGGGAAGGTCACGGCGGACGGCTGGGTCTGCACCACCGACCAGAGCTTCTCGGCCGACAGGTCCTGGAGGGTGCGGCCCTGCCAGTCGCCGTAGTCGCACTCGGAGAGTTCGTCTTCGATCGGCGTCAGCAGCGTGCCGCTCTGGCGGTCGATGATGTGCTGCGCGGTTTCGCGGCAGCGTTCCAGGGGGCTGGAGACCACCCCGACCAGCGGCACCGCGGCGAGCCGCTCCCCCGTGACGACCGCTTGGTCTCGGCCGATCTGGTCGAGCAGAACGCCGGCGGTGCGTCCGGCCAGCAGCCCGGTGGCGTTTGCGGTGGTGCGGCCGTGCCGCACGAGGATGACTGTGGCCATGGCTACAGCCTAGACAGCCAGCCGGGCCCCGAGTGATCGCACGCTTATGAGGACTTCGTGAGGTTTATAGGACGCAATAGCCCAAAGCATCCTATTGATCTCACTATTTCCTAACTTGCGTCGGGGCGAGGTGAAGACCCTGGGCCATGGCGTGGAGGATCTCCGCCTCGACCCGTGGCCAGTCGAAGAGGATCTGCCGGTAGTCGTAGCGCAGAACCGTGAAACCGAGGAGGGCGAGCCTCCGATCGTGCGCGATGTCTGCCCGCCGCTGCTCGGCAGATGAGTGAAAGCTGAAGCCATCGCTCTGCAGCACGAGCCGCTGCCCGATCAGACCATCGACGCGGTGCCCCGCCAGCATGACCTGCTGGCTGACCCGGATGCCGATGGCCGCGAGCCGGGAAACGGGCAGCGTCTCCAGGGCCGAATCGGCCAACCCCGACGCGACCTCCCGCACGGCACGGGCCGCGGCACTGCGCAGGTGCAGCCTCGCGAGCGAGGCCTGGGTCACGAGCTTCTTGTTCAAAGCGGAGTCCCAGACGACGAGAGCGTTCTCGAACGGTTGGCACTCGGCGATGTGCACGAGGGCGTTCTCGATAGGTTCCACAAGTGCGAATCGGGCAACCGGTACCGGTCCGATACTCCAGTGCACCCGCAGGGTTTCGGATGCCGGCACCGCCGTGTTTCTCGGCATGCTGACGTGGTTCATCCCGTCAGAGAGGTGCCACAGCTCAAGCTGCCGGGCAACGCTGAGGCACGCCACCCGCCCGCCGAGCGCAGCCGCGGCGCGCAGATCGGCTGGAGCCGTCGGCAGAGCGAGCCAATCACGGCGGATGCGTTCGCACTCGCCGCCGGCGATGCTCTGCCTGATCGAGTATCGAGTGAACCCCGCACGCAGTGCCTGAGCTGAGTGCGCAACGCCGTGGTGCCGGGCGAGCCAGATGCCGAGGTCCATCCGTATAGTGTCGTGGCGGCATCAGCTCCCACGCAGAAACGATCTCGGCTGTCGAGAACTCGCCCCGTCGCGCCCCTGTGCACAACACGGCATGGCGCCGAAGGATGCGGTGTTCCGTCTAGGTCGCGCGGACGGGCGAGTCGGCGATGCGCGCCGTGACCTCGGCGACAGCGGCGCGCATCTCTCTGACCGAGGCGGGATCGTCGCCCTGTGCCTGCAGTTGCAGGTCCAGAGCGGCCAGCTGCTGCTGAAGGGCCGTCTGCACCTCCCCGGCCGAGCAGGTGTAAGCCAGATCGCTGACCAGTTGCAGAAACCTTCTCACCACCGAGGGGTCGTTGGCGCCGTAATGCCGCATCGGGGACAGCGCATCATGGATAGTGTCTGCCGCTGTGCGGGTAGCCGTCACCACCCGCAGGTTCCCGTCCGCATCGGCGAGGGCGCTGGGAAGCGCCGGCATCTGGAGCGTGCTGGCGACGATCGCGCTGAGGTGCCCGAGGGCGTTCACGGCGGTGGTCGGGTCGTTGATGCCCGGCGACAGCGCGCGCACGCCGATGTCCACGATCTGCTGCACCCCGTAGTCGATGTCCTGCGCCGCGGTGCGTTCGTAGGCAATTGAGTACGCGCCGCGCACCGCATCCGCCACGTCGTCCGCGTCCGGCGGGTCCGTACCGTCCCCGACCGGCCACCACACCATCAGTGGCGTGCCGGCGACGACGTTTTCCCCGACCCGCCTGACCTCCTGGAAGACGAGCGAGTGCGGGGCGGCGTAGGCCACCAGCGCCGCGTGGTCGCGGCCGGTGATGAAACCGCTCACCGCCGCCGTGACGGTGTGCGTCCCGACCGGGATCTGCATCGGCGAGGTATACGCCTGAGCGGCCTCATTGCCGGCACCGACGAGGTCGATGGTGCGGTTCGTTTCGGCGTGGATGTCCTTCAGCATCGTCTCCACCCGCAGCTGGGCGGCTAGGTGGGCGAGGAAGAAGACCAGCATGATGACGCTCACCAGGGTGAGCACGAACGCCGTCGTCACGGCGACCCGGGGAACGAACTCGGCGGCGTCATCCGTCGTCGCTCGCACCGACCGCAGCACCGTGATCGAGTATGCGAAGGTGCCGAGGAAAACAGCCAGCGTCGCGTGCACCTGCCGGTCCCTGGCGAACAACCGCAACACGCGGGGCGACGCCTGGCTGCTGGCCAGCTGCAACGCCACCACCGTGAGAGAGAACGTCAGCGACGTCGCCGTGATCAACGAGCCGGCGATCGACGACAGCACCGACCGGGCCGTCTCTGCTCCCCCGTTGAATATCACCGAGTCCACGGCGGTGGGCAGTTCCGCGTCGATGAGCAGGTCAAGGCGCGGAAGCACGAGCCCCAGCACCACGGCCAGTAGAACCGCCGCCACCGGAAGCGGCCACAACCGTGATTCCACCGACTCGGTCAGGCGCGCCCACCGGGCTCGACCACCGCCTGAACCCCGCATCTCAGCCACAAAACACTCCCGCCGGGTCGGTTCTTCGGTGCACGTCCGGTCAGCATAGCAACCAGGTCTGATCGGGATTCCGGCCGTCGTAAGCCCGAAACGGGCGGTCTCGGTGCCCGCCCAATATCTAGGAACCAGGCGCATTCGGGTGTAGACGTGGTGCAGGGCAGCCAGATGCAGGCGCCACGATCGAGAGCAGGGTTCGGATGGTTGCGGCCACAACGGTGCTGGCGATCATCGTCATCTGGAGTGTGTTCTCGAGGCCGTTGGATCGACGGGGCATCACGTCGGCCCTCTTCTTCACCGTCGTGGGTTTCCTCGTCGGCACGTCGGCGCTCGGCTGGCTCGACATTGCCGTGGAATCCGAGGTCGCCGAGCTTGTGGCCGAGATCGCATTGGTGCTGCTCCTCTTCAGCGACGCCTCCCGCATCGACCTGCGGGCGCTCCGGCGAGAGCTCTCCGTGCCGACCCGCCTGCTGCTGATCGGGCTGCCGCTCACCATGATCGCCGGATCTGTGGTCGGTGCGCTCGTCTTCCCCGACATGGCGCTGGCCTCCGTGGTGCTGCTGGCCACGATGCTGGCCTCCACGGATGCGGCGTTGGGCCAGAAGGTCGTGTCCGACCCGGCCGTCCCCGGGCGGGTGAGGCAGTCCCTCGACGTGGAGAGCGGACTCAACGACGGCCTCGCCGTGCCGTTCTTCCTGGTCACACTCGCGATCGCCAACGCTGAGCTGGAGACCGACGTGCCCTCGGCGGTGATCAGCAGCATGGCCGCCCAGATCGGTTGGGGGCTCATCGGGGGCTTGGTCGCCGGTTTGCTGGGCGGGCTGCTGTTCCGCGCCGCCGACCACCGGGACTGGATCGGCCGGGAGTGGCGCCAGATCGTTCCCCTGGCGGCGGCGCTGCTGGCGTTCACCATCGCCGTGACACTCGGTGGCAGCGGATTCATCGCCGCCTTCGTGGGCGGCCTCGTGTTCGGCAGGTTCTCCGGCACGCGCGGGTCGGCCGTCACCTTGCTGGCCGAGGACTCTGGCGGCTTCCTCGCCGCCGTCACCTGGATCGGGTTCGGCGCGCTGGCCCTCACCCTGGCCCTCCCGTACATCACCTGGCAGGTCGTCCTCTACGCCGCGCTCAGCCTGACGCTGGTACGGATGATCCCGGTCACGATCGCCCTCGCCGGTCAGGGGCTGAAACGGCCCACGGTGGCGTTCATCGGCTGGTTCGGTCCGCGCGGGCTGGCTTCGCTGGTGTTCGCGCTTCTCGCCTTCGAGCGTGGTGTGCCCGAGGGGGACGTCGTGCTCACGACGGTTTTTGTCACCGTCGCGCTGAGCGTGATCCTGCACGGCCTCACGTCGGTTCCGCTGGTCGCCGCCTACCACCGCTGGTACACGGCGCACAGTGCGCAACATCCGGGCGCAGCGGAGGCGGTGCAGGCGACGATGTCCCGCCGCCGACGCCACCTCCCCGGTGCCCACGACGCCTAGCAGGGCCCCACTTTTTCCTCCACCGTCATGCGGCCGAGGAGGTCGGCGATGCGGTCGCCGATGAAACCTCACCGGCTTGTCAACGAGTATCGGCGAGCGGTGGGCCGTCAGCGAGCGGGCAGGCCGGCCAACGGAATCAGCTCCTGAATCCAGGCTTGGTACTGGCGAATTGTCTCGGCGTAGTCCTCTGCCACCCGGTCGAGGTCGCTCTGGGAGACGGTAGCCGCTGCGTCTGCCGTCATCAGGTGGCGCCAGGACTCGAGCAACAGAACGATCTGGTCCGCCAGCGGCCAGCCACGGGCCAGGTGTTCGTTCGCTCCCGGCACGGCCACCATCACGGGCGCCCAATCAGCCATGGCCGTTTGCAGGCGCCGCCGGGCAGCCGATGTGGTGCGAAACATGTGTTGCGGGAACCCGTGTTGCGCACAGAGCGCCATCAGGTTCGCCGTCACCTTGTCACGACTCACGGCGTCGTCCCAGACGCCGCTTTTCGGCGCGAAGTCGGGCTGTATCGACAGGGCGCGGAGATTCGCCAGATTCTCCTCATGATGCTCCGGGGTGAACCCGGGAATTCCAGCGGCATAGAGATCGGCTCCGACGACAGGGGCGAGGAGCATCCGTCCCACATCGTTCACGGTCTGGGCGAGACTGCGAAACGCCACCTTCGACATCCCGTCGTAGCGCAGCCTGTCCCGCGTCTCGGCACGTCTCTTGCTCCACGAATTGACGAGGCCGGCCGTCACGAACGCACCGACAACGCCGTACAGCGCGTCCCGGGAATTGCCGAAGTCCGCGGTCGCGTCTCGCAGCCAGCGCAGGTCGAAGAGGGCCGGGCTCAGCAGCAACCCGATTGCCGCGATGAGAAACCAGTTCTCGCGCCGGAATGCCCCACCCTTCACTGCCGTTTTCTCCCCCAACGTCGGCTCTTTTCTCATCTGTACTCGTCACGGCCCGCTCCGCCCTGCCTGGGCATTCGCAGCCTACCGGCAGGTGGCAGCTATCCGATCGGCGCAAACCCGCGTACGGTCGCTCCATGGCGAACCTCATCGAGAAACTAGCGGAATCGGTGCCCTCCTGGGGCGCGAAACTGGCGTACGGCGAGAAGACCACGCTGGGCGGGCACGACCTGATCCCCGTCGCGCTCGTCGGCTTCGGCTTCGGCGGCGGCGAGGGCTCCAGCGAGATGCCCGACGGCGGCTTCGGCCCAGGCGGCATGGGCGTCGGGGAAGGCAGCGGCGGCGGCGGTGGCGGCTACGCGGTGCCGATCGGCGCCTATGTCGGCGGACCCGACGGGCTGGAATTCCGGCCCAACCGAATCGCCCTGATGGTGGTAACCGTGCCCGTGGTGGCGGCCGCCGGGTTGGCGCTCGCGCAGATCATCCGCGCGCTCAGAGGTGCCGCCCCGAGTTGAGCCGGTCTACGCCGGCGATTCGCCGAGCATCACTCAAGATCTCGCGATCTCCGCCTGACCCGGCGCATCCATCGCTGGGCCTTGTGCGGGGCGTGCGCGGCGCTCACTGCGCCCCCTGTCGGCGACCGCTACCGCTATAGCGGGCGCGGCCGCCCGTAGGAGGTGCAGTGAGCGCTGCCCTGTCACGCGGCGGGGTTCAGCGCCGCAATGGTGGCGGCGTAGCGCCCCTCGACCTCCGCGAACCGCAGGAACTTCACGGTATCAACGAGAATCTCCTGCGCGTCGGGCTGCGCTTCCAGAAGAGCCATAACCTCGTCGGCGAAGGCGTCCAGAGGCATGAAGTGCTCGTTCACCGAGTTGCCGGCCATCAGTTCGGTCTGCACGGCCGGCGGAACGAGCTCAATGACCTGCACGGATGTTCCGGCCAGCTGCATCCGAATGGTCTCGCTGTACTGGTGGATGAAGGCCTTGGTGCCGTTGTAGGTGGGGGTAAAGGCCAGCGGGGTGAAGGCGAGCCCTGACGAGACCGTCATCAGGGTGGCGTCTGGGCGGGTCTGCAGGTGCTCGATGAATGCGGCGACCAGCCGCAGCGGCCCGTTGATGTTGGTCTCGACGATGCGTTCAGCTACGGCCAGGAAACCAGCACCGCGCACATCCTCGGCGTTCATCACCCCGGCCATGGCGATGAGTACGTTCAGGTCGCTGTGCTCGGCCAGAATCTGGTCGCGGGCGGCCAGCACGGAGGCGGGGTCGGTGGTGTCGATGGTGACGCCGGACAGCCCGTGCTCGGCGGCGAGGCGCTGCAACACGTCGGCGCGGCGCCCGCCGATCACGACGGTATTGCCGGCGGCCCGCAATCGCAGGGCCAGGGCGAGTCCGATACCCGAGGTGGCGCCGGGGATGAAAATGGTGTTTCCGGTGATGTTCATGACTCGAGTGTGTGCGGCGGCGACCGGATGCGGGAGAGGAGCCGTTGTCGTAGGACTGCCGGTCCCTGGAGAGCGGCGCGTCGGTGGCGGATGATGGACGCATGGACCAACCTGCTCTCGCCGATTTTCTCCGCTCCCGCCGGAGCGGGCTCCGCCCTGAGGACGTCGGCCTCCCCGCTGGACCGCGTCGATTGGTCCCCGGGTTACGCCGCGAGGAGGTCGCCGCGTTGGCCGGGATGTCCGCGGACTACTACGTGCGGATGGAGCAGGCCCGCAGCCCGCAACCATCCGAACAGATGTTGGCGGCCCTGGCCCGGGCGCTGCGCCTGAGCAACGACGAGCGGGATTACCTGTACCGCCTCGCCGACCACAACGTGCCGGCGCGCACGCCACTGGACACGCACGTTGCCCCCTCCCTGATGCGGGTCTTCGACCGGCTCGAGGAGACCCCGGCGTTGATCCTTTCCAGCCTCGGTGAGACTCTGGCGCAGAACTGGCTGGGCGCGGCGCTTCTCGGCGACCACTCCCGGCACACCGGGCTGGCTCGCAGCAGCGTCTACCGGTGGTTCACCGACCCCACCGATCGGGAGATCTACCCGTTTGCCGACCGGCAGCGGCAGAGCCGGGCCCAGGTGGCCGGCCTCCGTGCGGCCTTCGGCGCGGCGGGTCAGCGCTCGCGAGCGGGTGCGTTGGTGCGAGAGCTGAGCCGGGTGAGCGCAGAATTCACCGAAATCTGGGAACTGCAGGATGTGGCCACCCGCTTCCAGGACCACAAGACGCTGATCCACCCGGAACTGGGTCCGATTGAACTCGACTGCCAGACGCTCCTCACCGAGGACCGTGGTCAGGCGTTGCTCATCCTCACCGCGGCGCCGCGGAGCGAGGCCGCCGAGAAGCTGGCGCTCCTGGCCGTGCTCGGCCATCAGCGCTTCGCGCCGGCTCCCGTGACCCGCGGGCCAGCCCCCGAGTAGTGGTTTCGTGAGCTCGTTGGTGCTACTGCGCCCTGTATGGCCGGGTGCACCCGATGTGGAGGGCGCAAGGGGCCATAGGAGATGCAGTCGTGCTCTCTGCCGACGCCGACATGGACCGGCCGGTGTCAAAACCCCGCCACCGCGCGTACCGTCATCGCCAACAGGAGGCCCGGTCGAGTCGTGAGGTAAGAGCGGAAGCACAGGGTTTCAGGCGGCTTTGTCCGAGGTTGCGCCAAGCAGACCGCGACTGGTCCCGCCCGCCGCCGAGTCCCCGGTTGGCCCGACGGCGGACCAACCTTACGCACGGGACTAGTTCCTGAGGTCGACGGGCATCCTCTTCGGGCCAGAGGCCAGCATCAACGATCCGGGTCGGGTCCGCTCTCGTCGGGGCGAACCGGTCGCGAGGTATGCGCAGACGAATTCCTTCACCATCGCTCCGGCCCGGCCGGTGATGCGAATCGCCCGAGGCCGGTCCGCCTTAGTGAGGAGCTGGATGATCGCCCTCTTCCGCCCGATGCTGATGCACTGAGCGCTGAAACCGACATCGAGCTTCGTCAGGCCCCCACCGCGCAGAACTGCCAGAACGTTGTCTGCCGCGTGGCCGCCAAGGGGCATGGCGATGGCGCACCCCATCCGCAGGTGAGAACCCACGGAGGACGGCGGGTGCACGGCGTCGCCGGCACCGAAGATTTCAGGGTACGCAAGCGAACGGAGTTCCTCGTCGACCAGCAACCGGCCGATCGGGTCGACGTCGAGCCCGCTGCGTCGGGCAAGGTCGGGGACAGCGAAAGAGGCGGTCCAGACGGTGACGTCGCTGGGAAGAAGCGTGCCGTCAAGGAGTTCAACGGCGTCGGCCTGGACCCGGCTGGCGCCGCTCCCCTCCATCACGTTGACTCCGAGCTTCTTCAGTGAACGGAGGACGGACTTGCGGGAGGCCGCGGGGAGATGGGCGAGCACGGCGCCTCTCGACACCAGGGTGACCGACGCTGTCGGGTGCTGTTCCGCGAACTCAGCGGCGGCCTCCACACCCGTCGCCCCGCCCCCGACCACGACAATGCGCTGGCTGTCCGGGCCGGTGGCAAGCGCAAGGCGCGCGGTCTCCGCCCCGTCAGCGTTGCTGAGCAGGTGAGCGAACTCGTCCGCACCGGGTACTCCGAGCGCGGCCGTGCTCCCCACGGCGTAGACCAGGGTGTCATAGGGTTCGCTCGTGATCCCACTGCTCGTAGCGACGGAGAGCACCCGGGCAGGAGCGTCGATCCGGAGCACCGTGCCCAGGACGATCTCGATGCGGTCGTGCAGCATGTCGTCCAGTGGAATCGCGGCGCTCATGCGCACCCCTGCGGCCACTTCGTGCAGGCGCACGCGTTCGATGAAGTCGGTGCGGGGATTCACCACTGCGACGCGCACCCGGCGGCCCTCGGCAGCCGTCAAGGACGCTTGCACCCGGTTTGCCGCGAGGATTCCGGCATAGCCGGCCCCGATGACGACAACCCTGTGCTCGGAACGTGTGCTCATGCGGTCTCTTTCTCGAAAACGGGCGGGTCACAAGTAATGACCGCCACCTCCGCCGAAACGTGACACCTGGCGGCACTCGCGCGGGGCCTGTCACGAATCAGCATTGGAAACGGTGTAGCGGTAAGTTGATGCCGGATCGCACACCGAGCAGAACCGAACAGAGGATGCCGATGGGAGTTCCCAGTCGCGACGTTACCGCAGCAGAAATGGATGAGCTGGCGGCCGGGTTTGAGTCGATGCGCCCCCGGCTTTTCGGCATCGCCTACCGCATGCTCGGCAGCGCAGTGGAAGCAGAGGATGTCGTGCAGGACGCCTGGGTCAAGTGGCAGACGACCGACCGCTCGGGCATCCGCAGCCATCCTGCATTTTTGACGACGATGACGACCCGCCTCACGATCAACGTGGCGGCGTCGTCGCGCATGCGTCGGGAGACCTACATCGGCCCGTGGCTGCCGGAACCGGTGTTCACCGGCGCCGATCCGGAACTGGGAGCGGAGAACACGGAGGCCCTCGAAGTCGGGCTCCTGTTGCTGATGGAACGACTGACGCCACAGGAGCGCGCCGTCTATCTGCTCCACGAGGCCTTCGGCTACACGTTCGGTGAGATCGCCGCGGTCGTTGAGACCACGGAGGCCAACGCCCGCCAGCTCGCCCGGCGTGCCCGCCTGCACCTCAAGGAGCACAGCGACAACCGCGTAACCGTCGCGCAGAAGAACCGTCTGCTCCGCTCCTTCCTCGCCGCCGCTCAAGCCGGCGACCTGGAGGGCCTGCAGACTCTGCTCGCCGACGACATCGTCCTGTACTCGGACGGTGGTGGGAACGTCACCGCCGCGCGCCGGCCGGTCGAAGGTCGCGACCACGTGGCACGGTTCCTTCTCGGCACGGTTCAGAAACTACAGATGCATGTCGAGCTCCATGTCGCCGCAGTCAACGGCTCCGACGCCTTCGTGCTTCGAATGGATGGCGAGCCGTTCCTCGTCGGGGCCATTGGGGTCAGCACCCGCGGTATCGACCGGATCTTCTTCATCATGAACCCGGTGAAGCTCGGCGCCGTGCGCGACGTCCCACTCGAGAGGCACCCGTCGTAGGCTGACAGCACGCGATGGAAAGGAGACCGCCATGGCCCAGACGACATCGGCAGTGACGCCGGCAGTGGCCGAAGTGATGGCAGAGTTGGCCGCCCTTGAGGATCCGCAGATCCGCGCGGTGAACGCCAACCACGGTGACGACCACGGCGTGAACCTCACCAAACTGCGCGCGGTCGCCAAACGGATCAAGACCCAGCCGGAGTTTTCACGGGACCTGTGGGCGACCGGGGACACCGCGGCGCGGCTGCTCGCCCTGCTGATCTGCCGGCCGAAGGCGTTCGAGCGGGATGAGTTGGATGCCATGCTGCGCGAAGCCGGCACACCCAAGGTGCAGGACTGGCTCGTGAACTATGTGGTGAAGAAGAACTCGCACGTCGAGGAGCTGCGCGTGCTTTGGTTCGCCGACACCGACCCCGTGGTCGCCAGCGCCGGTTGGGCGCTGACCACCGAGCGGGTGGCCAAGTCCCCCGAGGGCCTCGACCTGGATGGGCTGCTCGAGCTCATCGAGGCCGAGATGAAGGATGCGCCGGAGCGCCTGCAGTGGGCGATGAACCACTGCCTGGCGCAGATCGGGATCGAGCATCCCGAGCACCGCGCTCGCGCCCTGGCCATCGGCGAGCGCCTGGAGGTACTCAAGGACTACCCGACTCCCCCTGGCTGCACCTCACCGTTCGCACCCGTCTGGATCACCGAGATGGTCAGCCGCCAGAAGGCCTGACGACAGTCGGCTTCGAGCCACGAGTCAACCCGTCGGCAGCCAGGTTCGCGCTGCGGTGACCAGCGCCGTCACCCCGATCGCGAGAGTCGGGTCGATGACCGGAGCGTAATGCGGGGAATGATTCGACGGAACTGTGCGCAGGGCCGGGTCGGTCATGTCCCCGGTGGTGAACAGCTTGGGGTCGGTGCCGCCGAGGAGCCAGTACGACAACGGGGCATCCGCGCTGGTCGCGAGGATTCCGACATCCTCGCTGCCGGCGCCGGCACCCGGGTCAAGAATCTGGTCAGGTCCGAGCCACTCGGCGAAGGCGTGAAGTGTCTTCCCCAGCGCATCCGCATCGTTGACCACGATGGGGAATCGCTCGATCTCGGTGATCGTCGGTTCTTCCGGAGCGCCTGCCGCCTGCGCCTCGCCCTTGGCGATGCGGTCAACGCTGTCGAGGATGTGTTGACGCACCCCGTTGGTGTAGCTGCGGATGTTCAACTGCAGCTCGGCCTCGCCGGGAATCACATTGGCCGCATCGCCGGCATGGATCGAACCGACGGTGAGCACCGCAGTGTCGGTGCTCGGAATCTCCCGCGAGACGATGGTCTGCAGGCGAAGCACGGTCGCCGCCGCCATCACCACCGGGTCGATCGAGTTCTGAGGCATCGAGCCGTGTGCTCCCTCGCCGACAAGACGAACGCGCAGGGAGTCCGACCCCGCATACGACGCACCGGCGTGCCCGGCTATCTTGCCGGCCGGCAACGGGGCCACATGCTGTCCCAGCACGATGTCGGGCTTGGGAACCTTCTCGTAGAGTCCGTCGTCGACCATGGCCTGGGCGCCCGCGCCGAGTTCCTCGGCGGGTTGGAAGACCACGACCAGCGTGCCCGACCAGCTCGACCGGTCGGAGGACAGGACCTCGGCTGCACCGACCAGGCAGGTCGTGTGGAGGTCGTGCCCGCAGGCGTGGGCCACGGGGACAAGCGTGCCGTTCGCGTTGGGTGCGGTCACGGTACTGGCATAGTCGAGCCCGGTGTCTTCCCGGACCGGCAACGCGTCCATGTCGGCGCGCAACAGCGCGGTGGGGCCCGCGCCGTTTTCCAGGACACCGGCCACTCCGGTGCCACCGATGCCGGTGGCGACCTCGAACCCGAGTGTTGTCAGGCGTTTCGCGACGATCTCGGCGGTGCGATGTTCCTGGAAACCGAGTTCGGGGTGAGAGTGCAGATCTTTGTAGAAGTCGGCGAGGGCCGAATCGGCGGTCAGATTCTCATTCACGGTAATCACGTCTGCTTCTTTCGTCGCGGATTTCGCGTTCAATTTAGCGCCGCTCGACACCGATCGAAAGGCCACGCGCAACACCGCCGCGGCCCAAGCGATCGCGCCGTTCACCGCCCCGGACTGTCAATCCCGGCCCCAAGCGACGGGCCTAGCCAGCACCGGGCAGCGGTGCTGTGGTTCGGACCGCCGTGACCACGTCGAGGATCGCCTGGGTCGTCGCGGCAGCATCGGCTTCGTCCGAGACCAGGGATGCGTGGGTGGCACCGTCGACGACGCGGTGTGAGCTGTTCGTCGACAAGGAGGCCATGGCCGCCTGTTTTGCGGGCCAGTCGGAAGCGCTACCGCTACCTGCTTCCAGAACGACCAGAGGCTTGTCGGCGAAGCTCACCAGGGTGCCGGCCTGCTCCATCGAGGAATTGGCCAGGAGATACTCCTCAACCGTGCTCCCCAGTTGGCCGCCTTTCGCAACGCTGGCGCGCGCCTGAGCCTGAGAATCCGGCGGGAGGGTGTCGTAATCGAACTGACCGTACAGGCGACCAACGCCAAGACGGGCCGACGCCGACACCAGCGCGGACACGCGACCCATCGGGTTGTACGAGTCCCCCGCAGCCGCGAAGGCTGCGCTCGGTTCCGTCGTCGAACTCGGGGCGGTGGAGTCGATCAACACCATTCCAGCCACCTCGTCGGGGTACAGGGCTGCGAAAGTTTGCGCATAGAGCCCCCCAAACGAATGGCCGGCCAGCACGTAGGGTCCGTCAGCCCCTCCTCGCTGCAGCAACGTGTGCAGGTCGGTCGCGATCTGGGTCGCGTCCTGCGGAGCACCCGCGGGTTCGCTCCACCCACGTCCGGCCCGGTCGTAGACGCAGACGCGCGTGTCCGCGGCCACGGCCGGCTCGATCCACCCGAGCACGGCGGACATTTCGCCTCCGCCCGGCTCCAGAACGACCGTCGGGCTTCCAGTGCCGGTGCAGCTCAGGTGCAGACGATGTCCGCCGACGTCGACCAGCTGACCCGCCATCGGGTGTGCGCGGGTGTCCACCGCCTCCATCACGGTTTCGTAGCCGCCGCCGATCGAGGCAACGGCCAGCAGGGCGATCACCGGGTACAGCAGCCAGCGTCCGCTCCGGCTCCGAAGCTGCGCGTGCACCCGAATGGCCATCCAGATTGCCGTCACCAGCACGACGGGCGGCCACACCCAGTTGAGCACCTCCTGCAGTGGGGAGCCGAAGACCACCAGAAGAAGACCGCCCAGGCCCAGGACTACTGCGGGGACCGCAGCCCACCGCTGCGGCTGATCGGTGAATCGGATGGTGAGCACGGCCAACACCGCCCAGCCCAGTCCGAAACCGAGGAGGACGGCCCCGGTGACTTCGCCTTCCCCTGGCCGGATGAACGGGGCGGCGGCCAGAAGCAGAGCGGCGACGAGTCCGAAGGCCAGCGACCCGAGGACGATCAAGCCCACATGGCGCCGCAGGCCGGGACCGGGTCGGTCCGTGTCCTGACTCGAGGGCGTGGTGGGGATGGTGGTCACGATGGACTCGATTCCATGCGCTGCTGGCGTGGTGCGAGTGCAGCCGCTCTGCACGCGTGGCACCTGCCGTTACCTGGAAGCTACCACCACAGCTGAGCCGCTGGGGTCGGGTTCAGGGTTCGTACCCGATCAGCCAGTGCGGTCCGTGACGGTCGACGACCTGACCGTCGGACGCGCCCCACGGCTTCGGGGCGAGGAGATCACCGATTCTGCCGCCGAGTACCGGGGAAACTCAGATAGAGCAGCGGCGCCGACTTGCGCAGATCCTATCTACGCCCCGCGAACAGGGCGTGCAGCAGCGGAATGACCGACCCGATCATCAGGACTGCGCCGAGAACCGCATCGTCACCGCGGAGCACCGCGCCGGCGATGAGCAGGGCACCGAACAGCACCGCCGACACCACTCGACCCGCGGTGCGCTCCAGCCGCGCGACCCGCCGCTCGAGGCCCGGGCTCGTCACCGCCACAGTGCCGTCCCCGAGGCGGGTGACGATCGCGTCCAACCGCTTCGGCAGTCCCCAGGCGATGCCGGCGTTCTCCAGCGCCTGCTTGCCGAGGTCCTGGGCCACGTTGCCGCGCTCGTCGCGCAACAGTTGCGACGCATACGGCTCGATGGAGTCCCAGAGGTTGAACGCGGGATCCAGCGAACTGCAGACCCCGGAGGTGAGCGACATCGCCCGGATGATGAGCAGGAAGTTCTCCGGCAGCTGGAACGGCAACGACCGCACCACATCGCCGAACTGCACGGCGAAGTCGCGGAACTCCCGCGGGTCCACCTCCCGCAGCTCGGCGAAGCCCATGCCGCCGAAGCGGGCGAAGAGCTGGGTCATCGCCCGCTCCAGCTCGGTCGTGTCGGAGGAGGGAAGCAGCACGCCCACATCGCGCGCCGCTTCCACGAGGCCCGTGCCGTCCCGCGAGGCGGCCGCGATGAGCATCTTCCGCAGTCCGCGGCGGGTGCTCGTGGGGACCTCACCCATCATGCCGAAGTCGATGAACGTCAGTCTCCAGCCGCGGCCGCTCGGATCGTCCGGCATCGGGGTGACGAAGATGTTGCCCGGGTGCGGGTCGGCGTGGAAGAACCCGTTGGTGAACAGCTGGTCGAACATCACGGCGGCGAAGACCGGAGCCACCTGCGCCGGGTCGATGCCCGCAGCGTCCAGCGCATCCGTGTCGGTGATCTTGATCGCCGTCACGTCTTCGAGAGTGAGCACGCGTCGGGTGGTGCGCTCCCAGACGATCTCGGGCACGCTCACCCGCTCGTCGTCGGCGAAGTCCTCCGCGAACCGCACGGCGCTGGTGGCCTCGTGCAGGTAGTCGATCTCCTCGAGGCAGGTCAGCGCGAATTCCTCGATCAGCGCCGGCGCATCCACCCGGTCGGAGACGAGGCGCACGTGGCTGAGCCAGCCGCTCACCCTGCGTAACGCCGCCAGGTCGACGTCGACGATGGCGTCGATGCCGGGCCGTTGAACCTTGATCACCACACCGTGCAGGCCGGTGTCGGCGGCATCGAGCGGGGCGAGCCGCGCAGGATGAGCCTGACCGAGGGATGCTGCCGCCACCGGCGTCTCGTCGACCCACGCGAACGCCCGTTCCAACGGCATGCCCAGCTCAGCCTCGGCGAGCGCCCGGATCGCCGGGAAGGCAACCGGCGGCACCTCGTCCTGCAGTCCCTCGAGTTCGGTCGTGATCTCGGGCGGCAACACGTCCAGCCGGGACGACAGGAACTGGCCGACCTTGATCATCAGCCCGCCCAGGTCCACGGCGAGCACGTGGAAGCGTTGCGCGAAGCGGCGCATCCGCTTGGCGCGGGTGCGCTCGGCGACCCGCGCGAGCCCGATGCGCGGCAGCAGCAGCTCGTAGAACCACGTGACGGCGAGGTTCCAGCCGGCGAATCGAAGGATGCGGCGGTACCGCGCACGGGTGTCCCCCGCGCCGGGGTTCACGCGCATTCGGACCCGGCGACCCGGCGTCACCCGCTAGTCCTGGGCGAGGATTGAGTAAATCCGGCGACGTGCCTCGTCGATGGCCGCAACAGCCTGCTGGATCTGCTCCGGGGTGCCGGTGCGACCGACCTGGGCGGCGGCCTGCGCGAGCTCGAATCCGGCCTTGGGCAGAGCGGTGAACTTGGCGTCCTCCGCCTCGGTCTCCGGCGCCCACGGCGCCTGGCCGGCAGAGGTGGTGGCCTCGGCGCGGCCCGCGTCGGTGAGCGAGTAGGTCTTGCGACCGTTCGACTCCTCGGCGCTGATGAGCCCCTCGTCGGCCAACAGCTGCAGCGTCGGGTACACCGAACCGGCGCTGGGCTTCCAGGAGCCGCCGCTGCGTTCCTCGATTTCGTGGATGATCTGGTAGCCGTGCATCGGCTGTTCGACGAGCAGAGCGAGAACCGCAGCACGCACGTCACCGCGGCCCATGCGGGTGCCCGCGCGCTTCTCGAATTTGGAGCGCAGCTGCTCCATCGCTTGCCACATGCCGTCGACGGGATTGCCGCCGCCGAACCCGCCAGTGGGGAATGAATTGCCCATGATGACCTCCTCAGTGAATCGCTAACGATACTCAACGATATAGTCAGGCGCGGGCAACCGATAGGGATCGGAGGGAGTCAGACTCGACTCTCAGCGAACTCTCGCATAAGCGCAGAATCTAGGATGGTCGGATGCAGTTCTCCCTGTGGGTGGCCCTTGTCGGCGCGGGCGCCTTGATCAGCTTCACGCCTGGCGCGGGGGCCATCAACACCATGAGCAACGCCCTGAATGCGGGCTTTCGCCGTTCGATCTGGGGCATCCTCGGCCAGCAAGCCGCGTTGCTCATCCACATCGTGATCGTGGCACTCGGTGTGGGTCTGCTCGTGGCCAGTTCGCCGCTCGCGTTCAACGTCATTCGTTACGCCGGTGCCGCCTACCTGGTTTACCTGGGCGTCCGGCAGTTTCTGGCGAAGCCGGAGCTCGATTCCGAACAGACCAGAGCTTTGAGCGATGAGCCGCGTTCGTCGATGTTCCGACGCGGGCTGTGGGTGAACATGCTCAACCCCAAGGCGATCGTGTTCTTCTTGGCGTTCCTGCCCCAGTTCATCCGGGTCGACCGGCCGTTGCCGGCCCAGTACCTGATCGTGGCCGCCACCGTCGTTGTGATCGACATTCTGGTGATGTGGTTCTTCTTCGCCGTTGCGGCACGCTCATTCCAGCGATTCACCCGCGACGCTCGGGGTCAGCTGGTGGTGAACCGGGTCTTCGGCGTGCTCTTCGTGGCCGTCGGCGTGCTGCTCGCGGTCATCCACTGAGGTCTCGGGCCGTCGGCGGTTGATGCCGGCCCGCCGTTAGGGTGAGCACATGCGATGGGGTCGAACATATTTCGCCGTGCAGGCGATTGCCGGTGCCGCGTGGTGGTTCGCCGTGTTCGCGTCTCCCCCGGTGCGCGACGTGACCCTCGGCGGCCTCAACCCGATCCTTGTCGCCGCCGTCGACATCCCCCTCTTCGTCGGAGCCTCGGCGCTGGCGGCGCTGGGCGTGCGGGGCGCCGCAGTGGTGAGCACTGCGTGGACCGGCATCGTCGCCATCACGCTGGCGGGGTATGCCACGGTCACCACCGAAGCCGGCTGGGGCGTGGTCATCATGGCGGCGGCCACCGCCGGGTCCGCGTTCGCGCTGTGCCTCGTGGCGCTCGGGCGCATCCCCACCGAGTGGATGATTCGGGGCCCGTTCGCCTTCCGGCCCGCCGCCGCGCGCTCTGCCGCGGCGTCCCACGTGGTCTCGACCTTCTCGCAGATAGCGGTCTTCTGGGGCCTGTTCCTCGTGGTGATCCCGCTCATCGCCGCGGTCCTCGAGCGCCGCTGGGCAATCGCCCTGCAGTTCCCGGCGTTCACCGTTCCCCTCGGCGTAGCCGTGTTGATGGCCGCTAGTGCTCTGGGCATCTGGTCGGCCATCGTGATGTCGACGCTGGGAGACGGCACACCGTTGCCCTCGGCGATGCCGAACAGCCTGGTCATCGCCGGACCGTACCGCTGGGTGCGCAACCCGATGGCGGTCTCCGGCATCGTGCAGGGTGTTGCGGTCGGCCTCATCCTCTCGTCGTGGCTGGTCCTTGTCTATGCGGTCGCCGGCTCGCTGCTCTGGAACTACGCCATCAGGCCGCACGAAGAGGCCGACCTCGAACAGCGCTTCGGCGCCGAATTCCGCCGGTATCGTGATGCGGTGCGGTGCTGGCTTCCCGGAGCGCCGGTGTCGCCGTCCCGCCCGTGAGTTAGGAAGGGCGGGCGGCGAGTACGCAGAATTCGTTACCCTCGGGGTCGGCGAGGACTACCCAGGAAGCACCATCCTGGCCGACGTCAGTACGGCTCGCACCCAGCGCGATCAGCCGCTCGACCTCGGTGGTCTGGTGGTCGGGCACAAAGTCCAGGTGCAGGCGGTTCTTCACGCTCTTCTCTTCGGGAACGGCGGCGAACAGCAGCGTCGGATGGGCTCCCTCCGCGGGTGCGATCTCCAACTCATCGTCGTTCTCGCCCACCACAACCCAGCCCAAGGCGTCTCGCCACCACAGCCCGAGCGCCTTCGGGTCGCGGCTGTCGATGACGACTTCTTCCCACATCAATGACATGCCCACAGAGTACCCGGGCGACTACTCGACCCACCAGCGCCCCGCTGCGCAGTAATGTGGACTCCATTGCCGTCGCCCTGCACCAGGACGACACCCCGATCCAAGGAGAACCAGATGTCGGTCGGCTTGCTCGCCGTAGTCGATGACATTCTTACCGCCGCCCTCAAGGCGAGCGCTAAGACCGCCGGCGTCGTCATCGACGACGCGGCCGTCACCCCGCAGTACGTTCAAGGGCTGACGCCGGCGCGCGAGCTGCACGTTGTCTGGCGGATCGCCCTGGGCAGCCTGTTCAACAAGTTCGTCATCATCATCCCCCTCGCGCTTCTGCTCTCCGCATTCGCGCCCTGGGTGTTGCCGTTCCTGTTGATCCTCGGCGGCACCTACCTGTGCTTCGAGGGTGCGGAGAAGGTCACCGAGTGGTTCGGCGTGCATCACGCCGTCGCCGAGACCGAATCGCGGGACGAGAAGAAGCTGGTCTTCGGCGCCATCCGTACCGACCTCATCCTCAGCACCGAGATCATGCTCATCGCCCTGGCCAGTCTCGACCCCGACTTCGGCATCTGGATGACGCTAGGCGCTCTGGTGGTCATCGGCCTTGGCATGACGCTGCTCGTCTACGGTGCTGTCGCACTGTTGGTGAAGATCGACGACATCGGGCTGTCCATGATGAAGAACTCCGCACGCCAGGTGCGCCGCACCGGCGCCCGCATCGTGGCAGCGATGCCCGCCGTGTTCAAGGTGATCAGCATTATCGGAACCGTCGCCATGCTGTGGGTGGGTGGTCACCTGGTGATCACCAACCTGGCCGAAACCTTCTGGCACGGCCCCTACGACGTGCTGCACGCCGTGACGCACGCTGTCGAAGCCGCTGGACCCGTCATCGTCTGGGTCACCGACACGGCGATGTCGGCCGTGTTCGGGGTCATTCTGGGCATGATCGTTGTCGGAATCGTTCTCGGCGTGTCGCGCCTGCTCAAGCGAAACCAGCCGGAGAGCGCCGCGCACTGAGGCGATCCGTTCAGGTCTCCAGCGCTGCCTTCAGCCGCTGCAGGTGGTCGCCGTCTTCCTTCTTCAACACGGCAGCGACCAGTGGGAGCATTAGCCTCTTCGCTCTGCTAGCCGTGAGATCACAGACCAGCTCCACGCGTGTGCCCGCCGCTTCGGGGTGGAACGCATACCGATACACGGTTTCGATTCCCTCGGTCAGGTTCTTCACGGCGTAGGCCTGACTCGGTTCATAGGCCACGACCTCGAGGTCGGCCTGTTCGTCCTTGCCCCTCATCACGCGGGTCTCACGCAGGAGCGTCCCGACGCGGATGGGCCCGTCGGTGAGCTTGACCATGCTCGTCACCGAGTGAACGACCTTGGGCGCGTTCTCCGGTGCGGTAACAAAGTCGAAGACGTCGCGCGGGGGCCGAGAAATCCATTCGCTCATCTTGAATCCGGCCATTTTTCTCCTCCGTCGGGTCGATCGTAGTGAGCTGGACGGATGGCCGCCAGGTCACGAGGGCTGACGTGTACGGGCAGGACCCGTGCCGGCCGCGGTCAGTGTGATTCGTCTAATTCGGCGTAGAGCCGCGTGGTGTGCAGGGCGAGATAGGAGATTTCGTCGGTGGTGATGACCCGGTTGATCGCCGTGCCGATCAGCTCGGCGATATCCACGGCGGCCTCGGCGGCTTCGGGATAGGCCTGCTGCACCGCACTGAGCACGTCCAGGCGGGATGTCTTCAGTTGTTTGTCGCTGGCGGCCCGGGCGAACACATAGCGAAGATGCGTCACGAAACGCGTGGCACTGCTCGCGTTCTCATCAATAGGTCGGCCCCAGCGCTGCGCCAGGCGCAGGAAGACCCGGCTGATGGTCTCGGTCATGGCGACGGTCTTCGAGAAGTCACCCTTCGTCCACTGCTGGTTGACGAAGTGCAGTGCGAACGCGACCCATTCGTCATCCTGCAGCCGCACCCCGAGCCGTTCGTTCACCAGGATCAGAACCTGCCGCCCCAAGGCTGCTTCGGCGGGATAGAGCTGGGCCACCTCCCACCGCAGCGGGAAGTCGATGAGGGTGCCTTCTCGCGCCCGGTGCACCGCGAAGGTGAGGTGGTCGAGTACCGGGATCATCAGCGACTGTCGCGGCTCCAGGCCCAACGCCGCATGGCCCAACTCGGTGATCGTTTGGGCCAAGGCGATGTGGTCGGAGGGTGCATCGCTCAGCAGTCCCGCCAGCTGAGGGGCCCGGTAGAGCCCCTCAGCCACGAAGCGTTGATCGGCCAAGGTGATATCAACGGTTTCTCCCGGGCGGCGTTGGAAACCGATTCCTTTACCCAGCAACACCACCTCGGTGCTGTCTGCTTCGATGGCGAGCACCACGTTGTTGTTGTAGACGCGTTTGATGCTGGCCTGCTTCGAGGAGATCAGGTCGGACTCCTCGGAGTGTCCGCTCCCTACGGTTACCGCCATGGACAGCGCCTTATTTCTGACGGACCGTGATCACGGATGCGCCGTTGGCCTGCAGATCCGGCGCACTCATGGAGAATTTGGCTCCATTGGTCAGCAGGACGGGGGTGACCATGGATGGCACCTTGGTCTTGATGTCGAGCAAGTCGCAACTGATGATGACGTCACCGCGGGAGACCGTCTCGCCGGCCTGCCGGTGACCGGTGAATCCCTTGCCCTTGAGGGTCACGGTGTCGATGCCGATGTGGACCAGGATCTCCGCCCCGTCGTGGGTGCGGACGGCGAACGCGTGCAGCGTTTTTGCGACCAGGACCAGTTCGCCGTCCACCGGGCTGCGGAAGAATCCGCTCGTTGGCATGACGGCAAATCCGTCGCCGACCGAGCGCTGTGCGAAGACGGGGTCCGGAACCTCGTCGAGTGAGACGATGCGCCCCGACACGGGGCTGTAGACGGACTCGCTCTTTTTCTTGAATGGGTTGAGCATGTGCGTGTTCCTTTAGTCGTCGAGGCCGAGGCTCTCATTAATTGCGCTCTTGTACAAAATGGCTTTGCCGCCGTAGACCGCCTGAACGCCGCCCCGGACTTCGAACACGTCCGTGGCTCCCAGCTTCCGCAGGGCGGGCTTGTCGACTTTGCTGGGGTCCTTCACCGAGACGCGCAACCGGGTGATGCAGGCGTCCACCTCTTCGAGGTTGGTCGCTCCACCGAGGGCTTGCAGGATCTGTGCGGCTTCTTTCTCAATCGTGCTTTCGCCGCGTCCGCCGACCGTGACCGGCACGAGGGCGGATTCGTCCTGGGTTTCGGGCTCGGCCACGCCGATGGTGTCTTCGAGGTGACCGGGAGTGCCGATCTTGAACCGCTTGATCGCGAAGCGGAAGGAGAAGTAGTACAGGGCGAACCAGACCGCGCCGATCGGTAGCACGAGCAGCCAGTTGGTCTGATCATTGCCTTGCAGGATGCCGAAGAGCGTGAAGTCGATCGCGCCTCCGGAGAAGGTGTTGCCGAGACGGATGTCCAGAATGTCGGCGAGGAAGAACGAGACACCGTCAAGGAAGGCGTGGAACACGTACAGCAGGGGTGCGACGAACAGGAACATGAACTCGATCGGTTCGGTGATACCCGTGATGAACGAGGTCAGCGCAACGGAGAGGAACAGGCCCGTGTACTTGGCGCGGCGGCCCTTGGGGATGCAGTGCCACATGGCGAGGCAGGCGGCGGGAAGGCCGAACATCATGGTGGCGAAGCGGCCGGAGAAGTAGCGGGTGCCTTCGGTGTACAGACCGACGTGGTTGGGGTCGGCCAGTTGTGCGAAGAAGATCTTCTGGGCGCCCTCGACCATTGTTCCGTTGACCAGCTCGGTTCCGCCCAGCGGGGTGTACCAGAACAGCGGGTAGATCATGTGGTGCAGGCCGACGGCGCCGCTCAGGCGCATCCCGAACCCGTAGAAGAACGTCCCCACCGGCCCGAGGCCGGCCATCCAGGTGCCGGCGGAGAGCATGCCCTGCTGGATGGGCGGCCAGGTGAGGAAGAAGAAGATACCCACGAAGATCGCGGCGAAGGCCGTCACGATCGGTACAAAACGGGATCCGCCGAAGAAGCCGAGAACCGCCGGCAGTTCGATGTTGCGGTAGCGGTTGTGCAAGAACACGGCCGTGGCGCCGATGACCAGTGCGCCGACGACGCCGGTGTCGACGGGTTCGGCGTCGGGCTTGAAGATGTCCAGCATCGCGGTGATGGTGGCCGTCATGACCAGGTAGCCGACTATTCCGGCCAGGGCAGCGGTGCCCTTGTCCCGCTTCGCCAGGCCGATGCAGAGACCGATCGACAGCAGCAGGGCCAGGTTGGTGAAGATAGTCGATCCGGCGGCGGACATGACGCCGAAGATTCCCTGCAGAATCGTGTTGTCCAACGCCGGGAAGGCCTGGACAGTGTTGGGATTGGACAGCGCGCCACCAATGCCGAGCAGGAGCCCGGCGGCTGGAAGGATCGCGATCGGCAGCATGAACGCTTTGCCGATCTTCTGGAACTGCTTGAACATGATGACTGCTCTCATTTCAGGCGCGGCAACAGAGGCGCGCAGGAAGGAAGGGGGTGACGGAGAAGTTGTTAGGCGAGGGCGTCGACGAACTCGGTGGCGATTTCCAGGGGCCTGGTGATCGCACCGCCGACCACGACGCAGAAGGCGCCGAGGTCGATCATCTGGCGTGCCTGCTCCGGGGTACGGATCCGGCCCTCGGCGATGATCGGCACCGCGGTCTGGGCGACCAGCTGTTCGACCAGGCCGAAGTTCGGCGCCGGTGCCGCCAGGGATTGCGGCGTGTAGCCGCTGAGGGTGGTGCCGACGAAGTCGACCCCGGCCTCAGCCGCGGCCAGGCCCTCAGCGAGGGTGGCGATGTCCGCCATCAGGGCCAGTCCCGCGTGTGCGGCCCGGATCTGCTCGACGAAGGCGGCGGGGCTCAGGCCGTCGACGCGCTCACGGTCGGTGAGATCCACAGCCACGATGTCCGCGCCCGCACCGACGAGGGCATCCACCTCGGCCATCGTCGCGGTGATGTATGGCTCGAACGGCGGGTACTGCTTCTTGATGAGCCCGATCACCGGAAGCTCGACGGCGGCCTTGATCTCACGGACATCGCGGGTGGAGTTGCTGCGAATCGCCACCGCACCTGCTTGGGCAGCCGCTGTGGCCAGAAGCGGCATCACGCCGCCATCGGCGACGAACAGCGGCTCGCCCGGCAGCGCCTGGCAGGACACGATAAGACCGCCACGCAGGCGGTTCAGAAGAAGGGGGCTGGTCATGGACGTACCTCGGTCACTGAAAGACGGGATAGTCATGCACAGAGCAGTGCATAACTTTCGTCTCAGGTTTTGCCGTAAGTTACAATCCCGATGACTCTGGCGAAATGATCGCGCTCGTATAACGTACATGTTTTTCGCCGGTTCGTCGAGAATTCCCCATCAGTTTGCGATCTCGTAGCGCAAAAGGACCACGCCGTTCTCGAACGACGCCGCCTCGACCAGCTTCAGCTCGCGCTGATCCTCGAAGATGCGCGTTTCCTTGCTACGTGACGCCGGGCACACCCGCATCTGCACTTCATCGACGACACCGGCCACCAGCAGGGAGTGCATGAACCGCAGACTCCCCCGACACGAAGCTGAGCCCACCTTCTTCCTCCGCGGCGAGATTGTCGACAGTCCCCCACTGCTGGACTACGAGCTTTCGCATGGCGAGACTGTAGCCCGATGGCGCACCGCATCACCACGACTTCGTGGCCGGCGAGGTGTCGGCGGCTTTCTAGCCGGGTGTGCCGTCGTGCGCTCGGTGCTGGGCGAGCTGCTGGAGTTGCCAGTTGTGCACGTCGGGCAACCACTCCAACGGGGCCGCCGGACCGACCCGCGGGTCGTCGGGAACACCGCCGTCACGCAAGGCCTGCACGTACGCGCGATCCTGGGTGATGCGCGTTCGAAGCTGAACAGCCCCGCCGATCGAGCCGTGACCGGGGATGACGACAGCCATGTCGTCCGCCACCCCCTCGAACAGCCGCAGCGCTGCGAGGTAGTCTTCGATCGGATTCGTGGCCTGCAGGTCGAGGAACGGCATCAGGATGTCCGAGAGCATGTCGCCGGCAATAAGAACACCGCGCTCCTCGATCACGAGCGCCGCATGGCCCGACGCATGCGCCTGATGCTCGATGATGCGAATTCGGGGGCCGTCCCAGGGAATCTGCGCGGCTTGGGCGGGCAGACCGGTGATGAAGCCGAGTAGATCCATCGGGATCTCGTCGGCGTACTCCGGCGGCAGCCCCTCGGCGATCTGGTCCTTCCAATCCGCGTTCGACAGCACACCCCGGATGGCGGCCGCGCAGCGGGCTGTGCCATACCGGGGCACCACACCGAAGCTCGGGTGCCAGAGCACGTGGTCCCAATCCGGATGCGTCGAGAAGCCGGCCACCACGGGCTGACCCAACGCGCGAAGGTCGTTCGCAAGGTCTGTCATTTCGTTCGCCGTGATGCCGGGGTCGATGAGCAAAACGCCGGCCCGGCCGTGCACAACAACGGAATTGCTCTGGATGAACTCGCTCACGTGAACCAGCACACCCTCCGCGACCTCCGTCAGCATGGGAGTCCTTCCGCTTGAGTTTGCGATCAATTGTCGAAACGGTACTACTGGCGGAAGTGGAGCACCACGGGCGAAGCGGGTGAGCCGTGACATGTCCACGGGGCCTCCCTACAATGGGGTTCAACAGTCTCTATTCGGCTGAGACTGTCGATTCGAGCGGCGGCCGTTCGAACTCGCGACGCGACTCTGAGCGCACCGGGGAGGACGATCGCATGGGCAGCACGGACGACGCACCAACCGCATCCCAGGCTCACACCGAACCACCACCGGGTGGCGCGCGCACGTTCGCGCAGGTGCTGGTGAACACGGCGGTCGCGAACGTCACGACGAGTTTCCTCTGGTTCGCCCTCACCTTCTGGGTCTATCTGGAGACACGGTCGGTGCTCGCCACCGGAATCATCGGCGGAGCGTACATGCTGCTCGTCGCCGTGTTCTCCATGGCGTTCGGCACGATCGTGGACCGGCATCGCAAGCACCTGGTGATGGTGTTCGCGGGCCTGGTCACCCTCATTGCGTTCGGCATCGGCGGCGGGCTGTATCTCGTGTTCCCGGAGTCCACGCTGCTCGACATCAACGGGCCGATGTTCTGGCTGTTCAGCGGAATCATCCTCTTCGGTGCGGTCATCGAGAACATGCGAAACATCGCACTGTCGACGGTCGTCACGCTGCTGATCCCGACCGAGCGGCACGCGAACGCGAACGGGATGGTGGGCACGGTGCAGGGGCTCGCCTTCATGGTCACCAGCGTCTTCAGCGGGCTCGCGATCGGGTTGTTGGGCATGGGCTGGACGCTCCTCATCGCGATCATTCTGTCGGCGGCGGCCCTCCTGCACCTGCTGTTCCTCCGCATCCCGGAAGACCAACCGAAGCAGGATGGCGAGCGGCGTCCGCTGATCGACCTACGCGGCAGCATCACGGCGGTGCGGGCGGCGACGGGACTCTTCGCGCTCATCATCTTCTCGACGTTCAACAACTTCATCGGCGGCGTCTACATGGCGCTCATGGACCCATACGGACTCGAGCTCTTCCCCGTCGAGGTGTGGGGAATCGTGCTCGGCGTCTCGTCGACCGGGTTCATCATCGGTGGGCTGCTGATCGCGAAGTTCGGGCTCGGGCGTAACCCGGTCCGCACGATGCTGCTGATCGTGATCCTCATGGGCGTGCTCGGGGCGCTGTTCACGATCCGCGACTGGTGGTGGCTGTACGCCGCGGGCATCTGGCTCTACATGACGCTCATCCCCGCCGTCGAGGCGTCCGAGCAGACGGTCATCCAGAAGGTGGTGCCGTTCCACGTGCAGGGGCGGGTGTTCGGGTTCGCTACGGCGTTCGAGTCGGCGTCGGCCCCGATCACCGCATTCCTCATCGCGCCGATCGCCGAGTTCATCATCATCCCGTTCATGAACTCGGATGCCGGGCGCTCCAGCTTCGGTGCGCTGCTGGGCGACGGCCAGGCCCGGGGTATCGCGCTGGTATTCCTCATCGCTGGGATCGTGATGGTGCTCGCGGCCATCGGGGCGTTCTTCACGAGGTCGTACCGCCGCATTTCGGCGCAGTACCTCGACCAGTCCGAGTCGGTATCGGCCGAGGGCGCTCAGGATCCGACGGCGGAGGCGCAGCTGCGGCACTGATCCACACCAAGTCCCGAGTCGGGGGCACCTAGCCGGAATCCGCTGCCCCCGGCTATCGTGGCGTCCAGCGTCTGGCGCAGCACAAGACGTGACCCCAAACAGATGAAGTCGCTTTCGCGACGTTACGGATTGGAAGTCAAATGCCAGAAAGCAGCAAGCCGACCATTGTCCTTGTTCACGGTGCCTGGGCGGATGCGTCCAGCTGGAATGCCGTGAGCGCACCCCTTCAAGCCGAGGGGTTCACGGTGCTGGCCCCGCCCAATGAGCTGCGGGGACTGACATCGGATGCGGCATACATCGCGTCCTTCCTCGCCCAGCGCACCAGCGGGCCGGTGGTGCTCGTCGGGCACTCGTACGGCGGCGCGGTGATCACCAACGCCGCCGCCCAGGGCGGCGACGTGCGGGCGCTCGTCTTCGTCGACGCCTTCATTCCGGACGAGGGTGAGACCGTTGTCCAAATCCTCGAAGGCTCGGGCTCCGCGCTGGCGGTCGCCGACCCGACGACGGTGTTCGATGTCGCGGGCTATCCGGGTGCCCCTGAAGGCGCCGCCGAGGCGTTTCTCAAGCCCGAAACCGTGCACAACGCCTTTGCTCAAGACCTGCCCGAAGCAGATCGGTGGACGATTGTGGCCACCCAACGGCCGGCCTCGTTCGTCGCGAACGTGACCCCGTCGGGACCTGCGGCGTGGAAGACGATCCCCAGCTGGGCGGTCCTGGGCACCGACGACAGGGTGATTCCGATCGCCACGCAACGCCGGATGGCGGAGCGTGCCAACTCGACGATCACCGAGGTCGACGCCTCCCACGTCTCGATGGTTTCGCATCCCGAGGCCACTCTCGCCGCGATCCACGCGGCGGTGGAAAACAGCGTCGCCCCGGCCGGAGTCGAAGCCGGCCGGGCACGCTAGCCGGCTAGGCCAGCGTCGGCTGCAACATCCCCTCGAGGCGCCGGTAGCTGGTCTCCATGCCGTCGGTCATGCCGGTCGCCAGAACCGCGTCACGCTGCTCAGCGTTGGCGTAGGTGATGACGAGTGCGAGCAGAGTTCCGCCCTCCACTTCCGTGAGGGTCAGCTCGTTGAGCGTTGCCGGGAAGTCCATCCCGATCATCGCTTCGGTCGTGACCGCGCGGTGCGGCGCCTCCGACTCGAGCAGCTCGCCGGTGAAGCCGAATCGCTCGTCGCCACCATCCCGCTGCCACTCGTAGCGGTAGCTGTCGCCGACGGTGGTCGCGATCTCGCACACGGGCATCGACCAACCGTCCGGACCGAGCAGCCATTGCTGCATGAGGGCGGCATCGTTGTGGGCCCGCCACACCTGGTCGACGGTGCCGCGGATGACCCGAGCCACCCGCACCTGGGTGTCGCTGAGTATCTGCGCCTGCGCCCCGCGCTCGGCGGCGAAGGATGCCAGGTCGGCCAGCACCTGGTCGATCTGGGCCATGGCCTCGCGGGTGCCCTCGAGCATGCCCATTTCGATGAGCTGCTGCATCTGCTCGAGCGAGTCGAAGCGCGACGTCGTCGTTAGGCGGCTGCCGCTGCTGGTCTCCTCGAACGCGAAGTCCATCCGGGTGGTCGGGAGGTCGGGGTTCGGCACTCCTGCCGCATCCGAGAACCTGTCGAGCACCTCGAACGTGTGCGGAGCGTCGGCCGAGGTCCACTCCCAGCAGCCGTAGTGCACGTCGCCTTCTGGCCCGGTCATGGCATAGACGCTGCGTCCGCCGGCCACGGCGTCGTGCCGGAGGAACGTGGCCGGATAGGTCGGTGGACCCCAGAACCGCTCGATCTGGCGCGGGTCGGTGTAGGCATCCCAGAGCCGGCGGAGTGGGGCCGTGAAGTCGGCGACGATTGTGATGGTGAGCTGGTCGAGGTCTTTCTCGACAGTGGTGACGGGCATGATGTTCCCTTCGGTTAGGTGTCGGGTGGAGCCGGGTCGTCTTCAGCGAGCAGGATGTCGAGGCGGTCGATGCGCGACCGCCAGAGGTCTTCGAAGCGGTCGAGCAGGCGCTGCGCCTCGCGGATGCGGTCGGGGTTTCCCCGCACCATCCGCTCACGACCATGTGGTTCTTTGGTCACGAGCCTGGCCTCCTCCAACACTGCAACGTGCTTCTGAACTGCCGCGAACGACATTTCGTAGGAATCCGCCAACTGCGATACAGAGACATCGGCAACCAGCGTGCGCCGCACGATATCCCGCCGCGTCGCGTCCGCGAGGGCGCGGAACAGGCGGTTTACGTCCTGATCGGAATACTCTAATACAACCATTTGATTGTATGATATGCGCCGAAAACGGATCCCGCAACCACTCGGGCCTGCTGAGCCGGATCGGACGGTCCGCTGCGATTTCGGCCGCAAGGTCCACGACCTGTGCGAGGATTTCCTACCGGACCTGAGAACGCTGCGGTCAGCGTCGGACGCTGTATTGGTGCTCGGGGCGACCCGTCGACCCGTAGCGGAGGGTCACTTCGACTTCACCGCGGGTTGCCAGGGCCGCGAGATGCCTCTGCGCCGTGGCGCGAGACAGACCGGCGCGACCCGCGATCACGCTGGAGGACGATTCGCCGTCCTGGAGCATTTCAATAATCAGCTTCTCGGTGGTGGAACGCGAGGTGGAGGCCACTCCCCCGTCCCGGCCATGCAGCACCCGCTGAGCCCGTTCGATGGCGTCCTGGTCAAGTTGGCGGTCTTCTGCCACCAGGTTGCGAAACCGGCGATAGGCATCCAGCCGCTCGTTCAGCCTGGCGGGCTCGAACGGTTTGATGAGGTAGTCCAACGCCCCCGCACGGAACGCACGGCGGACGGTGGCGCCATCGGACGCCGCACTGATCATGACCGCGTCGACGTCGATCTCGGCGACGAAGGCGATGCCGTCGCCGTCGGGGAGGTAAACGTCGCAGAGGACGAGGTCGGGCCGAAAATCGCGCATCGCCGCGCGAGCGGCGCGCACTCCCCGCACTGGTTCAAGAGCGGCATAGCCGGGACGCGCCGCGACGATGTCGCGATGAAGGCCACCGACATGGAAGTCGTCGTCGACGACGAGCACGTGAATCGTATCGGGCATCAGTCTTCTCCTTGTCGGGGGCGGGTCGGTGCCCGCATGACCCCGGGCAGTCGGGCGCAGAACACGGCACCGCTTCCGTCGCGACCGCCGGCGTCGGCAAGCCATACCTCTCCGCCGAGACGCGCGGCAATGTCGCGGACCAACGGCAGACCGATGCCCCGCCCATGCACCGCGTCCGGGTCGAGGTCGGTTCGCGGAACGTCGCTGAACACGCGAGCCCCGTTCGCCACCCCCTGCCCGGAATCGGACACCGTCATGACGAGAGTGTCGGCGTCGTCGAGCAACTCCACGTCTACCCAGCGCGGCTGCTGACCGTACACAGCCGCGCTCACCGCATTGTCCACGAGGTTGGCGAGCACGGTGGCCACATCCTCGGGCAGAGAGACGACTCCCCGCACCAGCGAGTCCGCCCCCACGGTCAGGTGCACGCCCCGTTCACCGGCTTGCGCGGCCTTCGCTTCCAGAAGCGACACCAGGAAGGGCTCGGTCAGGTGCTCACCGGTGGACGGACCGCCGGCGGTGCGGGACGCCTCCAACACGTCGTCGAGGTAGTCCCGTGCGTCGGGCACGCGGCCCGCATCCATCAGACCGGCCGTCACGTGCAGCCGGTTCGCGAACTCGTGGCGCTGCACCCGAAGAGCATCCGTCATCGACGCCACGGTTTCGAGGCGATCCGTGAGGGTCACGACGTCGGTCCGGTCGCGGATCACCGCGATCAGGCCCAGGTCCCGATTCGCGTGCGACACCGGGTGCGTGTCGATGTAGACCACATGGTCGGCGAGCACGACCGGTTCGGCCGCATCCGGTCCCCGTCCACCCGTCGCCGACAGCCTCCGCTCCCCGGCCAGGGCAGCGATTACCGGCCCGGGCAGGGCGAGGTCGTGGATGCGGCGTCCGACCAGGTCGGGGATGCCCAGCAATCGCGCGGCCGTTGTGTTGGCGACGGTCACGACGTCGTCCGGGCCCCACGCGAGCACCCCGTCCCCGACGCCGTCGAGCACCGCAGCCTGGTTCTGGACCAGCGCGGACATCTCTTCGGGCTGAAGGCCGAGGGTGAGGTGCTCGAGGCGGCGGCGGAGGACGAACGACACAACAGCGCCCAGTGCCAGGGCAACGACGGCGGCCAGCGCGACGCCCCCAAGCAGGAGGGGAAGCTCTTTGAAGACACTGCTCGGGGCGAACCCGACGCTCACCTCACCGGTCGGTTCATCGGTGTCGGGGTCGCGAACCGGCACTTTGGCGCGAGCGGACTCGCCGAGGGTGCCGGCTTCCCAGGACACCGTCTCGCGTCCGGCCAGAGCTTCGGCGAAGCTTGTGCTGACCTCCGCTCCGAGCAGCTGCGGATCGGGGTGTGCGAGTCGGATTCCGTGATCATCGGTGATCACGATGAACAGCGCGCCGGTATTGGCCTCCGCCGCTGCCGCCAGAACGGAGAGCGGTCCGCCGCGGAGGCTCGCGTTCGTCGGCGTTCCGGTGTCGGCAGACGCGCGGGCGACATCGGCGCGCACATCGGAGTCGGCGGCGACCGTGCGTGCGATCGACAGCGCGGAGGTCTCGGCCTCGGCCCGGAGCTGTTGCACGCCGATGGAGACGAAGACACCGGTGCAGATCGCGACGATGACGGTCACGCAGGCGAGCTGCCACAGCAGCATCTGCGTCGAGAACCGCACCTTCGCCTCCTTGCGGCGCATCGAGCACAATGCGCAGAACTAACGATATGCGCAATACGTGCAGCAAAGCGACTTACGGCGCGTGGCGCCGGTGGCCTACCTAAGCTTCACACTCATCGTCATACGCTTCGGCAATGACCGCCGAGTGGGATTCGCCCGACTCGGCCGCACAATTCAGACAAAGGAGTCGATGTGCTCGTCATCCTCGGATTCACCATGATCCTCACCTTCATGGTGCTCATCATGACCAGGCGGCTCACGCCGATGGTCGCCCTCATTCTCGTCCCCACGATTTTCGGTCTCTTTGCCGGCGCCGGTCTGGGTCTCGGCGACATGATCATCGAGTCGATCGGGGATCTCGCTCCGACGGCGGCGCTGCTCATGTTCGCGATCATGTTCTTCGGCATCATGATCGATGTCGGGCTGTTCGATCCCCTCATTCGGTTCATCACCCGCTTCCTCGGCAATGACCCGGCCAAGGTCGTTCTGGGCACGGCGATCCTGGCCGGCGCAGTGTCGCTCGACGGCGACGGTTCGACGACCTTCATCATCACCACCTCGGCGATGCTGCCGATCTACCTGCGGATGGGCATGAGCCCGGTCGTGCTCACCTGTGTTGCCGGCCTGATGAACGGCACTCTAAACATCGTGCCGTGGGGTGGCCCCACCGTGCGGGCCGCGTCGGCTCTCGGCGTGTCACCGACCGACATCTTCGTGCCGATGCTGCCCTCCCTCGCGACGGGGCTCATCATCGCGCTGGCGTTCGCCTGGTTCCTGGGGCTAGCCGAGCGCAAGCGCATCGGCTCGCTCGAGTACTCCCCCGCAGCGCAGGTGGATGCCGCACCGACGGCGTCACCGACCTTTTTGCGCGGTCTCTTCGGCGGCAACCGCTTCGTGCGCGGCACAGACGTGCGGCCCGGAGCGGCCGCAACACTCGATACCACGGGCATCCTGACGGTGCGACCGGGCCAGCGGATGCCGGCCGGCCGGGCGACCCTGGCCAAGCAGCTGACGATGGAGGACGAGCGCGACACGGCGATGGCTGACACCATGCTGAGCGCGGACCGCTCGACGCTGCGGCCCAAGCTGATCTGGGTGAACTTCGCGTTGACCGTCGCCGTCATGGTGCTGCTCGTGCTCGATGTCATGCCGCTGGCCTACATCTTCATGGTCGGCACCGGCGTGGCCCTGATGATCAACTTTCCCAAGCTCCGCAGCCAGGCCGACGAGATCGTCGCGCACGCCCCCAGCATCGTCGGCGTCGTCTCGATGGTGCTCGCCGCCGGCGTCCTGGTCGGTGTGCTGAACGGCACCGGAATGGTGACGGCCATGGCCGACTGGGTCGTGCAGGTCGTGCCGGCCTCGATGGGTGAGTACTTGGCGGTCATCACCGGAGTGCTCTCCATTCCGATGACCTTCTTCATGTCCAATGACGCGTTCTACTTCGGCATCCTCCCCGTGCTCGCCGAGAGCGCGGCGACCTACGGCATCGACCCCGTGGAGATGGCCCGCGCCTCGATCATCGGTCAGCCTGTTCACCTGCAGAGCCCGCTGGTGCCGGCCATCCTGCTGCTCGTCTCGCTCGCCAACGTCAACCTCGGCGACCACCACAAGAAGGTGCTCTGGCGAGCGTGCGTGGTGTCGCTGGTGATGCTGCTCGTCGGCGTGCTCGTCGGCGCAGTTCCGTTCGGCTAGGGGCCCCTCCCTGCGGCGGGCGGGCGTCGCGACAGGTCCATCGCGTTGGAGCCGAACAGGTACGCGGCGCTGGCGGGCGAGGTGCAAGCCCCAGTGCTACTCGGCGGACTGGCCGTCGCGCCGCGCCTCGGCCAATGCGAGATCGACGACGTGTACTGCGATTCCGGTCGCGGCGATCAGGGCAAGGGCTTCAGGGTCGGCACTTGTGTCAGTGACAAGATCGTTGATCTCGCTGAGATCGGCCATCTTCGCGAAGGTCACCACCCCCACCTTGGAACCGTCGGCAACAACTATCACGCGTTGAGCCTTGGCCACCATTGCGTGGTTTGTTCGCGCTTCGGTCTCGTCGTGTGTCGTTACCCCGCCGGCCGCACTGATGCCGTCGGTACCGAGTACAGCGGTCGCGACATTAATGGCATTGAAGGTGTATTCCGAGAGAGAGCCCACCGCCTCAAATGAACTCTGCCGAACGACCCCGCCCGTGATGATCACCTTGAGACGGGGGCGCGCGGCGCACTCCATGGCGATGGTGAGCGAATTGGTCACAATCGTCAGCTCGGTGCGGTTCCGCAGCGCGCGAGCGACCTCTGCAGTCGTTGTTCCACCACTAAGAGCGAGAGCATGCGGCCCGGTCGGAATCATCTCGACAGCCCGACGGGCAATGAGCTGCTTGGCCTCCCGGTACTGATTGTTTCGAAGCCTGACCGGGATTTCATTGCGAGCGTCCAGCGCCCGAGCTCCACCATGGGTGCGCACCAACAACCCTTGCTCATCTAATTCGGCGAGATCACGGCGCAGTGTTGCAGCGGATGTTCCCACCTCCGCGACGAGGCCCGCAAGCGTCATGTCTTTCTGCTCGTGCAGAAGCGACAGCACAACCCGCATGCGTTCGGAACGTTTGCTGGAGACGGCCCGGGGAACGGACTGGTATGAGCTGTGTTGAGACATGGCCGCCTTCGATTCGCGTCAATATGCGCAGTCTTTATGTTCACTTTAGCAGTATTTTGAGCAAAAACTGCGCGATTCGCGCAACAAAGCGCACTATGAGTCATGACAACGGTGAAGTCAACGAGCACGGAGGGTGTCATCCCGACACAGTCCGATCCGCTCCGCGGTGACGCCTGGAGGATTCCATGACGCTCGCCACGACCCGCGATCTCGTCGACCATGCTGTAGCCGGTGACCGCGCCGTCCTCGCCTTCAACGTCATCACGCTCGAGCATGCCGAGGCCATCGCTACCGGCATCCAACACGCCGGGAGCAGCGCGATACTGCAGGTGAGTGAGAACGCGATCTGGTTCCATGGCGGCAAGCTCTCCCCCATCATTGCGGCCTGCGCCAAGGTCGCCGCCGAGGCCTCTGTACCCATTTCGATTCATCTCGACCATTTCCAAGACCTTGCTCTGACCGAGCGCGCAATCGACATGGCTGCCGACCTTGGAGTGAGTTCGATCATGGTCGATGCCGCCCACCTCCCCTACCGCCAGAATGTGCAGCAGACCCGCGACCTGACCTGTCGTGCCCAGACTCGCGGCCTCTGGGTCGAAGCTGAACTCGGAGCAATCGGCGGAAAAGACGGGGCTCACTCGCCATTGGTTCGCACGAACCCGTCCGAGGCCCACGAGTTCGTTGCACAGACCGGCGTCGACGGGCTTGCCGTGGCTGTGGGCAGCTCACATGCGATGACCTCGCAGGATGCACGGATCGATCTGGCGCTCATAGCTGCTCTCGCCCTGAGCGTGCCGGCGCCCCTTGTCCTCCACGGATCTTCAGGGGTTGCAGATGAGACTCTCGTCGCCGCAATCGGCGCCGGGATACGAAAGATCAATGTGGGCACGGCATTGAACGTCGCCTTCACCCGCGAAGTGCGGCGCTTTCTAGACAAGAACCTCGAGGTCACCGATCCACGCATGTACATCCGCGAGGGATCTGACTCGATGGCCCGCACCGTCACCCACCTCTGCAGGCTCGTCGACGCTGCATGCGTCCCCGCCCGCTGAGCGCCACCTCTCGATCTATCAACCAACACGCCAACCGAATCAGCCCACCGACACCCACTAAGCGGGCGCCGGCGGATGAATGCAAAGGAGCACCATGCAAAACCACCTGTGGAACACCGTGCAGAGGCACAAAGCCGGTGAGCCAGTCGGCATCTATTCGGTTTGCTCCGCACACCCGACTGTTCTCGAAGCCGCAATCCGCCAGGCCGACGTCGACGGCACCTATGTACTCATCGAAGCGACATCCAACCAGGTCGACCAATTCGGCGGGTACACCGGCATGCGCCCGTCCGACTTCCGTGAACTGGTCTACTCGATTGCCGACGAGACCGGCTTTGCCAGAGACCGCGTCGTGCTCGGTGGAGATCACTTGGGCCCCAACCGTTGGCAAAAGCTGTCCGCCGAGGAGGCCATGATCAACGCCGAGACGTTGGTCGCCACATACGTCGAGGCCGGCTACACGAAGATCCATCTCGATTGCAGCATGTCCTGTGCCGGCGACCCTGTTCCCCTCGGCGACGATCTCGTCGCCGACCGAACGGCGCGGCTGCTCCGCGTGGCCGAGGACGCAATCGCGCGGGCCGGGCTCGCCACCGATGTGCTGTACGTCATCGGCACCGAAGTTCCCGTTCCCGGAGGTGCACACCTTGGGCGAGTTGACTGCGACCCCACCGGAGGCGGCCAAAATGACCCTTGACCGGCACCGCGCCGCGTTCGCAGAAGTGGGGCTGACGGATATCTGGCCCCGCATCGTCGCACTCGTTGTGCAACCGGCGGTCGAGTTCGACCACCTTCAGGTCATCGACTACCGTCGAGACGGCACCGCCCGACTGCGTACCGTGTTGAACGACGAACCCGGCCTGATCTTCGAAGCTCACTCAACCGACTACCAGGACCAAGACCGGCTCGCTGAGCTCGTCGAAGACCACTGGGCAATTCTCAAGGTCGGCCCTGGACTGACCTTCGCCATGCGCGAGGCACTTTTCGCTCTCGCCAAGATCGAGGACGAACTCCTCCCGGCGACCGAACGCTCGAACCTCATCGACGTCATCGACCGCCAGATGCTCGCCCATCCGGAGTATTGGCAGAGTTACTACGAGGGAACCGCCTCTGACCAACAAATCGCCCGCCGGTTCAGCTACAGCGACAGGATGCGCTACTACTGGCCCGATGCGTCGATCGAAGCGGCAACGAACGCTCTGTACCGAAACCTGTCGAAGCAGGACATCCCGCTGCCGCTGATCAGTCAGTTTTTGCCGGACCAGTACGCACGGGTCCGGGCGGGCAGCCTCGCCTCGGAACCGCGCGCCCTCGTCGTCGACAAGATCCGGGACGCGCTGCGCCCGTACGCGTACGCCTGCTTCCCCGAGGTCCGAGAACACACCACCACCACCACATCCACCACATCCAACGGAGCCCTCCTTGTCTAACCACACCACCGCCATCGGCCGAACGGGCCTTCCCGGGTCGTCGGCCACATTCCGCGAGATCGCCCAGCAACCGGATGTCTGGCGCGAAGCCTCCGAGAACGTCACCGCCCAGCGCGGAGACCTTGACGCCTTCCTGGCCCCGCTACTCGGCCGCTCCGATCTACGGATCGTGCTGACCGGCGCGGGATCATCCGCTTTCGTCGGCGACATCGCGGCCCCGGCCCTGGCCCGCCTGCTTAGCCGCCGAATTGAGGCGGTCGCCACGACGGATATCGTCTCCAATCCCAGGGAGTGTTTCGCCGAAGACGTTCCTACCCTCCTCGTCTCATTCGCTCGCTCGGGCAACAGCCCCGAGAGCAGCGCGGCCACGGTCCTAGCCGACCAAGTCCTCACGGATGTGAGTCACCTCGTCATCACCTGCGACGAAGCCGGTGACCTGTCTAGCCACCACAAGGGACGCGCTAAGTCAAAGGTCGTGCTCACGCCGCGACGCTCGAACGACGAGGGCTTCGCGATGACCTCGAGTTTCACCTCAATGCTGCTGACAAGCCTTCTCATCCTGGGCGGTTCAAATGACTCCGCCGTCGCCGCGCTCGCTGCCGCCGCAACCCGCATCATCGAGCACCGGCAGGAAGAGATCACCGCCCTGGCGGCATCCGGCTTCGAACGTGTCGTGTACATCGGCAGCGGCCCGCTGACCGGTCTGGCCCGCGAATCAGCGCTCAAGCTGCTCGAGTTGACGGCAGGACAAGTCGTCACCTACTACGACTCCGCCCTCGGCTTCCGGCACGGCCCGAAGGCCGTCCTGGACGACAGCACGCTTGCCCTGGTCTATGTGTCATCCGACCCGTACACCCGTCAGTACGACTGGGATATCGTCGCCGAACTGCGCAGCACCCTGAGCCCCGAGCGTGTCATCACCATCTCCTCGGAGCCGCTCCCCACCGCCGGTGGCCGCACTTGGCTGCTCGGGGATTTAGCGGGCGTCGACGACGCTTTCCTCGCCGTGGGCTACATTGTCATCGCCCAACTCCTCGGCCTCGCCTTCTCGCTCGAACTGGGCGCTACACCCGACAACCCCTTCCCGCGCGGAGACGTCAACCGAGTCGTCCAGGGTGTCCACATCCACCCGCTGCAGGCCTCGACCAGCACAGCCTCGAAAGAGAGCTGACCGCCATGTCGCTCTTCCTAGGTGTTGATGGGGGCGGGTCCAAGACCGCCTTCGTCGTCCTCAACAGCTCCGGACAGATCGTCGCGGAGACTCAGTCGCCGAGCTGTTATTACTTCAGCGACGGGATCGACCTCGTCGGCCGCGTCCTCACCGACGGCATCGGCGCGATCAGCGCCCAGGCCGGCATTAAGACGACGGACATCGACTACGCCTTTTTCGGCCTGCCGGGATACGGGGAGGTCAGCACCGATATCGCGCGCTTGGATGCCCTACCCCACGAGATCCTCGGCCACGGCCGTTACTCCTGTGACAACGACATGGTGTGCGGCTGGGCCGGTTCTCTCGGTGCCGTCGACGGCATCAACGTCATCAGCGGCACCGGTTCAATGACCTATGGCGAACGCGACGGCCGGGGCCACCGCGTCGGAGGCTGGAGCGAACTGTTCGGCGACGAAGGCTCTGCCTATTGGGTCGCGATCCGCGGGCTCAACGCCTACTCCCGTATGAGCGACGGCCGACTCCCTCGCGGGCCGCTGTACGACGTGGTGAAGAAACGGGTCGACGTGTCCGGCGATCTCGATCTGATCGACGTTGTCGTCAACCGGTGGAAAGGCCAGCGAGGAGCCATCGCGGACCTCTCCAAGACCGTTGTCGAAGCCGCCGGTCTGGGCGACCCCGTTGCCGTGCAGATCATCACGGATGCCTGCACAGAACTGGCCACGATCGTCGACACAACACGCACCGAACTCGGATTCGCTGCTGAAGAAATCATCCCCGTGTCGTATTCGGGCGGCATGTTCACCGCAAGCGCCGTACGACAGGGCTTCGAACAGGCCCTCACCGTTCTGCACCCAAGCTACGAATTGCGCACTCCCCTGTTCGGCCCGGCCATCGGAGCCGCACTGTACGCCGCGAAGAAGGCCGGTACGCCCTTGTCCGACACCGCACTGGCCAACCTTCGATCGAACTAAGCACACCCTTTCCAACCGCTCCACCCGTTCCGCCCACATCAGATGTCAAAGAGGAGATCACAATGAAGAAAACGCAGAGTTGGATATTTTACGCAGCGCTCTTGGTGTTGTTCTGGGGAGTGTGGGGCGCGTTCTCCGCACTACCCATCACCCTGTACGGATACCCCGATGAGATGGTCTACGTCATCTGGGCGGTCGTGATGATAATCCCCGCCGCATTCGCCCTCAGGGGCCAGAAATTCGACCGCCGCCCCAAAGCTGCCGTGTATGGCCTGCTCATCGGATTAACCGGCGCCGGCGGGCAATTGTTGCTCTTCAACGCCCTCTCCTCGGGCCCTGCCTATCTGATCTTCCCGATCATCTCGATCTCTCCAGCCATCACCGTGCTCATGGCTATGGCCTTCCTGCGGGAACGCCTTCCCAAGGTCGCCGTCATCGGCCTCATCGCGGCACTCGCAGCGATTGTCCTCTTCAGCGTTTCGAGCGGTTCGGGCGGGGCGGACTCCGGGCCGTGGCTGATCATCGCGATCTTCGTCTCGATCGCGTGGGGCGTGCAGGCATTCTTCATGAGAAAAGCGGCGACGATCGGAGTGAACGACGCGACCACGTTCGCCTGGATGGCCATCAGCGGACTCGTTCTGACCCCTTTTGCAATCCTGTCCATGGGCGGACTCCCCATGGACGTTCCTTGGCAGGCTCCAGCACTTACCGCCGCAACTCAGCTCCTGAACGCGATTGGCGCCCTGTTCCTCGTGATGGCGCTCAGCCGCGGCAAGGCTTCCGTGGTGGCACCCACGACGAACGCCCTGGCTCCGGTCCTCACGATCGTCGTGTCACTCATCGTCTATCAGACACTGCCGTCGGTCTTCGGAACCATTGCGATTGTCCTCGCACTCCTCGGCTCGACGCTCATGGTCTACAGCGACGAGCGTCGCGGGGAGGCTCTCCTGAAGGCGAGTCCCGCGGTAAAAAAGACTCCTGAGCGAACAAACGTGGCTGGCTAGCCACGCCACCTCGCTCACAATCGGCAAGGCCCGCCTGGGCTGGATCTCCGCCATCAGAGATCAGCACGGGCGGGCTTTCGGCGTCAGACGTCGATCTCGATCGTGTACGAAACGACCTCGGTGAAGCGCCCGTTGACGAAGTCGTGGAGGTAACAGGACACCCCCACCGCAACGTCACCGCCAGACCCTAGGTGTAACGAGCGAGACACATTGGAACTCGGTGGTGACGTTCACGAGATCCACGGCGCTTCTTGAGCAGAGTTTCCTCCCCCGTCGCCTGCCCCGCGCGTAGCATCCCCGGCATGAACGCGGCCAAGGACGACTCGACCACCCTCGACATCGATGGACGCGAGGTGCGGGTGAGTCATCCCGGCAAGCTCGTCTTCCCCGAGCCCGGGCTCACCAAGCTCGACCTCGTCAGCTACTACCTCGCGGTGGCCGGCGGCGCGCTGCGCGGTGCGGGCGACCGGCCCATGGTGCTGAAACGTTTCGTGAAGGGCATCGACCGGGAGGCGTTCTTCCAGAAGAGGGCGCCCGAGTCGCGTCCATCGTGGATCGAGACGACCACTCTGCACTACGCATCCGGCACCTCGGCGGAAGAGATCGTGGTGACGGATGCCGCCGCGCTGGCCTGGGTCATCAACCTCGGCTGCATCGACCTCAACCCGCACCCCGTTCGCGCGTGGGACCTTGACCATCCCGACAAGCTGCGCGTGGACCTCGACCCCATGCCCGGTGTCGACTGGGCGCAGATCGTCGACGTCGCGTTCGCCGTGCGCGACGTACTCACCGACCACAGCCTCGTCGGCTGGCCGAAGACCAGCGGCTCACGCGGCCTGCACATCAACGTGCGGATCGAACCCCGATGGGACTACCGCTCGGTGCGGCTCGCCGCGGAGGCCCTCGCTCGGGAGGTCGAGAACCGGGCACCGGGGCTGGCGAGCGCACACTGGTGGAAGGAGGAGCGCGGCGAGAGCGTGTTCGTCGACTTCAACCAGAACGCCAAGGACCGCACTGTCGCGTCCGCGTATTCGGTGCGCGCCCGTCCGGATGCCCGAGTTTCGACACCGCTCGGATGGGACGAGGTGCGCACCCGCCGCCCCGAGGAGTTCACGGTGCCGACCGTGCTGCAGCGGTTCGCCGATCAGGGCGATGTCGCCGCCGGCATCGACAACGCCGCAGGCAGCCTCGATGCGCTGCTGGCTCTCGCCGAGCGGCTCGGGCCCGCCGAGAAGGCGCCGACAGCACCCGACGGATCCGGCCGCCGCCGCTCGAGAATGCCGCTCGTTGAGATCGCCCGGGCGAAGACCAGGGAGGAAGCCATCGCTGGCCTTGACGCCTGGCGATCACGGCATCTGGAGGTCGTCGCGTTGCTCGAGCCCGCGGACGTGCTGGTCGACGGCATGCGCGGTGCGAGCTCACTCTGGTACCGGGTACGCATCAACCTCCAGCATGTACCAGAGGCACTCCGTCCCGACCAGGGATCCCTCGAAGTCGACTACGACCCGTGGGCCGGCCGCGGCTGAAAATGGCTGGCCCTGGCCGGAACAGCTGTCAGATGCGACTTCTCAATCCAGGTTATTTCGCTCCCGAAACCGGGGGTGTCTTCACTCGATGCTCGCTGTGATCCTCAAAGTCTGGCTCGGCCCGCAGAGCGTCGGCGATCTCCTCCTCCGGACGCGGCGCGATGGTCTGGTCGGCCTCGAGCTCCGGGACGGAAGGCTCATCGGGGCTGGGAATGTGAGTCTTCTTGCCTCCCAGACCCGGCACCGACGTGACTTGCGTCATCCAGGCCGCGATCTGGTGTTCGTCGAGGTCGTCCACGGACTCGAGCTCCACACCCCGCGTTGACTTGCCCATCCCCACCGGCGTCACCGGCGGTACCGGCTCGAGCGCCGCGCCATTGATGAACATGAGCTTCACATGGCCGGCGAAGCCGCCGGAGCTGAAGCACCAGCCGTCGCCGACGCCGTAGTACGCCATGCCCCACTTCACGGAGCGCTGGAGGTTGGGCAGCGTCGTGGCCGCCAGTGCGTCGACTGCTTCGGCGATGCCGCGCTGTGGCTGCGGCAAGCTGGCGATGTAAGCGAACACCGGTTTGTCGCCGACCGCCGCTTTGGCGGGGCTGGCCCGGCCTGTCATGGCATCCGGGAGTGTCCAGGCGGACTCGTCGTGTGCCGACGTGCCCCTCGCCGGTTGATCGTCGCTCTTGCCAGAGTCCTTACTGTCCATGGCGCGATGATAGTCCTCCCATCAACGGCCGTACCGACGAGCTCCCCGGCGGCCCGGACTGTTCGGAGGGAGGAAGATTGACGTTGTGAAGATTCTCTCGATTCAGTCGGCCGTCGCGCACGGCCACGTTGGCAACTCAGCGGCCGTGTTCCCCCTCCAGCGCATCGGGGTCGAAGTGCTCCCGGTCAACACAGTGAACTTCTCCAACCACACGGGGTATGGCGCGTGGCGCGGATCCCTCATCGCACCCGAGGATGTGCATGATGTGATCCTCGGCATCGAGGAACGTGGTGTGCTCCCCCAGATCGACGTGGTGCTCTCGGGATACCAAGGCGGCACCGGGATCGGCGACGTCATCGTGGATGCGGTGCAGCGGGTGAAAGCGGCGAACCCCTCGGCCATCTACGCGTGTGACCCCGTGATGGGCAACGCGAAGTCCGGGTGCTTCGTGGCGCCCGAGATCCCCCACCTACTGCGGGATCGTGTGGTCCCCGTGGCCGACATCATCACTCCGAACCAGTTCGAGTTGGGATTCCTCACCGGCACCGAGCCATCGACGATGGACTCGACCCTCGACTCCGTCGACCTCGCCCGGGCCATGGGACCGAGCACCGTGCTCGTGACGAGTGTGGAGCGGCCCGACCGCGAGGCCGGCACCATCGAGATGCTCGCAGTGGATGCTGCGGGCGCGTGGGTCGTGCAGACTCCCCATTTGCCTTTCAAAGCGAACGGATCGGGTGACGTCACCGCGGCACTCTTCTCGGCGCACTACCGCGCGACAGGTGATGCGGCTGTGGCGCTGGAACGCACCGCGTCCAGCGTGTTCGATCTCATCGAGCTGACGTATCAGTCGGGCGAGCGAGAATTGCAGCTCGTGCAGGCGCAAAGCTTCTACGCTCATCCGCGCATGCAGTTCTCCGCCCAGCGCGTGCGCTGACGAGGCACACGAGCAGGCTCTATCGCGGGGTGCGGATGCCGTCGCGGCGCTTGGTGGTCTGGCCGCCGGTCGGGTACACGCGGATCGGACCGGTGACGCTGAACTCGTCCTCCCAGCACTCAATGCCGGCCACGTCGGGAAAGAGCGCGCGGGTGAACACCGGGTCGCGGCCCTCTCGTCGTTGGCGGGTGTAGTCCTTGAGTAACCGGAACGCGATGCCGGAGAGCAGGCCGATGGCGATGAGATTCGTGAGTGCCATGAGTCCCATGACGCCGTCCGCGAAGTTCCAGATCAGGTCGGCGCCCGATACCGATCCCACGAGCACCGCGCCCACGACGAGCACCCGGTACGCGGTGAGCACCCCGCGCCGCTTGGTGATGAACTGGATGTTCGACTGGCCGTAGTAGTAATTGCCGAGGATCGAGGAGAACGCCAGCATGAAGATGATCACGCTCAGCGCGATGTTCGACCACGCTCCCAGAGTGCCCACCAGCGCGCCCTGAGTGAGACCGATCCCTCGTTCTGCTCCCGCCAGGTCGGGTACCGACACGAGGATGATGAACGCCGTGATGGAGCACACCAGGAAGGTATCGAAGTAGACCCCAAGGGTCTGCACGAGTCCCTGCTTCACAGGATGGGTGACCGCGGCACTCGCCGCCGCGTTCGGCGCAGACCCCAGGCCCGCCTCGTTGGAAAACATGCCGCGCTTGACACCGGTAAGGATGATGTACCCGAACGCGGCACCGACGACCTCGTTGAACCCCCACGCCGACGTGAAGATCTCGGCGAAGACCGGGCCGACTCGGTCGAGATGCAGAGCCACGACCACGAGGCCGAGCAGGAGGTACGCGAGCGCCATGATGGGCACGAGCACCTGGGTGACGTGGGCGATCCGCCTGACTCCGCCGAAGACGACGAGGCCGGTCAGTACCGCGATCCCCACGCCGATCGCCCACGGCAGCCAGGGCACATCCCCGCCGATGCTCGCGGTCACCGTCGCCGAGATCGTGTTGGCCTGCAACGAGCTGAACGCGAATGGGAAACAGACGATGAGGATGACCGCGAACCACACGCCCAGCCAGCGGGCCTTGAGTCCACGTTCCATGTAATAAGCGGGCCCACCGCGAAAGCCCTCGGCGTCCCGCACCTTGAAGAGTTGCGCCAGCGAGGACTCGATGAAACTCGACGCTCCCCCGACGAACGCCATCATCCACATCCAGAACACCGCCCCGGGTCCTCCGACCGCGATCGCCGTGCCGACACCGGCGATATTGCCGACTCCCACTCGCGACGCCGCCGAGATTGTGAAGGCCTGGAATGCCGAGATCGACTGCGGCTCACCCGCCGCCGTTTGAGGCGTCTTATCGGTCAGCGTACGGAACATCTCCGGAATGAGACGGAACTGCACCACCCCTGAGCGGACTGTGAAGTAGATCCCTAGACCCACAACAACCGGCAACACAATCCACGTCCACAGATTGTCGCCCCACGTCAGCAACCACTCATTCACAGAATCCACCTCGCAAGTATGACGAACAGGCCCCGCAAACGAAAACCCAGGTCCTACCCGGTGGTTCTGGTGTCTTAAGACTCGGAGGGCTCCATGGGCAGTTCGGCTCCGTAGTTCCACGACAAGATGGCGGGCTGCTCACGGTAGTAGCTGAGCACGGAGACCGATCCAGCATCCAGCGTGATTTGAGCACCGAATCGAGGGGCCAATCTCAGGTACACGGCGGTCAGGATGCGCAGGAAGTGGCCGTGCGCGATCAGGGCGACATCTCCCTCCACCATCGCAGGCAGCACCCGCGTGAGCACCCGCGATGCGCGGGCGGCGACCTCCTCGACCGTCTCACCGGGCGTGTCACCACGAATCACGCCGTGGGTGAATGCGCTCCAGTTGTAGCCGAGCTCGCTGCGGATGTCGCGCGTCGTTCGCCCCTCGTACCCGCCGTAGTCCCATTCGACGAGAAGCGGATCGACGTCGGCATGCAGGCCTGCGAGCTCGGCAGTGCGTCGCGCACGCTGCAGCGGCGACGTCAGCACGAGCGAGAAATCGTAGTCGGCCACCAACCTGCCTGCGCCGCGGGCAAGTTCCTCTCCCCGGGCCGTGAGCGGAACATCCGTGAGCCCAGTGTGTTTGCCGCTCTTCGACCAATCCGTTTCCCCGTGGCGCAAGAGAATCAGCTTCCCGGACGGGTTATCCGGAGCGGGGTGGTCGGGCAGCGGATCGATTGTAGACATACGGCCACAGTAGTATCGCTCCCCGGATTTGATGCCGAGCTGGTGCGTGACGACTTGGGACAAGCGGTTCAAGGGCTCAAGCAGGAGCCCGGCGCCTAGTTCGGGGGCGTGAGGGGTGCAGCCCGGAGCCAAGCACGAAGGCGTCCGCGGGCGTTCATATAGGGCGAGGATGAGTTCAGCGAAATCATGCGTCCCATGGTCCATTTGCCGTACCACTGGCGCCCGTACAGGTCGGCGTCGGTGTAGTCCTCGATGAGTGCCAGGAGATTGTCCTTGGCACCGACCAGGTGGGCCCTGAGCTCGTCCCACGTCTCGTCGCGGTAGGCGTCGTAGTAGCGCTGGGCGAGCAAGCCAAGCTCGTTCCATTTAATGCCGGCGGCGGGCAATTCATCGGGTAGCCCGGCTGCGCGGCGTGCGTGCCAGGTGGCGACCTGCTCGTTCCAGCCGATCAGGTAGGAAACCAGTTCTGCAGGACTCATCATCGTGTTTTTCGCATGCCCCGGAAGGACCTGGTCGTAGACGAGCGACGGTGGGACCCGATCGAGATCGGATTCGAGCTGGGCGAACGTGGTGCCGATCGCGGCCACAAGATCTGCCTTGGAGCTCGGGACGGCCATGGATTCCCTCTCGCAGATACGCCTGTGGTCAGACGGTAAAGAGTTGCAACTGCACTCTTTCACGAGAATTCGCCGTGGCGAGAGGGTCTAAGGACCCGCTGCGTGCCGACTTGACCGCCTCGGCAGCGTCTAACTGCGCCGCACGGCGATCGAGTTGGCCATGCCCCACACGATGCACAAGGCGACCACCTGTGCGGCGGCCAGTGCAACCAGCTGGTTGAAAACCAGGGCCAGCACAAACTCAAGGATGGAGAGCATCAAGGCAGCGGCACCGACAGCGGCAAACCCTTGCTTGGCCAGGAGGCGGTCTCGTTCGTCTCGGTACTCGATGGCGTTCAGCCGGGTGATGTCGCGAGAGTCCGGGCGGCGCGCGTAAAGCGCAGCACCGAGGCCCGCGGCACCGCCGGCGACGAAGACAAACGCGGCGAACCAGTTGTGTGTGAGAGCGGTCGCGATCGCGCCAGCCAAGAGCGTGCCGGCCAAGGCGATATTGACGGTCGAGATGGGCAAGCGCTTAGTGGGATTCAATGTGGAACACTTCCTCAACGGTGGACTCGAAGAAACGGGCTACGCGAACGGCAAGACTTAGCGACGGATCGTAACGCCCTGTTTCGATGGCGTTGATGGTCTGACGAGAAACCCCCAAGGCTTCGCCAAGGGCGGCCTGGGAGAGGCCAGCGGCTTGACGCCTTGCTCTTACCTGGGATTCCATATGACAAGCGTGCTTTACAATCCGGCTCGTGTCAAGCGGGCTTGTCATATGTCCCCCATTCGATGCCGCAGCCCGTCATAGACGATGGGCTTACCGGCGTCCGCGTCCCCGCCAAGGGCGCAAGGCGTTAGCCTGCCATCAGTGATACTTACTTCCTCTCTGTGACCCAGAGACCTTTCAGCGACACCAGCTCGCTCCTCGAACGAGGGACGGTGATTTCGTGCGCCCGGAAGGGGAGCTCCTTGCGGAGTTCCCCTGCACCCTGGCCCCCTCTCGAAACCACCTTAGAAAAGACCGTTCACTCATGACGTCCACCGACTCTTCCGACGCGAGCACTGACGACCGCTCAACCCTCCGCGCGAACTGCGCTGACTGCTTCGCACTCTGCTGCACAGCTTTCGGCTTTCAAAGGTCCGCCGACTTTCCGATCAACAAGCCGGCGGGCACCCCGTGCCTGAATTTGGCAGACGATTTTTCCTGCTCCATCCACCACTCCTTGCGAGCACGGGGCTTTCGCGGGTGCACCGTATTCGATTGCTTCGGTGCGGGCCAATACGTGTCGCAGAAGCTGTTTGGCGGAACAAGCTGGAGGGAACGCCCCGACACGAGCGCCGAGATGTTCAGTACTTTTGCCGTCGTCCGGCAGCTGCACGAGATGCTCTGGTACCTCGCCGAAGCCGCCGAACGGGCAACCGCCTCGGAGCTCTCAGGGCCGGTGGCCCAATTTCGACGCGAAATCCTGCGAGCCCTGGACGGCGATGCGTCAGAGATACTCGCGACTGATGTCGAGCGGATTCGCTTAGAGGTCCGGCAAACGTTGATCGATGTGAGCGAGGAGGCGCGCGGCGGCTATGCCGCTGGTGCCGAAGCCGACCTGAGCGACGACCTGCATCCGTCAGCGGACCTGGTCGGCCGCGACTTGCGATCGATTCGTCTGTGCGGAGCTGATCTCCGCGGTGCCTACCTCATCGCCGCGGATCTTCGACGAGGCGATCTGGCGGGGGTCGACTTGCTCGGTGCAGATTTGCGGGACGCGCGGCTCGAGGGTGCGGATCTATCGGGTGCTCTGTTTCTCACACAATTACAAGTCGATGCAGCTCAGGGCGACGACACAACCGTCCTGCCGGCTGCCCTCAGTCGGCCGCGGCACTGGCTCGCCTAGGCGCTCGGGCGTATTGCGCCTCTAAGAAGTGGGGCGGGCGACATAGGATCGACGGCATGACCCGTGTCATCTTCATGTGTGGCCCGGCTGGGTCGGGCAAGTCCACGGTTGCTCGCCAACTAGAGTCCGGCGGCATGTCACGGCTGTCCTTCGACGAGGAGGCTTGGCGCCTGGGGATTCGTTCCCAACCCTTGGCCGAAGATGTCAGGCGCGAGATCGAGAGCCACCTGGTGCAGAAGCTTCTCGACCTCGTGAGCACCCACTCAGATGTGGTGCTGGACTATTCCTTTTGGTCACGGCGCATGCGCGAGGAATACCGTGCCGTCATCCGTCCGTTGGGTATCGAGCCGGAGACGTTCTATCTCGCGACGCCACGAAGTGTGGTCCTGGCTCGTATCTGTGCTCGAGCGGGACAAGAAGCGAATGACGTTCAGCTGCCCGATCATTTGGCGGCCGCCTACTTCGATAACTTCGAGATCCCCACCCCTGATGAGGGCCCCTTGACCGTCATCACATACGCACGATGCCTTCACCCGGATGGCGGTTGAGGACCCGTGTTGGAGTTCCAAACTAGCCCGCAGGCCCGTCCCTCTACGTCGACCGCGACATCGCTCACGTCAGAGTTAGGCCGAGTTTTTCAGAGTAGGTGTTGTCGAATATCGGCACGGTTGGGGAGTTATGTTTCGAGTCGAGCCGTGGTTTAGCCCGTACCTGGGTGTGATGCAGTAGATCGTGGTTGACCACGAGCGGGATGTGTCGTTGTACCGTGCCGCGAAAATGGGGCGCATACCCGGTGACGGGTTCATTCTGACTTGGGGCGATCGTCAGATCCCGTTCGAATCGCTCTCTTCGCAAGTGACTGACCCCGTGGGTGGCGAGTCATATTACTCGGTCAAGTTCACGGCTTTCGGTGTCAGCGCGGCGGTCGAATTGCGCACGAAGGTGAAGTCGTACAGGTTCGGCAGCGATGAGGAACTGGCGACGGCGAGGCGGCTCGCTGCGGAAGCGTTGGTGGTCTACGGGTCAAGCTACAACGGCTTGACATACCCCGATGGGGAGAACCGGGTTGAGCTCATGGGGTCGAGTTGCGGCTGAGCGATTTTGGCATCGAGGGTGCGTCCGCGTGAGCCACGTGATTGATCGAGGGGATAAGTAATTGCAAACTTTGGTTGGTGGACACAATTGAGCAGCTCAAACAGCTGATCACTCCCGACCCTTCCCTTCTTCTTAAACAACTCGAAGATGATCTCAGACGCACCTTGCACGAGACAGGCGCGACTCGCATGAACCTTTCACGAAAATGATCCAGAAACAGAAAATCGCTCCCGAGATTCCTCAGGAGAGACTTCTTTTGTTACGACCGGACCGTTTCGTGAAGAGTCTCGCGAACGGCCCTTTGGTCGGGCTGACAGGATCTGAACCTGTGACCCCCCGAAGGTTCTGGCCTAAATTTGGTCGTTACCGGATGTCCCCGAAAACCCGCGAATTCCCTTGTTTCAAATGAAAGGAGCGCGGCGCGGGCAACAGCCCGCGCCGCTCTTAGGTCAGGATGGCACTGTCCATCGCTGCGTCCAGAGTCCGTTGCAGTCGTAGATCTGCAGATCGGTACCGTCCGCGAGGTTGCCCTGCGGCAGGTCAAGACATCTGCCTGACTGCGGATTGCGGAAGCTTCCGTTCGTCTGTGGGATCCACTGCTGCGCTCCAGCTCCGGCGATGCAATCCCAGGTCTGTACCGGGCTGAAGTTCGCGGTTCCGTTGTTGGTTACGTCGAGGCATTTCCCGAAGGCGCGAATCGTACCGTCAGCGCTGACGGACCAGCGTTGCCCGGTGGCGACGCCGCAGGTGTACAGCTGCACGGCACGCCCGGCATCGGCGGTGTTAGTGTCGACGTCGACGCATTTTCCGCCGGGGCCGCTGATTGCACCCGTCGGGCCGGGTAGTGCGCCGATACCCACCTTGAGCTCGCATTGCGTGGTGCCTTGTCGAAGTGTTGCGGCGAAGTAAACGAAGCTGGTGCCGTTTTCGCGCGGGATTGCGGGTGTCGAGTAACCAGGACATGCGGGCACACCAGCGGCATAACCGCCGGTGGGATTAACAGTCACAGGCGCTTCCAGCTCGGTCCAAGGGCCGGCCCCAAGGTTAGTGTTCTGGAAGAGTACCGACCCCGACTCCGCTAAGACGGTCTTGTTCCCCGTCGGGCCCGAGACGACTCGCTGCCCGGAGATGAGTATGGTGCCGTTGGCCCCACCGCCTGATATCCACGAGATGTAAGGGGTGTGTAGGAGTTCGCGTCCGTCCGAGGTGGTCACCAGTGTGCCTGGCGTGTCGAGCGGACCCCAGTTCAGCCCGTCGGCGCTGAACTTGATGTACACCTCACACGTATGGTCGGCGTTCGTGGCGTCGCGGCACATCTCGTAGGACATCACGAACTGACCATTGGGCAATTCTGCGAATGTTTGCATGCCCGGGCGTCGCAGGTTGTCGCTCGGGAATGCGACATCCTGTGTGATTGTCCCGTTCCATGAGACACCGCCGTTGGTGGAAGTGTAGTGCCCGATGATCTGGTTGCTCGTGGCTGAGTTTGCGGGGCGTTCGTCAGAAATGAAACAAGCAAGAGTGTTGTCGTCGGCTACGAGGAAAGTCGGCTCCCAAATACCGTGACCCCAGCTGTTGGGCAACCCGAATGTCTGGGTGCAGTTGGACAGGTACTGCCAAGTCAGACCTTTGTCGGTGCTTTTGAACACCTCGACCTTCTGGGTCGTGTAGTTGCCGACGCTCCAGGAGGTACCGGCTGCAAGAATGTCGCCCTGGTTCAGCCCTGGAATCGTTCTCGGCACCTCGAACAGGGTGGGTGCTTCAATGTCCCAGCCGGGAGTGTTGGAGGAAATCGTGGAGACTTGGCTCCAGCTCGTCCCGCCGTTGGTGCTCCGATAGATGGGGAGAGTGCCGGGTGCGTTATGTCCGCTCTTCGCGAACGTCGCGAGTAGAGTCTGCGCGCTGGAAGACCCATCATTGTCGATGCGAATCGCGCGGGGATATCCGGCGGTGCCGCTGGGGTAGGTCGCGAGGTTAGGCGAGTAGAGAACCTGGCCGGGCTGGGCGGCAGTCGCGGGTGCGACTGGGCTAGCGAGCGAACCTATCAAGAGGAAACAGCTGAAGAGCGCGGCGAGGAGCCAGCGTGCTAGCGGTCGGTCGTGTTGGCGGGCGGACGGCGTCATCGTGATCCTTTGCTTGAGCTACGCGCCAACGCACGCCCAACAATGCCCGGAAATTGCCAACGTTGCAAGCGCTCAGCGAAATTCCCTATCGCTCGATGCTTGCGGTACTCTCCCGGATGCGAAGAGTGTGCGGCGCGACGATTTGCCGCGGTCGAAGGTCCGGCGTTTCGATTCGGGCGGTTACGCGCGCGATCGCCTGCTCGGCAATGAAGGACGTATCGAGAGAGATAGTGCTCAACGAGGGTCGAGAGAACCGGCCTTCCTCGATATTGTCGATCCCGATGATGGCCACGTCTTGCGGCACGCTAAGGCCGGCGTCGAAGACGGCGCGCATCGCGCCCATCGCCAGGAGATCGGAAAAGCAGAATATGGCATCGGGGCGCACATCCAGTGCGAGAAGTTCCACGGCGGCGCCGTAACCGTCAGCACGGCTGTAGTGCGCTGCGGGTCGCGCGTACCGCTGCTCGGGCTCGATCCCAACCTCGCGCAGGGCCAACTCGTACCCTACGGTGCGCTGCTGCGGGGTCGCGTACTCTTCTAGCGGCTGCGCGCCGATCGCGGCGACCCGCGTGCGGCCAGTATCAAGCAGATGGCGCACGGCATCGTAAGCGGCCCGCACGTTGTCGATCGCGACGTGGTCGTACCGGCCGTCGAACTCATGCTCGCCCAGCAATACCAGAGGCATCTGCGTCGGTGAGTTCATCTCGAGCAATTCCGCCTTGGTCACGAGCGGGCTGAACAGGATGCCGTCGAAGAGCATCGTTCGGTCATTGCCAGTAAGCAGATCGCGCTCGTGGTCGTGGTCGTGTCCGGTCTGGTCAATCATCACCCGGTAGCCGACCTCAGCCGCAGCGTCGATAACGTCACGGGCGAGAGCGCTGAAGTATGGAACATCGATCTCAGGAACGACAAAGGCCAGCATCCCAGTACGGCCGGTGCGTAGGGTCCTCGCGACGGGATTGGGTCGGTAGCCCAGCTCGTCAATGGCTTGGAGGACGTGTTTGCGCATCCGCTCACTTACGTGGGTGTAACCACTGACGACATTGGAAACGGTGCGCATCGACACCTGCGCATATTCGGCAACATCACGAAGTGTCGCTGGCATGTGTTTGCTCCCTCCGACGTTCGTAACGATTCTACTGTTTGCAACGATAGCAAAGTTGCGCTACGGTTTGCATACGTTGGCAAACGCAGACGTTCCGACCGGCGAGAATGAAGCCGCCCAGGGAACCCGTCACAAAGGAGTGTCACTTGCAACAGCATCAGCCCCGACGCCCAGCCCCCATCAGGCGCGTCCTTGTCCTTGGCCTCGCGGCCAGCCTCGTCCTCGGCGTCACCGCCTGCGGACCCAGCATCAACGAGCCATCCGCAGATGCGGACGGCGCCCGACTTCAAGCTCCCTCCGACAAATCCCCGTCAGGTGAGATCACGATCTGGGACCGGTCCGGCGACCTGTTTGAAGTATTCGACGCCGCGATCGCCGATTTCAACGAGGTCTACCCCGACATCACGGTGAACCACGAAGCAGTCGACATTGACGCAAAACTTCAAAACACCCTCATCACCGGCACCGATGTGCCCGATGGTGTCTTCCTCGACGATGCGAAGGTCGCCGGTCTCGCCGACTCGCTGTGGGATGTCAGCGACGTTCTCGCACCCTACGTCGATGACATCGCCGAGCAGAAGATCGACGTCAACTCGATCAATGGAGGTGTCTACGGCGTCCCCTACGACTCCAACCCCGGCCTGCTCTACTACAACGCCGCGGCGCTTGAAGCCGCCGGCGTCGACCCCACTCAGATCGAGACCTATGACGACCTACTCGAAGCAGCCCGCGAATACCAGGCCGCAGTGCCTGGCTCGCAGCCGATCCACCTCGAGCAGTCGGCGTACCTCGGGCAGTTGCAGCTGGAGATGTACGCCAGCCAGCTCGGAACGAGCGTCGCCGATGCCGAAGGCGAGCTTCGCCTGGACTCCCCGGAGTACGAGCAGATTTTGACATTTCTCGACACGGTCCAGAAAGACGGACTCGGGACTCGTGCGGAATACCTCAACCCCACCGACATCGCCCAGCTCGAATCCGGCAGCCAGGTGTTCTATCCTTGGGCGATTTGGTTCAGCTTCGCCACCCAGCAGCTTCTCCCCGAAACCGCGGGTGATTGGCGTGCCATGCCGTTGCCCGCTTGGGAAGATGGCGGAGCACAGAGCGGCGCCATGGGAGGATCCTCCTTCGTCCTTCCCCGTGACGGTGAGAACTCTGAACTGGCGTGGCTCTTCTACGAGTTCCTCATGTTCGATGAAGCGGGATACACCGCTGTCTGGGGGCCAAACGACGTGTACCCGGCCGGACTGAACACCTCCATTCCGAGCTACGGACCCGCCGCAGATCCGGCCGCTCCACTCTTCGGACCGGTGCCTGAGCTCGGAAACCAGGACCTCTGGGCAGTCGCCACCGCGGCCAGCTCCGAGATTCCTCCAGCCGTGCCCACGCCGTCGTGGTGGGCGGGAGCCGTCGACTATCTCGGGAACAACCTGCAGCGGATGCTCGACGGAGAAATGACACCGCAGGAGGTCCTCAAGACCTCGTCCACTGACATCACGTCAAACCTCATCGACCGGCAGTAGAGACAGAGCACCCATGTTCGTCCAACCCAACCCACTCCGCAGATAGAAAGCGAGCCGACCATGACCGCACTGACCAGCGCGAGGACGAAACGCCGCATAGCGCCGTACCTCTTCGTCGCGCCGTTCGTAGCCGTGTTCCTTGCCTTCAGCATCTACCCGTTGATCTTCACCGCCCGGCTCAGCTTCACGAACTGGCGCGGCTTCGGGGCTGCGGAGTGGGTCGGGTGGGACAACTACACCTACCTCCTCGGTAACGCCGGATTCTGGAGCTCGCTCGGCAATTCCTCGGTCCTGTGGATGCTGATCATCCCGGTGCAGCTTGTCCTCGCCCTGTTGGCGGCGGTCTTGCTCAACAACTCCAAACTACGCCTCCGGGGCTTCTACCGGGTCGCTTTCATCGTTCCGTTCGTCACCCCGCTGGTCGCCATCGCCCAGATTTGGGTTGTCGTGTTCGACCAGAACTACGGCGCCGTCAATGGCCTGCTCAACATCATCGGGCTCCCCGACGTTGGCTGGCTCACGACGAGCGAATGGTCTAAGCCCACGCTGGCCCTGCTTTTCATCTGGAAAACAACCGGCTTCATCGTCCTCATCCTGCTTTCCGGACTGCAATCGATCGACGCGAGCGTGTACGAAGCGGCATCGCTCGACGGCGCGTCGCCAGCCCGGAAGCTCTGGAGCATGACCGTGCCCCTGCTACGCCGAACAATCATGTTCGCCGTGATCCTCCAAACGCTCGCCGTTTTCCAGATGTTCGCCGAGCCGTTCGTCGTCACGCAAGGTGGCCCATACGGGTCAACGACGACGGCCGGCTACTACCTCTACAACCACATCACCCGGGCAGACCTCGGCACAGGTGCCGCGAACTCGTTCCTGCTCGTGATCATCGTCATGGCGCTCTCGCTCGTGTTCGTGCGACTGCTGCGAGCGAAGGACTAGATCAATGAGCACATCCACACTCACCCAGCCCACATTTCAGAGCGTTGCGGCGACACCCACTCCCCCAACGCGATCCCGGCCTCGACCTGCGATCGCCTCCCAGCTGTTTCTGGCGCTGCTGACCATCGGGTTCCTAGCACCGGTCTTCTGGGCGCTACTGTCGGCGTTCAAGCCCGCCAACGAGATCATTCGATCGCCGCTGAGCTTCGATCCGTCGACGTTCAACCTCGACAACTACCTCGCCATGTTCCACGATGTTCCGATCGGCTCCGGCTTTCTCAACACGGGGATCGTGCTACTGATCAAGGGGGCAATCACCCTGTTCTTCGCCCCGCTCGCCGCCTTTGCCTTCGCAAAGTATAACTTCGCCGCAAAGAACCTGATCTTTGGGACAGTGCTCATCACGCTGATGCTCCCGACCATTGTGCTGATCATCCCGCTGCTTCTTGAGATGAAAGAGCTCGGCTGGGTGAATACTTACCAGGCGCTGATCCTCCCCGGCGCAATCGACGCATTTGCCATCTTCTGGATGCGGCAGGTCATCTCAGCGGTCCCAGACGAGCTGCTCGACGCCGCCCGTGTCGACGGGTGTGGCGAATTCGGGATCTTCTGGCGAGTAGTGCTCCCGGTTATCCGACCCGGCCTCGCGGGCCTCGCCGTGCTGACCATCATGAACATCTACAACGACTTCGTCTGGCCGGTAGTGATCGCCAGCTCCGACCAGATGGCGACACTGCAGGTCGTTCTCTCGACCCTGGCGCAGAACATCACCGGCAACCGAATCGGCGCTGACTATGCAACCGTCACCGGCGAGCTTCTCGCCGCCAGTTCTGTCGCACTCATCCCGCTGCTCGTGCTCTTCATCGCACTGCAGCGCCATTTCATCAACGGAATCCTCGCTGGAAGCGTGAAGGGCTAACATCCATGACTCTCCTGACCAACACCACCCCAGGGCACACAACAGTCCCCTCCTTCATCGACTCGGCGCGCGCCGCGGTGCCGCGGAGCGAATACCCGCGGCCCGACCTCGACCGGTCAGCCAGATGGCTCTGCCTCAACGGAGAATGGGATTTCACGAGCATCGACGGGAAAGCGACGATCACCGTGCCCTTCGCCTGGGAAACCACGGATTCCGGAATTGGGCGCACCTGGCTCGAATCGGCGACGTACCGCCGTCGCATCACCGCACCGCAGGACTGGGACGGCTCGCGCATCATCCTCTGCTTCGGTGCGGTCTGGCATCGCGCGACGATCTCCATCGATGGTGATCTGGTCGGAGAGCACGTCGGTGGCTACACTTCTTTCGAATTCGACGTTACCGACCACCTCCACGCCGGCCGTTCGGCAGAGCTCGTGGTCGACGTCAGCGCTCCGGCGGACAAGCGTGCACTCGTGCATGGAAAGCAGCGCTCCATCCCGCGAGACGACTATGACGGCGTCTCCTTCACCCCTACATCCGGCATCTGGCAGAGTGTCTGGCTCGAAGGCCGTGGGCGCACCTATGCTCACTCGGTGCAACTGCGGGGCGACTCGCGCACCGGCATCGACGTATCAGTTCAAGTTCTCGGCGACGTCATTGCAGGCTCTCGCATCACCGCGCGAGTGGTCGATGGCCGCCAGTATGAGGCTGTCGAGCTAACCACTGATTCTGACGGGCGAGCATCCGGGCGCATCGAGATGGCCGAACCACGCATCTGGACGCCGACAGACCCACATCTCTACCGGGTCGAGATCACGACAGCTGAAGGTCGAGAGGCAGATCTGGTAATCGCCAGCACCGGACTACGCAGCATCGAAGTCCGCGGCGAAGAGCTCTACCTCAATGACGAACGCCTCTACGTCCGCGGTGTCCTCGACCAGGGTTATTGGCCGACATCGGGGCTCACCGCACCCGACGACGAGTCCCTCCGGCATGACCTCACATTGGCCCGCGAACTCGGGTTCAACCTGGTACGCAAACACCTGAAGTTCGAGGAACCACGATGGCTTCACGCCGCCGACGAGATGGGGATGCTCGTCTGGGCGGAACCCGCCTGCCCGAGCCGGCACAGTGATGAGGCGGCCGCCGCCTTCGACGCACAGATCGGCCCGATGGTCGAACGGGACGGCAACCATCCGTCGATCGTCATTTGGGGTCTCTACAACGAAGAGTGGGGCCTGGACTGGGATATCCCCGGCAGTAGCAGTCGCGCTGCTGCGGCGGTGGCCGCCTACGACATTCTGGCCGCGATCGATCGCACTCGCCCCATCGTCGAAAACTCGGGCTGGTCGCATGTGCGCAGCGACCTCGTCGACTGGCACTACTACGAGCCCGACCCGGAAACGTGGGCACAAAGCATCGCCGACCTCGCTTCCGGCAAACGCCACGACTTCCCGGTGAAGCTCGGCCCCGACTTCGTGGTCGACAAGAGCCTGTACGGGACCGCCGAGTTCCCCCGCACAGGCGTCCCGATCCTCAACAGCGAGTTCGGAGAAGGCTTCACTAGCCTCGAGCGCGCCTGGCATGTGCGGTGGCAGACACAAGAGCTGCGCCGCCACGACCGATTCGCCGGGTACGTCTACACCGAGCTCACTGACGTGGAACACGAGTGCGCCGGCCTGGTGGACGGGGACCGTCGCCAAAAAGATTGGGGCGGTCTCGACCCTGCGGACTCCAATGCCAACACCGTCCTCATCGTCGATCTCGTCCCGGAGCGGGCGGGAGCCGATATCCCCGTTCCGACCGGTGTCACCAGCATTGGCGTGCGGGTCTCGCACCACGCGGTCACCTCCGTCACAGCACAGCTTCACGCCGTATGGGTCGCTGCTGGAGTCCCGTTCCGTGCGGTCACCCGTTCGCCCGACTCGGCTCCCAGCCTGCCCGGTTCGGTTTCTTCCGCACACGTCGTCGTGAATCCGTTCGTCGTGACGGAGGCCGTACAAATCGTTGTTGCACCACCAGAGGGTCCGGCGCGTCTCCTCCTCTGGCTCACCGACAACAGCGGACGTGTGATCGCTCGAACCTTCATTGACGCGGCCGAGATTGAGCCACCGAATCGCCGCGGAGCCCGCCCGGGTCAGGCGTCCTAAGCCGTGGCGCGCGTCTCAACGCCAACGCGGCGCGCGCCACTTCAGCAAAGCATCCATGGATTGGAAAGAATACGTCACCACCTCCAGGGGACGCCATGCCGCAATACTCGCCGGGCAGCCATCTCACTGCTCCCGATCGCAATCGCTCTCTTCCTGATCCCGCGCTATTTTACCAAGCGTCGACCGAGCGACGACCGTGCAACAGTGAGGCACCTCTCCGGGAATTCCATCGCGCGGGTGAATGGGCATCACGTCTCTACCTAACAAGGCCGGCACCTGCGATGACAGCACACAGTCCGTGGAGCGGTGTGAATACCTACTGCGAACAGCGAAACCGGGTGCGCTCCTCGGCCTCCCGGGCGAAGGTGAGGTAGCAGCTCGCCGTCCAGGTATAGGCACGATCGCGCAAACCTTCGCCCGTCAGAGCGTCGAAATTCTCGGCGAAGCCCGAACGCTCGCACAGCCCGCGGAACCGTTCGCTTATGAGATCGGCGAGCCTGACCTGTCCAGCCTGCCGGAGACCGTCTTCGATGATTGCGGTCGAAGGGGCCCAGATGGGCCCTCGCCAGTAGCCGTCCGGCTCGTACTCCTCACTGTCGACCAGCTGCGTGGCTGGACCGAATTCCGTCACGTGCCGGGAGATCCGCCCGGAGAGTTTCTCGATGATGCTGTCGGGCAGATGCCGGGCGGCGACGATCGGCATGGTGTTCAGCAGCGAGGTCGTCTTGCTGAGGCGGCCGCTCGTCGCCGCCTTCGCGACGAAGACGTCACCGTCCCACAACTCGAGCAGGGCGCCCTGCATGACGTCCGCCTCGCGGCGCCACTCGTCCGTTTCGTCGTTTCGTCCCAGTTCCGCGGCGAGCTCGGCGAGCACGTCGAGTTGCACCAGGAGGAACGCCGCAAGGTCAGGAGCCTCTATCACGCGGTCGTGGTCGAACGTCGTCGAGTTGTCCCAGCCGCTGTCGTTGCCATGCTGGTAATGGGGTAACACATGCCCCGGAACGCGCCTGCTATCGAGCCAGAACCGTGTCCATCGTACGAGCGAGTCGTAGATGTCGTTCAGAGTCCGCTCCTCGATCGGTAGCTCGAGCGTGGCACGGAGCTTGCGGAAAGCCCATCCGTGGATCGGTGGCTTCACGAAGTTGTAGAGCACCTCCGAATGGGTGATGGAGTCGGGCAGTGCGCCGGTCGCGTCCTGGAAGTCGAAGACGACGCGGAATTGATCGATGGCCTCTTCTTGGAGTCCGGGGGCCAGTGCGAGCGCGTTGAAGCAGTGGTCCCAGCTCCAGACCTTGTCCATCCAATGCTTCGACATGAAGATCGACTCCCGGGCGAGGAACCCGCTCGGTGCAACGGTTGCTGACCAGAGCACGTAGCAGGCCGTGGAGACCCCGGGGGTGCGCTCGCTTCGCCAGGACGCGATGCTGTCGACGTAGTGGTCAAATTCCGCCGCGACGCCCACTGTGATGACCTCGAACGACTGGGCCTGCCGGTAGGGAGCCCGCGCTGCGTCGAACTCCTCAATGGCGATCTCCCACTCCGGGCCACTCGTGCACACCGCGCGTTCGCCGGCGCCCAGGGCTTCCGCTCCGGTGATCGCGAGAGAGCCGGAAACTGCCGTGACCCTGTAACGACGGCCCGTCTCATACGACGTGAAGACAGGCGCGCCGTCGATCGGGTCGGTGTAGAGGTATGTTCCAGTGAACGGGGTCAGCTCAGGCGTCGCATCCGCGAGCCGAAGCTCGGCCGCCCGTCCACGCACCCGCAATACGCTGTCGCTCTCGAAGACCGCCTCGATCACACCGCTCGGAGTTGACCAGCGCAACGTCGTCGGCGTCGCCTCAACAATCGCCTCGACGGGCAGGCCGTGCTGCAAGGGCTCGAAGACGAAGATCGCGTGCATGCCGGTTTGATGGGAAACCAGATGCAGCTTCTCGCACACTTTGTGGAGACCCACCACCGGTGAGATATCGAGCCACGATCCACGCCGGCTGAAAGGGATGTCGCGGATGTCGAACGAAGTCGCTGAGGGCACTGTCATGGGATCGGTACTCCTAGAGGTGGATGCCCCGGGATGCGCTCCGCCGATAGGGCGGAACGCGACCCGGGGCAAGTGGTCAATCAATACTGAAGGTCACAGCCGTCGTGTCTCTGGCCACGTCGTAGACCATGAGAGTGTTGGTGCCAGTGGCGGCGATCGTCAGCCGGCCACCGGTAGGAAGATGCGCATCGCGGCCGGGCCGCGCTCTGCCCACCGGTGGTAGGGCACGAAAGTGATCTCAACCCGTTTCGGATCTGAGAAGTGCGGCTTGGTCGGGCCGAATGGAAGGGGCCCGGCGGCCGGCGTTTGCACGGCGATAGTGCCGTGAGCGTGAGCCCCGTCGGCATGGGCGGACAGGCCCAGATCGGGCTGGAGCCGGAGCTCCTCGATGCGTACGTCCGTGGGCAGATCCGTCGACTCCACGCACAGCACAAGAGGTCCCCGTTCGACGGCCACCGTGTCGCGCACGGCGTCGATGCGGGAATCCGGCCATGTGAGACGCGGAGCGAGGGGCAACTCGAGGATGACCTCATCATTCCGTTCGAACGTGCGTCGAATGTCGGCCCAGCCGGGTGCGACGCTGACCGCATCGTCGCCGTTCACCGCCAGCGTCGCAGTGGCGGCCCAGCCAGGGATTCGCAGGCGAAGTCGGGACTCTGACGCGGGCGCAGCGAGGACGCGCACGCGCACCGTGCCCTCGTCGGGATACTGGGTCTCCACCTGCAGAACAAACCCGCCCGCTCGGATCTCACCGGCCGCGTACTGGAGCACCGATATCCCGCGGTCGTCGACGGAGGCGACGTACGAACCCAGCGACGATATGGTGCGGGCGACGTTGGTGGGGCAGCACGAGACATCGAACCACGGAGCCCGCACCCCGCCCTCGGCCCGCGTGTTAACTCCGTCACTCGCAACCGCACCCGGCTCTCGCTGGTGCAGCGGATTGGCGTAGAAGAACGATCTGCCGTCCTCGCTCGGGGAGGTGGCCACGACATTGAACAGAGTCCGCTCGATCAGATCCGGGTAGCGTGAATCGCCCGTCACCAAGTACAGCCGCCAGGCGAGCATGACCGAACCGACGCCGGCGCAGGTCTCGCAGTATGCGCGATCGGCCGGCAGCTCCCAATCGTCGCCGAAGCCTTCGTCCTGGTGCCGGGAGCCCATGCCTCCCGTCAGATAGGTGCGACGGGCGACAGTGTTCTCCCACTGGCGGGTGACGGCCTCGGTCAGCTCCTGATCATCGGTCTCGGTGGCCACGTCGAGGGCGCCGGCCGCAAGATAGAGCGCCCGCACGGCGTGCCCGCGCAGCGCGTTTGCCTTCCGCACGGGGATGTCGTCTTGGAAGTACTCCGCCGACAGGAGCGGCCGTACCGGGAGGGTGCCATGTCCGCGCCGTTCGATGAACACACGGGCCTGCTCGAAATAGCGAGGCTCACTGAATGCGCGCCCCGCTTCGACGAGCGCCACCTCGATTTCGGGGTGACCGCAGACCGACTCGCGGCCGTGCGCCCCGAATTCCGCGCAGACCTGGTCGGCCGCGCGTCGTGCGATGTGCACGAGCCCATCGTCGTGCCCGGTACGGAGTCGCGCGACGGCGGCCTGCAGCAGATGACCGGTGTTATAGAGTTCATGGCCCATCGCCATGTCCGAGTACCGCGACGGCAGCCCCGGATGTCCGTGCGCCGTGTTCAGGTAGCCGTCGTCGTCTTGGGCCGCGCCGATCCGCTCCACCAGCGCCTCGAATGCTGCAGCCAGCGACGGGTCAGGGCTTCGGCCGAGCTCCCACGCCATTGCCTCCAGCAGCTTGTAGATCTCTGAATCCGAGAACTGCCATCCTGGCCGGGTCACCGTGGTCTCACCGCTGGCGACGCGATCGAAGTTCTCTATCCAGCCCAGGCGCTCCATCCATTCCAGGCAGTGTCGCAGGGTGGCTGTGGCATTGACGGTCTGACGGCTCCCCCAGAATCCCGAGGGGCAGAGGCTCACGTCGGCGACACCGACGCCGTGGCGGGTGGTCGTGGCGGGTTCAACCGGGCCAGCCATCGGGCGGAGGATTTCGGTTGTTGGTGAAGCGGTCAGGGTCACGGGGTCAATCCTTCACTGCGCCGGCGGTGACGCCGGCGGCTACGTAGCGTTGGGCGACGATGAGCAGGATCGCGGCCGGGATGGAGGCCACGACGGCGGTGGCCATGATGGCGTTCCATTGGGTGGTGTTGTTGCCGATGTACGAGTAGATACCGAGGGTGACCGGCTTCAACGCCGAGTTGCGGGCCAGGGTCGAGGCGAAGACGAAGTCCGACCATGCCCAGAGGAACGCGAACAGCGCAACCGTGATCGCGGAGTTGCGGCTCAACGGCATCACCACGGCGGTGAAGGTGCGCCACGCATTGGCACCGTCCATTCGCGCCGCCTGGAGCAGCTCGCGAGGCAGACCGCTCATAAAGGCGGTGAACAGCAGCACGCCGAACGGAACCGCGACGGTCGAGTCGGCGAGGATCAGTCCCCACACGCTGTTAAGTAGGCCCAGCCGCACGTAGATGGCGTAGAAGCCCATTGCCATAACCACACCAGGGATCATTTGCGCCACCAGCAGCACGAAGTTGAGGGTGCGGCCGCCACGCAGGTTCAACAGCGAGATCGCATATGCGGCCGGAGCCGCGATGACCACGGTCAAGACGACAGAACCCAACCCAATGAGCAAGCTGGTACCGAGGTTCGGCAGTTGCTGCCGCAGCACCTCGATGTAGCCGTCGAGGGTCGGATCGAGGGGAAAGAGATGGGGTGGGCTCAGCCGCAGGTCCGCCGTCTTGGTGAACGATACGTTGACCATCCAATAGACCGGGAACAGCATCAGAGCGGTGAAGAGGACGCCGAGAGCCGTCTTCCACCAGGGCCGGCGGGCGGTCATGAGTTCTCCTGACGTCGCTGCATTCTCAGGTAGACGAACCCGAAGACCAGCGCGATAACGATGAGGATATTGCCGACGGCGGCAGCGGGTGAGAGATCGGGCTGGCCCGTTCCGAAGGCTTCACGGTACGACCAGATCGCCAGTGTGGTGGTGGAGTTCGCCGGGCCACCGCCGGTCATGATCCAGATGATGTCAACCACCTTCAGGGTGTAGACGAGACCCAAGAGCAGCGTGATCGCCGACACCGGGCGAAGGAGGGGGAAGGTGATGCTCCAGAACTGACGCCACGGTCCGGCGCCGTCCAACGCTGCTGCCTCATACAGATCGGCAGAGATGTTCTGCAGGCCGGAGTAGAGAATGACGAGGTTGAAGGGAACGCCTAGCCAGATGTTCGCGATCACCACGGCGAGCAATGACGTGTCAGGCGACGTCAGCCAGTTGATCTGTCCGATACCGAACGTCTGAAGAAACGCATTGACAATCCCGTTGTCGCTGTTGAGCATCCAGGCCCAAGCGGATCCCGAGACGATCAGGGGCAGGAGCCACGGCACGAGAAACAGCGCCCGAAGAATGCCGTTCAGGCGGAAGCTGCCGCGAAAGAAAACCGCCAGCGCCAGTCCGAGCGCGTACTGGAAGATCAGCGAGCCGAACACGAAGACGACAGTGTTCCAGGCTGCCTGCCCGAACAGGGGCGATGAGAAAACGTCGATGTAGTTCTTCAGCCCGACGAAGTCGGCGTTTCCCTGAACAAAGGCGCGCACGTCGTAGTCGTGGATGCTGAGGTCGATGCTGCGGATCAACGGATACGCGTAGAAAATGAGCAGGTAGACCAGCAGGGGTGCCGCGAATGCGACCGCGACCCATCGAGAGCCGCTTACCCCGCTGCCCTGTGGACGCCTGGGGCGAGGGGCGCCCGGCGTGGGCTCGGGTGCCAGCACTGCAGCCGGCGCCGCGGAGATTGTCATCATGATTCCTTCGTTAGGGGTGCCGGGCGCCAGGCGCCCAAGGATCAGAAGCCGGGGCGGGCGCTGCGCCCGCCCCGGCACCTTGGGGTGCTAGTCGCCGTCGGTCGCCGAAACGGCGGCCTTTTGGGCGGCGGCCAGCGCATCCTGGGGCGAGGAGGCACCCGAGAGGGCGCTCTGAACCGCGGTCCACAGCTGCTCGGAGATCAGCGGGTAGTCGGTTCCCAGGTTGTCGCTGGTGCGGCCCTTGGCAGCCTTGACGGCTGAAACCCAGGTGTCAAGCTCCGGGTGCTCTTCGAGCAGCTGGTCCTGACCATCGCTGGTCGGCGGGATGTAGTAGGCGAACGTGTTGGCCGTCTCAACAAAACCCTCCGGAGTCGTCATGCAGTCAACGATCTTCTTCGTGGTCTCGTAGCGTGCCGTGTCCTTCTGCACCGGAGTGGTGATGAACTCGCCTCCAGTCGGGGCAGGGGCCACCCCAGAATCGACGGCGGGCAGTTCGATCACACCGGTGGTGAAGGGCTGCTCGGCGGCGCTGTTGACCTGCCAGGTGCCGTTCTCGGCAAAGGCGAAGTTGCCGGTGATGAACTCCTCCCAGCTGGTATTCTGCGAGTTGCCGATCACCGACTGCGGTGCGTAGCCCTTGTCGACCCAGTCCGTCCACAGCGTCAAAGCGCTGACAGCCTCCGGGGAATCGAGCTTACTGAGTTCTGCGCCGGAGCCCCAGAACCACGGCAGGAACTGGAAGGACCCCTCTTCGGTGTTGATGCCCGCGAACGTGATGCCCTTGTTGCCAGCTTCCGTGACCTTGGCGAGTGCATCAGTCAGCGACGCCCAGCTCGTGATGCCGGCGGGATCGATTCCGGCAGCCGTCAGAATATCGGCGTTGTAATACAAGGCGAGCGTGTTGGCGCCAACCGGCACTCCGTAGTCCTCGCTGTCGAGCTCCCCCGCGGCCAGCAGGTTGCCATCGACGGCCGATGTGTCCAGGCCGAGCTCGTCGGTGGTGGTCAGCATCCCCGTGTCGGCGAGCGTGGATACTGCGGGGTTGTCGAGCAGAATCACATCGGGAGAAGTGCCTTCCTGCGCGGCGAGCAGCGCCTGATTCGTCAACGACGTCGTGTCGTAGGCGGTGCGCTGGATGGTGACTCCGGCATCCGTGCCGCAGGTCTGCACACGATTAGCCCAGTCTGAGCCCTCCTCATGCTGGGGATACGGATCCCACCAGGTGTAGGTGCCCCCAGCCGCGTCACTCAGCGTGGCATCCCCCGCACCCGAGCAGCCCGCGAGGGCTCCGAGCGCGATGGCGGTGACGGCGATGGCTATGGGCTTTCGAAACGCGGTGCTCAACATGTGTTCCTCCTTGAACGTGTCCGGGATACCGGATCTCTTGGTGTTGGTCAGTGACGGGTCGGCGGCACGGCGGTACTGCCGCGGTCGTCGATGCGGGGTGTGATCAGATCGACGATCGGTGCTAGCGCATCGGCGTTGCTTTCGATGCGAGAGACGAGGCGCTCGACAGCCCGCCGACCGAGTTCGTCGGCGGCACTGTCGATCGCCGTATAGGGAAGCGAGAAGGTGCGGGCGAAGTCGTCGGAATAGCGGCCGATAACAGAGATGTCTGCCGGGGCCGACAATCCCCGGGAATGCAGCACGCTCGGCAGCGCCGCGGCCGCGGCCTCGTTGTTTAGCAGCAGGCCGGTCGCGCTGGGGTGAGCATCGAGAAGTCGGGCGAGCTCGGATCCGATCTGCGGCTGGCTGGAAGGGGCGAAATGATGGTGGAGTTCCACACCGAGTTCCGCCGCCCGATCCTGCGCAGAATTTGCCAGCCGAGACACGTAGGCGCCCCCTCGCTCGAGCACATGCTCGGGCTGTGAGACCAGAATGAGGCTCCGGTGTCCCAGTTCGTGCAGCGTCTCCACCATCAAGCGCCCCGCGGCCGCGAAGTCGAGGTCAAACACGTCGATGCCGCTGGCGTCACCCGGCAGTCCGACCAGGGCACCCGGCTGAGCGGCATCGCGAAGAATACCGAGGCGGTCGTCGTTCTCGGCGACGTTCAGCAGAATGAAGCCGTCGACCATCCGTGAATCTGAGATGCGCCTGAGCGCTGAGACGCCATCCTCGTCCGTGAGTAGAAGTGTGTCGTACCCGCACTCACGCGCACGATTGGTGACTCCAAGAATGTACTGCAGCATCGCAGGTGCGAACTCGTCTTCGAGGAAACGAGCCAGCAGACCGATCACCTTGGTGTGCGAGGTCGCCAACGCTCGCGCTCCAGCATTCGGCGTGTAGTCCAGACTGCGCACGGCCTGCTCGACCTTTTCACGCACCTCCGCGGAAATAGATCGTTTGCCGGATAGCGCGTAGGACGCGGTGCTCCGTGACACACCCGCAACACGTGCCACGTCTCCGATTGTTGCCATGAGGTCTCCATTGACGTTGTTTCGAACCGGTTCGACTCGAACCGGTTCGACAGTATCAAAATGACCAAGGTCTCGCAACAAATATTTTCAATCGGAGAGCTCGGCGTCGTATACGCCGCTTTGCGACCAGCTACGTGGCCAAGACTTCGGAGAGCGCTTGCCCGCCGACTTCGGCCACAATGACCTCCTCATGCTGCAGCATGCCAACGCCAGCGTGGTGCGCGAGAACTGCGACCAATTCTTGGCGGCGTTTTGGTGACTACATGCTGCAGTCACCCCGGACGGCGACCTGCCGGCTAACCACTCCTCCGACGGCTAGGACTCGCCCCCGGACAGTGGGTGCCTAAGACTGCACTGAGAAATCAACGAGAGGCGGCTGCATGTTGTTGTCGAGACATCGCTTGAGCATGAACCGAGCAGTTGGCCCATTACCTCTGAAACGAAGCCAGCGATCGTCGCCCTCAGCAAAACCTTCGCCGCTGGGGAGAACCCGAGCTCGGGCAAGCCGCCATCTAAGCTGGACTGTTGCCCACGGAAGGAACCTCAATGAGCATGGAAGGCGCGGCCTGGAGCTCGCTGTACAAGATTTCTACCGCCAGGGACGGCAAGCACGGCTTCTCCCGTGAGTCCGTTCGGCGGATCCTGACGTTCGCGGTCCCCTACCGGTCCAAGCTGCTGATCTTCATCACCCTCTCCACCGTGGGAGCTTTCCTCGCGGTCGCGACGCCGGTACTCGCCGGCCAGGTGGTCGACGTCATCGTCGCCCAGGGTGCGGTCAGCACGATCGTTTGGCTCGCCGTCGTCATCGCCCTCGTGGCCGTGGCCGACGCCGCCGTGTCACTCGTGACGCGCTGGTACTCGGCGCGGATCGGCGAAGGCGTGATCCTCGACCTCCGCACCGCCGTCTTCAACCACGTGCAGAAGATGCCGATCGCGTTCTTCACCCGCACGCGGACGGGCGCCCTCGTGAGCCGCCTCAACAACGATGTGATCGGCGCTCAGCAGGCCTTCAGCGGCACACTGTCCGGCGTGGTCACGAACCTCGTGGCGCTGGTCCTCACCCTTATCGTCATGCTCAGCACGTCCTGGCTCGTGACGGTTCTCGCCGTGATCATGCTCCCCATCTTCCTGGTACCCGCACGCCGCATGGGCAGCCGCCTCGCCGCGCTGCGCCGCGAGGCCGCCGATCACAATTCCGCCATGAGCACGCAGATGACCGAGCGCTTCTCGGCGCCCGGCGCCACCCTCGTCAAGCTGTTCGGCCGGCCCGACGAAGAGGCCGAGGAGTTCCGCGTCCGCGCCGCCCGCGTCCGCGACATCGGGGTCCGGACCGCGATGCTGCAGTTCGTCTTCTTCACCGCACTGATGCTCGTCTCCGCTCTCGCCCTCGCGCTCGTGTACGGGCTCGGCGGCTCCCTCGCACTGGCCGGCCAGCTGAATACCGGTGACGTGGTCACCCTGGCGCTCCTCCTCACCCGCCTCTACGCGCCGCTCACCAGCCTCGCAAACGCAAGGGTGGAGATCATGAGCGCGGTGGTCAGCTTCGAGCGTGTCTTCGAGGTGCTGGACCTCGACCCGCTCATCAAGGAGAAGCCCGACGCCGTGGCCGTCGCCGAAGGCCCGGTGTCCGTCGAGTTCGACAACGTCCACTTCGCCTACCCGTCCGCGGACAAAGTGTCCCTCGCCTCTCTCGAGGAGGTTGCCACGCTGGACACCCGCGGCGGCGAGGAGGTGCTGCACGGCGTGTCCTTCAGGATCGAGCCGGGGCAGACCGTTGCCCTCGTTGGTACGTCCGGTGCCGGCAAGTCCACGATTGCGCAGCTCCTCTCGCGCCTGTATGACGTCGACAGCGGCGCCGTACGCCTCGCCGGGACGGATGTCCGCGATGTCACCTTCGCCTCCATGCGGCACAGCCTGGGCATGGTGACGCAGGACGGCCACCTGTTCCACGAGACCATCCTCTCCAATCTGCGCCTCGCGAGGCCGGAGGCGTCCGACGACGAGGTGTGGGACGCCGTCCGCCGTGCGCGGCTGGAGCCGCTCATCCGGTCCCTGCCGGACCAGCTGGACACCATGGTCGGAGAGCGGGGCTACCGGCTGTCCGGAGGTGAGCGCCAGCGGATGACCATCGCGAGGCTCCTGCTCGCCCAGCCGCGCGTCGTCATCCTCGACGAGGCGACAGCGGCGCTGGACTCGACGTCTGAGGCCGCCGTGCAGGCGGCGCTCAGCGAGGCGCTTGAGGGACGGACGGCGATGGTGATCGCGCACCGCCTCTCCACCATCCGCAGCGCGGACCTGATCCTCGTGGTTGAGGACGGCTCGATCGTGGAGCGCGGTACCCACGAGGAACTGCTGGCTATGGGTGGGCGGTACGAGGAATTGCACCGGACCCAGTTCGCCGTGCAGAAGAATGTTGCCGCCGATGAGGAAGCGCTGAGCCGGACCTAGTCGCTGAGCTCGGCGCCCCTGCCCCGAGGGTGTTAGCGGCGTTGGGCGAATTGGAGAATGCCGCGTCGAACGCACGCCCGTATAAGCGTCCAGAAGCTACTCGATCTTGCCAACGAACATGTCTGTCGCTCAGCCGTCGCTACGGCTTGCGTAAATGAGTACTTGCGTGCCCGAATGTTCGGCGCTACGCAGTGGAAGCCATTCGCCCATTACGAACCGAATTGTGGCTTGCCTGCCAACAGCTTTTCTCGGTGTCTTACGAACAAGGGTGAGCGGATAGTCAGCACCTCCCAGGGAATCGTGATTTCGCCAATTAGTGCTCCGCGCGCAGACGATTCCGGTAACGCTGAGTAGCTCAACACGAGTCCGTCCATCGTGAGCTCGAAATTCAAGCTGGCTTCGAGAAGCTTGCTTGTGCTCCCGGGCCCGTCTGAGCCGCCGCCGGACCACTCGATGTAGCCGATCCTCCCACTAGTTAAAGTCAGGCCGAAGTTTCGCGTCGCCCACATGCTTCCCACAACGACGTCGAGATTAACTCCTTCGAAAGTGATTCGGGGGAAGGGGTGGTTGTATCCAACTATCAAACCGCTAGCGAACCGGGGCTCAGCACTGGGGGCGCTGAGGGACAGCGAGTTCCAAAGATCGGCAACTTCATAAATGCCGACATACAGGTCGTCCTTGGTCAGGCCGTAGATTCTTTGGTGGAATCCGAAGGGTGCCGACTCCAGTCTCATAGCATCGACGGACGTCCGCACGACAGAGGACGGTTCTCGCTCGCGTTCTTGTGAGAGTGCTTTCCAGTAGCCGCCGAACCGGGCAACGGATGTGATGGCGTCCATTTCGAATTCAACGTCGACACGACCGGGCACCTTGTCATCCACTGGCCACGGGTCTTCGAGTTCGTCGAAGCTGTAGATCGGGGGCAGGGAACGCAGCGCGGCGGATACGTGAAGCGTCAAGGCGCCCTCTGCGTAGGTCACCGATCCTCGCCAGTCCGAAAGGCCTTGGCGGACTCGATTGGCCTCTGACACGGTGGATAGTTGCCCGGCGGCATCGAGCGCGAAGGTGATCGGATTGGCCGGATAGCTCTGTGCTAACGCCGTGATCAGAAGAGACCCGAGGCCCTGCGGGATGAAAATTCGAGGCCCCGTTATGTCGGGGGTGAGATAGCCGGTGACTGGGTCGCGAATCGCGCGAGACGATGTGAACGAAAGCGATCGGCTGGAGGTTATCGTCACCTGGACCAGATCTGCCTCCGGGGTCCTGAATGACGGGGTGCGGAATAACCTGGAGGGGCTGGGTGGAAAGGTGATCCGACCCTGGCCGTAGACGTTGCCGTCGGCGTCGATCATCGCGTTCCGTAAGTGCATCTTTCCCCCAAGCGCCGAGTATCACGACTACAGCTCGACCCTAACGTGGCCATGCTCCCGGTGAGGACGTTCCCTATGCCCTTAGCTTGCTCCCACTTCCGGCTGGGGAGAGGAGGTGCCCGTTGGGATGACTTCAGTCGATCACGGCCGCCAGGGCTTCGATCTCGACAAGCTGGGCCGTGCGCCAAACACTATGACTCTATGAGCGCGCTCGGTGCATGGTGTTGACCGAACGCCTCCCGAACGACCCATTCGCAGGCCCCGCCCGCGACATCGAGTCTCATCCCGGTGATGTATCGATTCTCCGGGCCGGTCAGGAAGAGAGCGACTCCCCTGCGCCAAGTTACTAGTCAGGGCCGAAGCGATTTGACTCGGCGACCCCCTGAAGGTTCTGGCCTTAATTTAGTCGTTGCCGAATGTCTCCGAAAACCCTCGGATTCCCTTGTGTTTACAGGGAACCGGGCGGTTCACTGCCTCCAATTGTAGGTCATCGTTTTGGGTCAAATAGAGATGAATTAGATGAGTAGATGATGACCATGTGAACTCGCTGGAGCGGCACCACGAGCCCTCCCAACCTCTCCCCCACATGCCGCCGCAGGCGATCGAGCATGGTCGGTGATGGCGATCGGTCGTGCGCTTGGTCCGCGGTCTGGTTCGCATCACGGACGGCGCTATCCACTGGGCGCGATTTAGTGCGTCGATCAGAAACGGCCCCGGCAATCGCATGAGAACGGTCTGACGAACGCGGGGTGCACATCAGAGGGGAGCAATGAGATGAGATCATTTCGAAACTCCATCAACGTCACGCGTGCAGCGTAAGCCTGCACCGGTGAATTCCAGCTGGAATTCCTCAGCGTTCGTTGTCGCCGGAGCTACGGAGAAGACCGCCGAACAAGTGGCTACCTTGGCCCTCGCGGCTTGCGCGCTCGACTTCCATCGGGTCCGGGTCTGGGTCACCCTCGGGTAGCGGAGCCAGCGCTTCCGGCTGTTCGACCATCGTGCGGGTTTCTTTGGCTTCTTGCTTCAGCCTTCGCTTCGCTGCCTTTTCGACGAGGACGGGAACGAAGTCACGGACCGAACCCTCCGCCAAATGCTCGTGCTCATCTTGGACGACGTCCGCGATGTGTTCACGCTCCAAGCTCGGAAACCGTTGCGAGAGCCGGTCGATCACCTGGTCGATGGCCTGAGTTTCGTCTAGCTCGCTCATGAGGACATTCTTCAGCGCGGGTGCGCTCGCGGCAACCGCCTGAAGGTGAACTTTCAGTCATCGCGACGATGAGGTGGTAGCCACGGTTCACCTGTCGGCGAGGGTGATGCGCTGGTCGCTGAGTGGCTCGAAGTAGGCAAAGAACGCAGCTGCGTCATCCAAATCGCCGGCCCGGAAGGACGCCGCGCCGCTCTCGAGCGTCTTCCGGAGCACGCCGAGAGTGTCGAGGAAGATCATGCCGGCGACCGCTTGATTGGGGACCTCGAGCACGAAGTACGCATTGTTGGGGATCGCAGTCGTCACTTCGAGCACTGCGTTACGGATGATCAGCCCGATGTCCTCATTGGTGTCGCTGACATGAATACACGCGGTCACCGTCGCGGTTCCGGCCCTCTCGGGGTCAATGCGGAAGCGGAGGCTCTCAATGAGTGCTGAGCCGGGCATCGCGGCGATCTGGTCGGGGGCGTTGATCTGGCGCCCGACGCATGGGCGAGGTAGATATCGGCGATTCGGACCTGGGCAGGGCCGACTGGACGTGGAAATGGGCCGGACCGCAAACCTTGGGAGGCGCGGCCCGGCCCTTGCTCCACGTCAGTCGGTGATAGTGACGATTCCCGACGCCGACGCCAGCAGGTCGACGGTGCGCTTTGCGGCGCGATCGATCTGTACGCGGGGTTCCGCCGGAACGGCGTCCGGGTTGTAGGTGTCGGGTCCGTGGAACTGCCCGTAGCTGAGCACGACACCACCCTCAGCCAGGACAGAGGTCTCTAGCTGCTTCACCGCGACCGCGTCGGGGCCGGCCGGGAGCTCCCACGCGACAGATTGGGCGAAGATTCTCGGGTTACCTGCGGCGCGGGCCGCATCGATGATGTTCTGGTTGCCCTCCGTGCGGATGCGGGCGTTCAGGTCGCCATGCTCCGCGATCTTATTTACATCGTCGGGCAGATCGGTGAGCTGGTTGAGGATGATGTCGGGGCCGAACTCGACTACGGCGGCGATCAGCGCGTCGCGCTCGAAGACGTCGACCACGACGGGCTGAGCGCCGAGCTCCGCGATCCGATCCGCCTTCGTCACAGATCGCGTCATGCCCGCTACCGTGTGGCCGGCATCGACGAGGAGCGGGATGAGTCGCTGGCCGATGACTCCGGAAGCGCCGGCGAGGAAAATTCTAGACATGGTTGTGCCTTTCTTTTGTGTGTTGGTTTGTTGATCCGGCGAGATGCCGGGGCTCACGCGCGACGCGCGATGCGCGCCTGGGCGATGAGGCTAATGAGGGCCAGAAGGATGGTGAGGCTGGTGTAGCAGACCACCGCCGGGATCTCTCCGAGGGGTCCAGCGATCTGGCCTTCGATGACAATTGGCAGGCCGAACGCGGTGTAGGCCACGATGTAGACGGCTGCGACGATTCCGGCACGCTGCTGAGGGAGGACCAGCGGGATGAGTAGCTGGAGTGCTGCGGTGAAGGAGGACCCGAATCCGATGCCGGCGATGGCCTGGCCGATGAGCATTAGTCCGAGACTGCCTGCAAAGACTCCTCCGATGATGGCTGCAGCGCCGAGGAGGGACGCGTAAATTCCGATGACCATGGCGTGTCGGGAGGCGACCTTCGCGAACACCACTCCGATGACGGTGGACACTGCGGGGGCGATGAACCCGGCGATGCCCCCGAGCGAGGGGCTGTCGATGCCGAAGACGCTGCGCACCATGTTGGGGGCGAGGCCACCGGAGAGCCCCGCGAGCATCCACACTGCCGCGACGACCGGGGCGGCGGCGAGGAACTCGGTCCGAGCTGCTGAGGGCACGGCGATCCGGGGTATCAGTGATCGCAGTGCCCCCGGGTTCTGCCGGCCGGTCTCCGGGGAGAGGATTGCGACAACAACTCCCAGCACCGTGAGGACGATCAGGACCGCGAAGATGACGGTGTTCGCCGCGGGGGTGAGCTCGATGGTAAATCCTGCCAGCACCGAGCCCAGCGCCAAGCCGCCCGTGAGGCTGATACTGCCGAGAATGGCACCGAGTCGTTTGTTTCGTTCCGGCGAGAGCTCCACCATGGCTGCGGTGAAGGCCGCGGTCGCCGCTCCGCTTGCGAGGCCCTGGACGATGCGCCCGGCGATCACGGCGTTCACGTCCGTGGCTGTCAGGAACAGCACGTTGGATCCCAGTTGCACAATGAGACCGGCGATCAGTACGGGCCGCCGCCCGACGAAGTCCGAGAGGGATCCGAATACCAGTACAGCTACCAAGAATCCGGCGGCGTAGACGGCGAAGGCGACATTGAGCATCTCGGGGGCGAAATCGAAACGGTCCTTGTAGTTGACCAGGAGTGGTGTCAGCGCGCCGGCGCCTAGGTACAGGCTCATGAAGGCGACAGCAGTTCCGGCCAGTGACAGGGCGGGCGGGACAGCCGTGCGTCGTCGCGTTCCAATAGAGATCGAGCGTTGTGAAGACAAGTCCGGCTCCTTCAAGCACATGCGTGATTGCGGGCCTATTGGTCGCCGCTCGTCTTCGACTTTATGCAGAAAGAGGCCTCACAACGAGTACCATTTGAGGCCTGCAATCCCGGACCACTTGACGAGGTGCATCGCCGATGAAGTGCGGCTCGGGCGCGTGTGGATTTAGGGCATTACGCTCGCGAGGGTCTGGAGAACGCTGGGCCAAGAGCTGTCTGAGACGGCGGAGAAATTGACCACGAGCCCATCGCTCCATCGGGATTTGCGCGCCACCTGCGGATGGCGGAACTGGGACAGTCCGCTGACGGCGAGACCCTGCCGCGCCGCCGCCTGAAACGTCAACGCTTCGGTGCCTTCTGGCAATAGCAGCGCGGCCTGCAGTCCGGCCGGCATTCCGAGCACGCGCACATCGGGTGCCTGCTCAGCAAGTGTTGCTACTAGTTGTTCGCGGCGCGAGCGATTGCTGTGACGTCGGCTGCGCACGTGCCGGTCGAACCCTCCAGAAGAGACGAACTCCGTGAAGATGAGCTGATCGAGCACGCTCACGGTGTCCACGCGGCCCTTTGCGATGGTCACAGCGGGCAGTAGGCGCTCGGGTATCACGGCCCAAGCCAGTCGGAGCGCGGGGGCTACCGACTTACTTGCGGTGCCAAAGTACACGACGTGATCCGGGTCGAGTCCTTGGAGGGCGCCGACGGGTTTCCGGTCGTAGCGGAACTCGCCATCGTAATCATCCTCGAGCACCACTCCACCCGTGCGTCGCGCCCACTCCAGGAACCCGTGACGTCGATCTGGTGACAACGCGTGCCCGGTTGGGAACTGGTGTGCCGGGGTCAGCAACGCGGCGCTTCCCGGCTGCAGCTCCTCCAGACCAGCGAGCCCCGCTCCGCTCTCGTCGACCTCCAGGGCAGGGATGGCCATGCCCTCGTCTTCGAGTAGGTCCCGATAGATGCCAAGACCGTACGATTCGACTGCCACGGTGTTGACCCCCTGACTCTTGAGCGCTCGCGCCAGCACCGCAAGGCCGTGGTGGAATCCGGAGGTGATGACGATATTCGCTGGGTCGGCTTGGACTCCGCGGACCCGGGACAGATAGTCGGCCAGTGCAATCCGCAGTTCTATCCGCCCAAGAGAATCGCCATACCCGAAAGCGGTGTGGGGAGCTCCGGAGAGCGCTTTGCGTGCTGCAGCCAACCATGGCGCACGGGGGAAATCCGCGTACTCTGCCGCTCCGGGCTCGAGGCCGTGAGGCCTTCGGCCCGATTGGAACGGGGCGAGTTCAGGAGTTCGTTGCGGTGCCGCGCGCTGCGCGACGTGTGTGCCGGAGCCGTGACGCGCGATGAGCCATCCTTCCTCGACGAGAGCGGCGTAGCATTCGGTGACCGTGCTGCGCGCAACTCCCAGATCCTCTGCCAGCGCGCGGGATCCCGGCAGTCGGGTTCCGGGGGCAAGGCGCCCGGAACGCACGGCTTCGCGAAGTGCATCGCTGAGTCCCACGCGTAATCCAGTGCCCTGGAGTTCGAGATGAAGGTCCAGACCTACCCGGGGCCGTGTCTCTGACTTCGAAGTGGTCTGCTTGTTTGCCATGAGAATGGACTCTACTCCTGCTCCTCTTGTCTCCTACCGTCAAGTCATGACCAACAACGACCCGATCATTGTCGATCCTGAAGCTGCTCCTTGGCGCTCATAGTCAACGGATTCCCGATCGTGTTGGCCGTCTTCGCTCACCCAGAACAGGAGGACGACCTCGGCTCTCTGATCCTCGCGATCACCTTCACCCGGGCGCCGGTCCTCGCGCCGCTGTTCGCTTTGCAGAGCTACCCGATCACGACGTTCGCGACATCGCCGTCGAGCCCGTGAGGCCTCATCGGCCAGACGTTTGCGGTCATTGGTATCGCAATGGCGACTCTGGCCGGCGCCACCGCGCTGTGGGGCCGTACTGCGTTCGATTGATTGGTCGTGGCGACTTTTCGCAGTCGTCAGCGGCTCTGGTACCACTGGTCGTTTCATCCGGAATCATCGGGGCCTCGTGCGTGACCCGGTGCAGCGCTGGTGGCCCGAGGCCAGCACCGCGAATACGCGGCCGACGCTCACTTGCACTCGCCCCTCGGACAGGCAGAATGCGCGAGTTGTAGCGAGCGAATCTGATGAGCCGATGGTTAGCAAAGGCCACGGAACCAGCCGCTGCGGCAATTGAAATCGAACCGGCGACCGGCTGTAAGGTTCTAGCCTCAACTCGGGTGGTGCCGAAAAATCTCCGAAAACCCTCGGATTCCCTTGTTTCTACAGGGAACCGGGCGGTTCACTGCTGCCAATTGTAATCGGTCCATTCGGGTCGGCTGAAATTGATTTTGATGACCAAATGATGACCATTTGAACTGCTTTGGGCGGTATAGGAAGACCTAGACTAGTTTCTCGGACTCGCACCAGGGCTGACCTTGGGCGACCTTCCCGGATCCCGCTTGAGCCCTTCCCGTCGCAGGTCCGTCCTTTCGTGACCGGTTTGGGCCCTGAGATGTCGGACCATTGGTGGATACTCGAAAAATGGATATGGACCTGTCATGGCTTGTCGGGATAGCATCAACGGCGCTCGCGGCCGGCGCCGGCGCATACGTCAGCGCACGCCTGGGAGTGGTCCACGCCGACCAGGCAGAGAACAACCGGTTCCGACGCGAGACGGCGGAAGAAATCGTTGTCTCCCTGACCAAGCTTCGAGATCTCCTGCGCGATGTTCAGAACGATCGCAACTCTGAGCAGTGGACGGTGCCGGTGATTACGGCCTACGACACAATCGACGATGCCCGGCATCGTCTTCCGCAGCGTTTTCAGCACCTGCGACAAAGTGTCAGGTTTGCGCTAGGAGAGGCTGTCGGGGGTCCGTCCCTGGCTGACCTAGGCCCGTCGAGTGAGCCTGCGGAGCTCGCAGATTACAATCATCGGTGGAATGAATACGCGATCGAGTACATAGAGATGGCGGTGGACTCAATCCGCGAGTGGCGCGACGCTTCGGCCAAGTCGGCGCCAAACGTGCGCTTGCCGGGGTTTGACCTGTGGCTGGCCAAAACTAGTCGCCACGTCACCGGAAGTTCCGCGACATGACGCTCAAACGGTCCGCAGACCGGAGTTGCAACGGGGACCCTCAGCGAAACGCGTGCCTAGAGGACGGGCCCTGCGCATAGTATTTAGCATTTCTCCGCATGCCGAAAATCTCGGAGCTATGCCGGTTAGGGCTCAAGCCGACGAAACACAGCGGGCAGCGTCAGCGCACCGATTTCCTTCGTTCTTCCAATCCCAGCACCTCGACCATGCCCTCGTCAACGAGCTTGGTCCTGCCGTTCTCGCTCTCGGTCTCGCCTCGCCACCGCACATGCAGGTTCCATCGCGCAGACATCTGTGACACGTCCACCTCGTCGCCGTAGCCGTCATTGATCACAAGAACCAGGGCGTCAATGTCGGCGATCGCGTCAATACTGACTTCGTAGACATCTGAGCCGTAGCGTTTCTTGACGTCGACGGTCTCCGTGAGGAGATCCACTCGACCTACTAGTTGGACTTCAGCGTGGTCGGGGCCTGGCGGGCTCCATCGTGAGATCTCCTTGCCCAGAAGGCGATGCTCAATCAGGTTGACGAAGTCGAGATCGTCAATGTCAAAACTGTAAAGGTCAAAGTCGCCGCTTTCGTACTCTCCCGGAAACTCGATACTGGCAAGAGACCGCACCACCGTCAGCTTGGCGCCAGTCTCGCGACTTAGTTCTTCGGTCAGATCGCGGATCCCTTTCGTGAAAATCCCGTCATCAGACACAAGCGTGAGGTTGTCGAACGGTGGCTCAGCGAGCTGTTCGAGAGCAGTGAGCCACAGCAACGTGTCTCGGTATCCGCCTCCATCCTTGTCAAACGGAGGCTGACGGTTCACCGCGCGCTCAGTCAGCTCGAGATGCGTGTTGTCAGGCGGTTCAGGGGTCTCGAACCCGATCTCGGCGAGGCGCGCGTCCAGGATCGACTCATATGCGTCGATTTCGTCGACGTAAACCTGTAGCAGAGCTACCGCCGCGTCTTTCGCTCGGTTGGTCGACTTCCGAATGAGACTCTTAACCTGCCGGATCTTCTCTTCGTGGTCGCGGCGGTACCCGCCGATCGCTTCCAGCCGAGCGATCTCAGGAAGAATGAGACGCAGACGGTTCGCATCGATCGCGTCCTTCGCCACCTCCCACTTGCGGTCTCGAAGGATTGCGTCTTTCATGATGATGTTGGCGTCGACAACGACTAGCACTTTCCCCCATAAACTTGCCGTCCGGCGATATCGCAGTCATCCCACTCCGAGATGTGGCACCTTTTGTGGCACATCTGCAAGAATTCCCCGCGAGGCTTCCGCCCCACTGTAGTGGCCCCCGCAGCTACCGCAGGCCCCACAGGTTGGACGTGGGAGCTGAACTACCTAGACGACAGGCGACGTAGGCAGAGCAAGTTCCGGGAACTATCAACGAGAGCAACGAGATGAGACCACTCCGATACTCGATTAACGTCACGCTCGACGGCTGCTGCCACCACGAGGCAGGACTCCCCCCGGACGAGGAGTCGATGCGCTACTGGACCGCTCAGCTGGAGCGCGCCGATGCCCTGCTCTTCGGCCGGGTGACCTACGAGATGATGGCATCGGCCTGGCAGAAGCCAGACACGGGCACGTGGCCTGACTGGATTGAAGAGTGGCAGAAACCGTTCGCCGAGACCATCGACCGGGCGAAGAAGTACGTCGTGTCGAGCACACTGAGCGAGGTCGATTGGAATGCCGACCTGGTGCGAGGCGACCTGGCACAAGCGGTTCAGCAGCTCAAGCAGGAGCCAGGCGAGGGCCTGTGGGTCGGTGGCGTGACGCTCCCCCTGGCCTTGGCGGATCTGGGGCTGATTGACGAGTACGAGTTCCTTGTGCAGCCGGTCCTCGCCGGACACGGCCCGACGTTGCTCGCCGGCCTGCGTGAGCGCATCCAGCTCAAACTCGTGGACCGCCATGAGTTCCGGTCCGGGGCAGTCGCCGTGCGTTATCAACCAACGCCAAGGACTTGACCCGATTCGTACGTCTACGAGTCGGCGCCGAGCCGCTCTCCCTCGAGCAGGCTCTGTTCCGCCGTTGACTGGAGTGTTCCCGGTCTTAGATCCGGTTGCGTACACCCTTTCCAGCTCCCCATCCGCGGTTGAAAATCTCCAAACGCCCGGCCGTCTCTAGCCGCTCCAGGAGTGTTTTGGCAGACGAGCCGGTTGGCAGGTTGAACTCCACTCCCGGACCGCTGGTTAGAGCGTTATATGGCGCGTCCAGGAATGCCATCGTCTCGATCAACTGATCAGGGCTGAGGTCTCGATCTCGAACTAGATGTGGGAGCACGGCGCTAGCGTCCATGGTGACTCTCGCGATTCGGGATACCTGCTCGTGTGAAATCCTGATCCGCTTCTCGGCGGCGTAGATGCCTATCGCACGGAGCGGCTCGACTTGGTCATCGGGGACGAACGCAGCGACGTCCACTGCCAATTTGTTGCGGATGCTTACAGGGACATCATCGCTTTGAATCAGTTCTGCGACATACCCTGACACGAGCGCTGGGGTGATGAACATTTCCGCGTTCTTCGACACGGCGAATGCATCTGCGACTGAGGGCCAACCGCCTGTCGCGAAATGCGCGAAGGACGCGTACTCGTCGGGGACTATGCCTGCTCCTAAAGTGCATGCCAGCAGGTCGTCACCGGCGGGAACCAGTTTGACCGCCTCGACACCGTCTGGTAGTTCAAGCTGAACGGCGAGGGCGACGCGCTCGGTTGCTGTGAGAAGCGCGCTGGCGTTGAGAAGTAGAACGGCGAGAGCGACCCGGTCATCGTCATCAACCTCGGACACTCCTTGCAGGTCAATGGGGGTTCCGTCCTTGACAAGGTACTGAGCAAGGCTTTCATCGACGCCGTGTGCACCAACGTATTCCTTCAAATTGGTGGCAGTCGGGACGACCCTGTGGCCTGTAACGATGAGCGGCCAAACCTCGCGAGGGATTGCCGAGAAATCTGCCAGTTCCGCTTCAGGGGAGCTCGCCGCAATTACCGCGGCAAGTTGCTCATCGGTCCAGGTGGCGTGTTGCTCTGCGATGACAGTCGCGAGGACAGATTCCGACATCACGACGATTGCACCAGCATCATTTACAAGCATCGCGTCGAGGTATGCGCCCAGGTTCCCTTTGCAGTAACGCCAAACCGCGTCATGCTTTCGGAGTTCGTCGATGGTCGGTGTTGTCGAGATCTCGAGCGCGGTCTGCAGGTTGGTTTTGGAGAGTTCGTACATTTCAGCGTTGACGATGCGCTTCCGAAGGGGTATTCCAAGAACGGTCAGGTCTGCGACAACGATCCCGGCAGCCCGTGCGAAGCCGATGATTGTCACCGAGCGCGCATCAGTTTGAGGTTCGCGAAACGCGCTGAGTCTCGAGTACCCGCTTGCGAGGAGTGAGCGCACCTCCGCGGTGAAGTCGTAGGCGTCAATGGTTTCGCTACTCAGGAGGGCTGAATCCAGCAAGCGGAGTCTGGTGTCCTCGTCAGGAATACCGGTGTGGCCGGCGATGTACTTGAACAGTTGCTTCCAGGGATGGGCTGCAAGCACCTCGATGAGCTCTTCACGTGGGAACGTGGGGGCATTCATCGCCGCATCGAGGAAGACCTGCACGTCCTTGCTGTAGTGGGCCGAGATGAATGTGACAACTGCCTTCGCTAGGTCCAGCTTGTTGATCAAGAGGTGTGCAATGACCTCGAGGTTGAGCGCGCTAACAGAGCTCGTGAAGTCGTCTGGCACCTGCTCAAGTAGGTTCGTGATTGCGTTCTTCGTCTTGAACACGTAGTCGACGTACATTTGGTTTGGTTGGACACTGTGGTTGTAGAAGAAGGCGACGTCCACACCAATGAAGCTCCCGTAGAACCGCGCTGAATACTCCGAATAATTCCGGGTCAGAAATCCGCGACGCACGAGATCTCGTGCAAGTTCGGAATCGAGCGTGCTAGTAATCGTGTCGTTGAATTGTGTCTTGCCCGGAGGTACTTCGTACTGGGCGAGGTTTTCGAAGTCTGCACCACGCAGTGACGCGATGTCGTGGTCATACTGCTGTGCTTGATGGGCTAATTCGGCCGGTGTCGAGTCGCGCCATGTCTCGCCGTCGATGCTGCCGGGGAATAGGGTTGCCAGCTCCGCCGCCCCGATGATCACGGGGCTATTCTCGTACTGCGGCCGGGCGGGCGCCAACGTTAGCGTGCCTGCTTCTGAGACGCGCAGCCAAAACCTCGGGGTGCTTGCGTCATCGAATGTATAAGCATCTCCGTCGACTTCGATTCCCGCATAGCCATACGTGGATCGCATCGAAACCAGGCCCTTTAACGTGACCAACAGTTCCCCGAGAGCCACTGCAGTTTCGCCCTGGAGGCGGCGCATCTCTTCGGTCTGGACCAGCTCTCGGCGCTTCCTTTGGAGATCTTCAATGGTCGACCGAACGAGCTCTCTATGGCGGTCCTCGAGAGTGTCCAAGGCACTCGCGCGCTGCGGAATGGACTCGAAGTCCGCGAGGTGGAAGTTCTTGTAAGACACCAACGCGAACAGATCGTCCGGAGTCAGTCCCGGCGCGCGATTGTCAGTCCAGTAGAGCTGCTCGGCGTACACCGCGAACTCGTTGCAGATGTTGATCAGCAGCCTCATGTCGGTCGTGTGGCGCGCGACGAGATCGAGTAAGGGTCGGGTGACAAGATCGTCGGGCAGGTGGAGCTTGGTCAGCGCTCCTGCAAGGAGGTCTCGAGCGTTGCGATGTGAGATGAACGACACGACGGGTATTACCAGTTCAAAGAACTTTGTCCTGTTCGCGCGTTCCACGGCCGCAGTAGCCATATCGATCTTGCGGCCCGAGTTAGCGGGAGGCGACTTCGGCGATTTGTCGCCCGACTCTTTGTCAATCTCGTCGAGATCTGTGCCGATTCTTTCGAAGAGGCTGTCCTTAATGGCGTAGATGAACCGAAGCGGCTCCGCGTTACCAATCCATTGAGAGGACGCGTTTATCAACGTGTTGAGTTCGCGGAGGGAGTCAAAGATCTGCGGATCATCGAAGCGATCGAGGTCTTCGAAGATCACGTATTTCGGCTCGACGGCGTCGAAGAAGGTTACGATTTCGTCGAGAAAGCCGTCGAAGTATGTGGTCGGCTTGTCGCCGAGGGTGATCGTTGTTCCGGCTGTTGTGACCTGGGAGACGATGCGGTCGCCGATGATTAGCCGCGCTAGCCACACAACCGCCACGATGAGGGCAACGAACACTGCACCCAGTGACAACGTCAAGAGCGGCTGGTCGGTGCCACCGAACCAGTTGCTCCCGGGCCGTAGGCCTATCAACCAGAGCAGTAATAGACCGCCGGTTGTGATCCCGAGCGCTTCAAGAAACGCGCGCCGACGGGTCAGCGGTTTGCTTCGCGCAAACCGCGAACGGCGGAGCTTTCCCGGTTCCGCACGATAGACGAGCTGTTTGACCAACTCCTTTTGGATCCGATTGGTGAGGTCTTCATCGTCCTCGTCCGGGCCGAGCGTATTGATGCTGATTCGAAGGGTATCCGCCTTGTGCGCGAGTTCGAACTGATCGAGCACGCTCGATTTCCCCGAACCGTATCGGCCCGTGAGCGCAATGTTGCGATTCCTGGGCTCCTTAATCGCATCTTCAAGGTGGCGTAGATAACCCGCGTGGTGCAGTGCCTCGTACTGGGGCGCGAGAGTACGAAGGATCACTGATGGCGCCGGCACCTCGGTAGGTTGAGGCGCGTCCTCGGTCATGTCCAGATCAGCTTCGTTGTGTGCAGTCACAGTGCCAGTATGGTCGGGCCCCCAGACAGAGCTCGCCGACTTGGTCCGCGGGGCCCTGTCGTGTCGTGTCTTGGGACCTTAATCCCCCGGCCCCGAATACGCTCGTCGGCCGCTACAAGCCGACGTTCAACTTTGGTCTGAAGCCCAGGATAACAACCGGCGACTCAAGCTCTCCCCGCGGTGCTGATCGTTCTCAATGTGGAAGGCGCCATCTCGAGGATCCGGCAGTGGGTGTTGAAAACGCGTGCTCTGCGGTGCAATTACCGCGCCAGAAAAGCAACCGCTACTTCCTCAAGCGTCTCAGCGGCCCCGCGAACCTCGAAGATTTGCGCGGCTGCCTTTGTCTGATTGGCGTCCGTAAATGGCACTTTGCCTGCGATGAGGCTCCAGGCATCCCGCTCGTGCGACACGAACTGCTCGACATGTCCGACCGCTGCGAGAATTCCGGACTCGGTCGTTAAGAGCCGAATTCTCCGAACGCTCGCGTGGAAGAGCTGAAGTTGCGCTCCTTGCTCGACGCCGCTGTCCGTATCCACCCATTCAGCCAAATCCTGTTCGCTCCAGGCGCTTCTGCGACGGCTGGTCGCCGAGAGCATGCCCAGCATCGTGTCAGCCCAGCGCCGAGCAGCTCCAATTATCGAGTCGATTGTCGCCCGAATTTCGCTGTAATGAGCGTCGCGCCGCGATCCGTCAAGAAGGCGGTCCTGAAGCGATTCCAACTCTTCCTTCGTCGCTCGCTCTGTCGCGCCAGGCTGGCGCACGAACACGGTTCCGGCCTTAACCAATGATCCCTTTGCTGGTTGGAAGTCCTTTTGGAGGAGGGCAATACGGTCTCCTGCGCGGGGCGGTTCCACAGTCACGATAAAGACAGTCGTCCCATCGACTGATACGGCTCGGCCGTCCCAGAGGGGAAACCCTTGCCCGCAGTACCGGCCAATCGCATTCACCACGTTCGCCGAGTCCGGCACGCTCTGTCCTAACAGGAGTCCGGGCTCGGCCCCGATCACAACGTATGCGGCACCCTCGAACTGCGTAGCAGCCACTCCGGGCATCCTGTTGGCGAAGCCGAGAATCGCGCGACCGATCGCGAACGAGGCCTCCGCGGAGGTCAGATCTGAGTATCCCTTCTTCCATTCCAGGGCCCTGCTCTCATCCACAGGTGCAGCCAAGACGACGGCCCTGATCAAGCCTGCAAGTTGATCGCTCGTGCGGAGAGAGCGGGAATAGTCGATATCGAGAGCCATGCTCTGATTTTCGCCTATCGAACCGACGATCGACTCCCGACCAAGGCCTGGAACCAGACGGGTAGCCATTCGGGTCCTAATCCGACCGATGCTCGCGCTTCATCCTCCCCTACGCAATACCCCTCGTGTCTGGCTGCATGAAAAGCCCTATCCCTGCTTATCGGAGCTTGGTGGCGAGGGCGGTGCTACCGGGACGCTGGTCATAAGTTCACGTCTGATCGCGACCTTCAGGGAGTTCACCGGCGACACCGACCGGGGTGTGAGCTGGTTCCCCGTCTTCGTCTACGGGTGGCTTCACGCTCCGCGTCGCGGGGCCTACCCGCTTGAACAGTTCGCCGAAGCCCATCGACTCGTCGAGGCCGGCGGACTGCTTGGGCGGCCCGTGCTGGTGTTTTGTTCTAAGTCAAGAGCCGATGAAGCAGGGCTTTCTGTCACCTAGAGGGCATGCGCACGGCATCGCGACACCTTGGCACGATCAGCTCGCCCTCGCGTCGCTGATTCATACAGCTTTTGATGGTTGATCACCGTTAACGCGCGAAAGCTGGGCAGCGTGGCGTTTGCGGCCCATTGATTCGCTGGAAACCAGTCATTGACCAATCATGAGTATTCGAGTTCGGCCCGAACTACATCCAGTGCTGCAAACAGGTCCAGGCGTGCGAATCCCTCCATAAAACTCATCACCATCACCTGACGAAGAACCGTCATGTTTATGGATTCATGATCCAAGATCTCGCCGGCGCGCCAGGCAGCTCGCTGAAGTGGGACGTTCACGAGATCGCGCATTCGAGCGATGGCTTCATAGTGCTGATCTTGCTGCCTTGCACTTTCACATTGCCTCCAATCGCCCAACTCGGCGGCATTGGCTCCCGAGTTGGCCAACATCGCATACTCCACCCACGCCGCTTTGGAAACGATAAGACCAGGTCGGTCCACCTCATCACTGGGAGCACCGAGTATCTTGACGGCCTCGTCGATGCAGGCAATAGCCATCGAAATTTCGTCGACACTTGAGTGCTCCTTGAGTGCGTACCTCTCTGCTCGTTCTCTCATGGAATGAAGAGCCAGAGCGGGGTAGGAGGGCGCGTCATCGTCAATTACTCGAGAACAAACAGCGCAAAGCCAGATGCCGTTTCTGCCGACTGCCGCTCGAGGCGTGACAAGGACGAGTCGTACCGGGGCCCTTAGGGCTGGCAGCCGTAATGTGCGTTGCGACTCCTGCTCGCGAAAAACCGCCATTGGCTCCACCGGTAGGGCGCGATGTTAGCCTGCGACAGTTCGGCATTGAGCATCTGTGGCCAGGTCGGCGCTCTAGCTGTTGCTTTGTCGCTTGCCAGTCCGCCACAGATCGGTTGGGCTCGACGTGGAGATACTGTCGGGGCCTCGGGCGAACGCCGACGACCTTGTAGAGACGCTTCATGAGCGCCACAGCTTGGATCTACCGCCGGCGGCGCTCCCCGGCTGTAGTCGCTGGTCTGACGCCCGGCCTGAGTTGAATTCGTTCAAACGACGAGTTGCCCCCTACCATCTGTCCTATGACAGCGTCTCGGCATCGCATTTCCGCGGTCACTCGTCGAAGGGTGACTGACTCGATCGCGCTGTCGACGGTGCCCTGGGCCGGCAATCTCGACGAGCCTGACTTTTTGTCCCGTATCTACGACCTTAAGAACATGCCGAGCACAGATTCAAGGTACTCGAACGCTTTTGACGACATCTATCAGCACCAAGTTCGCAACTATGACTGGGGCGACGGCTGGGTCTTCAATGACTCACGGTTCAATGTCCTGCATTCCGACGATGACGAGTTCCTCAGGTTGCTCGCAGAGATGCTTCATCCCATCGTTCGCCCCGATGAAGCCGAGGTGTCCGAACTCCTCACCGAGTTCAACGGGATGTTGCAGATTGACGGGTTCGCGTTGTATGCGAAGGACTGGATCAGCGGGCATGCCGTGTATGGCTGGAAGCGAACTGACGCTTTCCACGGTTCCTCGCCCGAGCTTCGGCTTCACGAGCGGCCATTAACTGATCCAGTTGTGCTTCAGCAGCATCTCACCCGCATACGAGACGGGCTTGTTACCGATCCCGCTGCCACGATTTCTGCGTGCAAGAGCCTGTTGGAGAGCCTTTTCAAGATCGTCTTGGACCAGAGTTCTGTCGACTACCCTCGAGCCGATGACGTGCCGCAACTTTATAGAAAGGTCGCTGACCTTCTTTCACTGAGCGCGGAGTCGGTTCCAGCTTCCGTCCGCGGAAGCGAGGCGTCGCAGAAGATCTTGCGGACTCTTGTGACCACCGTAGGTACGCTGGCCGAGCTGCGCAACGAGCTCGGTATTGATCACGGCAAGTCTGAGCGAACCGCCGCCTTGGCACGGCATGCCCGGTTGGCGCTCAACGCCACCGTCACCGTTGCCGAGTTTATTCTTGACACCTGGCAGGACCGACTCGACTCTGGTCAGTTGCACCGTCACGCTGGCGAGGAATAAGAGCACGGGCTCGCCAGGGGCGAGAGATGGATGGTGAGTGGGGCATTCGGTCCGGCTGGGCGCCACCTGTACGAAGAAATGGGTTGCTCGAGGAATTCGAAGCCTTCGCTCTCTAGATCGTCGTGACGCTAAGGGGTTTCGGAACGTAGCAGACTTCAGTTCCCACCGGCACCGGAGGCACTGGCATCACATGCGGACGCGCACAGCTGAATGACCCGTTGCGCGAACCGGGCGCAGTGTCACAAAAGCGTCCCGTTCCTCCGCGATCCGTTTGGCGGCCTCCAGCGCGCCACGAGCACGAGCGGCATCGCGTCGTTGGGTCTCTGTACGCGGGGCGGTGCCGAGGGCTCTCGTGCCGACTATGGCATATCGGTCTCGGTATGCCGCCACCGTGCAGGCCTGCTGTCGCCAACTGGCTGCATCCTGTCGTCGTGGGACGGCCCCGAGTTCCCGAATCCACATGGCGCCTCCGAGCAATGCGTCGTCGAGTACAGCGTTCGCTCGCGCTTCGATCAGATCGCTGCGCGCATCGAGAGCCTGGCGCATCTCCACGGCCATCGGTCCGATTGCCCTCGGGATGAGCCCCACGATTAGATGCGGCGTCCTGCGCGCTCGAGTCGCGCGGGTGTAGCGCGCGGCCGCCGTCGTTATCCGGGAGCACAGAACGGCCGAGACATCATCAGCATTTTCTAGCCCGCGTGCTGCACCCGCGCGAGTGAACAGGCTCTCAACGTCGAGATGGTGTGCTTCAGCTCGCCGGAGTTCCGCCGTCAGGACCCCGAATGCAGACGACTTGATAGCCTCCTCGGCCTGGCCGGGTGAGAGCCCGCTGTCGCGTACCAATGCCGCCCATCGGTCGTGCTGCGCGGCCGCCGCGATGGTCTCGTACTCCGCCGCAAGTTGCGCTACCGACCCCCAGGCATCCTGCTGCGCCGCGATCGTCTCGTGCGCTGACGGTTCGGCGCCGACGTGCTTCAGAACGCTGTAAAGGACGCTGCGAGCCGTCGCGGCCTCGTCGCCCGATCGCGGCCCAACGTGGGTCGAATCGGGTAGGTCGACCGCGACGTAGGCGCTGTTCGCCTCGCGACCTCGCGTCATCGCGACATAGAGGTTTTCCCTTGTGATGCCAGCGGTTGCGACGACGTGAGCGGTGTCGGTCGTGATGCCTTGCGCGCGGTGCGAAGTTACGGCGTAGCCGAGTTCTAGGTGGTGCTTGACGTAGTCCGCGGGAAGCCGCACTGCGCTCCCCCACCGGCGGCCGTGCCGGTGGACGTCGACTGAGCCGTTCCGGCGCACCTCGGTCACGGTCCAACGGTCTCCGTTGCGCGCCCAGGTTCGGGAGGTGCGAAGCTGCCGGTCGTTTCGGCGGGTGATCACAGTGTCACCGACGGCCGCACGGTTGCCGTCGTGGAGGGCGACTTCGCGAACCGCGTCGATGCGACCCTCGAGGATGAGTTCTGTGCGGGCGCGCGCGTTCAGAGAGGCGACCACCTCGTTCGAATCGCTGATCAGGACGGTCGTCCTGCCGGCTCGGGTGTCGGCACGCCAGGCCGTGTAGGCGGCATCCGTCATCGACTCGGTGTCACCGCCGCTTACTCTGTCGTGCGCGATGTAGCGGTTGATCGAGTTCTGGTCGCCCTTGCGCAGTCCGAGGGAGGCTGACTTCTCCCACTCGTGTGTGAAGCGGTGCACGTCGACGAGCTCGGGGGCATCCGCCCTGTTGTGGACCAGCATTGAGAATGCGCCTCCGGCGTCCACCGAGTGAAGCTGCGCGTAGTCGCCAACCAGCAGAACCTTGGCACCGGCGCTCGCGGCAACCGCGGTAATCCGATCCAAGGACAGAGTGCCCGCCAAGGACGCTTCGTCGACGATGACGAGCTGGCCGGCGTGGAAGGTCTCTCCGTGGTCGAGATGGTTCTGCCACCACTTCGCCAGGTTCTCGGTGGGGATACCGAGATCTTCTGCCAATACTTGAGCCGCGGCGGCCGAGGGAGCGAGCCCCACCACCGAGCCCGTATGGTGCGCTGCCTCCCACGCGTGCCGAAGCGCGCTCATCGCGGTCGTCTTGCCTGCACCGGCCGGACCCACCAGGACATCAACGGCTCGCCCAGAGCCGGCGATCGCGCTGAGCGCGGCGACCTGGTCGTCGGCAAGCACGACGCCACCCGGATGGCGCGTCAGCGAAATTGCATGAAGCATCGCCGGGGCGATTCGGGGCCCGGTCGTGTCCGCGGCGCGCTCCAACAGCCGAACCTCGGCGTCAAGCAGTGCCGTCGAGGTGAAAACGGTGGCATGCTTCGGCCGGAAGACGGACGTGCCGTCGGCTCGCAGGAACGAAGCAGGGCTTGGCGCGAGCTCGGGTGGAGTGATCCGCAACGAGGCCCGCTCGGCGGCATCCACGACGAGGTCAATGACGGTTTCACGTTCTGCCGACGAGGCGAATCGCAGCTGCGCCAGCTGGCGTGCTGCCTCGGCGGCGAGATTCCAATGCCTCCAGGTCGCTCGCTTCTCGCTCACCGCCATCATCACTCTCGTCCCGATCTCATCGATCGCCTCCCGCGCCATGTCCTCGGCCCGCAACACGGGCGCCACGGAGGTTGTGCCTGCCGTGGATGCCCAGGTCGTCGCGTCCTCGCCTAGCACTCGCTCGGCTCGTTCGCGCCAGGCCGCGGTGAGCTCGGCAAGCGAGCGCACCTCCTTCGCGGGCCGCGTGGAGAGCGTCGCCTGCGCGCGTAGCTTCATGATGGTCACCGGTCCTGGCCGGTGGCCGTGCCGGTCCAGGTACGCGTTGATCAACGCGTCGGTCGCGATGTCGATGTGCCTAGACCGCGACGAGAACTCTGCGACAAGCGCCTCAGCAACTGAACTGATCGATAAGGCGGGGTGGCGATCCCTCCCCCGCTCCCGCATCTCCCACCGCACACCCAGCGATCGCCTCAGAGCGTCCGCGAACAAGGACTCGTGTAGTTCTGACAGGGCAACTACGGCGGCGTGCATGGGCCGGCCGTCGAGCGAGCGCCACTTGCCATCCAGCACGGTTTGCACCTTGTTGCTGATCACCACGTGCGTATGCAGGTGCGGGTCGCCGGCTCGGCTGTCGAAGTGGTCGAACGCGGTGGCGATCAGGCCCGTCACATCAACTTGCGCCACGGCTCCGTCGTACGCGGTGGTTCCTGTCCTTGTCGCCGCGACCTCGCGCTCCATGTATGCTACGATCTCGGAAACCGCGGCATGATGCGCCTCCACAATCCGTGCCTGGGTGGCTGCGTCAGCCACGCCCCAGAGGATGCTCGCCGACTTCGGAATCGAGAACGTGAAGTCGTACCCGGCAACCGCACGCCGCCGGGTAACGGTCTCCTGAGCGCTGCCAGGCGGTGCAGGATCAGCTGGCCTCTGGTAGTCGGGATATGCGCGACCGAGCGGTGCCCCATGGACCGGGTCTCGCCCCAACCCGATCAGGTTCTGGAGCTGGGCCTCCGTGACCTCGGCGCCCTCAAGGATGCGACCCGAGTCGAGACCCGGCAGACCGCTTCCCATCCATCGACCCGGCGGCGTGCCCTTCGCGCTGTAGTAGCGGGTCAACGGCGTGGACAGCGATCGCTGCCCGTCGCCGACAGCGACGGTGCGCAGCAGGTACTTGTAGCCGTCGCCGGCGCTCATCACCCGCATCGACACCGTCACCGGCGCACCTCCCCTGTCCCTTAGGAGGTGTGCCGCCTCGATCTGCAAGAGGCGTGGCAATTCATACTTCAAGTGCTTCAAGCGGTCAGGTACGACTTTCGATATAGGCAAGCTGTACTTCGGGAGCCGCGCTGGTCAATGTGTCGATACAGCTGAGGCGCTGAACCAGTGAAAGCTACGAACGCTTTGTCCGCTTCGAACTTGAAGTTCAGGGTACGACTCGTGCCATTCCGGTTGCTTCAAGGGCGGATTGTTTTCGCTCGGTGCTCACTGTGAGCTTCGGTGTCTTCTAGTGACACCCGGCAGGGCGTCGCTGATCACTTCCTCCAGCCGCGGCGCGATGGTCTAATGGACCTCAAGCCCCGGCACGAACGACTCATGCCGCTGAGGACGTTTTCTTGACGAACTTACTGGGGTATATCGCCTGCCCCGGGTCAGGCGGAGCGGTCTCGATCTGAGGCCATGCGCACCTGCTATGTCTCGCATTTTCTCGTCCGAGATCGACCATACCTTCGGCGTTCGCCCTACCTGAGCCAGCATGTGAGACTCAAACCATGACCATTCCAGTCGTGTATTGGTACTTGCCGCTACCCGAGCCTGTTGCATGGCCGGAACTTACCGCGATCGCGCTGGCCGTTCCTGCCTATGCCCGCATCCAATCGGTCTCGATTATGGTCAAACAGTTCAAATGGTCGAGTCGCATTGCTGCGACCATGGACGACCTTTTCGACGCAATGAAAGTACTGCAACCGCCCACGATTCAGAGAGACGAGGAGCGACGGAACCGTCTGGAGACCACGGAAGTCGTCACGGTGTTGGAGCTAGCCGTAGAGTTTCCCCGCAACGTCGACCTGACTGAAAACGCCATTTCCGACGCGTTCGACCTTGGACTCGCAGGCATTCAGGACTTACAGCGGGCATACGCGCTAGCGACCCAGCACCCCATCGAGTTGTTGACTCGTGAATTACTACCGCCAATGGTCCCGACTACCACCCGCATCGTCACGGATCGTAGTGATGGCTGGCCTGGTGCAGTCGGCATATTTCTCGCCAATTCCGTCGGCATCTCTGCCCTGGCTCTGCCAGAGCCACTGACGGAGCAACAGAACGCCGCTTTCCGATTCGCCTTCGAGGCGCCCGACACGCCGTTTGCCACCTACGCGGACCTACGGCGAGAGTCTGCGGCAGCCTTGCGCCTGCGAGGAGATTCAAGGTCGTCCACGCTCGCTTCAGCGACGGCCGCAGAAGTGTTCCTTGACACTCTGCTGCTTCATCTCTTGTGGGAAGAAGGCTCAACAGCGGAAGCAGCAGCCCGCCTCTTCACGACGAGTATTGCAAGGCGAGTCCGGTCTCAGTATGCCCAGCGTCTGGGAGGGATCTGGAACTGTATGGATGCAACTACTCCTCCAGGCGCCTGGTTGGAACTGACCGCGAATGTCCGAAATCGACTCATTCACGCGGGCGTGCGCCCGACACGCGCTGACGCTGAGACCGCTTATCGAGCCACCATTCACCTTGAGCGTTATGCGGCGGATCTCCTTTGCGGCCCAACGAGGCTGCCACGCTATTCGCGGACCGCACTTGCACTAGTTGGCGACCCAGGGCTGATTAGGCGTGGAGTGCAATCGGCCACGATTGCAGCGTATCGACGCGATGAAGAAGACGCTGATTGGGGTGCAGAGTTTACAAACTGGCGATCGATCGTGGCCGCCGAGCGATTGGTTATTCAGAACTCATAGAGCAATGTCGCATCGACTTCCCGCCGGCTGCAAAGCGAGTCATTCCCCGGGCAACCTAAAAAGCCACTCCGGAGAAGAGGTGGCATCTAAGTACTCGAGACCCGACAGCTGGCCTAGGTCGCAAGCAACAAGTCACTGACACCACTCGCGTTTATGGATTTTCTGGGCGATTCCATTCAGTTAAATCCCGCAAGCATCGTGCCAGGCTGAGAGCTGCCATAACCCCCGGTTATGGGGGTAAGCACTGATTATGCGATCGACTCAGGGCGCCTATAGGCTCCAGCCTTAATAGGCATTTCGGTGATCTATGGCCGCCACACGTGGGTTGCATTTCACATCGATATAGGGGGAAAAGTGGATTACGCGGAAAGGCTGCGCCAAGAGATCGAGACCGGTCGAGCGATTGTGGTCCTAGGAACAGGCATTAGCAAGGCTCTCTCGGGGAATGCCCCACTTGCAGACTGGGTCGGATTGCTTCGTGATGGCCTCGGGCATGCGGAGTCAACCGCGATCGCCGATGGCGAAACCGTCGCGCTCCAACAGATGATGCTTGACCATGCATTGGCAAGCGACAGCCCACAACAACTCTTGGGAGTTGCCTCGTGGCTATCCAAGACGATTCGGGACTCTTCTGACCAAGCATTCGCGGATTGGCTGCGGGACTCAGTCGGCTCTTTGCCATTGGCTGGACCAATAGGTCTCGCGCTTGCTCTGAAGGCACTGGGCCTTCCGATTGCAACGACCAACTACGACAATTTGATGGGGCAGGCACTGAACTGGGGTGCGACGCAGTGGCAGGATTCAGAGACCGTAAGACAGGTGTTTCGGGGCGAGCAAGTGGACCGAGTAGTTCATCTCCACGGGATTTGGGACAATCCCCAGAGCGTGATCCTGTCTGAACTTGACTACGGGAGAATCGTCTCGTCTCCTGCGGCAGTCGCAAACCTTAATTCGTTTTACCATTCCCACTCCTTCATATTCGTCGGCTATGGCAAAGGCCTAGACGATCCCAACTTCGGGATGATGCTGGCTCATCACCGGAACATCAGTTCGGAGTCTCGCGGCGATCACTTCCGGTTGTGCCTGTCGTCCGAAGTTGACGAGCTGACCGCCCTTCACCTAGCAGACGACATTCGAGTCGTTCCATATGGTGACGACTACGGCGCGCTCGTCGGCTTCGTTGAGTCCATGGCTCCCACAACGCGCCAGCATGGAATGGTGTTGCGCGATCGGGTGTCATTCGCTGTCGAACGATTGCGTTCACAGCTTGTCTCGGATGCGTTGCACACCCCTAATGTTGCGGTTCACGACGGGGCCGCACTTTCAAAGTACCTGGTTCCACCAGTCCTGCTAACGGCGCCTCATGAGCGATTCGTTCAAGAAAAGCAAGTTGACGGTGAAGTAGCCGCGGCGATGGAATCCCGCAGAGTGGAGCCCACAGACGTTGCCCGTGATGATCAAGTTGTCGTTTTGTCGGGCAGGGAGCTTTCGGGGGTCTCTACGACGATTCGCTGGCTCCTAAACGAAGCAGTGCTTGCTAGGCCACACGCTGGCCCGATCTACGTCGATTTCAATTCGCTGACGCCCGGAAGTTCGCCACTGTCGAGGGCGATACGAAAGGAGGCCCTCAATGCGCGTCTCATCGACACCATCGGTGACGATCTGCCCGAGTTCGTCCTGGCAATCGACAACGTCCGACCGCGGAACGACAAGATCTATGAAAATTTCTTGAGGGAGATTAACGACTGCACAGCTAAGTTCGTCGTGCTCGGTTGTCGAGAATCTGACGGGCCAGAAGTATGGGAAGGAGTATCAAGCACTTCGCGACTCGTGCAACCGCTCTATCTGGGACGCCTGGGTATTGATGAAGTGGCTTCACTCGCGAGTCTTATCGTTCCCATGGCATCGCCAACGTTGTGTAGTCGCGTACTACAGATCGTGCGGAACGAGCACCTGCCACGTTCGCCGTTTACCATCACATTGCTGCTTGTGCTGGTCGCAAAGGAGAGCATAAATCTCGCCAATTCTTCTGAAACCTCCGTCCTTGATGCGTATGCCAGCTACTTGCTCGGAAGAACTGGGCCATTCCTGGACCCACGCTGGACTCTCGGAGTTCAGAATCGGGAAACCGTCTTGGCCGACGTTGCGAAGCTCTTCGTGCGAGAGAGAGCGGGTTCGCTTTCGGCTCCCATCGTTGAGGCCGAGATCATTGGAATATTTGACCGCTTAGATTGGCCTGACGATGCCGGCGCAACGCTCAATGTGTTTTGCCAACTCAAACTCCTGTCACGACAGAACAGCCAGATCAAGTTTCAGCAATCCAGTTACCTACACCTGTTTGCAGCGAAAGCTGCTATTCGTGACGAGGCTTTTCGCGATGAACTCTTGGCAGACCCGCTCTACTTTGCCCCGATTATCCGCCACTACGCGGCTCTCACTCGAAACAGCACGGTGGTTCTAAATGCGGCGGAAACCCTTGTCGGCGGATTCCCCGAACCTGGTGGTGACAGCCGGATCTTTTCTCAGACCGAGAGATTTGAGTTCCTGGGAGACGGTGACGACGACGAAGAAGGGCACGCGACTGGCGAGGACGACCTAACTGTTCAAACGCCAGTAGCCGCTGAGGCAGGTGGGGCCGGGGATGAAGCAGCGAAGGGCTGTGGTGAGGGTTCCGGACCTGTGCCGATCGTCTTGCCCAAGTCACTGGCGTACGATCCCTCGCCTGACGATGATCGTCTACCCTTCCCCCTAACCGACCCTCAGGCGTGGAGCGAAGCCAGCAGACTTGCATGGACACTCGATCTAGCTTCACGTGCGCTGCGAGATTCTGATGACATTCAAGAGCTGGCTGCTAAGGATCGCCTATTTCGCCTTATTCTGCAGCGATGGGGCTTCCTCCTCAAACGATTCGAGGTGGACAAGCTCTTCAACGAAGGAGCGTTGAAGGCCGCCGAGAGCGATGGTTACGAAGGCGATCAGCTGGAATTGATCTCTGAGTACTTCGAGCTTTTGATTCCGTCATTGCTTGTTTTCTCGGGAATCTCTGCTTGCTTAGCCTCCACGAAGCTGGAGCGCGCAAATGCGCGTGCACTGACTGATCCTGAAATTTCCGCCGATCCCTTCTCCTGCTTCGCGTCGGCGATGTTTGCATACGCTTCGAAGAGCAAGAGCTGGACCGAGCAGTGGGTAACCACAGCTAAGGACTTTGGCGATCTTTGGGTTGTCAACACTTTCATGCTTGCAATCGGCATTTCGGCGTATAAATACGAGGTTATGCATGATGAGGACTTAGCTCGGCTTCGCATCTTTTTTGGCCATTGTCTATCGGGGCGAGGAACGTACGTTTCAGACGCGTCCCGACAAAGACAGGTCGCAAAGTTCACCCAAAGCCTCACCAAGATGAGAGTACTCAACGAAAAGAAGCGTCTCCCTGACGGCCAACGTGCACTGAATTAGCCAACGGCGGGCGTCTCTTGAAGAAAGACAGCGGCAGAAGTCGCACCGCATCCCGTGCGGTGGGAGCGGAAGAGTAGATGCTGCCGCCCTCGCGCTCGATCCACCCCAGGATGCTTTCCTATCCCGCCGATCTTGCGCCCGCGCGCCGAAGAAGTGTTGTCCACCCCCTTCGCTCTGCCGATATAGAGGAAATTCTTGAATGCCGGAACTGCCTGAAGAGACCTCGATCGACCCTGCAAGCCCCGATTACATTATTCAAATGGCGCGCAGCGTGCTGGGTGTTGACTACAGGAGCATTCACGTCACGCCAGTCGGGCAAGCGATTATTGGGTGGATGCGCGCAGCCCACGACCAGATTCTAGCTATCGGTGAATTGGTGCGTGACGGGCGCACAAGCGCGACCGGCCCCAACGCACGAACCGTCATGGAGATCACACTTCGTCTCATGTGGCTCCTCGGCCTCGACGACCGCGCAGCGGGGCTGCGTGCGCAGTTTGAAGGTGAGAGCCGAAAGGCGAACAGTCACCCCCGGAATCTGGAGTCCATGGGCTTAGAGCTCAAGATCGAAGAGGCGACAGCGCGAATTGACCTTGACCAGTTCGGCCCTCTCGACACGAAGCTCCAGGGCGTTGCCAGCCGAGTCCTGGATTTCTCCAGAGCGACTAAAGATTCAGCCGGTTTTTACCATACGTGGCAAGCCGCCACTCAGTTCACGCACGCCACAGCGGCACTTTACGAGGCGTACGCACCCACATCCGCGTTCGGCACCTTCACCAATCCGCCAGCTTCCATCGACTGGTCGGGAAACCTAAACGGCGTATCTATGGTGATCTGCGCCATCGTCGGGCAGATCCTCATCGACGAAGGCGTCGGCCACGACGATGCCATGAGTTTTCTCATCGCGTCGGCCACCGCCGAAACGACGCAGCGAACGTGAAAGCGCATCCTCTGCACAAGCGCCTTTGCGCCTGCGAGGTCAACGCTTCTTTCCCCCAACACCTGGCACGGCTGTGACTTGTTTCATCCAGGACGCGATCTGGCTTTCGTCGAGGTCGTCCACGGACTCGAGTTCCACACCCCGCGTGGATTTCCCCATCCCCACCGGTGTCACCGGCGGGGCTGGTTCGAGCGCTGCGCCATTGACGAACATGACCTTAACGTCCCCAGCGAAGCCGCCGCAGCTGAAGCACCACCCGTCGCCGACGCCGTAGTACGCCATGCCCCACTTCACGGAGCGCTGGAGGTTGGGCAGTGTCTTGGCTGCAAGTGCGTCGACTGCTTCGGCGATGCCGCGCTGCGGCTGCGGCAGGCTGGCAATGTAGGCAAAGACCGGTTTGTCACCGACCGCAGCCTTAGCGGGGCTTGCCCGGCCGGACATGGCTTCCGGTAGAGTCCAGGCGGCGTCACCCTCGGCCGAGGCTTTAGTCGGATTCTGGACTTCGCTCTTCCCAATCTCTTTGCTGTCCATGGCAGGATGGTAGCCCTTCCCCTGTCTCGGATGACGCGATTGCCTGCACCCGATTTTCGGCGCAAGATGATCGGATGACCGGCGAACGGACCTACCCGGTGCTGCCGTGCGCCGATCTGGACGACGCACTCGATTTCTATACCGCGCTTGGTTTCACCGTCACCTTCCACCAACGACGCCCCTACCCCTGCGCGGTGGTGGAGCTGGACGACATAGCGATCCACCTGTTCGCCATGGACGGCTTCGACCCGGCGACCTCGTACGGCAGCGCCATCATCACCGTCGCAGAACCCGGTGAGCGCCACGAGGCGTTCAAAGCCGGGCTACGGGAACGATTCGGCAAGGTCCCGATTAAGGGCATCCCGCGCCTACTCCCCCCGCGGCGGAAAGCCGGTACCGCGACCGGGTTCTCGGTCGTAGATGTCGGCGGTAACTGGCTCCGGTTCTACCGGCATGGATCCTCCGAGGACGACCCGGCAGAGCGGCGTTCCGGTTTCCTCCGGGTGATCGACGTCGCCGCCCGGCAGGGCGACTCGCGCGGCGACGACGCCCAGGCGATCGCCGTCCTAGACGCCGGGCTTGCCCGATACCCCGACGCGCCGCCAATCGAGGTGTTCGAGGCGCTACTTTACCGCGCGGAACTCAGAGGGCGAACGGGAGCGGACCCGGCTCCCGACCTGGCCATCGCAAGCGCGCTGCTCGCCGAGCATCAGCTCGGCGCGGATGCAGAGCGGGCGCTGACACTCGCGGTCGAGGCGGAACTCACGACAGAACAACAGAACGAGATGGGCAAGTCGGGCGAAGACGCGAGCGGGCCCAACGAGAATGACAGCCCCTTAGTATGACCGCCAAGGAAGTCACGGGCGTTTTTCCGCTTTCGAGGATGGAACGATTGAAAACGCTGGATCCTCGGCGCAAAATGGAAGGTAGATCCTAGAAAGCCTGCACGTTGCATCGACGACCTGATTCTCGGGCTTTCGGTAAAACTCCAGATGGGACGGTGGAGCCACCGTGGCACAACCGTGATCGGTGGTCATCTCTCGCCAACGCCAGTCGATGAGTGCGGCGGTCCGAGGCGAGGATTCCCCACGGAAGGGCAAAACCCCAGATGGCACGGTGCCGCCGCGGTGGCGGCACCGTGACAAGTTGGCATCCAATGCGAACGTCCGGTCAGGATGGCTGCGGCGATCGGGTCGCAGATTCTCTTCCAATAGGTAAAAGACCAGATGGCACGGTGCTGCCGCATCGGCAGCACCGTGCTCAGTCTTCATCCTTCGGGAACGCCCGGTCGAGAAGCGCGGCGGTGGCCGGATTCACCAGTTCGCTGCGTTGGATGTAGTGCATCACCGTGACCCTGGTGTCGGTGTGGCCGAGCAGCTCCGCGGCGAGTTCGATGCTGGCGTTGGTGTTGACCGCGGTGGCGACGGTGCGGCGGAACATGTGCGGGGTCACCCCGTTGATGCCGGCTCCCTCGAGCACCTGTCGTAGTTGCCTGCGCACGTTCGCCGTGGTCAGCGGGGTGCCGTCCCGGGATTGAAAGAGCAGGTCATCCAGGCCCATGCTCCCGACCTTGGCGAGCCGCCGGCGGACCGCATCGGAGGTGAAGGTGGGGATGGCGACAACGCGGGTGGACTTGGCGGTCTTGGGGTGGTCCTGCCGGAAGGTCTGCTCCCCCTTGCGGCTGACGATGGTGCCGGCCAGGCGGATGGACGGCACGGGGCTGGTGATGTCGACGTCCCGGCGGCGGATGGCCAGGACCTCGCCGATTCGGGCTGAGGTGCCGAGCATGACCTCGATGATGGCGCCGAGCTGGCCGTCGGGTTTGGGGCCTGACGTGTGATTGACGGCGCTCTCCCACTGCGCGATCGCGGCGCGGATCACGTTGACCTCGGGGGCCATGAGCGCGGCGGGGACGTGCGGCTCGCGGTGCAGGCGGGAGACGTGGTCCATCGGGTTCCGCGGCAGGACTTCGTGCCGCACCGCCAGTTCCAGGGCGAGCCGCAGCACCACCCGGGCCTGTTTGGCGCGATTGTAGGAGATCTTCGCGAGCTGTTTGATGAACTTGTCGCACCGGGCCACACCGATCTCCCGCAGCGCCAGGTGGTCGAAGGCGGGTGAGACGAGTGTGCGCATGTTGCGCTCGTAGAGGTTGCGGGTGGTCCGGGAGATCCGGTCCTCCAGGTCGATGTCCTCCAGCCAGTAGGTCACTAGGTCGCTGAACAGGCTGTCCGGGGTGAGCGACGTGTCGGCGGGTTGGAACAGGTCCCGGTCGGCGATCTTGGTCTTTAGTGCGCGTTCGGCGGTCTTGGCGGTGGCGCCGCTGGCCTGGACCAGACGCGCGTGGCCGTCCCAGTCTCGATAGCGGGTCCGTGCCGCGAATCGGCCGGACGGTAGCTTGCGGGTGGTGATGTCGCCGAAGGTGCCGATGGTCAACCGTTGCCGGGGCATCTCAGCTCACCGCCGATCGTGGCGCCTGGGCTCGCTGGTGGGTTCGCGCTGTTGGGCGATCCAGTCCCGCACATCGGAGATCGCGAACTTGAGATGCTTGCCGAACCGGTAGGCGGCGGGGCCTTTGCCGTGCACCCGCCAGTCGTAGACGGTGGAGATCGGGATGCCCAGATAGGCCGCCAGCTCGGCAACGTCCAGCAGGGGCTCCAGGCCCCAGTCGTCGGTGGGAGAAGAGGTTGAGTTCTCGTTGTGAATGCTCATACCCAGAAGGTGTGCCGGGCGATCCCGGACGATCGGGAGGAACCGAAACCGACCTCAGCGCCCCGCACGACAGGGCCGGCAAAGCGGCGGAAATGGGCTGAAAGTGATGACGTAGTGATGACACAATCAAATCTCTTAACCAAAAAAGTCCCGGAAACCCTTGAGTTTCCGGGACATTTGGTCGGGCTGACAGGATTTGAACCTGCGACCCCCTGACCCCCAGTCAGGTGCGCTACCAAGCTGCGCTACAGCCCGCCGTGCCCGACAGATTCCCGTATGGGCATCCACCGGAGGCAACTCGAATAGCTTACCGCGTCGGCGGAGTGCTCGCGTTCACTTTTGAGGTGTATCTGGGCGCGGGATGCTCGGAAATGCGGTTGACAATGTTGCAGAGCGACGTAGTGTCTACCGGAGACAGGGCACCGGATCTCAACAGGCTCGATCAGCGGGTGGGATCGGTCCGCGGGTGGGCTCGATCAGCGGACGCGGCGACGATTCCCTGCTCACACATAGGTTGTCCATAGGAATGGTGCGTAGCGTGACGCGAGGTCGTCACCGGCCGCTCATACAACGAAGGAAGTTATGTCCCAGAACAGCTCACGTCCCCTGTCCAAGTTCAATCTCGTCTTGGCACTGCTGTGGCTGGTCGACGTGGTCGTGACCGCCGCGGGGTACCTGATCCTGACCTCCTCCAACGCCACCCAGGCCGAGTTCTACACGTCGCAGTCCTCGGACTACGTGGCGTACTTCTCCGCCCAGTCCGGCAGCGGTCTCGGTGCCACCCTGATCGGCACCGGCATCCTGGGCTTCATCATCACCCTCGCGGCCATGGTCGTGTCCCGGTCAATCGCCAAGAACGCCGTCGTGGCGCCTGCGGTTATCGATGACGAGCCGGACTTCGACTTTGATGAGACCGACTTCGACACCGACGAGAAGACTGCCGTGACGACGCCGGCTGCTGCCGCGCCGACCGTTGTGGCTCCCACCGCCAACACCACCTCGGGCGACGAGCCCACCGACGAGCCCAAGACCGCTCGCTAGCTCCTCCGCGCGGAAGCGCTGACGTGGGAATGCCCGGGGCGGTGCCCTAACCACCGCCCCGGGCATATCTATGTTTGGGCCTCCCCCGCCCAAAAAACTTGCTAGGAAAGAGCTTCGAGGAGCTTCTGCACCTCGGCGTCGGGCAGCACGGACCACGGTGAACCGTCCGGGTCCGCGGCCGCGGCATCCGGGCTCTCGCCCTGATTCCACCATTTACTCTCGTAGGGAACCCCATCGAAGAGGATCAGGGCGCCCTTCTCGTAGATGGCGGTGCCGTCCCAGGTGGGGTACGTGCCGGCGGGCAGGGTGGGCTTGGGGATCGGGGTCTCCCCCGGCATCACCGGGCCGATCAGCACCCAGGGTGTCTCCCACTCGTTGAGCACCGGGTTGTCGGGCAGGTCACCGCGCGTCCACCACTTGGTCTGGTAGACGTTCTTGTGCCAGACCACCTTGGTGCCCTCGAGGTAGGAGGATTCCTCCGCCCAGATCGAGTACGGGCTGGTGTCGGGGTCGTCGACGATCGACGCGATCTCCTTGGCCTCGTCGGTGGTCACCGACGCCGCCGCGTGAACGGGGCGGCCGGTGAAGCCCTTGCCCAGCACGTCCACGAACTTCTCATCGCCCTGGTCGATGCCGCTGCAAGAGTCCGACACCCGGGTGAGGTCGGCGTAGTTCGATCCGCAGGTGGTGTCCCGGTTGAGCGACCACAACGACATCCGGCCGATCTTCTGTTCCCGCGCGAACGTGTTCACGGCGCGAGCGTCGTCGAGGTCGAAGACCTCGTCGGGCACGTCGTTCTGACCGGCCATGGGCGTCATGCCGATCTTCGACCACACCGTGGCATCCGTCAGCTCGGTACCGGCCCGGCTGTACAGGGTGCTGATCTGACGGTGCGCGGCCGTGACGGCGCGAATGGATGCCTCGGCCATGGTCTCGCCGGCGTCCTTGCTGCTGCCGTAGTCCATGGTCATCAGGTTCACCCCGGCCAGGTCTACCTTGGCGTCGAGCATGGCGGTGACCGCGTCGGTGCCGTCTTCGGTGAGGCCGAAGGTGCCCACAGGCAGGGTCAGCCACACCGCAAGGTCCTCGCCGTCGGAGCGGCGGTCGGCCTGCAGGTCGGCGAGCGCGGTGGCCCGGCGTTTGGCCGCCGCACTGTCGGTGAGGTTGTCACCCTCGAGATCGAGGTCAATGGTGGTCACGTCGTACCGATCGAGCACCGCGGCGTAGGCGGCGGTGAGCTTCTTGGTGTCGGTGCAGCCGGTGCCCAGTTCGGTGTTGAGCAGGCCGCCGAAGGAGACGATGACCTGACCGTCGAGCTGGGTCACCCGGGCCAGGCGGCGATCGAGGTCCAGCTCGTCCGCAGCCTCGTCGAGGGTGAAATAGGTGCCCCAGCTGGGCGTGCAAGGCTCCTCGGCGTCAGCAACGATGAATGAGAGCACCACGTCGCTGCCGGCCTGGTCGGCCGACGCCTCGAAGTCGTAGGTGGGGGTGGCGGTCACGTCGACGTAGCCGGCGAACCAGGGGTCGTAGGCCTCGGCGGCCTGCGCCGAACCCCACCACTGCCAGCCGAGGTAACCGCCGCTGGACAACGCCACGACGAGCACGACGCCGAGCAGCACCCGTACCACCGAGAGACGGCGGTGCGGCGCATCGACCGCGGAGATGGTCGCGCGGGCGGCGGGCACCGGTGTGCCAGGGTCTACGGCGCTCATTTGAGTGCTCCCTGCTTGGCGCGCTTGGACGCGGGCTGGTTCACGAACGGTCCGGTGATCACTTCGACGTCGCTGGGCAGTTCGCCGACAGCGTGGCCGTGATAGATCACCGCCCGCCAGTCCAAAACGGGCTCCAGCGGTTGCGGCGCCTCGGCGGCGACACTACGTCGGGGGGCGCGTTCGACGAACATCCACTGGGTCAAGCCCAGCCAGACATCCACGATCGAGTTCCAGAGACCGATGTAGGCAACAATCGCGAAGATGGCCAGCAGAGCGTTAAACCCGGCGAACAAGGCGTTGCCCCAGTTCCCTTGCGACACATCCCGCCACAGTGTGAGCGCGGAGAACGCGACGATCACGTACGGCACCGCCACGAACAGCAGCGGGGCGGCCGTACGGTTGCGCACCTTGGGGGTGCGGGCAAACGGAATCTTCTTGCTTGTCACGGCCTGCTGCATCGACTTGAGCACGCCTGCGAGGTTCACCGGCAGCAGGATCAGGTTGAAGCCGTAGATGCGCAGGATGTCGCTGAACTTGTAACCGCACGAGCGGAGGTCGCTGCCCATCGCGAGGAAATACGGCACAGCGGCGAGGACCACGACGGGGCTGAGCAGCCTACTGTCGTACGGGTAGGCCAGCAGGAAGATCAGGCCGAAGCTGGACCAGGCGATGCTGGCCATGTAGTTCACCCGTAGCGCCAGTTCGATCACGCTGATCGGATGCCCCTGGCGGCGGCGCTCGCGCAGCTGGCGCCAGAGCTTGGGCAGGATCAGCAGTCCGCCGTTGGCCCAGCGGCGACGCTGCACGATGAGAGAACCGAAGTCGGGCGGGGTGGCGCTGTAGCTGAGTCGCTCGGGGTAGTTCGTCAGCGACCAGCCATGGGTGCCCAGGTCGATGCTCGACTCGGTGTCCTCGATCACGGTACGGTCCTGCACGTAGCGGCGAACCTCGAAGCCACCCACGGTTTCCACCTCGACGACGTCCTCCAGGGCTACCTTGCGGATCACGGCATTGGCGCCCACCCAGAAAGTGGCGCCGTAATGCGAGAGACCCTGGTGCAGGATGTGCTGGATATCGGTGGAGGCACCGGCGAGCCGCTCAATGCGGGTGGGGGCGCCGCGGAACGACGAATACGGCGTCTGGGTGACAGCGACCTTGGCGTTGGCGGGCTGCTCGAGGAAGTAGACCAGGCGCAGGCAGTAGTCCCGCAGCAACAGCGAGTCGGCGTCGAGAGTGAGCAGGTACTCGGAGTCGCGCACCACATAGTTCGCCGGCGCATCGTCGGCGACCGGGCGCAGGATGGTGCCGTCCGGCCCCTCCTCGCGCTGGAATCGGCGACCCATCAGACCGATGTACGCGTTGAGGTTCATCGCCTTGTTGGCCTCGTGTGACAACGACGAAAACAGTTTGCGCTCGAAGGTGTCCAGCTCGGCGGAGAAGGTCCAGAGCAACCGGCGGTGCAGCTCCAGCATCCGGGCGGCGCTCGGGGCGGTGCCCTCCCGCGCGGCCGCGGTCAGCGCCGCGCCGGTGAGGGAGAGTTCCGCGGCAAGGCCACCGAGCACCTGCTCCACGAAGAAAGTATCGACGTGGTCATCGATGGTCTCGGCGGAAGCCATCGCCTGCAACCAGCGGGCAGCCCACTGGTAGCTGTCGGCAAGGCGTTGCACGGCACGTTGCGTGGGCTGTTCGTCGTCAGTCAATTCGATCTCGCAGATCAAGAGCTCTTCAGCGAACCGGTTCTTCGGTACCGCCAGGGCCAGTTCGATGTCCCGGGCGATGCTGCGGGAGGACCGCAGCTGGGCGGCGACGGCCGGGTCGGTCGGGTGCGGCGGGTCGTCAAGCAGCAGCACGATGCGCAGATCGGGATACTCCTGCAACGCGGCCGACCACAGAGTTGCCCGCACCACACCGTATTCCTCGCTGTAAGAGGGCACCAGCACGGTAAGTGAGCCCTGGTGGTTGGCGAAGTGGCCGTCGAGTTCGGCACGGGGTACCCGCACGTGGTCGCGGAACCGTTGCAGTGCACCCTGCCGAGCTACCAGGTACAGCAGCGCGGAGAAGGTGAGGAAGGTCACCACGATCACGTAGGAGACGGCCTCGGTGGTGAACCGAAAGCTCTCGGCGCCGTGGTTGAGGAACTGGCGCAGGATCGTGTAGATGACGTACGCGAGCCAAGCCAGCACAGTGCTGATGATGGCGAGTCGACCCCAGATGATTTTGGCGTCGCTGGGGATGTCGTGAACGGTGGGAAGGGGCTGGGTGCTGCGTTCGGCGCCGAGTTGGCGTTTGCGGGCAGGCGAAGCGAGGGACTTCGAGGGCACAGTGAATTCATCCTTGGAATAGGGCCAGGGATCTCGCTGGATCAGCGGTCGAGAGTTCGGGTTCTCGTTTAGACCAGGTGTCAACGAAATGCAGGGACACGGAAATGTCGGAAGGGCTACGTGGTGCACCCAGCGCCGCTCTAGGAAGCGGACGGCTGAGGGGGAACAGGAAGCTCGAGAGGCCGCAAGCTGGCGAGTCTTCCGCAGGTTTCGGGGCCGGCGGATGCTGCGGATGATGCGGTCGAACCTGGGCGTGAGCCCGAAGTTCTGAGTCACGTCGAAGTGGAGCACGCAGGTGTGGATGACGGGCCGGATGAGGCTCGTTGACTTGGTGATGCCGGTGGAACCGGGTGGGTTCTGCCAGCACTTAGAACCTAAGACAATTTCACGAGTGCAGGAAACCCCCTCGTTTGGGGGCACCTTCAACCTCAGCTTGCGGGTTCAGGTAACCATTTCCGCGCCAGCTCTGGGATCAGCTCGCTCTAGTTGCGCTGTCCTTGGGCAGCCCTTGAGCAAAGCTTGCGCCAACCGTGCGTCGATTCCGCGGCACGAAAGAGCCGCGTGCCGGCATCCGAAGATGGCGGCACACGGCCTGATCGAACCTGCCGGTGAGCCGGCGGTCGGGTTAGCGCTTGCGCTTCTCGCGCACCCGCATGCTGATGTTGATCGGGCTGCCGGCGAAGCCGTAGACCTCACGCAGGCGACGCTGGATGAACCGGCGGTAGCCCGGGTCAAGGAACCCGGTGGTGAAGATCACGAAGGTCGGCGGGCGGCTGGAGGCCTGGGTGCCGAACAGGATGCGCGGCTGCTTGCCACTGCGCACCGGGTGCGGGTGCTCCGCGGCCAGCTCGGCGAGGAAGGCGTTGAACTTGCCGGTGGCAACGCGGGTGTCCCACGACTCGAGCGCGAGCTCGAGGGCCGGAACCAGCTTCTCCATGTGACGGCCGGTCTTGGCCGAGATGTTCACGCGCGGGGCCCAGGCCACGTGGGCCAGGTCCTGCTCGATCTCGCGTTCCAGGTAGCGGCGACGGTCGTCGTCGATCTGGTCCCACTTGTTGAACGCGAGCACCAGCGCACGGCCGGACTCGAGAACCAGGTCGATGACGCGCACGTCCTGCTCGCTGATGACCTCGGTGACGTCGATGAGCACCACGGCCACCTCGGCTTTTTCCAGGGCCGCGCTGGTGCGCAGCGACGCGTAGAAGTCGGCGCCCTGCGAGAGGTGCACGCGACGACGGATGCCGGCGGTGTCGACGAAACGCCAGACCTTGCCGCCGAGCTCAACCTGCTCGTCGACCGGGTCGCGGGTGGTGCCGGCCAGCGCGTTGACAACAACACGCTCTTCGCCGACGACCTTGTTCAGCAGGCTGGACTTGCCCACGTTCGGGCGTCCCAGGATGGCGACGCGGCGCGGGCCGCCCACTTCCTGCTTGGCGACGTTGGAGATCTCCGGGAGCTTCTCGAGGATCGCGTCGAGCAGGTCGGCAACGCCGCGGCCGTGCAGCGCGGAGACCGGCCAGGGCTGGCCGAGGCCGAGCGCCCACAGGCTGGCCGCTTCAGGCTCCTGACGGATGTCGTCGACCTTGTTGGCGATGAGGAAGACCGGCTTGCCGCTGCGACGCAGCAGCTTGACGACGGCCTCGTCGGTGGAGGTCGGGCCCACGTTGGAGTCCACGACGAACATGACGACGTCGCACAGCTCGATGGCCAGTTCGGCCTGCATGGCCACGGACGCGTCGATGCCCTTGGCGTCGGGCTCCCAGCCGCCGGTGTCGACGAGGCTGAAGCGGCGTTCGTGCCATTCACCCTTGTAGGTGACCCGGTCGCGGGTCACGCCGGGGGTGTCCTCCACGACGGCCTCGCGGCGGCCGAGGATGCGGTTCACGAGCGCGGACTTGCCCACGTTGGGGCGGCCGACGATCGCGATGACCGGCAGGGCCGGCAGGTACTGGATCGCGTCGGGGTCATCGGAGACCGAGTCGAGAACGTCGAAGTCCTCGTCGTCAAGGTCGTATTCGTTCAGGCCGGTGCGCAGCGCGGTGGCACGCTGAGTGATCAGCGCGTCGTCCTCGTCGAGGTCGGTCAGGCGCGATGCGATTTCCGGGTCGAGTTCGGGGATCGTCGTGTCGTCGAATTGATTAGTCATGCGAGTTCCTCGCGGTATTGATGACCTCTACAACCGCGTCAATGGTCTGGTCGAAGTCGAGATGGGTGGAGTCGACGGTGGTCACACCGTCTGCGGCGCTCATGAATTCCACTACCTGGGAGTCGGCGCGATCCCTCGATCGCAGCTGTTCCGCCACGGTGTGGGCCGATTGGGTTGATATTTCCGCAGAGCGCCTAGCCATTCTAGCCTCTTCGGTTGCTGTGAGTAGAATGCGGACCTCGGCCTCGGGTGCGACGACGGTGGTGATGTCGCGGCCTTCGACCACCACGCCGGGCTGCGGAACCGCCCGGGCGATGCTGCGGAACAGCTCGGTCAGGTGGCTGCGCACCGCGGGGACCCGGGCGATTGCGCTGACCGCGGCCGAGATCTGCGGTTCACGGATGGCGTCGGTGACGTCGGTCTCCCCCACCCGCACGAAGTAGGCATCCGGTTCGGTGCCGATCGTGTAGTCGAAGCTGGGCAGCAGTGCGCTGACCGCGGCGGAGTTCTGCGGGTCAACCTCCTGGTCGATGACCAACCAGGCCAGCGCCCGGTAGGCGGCGCCGGTGTCGAGGTAGCCGTAGCCGAGACGGCGGGCCACGGCTCGGCTGACGCTGGACTTGCCGCTGCCGGCAGGCCCGTCGATCGCGACGAACAGGGGGTAGGAGTGCTTACTCAAATGTCTAACCGACAATCCGCCAGCCGCGGGCGGCCAGCTCAGTGGTGAGGCGGCTGACCGCCTCGGGGAGGATGCTGATCTCGGCGAGCCCGATCTGGGCTCCCGGGGAGTGTTCGAGGCGCAGGTCCTCGAGGTTGACGCCGGCCTCGCCGATTTCGTTGAACAGGCGGGCGAGCTGGCCGGGGGTGTCGTCGACCATCACGGTGAGGCTGGCGTAACGGCGGTCCTGGCCGTGCTTGCCGGGCAGCCGGGCCACGCCGGCGTTGCCGCCGGCGATCTCCTCGGCCACCTGGCGGCGGGCGCCGGGGGCGGATGGGTCGGCGAGGGCGCCGATGAACCGGTCCAGGTCGTCGCGCAGCGCGAGCAGGATCTCGCGTACCGGCGCGGGGTTGGCACCGAGGATCTGCACCCACAGTTCGGGGTCGCTCGCGGCGACGCGGGTGACGTCGCGCAGGCCCTGCCCGGCGAGGTTCAGCGCGGAGGCGGGCGCGTCGGTGAGGCGGCGGGCCATCAGGGTGGCCACCACCTGGGGCACGTGCGAGACCAGGGCGACACCCTTGTCGTGCTCTTCCGGGGTCATCTCCACCAGGGTGGCGCCGAGGTCGAGGATGAGGTCGTCGATTGCGGTGGCGCGCTGGTAGCTGATGTCGTCGTGCGCGGCGACCACCCAGGGCCGGCCGATGAACAGGTCGGCGCGGCCGGCGAGCGGTCCGCCGCGTTCCCGGCCGGCGAGCGGGTGCGAACCGATGTAGCGGGACGTGTCGGCGCCGCGGGCACGCAGCTCGGTCAGCGGGGCCAGCTTGACGCTGGCCACATCCGTCACGATCGCTTCGGGGAACGCCTCGAGTTCGCGGGCGACGATGTCGGCGGTCACGTCCGGCGGCACGCACACCACGATCAGTTGGGGCGCGTCGGCGGGCGTGGCGGCGCGGCCGGCGCCGTAGTCGATGGCCAGTGACAGGTTGGTCGGCGACGCGTCGGCGAGGATCACGTCGATGCCCCGGGCGCTCAGGCCCAGGCCGATGCTGGTTCCCAGGAGACCTGCGCCGACGACACGCACCGGCCCGATCAGGCGAGACTCGACCACGTTCGGCTCCAAACTTGCGCGGGTGACAGGGTGAAACGGATGCTGCGGGTTACTTCTGCACTTCGGCGCGGGACACCGTGAGCAGCTGACCGAGTTCCACCTTAGTGAGGTCGCGCACGGCGCCGGAGCGGAGGGTGCCCAGCTGCAGCGGGCCGAACTGGCGGCGCACCAGGTCTACGACGGGGTGGCCGACGGCGTCCATCATCCGGCGAACGATGCGGTTGCGGCCGGAGTGCAGGGTCAGCTCCACCAGGGTGAAGCCGTCACCGGGAGGGCTGGTCAGGATGCGGGCCTTGTCGGCGGCGATGGGGCCGTCCTCCAGCTCGATGCCGGTCTGCAGCTTGCCGATGGTCTGCGCCGAGACGCGGCCCTCGACCTTGGCGATGTAGGTCTTGGCGACGCCGAAGGAGGGGTGCGCGAGCACGTGGGCGAGGTCACCGTCGTTGGTGAGGATCAGCAGGCCGCTGGTGGCGGCGTCGAGGCGGCCCACGTTGAAGAGGCGTTCCTCGTAGCCTTGCGTGAACTGGCGCAGGTCCGGCCGGCCGCTCTCGTCCTGCATGGAGGAGACCACGCCGACGGGCTTGTTCAGCATCACGTAGCGGCGGCTGGTGTCCAGCTGCACGGCGACGTTGTCCACGGCGATCTTGTCGGTCTCGGGGTGCACGCGGCGGCCGAGCTCGGTGACGACCTTGCCGTTGACCCGCACCCGGCCGGAGCTAATCATTTCTTCGCTGACCCGGCGGGAGGCGACGCCCGCGGCGGAAAGCACCTTCTGCAGGCGGATGCCGTCGGCGGCGGCCTCGGGGTTGGTGGCGAAGTCCGGGTTGGTGCTGCTGGTGTCGGTGTAGCCGTCGTTGTGGTCGGTCATGGTAGATCCTCGAATCCGTTCGCACCGTCGGCGAGCAACGGCGAAATTAGTGGCAACTCGTCGAGCGAGTTGATTCCCAGCTGGGTGAGCAGCAGGTCGGTGGTGGCGTAATTGATCGCGCCGGTCTCGCTATCGGTGAAGGCCTCGGTGATCAATCCGCGGCCCAGGAGGGTGCGCACGACCGAGTCGACGTTAACGGCCCGAATCGAGGCTACCGCGCCGCGGCTGATCGGTTGCTTGTAAGCGATCACCGCGAGGGTCTCCAGGGCGGCCTGAGAGAGCCGGCTGGGGTTCTGGGTGAGCACAAAATCGGCCACCACCGGGTCGTGCTCCGCGCGCACGTAGATGCGCCAGCCGCCGGCCACCTCGCGCAGTTCGAAGCCCCGCCGCACGGTGCCGTCGACCCCGTCGAAGTCGGCGACCAGCCGCAGGATGGCTGCGCGTACGTCCACGAGCGGATGCGCGACCGCGGTGGCCAGGTGCACCAGGCTCTGCGGCTCATCCGCCACCATCAAAATCGCCTCGAGCCGCCGCTCAATGGCCACCGCTCCCCCGCCGCCGTTCGAGCGATTCCCGTCGGTCGAGCCTGTCGAGACCTCGTCAAGGGTCGTCACACTGGCATCAAGACTCATAATCGCCTCCAAGGTTCGCAAGATTGTCATCCGACCAGCCCTCGGCATCCCAGTGCAAACTGAGCTCGCCCAGCGGTTCGAGCTGGTCGAAGGTCAGAGCCCCGTGCCGGTACAGCTCCAGCACGGCCAGAAAACGGGCGATCACGAGGCCCTTCTCGGCGCAGTCCACGATCAGCTCCCGAAACGTCAGACTTCGGTTGGCCCGCAACATCGCCACCACGATCGCCGCCTGCTCCCGGATGCTGACCAGCGGCGCGTGCAAATGCTCCAGCCCCACGGTCGGCAGCTCCCGCGGCGTGAGCGCCAACGCCGCCAGCGCGCCGAAGTCGCCCAGCGACAACGTCCACACGAGCTCCGGCGTGGTCGTACGGTATTTCTCCTCGAGTCGCACCGAGCGCACATGGCGGGTGGCCTCGTATTCGAGGCGTTCGAGGAACCACTCCGACGCGGTCTTGAACGCCCGGTACTGCAACAGCCGGGCGAAGAGCAGGTCGCGGGCCTCGAGCAGCGCCACGTCCTCGGCATCCACCAGTTCGCCCTGCGGCAGCAGCCCGACCAGTTTGAGGTCGAGCAGGGTGGCGGCCACCACGAGGAACTCGGTGGCCTGGTCGAGCTCCTCGGCGGCGTCGAGCCCGCGCAGGTAGGAGATGAATTCGTCGGTGACCCGGCTCAACGAGATCTCGGTGATGTCGAGTTCGTGCTTGCCGATCAACGAGAGCAGCAGGTCGAACGGTCCCTCGAAGTTTTGCAGCGCCACGGAGAAGCCGGGCGCGGGTGTGCCGGCGTCGCCGATGGACTCGAGCGTGCCGGTGCCGGCCGTGCGGGTGTTGGTCGTGGCGGTGGTCGCCGCGACGGGGGCCGGAGCGGCCGAGGTGCGCTTAGGCGACCGCGCCACGCTGGATCAGTTCCCGCGCCGCCTGCTTGTAGGCCTTGGCGGCGGCATGTTCCGGAGCGAACTCGGTGATCGGCACCCCCGCGACACTGGCATCCGGGAATTTGACGGTGCGGCCGATGACGGTGTCGAGCACCCGGTCGCCGAACGCGTCGACGACCCGTTCGAGTACCTCGCGCGAGTGCAGGGTGCGGGAGTCGTACATGGTGGCCAGGATGCCGTCGAGTTCGATGGCCGGGTTGAGCCGGTCGCGTACCTTGTCGATGGTTTCGATGAGCAGCGCCACTCCGCGCAGGGCGAAGAACTCGCACTCCAGCGGGATCAGCACGCCGTGGCTGGCGGTGAGGGCGTTGACGGTGAGGATGCCCAGCGACGGCTGGCAGTCGATGAGGATCACGTCGTAGTCGTTGGAGACCTTGCGCAGCACCCGGGCGAGAATCTGCTCGCGGGCGACCTCGTTGACGAGGTGCACCTCCGCGGCGGAAAGGTCGATGTTGGCCGGGATGATGTCCAGACCCACGACGGAGGTCTGCTGGATGGCTTCCTTGGGATCCTTGGAGCCGCTCAGGAGCAAGTCGTAGATGGTGGTGACGTCGTGCGTGGGCACGCCGAGACCGGCCGACAGGGCGCCCTGCGGGTCGAAGTCGATGGCGAGCACCCGGCGGCCGTAGCCGGCCAGTGCCGCTCCCAGGTTGATGGTGGTCGTCGTCTTGCCGACGCCGCCCTTCTGGTTGCACAGCGAGACGATGCGCGCCGGGCCGTGACTTTTCAGCGGGGCGGGCTCATCGAACACCTGCAGCGGGCGACCGGTTGCACCGGTGGGTGGTTCCTCGAGTCCGGGAAGCTGCGTCCGGCTATCCGTTCTACGCGCCACTGGGCTGTCCTCGATCCGTCATGCAGTTCACTTGGTTGATTCTACCGAGCCGAGAGGCCCAGCCCGGCCAGATTCCCCGGTGTGCCGCCAGCTGCCTCGCCGGCTGAGTCAGCCGGCCTTCTTGTCGTCGGTGCCCCGGCGCACCCGCACCACGGTCTCCCAGCCGGCCACGAGCACGAGCACCCCGGTGGTCACCGAGCCCAGCTGCAGCGGGGTGAGCTCGAAGGCCGCGCCGAACGCAACCAGCAGCGCCCCGATGCCCACCAGGTACGACACGAGCAGCTCCCGCGCCACGACGAGCCGGAACAGCAGCATCCCCAGCACGTAGAGCGCCGGCCCGCCCACCAGGACCACCGCGGTGGACAGGGTCATCTCCGTATGGGGATGCGTGAGCACCTCTTTGTCGGCCACCGAGGTGAGCACGATGCCGGCGATGATCACGGCGTGCACGTAGGTGTACGCGAGCCGGGCGATGCGGCCGGGCTCCGCGGCGGCGGCGATGGCCTTGGCGCCGGCGCGTTCGCTGTGGTCGAAGTACAGCCACCACATCGCCACCGTCGCGCCGAACGCGAGCAGCATGCCCAGGATGCTCGCCGCCGAAGATTCCTTCGCGACGAACGCGAATCCGGTCACCAGCAGCGATTCGCCCAGTGCGATGATCACGAACAGGGCACTGCGCTCGGCGATGTGCGGGCCGGAGAGGTTCCACTGGTCGATGCCGGACGCGCCGAGTCCCGGCACCCGGAAGCCGACCCCGGCGGAGAGGTACTCGATGGCCAGGGCGATCAGCCAGAGCGGCAGCCGGTACTGCAACGGCAGTAGCGCGCCGACGATCCAGAACACGCTCGAGAGAGCCAGCCAGATCAGGATCCGAACGAAGGTGCGGCGCAGCTCGGCATCGTGCCGCGCCACGGCGAGCACCATGAAGGCCGTGCGGCCCAGTTGCAGCAACGAGTAGGCCAGCGCGAAGACGATGCCGCGGTCACCGAACGACTCGTAGATCGAGACGCTCACCACGAAGCCCACCAGCGACAGGCCCAGCACCACGCCGCGCACGGGCAGCTTGGCCGGGTCGAGCCAGTTGGTCACCCAGGTCGTGTACACCCACACCCACCAGAGCGCGAGCACCAGCATCGCCGACTCGAGGGCACCCTCCCAGGACTGGTTCTCGTAGAGGTAGCGGGAGAGCTGGGTGAGCGCGAAGACGAAGATCAGGTCGAAGAACAACTCGACGTAGGTGACCCGGTCGGAGCTGGTGGAGTCCTCGGGCCGCAGCAGATTGCGGCGGATGCCGAAGCGGCCGGCCGGCGTCGGTGCGGGCGGTGGTGTTGAGGTACGGGTCACTCCCCCATTGTCACTGATGCGCCCCGCCCATCCGCAACTATTGCCCGTGCGGAACGGGCACAGTTACGGCCGGATGGCGGGCGGGCGGCACGGGTCAGCGGGCGCGGGGATGCGCCGTGGTGTACACGTCGCGGAGGGTGTCGATGGTGACGAGGGTGTAGATCTGGGTGGTGGCCACCGACGAGTGGCCGAGCAGCTCCTGCACCACGCGCACGTCGGCGCCGCCGGAGAGCAGGTGGGTGGCGAAGGAGTGCCGCAGCGTGTGCGGCGACACCTCGACGCCCAGCTCGGCGCGTTCGGCGGCGGCGCGGATGATCAACCAGGCGTTCTGCCGGCTCACCCGGTGCCCGCGTACGCCGAGGAACAGCGCCGGGGTGGCCTTACCCCGCCCCGACAGCACCGGTCGGGCCCGCACCAGGTACGCGTCCACGGCGGCCCGGGCGAAGCTGCCGACGGGAACGATGCGCTGCTTGTTGCCCTTGCCGGTGAGCCGCACCACGTCTTCCTCGAGCATGTCGTCCACGTTGAGGTTGACCACCTCGGACACCCGCGCCCCGGTGGCGTAGAGCAGTTCGAGCAGCGCCTTGTCGCGCAGCTGCTGCAGCTCCTCCCCGTCGGTCGCGGCCAGCAGCGCGGTCACCTGCTCGATCGAGATGGCCTTGGGCAGCCGCAGGCCGAGCTTGGGCGGTTTGGTCTCGTGGGCCACGTCCACGTCCACCAGTGATTCCTCGAGAAGGAACCGGTGGAAGCCGCGCACGGTGCTTAAGATCCGCGCGACGGAGGCCGCGGTCAGCGGCGATTCGGTGCGACTGCCCAGGTGCTGCACGAACGCGCTCACCTGCGGCCCGGTCACGGCGCGCAGATCGGTGATCTCGGCATCCATGAGCCAGCCGGCGTAGATCACCAGGTCGCGCCGGTAGGCGGCGACGGTGTTGGCGCTCAGCCCGCGTTCAATCGAGACATGCCGCAAGTACGAGTGCACGGCCGGCTCGACGAGCGCGGGGCCGGTCACACCGTGTGGTCCCAGTTGTTCGGATGCCGCGGCCAGGGCAGGTCGGCCGGCGCCAACGACGCCCAGCCGCGAGAGCGGGAGGCGGCGGCAGCCAGCACACCGACGACGAGCGACGGGTTCTGCACCCGGCGTTCCAGTGCGGCGTCGACGGCGTCGTCCAGGGACACCCAGCGGGTGACCATGTCGGCTTCCTCGTCGGTGCGGTCGAAGGCCTCGGTGGCCGGCGACAGGCCACGGGCCAGGTAGATGCGGATCACTTCGTTGCTGCCGCCCGGGGACGTGTAGAACTCGGTGAGCACATTCCACTCGGATGCGACGACGTCGGTCTCCTCGGCCAGCTCGCGCTGGGCGCCGATGAGGGCGTGTTCGCCGTCGACGTCGAGCAGCCCGGCGGGCAACTCCCACTCCCGCATCCGCACCGGGTGCCGGTACTGCTGGATCAGCAGCACCCGGTCCTGGTCGTCGAGGGCGAGAATCGCGACCGCACCGGGGTGGTCGACGTACTCGCGCACGATCTCGGCGCCGTTGTAGTCGAACGCGTCCTGGCGGATGTTCCACACGTGACCGTCGAACCGCACCGCACTGGAGGTCAGCGCGGTCAGTGCCGGCTCATCCTCGATGCGGGGCAGCAACGCGTCGGCTTCGGCGCGGGCGGCGAGGGTCTCAGGCATCTTCCTTGACCTCGAACAGGCGGCTGGCCTGCTGGCGGTCCAGGGCCGCACCGATCAGGCCGACGAACAGCGGGTGCGCGTGGCTGGGGCGTGAGCGCAGTTCGGGGTGGGCCTGGGTGCCCACGTAGAACGGGTGCTCGGCGCGGGGCAGCTCCACGTACTCGACGAGGTGGCCGTCGGGCGAGGTGCCGGAGAACCACAGGCCGGCCTCGGCGATCTGGGCGCGGTAGTTGTTGTTCACCTCGTAGCGGTGACGGTGACGCTCGGAGGCGACCGGGGCGCCGTAGAGCTCGGCAACGATGGATCCGTCGGCGAGGTTGGCCGGGTACAGTCCGAGGCGCATGGTGCCGCCCAGGTCGCCGCCGGCGATGATCTCGACCTGCTCTTCCATTGTCGCGATCACGGGGAACTCGGTCTCGGGCTCGAACTCGCTCGACGAGGCGCCGTCGAGGCCGGCCTTGTTGCGGGCGTATTCGATGACCATGCACTGCAGGCCCAGGCACAGGCCGAGCACGGGGATGGCGTTCTCGCGGGCGAACTTGAGGGCGCCGAGCTTGCCCTCGATGCCGCGCACGCCGAAGCCGCCGGGCACGCAGATGCCGTCGAGCTCGGCGAGCATGGCCGCGGCGCCTTCGGGCGTCTCGCAGGTGTCCGAGGCGATCCACTCGAGCTTGACCTTGGTCTGCTGGGCGAAACCGCCGGCGCGCAGCGCCTCGGTCACCGAGAGGTACGCGTCGGGCAGGTCGATGTACTTGCCGACCAGGCCGATGGTGACCTCGTGCTTGGGCTCGCGCACGGCGTCGAGCACGCGCTGCCAGGCGGTCCAGTCCACGTCCTTGACCGGCAGGCTCAGGGCGTCGGTGATGTACTTGTCCAGGCCCTGCTCGTGCAGCACGGCGGGGATCTCGTAGATGCTGGGCACGTCGACGCAGTTGACGACGGCGTCCTCTTCGACATCGCACATCAGCGCGATCTTGCGCTTGTTGGATTCGGAGACGGGGCGGTCGCTGCGCAGCACCAGGGCATCCGGCTGGATACCGAGGGAGCGGAGCGCTGCGACGGAGTGCTGGGTGGGCTTGGTCTTCTGCTCACCGGAGGCGGCCATGAACGGCACCAGCGACACGTGCACGAAGAAGACGTTCTTGCGGCCCAGCTCGTGGCGCACCTGGCGGGCGGCCTCGATGAAGGGCTGCGACTCGATGTCGCCGACGGTGCCGCCGACCTCGGTGATGATGACGTCGGGGCGCGGCTCGTCGCTGGCCTGCAGGCGCATCCGTCGCTTGATCTCGTCGGTGATGTGCGGGATGACCTGGACGGTGTCGCCGAGGTACTCGCCGCGGCGTTCGCGGGCGATGACCTGCGAGTAGACCTGACCGGTGGTGACGTTCGCCGCCTGGGTGAGGTTGATGTCGAGGAAGCGCTCGTAGTGGCCGATGTCGAGGTCGGTCTCCGAGCCGTCGTCGGTGACGAAGACTTCACCGTGCTGGAACGGGTTCATCGTGCCCGGGTCGACGTTGAGGTAGGGGTCAAGCTTCTGCATGACGACGCGTACGCCGCGAGCAGTCAGGAGGTTGCCGAGGCTTGCCGCCGTCAGGCCTTTACCCAATGAAGAAACGACACCACCGGTCACAAAAATGTGCTTCGTAATGCCGTCTGAATTGTCCGCGTTTGTAATGTTCACCACGGGCTTCGATCCTATCACCTAGCTGGGGCCTCTCCGTTGGAGCGAGTTGAGTGGGCAAGTTCAATGAGCTCGCGAGCGTGCTCGAGGCCGCTGGCGGAGTCGGGCAGTCCGGAGAGCAGCCGGGCCATCTCGGCGGCCCTGTCGTCGCCGGTGAGCTGGCGTACGCTGCTCGCGGTGACCGAGCCGTGGCTGTCCTTGACGACGCTGAGGTGGTTGCCGGCGAACGCCGCCACCTGGGCGAGGTGGGTGACCACGATCACCTGCGCGGTTTCAGCGAGTCGGGCGAGTCGCCGGCCGATCTCGATCGCGGCCGCGCCGCCCACTCCGGCGTCGACCTCGTCGAAGACGAAGGTTGGCACAGGGTCGGTGGCGTTGATGACGACCTCGATGGCCAGCATCACCCGCGACAGCTCGCCGCCGGATGCGCCGCGCGCCAGTGCCCGCGGCTCGGCGCCCGCGTGGGGCTGCAACATGATGCGCACCAGGTCGTGGCCGGTCACCGAGACCTCGTCCAGCCGGTCGATCTCCACCACCAGGCGGGCGTCCGGCATGGCCAACGCGGCCAGTTCGGTGGTGACGGCGGCGCCGAGCGCGGCGGCCGCGGTGGTGCGGATGCCGGTGAGCGCCTCGGCGAGCCGCTGCACGAGGTCGCGGTCGGCGGCCGTGTCGGCGCGCAGGGCGTCGATCCGGTCGGAGTCGCTGTCGAGCTCGAGCAGGCGGCTGCTGCCGGTGTCGAGAAAGTCGATGGCCTCGTCGAGGCCGCCGACGAACTTGCGCGAGAGCACGCTCAGCTCGGCGCGGCGCTCCTGCACCACCTCGAGTTCCCTGGCGCCGTCGGCGTCCAGGCCGGCGAGGTAGCTGGAGAGTTGGGCGGCGATGTCGGCGACGATGAAGCCGGCGTTGGCGAGGGCCTCGGCCAGCGGCGGCAGCACCGGGTCGTGTGCGGCGGCCCGGTCCAGCTGGCGGCGGGCGGATTCGAGCAGGGCGACGACATCGGGCGTGTCGTCGGTGGATTCCTCGGCCGAGAGCAGTTCGCGAGACGAGGCGGCGGCCAGCCGGAGTTCTTCGAGGTTGCCGAGCCGTTCGGCACGATTGGCGAGTTCGTCGTCTTCGCCGCGCTGCGGGGCGGCGAGCTCGATCTCGGCGATCCGCAAGCGCAGGTCTTCGGCTTCTCGGGCCCGGCGGTCCTGCTCGGCGATGAGCAGGTCGAGTTCGGCTTGGTTGGCGTGCCAGCGGTGGTAGACGTGCTGGAAGGCCGTGAGGGCCTCGGTGAGTTCGGGGCCGGCGAACCGGTCCAGCGCCCCGCGCTGCGCGGAGGTGGACCGCAGGCGCACCTGGTCGGACTGGCCGTGCACGACGACGAGGTCACCGCCGAGGTCGCCGAGCACCCCGGCGGGGGCGCTGCGGCCGCCGACGACGGCGCGGCTGCGGCCTTCGGCCGACACCGAACGGCTGAGCAGCAGCTCGGGGCCGTCGAGGTCTCCCCCGGCGTCCCGCACCCGCTGGGCGACGGGCCCGTCGGGGGCGATCAGCCAGCGGCCCTCCACCCAGCTCTGCGGTTGGCCGGCGCGCACGGTGCCCGGGTCGGCGCGCTCGCCCAGCAGCAGGCCGAGCGCGGTGACGACCATGGTCTTGCCCGCGCCGGTCTCGCCGGTGATGGCGGTGAAGCCGGGGCCGAGCGGCAGGGTGGCTTCCTTGATCACGCCGAGGTCGCGGATGACGAGTTCTTCGATCATGCGGTCACCTCACTCACGTCCGACCGGGCCCCGCCAGCCCGTGATGGGCAGGTTGAACTTGTTCACCAGCCGGTCGGTGAACGGGCCGCTGTGCAGCCGGGCGAGACGTACCGGAACCGGTGAGCGTCGCACGACCACCCGGGCGCCGGGCGGCAGATCATGCACGCGACGGCCATCGGCGCAGAGCACCGCGGTGCTGTCGCCGCGGGCGAGGATTTCCACGGCGAGGGAGGAGTCCGGTCCGACGACGAGGGGGCGGGCGAACAGGGCATGGGCGCTCAGCGGCACGAGCAGCAGGGCATCCAGGCTCGGCCAGACGATGGGTCCCCCGGCGGAGAACGAGTAGGCGGTCGACCCGGTGGGGGTGGACAGCACCACGCCGTCACAGCCGAAGGCGGACAGCGGGCGGCCGTCGACCTCGATGATGACCTCGATCATCCGCTGCCTGCTGGCCTTTTCGACGGTGGCCTCGTTGAGCGCCCAGGTTTCGTAGACCACCTCGTGGTCCACCTTCACCCGCACCGAGAGCGTCATGCGCTCCTCCACGAGGTAGTCGCGCAGCAGGGCGCGACGCACGGCCTCGCCGAGGTCGTCGCGTTCGCTTTCGGCCAGGAATCCCACGTGGCCCAGGTTGATGCCCAGCAGCGGCGCGGAGCAGCCGCGCACGATCTCAGCGGCGCGCAGGATGGTGCCGTCGCCGCCGAGCACGATCACGAGTTCCAGGTCGGTGGCCTGCACGGTCTCGCCGAGCACGGCGGTGCTGCCGTTCAGTTGCGGGCAGGACGCCAGCAGGTCGGCGCGTTCCTCGGCGGCCAGCACCGGTACGGCGCCGGCGGCGATCAGCTGTTCGCACACGGTGGCCGCGGCTTCGAGAGAGTCCTGACGGCCGGTGTGGGCGACGACGAGGATGTGTCGTGGCGTTGCGGTCATGCGCGTCACGCTCCCACCAGGATGGTTATCCGATCGATCCATTCTGTCGGATTAGTTCCGGTTCCACGTCTCAGCCACACGAGATACTCGTGGTTGCCTGCGGCCCCGGCGATCGGCGACGCGATCAGGCCGTTCACGCCGAGCCCCAGGTCCCAGGCGGCCCAGAGCACACCGGCGATGGCGTCGGCGCGAAGGCCGGCGTTGTGCACGACACCCTCCCGGATGCCGCCGCGACCGACCTCGAATTGGGGTTTGATCAGCAGCACGAAGTCGGCACCCTCGGTTGCGGTGGCGACCAGGGCCGGCAGCACCGTGGTGAGGGAGATGAACGAGAGGTCGCCGACGACGAGGTCGGGTTGCTCGGTGATGCCGGAGGCTCCCGCGATGGACTCCGCGGTGGCGTAGCGCAGGTTGAAGCCCTCGACGAGCGTCACCCGCTGGTCGGCCTTGATGGTCGGCGACAGCTGGCCGTGGCCCACGTCGACGGCGATGATCCGGGCGATGTCGCGTTCGAGCAGCACCTGGCTGAAGCCGCCGGTGGAGGCACCGGCATCCATCGCGGTGCGGCCGGTGACCGGCAGGTCGAACGCGTCGAGCGCGGCGACGAGCTTGTGCGCCCCGCGGCTCACGTAGTGGTCGGTGGGGGCCACGGCGATGACCTGGCTCTCGCGCACCTTGGCGGATGCCTTGACGACAGGGCTGCCGTCCACGGTGACCAGGCCCTCGGTGATGAGCCGGGCGGCGACGGTGCGCGATCGCACCAAGCCCCGTTCGAACAGCGCCGAATCCAGGCGCTGCTCCCCCGTGGGTGAAACCGTGGGTTCAGCGGCGGGCGCCGGTGGCGTGCTGATCGGCACGCTGGTGGGCTGTGGCGCCGACCGTCTCGGCTCCGGCGCGTCCTCGTGCTGGGTCCCCATCTCGGGGTCTGGCTCTGGCGTGCTGGAGGAGGTGGTCATTCGGCCTTCGATCGGGGCACGTCGCCACCTTCGAGGTGGTCGCGCAGACTGTCGTGCAGCTGGAGATACGCCGTGGCCCGGTCCTCGAGCGGCAGCGCCTCGGCGGCCGTGATGCGGGCCTCGAGGTCACCGTCCAGCACGGGCGGGGCGGGTGCGTCGTCGGTAGGCGCGGGCGCTGGTGCAGACGGCGTCGGGCGCGGCCCCGGGCGACCCGGGGTCGGCGCACTGGGCGGCCCGGCCGCATCTACTCCGTCTGCACTCACGCCTCCTAGGCTACCGTCCGAGATAGAGACTCTCCGGAACGTTGAGGCCGTAGATCGGTCGGCCGGACGCCCAGATCACGGCGCAGGCGGCCCGCAACAGGTTGATTCCGTCGTCGCCGACGGCCATGATCTCCACGTCGGCGCCGTGGATGCGCACGCTGGCGCCGTCGACCGTGGCCTGGGACTTGTCCTTGGAGAAGACCGTCACGGGGTAGGGCTCGTGCAACTGGCGCAGGTCCTCGAGGATGAACGTCGGACGCTCCGTGGGGCCGGCCGCCAGAGCCTGCTTGGCCTTGTCGATGCCGGTGAGCACGAGCACCGACGGCATCCCGGCGCGGTTGGCGCCGAGAATGTCGGTGTCGAGCCGGTCGCCGATGAACAGCGGAGCGGTGGCATCGAAGCGTTTGATGGCCTCGAGGAAGATCGGGATCTCCGGCTTGCCGGCCACGAGCGGCAGACGCCCGACCGCGGTGTGCACCGCGGAGACCAGGGTGCCGTTGCCCGGGGCGATGCCGCGGGCCTGCGGAATGGTCCAGTCGGTGTTCGTCGCGATCCACGGAATGCCCGGGTAGTCGCCGTCCTGGGTCACGCCGGCGTTCAGCGCAAAGCTGGCCTCGGCCAGCTGGGTCCAGCCCACGTCGGGAGCGAAGCCCTGCACCACGGCGGCCGGGGAATCCTCGGCGGACCGGGTCACCTCGAAGCCGTGCTTCTGCAGTTCGTCGACGAGACCGTCGCCGCCCACCACCAGGATCCGCGATCCGGCCGGCACCTGCTCCACGAGCAGCCGCATGGCTGCCTGGGGCGAGGTGACGACGTCGGATGGCGCCACGGTGAGACCGAGGTCGGTCAGGTGGCCGGCCACGGATGCATCCGTGCGTGATGCGTTGTTGGTGATGTAGCCCACCCGGATGCTTTCAGCGGCCTTGTTGAGGCCGTCGATCGCGTACGGGATGGCGTGTGGGCCGGCGTAGACGACACCGTCGAGGTCGGCCAGGACCACGTCGATGCCGGCCAGGGGTGTGGCCGGCTCAGTCAACGGGCGTCGTTTCAGGATCTTCGTCCACACCCTTGGCGTCGTCGTGTGATTCGTCATCGGATGAAGCAGCGTCCTCGGTGTCAGTTTCGGTGTCTGAGATGGTGATGGTGTCGTCGGCGGTCTCGAGTTCGTCGGGCGTGTCGGCGTTGTCCTGATCGGACTCGTCCTCGTCCTGGTCGGCGTCCTCGTCCTCGTCTTCATCGAATTCTTCGTCGAGTTCGACGATCTCGATGGTCTCGTCGACGTCGCCGTTCAGAGCGGCGTCCGCGCGGGAGGCACGTTCGTTCCAGACGTCGGCCTCGTCGGTGCGGCCGAGTTCTTCGAGAACCTCGGCGTAGGCGGCGAACAGCTCCGAGCTGTAGGAGAACGCGGTCTTGGGGTCGAGCTGGGCGATTTCGAGCTCGCTCAGCGCGGCCTCGGTCTCCCCCAGGTCGAGACGGGCGCCGGACATGGCGATGGCCAGGGCCACCTGTACGCCGGCGGGCAGGGTGGAGCGGTCCACCGAACGGCCCAGCTCGAGGGCGCGGTCGGGGCGGCCCACGCCGCGTTCGCTGTCCACCATCAGCGGCAGCTGGGCGTTGGAGCCCGAGATCCGGCGGTAGGTGCGGAGTTCACGCAACGCCAGGGCGAAGTCGCCGGTGGCGTAGGCCGTGATGGCCAGGCTCTCGCGCACCACGGCGATGCGGCCGGCGCGACGCGCGGCGCTCATGACGTGGCGGTGCGCCAGCTCCGGGTCTTCCTCGATGACCCGGGCGGCCATGGCCAGGTGACGGCCCACGGCTTCCGCGTTGTCTTTGGTGAGGGTCTTGAGCTCATTGCGGGCGATGCGGTCGAGGTCCTCGGACGTGATGTCGTCGGGCAGCTCGGGGTCGTCGTGACGCGGGCGCACCGAACGCAGCTCGCGCTGCATGCGCTGCTCTTCGGTCATCTCCTCTTCGACGACGCGGGCGTCGCGGTCACCGCGGGCGGGGGCGCCTTCGCGGGTCCACAGCTTCTTGCCGGAGTCGCGGGGAGCTCCGGCGCGGGTCGGCGAGCCGCCGCGGGCGCTGTCCTTCAGCCACGGCTTGTTCTCGGTATCGCGCTGGGGACGGTCGGAATTGCCCTTGTACGCGGGGCGGTCGCTGTTGCCCTTGTACGCGGGACGGTCTCCGTCGCGCTGCGGACGGTCGGAGTTGCCCTTGTAAGCGGGACGGTCGCTGTTGCCCTTGTACGCGGGACGATCGCTGTTGCCCTTGTACGCGGGACGGTCGCCGTCGCGCTGCGGACGGTCGGAGTTGCCCTTGTATGCCGGACGGTCCGAGTTGTGCGCGGGACGATCGCTGTTGCCCTTGTACGCGGGACGGTCGCCGTCACGCTGCGGACGGTCGGAGTTGCCCTTGTATGCCGGACGGTCCGAGTTGTACGCGGGACGGTCGCTGTTGCCGCGGTAGGGAGGACGGTCGCCATCGCGCTGCGGGCGGTCCGAGTTGCCCTTGTACGCCGGACGGTCCGAGTTATATGCCGGGCGGTCGCTGTTGCCCCGGTAGGGAGGACGGTCGCCATCGCGCTGCGGGCGGTCAGAGTTGCCCTTGTATGCCGGACGGTCGCTGTTGCCCCGGTACGGAGGACGGTCGCCATCGCGCTGCGGACGGTCAGAGTTGCCCTGGTACGCCGGGCGGTCGCTGTTCCCGCGGTAGGGAGGGCGGTCGCCGTCGCGCTGCGGACGGTCAGAGTTGTAGGAAGGACGATCGCTGTTGCCCTTGTACGCGGGACGGTCGGAGTTGCCACGGTAGGGAGGACGGTCACCATCGCGCTGGGGACGGTCCGAGTTGCCCTGGTACGCCGGGCGATCGCTGTTCCCGCGGTAGGGCGGGCGGTCGCCATCGCGCTGCGGACGGTCGGAGTTACCCCGGTACGGTGCACGCTCCCCGCCCTGCGGACGGTCGGAGTTGCCACGGTACGGAGAGCGATCGCCATCACGCTGGGGACGGTCATTTCCGCCGGTGTTGCCACGGTACGGCGGACGGTCTCCGTCGCGCTGCGGGCGGTCGGAGTTGCCGCGGTACGGCGGGCGGGCGCCGTCCTGGTTGGGTCGGTCCGACCCTCCGCGACCACCCTGGTAGCCGCCGGTGCGACGATCGCCGCTCCCGTTGTCGCGTGCGTCGTTCCCGTTGCGTTCCGTGGGGGTCACTGTTTATCTCCTGTAGGTGTGGCTATACGTACCGGACTACTTCTCCAGCGTACGTTAACGGCAAAATGGCCACCCGAATGGGTGGCCATTTTGACTAAGTTAAGTCCGGCGGTGTCCTACTCTCCCACAGGGTCCCCCCTGCAGTACCATCGGCGCAAAGAGTCTTAGCTTCCGGGTTCGGAATGTGACCGGGCGTTTCCCTCTTGCTATGGCCGCCGAAACAATGTGCGATGCCCCGACACCAAGGTGCCGGCCATCAAGTCGTTTCGAACCATCAAGCTTCGATTGCTCTAGTCTACAGGACATCACGGCTGGCCGCCTCCGCGAGCCGTGAGTTAGGCACCGAAAACTCGCGCATCCTGGTGCTTTTCTCACAGTTCGCGGAACCGGGGTGGGTGGGGGGTTAAACGCAGAAAAGCCACCCCGGTGGGGTGGCTTTTCTGTGTGTTTCTAAGTTAAGTCCGGCGGTGTCCTACTCTCCCACAGGGTCCCCCCTG
>NZ_PPXD01000017.1 GCF_002909375.1 Cryobacterium zongtaii
ATGATGCCCTTGAGCTCCGGCGTCACCCCACCGCGCAGCGGGTGCAGGCCTTGGCTGAGCTTGCCGAACGAGAACGTGGACTTGGCCTCGAGGATCTCCACGGTGGGCGCGGCACCGTCCGGGTTCAACACCGCCTGCCACGTCGCCGCCATCTCCCGAATCCGGTCCGCCGGAAAAGTGAACCCCGCCGACGCACCCAGACGGCGGACCGGCCCCGTGCAGGCAGGCCCGGCACCATCGGTATCGGTATCGGTATCGGTATCGGTGGCGATGGCGATGTCGCCGGGTCCGGGGGTGCGGCCGAATACCGACCCGGTTGCCGATTCCACCAGCTCGGCTTCACCGCCGTCCACCAGCGACTGGTCTGCATCGAAGCGGCCGTGCACCTTGTAGTCGGCCAGGCCCTTGACGATGTTCTCGGCCGCGTCGATGCCGATCTCCCCGGCGGTCAGTGCCGCGGCCACGAACGGGAACTCGGGCTCGAGGACCGTGCCGCCCAGCATCCGCGGTGCGACCTTCTCACCCAGGGCCACGCGTCGTTTCATCTCCGGACCCGACATGCCCGTCAACCGAATCAGCAAATCCGTGGGGTGCGAGGCGCCCAACCGCCACGCCAACGACTCGGAACCCAACCCCGTACGAGCCCGGTAACCCACCACGGTCGCCGTGGCCACCCGGGCCGCATCCACCGGCCGACCGGTGCGCTCGACCATCTGCGTCAACGCGACCACCTCCGGGTCACTCAACGCGTTCACGTCAATGGAGTCCATCACCGCCATCACCGTCCGCGCCGCATCATCCAACGCCTGGAGCTTCTGACCGAACGCACCGGTATGCGCGCCCTGCACCCCGGGCAGCTCGGCCGGGTCTCTCCACTCAGGCCGTGGCTTAGAGCGGCCCCGACCGGTCTGGCCGGGACGGGACGAGCCCGCGACAGGGCCAGTCGCAGGGCCGACTGCAGGGCCGGCTGCAGTGTCGGCCTTCATGTCGATGGTGCCGCTCAAACTGTGGGCATCCAGTGCCGTGAAAGGATCCGGACCGGCCAGGCCAGTGTTCCAGTCGTGCAGGTTCGACCCGGTGGGAGTCGTTCCCGTCGGTGCGGTGGAGCCACTATCCAGCTCGTCGTCCATACCCCCATTCTCTCACGAATCGCACCTATATGCGAGGAAACGTCAGCAAATTCTCAAGCACATATCGAACACAGTTCTGAGCTAAAGGGGCGGGCAGCGAGGGTCTCGACAGGGTCGACCGATGGGCGGGGTCGGTCGCCCTCGAGGACAGGTTCCAGGGCCTGCTGCGACCGGACCCGACCGGGCGCTCGGTTAGAAGCCCAGCCGACCGAGCTGCTTCGGGTCGCGCTGCCATTCCTTGGCGACCTTGACCCGCAACGAGAGGAATACCCGCTTGCCGACGAGAGGTTCGATCTGCTTGCGGGCGCGCATGCCGACGTCTTTGAGCCGGCTGCCCGACTTGCCGATGATGATGCCCTTCTGGCTGTCCCGCTCCACGAAGAGGTTGGCGTAGATTTCGACGAGTTCCTGGTCGTCACGTTCGATGATGTCGTCGATGGTCACGGCGATCGAGTGCGGCAGTTCGTCGGTGACGCCCTCTAGCGCCGCCTCGCGGATGTACTCGGAGATGCGCGATTCCAGGCTTTCGTCGGTGACGGCATCCGCCGGGTACAGCGGCGCGTCGCTGAGCGGCAGCAGGCGCAGCAGCTCGCTGCTGAGCACATCGAGCTGGATGCGGCTGGTCGCCGAGATCGGCACGATCGCCTCCCAGTCGCGCAGCTGCGAGACCGCGAGAAGCTGGTTGGCGACGCTGGTCTTGGAGGACATGTCGATCTTCGTGACGATGGCCACCTTCTTGGCGCGCGGGAAGTTGTCCAGCTGTTCGTTGATGAACTTGTCGCCGGGGCCGATCGGCTCGTTGGCCGGGATGCACAGGCCGACGACGTCGACGCCGCTGAGCGTCGACTGCACGAGACTGTTCAACCGCTCACCGAGAAGCGTGCGGGGCCGGTGGATGCCGGGGGTATCGACCAGGATCAGCTGGCCGTTCTTCTGGTGCACGATGCCCCGGATGGCGCGGCGGGTGGTCTGCGGCTTCGACGAGGTGATCGCCACCTTCTCCCCCACCAGGGCGTTCGTCAGGGTGGACTTGCCCACGTTGGGGCGCCCGACGAAGGATACAAATCCCGCCCGGAAATCAGGTTCTTGTGTCATTGCCGTGTGCTCCTTCGGTGTCCGGCATTCCCAGGAATGCGGACTGTGCGTTTCTCAACGCCTTGTCTGGTTCAACCAGCACTGTGCTGATTCGTTTGCGTCGACCCTCGGTTCGCTCCGCGGTGAGGATCAACCCGCTGGTTCTGGCTTCGGAGCCGGCGACCGGCAACCTGCCGAGCGCCTTGGCCAACAGTCCGCCGACGGAGTCGACCTCGTCGTCGTCGAGGTCGAGGTCGAAGAGTTCGCCGAGTTCATCGACGGGCAGGCGGGCGCTGACCCGGAAACGGCCGTGGCCGAGATCCTCGATCTCGACGACGTCCCGGTCGTACTCGTCAGAGATGTCCCCGACGAGTTCCTCGATCAGGTCCTCGAGGGTGACCAGGCCGGCGATGCCGCCGTACTCGTCGACGACCATGGCCAGGTGGTTCGACTCCAGTTGCATTTGGCGCAGCAGCGCGTCGGCCTTCTTGGACTCCGGCACGAACTGGGCGGGTTTGGCGAGTTCGCCCACCCGCAACGTCTCGAGGTTGCGGGGCCGTTCGTAGACCAGCCTGGACACGTCCCGCAGATACAGGATGCCTGTCACGTCGTCGACTTCGCCGTCGACCACGGGGACCCGGGAAAAGCCCTTGCTGAGGAACAGACCCATCGCCGCACCGACGCTGGAATCGGCGTCGATGGTGACCATGTCGGTGCGCGGGATCATGAGCTCGCGCACGACGGTCTCACTGAACTCGAAGATCGAGTGGATCAGCTCGCGGTCGTCTTCCTCGATCACGTCGAGTTCGGTGGCCTCGTCGACCATGCTCAGCAGCTGGTCCTCTGAGGTGAACGTGGCAAGCCGGCTGCGGCCGGGGGTCACCCGGTTGCCGAGGGCGACGAGGGCGTTGGCGACCGGGCCGAGAAGCACCCTGAGGAAGTGCACGAGGACGGCAGTGAGCGTGAGCAGGGTCTGCGGATGCGCCCGACCGACGCTGCGGGGGCTCGCACCGACGAGGACGAAGGACACCGCCGTCATCAGCAGAGCCGACAACAGCAGGGCAAGCCAGATCGCGTCGATGGTCGTGGCGAAGACCAGGGTCACCAGCACCGCTGCGGTCGTCTCCGCGATGATGCGCACAAAGTTGATGGCGTTCAGGTGCGCGCCGGTGTCGGCGGCGATCGCGCTCAGGGACCGCTTGGATCGCGCCGTCACGGCGAGCTCGGCGATATCCGCCCTGGACTGGGACATGATCGCCGCATCGACGGCGGCCATCAGCCCGCCGAAGGCGACGAGCAGGATGGCGGCGGCCAGGAACCACCCGACGATCATCGGGGCCGGCGTCGTTCCTGCATGGCGAAGCCGATCAGGATGTCGCGCTGGATGCCGAACATTTCTTTCTCTTCGTCGGGCTCGGCGTGGTCGAAACCGAGCAGGTGCAGCACGCCGTGCGCGGTGAGCAGCAGCAGTTCGTCGAGGGTGCTGTGGCCGGCGGTTTCGGCCTGACCCTGGGCCACCTGCGGGCACAGCACGATGTCGCCGAGCAGACCCGGCGGGGTCTGGGCGTCTTCGGTGCCCGGGCGCAGCTCGTCCATCGGAAAACTCAGGACGTCGGTGGGACCCGGCTCGTCCATCCACTGCACGTGCAGCGCTTCCATAGCGCCCTCGTCCACGAGGACGATGGCCAGTTCGGCGTCGGCATGCACATGCATGGTGTCCAGCGCGAAGGCGGCGAGGCGCTGGATGGTGGCTTCGTCGACCGGGATGGCCGACTCGTTGTTGATTTCGATGCTCAACTGGATCTCCGTTTCGGGGTGCGATCGCGCGGGTTCCCCTGGTGCGGAGCGCGGGAGGCGAAGTCGCGGGCCTGTTCGCTTTCGTAGCGTTGGGCCTGCTTCTGCGCGTCGTATTCGGTGTAGGCGTCGACGATGCGGCCGACGAGGCTGTGGCGCACGACGTCGGCGCTGGTCAGGCGCACGAAGGCGATGTCGTCGATGCCGTCGAGAACCTTGGTGACCAGGCGGAGGCCGCTGGCGCCGGCGGGCAGGTCTACCTGGGTGATGTCGCCGGTGACCACCATCTGGGAGCCGAAGCCGAGGCGGGTGAGGAACATCTTCATCTGCTCCGGGGTGGTGTTCTGTGCTTCGTCGAGCACGATGAACGCCGAGTTGAGGGTGCGGCCGCGCATGTAGGCCAGCGGGGCCACCTCGATGGTGCCGGCCGCGAGGAGCTTGGGCACCAGCTCGGGGTCCATCATCTCGAACAGGGCGTCGTAGAGCGGCCGCAGGTACGGGTCGATCTTGTCGGTCAAGGTGCCGGGCAGGAAGCCGAGCCGTTCGCCGGCTTCGACGGCCGGCCGGGTGAGGATGATCCGGTCGACCTCCTTGCGCTGCAGGGCCTGCACGGCCTTGGCCATGGCGAGGTAGGTCTTGCCGGTGCCGGCAGGGCCGATGCCGAAGACGATGGCGTTCTCGTCGATCGCGTTGACGTAGTCGCTCTGCCCGAGGGTCTTAGGCCGCACGGTGAGGCCACGCGAGGTGAGGATGGCCTGCCCGAGCACCGTCGAGGGGCTGGAGGTCGCGTCGGCCCCGAGCATCCTGGCGGAGGTGCTCACCTCGGCCTCGCCGAGGTCGGCGCCGGTGCGGAGCAGCAGCTGGAGCTCCTCGATCAACCGCACCACGGCCTCGACGGAGACCGCCGCGCCGGTGAGGGTGACCTCGTTGCCGCGCACGTGCACGACGACATTGGGGTATTCCTTCTCGATGGTGCTGAGGAACCGGTCCTGCGGGCCGAGCAGGCGCACCATGGCGACGCCGTCCACCAGGAGCTTGCGCACCACGTCGAGCGCACCGCCGTCAGGAGTTTCGGCGTCAGAGGGCAGCAAGCGTGCCCTCCTCAAGAGCGCCGCCGAGGACGTGCGCGTGCACGTGGAAGACGGTTTGACCGGCCGAGGCTCCGGTGTTGAAGACCAGGCGGTACTCACCGGCGCAGTGTTCGTCGGCCACCCGGCCGGCCACGGCGATCAGCTCGGCCAACAGCGCAGGGTCCCCCGCGGCGAGTTCACCGACGTTGCGGTACTGCTGCGACTTCGTGGTCACCACGACGTGCACGGGCGCCTGCGGGGCGATGTCGTTGAACGCGATGATGTCATCGGTTTCCGCGACGATGGTCGCGGGAATTTCGCGCGCGGTAATGCGGCTGAAGATCGTGGGTTCTGCACCGGAGGAAGCCATGGTTCTATCTTAAGCGCTCCTACCAGCGCCCGAGGGTTGCGTTCAGGATGGCGACCGCGGCGGGACCGGCCGTCGAGGTGCGCAGCACGGTATCGCCCAGGCGCACCCGGCTGGCACCGGCCTGCTCGAGGATGTCCAGTTCACTCGGGGCGATGCCGCCCTCCGGCCCGACGACGAGCACGATATCCCGGTCGTCGGTGGGCACGGCGATCGCGGTCAACCTGAGCTCGGCGGTCGGCTCGAGCAACAGCATCCGGCTGGTCCCAGCGAGCTGGGCAAGCTGCTTGGTACTGGTCAGCGGCAGCACGTCCGGCAGCCACGGCCGGATGGACTGCTTGCTGGCCTCCCGCACGATGGCGGACCAGCGCGCCTGCCCCTTGGCGATCTTGACACCCTCCCAGCGGGCCACCGACCGGGCGGCGGCCCACGCGATGACCCCGTCGACGCCGAGTTCGGTGGCGGCCTGCACGGCGAGTTCGTCGCGGTCACCCTTGGCCAGGGCCTGTACCAGCAGGATGCGCGGCACGGCCGGCGGCGTCCGGGTCACGGTGTCCACCCTCGCCGTGAGCTCGGCCGGTGCGGCCGACAGGACCGTGACGCCGAGCACCAGGCCGGCGCCGTTACCGAGCAGCAGGGTCTCGCCCGGGCGCACCCGGCTGACGGTGACGGCGTGCTTGGCCTCGGCCCCGGTGATGCTCACCGTGGCCCCGACCGCGGGGTCCGCGGTGGACGAGCCGTCGGCGGAGGCGCCGAGGGCCTCTGACAGGAAGAAGTGCGCCATCGAACGTTGTCCTAGCCGAGGAACCTGTCGCGGAGCTTCGCGAACAGGCCCTGCTGGAACTGGCTGAGGGCGGGCGCCGGAACCTTGTGCCTGGCGGCGAAGGCCTCGATCAGTTCCCGCTCCTTGTGGTCGAGCTTGGTGGGGGTGAGCACCTGCACGCCGACCCGCAGGTCGCCGCGGCCGTTGCCGCGGAGCCTCGTGACGCCGCGGTCCTTGACCGTGAGGATCTCGCCGGCCTGGACGCCGGGGCGCAGTTCCACTTCGATGTCACCGTCGAGGGCCTTCACCGTGGCCGTCGCTCCGAGGATCGCGTCGGTCATCGGCACCTCGAGGGTGCAGAGCAGGTCGTCACCGTCGCGGCTGAAGACGTCGTGGTGGCGCACCTTCATCTCCAGGTACAGGTCACCGTTCGGGCCACCGGCCGGCCCGGCCTCGCCGCTGCCGGGCATCTGCAGGCGCAGGCCCGTGTCCACGCCGGCGGGGATGTCGACCGGCACGGTGCGGCGGGCACGCACGCGGCCCTGGCCCTGGCAGGTGACGCACGGGGTGGCGATGATGGTTCCGTAGCCGCGGCAGGAGCCGCAGGGGCTGGAGGTCATCACATTGCCGAGCAGCGAACGCACGGCGCGCTGGATGCTGCCGGTGCCGTGGCAGATGTCGCAGGTGACCGGGGATGTACCCGGCTGGCAGCAGGTGCCCGAACAGGTGGCACAGACGATCGCCGTGTCCACCTCGATGTCGCGGTGGGTGCCGAAGATGACCTCGTCCAGGTCGAGTTCGACGCGGATGAGGGCATCCTGGCCGCGTTCACGCCGGGATCGGGGGCCACGGCTGCCGCCGCCGCCCCCGCCAAAGAAGGTCTCGAAGATGTCGCCGAAGTTGCCGGCGTCGAAGCCGCCGCCCTGGCCGTTGCCGGAGCCGCCGCGGTCGTAGTTCTGGCGCTGCTTGGGGTCGCTGAGAACGTCGTACGCGTGCGTGACGGTCTTGAACCGTTCGGACGCCTCGGCGCCGGGGTTCACGTCGGGGTGCAGCTGGCGGGCGAGCTTGCGGTACGCCTTCTTGATTTCGTCGGTGCTGGCGTCGCGGGCGACGCCGAGTGCTTCGTAGTGGTCAGCCAAAGCTGGCTCTCCTTGGGGTTCTGGGGTGGGGAAGGCGGTCGAGATAGGTGTGGGGCGGCTAGTTCTCGCCGAGCAGTCGGGAGAGGTACCGGGCGACGGCGCGCACGGCCGCCATGTTGTTGGAGTAGTCCATCCGGGTCGGGCCGAGCACACCCAGGCGGGCGGCGTCGCCGCGGGAGGTATAGCCGCTGGTGAGCACGGAGGTCTCGCCGAGCCCGAACGGTGCGTTCTCCCGGCCGATGCTCACCGACACGCCGTGCTGGTCTGTGGCCATTTCGCCGAACAGGCGCAACAGCACCACCTGCTCCTCGATGGCCTCGAGAACCGGATAGATGCTCCCGGTGAAGTCTTCCTCGGTGCGCACGAGGTTCGCGGCTCCGGCCATGACCAGGCGGTCCTGCCGGTTCGCTCCGACCTGATCGCGCAGGGTGCCGGTGATGAGATCGACGAGCTCGGTCTGCTCCGGCGATCCCAGACCGGTCGGGCCGCTCAGGGCCGTGGCGGCCGCCGCCATGCCGAGGCCGCCGACGACGGCGTTCAGCCTGGAGCGCAGCTCAGCCAGGGCGGCTTCCTCGATCGGGCGCGGCAGTTCAACGACCCGTTGCTCCACCCTGCCGGAGTCGGTGATCAGCACCGAGAGCACCCGGGTGTCGCTGAGCGGCACGAGCTCGATGTGGCGGACCGTGGCCCGCGACAACGAGGGGTATTGCACCAGGGCCACCTGGTGGGTGAGCTGGGAGAGCAGGCGGACACTGCGGGCGAGGACTTCGTCGAGATCGGCGGACTGGCCGAGGAAGACCTCGATGGCCTGCCGTTGGACGCCCGTGAGTGGACGCAGGTCGGCCAGGTGATCCACGAACAGTCGGTAGCCCTTGTCGGTGGGGATGCGCCCCGACGACGTGTGCGGCGCGACGATGAGTTCTTCCTCTTCGAGCAGGGCCATGTCATTGCGGATCGTGGCGGCCGAGACGCCGAAAGCGTGCCGGTCGACGATCGACTTGGACCCGACCGGTTCGCGGGAGGCCACGTAGTCCTGCACGATGACCCGAAGGACTTCGAGGCTGCGGTCTGATACCACTGGACGCTCGCCTCCCTCTCCCGTTTGTGCCGCCGACGGCTGGCACTCTCTTCGTATGACTGCCAATCATAACGCGGGCGTCTGGGATACCCGTTGCTCACGGACGAATTCGCGCAGTACCGTGGTGGCACACGTATCTCCGTGGCGGTATCCACCGCTGTTTTTCATCGCTGAATCCACTTGCACGTCGAAGGGCATCGTCATGAGCTATCCCAATGGGCCTGGACAACCGACAGGGTCGGGCACCGCTGCTGCGCTGACTCCGGAGCAGGACAAGCTGTGGGCGTCCCTGGCGCACCTGGGCGGCATCCTCTCGTTCCTGCCGGCCCTGATCATCTGGCTGGTCTTCAAGGAGCGCGGGCGATTCACCGCCGGCGAGGCCAAGGAGGCGCTCAACTTCCAGATCACGCTGTTGATCGGCTATCTCGCCATCAGCGTGCTCAGCACCGTCCTGGCACTTCTCACCTTCGGCCTGCTGGCCGGGCTCGGCTCGCTCACCTGGGTGCTCTGGCTGATCGGCGCGATCTTCTCGGTACTCGGTTTTGTCAGCGCCCGCGACGGCCGCCCGTATCGCTACCCGTTCGCTCTGCGCCTGATCAACTAGCGCCCGATCAGCTAGTTTTCTCACTGCGGGCGCCCGAGACCGGCGCTATTCTGGTGACAGCTCGACCAGCACCATCCTCGCTCCCCCGAGCGCCCACGAAGGAGATTTAATGTCTGAGGCAACGCCTCCCCCCGCCAACCCGTACCAGGCACCCAGCCAGCTGAGCCCGGCCGACGAGAAGCTGTGGGCGACCCTGATCCACATCGGCGGAATCCTCTTCGGCTTCCTGCCCGCCCTGATCGGTTACATCGTGCTCAAGGACCGCGGTCCGTTCATCCGCGCACACGCCGCGACGGCCCTGAACTTCCAGATCACCCTGGCCATCGCCTACCTGGTCGGATCGATTCTCACCGTCATCCTCGTCGGCTTCCTGATCCTGGCCGCCGCCTGGATCCTCAGCATCGTCTTCAGCATCATGGCCGCGATCGCCGCGAACAAGGGCGAGTGGTACACCTACCCGCTGACGATCAAGTTCGTCAGCTGATCGTAAGAACCGGGCCTCACTAGTCGGTAAGCAGTCGGCGCACCACGGCGTCGGCGAGCAGCCGACCTGTGAGGGTCAGTTCGATGTTGCCGCCGATGGCCGCGCGAGCGTCGATGAGCTCGTCGGCGATCAGGCCGGCGACCTCTCGGCGGCCGAGCGCCGACAACGTCGCCACCGGGATTCCCTCGCGGATGCGCGTGAGCAGCAGCACCCGTTCGGTTTCGCGGGTGGCCTCGTCCAGGGTTTCCCGTCCGGCGGCCGGTGAGTGGCCGGCCAGAATGCGGTCGGCGTACGCCGCCGGATGCTTGACGTTCCACCAACGCACCCCACCCACGTGGCTGTGCGCGCCGGGGCCGATGCCCCACCAGTCGGCGCTGCGCCAGTAGGACAGGTTGTGCCGGGACCGGTGTTCGGTTCCCCGGGACCAGTTACTGACCTCGTACCATCCGTAACCGGCCTCGGCCAGACGCGCATCCGCGAGTTCGTAGAAGTCGGCCTGCAGGTCTTCGTCGGGCTGGACGAGCTCGCCCCGGCGGATCTGCCTGGCCAGCTTGGTACCGTCCTCGACGATGAGCGAATAGGCGCTGATGTGGTCGGGCTGCTGGCCGATGGCCGCGTCCAGGCTGGCCCGCCAATCCTCGATGGTCTCCCCCGGTGTGCCGTAGATCAGGTCGAGACTCACGTCCAGGCCCGCCTCGCGCGCCCAGGCCACCACGAGCGGGACCCGTTCGGGATCATGCGTTCTCTCGAGGGTGGCCAGGACCCGCGGTACCGCGGACTGCATGCCGAAGGACACCCGGGTGAAACCGGCCTGCTTGAGCTGGCGGAGATAGGCGAGGTCGACGGAGTCAGGGTTGGCCTCGGTGGTGATCTCGGCGCCCGGCACGATACCGAAGGTGTCGCGCACGGCATGCAGCATCCGCACCAGATGGTCTGCGGGCAGCAGCGTGGGGGTGCCGCCGCCGAAGAAGACCGTCGCGGCGGGCCGGGCCGGCACACCGGATTCGGCCAGGATGCGGGCGGCGGACTCCACCTCGAGGACCGCCTGGCTGGCGTAGTCGCTCTGCTTCACCCCGCGCAGTTCCGTGGCGGTGTAGGTGTTGAAGTCGCAGTAGCCGCAGCGCACCTTGCAGAACGGTACGTGCAGGTAGACCCCGAAGTCGCGGGTCGAGGCGCCGAGCGCGGCCGAAGCCGGGATGAGGCCATCCAGTGGTGCGGGGTCGCCGACCGGGTGCGGTCCAGCCATCCGGTCAGCCTCGTCCGACGGGGTGCAGGGCGAGCAGGTACTTGCGGGTGTAGCGCTCCTGCTGGACGCGCAGGATGGGCCAGGCCAGCGTGTAGTACCAGGTGCTGGGACGCGAGAAGGAGCGGATGGTGAGCCAGACGGAGTCGTCAGCGCGACGGTCGACGATGAAGCACTCCTCGCCGGTCTGCGGGTGGCCGCGCATGGTTCCGTAGGCGAAGCCGATCTTGTCGGCCTCGTCGATGACGTAGACGACCCGCACCGGTGCGGCGACGGTGAACGGGCCGGTGGGGATGGCCAGCTTGGCGGTCATCCCGTTGCTGATGAACGCGGTGCCGTCCTCGGCGAAGGTGGCCTCGTTCACCGGGTGTTCCTGGTTGGGCGCCGGGGTGCCGTTCTCGGTGAAGACGATGCCGGTGTACTGCACGCCGGTGCCGGCGTCGAGGTCGGTGACGTCGATGCCGCTGCCGCGCTGGATGCCCCAGCTCATCAACGCCGTCGTGGCCACCCGGAACCGTTCCTCGCCGCTGCCCAGGCGCACCGTACGCTCCAGCGGGCGGTGGCCCTTGGGCGGGTAGCGCATCAGGTCGGGGGCCAGGGTGCCGCCGATGGCGGCGTAGGTCACGGCGGCGTCGGTGAAGGTCGAGCGGCGCATGATCGTTACTTCTTTTCCTTCTTGGCCGGCTCGTCGCCGGAGAGTGCGGCGATGAAAGCCTCCTGCGGAACCTCGACCCTGCCGACCATCTTCATGCGCTTCTTGCCTTCCTTCTGCTTCTCCAGCAGCTTGCGCTTGCGGGAGATGTCGCCGCCGTAACACTTGGCGAGGACGTCCTTGCGGATGGCGCTGATCGATTCGCGGGCGATGATGCGGGCTCCGATGGCGGCCTGGATGGGCACGTCGAACTGCTGGCGCGGGATGAGCTTCCGGAGCCGTCCGGTCATCAGTACGCCGTAGTCGTAGGCCTTGTCGCGGTGCACGATGGCGCTGAACGCGTCGACCTGTTCGCCCTGCAGCAGGATGTCGACCTTGACCAGGTCGGCCTCCTGCGAGCCGATGGGCTCGTAGTCGAGGGACGCGTAGCCGGCGGTCTTGCTCTTGAGTTGGTCGAAGAAGTCGAACACGATCTCGCCCAACGGCATCGTGTACCGGATCTCGACCCGGTCCTCACCGAGGTACTCCATGCCGAGCAGGGTGCCGCGGCGACCCTGGCAGAGTTCCATGATCACGCCGACGTAGTCCTTGGGCGCGAGGATCGCGGCCTTGACGATGGGTTCCTCGACGACAGCGATCTTGCCGTTGGGGAACTCGCTCGGGTTGGTGACCGTGACGGTCTTCTTGTCGTCGGTGGTGACCTCGTAGATCACGCTGGGCGCGGTGGTGATCAGGTCGAGGTTGAACTCCCGGTCGATGCGCTCGGTGATGATCTCCAGGTGCAGCAGGCCGAGGAAGCCGCACCGGAAGCCGAAGCCGAGGGCGACGGAGGTTTCGGGCTCGTAGACCAGCGACGCATCCGAGAGCTTGAGCTTGTCGAGCGCTTCGCGCAGCGCCGGGTAGTCGCTGCCGTCGATCGGGTACAGGCCGGAGAACACCATCGGCTTGGGTTCGGTGTAGCCGGGCAGCGCCTCGGTGGCGGGCTTCATCGCGGTGGTGACGGTGTCGCCGACCTTGGACTGGCGCACGTCCTTCACGCCGGTGATCAGGTAGCCGACCTCTCCGACGCCCAGGCCCTTGCTGGGGGTGGGTTCCGGGCTGGTGACGCCGATCTCGAGGATGTCGTGGGTGGCGCGGGTCGACATCATCTGGATCTTCTCGCGCGGGCTGAGGTGCCCGTCGATCATGCGCACGTAGGTGACGACGCCGCGATAGCTGTCGTAGACGGAGTCGAAGATCATGGCGCGGGCCGGCGCGTTCGCGTCGCCGACGGGGGCGGGGATCAGCGAGGTGGCCCGGTCGAGCAGTTCGGACACGCCGACGCCGGTCTTGCCGGAGACCCGAAGCACGTCGTCGGGGCTGCCGCCGATGAGGCTGGCGAGCTCCTTGGCGTACTTGTCGGGGTCGGCGGCCGGCAGGTCGATCTTGTTGAGCACCGGGATGATGGTGAGGTCGTTCTCGAGCGCCAGGTAGAGGTTGGCCAGGGTCTGGGCTTCGATGCCCTGGGCGGCGTCGACGAGCAGGATGGCGCCCTCGCAGGCCGCCAGGCTGCGGGAGACCTCGTAGGTGAAGTCGACGTGGCCGGGGGTGTCGATCATGTTCAGCGCGTAGGTCTGACCGTCCATCTCCCACGGCATCCGCACCGCTTGGCTCTTGATGGTGATGCCGCGTTCGCGTTCGATGTCCATCCGGTCCAGGTACTGGGCACGCATGGAACGGTCGTCGACGACGCCGGTGATCTGAAGCATCCGGTCGGCCAGCGTGGACTTGCCGTGGTCGATGTGCGCGATGATGCAGAAGTTACGGATGAACGCGGGGGCGGTGGCGGCCGGTTCCAGCGCCTTGAGAGCTCTCGGTGACATGATGGCCCAATTCTCCCATGCCCCGCAGCATCGGTGTGACCTGCCCGGGTGGCAGTCGGTCATCCATTCGACGGATGACGGAACCAGCGGTCCTGATTAGGCTGGGCGCACCATGTCCAGCCTCGCACTCCGCACGTCCCCGCTCCGCCGGGATCCCATGCCGCCCGCCAGCATCGGCGAGGGTCTTCCGCACTCAGCGCTCACCCCGGTGTTCTCCGGCCTGCGGATCGGCCTGCACGTTCTGATCATCGGGCTGACCGGGCTGGTCATCGTGCGGACCCTGTTGGGGGCGGTGCCGAACCCCGTCGCCGTGGTGAGCCTGTCGCTGCTCTTCCTGGCCAGCTATGTCGGCGGCAGCGAGCTGGCCCGCCGGCGGCCGTGGCGATGGGTCGTGCCGGTCTGGATGGCCGTGCTGCTGGTGGAGTGGCTCGCACTGACCCTGCTGGCACCGGATGCCGCCTTCATCGTTTTCCCGCTGTTCTTCCTGCAGCTGCACGTGCTGCCCCTCAGGGCCGGCATCCCCCTGGTCCTGCTCAGCGTGCTGTTGACGATCTGGGCGATGAGCTTCCACGTGGGCCTGAGCCTGGGCGCCACCCTCGGCCCGCTGGTGGGCGCGGGCGTGGCGGTGGCGGTGGGCCTGGGCTACCGGGCACTGCTGCGCGAGGCCGCCGAACGGCAGAACCTGATCGAAGATCTGCTCACCACCCGCACCGAGCTGGCGGCCACCGCACGTGACGCGGGCACCCTCGCCGAGAGGGAACGCCTGGCCAGGGAGATCCACGACACCGTGGCGCAGGGGCTGTCGAGCATCCAGATGCTGTTGCACGCCGTCGAGGGCCGGGTGTCCGATCCGGCGGCCCTGGAGCACCTGCGCCTGGCCAGGGATACCGCGGCAGCCAATCTGCAGGAGACCCGCCGGTTCATTCGGGAGCTCACCCCGCCGGCCCTGGACAGCCAGACCCTGCCGGGCGCACTCGCCAGGCTCGCCTCGTCGGCAGAGCGCACCGCACCGGTCGGCGACCATGCCACCAGGGTCAGCCTGCATGTGACGGGTGACCCGATCGCGCTGCCGATGTCGCTGGAGACGACCCTGCTGCGGATCGCGCAGGGCTCGCTCGCCAACGTCGCCCAACACGCCGGCGCCAACCGTGCCGAGGTCACCCTGAGCTACATGACCGATGAGGTGGCCCTCGACGTCGTCGACGACGGGCGCGGCTTCACCCTCACGGACGCCACGGCTCAGAGCCCTGACTCGTTCGGCCTGGTCGCCATCCGGCAACGTGTCGAAGCGCTCGGCGGCTCCTTCGTCCTGGAGTCCGCACCGGGCTTGGGCACCGCGGTCGCGGTGCGATTCCCGATTCGTCAGGCGCGGGCATGATCCGGGTGCTGCTCGCGGACGACCACCCCGTGGTGCGGGCGGGACTGCGCGCCATGCTCGGCGCCGAGCCGGACCTGGAGGTCGAGCTGGAGGCCGGCACGGCGGAGGAAGCCGTGGCCCTGGCCGCCTCCGGCCGGGTCGACGTGGTGCTGATGGACCTGCAGTTCGGTGGTGCGCTGCCCAATACCGACCCACCGGGCACCCCCATGCAGGGCGCGGAGGCCACCCGGTTGGTCCGGTCCCGACCCGGCGCCCCGCACGTGCTGATCCTCACCAATTACGACACGGATGCCGACATCCTCGGTGCCATCGAGGCCGGCGCCAGCGGGTACCTGCTCAAGGACGCGCCGCCCGCCGAACTCGTCGCCGCCGTGCGGGCCGCGGCGGCGGGACAGAGCGCACTCGCTCCGGCCATCGTGACCCGGCTGGCCGACCGGTCGCTCGTTCCGGAGGGCCGGCTCTCCCCCCGCGAGGTCGAGGTGCTTGCCCTCGTGGCGGCCGGCCGCTCCAACCGGCAGATCGGCCAGGACCTGTTCCTCAGCGAGGCGACGGTGAAGTCGCACCTTGTGCACATCTTCGGCAAGCTCGGCGTCGGCTCGCGGACCTCCGCCGTCGCCAGCGCCCGCGCGTCGGGCACCCTGCGGGGCGCCTGATGCCCACCGCCGGTTACCGGGTCCCCGTCGTGCTCGTGCACGGGATCCGCACCTCGGCCAGCATGTGGCGGCACCAGCTGGAGTGGCTGGAGGCGGCGGGACATCCGGTTGTCGCCGTTGACCTGCCCGGCCACGGCTCGCGCCTGGGCGAGCCGTTCACCCTCGACGGTGCGCTCGGTGCCATTGATGGGGCGGTGGACGCCGTCGAGGGGCCGGTGCTGCTCGTCGGGCTGTCGCTCGGCGGCTACTACGCCATCGCCTACGCGGCCAGGAACCCGGACCGGGTGCTCGGCCTGGTGGCCGCCGGGTCGTCGTTCGAACCGGGCGGGCCGGGACTGGCCGCCTATCGCTGGCTCGCCCGGATCATCCACAGGTTCCCGGACCGCGGTCTCTGGCTGCACACCTTCCTGGTCCGGCGGATGCTCCCGCCGGCCGGGGTGCGGGATGTGCTCGCCGGCGGCGTAGGCCTGGACGTCATGGACGCGGGCCTCGCGGCGACGGGGCGATTGTCGCCGCTAGCCGATCTCAGGGCGTTTCCCGGACCGGTCTGGCTGGTCAACGGCGCGTACGATCACTTCCGCCTGCACCAACGACGGTTCCTCGTGGCGGCGCAGCGAGGCACCCTCGTGACGGTTCCCGGGGCCGGCCACCTGGTCAGCCTGCATCGGCCGCACCGGTTTGATACTGTGCTCAGGCGCATCATCACTGAGATCGAGGCCGATCTCGATCAGAACTCGCCCGATTCGGTCAGCCAGCCGGGCAGATAACTGGTATCGTTGCCTGTTGGCTTGCGTGTTGGGTCCCACCCCACACGATTTTCGCCGCACGGTGCCCTCTATCGCCGGGCGGCCCATCCGAACAAGAACCTAACGAAAGCGTATAAAACGTGGCAAACATCAAGTCGCAGATCAAGCGGATCCTCACGAACAAGAAGTCGCAGGAGCGCAACAAGGCGGTCAAGAGCGAGTTCAAGACCGCCATCCGGGCCACGCGCCTCGCCGTCACCGCTGGTGACAAGGACAAGGCTGTCGCCAGCCTCGCCGTTGCTTCCAAGAAGCTCGACAAGGCCGTCAGCAAGGGCGTCATCCACCAGAACCAGGCAGCGAACAAGAAGTCCGCTATCGCCAAGGCTGTCAACGCGCTCTAAGCAGCACCGCTCTTCAGCAGTTCAGAAGTACAGACACACCCCCGCCCTCCTGGGCGGGGGTTTTCTGTGTTGCCGCCGGATCCGGCCGGCCCTTTCCGAGGTGCCCGGCCGACGCTATGGTGGCGTCGTGACAAGCGAGCAGACCGGCCCGGTAAAACCGTCCGCCTGGCGCCATCAGGCCCGGTTCCTCGGCGGCGCGTTCGCCGTGGCAGCCGCCGTCATCGCCGTCGGCCTCTGGTCGGCCCCCGCAGTCACCGCATACGAGGGCCTGAACCCCTGGGTGTTCGCGGGGCTGCTCGGTTTCATCCTCGTGTTGACCGGGGCCTGCGTCCTGTTCGCGGCCTCGCTGCCCACCGCGCCCCCCAACACGGCACCGTCCACCGCCGCACTGTCCATCACCGCGCCCGCCGCAGCGCCGCCGGCCACCGAAGCTGCCGCGCAGCCCGCAGCTCAGCCTGCAGCGCACCCGGCAGCACACACGGCAGCCCCTCGGCGGGGGCTGACCATCCTCGGGTCGGTGTTCGGCGTCGTCGGCCTCGCGCTGGCCGCTCTCGCGGTGGTGCTCACGGTACTGTTGCCGATGCCCACCCAGCGGATCATGGTGCAGTTCACCGACCTGTATGGCAGGGTCCAACTGGAATACTGCCCGTCCCTGCCGGCGTCGTTCGCCGCGACGGCATCGCGGGCCGATCTGGCCGGCTCCTCGACCATTTTGCCGGTGAAGGTGAGCGGGGATATCTGCGGCGACCCCGAGTTCACCGACGGGGTGTGGATCTACCTGAACCGCTCGTCGGTCACGGTGTCCGGCCAGCCCTGAGTCGGCCTCGGCCGCCCGGTCCGTGACCGGCCGCCCTCATTCGCCGCGTTTGGCGATGACCGTGACGAGCCGCTCGAGGGCGAAGATCGGGTCTCTGCCGGCGCCCTTCACGGCCGCGTCGGTCTCGGCGAGCATCACGATGCACCGGGCCAGACCGTCATCGCTCCAGCCGCGCAGATCGCGTTGGGCGCGCTCCACCTGCCAGGGGGCCAGGCTGTAGGTGGCCGCCAGCTGGGCGGACCCGCCGCGCACGCCGAACAGCTTCGCCATGGTGCGGATCTTGCTGGCGAACGCGGCGACGATCGGGACCGGGTCGGCTCCTGACGACAGCGCGTGCCGCAGGGTGACGAGTGCCTCGCCGAGACGCCCGGCGATGGCGGAATCGGCGACCTTGAACGCGTTGGTCTCGACTCGGCCGCCGTAATAGCGGTCTACCGTGGTCTCGGTGACCTCGGCTCCGGTGTCGGCGATGAGCTGCTGGCAGGCGGCGGAGAGCTCGGCCAGGTCGTCGGAGAACGCGGCCACCAGCGACCGCAATGCGCTCGGGGTGACTCTTTTGCCCGCCGAGCGGAATTCGGCGGTGGCGAAGTCGTGCTTGTCCGAATCCTTCTTGAGCTCGGCGCAGACCACTTCCACGGCGCCGCCCACGCCGCTGCGGATGGTGTCCAGGAGCTTCTTGCCGCGCACGCCGCCGCCGTGGCGCAGCACGACGTAGGTGTCGTCTGCGGGGTTCTGCAGGTAATCGATGGCCTCGGTGAGGAAGGTGTCGCTGCACTTCTCGACGTTGCTCACGCGGATCAGCCGCGGCTCGCCGAACAGCGAGGGGCTGGCCAGGGTGAGCAGCTCACCGGGCGCGTAGCTGTCGGCCTGAATGTCGCTGACCTCGAGGCTGGGGTCCTCCAGCTTGAGGAAGTCCCGCAGCGACCGGATGGCGCGTTCGGCGAGGAAGGTCTCGGTGCCAGAGACGAGCACGACGGGCGCCGGGCGCACCTGATGCCAGGCGAGCTGCGGGATCTTCGCCGCGCCGGCCTTGGGGGCCGGTTTGCCGGCTCGTGCCTGTGCGGTTGTTCGTGCGGCCACGCGGCTCCCTTCGCTACCAACCCAGCCTAACCGGCACCTGTGACCTTCTCCGTCCAGACCACGAGTCCCCGGCGGGCCGTCGGGGCACCGGTGCCGGGCGCGACCACCACCATCCCGTCCCGGTCGGTGCGCAGCACGGTGGTTCCCGCCGCGCCGAGGATGTCGAGCACCGACCTGGTGGGGTGTCCGTAGCCGTTGTCCGCACCGACCGATACGACTCCGATGCTCGCCTCGATCTCGGCGTAGAGGGCGGCACTCTGGTCGCGAGAACCGTGATGGGCGACCTTGACCACGTCGACGGCAGCGATCTGACCGGCGGCCATCAGCCCCTTTTGCGCCTCTTCGTCGAGGTCGCCGAGGAAAAGCGACCGGATGCCGCCGCCGTCGAACGCCATGCTGACGCTACCGGGGTTCCCGGTCTGCATGAAGGTCGAGCCGCGGATCGGCCACAGGATCTCCCAGGTCAGTGCGCCGAGGGCGCCGGTGTCGCCGCGGGCGGTTTCGCGTACGTCGGCCCCGCCGGCGGCGAGCCGGTCGAGCAGCGCCGCATCCTGGCTGGTCTCCGGCCGGCCCACCAGTGCGGTGTCCACCCGGCCGATCACCGCGGCCAGACCGCCGATGTGGTCCAGGTCGTAGTGGGTGAGGACCAGCAGATCGACCCTGTCGACGCCGAGGGTGTCCAGGCAGTCGGCCAGCAGCGCCGGGTCCGGGCCCACGTCGACGAGCGCGACCGACGCACCGTCACGCACGAGCACGGCATCGCCCTGGCCGATGTCGCAGGCGGCGATCTGCCAGGCCGGGGGAAAGACTGCGGCCCGGCCCAGCTCGTAGCCGACCGCGCCTCCGATCGCCCACCCGGCGACCACGCAGACCAAGGTCCCGCTGACGGTCCGCACCAGCACTGCCACCCGGCCGGAGCCGCGGGCGGCAAGCAGAGTCAGCACGGCGACGGTACAGGCCACGACGAGGACCACTCCGAACGGTCCACCCGGCCAGGGCAGGCTGTTGGCAGGCATACCGGCGGTCGTGGTCGCGACAGCGGCGATCCAGGTGGCCGGCAGCCAGGCCAGCCACACCAGCGGGGTCGCGAGAACGGGTGCCCAGGGCAGGAGCAGACAGGCGACCAGGCCGGCGACAGTGGCCACCGGCGCGGCGGGGGCTGCGAGCAGGTTTGCCGGCACCCCGTACATCGGGAGCGTCGGACTGAGCATGACCAGCACCGGCTGGCAGGCCAGCTGAGCGGCGATCGGGATCGAGAGTACCGCGGCGACGGGTGTGGGAAGCCAGCGTCTGAGCCGTCGGCTGAGCGGCCCTGCCAGCACCAGCAGCCCGAGGGTGGCCAGCACCGACAGCGCGAAGCCGTAATTGCGGGCCAGCCAGGGATCGAAGATCAGCAGACACAGCGAGGCCATGGCCAGGGCAGGGAGTCCCCGCCCTGGCCGACCGAGCGAACCTGACAGCAGAACGATGGTCGCCATGGTCGCGGCCCTCACCACGCTCGGTTCCGGAGTGACGAGCACCACGAAGCCGGCCAGCACGACCAGCCCGCAGACCAGCCGCCACACCCGGCCGAGGCCCAGCGCGGCTGCTGCCACCAGGACGATGGCGAGCACAATGGCGCAATTGGCTCCGGACACCGCGGTGAGGTGGCTGAGCGAGCTCGTCTTCATGTCCTGGTCGAGGCTGTCATCCACCGCCGTGGTGTCGCCGATCGCCAGCCCGGGCAGCAGGCCGGCTCCATCACCGGGCAGCTCGGCGGACGCTGTCGCGAACCCCTCGCGAACGGCGTTCGCCCAGGCCAGCCACCACGGCGCGGGGTGAACCGGTTCCGGTGGGGCTCGCCCGAAGATCAGGACGGCGGCCGCGTCACCCGGCTCCGTTGCGCCGAGAGTGCCCGTCATCCGGATCCCAGCGCCGATGGCGGGGGTCTCAGCGGATGCCGGGGCGAATACGACGGCGGGCACCGACAGGCCGGTCCCGGCTGGGGAAGCCTCCCCCGTGCTCGCCTGACCGGGTGGCTCGCCGATGGAGGTGAGCGTGGCCCGGAACCGCATCTGCACCCCACCCCCGATGGCCGACCGGCGACTCTGCGCCGGCGCCGACCAGACCGTGAGAACCACTGAGGCCTCGCCGTGTTCGGCTGCGACGGCGCGAACGGATTCGGGCAACCGCACCGGCGCCTGCACCGCGACGGACAGCCCGGCCAATGCGGCCGCAGCGCAGCACACGGCCAGGGTGGCCAGTACCGGGCGGACGCGCTCCACCAGGAAGCCCGCGCCACGTGCTCGCGACCCGGTCACGAGTGCACCAACGGTCAGCAGGATAGCGGCGGCCGCAGCCAGGCCGGCCACGAGGGCGGCATCCGTCGTCGTCGCCACCAGCAGCCCGGCCGACAACCAACATGCCATGGCCGGCAGCACCAGCCGCAGGTCCACACTGTTCCGGCTTCGGGTCATGCCGTCCTGGTTCATACGGTGATCAGGTCCGTGAGCGCGGCGAAGGTCTTCTCGCCGATCCCGGTCACATTGCGCAGGTCGTCGATGCTCGCGAATCTGCCCTCCGCCGCGCGGTAGTCGAGGATGTGCTGGGCCATAACCGGTCCGATCCGAGGCAGTGTGTCGAGGTCCGCCAACGTGGCCGTGTTGAGGTCGACTTTCGCCGCCGCACCCCCGTTTCCGGTTCCCGGTGCGCCGCCGGGCGTCCCGGCGCCTCCGGCCTGCGCCCCGGCAGGCGGACCGGGCACGACCTCGCCGTGCGCCGGAACGTAGAGCTGCTCGCCGTCGGCGACGAGTCTGGCCAGATTGAGGCCGGCCTCGTCTGCGGTGGGCAGCAGACCGCCAGCGGCGGCGACCACGTCGATGACCCTGGCACCCTCGTGCACTTCGAAAAGACCGGGATGCGCGACGGCACCCAGCACGTGCACAAACACTCCGGGCGCTTCCGCTTCGCCGGTCGGCGCACCGGTGCCGCGCGGGTCGGCCTGTGCTTCCGGGGTCGCGCCGGTGGGCGGACCCGCTGTCTGGCTCGCAGTCGCGTCGTCCACCAGCGGGTCCGCGCCCGGATTCGCCGGTACCGCAACGCTGTGGCCGACCTGCCCGATGGCGGTCACGGTCACGCTGATGCCGAGCGCCGCGAGCAACAGGACGATGGCCGCGCCCACCCCGACGCGTATCCGGGTGCGGCCGGGGCCGGCCGACAGGGCCCCTGGCCTCCCAGAGCGCGGGCGGGATGACGGCGTCAAACTGGCGAACGGGTCAAAATCCATGCGGACAGGCTAAACAGCGCCGCCGCTCGCACCGGTTCCGTGAGGAATCTGTGTCGGGGCGACTACCGGCCAGCCTGTGGAGGAACCCACCGCGGGGCGCCGGGGTTTTAGAGCCGGTCCGCGTTGTGGTGGTTACAGCGCTCCGCCCCGCGCACCGGCCCTCAGGGGAACCTGTGCGCGGGGCGGAGCCGGGCCCGCCTGTGGAGGCGGGGCGTGCGGCCTAAGCGGCGGGCTTGGTGACGATGCTCACCATCCGGGGCGCCCGCACGATCACCTTGATGATCTCGCGGTCGCCGATCGAACGGATCGCGGCGGCCGATGCACGGGCGAGGGCCTCGAGATCGTCGCTGCTGATCTTCGGGGAAACCTCGAGGCGGTCGCGCACCTTGCCGTCGACCTGCACCACCGCGGTCACCGACTCGGCGACCAGGAGGCTGCGGTCGGGCTTCCGCCACAGGGCGAGCGCGACGCACGGTTCGTAGCCGAGCCGCTCCCACATGTCTTCGGCCGTGTACGGGGAGAACAGGTTCAACGCCATCGCGGTGACCTCGGCGGCTTCGCGCACGGCGGCATCGGCCGGTCCGGCACCGGTATCGATCACCTTGCGGGTCGCGTTGACGAGCTCCATCATTCGCGCCACGACGACGTTGAACTTGAACGACTCGATCAGCGAAGGGGCGTCGGCCAGGAACCGGTGGGTGACGCGGCGCAGGGCAACGTCCCCGGTCTTCCACTCCACATCCGGGGCGCTGGTGACGTCGCGCGCGACGCGCCAGGCACGGGCCAGGAACTTCGCCGAACCGACCGGGGACACGTCGGCCCAGTCGATGTCGTCTTCGGGCGGGCCGGCGAACGCCATGGTCAACCGGACGGCGTCGACGCCGTACTTGTCGACCTCCTCCGTGAAATAGACCAGGTTGCCCTTGCTCTTGGACATCTTGGCACCGTCGAGGATGACCATGCCCTGGTTCAGCAGAGCCGTGAACGGTTCGGTGAAGGTGACGTAGCCGAGGTCGAAGAGCACCTTGGTGATGAAGCGGGCGTAGAGCAGATGCAGGATGGCGTGCTCGACGCCTCCGACGTACTGGTCGACGGGGGCCCACTTGTCGGCTTCCTTCGGGTCGAACGCCTTGGTGTCGTCGGTGGGGTTGAGGAAGCGCAGGAAATACCAGGAGCTGTCCACGAAGGTGTCCATGGTGTCGGCGTCGCGCTTGGCCGGGGTACCGTCAATCGGGTTCACGACGTTCACCCAGTCCGCGGCACCACCGAGCGGGGAGGTGCCCTTGGGCTTGAGGTCGAGGCCGTCAGTGGGCGGCAGCAGCACCGGCAGCTGGTCTTCAGGCACCGGGATCTCGGTGCCGTCTTCGCCGTGAATGATCGGGATCGGGGTTCCCCAGTAGCGCTGGCGGGAGATCAGCCAGTCGCGCAGGCGGTAGTTCTTGGCCGCCCGCCCGGTGCCGTCGGCGACGAGCTTGTCGATCATCCGCTTGATGGCGTTGGCCTTGGTGAGGCCGTTGAGGGCCCCGGAGTTGACCAGGCGGCCGTCGCCGGTGAGCGCGACGCCGGTCTGGGCGGGGTCGAGGGCGTCGGAGTCGAGGGACGGCAGTTCTTCGGAGCCGTCCAGCATCCCCGGGGTGATCACCGGGATGACACCGGTGACCGGCGCCGTGGTGTCCACGACGACGCGTACCGGCAGGTCGAACCGCAGGGCGAAGTCGAGGTCGCGCTGGTCGTGGGCCGGAACCGACATCACGGCGCCGTGACCGTAGTCGGCCAGCACGTAGTCCGCGGCCCAGATCGGCAGGCGCTCACCGTTGGCGGGGTTGATCGCGTACCGTTCGAGGAAGACGCCGGTCTTCTCCCGGTCGGTGGCCTGGCGTTCGATCTCTGTGCTGTTCTGCACCTGCACCAGGTACGCCGCGAAGCGCTCGCGTACCTCGGGTGAGGCGTCGGCGACGAGGTCGGCGGCCAGGTCGGCGTCGGGGGCGACGACCATGAACGTGGCACCGAAGAGGGTGTCCGGGCGGGTCGTGAAGACGCTGACCGGCTCCGCGCGACCTTCGATAGTGAAGTCGACGTCGGCGCCGATGGAGCGGCCGATCCAGTTGCGCTGCATGTTCAGGACCTTGGCCGGCCAGGTGCCCTCGAGCTGGTTGAGGTCATCGAGCAAGCGGTCGGCGTAGTCGGTGATCTTGAAGTACCACTGGGTGAGCTTCTTCTTCACCACGACGGCGCCGCTGCGTTCGCTGGTGCCGTCGGCGAGCACCTGCTCGTTGGCGAGCACGGTCTGGTCGATCGGGTCCCAGTTGACCCAGCTGTCCTTGCGGTAGGCCAGGCCCTTCTTGTACAGCTGCAGGAACAGCCACTGGTTCCACTTGTAGTACTCGGGGTCGCTGGTGTGCAGCTCGCGGGACCAGTCGAAGGATGCCGCGTAGAGCTTCATGCTCTTCTTCTGCTGCGCGATGTTGTCGTAGGTCCAGCCGCGCGGGTCGATGCCGCGCTTGATGGCGGCGTTCTCGGCGGGCAGGCCGAAGGAGTCCCAGCCGATCGGGTGCAGCACGTTGAAGCCCTGCTGGCGCCAGTAGCGAGCGACGATGTCGCCGAGCGCGTACACCTCGGCGTGGCCCATGTGCAGGTCGCCGGACGGGTACGGGAACATGTCCAGCACGTACTTGCGCGGCCGGGTGTCGTCGGGGTCGCTGGTGCGGAACGGCTCCAGCTCGTCCCAGATCGGCGCCCACTTCGCCTGGATGGCGGCGAAGTCGTAACCGTCTTCGTCCTCGGGGCCGTTGGACATGGTGTCGTGCTCGTGTGCCACGTGACTCTCATTCATTGTGGTGAGGTGGCGTTCTGCACAGCGGGTATGTACCCCGTTGGCGACGCCCAAGCTCCTAGGTTACTAAACCCTGGCCATCCGCCGGGTCCGGCGCCGCGGCGGAGGCCAGGATCGCGCCGATCAGGGCCCTGGCTTTGATTCGGGTCTCCTCGATTTCCTCGTCGGCCACCGACAGAGCGGTGATCCCACCGCCGGTCCCGATGGAGGCGCCGGCCGGGCCGAGCACGATACTGCGGATGACCATGGCCAGATCGACGGCGCCGTCACAACCGAGGTAGCCGAACGCGCCGGCGTAGACGCCGCGCTCGCCGCCCTCGAGCCCCCGGAGGATACTCATGGCGCTGGTCTTGGGCGCCCCGGTCATCGATCCGGCTGGGAAGCAGGCCTCGATGGCGTCGACCGGCGTCAGGCCGGGCGCGAGGCGCGCCTCGACCGTGCTGACCAGCTGATGCACGTGCGGGTAGCTTTCCACCTGCAGCAGCGACGTCACGGCGACAGTGCCGAGCGCGGCGACGCGGCCCAGGTCGTTGCGCATGAGGTCGACGATCATGAGGTTCTCCGCCCGCTCCTTGTCGCTGGCGAGCAGCTCCGAGGCCAGCATCCGGTCGGTTGCCGGGTCGAGGGACCGGGGCCTGGTGCCCTTGATGGGGCGGGTGCGCACCCTCCCCCGCGGGCTCACGGAGAGGAATTCCTCCGGCGAGGCGCTCAACAGCGCATGCGCGCCGAATCTGAGCAGACCGCCGTGGTGGCTCGGGCTCCCGACGCGCAGCGCGCTGTAGACATCGAGGGGGTCGAAGCGGCCGCTGACGGTGACTTCGTTGGTGAGGCAGAGCTGGTAGGCGTCGCCCGCCGCGATGCGCTCCTGACAGGCGCCGATCAGCCGGGTGTACTGCGCCCTGTCATGCCGCCAGCGCACCTCGGGCGGCGCGGCGGGTGTCTGCGGCCGGTGGGCCGCGACGGGTGCGCCAGCCAGCCGGGCGTCGAAACGGCGGGCGGTGTCGAGCAGCCAGTCCTCGACGTCGTTCCCCGGCTCCCCCGCCGCCGCGCGGGCCAGCAGCGTGACGGTGCGCGCAGCGTGGTCGAAGGCGATGGCTCGGTCCACACAAAGCAGCGCTGCGTCAGGCGCCGCGTCGGGCGCCGGGCCGACCGCGAGGCTGTCGGACGCCTCCCCCGACCTGACCAGTCCGTAGCCGAACCAGCCCACCCAGCCGAGCCGGAAACCGACGTCGTCCCTGGCGTCGGCTGAGGCTGCCTCGGCGCCAACCGGTTCCGACCGAAGGAAGTCGAAGACGGTGCTGACCGACGTGACGGGTGCCGTAGCGGGGTCCATCGGCCGGGAGCAGGTTACGGTGCCGGCGCGGGCCGATGCAGTAACGAACCGCGAGCCGTGGTGCGCGGCGGCGAGGTAGCTCACCCCGGTGCTCGCGCCGGCCCCGGCATCCAGCCAGACGGCGTACGGCGACTCCGCGTACAGCAGGTCGAAGGCATCGGCAGGGTCAAGCCAGTGCGGCAGCGAAACCGAGCGCAACGCCTCTGAGTGCACCGGGAGGCCCCGGTCGGGGCGGCTGGAGGTGGTCGGCACCCGTCCAGCCTAGGGTGCGGCAGGCCCTGGTCCCCGGGATGCGCGGGTCAACCGAGTCGCCAGGGGAAGATGCCGTGGGTGACAACGGCCACGAGGAGTCCCCACAGGGTGCCGATGGCGAGGGCGACAACGATCCTCACGGTGCGCGGCTTGAGCCAGGCGATAAGCGCGAAGGGAACGGTCATGACCACGGCGGCGAAGATGCACGCGCGGACCGCGAGTCCGGCATCACTCGTATCGAGTCCGTAACCGCCACCGCTGCAGCCGCTGATCCCGCACCATGAAATTCCGGCCACTGCGGCTGCCGGCAGGCTGATGAGGATGACCACGGGGACGGCCCACAGCAGGTGCAGTGCCTGGCGCGATTGCAACCCGTTGGTCACATACCGGGACCGGCCGGAATTCCCGATTTTGGTCACTGTTCAGTGTCGCGCTTCGCGGCCGGTCGTCACCAGGGCCCAGAACACGGGCCAGCACCGCCGACGCGGCACACAACACGAGTTCGCAGACACGCTTTAGGCTGGCGGGGTGAACGACGTACTCAACTGGATCCTGGATGCCGTGAGCGCCGTCGACCCCGTCGTGCGCACCCTTCTCGCGGGTGTGGGGATGCTCCTGGAAACCTCCGTGCTGATCGGGTTGGTCGTTCCCGGCGACACCATCGTGATCGTGGCCAGCACCGCGGTGGAGGGCCCCGTCGAATACATCGCCCTGGTGTTGGCGGTCATCCTGGGTGCGCTGGTCGGCGAGAGCATCGGCTTTTACCTGGGACGCCGGTTCGGACCCTGGATCCGGCGCAGCTGGCTGGGCCGGCGGATCGGGGAGAAGAATTGGGCAGCCGCGGAGCGCTATCTCGCCCGGCGGGGCGGTATCGCCGTGTTCCTCTCGAGGTTCCTGCCGGTGCTGCACTCTGTCATCCCGCTCACCGTGGGCATGAGCACCATGCGGTACCGCACCTTCCTGACCTGGACCGTGCCCGCCTGTGTGCTCTGGACCGTGGCCTACGTGAGCGTCGGCGCCGCCGCGGCCGAGGGCTACCGCAGCATCTCAGACCAGTTGCACTTCGCGGGCTACCTCTTCGTCGGGGCGATCGCGGCGTTCGGTGTCGTCGTGGTCGTCATCAAACGGTGGCTGAAGCGCCGGGAAGCCCGGTTCATGGAGCGAGAGCTTCCCCCGGAGTAGCCTCCAGCTGGAGTCCGGACCCGGCCGTGAGCGTCAGAGTGCGAGTGATCAGCTCCGCGGGCACCGGCGTGTGGGAGATAAGCAGCACCGCCCGGCCGGCGCCGGCCGCCGCCGACAGGATGTCCCGCACGAGAGTGTCGCCGAGGCCGGTGTCTACGTTGGCCGTGGGCTCATCGACGATGAGGACCGGGAAGTCGGCCAGCAGCGCCCTGGCCAGGGCTATCCGCTGGGCCTGGCCGCCGGAGACGAGGGCCCCGCGCTCGCCCACCCGGGCATCCAGGCCGCCGCGCCGGCGAACCCAGTCGGCGAGCCCGACCCGGGCGAGCACGTCGAGAAGGTCATCGTCGGTGGCGGTGTCCCGCGCGAAGAGCAGGTTCTGCCGTACGGTGTCGTCGAACAGCCACGGTCGTTGCTCGCACAGTCCCACGATCCGCCGCACCTCGGCCGGAGCCAGGTCTCTGGCTTCGACGCCGTTGACCCCGTATGACCCTGTGTAGTCGAGGAAACGCACCAAGGTCTGCGCGAGGGTGGTCTTGCCCGCTCCACTGGCCCCCGCCAGGTGGACGCGGTCGCCGGCGTTCAGCCGTAGCGTCACCCCGGCCAGCGCGGGATGATCTGTTCCCGGCCAGCTGGCTCCCAGCGCCGTGAGCTCAATGAGCGGGTTGCCGGTCTGAGGCACGACGGCGGTCGGCTCTGACGCCTCTCGCAGGGCGACATCCGACGGGATTTCGGCTGGAATCGTCTCAGGCACCGCCGTCGCCACCCGCTCAGCACTGGAGCGGACCTGGCGCCAGGCACTGATGGCCGGGGGGATCATGGCGAAGACCTCGAACACTGCCATGGGAATCAGCACGACCACGGCGAGGGCGGGGCCGGACACGCCGCCGGAGCCCAGGGCCGGGATTGCCGCAATGAGTGCGAGCACGGTCGCGGCGCCGGCGCACAGTGAGATCACGGCGGCCTGCACTCCGGCTCCCGTTGAGCTGCGGAGCGACGCCGTCCGCAGCCTGTTCTCCACCGCTGCGAGTTCGGTCAGTCGGGTCTCGAGGGCGCCGAAGGCCGTGAGCACGTCGAGGTTCTCGACGACCTCGAGCACCTCGTCGGCCAGGGCACCTCGAAGCGGTGCCAGGTCGCGCTCGGAGCGGGCCGACAGCGCCGCTGTCGCGAGGGTGCCGACGATGCCGGCCACGATCAGGCACACCATCAGGATGAGCCCCGCCGACGGCAGCACCCACCAGACCCCGACGACGCTGAGAACGGCCACCAGGCCCGAGGTCGCCAGGGGCTGCACTACCCGCAGCGGCAGGTCCTGCAGGTCGTCGACATCGCGCACCAGCCGGGTCAGTAGGTCGCCCCTCCTGGTGCCGGCGAGTCCGGCGGGGGCCAGGGGCAGCAGACGGGCGAAGATCCCCAGCCGCAGTTCTCCGAGCTGGCGGAACGCCGCATCGTGGCTGAGCAGTCGCTCCAGATAGCGGAGCGCCGCGCGGGACAGGGCGAACGCGCGTACACCGACGACGGCCAGGCCGAGGAACAGGATCGGTGGCATTTCGGCGGCGCGGGTGATGAGCCACGCCGAGCAGGCCAGGAGCGCCACCGCACTGGCGGCGCTGCCCACCCCGGCCGCGAGGCCGGGCAGGCTGCGGCGTGCCGGCGGTTGGGCGAGTCTGAGCACGGACCGGGTCGCCGTGGACACACCCAATGCGAAGGGTGAACGTCGATCAGACATGGGCGACCTCGTTCAGGTGGACGACGTGGTCGGCGGCGGACACGAAGGCCGGGCGATGACTCACGACGATGACGATGCGGCCCTGTCCGGCCAACCGGCGCAGTCCCACGATGAGGGCCTGTTCCGACGTCGTGTCGAGAGCCGAACTCGGCTCGTCGAGCACGAGGACCGGACAGTCCAGGGAGATGCATCGGTAGATGGCCCTCGCGGCGGCGACCCGCTGGGATTGACCGCCGGACAGTCCGGCCCCGTTGACACCCAGGCGCAGTGCGGGATCCAGATCGCCGGCGCCCGCCCACCGCAGCGCGGTGGTGACCAGGGCATCGTCGGTGACGTCTGCGCCGAGGGCGACGTTGCTCGAGATACTGCCGGAAAATAGGCCGGCGCGTTGCCCGGACCAGGCGAGCCAATGCCGGCTGTCGTCGGGGAGCACGGCCCTGGCGCCGAGGAACAGCCTGCCGTCGTACGGAATGAAGCCCTGAAGGGCACCGATCAGGGTGGACTTGCCCACGCCGCTCGGGCCGCTGAGCACACTGAGCTGCCCGGCGGCGAAGTCAGCGCGGAGACTGTCGATAATCGTGGCGTCGCCGCGGCGGATGGTCACCGCGTCGAAGAGGAGGGTGTCGACACTGTCGACGTTGTGGGGCGTTGCGGGAACAGTCGCGCCGGCCGTCCCTTCCGAACCGACCCGGGGCATACGGTCCGGGAGGTCGTCGTTTTCCAGGATGGCGAACACCTCTTCGGCCGCGGCGAGGCCGTCGGCCGCAGCGTGGAACTGTGCGCCGACCTGTCGCACCGGCAGGAAGGCTTCCGGCGCCAGCAGCAGCACGAACAGGCCCACACCCAGCAGCAACGACCCGTCGACGAGCCGCAGTCCGATGGACACGGCGATCAGGGCCACCGAGAGGCTGCCGGCGAGCTCCAGCGCGAATCCGCTGAGGAACGAGACCCGCAGCACCTTCATGGTGCGGCCCCGGTACTCGTCGGTGAGGTTGCCCAGGCGGGCGGCTTGGCGGCGGTCCCGACCGAAGATCTTCAGGGTGGCCAGGCCGCCGACCACGTCGAGGAAACCCGCCGACAGCCGTTGCAGGGCATCCCATTGCTGACGTTGCACGACCTGGGTGGCCTGGCCGATCAGGATCATGAACACGGGGATGAGCGGAAGAACGATGATCACCGTGATGCCGCTGGCCGGGTCCTGCCAGAGCATCACCAGCACCAGGATCGGCGTGGCGATGGCCGTCAACAGCAGTTGGGGCAGGTACCTCGCGAAGTAGTTGTCGAGTGCGTCCAATCCGCTGGTGACCACTGTCGCAACCCGGGCGGACTGCTGGCCGGCCAGCCAGTCCGGTCCTCGCTCAGCCAGCCGGCGAAGAACCGCGGTGCGCAGCTGACTCTTCACGGCTGCGGCCCCCCGGCTGGCGGCGACCTCGAGAAGCCACACCAGTGTGGCGCGCAGGATGACCACGGCGGCCAGCGCGGCGACGGTGCTGCTGAGCGACTCCAGCGACTCGCCGCTGACCGCGAGCGTGATGCTCTGGCTCAGGAACCAGGCGAACGCGACGATGGTGAGGGTCTGGGCCAGGCCCAGAACCGCACCGACGAGGAGGAACCACCGGGCTGCGGAGGCATGGGTGAGAAGCCGAGGATCGAGGGGACGCATCCGTTTTAGTGTACGGCGGCTTCGATGTGCGACCGGCTGATCCGCTTGCGGAACACCCAGTAGGTCCACCCCTGGTAGCCCAGGATCACGGGGGCCGCGATCAGCGCGGTCCAGCTCATCACCTGCAGCGTGTACGGCGTGGACGAAGCGTTCTCGATGGTCAGGCTGTTGGCCACATCGTTGCTGGCCGGCATCACATCAGGGAACAGCGACGCGAACAGGGTCAGCACGGCGAAACCGATGGTGACGGCCATGAGGCCGAACGCGGTGCGCTCGTTGCCGCGCAGGTTGGCCAGGTACGCGGTGATCAGGGCCACGGCCGCGACGGCGGCGAGGATGCCGGAGGCGAGGGTGCCGTAGGCGAGCGTTGTCCAGACCAGGAAGGTCGCTGCCACGACGATGGTGACCAGCCCCGACTTGATCGCCAGGGCGCGGGCCCGCACCCGGATGTCGCCCTCGGTCTTGGTGGAGACGAAGATCACGCCGTGCGTGAAGAAGAGCAGCAGCGTGGTGAGGCCCGCGAGCAACGCGTAGGGGTTGAGCAGATCGAAGAAGCTGCCGATGTAGTTGAAGTTCTCATCCAGCGGCACGCCGCGGACGACGTTGCCGAAGGCCACACCCCAGAGCAGGGCGGGCACGGCCGAACCGACCACGATCATGGTGTCGAAGGACTTCTTCCACTTCAGCTCGGGCCGCTGGTGCCGGTACTCGAACGACACGCCCCGGGCGATCAAGGCCAACAGGATGAGCAGCAACGCCAGGTAGAAGCCGCTGAACATCGTGGCGTACCACTCGGGGAACGCGGCGAACAGCGAGGCGCCGGCCACGATGACCCAGGTCTCGTTGAGGTCCCAGACCGGGCCGATGGTGTTGATCAGGACGCGGCGGTCGGTGTCGTCCTTGCCGAGGAACGGCAGGGACATGCCCACCCCGAAGTCGAACCCGTCGAGGACGAAGTAGCCGATGAACATCGCGGCGATGATCCAGAACCACAGGATATTGAGTTCCATGGTGAGCTCCTAGTAGACCGTGGTCGTGTGCTTGATTTCGCCGGACACCGGGTCCGGCGCCGGAGCGTCGTCCGGCCCCTTCTGGACCGCCTTGAGGATCAGGCGGAATTCCACCACGGCGAGGGCGCCGTAGAGCAGGGTGAAGGCGATCAGAGAAATGAGGATCTCGAGCCCGCTGACGTTCGGCGAGACACCGTCTGCGGTTTTGAGGAGGCCGAAGACCAGCCACGGTTGCCGGCCCATCTCGGTGAAGACCCAGCCCACACTCATGGCCAGCAACGACATCGGGAAGGACCAGATCGCGATCTTCCACATCCAGGTCTTCGGGCTCCGTCCCTTGCGGGTGAACCAGAGGCCGGCGACGGCGACGAGGATGTGGGCGATGCCGAGTCCGATCATCCACCGGAACGACCAGTAGGTGACCCAGATGATCGGCGCGTAGTCGCCGGGACCGTAGAGCTGCACGTACTGCTCCTGGAGGTTGTTGATGCCCTCCACCGTGCCGTCGAAGGTGTGCGTGGACAGGAACGACAGCAGGTACGGGATGCGCACGGAGAAAAGTTCACTGACACCGTCGGGGGTGCCGAGGGTGAAGATCGAGAAGGAGGCCTCGGCGCCGGTGGCCGTGTTGTACATGGCCTCGGCCGCGGCCATCTTCATCGGCTGCGCCGCCACCATCGCCAGGCTCAGCTGGTCGCCCATCAGGGTGGTGAGGGCTCCGGAGATGACCATCATCCAGAGGCCGAACTTGAGCGCGGGCCGCATGGTCTCGAGGTGTTGATTGCGGGACAGGTGCCAGGCGGCGACCGAGATGATCAGGCCGGCGGAGACCATGAAGCAGGCGAAGATCGTGTGCGGGAAGGCCGCGAGGGCGATCGGGTTGGTGAGCAGCTCGCCGATGCTGGTGAGCTCGGCCCGACCCTTTTCCTCGTTGATCTGGTACGCGACAGGATTCTGCATGAAGGCGTTCGCGGCGATGATGAAGTACGCCGACGCGATGCTGCCCACCGTGGTGAGCCAGATGGTGGCCAGGTGCAGGCCCTTGGGCAGTTTGTCCCAGCCGAAGATCCACAGGCCGATGAAGGTGGCCTCGAGGAAGAAGGCGGTGATGCCCTCAAAGGCCAAGGGCGCTCCGAAGACGTCGCCGACGAACCGGGAGTAGTCCGACCAGTTCATGCCGAACTGGAACTCCTGCACGATGCCGGTCACGACGCCCATGGCGAAGTTGATCAGGAAGATCTTGCCGAAGAAGTGGGTCAGTTGGAGGTACATGGCCTTGTTGGTGCGGTACCAGGCGGTCTGGAAGATCGCCACCGTCGTGACCAGGCCGATGGTCAGTGGTACGAACAGGAAGTGGTAGATCGTCGTCAGGCCGAACTGCCAGCGCGACAGGAGTAACGGGTCAAGCCACTCGTTCATTTGCCCTCCAAGACGGTTTTTCTACGTGTCGTAGAAGACTACTATTCTACGTTCGGTAGAAAGCGCCGTTTCGCTTGGTAAAGTTTCCTCATGGGAAGTCTGGGCGTGCTCGAGCGAATGTTGATGGACCTGCTCTGGTCTGCCGACGCTCCCCTGACCGCCAACGAACTGCGTGATGCTCTGCTCGATCCCGCCGCCACCGGCGCGAAGCCCCTCGCAACGACGACGGTGCTCACCGTGCTGTCGCGCTTGGAGAGCAAGGGCTTCGTCACTCGCGACCGCGATAGCCGGCCGCACGGGTACACGGCAGTGAGCTCCCGGGCACAGCACACCGCCGAGCTCATGCACGAGGTTCTGGGCACGACGAGCGACCGCACGGCGACGCTGGCCCGGTTCATCGGCAACGTCAGCCCGCAGGAGGCGCAGACCCTGCGCGCCCTGCTCGAGAGCATCGGCCCGTCGCCGGAGTGACGATGGCCGTCATCCCCGGCACGAGCCTGTCGGCCCTGGCCGGGTAGCGCGCCGTGCTCAACACCGCACTGGCCCTGATGGCGCTGGCCGTACTCCTGGCCTGGCCCGTTCCGATTCTCCTTGCCGGGGCAGACTGGCCGCCTCGCGCGCCCGGCCTGGCCCTCGCCCTGTGGCAGGCGATCGCTCTGGCCGGTGGCATCTCGATGATCGGCTCGTTGCTGGTCTTCGGCCTGATCCCGTTCGGAGCCACCCCCGTGTCGGCCCTCGGCGCCCTCGCCGTGCACGTCGCGGCCGGCACTCTACCCGCCGGGGCCACGCTGGCGGGGGTGATGGCGCTCTGCCTGGCGTTGATCCTCGGCACCCACCTGCTGCTCAACCTCAGTGCCACGTTCATCCGCGCCGAGCGGCAGCGCCGTCGTCACCACACCCTGATCGGACTGCTCAGCGATCCGTTGCCCTTCGATACCGAGGGCACCAGGGTCATCGACCATGCCGCGCCGATCGCGTACTGCTTGCCCGGGGGCACCAGATCGGCCACGGTGTTGTCCAGAGGTCTGCTGCACCTGCTGGATGCCGACCAGCTGCGTGGCGTCGTGGCGCACGAGCGCGCCCACTTGCGTCAGCAGCACCACGTGGTATTGCTGGCGTTCAAGTCCTGGCACAGCGCCCTGCCCTGGTTCCCCATCGCCAACCGCGCCGAAAATGCGGTGGCCCTGCTGGTGGAGATGATGGCCGACGACCAGGCCAGGCAGGCTGTCGACGACCGCACCCTGGCCAGGGCGATCGCGCTCGTGGGCACCGCCCACCTGTCGGAGGTCTCCGGTACCCAGACGCCGCTCGCGGCCGCGGGCGGCCTCGATGACGTCTCCTCGGCCGACCTGGTCGGGCCGCGGGTGAGCCGTCTGCTGGGCGAGGTCCCCGGGCTGAGCACGACGGCGCGCACCCTGGTGGTCTGCACGACCGTCGCCCTGCTCCTGCTGCCCCCGGCGCTGCTGCTGACGAGCTGACGTTCGGGGGTTGCCCCCAGAACGGTCCCCGGGACGGTTCCCCGGGAACGTCTGCGCGGTTAAGCCGCAGAGGCCGGTTCGGGCCTGGCGGCGTCGAGCGGGCCCACCGCCGTGCGGGATTCGCGGAATGCCGCCCGGTACGTGAGCTGCGCGCCCACCGTCACGGCGGCGACGAGAACGGCCGTGAGAATGAGCCATCCCACCGGCGGTTGCCAACTCGGTGCCATGAACATGGCTTCGATGCCGCCATTGACCGTGACCATGTACCGCCGGAGGGTGGAGACGAAGGAGAACACCTGCCCGATCGACAAAAGAGCAAGCAGGGTGATCACGAAGCGTTTGAGGCTCGCGGAAGGCTGTGGCCGCTGATCGGAATCGTCGATCGCCAGGCCGCAGGCGACGAGCAGGCACATCATCATGGCCAGCATGTAGCGACCCTGCCAGATGCTGCCGATCGAACTGATCAGAATGGCCTGCGTGATCGCCGGCACCAGCACCATGACCAGGGCCAGGCCGAGAACGGCGAACTTTCCCCGCCGCGATCCCCAGGCCACGGCGGCGACCAGCACGGTCACGATACCGAAGCTGAACACGATGATGCTGAAGCTGGGCGACGGTGTGTCGGTCCAACCGAAGAACCCGATCAGCCCGTCGCTGAAGTCGAGCGTACGCAGCACCATCGTGAAGAACTCGATGGTCGGGCTACTCCCGGTATTGGCGGTGGGGTGCTCCGCGAAGGTGGCCAGGCCGAGGTACCACGCGACCGTCAGTCCGCTGACGAGGCCGCATGCTCCGATGGCCACCCAGGCAGCCGGTTGGCGGACCAGACCCGCCACGACACGCGGATTGGCGAACACGAGTGCCGCCCCGACGATGATCAGCACCCAGAGCAGCGAGATGCTTCGTGTGCTCAGGAGCGCCGCGGCCGTGACGACTACCAGTGCGGCGCGTTCCCACAGGAGACGTCTGGAGGCCGGTGTCTGCAGGGTGAGCACCAGGGTGGCGAACAGCGCCCCCGCTGACGCGACTTCGACGCCGTTGGGATTGATCGACCCGCCGAGATACAGCACCATCGGCGTCACCGCGACCGCGGCAGCGACGATGACCCATCGGGACCGGGGCAACTGCATCAACTGCATGAACATCACGGCCAGGGCGGCGGCGGACAGTACCGCGCTGAGCGCTCGCATCGCATACAGCGCCGGTGTCCCGTCCATCACCAGCGTCGGCAGCCCGACGATGGCGTAGTAGGCGGGGCTGTTCAGCCCGGCGGACGTTCCGGTGACCACGATGTCGGTCGGATCGCCCTCGACAGGGCGAACGCAGCCGGCAGAGATATCCGGCCGGAATTTGTAGCAGCTGAGTTCGTGGGCGTGGGCAACGGACCGCGGGACCTCAGCGCGAGCCAGCGACCGGTCCTGGTCCCAGGGCACACTCTCGATCTGTCCGCGGGCGACGGCGGCGGCGCGGATCGCATGCGACGCCTCATCGGGTGCTGACATCATCGGCGACGCCAGGGCCCACAGCAGCATCGGGGCCAGGATGACCACAAAACTGGTGACAAAGACCCGCCATCGGCGGCCGGTGCGATCCGATGGTGCCGATGACGTATCGCTGGTTGCTGCTGTCTTCATGCCGCTGCTGTGTCCGCATCTATTGAACCGTTCGGCGGGGGCGACCGCGGACGGGAGGAAAGGAATCACGGCGGGCTGCCCACGCCGCGGAAAGTTTAGCGCTCGGGTCAGAGCTCCTGGGTATCCTGCAGCCGCTCTCCGCGGCCGGTCGCGGTACCGTGCAGATCTTCGGAATCCACGCGGCTTTCCAACTCCCGGAGGCGCAGATCCTGCAATGCGGACATCTCCACGAGAGTGCGGGTCTTGCTTTCCAGATCGGTCAATTCGGCGCTGTGCTGGATACAGACGAGGAACAACACGGCGATGCTCACGAAGAAGACCAGGTTGGTCGGCACGTCCACTCCGAAGCGCGCTGCCGCCCAGATGAGAGTGTCGGGGAACACGCTGATGACAAGCGCGAGAAGGCCGGCGATGACCCACCACAGCGCGTGGCGCTCGCGCAGGCGACGTCGGCGCAGCATCTCGATCACTACGCCCAGCGTCGCGAGAGCGGCAAGGACGCCGATGATATAGGTGGAAAAGCTCACGGACTCAGGCCTCCGGTCGAAGTGGCAGCGACGGACGGATGAGTGCGAAGCACAGGGCGACGAAGGCCCGGCCGAGGTAAGCGGCGGATCGAAGCGGGTTGTGTGACGGCTGCCCCCCTGCGCGCACCCGCATGACGACAGGCACCTGTTCGATGCGGCAGCCGGCACGAGAAGCGATGACAAGGGCCTCGATGGTATCGCCCAGGTATTCCGCCGGATAGTGCGACGCGAACAGTGCGACCGCACGAGGCCCGGAGGCCTTGAACCCGGAGGTCGTATCGGTCAGCGTGGTCCGCGCGGTCCGGCTGAGAATGACGGACAGCACACGCATAGCCCATCGACGAGGTCCGCGTGCCTCGTAGTCGCCGACTCCGGCGAAGCGGGCACCGATGACCAGGTCAGCGTCATCGAGTCGCTCGAGCAGGGCCAGCACGTTCGCCGGATCATGCTGGCCATCTGAATCGATCTGAACGACATTGTCGAAGCCGTGAGCAATGGCGTACTTGAAGCCCAGTCGCATGGCACCGCCGACCCCGAGGTTGACGGGAAGCTCAGCGACGACGGCGCCGGCGCGACGGGCAAAGGCCGTCGTCTGGTCGGCCGAACCGTCATTGACCACCAGGCAGTGCACCCCCGGCAGAGCGGAGAAGACTTCACGCACGACGTCACCGACCGACTCTTCCTCGTTGAAGGCCGGCATGACGATCAGGGTGCGCGCGAGGACCGACGACATGTCCTGGGCGAGCCTCACCGGGCTGGCCCCGACCGGCGGGACCGAGACGCTCCCGAGGGAGCGGTCCCCCGGCGTGATCGCCAGGGCGTGGCCGAGAAGAGCGCGGGTGCCCCGGCGGTCCCTGGCCGTGATGGACGCGGGGATGCGGGTCACGGCGTTGAGCCGGGAAGAGTAGTGGCGCGAGGCGACCCGCGCCGCACGTTTCCACCCCATGGCGGTCATCCGCTCCGCACACTCCGCGAAGTAGCGCTGCTCTTCGACGAAGCGGGACCCGTCGTCTGCCTTCCACGAGGAGACGCTGCCGGAGTGCCGGCGATACCGGAAACTCGGCTGGTCGTCGAGCACGAGCGTGCCACCGGCTACGACGATGTCGATGAGCAGGGCGAGGTCGAGGGCGACATCGAGGTCGTCCCGGAAGCCGTGTCGGTGCAGACGTGACGTGCGCCACGCGATGGAGGGGAAGTAGGTCCAGGCGCCAGCGAGGAGACTCGATGCCAGCCGTTCTCCCGAGATCTGCGTCGCCCCGGTCACGCGCGGCCGATACCAGCCCTTGACCCGATCAGCCAGGGGCAGGACATCCTGGCCGGTGGCGTCCATGACCTGAACCCCCGGCTGAACGAAGTCCGCTTCGGGGAATTCCTCGACAAGCTGGCGAATCCGGGCCACGTAGTTGGGCAGGAGGAGGTCGTCGCATCCGACGATGGTCGTGAAATCCGCAGTGGCCAGTTCGGCGCACTTCTTGAAGTTGCCGCTCACGCCCAGATTGATCTCGTTGCGGAGGTAGACGATGCGGGGATCGTCCAGACCGGCCACCCAGGCTCCCGGGGCGGCATCCGGGTACTGGTCATCGATCACAACGAGACGCCAGTTCGGATCCGTCTGCGCCAGAACACTCTCCACGGCAAGCCGGAACAGAGCCGGATCGCCGTAGAACGGCATCATCAGGTCGACGGAAAGGGCCTGGATCGGGCGAGCGCTCGACGACGTCATGAGCGACTGACGTCTGCGCTAGGTGCGGACGCGGAAGAAGCGACGTCAGCGTCGCTGCAAACCGTGTGTTCCAGCGAAGATGTGCTTAACATTCTGATTAGGACTCTCTGGTGACTATCGATCGGATCTCCTGCGGCCCAGGGCCATGTTGCCGCGACGTTCACCCACCATTCTAACGACGGGAATTCCAAAGAGCCGCGCTGACCCGCGAGATGGGGTGCTATCGCCAGAGTGTCGTCGAGGGGGTGTAGCCGACGCGGTGTAATAGAGTACCTAAAAGTACTGAATGGCAACACGCGTTCAGCTGCTGGGGGGAGCGCGCGATTGCCTGTGGGCGGCCACCCGAATCTGACCTCTGAACGCGCTGGCCAACGTAGGGAAACGCTCATGATCCGTCTGCCGAATGTCTTACGGATGAGCGCTCGGCGCTGGACGGGATTCCTCGCGGCGATCATCGCCGTCGTGCTCATTGCCCCGCTTCTGGTGGTCGGCCAGGCGCCGTCCCGCGCGGAAGCCGCCTCGGCCGCCGACTTCAACCCCGGCAACATCATCTCTGACGCTCAGTTCTACAACTCGAAAACGATGAGCGTCGCGCAGGTGCAGGCGTTCCTCAATGCCAAGGTGCCCTCCTGCCGCTCCGGCTACACCTGCCTCAAGGACTACCGCGCAGACTCGTCCTATCAGCCGCAACGGGCCGCCGGCTGCGCCGCTTACCCCGGCCCGGCCAATCAGAGCGCTGCGGAGATCATCTGGCAGGTGTCCTCCCTCTGCGGCATCAACCCGCAGGTGATGCTGGTCCTGCTGGAAAAAGAACAGGGACTGGTGAGTGCAACCGCACCCACGTCCGGCATCTACCGCAAGGCGACGGGGTTCGGCTGCCCGGATACCGCCGACTGCGACGCCGTGTACTACGGCTTCTTCAATCAGGTTTACAACGCCGCATACCAGTACAAGAAGTACCAGGCCACACCGAGCGGACGTAACTTCCAGGCCGGCCGGACGAACACCATCCAGTGGCACCCCAACGCCGGATGCGGATCGTCACAGGTGTACATCGAGAACCAGGCCACGGCAGGCCTCTACAACTACACCCCGTATCGACCCAACAGTGCCTCGTTGGCCAACATGTACGGCACCGGCGACGGCTGTTCCACCTACGGCAACCGCAACTTCTTCCGTATTTTCACGGACTGGTTCGGCAACACCCAGGGCGGGGGCGACTTCGCTCGCACCGAATCGAACGGCACGATCTACCTGCTCTCCGGAACCACGAAGTACGCCGTTCCGTCGATGGACGTCCTGAACGGCCTCGGCGCGCTCGGCCCGTTCCGGATCGTTTCGCAGAGCTACCTCGACAGCTTCTCGACCTCGCCCCTCCTGGCGAGCACCCTGGTGCGTGACGCGGGCAGCGGCGATATCTCCCTCGTCCAAGCCGGTGTGCGGCATCGCTTCACCTCGTGTGAGCTCGTGAGCTCGTACGGATTCGCCTGTGCCGCGGCCGTCAACCTCTCCCCTGCCCAGCTGGCCAAGCTGCCGGTGGGTGGCGAGATGAGCAAGTTCTTCGTGGTCAACGATGGAACCGTCTACATGCTGTCACCGGGCGGCCGCACCGCGATCACCGCGTGGGAGACCGTCATCAGCCTCAACGGAGGCACGGTCCCCTACATCGCCACCATGAGCGCCCAGGCGGCCGCAGCGCTTCCCATCGTCCAGGCGGTGCTGGCACCGATGAGCCTGGCCAAGTCGTCCAGTTCGGCAACCGTTTACTTCATCGACGGGCTCAAGCGCAAGCTCCCGATCGCCTCGTTCGGTCTGGCGAGCGAGTTCGGTGCGAACGGCTTCAAGACCGTGCCGCAGTCCCAACTCGATACCTACTCCACGGGTGCGGCACTGACGCAGACCGTTCGGTGCGACGGCAAGGCTTACTTCGCGGCCGCCGGCACCTTGCGCGAGTTGGCGCAGGGCGCGGAAGCGGCAGGCCTGCCGGTCACCGATCTGTCGGCCGACTCGTGCGCCCGGCTGCCCCGGGGCGAAACCATTGCCGGCGCGTTGTTCGTGATCTCGCCGGAAAGCCCGACCGTCTACGGGGTCAAGGCCGGCACGGCTCGCGCCGTACCGACCTGGACCACGTTGCTCGCCTTGAACAACGGTTCCGCTCCTCAGATCGTGTGGATTTCGCAGGGCGCACGATCCGTGATCCCGCTCGCGTCCCCGTACCTGCCGGGCGCCTCGCTCGTTCGCAGCCCGGGTGACACCACGATCTACTTCGTTGACGGTGCCACCCGCAAGATCCCGGTGGCCTCGTTCACGACGACGTCGGCGTTCGGAATCAACTCGTGGTCGTACGCCACCGATGCGTCACTGGCCACCTATACCGCGGCCCCCGGGAGCCTCACGCGCGTCGTGCGGTGCAATTCCACCGAGTATTTCGCCGCGGGCGATCGAATCTACCCGCTGGCCGGTGGAGTCACTCATGGAATGCCCGTGACCGACCTGACCGGAGGAACCTGCGCTGTGCTTGCCCAGGGCGGCGGCGCACCCATCGAGCACGTCTTCGTGAAGACCTCCGACAACGGCACGGTGTACGTGGTCGAGGCCGGGACACGACGTCCGCTCGGTTCGTGGAACCAGATCGTAGCGATCAACGGCGGCAAGCAGCCGGTCATCCTGGTGGATGGCCCGGGAACGCTCAACGACATCCCGGTCGGTCCCGCCGTCTAGGGCACTGAGCACACACCCGAACACACAAGAAACGGCCCCGTGAAGATCACGGGGCCGTTTCTTGTGTACGCAGGCGGCTAGATCAGGCCTTCCTGGGTCAGCCACTCCGTCGCGATCGTGTCGGCGGCGGCCTGGTCGTTCACGCTCTGGGCGTTCAGGGCCATCAGGGTGTCGGTGTCCAGGGCAGCGCTGACGGCGTTCAGGATGTCCGCGGCCGAGTCGTCGACCTTGTCGGAGACGACGGGCACGACGTTGTCCGGCAGGAACAGGTTGTCGGGGTCGTCAAGGGCGATGAGGTTGTTCGAGGTGATGTTGGGATCCGCCGTGTAGATGTTCGCGAGCTGGATCTTGTTGTCGACAAGAGCCTTGACCGTCAGAGGTCCGCCGCTGTCCTCAACCGGGGTGAAGCCGGCGATCTCGATGCCGTACTCCTCCTTGAGGGCGGTCGGTCCATACGGGCGGGTCTCAAGCTCGGAGTTGCCGCCGACGGTGATCGGTTCGGTGACCTCGGACAGCGAGGCGATGTCGGTGAGGCCGTAGGTGTCCGCGAACGCCTGGGTGACGGTCCAGGAGTTCTGGTCGCTGGCCTCGGCCCGGTCGAGCACGGTCAAGCCCTCCGGCAGGGCCGCTTCCAGGGCCGTGTAGACCTCGTCGGCGGTGCCGGTCGGGGCATCGGCATCCAGGGCCTGCAGCAGGCTGCCGCTGTATTCGGGGAACACGTCGATCGAGCCTGCCTCGATCTCGGGGAGGTAGGCCTCACGCTGGCCGATGCGGAACTGGCGGTCGACCGTGAAACCGCCGTTCTCCAGCGCCTGCGCGTAGATCTCCGCGATGATCTCGTTGGAGTAGTAGTCCTGCGATCCGACGACCAGAGTGTCGGATCCGGCCGAACTCTCTCCCTCGTCCAGGGGATCCCCGGACGCGCACCCTGCAAGGGCTACGACAGCCCCAACCGCGACCGCGCTGACAAGCGCGAGCCGGCCTCGTGTGTTTGTGAACATGCTGTTGTCCTTCCTCAGGTACCGAAGATTCGGTAGATGTATCACCGTGCGGCTGCGGGGCCGCCGGTGCGAAGCTTGGGGGCTGTGCCGAGGCGCCCGGAGACACCCCGCGGTACAACAAACCGTTGGATCAGCGCAAAGATTCCCTCCAGCGCCAGGGCCAGCAGGATTACGAGGATCGACCCGCCCAGCATCTCGGCATAATCCCTGGTTTTCAACCCCGAGAACAGATATCGACCCAGACCGAGATCGGCCACATAAGCGGCCAGGGTCGCTGTCGCGATCACCTGCAGGGTGGCCGAGCGCAGCCCGCCGATCAACAGGGGCAGGCCCAGGGGCAGTTCGACCTTCCTCACGATCTGCAGTTCGCTCATTCCCACGGCGCGCGCTGCGTCGATGGTGCGCCGGTCGATCGCCTCGAACCCTGTGTACGCGCCGGCCAGGATGGGCGGGATCGCGAGCACCGTGAGGGCCACGTACGGGGCCACGACGCCGATGCCGACCCAGAGCGCGACCAGGGTCAGCAGGCCCAGGGTGGGAATGGCCCGCAGCCCTCCCGACGTCGTCACCGCGAGGCCGCGGCCTCGGCCGGTGTGACCGATGAGGTAGCCCAGCGGGATCGCGATAGCCGACGCGAATACCAGGGTGACGAGGGAGAAGACGAGGTGCTGTCCGATGCGCAGCGGAATCGCGTTGAGCCCGACGTAGTTGGCCGGGTCGAGGATCCAGTCGATGGCGCTGGCGAAGAGGTTCATGCTGCGCTCACCTCGAGAGGAACACTCGGCTTGGGCGGGGCGACCCGTCGGGTCCAGGGCATCAGCAGCCGACCGGCGAGCACCAGCGCACCGTCGAAGACGAGCGCAAGGGCCACCGTGGCGACGAGGCCGGCGACGATCTCGGCCTGGATTCCGCGCTGGAAACCGTCGGTGAAGAGGCTGCCCAGGCTCTGCACCCCGATCACCGCGCCGACGGTGACCAGGCTGACGGTGCTGACCGCCACGACCCGCATGCCCGCGAGCAGGACCGGGCCGGACAGCGGGAGCTCCACCTGCCAGAACCGCGACCAGGTGGAATAGCCCATCGCGGAGGCGGACTGGCGGACGTCGGCATCCACCGAATCGAGACCGTCGGTGACGACCCGCACCATGAGGGCGATGCCGTACAGGGTCAGGGCGATGATCACGTTCACCGGGGACAGCAGGCTGGTGCCGATCACGGCGGGCAGCACGAAGATCAGCGGCAGCGAGGGCACCGCGTAGAGCAGGCCGGCGCCGGTGAGGATGATCCCGCGGCTCACCCGGTAGCGCCGGGCGAACCAGCCCAACGGAACGGCGATCACGAAGCAGATCACGATCGGCGGCAGGCTCAGCACCACGTGGTCGAGGGTGCGCGCCCAGATCAGGCCGAGGTTGGCCAGGACCCAGGTCATCGGGCGCTTTCTGGCTTCAGCACACCGGCTAGGCGCCCGTCGCTGTCGACCACGACGTCCTCGTTCCCGTGCCGCTCCACGTGCAGCGCCCGCCGGCCCCGATCGGCGCCCACGAAACTGGCGACGAAGTCGTCGGCGGGGTTGGCGAGCAGTTCGGCGGGCGAGCCCACTTGGGCGATGCGGCCGCCGTCCCGCAGGATCACGATCTGGTCTCCCAGCAGGAACGCTTCCTCGATGTCGTGGGTGACGAAGACGACGGTCTTGTCCAGCTCCTTCTGCAGCCGAACCAACTCCTGCTGGAGCTCGGCGCGCACGATGGGGTCAACGGCACCGAACGGTTCGTCCATCAGCAGGATGTTCGGGTTGACCGCCAACCCCCTGGCCACGCCGACGCGTTGCTGCTGACCGCCGGAGAGCTGGCTCGGGTATCGGTCGGCCAGCGCGCGGTCCAGCCCGACGGTGTCCAGCATCGCCAGGGCATCCGCTCTGGCTTGACGCTTCGGCGTGCCGCGCAGCAGCGGCACCGTGGCGACGTTGTCGAGGACCGTGCGGTGCGGCAGGAGTCCGGAGTTCTGCATGACATAGCCGATTCCGCGGCGCAGCTTCACGGGGGGCAGAGTGGCGATGTCCTCGCCGTCGATCTCGACCGAGCCGCTGGTGGGGTCGACCATGCGGTTGATCATCCGCAGCAGGGTGGTCTTGCCCGATCCGGAGGACCCGACGAGCACTGTCGTCTTGTGGGAGGGCAGGACCAGGCTGAAATCCTCGACTGCGAGGGTGCCGTCGGGGAAGCGCTTGCTGACGGAACGGAACTCGATCATGGCTGGGCTCAATCCTCGGTGCGGGCTTGACGTCCGTCACCCCCTTCGAATGCGGGGCGACGGAAGCAGGCAAGTGCGGATGACCAGCCAACCATTCTTCGGAGCCGAATCCAAAGCGGATTGCCGTTGTTCGTCTTCAGCGCCACAGGCGACGAGTCGGGCTAGGCGTCCGTACCGTAGTAGCCGACGAGGTAATCGTGCATGATGCGTCGGCACTCTGCGATGAAGCGCTCATCACCCTGGGTGTTCCAGGTGAAGGCGCGAGACAGCAGGGAGTCGGCCATTTCGACGGCGACTTCGAGTCTGAAGATGAGGTCGGGGCCACCGGACAGGCCGAATTCCTCCGACAGGACTCCGGCGATCTGGTTGGCGAAGAATCCCGAATCCAGCTGGTCCGGCCCGGTGGACTGGGCGCGTTCACGATCGGCGAAGTGCAGGATGCGGAATCCTGGCTCGGCGCGATACAGCTCCACGAAGGCCGAGATCCCGCAGTCGACGGCTTCCCACCAGGTTCCCGGCTGGGTCTCCTTGAGGGTGTCGGCGACACGCTGGCGGAAGCGCTGGACCGCACGCTCGCGAAGTCCCTCGAGGACCGCGACCCGGTCGGGGTAGTAACGGTACACAGTGCCGATCGAGGCTCCCGCACGTTCGGCGACCATGGCCGTCGTGATGCGGTCGAAACCGACCTCGTCGACGACCTCGGCCGCAGCGTCCAGAAGTGCGGTCAACCTGGCGGCACTGCGCTGCTGGATGGGCTCGGTGCGGATCTGCCGTCCCTGTGCGACAGAGTCTCCCCCGAATGTGTCGATCAGCGCCACGTGTCCTCCTTGAATATACGTCACAATCTTAGGGCCCCCGACTGACACCCCAGACACAGAACACACCCCCCAAATGGAGTGGGGAGTCTGCCCCGGGCGGGTCGCCGTGGTGGTTCTCCAGCCCGGGACCGTGCCAAGCAGCCCCGCGGCGCATGAGAGACTGAACTGTGTCAAAGTCCCCCGCCACACCTTCCACTCCCCTCAACCCCGTGCGCCTCATGCACCGAGCCGCGCGGATCGAGGATTGGCTTCACGACAAGCGGGAAAAGTTCGCCCGTCGGCGCGGACACCTGCCGGTCGTCATCCCCTATACCGGCTATGGCACCACGGAACGCGTGCGGATTCTCTGCCGCGTCCTGTTGGCGAAACCCGTGAAGTCCACCGGCACCACCCCCAAGCGACGTCGCACCGACAGGCGTGACGCGAGCATCCGGGGCTGGCGGAGCTTCACCAGCGTGCCGGTCAACGACGTCACCGTCACCATCGACATCGGCGGCAAGGCACACCGGGTGCAGGCCGACCGCGGCGGAGTCGTCGACACCGTGATGCAGGTCAACCTCGAGCCGGGCTGGCACACCGCTTCGCTGCACACCCACGCCTCCGGCAGCGTCGACGCTCCGGTCTTCGTGGTCGCCCCCGATGTGCGCACCGGCGTGATCTCCGACGTCGACGACACCGTCATGGTCACCACCTTGCCCCGTCCGCTCCTGGCCGCGTGGAACACCTTCGTCCTCGACGAGCACGCTCGCGTTCCGACGCCGGGCATGGCGGTGCTGCTGGACCGCCTCGCCGATGCGACACCGGGGGCTCCGGTGATCTACCTGTCCACAGGTGCCTGGAATGTTGCGCCGACGCTCAGCCGGTTCCTCTCCCGTAACCTCTACCCGGCCGGGGCGCTGCTGCTCACCGACTGGGGACCCACCCACGACAGGCTGTTCCGCAGTGGCAAGGAGCACAAGCGCGACAACCTGCGCAGGCTGGCGCACGAGTTCCCCGACATGAAGTGGGTCCTCATCGGCGACGACGGTCAGCACGACGAGGCGATTTACAGCGAGTTCCAACAGGATTTCCCGCAGTGCGTCGCCGCGGTGGCCATCCGTCGGCTGTCGCCGAGCGAGGCCGTGCTGGCCGGCCGTAGGGCCAAGGACGCCGTGGAGGCCAAGCCGGATCCGCTCTGGGTCTACGGACCCGACGGCGCGAGCCTCGCGGCCCAGCTGGCCGGCCTCGGACTCATCACTGATCCCGGAGCGCCCGGACCCACCGATTGACCCGTGGCCGGGCGCCGGCGGGTGCCGGCCTGCCGGTCAGGAGAGGATCGGGGCGGTGGAACGACCCGCGAGGAGCCTGTCGAGTCCGCGGTTGATCTGGCGTGCCCAGAGCGGTCCGCGGTAGAGAAAGCCGGTGTAGCCCTGCACGAGGGTGGCGCCGGCGTCGAGACGCTCGACGACCTGATGCGCAGTCTCGACGCCGCCGACCGAGATGACGCACAGTTCGGCCGGCACGGAGGCCCGGATGAGGCGCAGGACGGCCAGCGACCGGTCGTTCAGGGGCGCTCCGGAGAGCCCGCCGGCGCCGGCCGCGGCCACGACGGCCGGGTCGGTCAACAGATTGTCCCGGCTGATGGTGGTGTTGGTGGCGATGATGCCGGCCAGGCCGAGTTCCACGGTGAGGCCGGCGATGCGGGTCACCTCGTCATCGGTGAGGTCGGGTGCGATCTTGACCAGCAGCGGGGTATCGCCGGCGTGTTCCTGCACCGCCCGCAACAGTGGGGCGAGCTGATCGAGTTCTTGCAGGCCACGCAGGCCCGGGGTGTTGGGGGAGCTCACGTTGACCACCAGGTAGTCCGCGAGAGGGGCCAGTGCAACGGTGCTGACCAGGTAGTCGGCCGTGGCGTCTTCGACCGCGGTGACTCGGCTCTTGCCGATGTTGATGCCCAGGACCGGACGGTTGGGGGTACGGCGAACCTGGCCCAGGCGCGCGACGGCCGCCTCGGCACCGCCGTTATTGAAGCCCATCCGGTTGATGACAGCGCGGTCGGATACGAGACGGAACAGGCGCGGTGTGGGGTTGCCGGGCTGGGCGACCGCGGTGAGCGTGCCGACCTCGACGTGCCCGAAGCCGAGCCGGCCGAGCCCGATGACGGCGTGGCCGTCTTTGTCGAACCCGGCCGCAACACCGAACGGCGAGTCGAAATGCAAGCCGAGGGTGTCCACCCCGATGTCGGTGCGCGGGCGGGTGAACCTGTGCACAAGCGGGCCGAGGCCGAGGCGCGGCATCCACCGGATGACCTCGAAGGCCAAGTGGTGAGCCCGCTCGGGGTCGATCCGGGTGAGCACCAGCTTGAAAAGGGTGGGGTACACGTCTACCGTTCGGGTTCGGGATCGGATTCCGACGCGGCGGTGTGCTCGGTGCGCAGCTGGCCGATCGCACTCTCGAAGTCTTCCAACGAATCGAAGGCCTGGTAGACGCTGGCGAAGCGCAAGTAGGCCACTTCGTCGAGGTCACGCAGCGGGGCGAGGATGGCCAGGCCGATGTCGTTGGCCTCGATCTGGGACGCACCGGTCTGACGGATGGTCTCCTCGACCTTCTGCGCGAGCATGGCCAGGTCAGAGTCGGTGACCGGGCGGCCCTGGCAGGCCTTGCGCACGCCGGAGACGATCTTCTCCCGGCTGAACGGTTCGACCACGCCGCTGCGCTTGATGATGTTCAGGCTGGCGGTTTCGGTGGTGCTGAACCGGCGACCGCACTCCGGGCACTGCCGGCGGCGACGGATCGAGAGCCCGTCGTCGCTGGTGCGGGAGTCGATGACACGGGAATCTGGGTGGCGACAGAACGGGCAATACATTGTGCCTACGAGCCTACCGTTCCGCGGCCGTGCTGAATCGGACGCTGACGGCGTCACCGTGGGCGGGCAGCGCCTCTGCAGCGGACAGGGCGAGGATGTGGTCGGCCACGCCGGCGAGGCCGTCTCTGGTGTAGCGCACGACCTGCTGCGGGCGCAGGAAGGTGTACGCGCCGAGGGCCGCCGAGAACCGCGCCTGTCCCCCGGTGGGCAGCACGTGGTTGGAGCCGGCGGCATAGTCGCCGAGGCTGACCGGCGCGTACGGGCCCAGGAAGATGGCGCCGGCGTTGTCGATCTGGCCGAGGACGGCGTCGGGGGCTTCGGTCTGGATCTCGAGGTGCTCCGGACCGAACGCGTTGCTGAACGCGGCGGCTTGCTCGAGGTCGTCCACCAGCACGATGGCCGATTGGCTGCCACCCAGCGATGCGGTGACCCGTTCGGCGTGCGTGGTGGTGGTGGCCAGGTCGTTCAGGAGCGCTTCGACGGCTTCGGCGAGCTCGGCGGAGTCCGTGACGAGCACGGCGGCGGCGAGTTCGTCGTGCTCGGCCTGGCTGACCAGGTCTGCGGCGACGAAGGCCGGGTCGGCCGCGGCATCGGCGATCACGAGGATGTCGGTCGGTCCGGCTTCGGAGTCGATCCCGGTGACGCCGCGCACGAGCCGCTTGGCGGCGGCGACGTAGACGTTGCCGGGGCCGGTGACGAGCTGCACGGGGTCGAGGCCGAGGCCGGGCACGCCGTAGGCGAAGGCGCCCACGGCGCCGGCGCCGCCCATGGCGTAGATCTCGTCGACGCCGAGAAGACCGGCGACGGCGAGGATGGTGGGGTGCACTCGTCCATCGAAGTGACTCTGCGGCGGGGATGCGAGGGCGATGGAGGTGACCCCGGCCACCTGCGCGGGCACCACGTTCATCACGACGCTGGACGGGTAGACGGCCTTGCCGCCGGGAACGTAGAGGCCGACCCGCTGCACGGGGCGCCAGCGCTGCACGATCTCGGCGCCGTCGGCGATCGTGGTGGTCACCAGAGGCGGCACCTGTGCGGCACTGGCCAGGCGCACCCGGCGGATGGTCTCCTCGATCGCGACGCGGACATCCGGGTCGAGGGCCTCAAGGGCCTCGGCGACGTGGGAAGCCGGAACGCGAACGTGCTCGGGGCGTACCCTGTCGAGGCGCTCGGCCTGGTCGAGCAGGGCCTGTTCGCCGCGTGCGCGCACATCATCGATCAGTTCGGCGGCAACGTCGCTGGCGACCGTGACGCTGGTGAGCGCCCGGGGCACCGAGGCCAAAAGTTCGGCCGGAGCAGGCCGCGTTCCTCGAAGGTCAATCGTCTGGATCATGTCACTCCAGCTTATCCAAGAACGGTGCTCGCACGGGAATAGGCTGATCGGTGAAACGATTGGCACCACTATGAACGAACGCATCACCGCACCGGCGGGTCTCCCCTCCGCAGGTCTCCCCCACGCCCCGGCCCTCGACACCGACCCGAACGCGCCTGGCGACCTGGCCGCGTTCAAGAACGCGTTTCGCCGTCATGCGGCCGGCGTCGCGGTCGTGACCGCGCTGGACGCTCAGGGCAAGCCCGTCGGATTCACCGCGACATCCCTGGCGTCCATGTCGGCGGTGCCGCCCCTGGCTACCTTCAACATGGCGAAGTCGGCCAGCTCGTGGCCGGCCATCAACGAGACCGAGCGCGTCGTCATCCACCTGCTCGGACTGCGCAACCGCACCCTGGCCGAGCGGCTGGCCGGACCCAACGCCGAGCGCTTCGTCGGCGATCACTGGCGGGTGGGACCGTACGGCCTGCCCGTTCTCAACAACGTGACGTCGTGGATGGTGGGACGGATCGTGGAGCGCGTGACCGTGCACAACTCTGCTGTGGTCGTAGTGCAGATCGAGGGCGGCGGCCTCGGCGATGACGACGAGGCGCTGATCTATCACGAACGCCAGTACCGGGCGTTGGGCGAAACGCTCTAGCTCATCCGGTTCGGGCCGGTGGGTGCCGACCCCGCGGTGGCCAACCTGCGGACGGCGCGGTTCACCCGGCCGGGGTTTGGGCCGCTCTGGCGGCCGCCTTGCGTCGCTGTCGTTCCGCTTCCGTCGCGGCAGCCTCCGCCGGGGTGGGCGCGGTTCCGCCCAGGTGGGCGGGCTGCCACCAGCGGCCGGCACCAGGCTCCGGGTAACGCGCCTGCAGGCCGTCCACGAGCTCCTGCAGCACGCCGTGCAGTCGCTGGGTCACCTGCTGCGGATCGTCCTCGGCGTCTACACGTACCGGCGTGCCGACCGCGAAGGAGACCGGGGTGCGATAGGCCTCCCGCACGGATGGCTTGTGGTTTTTCGTGAGCAGCCGGTGGCCACCCCAGACAGCGATGGGCACGATGGGCATCCCGGCCTCCATCGCCATCCGCGCCGCACCGGTCTTCAGGTCCCGCACGGTGAACGACGCGTTCACTCCCCCTTCGGGAAACACCCCGACGAGTTCGCCGGCGTTGAGCGCCCGCACCGCGTCGGCGTAGGCCTGGGCCCCGGCCGTCATGTCGACGTTGATGTGCCGCATCCCACGCAACAGCCAGCCGACGACGGGCTTGTCGAACGCACCCTTCTTGGCCATGAAGCGGATGTGCCGGCGGTTCTTTCGCCAGGTCATCCACTCCACGAGGGCGAAGTCCGCGTAGCCGAAGTGGGTGATGGCGAGGACCGCCCCTCCGGCGTCCGGAAGGTTGGTGAGGCCCGACGCCGACGGCCTGAGCCTGAAGGCTCCGAAAATTGTGCGACCCGCTGCAATCGCCGTGCTGTAGATCGGTTCCCCGCTGCGCCTTCTCATGCCCCCAGCGTAGAACAAACGGCTGTCAAACTGCTGGTCACACGGGGGTCATTGGTCCCGCGCCGTGGCCGGTGTCGGGCACCGATGGGTTCATGACGATCGGAGCGGTCGCGCTATCGTGTCGGCATCCGAGCGAAGGCAACCATGGACGAGACAGTGACGACAGGCTGGGGTGACTTCGCCGTGGCCATGGTGGGCGCCGCCGCGGCGCTGGCGGGCCTCGTCATGGTGGCGATCTCGGTGAACATCCGGGAGATCCTCGCGCTGCCCGGGCTGACGGCACGGGCCGCGGCCGCCGTCGGCTCCCTCGTGCTGGTGGTGGTGACCGGCGGCCTCCTTCTGGTGCCCGGCCAGCCCGGGGCGGTCCTGGGCGTCGAGGTTCTCGTCGCCGTCGCCCCGGCGGTCGTCCTGCATACGATCTCACTCCGCCACCGGGCACGGAACAGCGCGAGTGGGCGGTTCTCCCTTGCCCTCTATCTACCGCTCGCGGCCCTTCAACTGCTTCCCTTCGCGCTGGGCGCGGTGCTCCTCATCGTCACGAGCACCTCCACCGGCATCTACCTGGTCGCGGCCGGGGTGATCCTCACCGTCATCGGCTCCATGCTCGACGCCTGGGTCCTGATGGTGGAAATCCTCCGTTGATACCCTCGCGAACTGTGACTTAAGCACATAAGAGTCGCGCGTTTTGGGGCTTTTCTCACAGCTCGCGGATGCTGTGGCCGTGGGGCGGGGTGAGTGTCGGGGGTAGGTGAGACGATCTCAGTATGAGTATCGCTGACGAGGGACTACCGCCCACTCCGGACGGTGACGACTATTCTCCGGAGCCCACCCTGGACGACCGTGTCCAGGCCGATCTGGTCCGGCACACCGAACGGATCGCGGCCGATGACCGCGTCATCGCCCGGGCCCAGGCCCGCCGGATCGAGCACCTGCTGGACCTGCAGGACTGGAGCGAACAACCCCGGGTCGCCTCGCGGTTGCACGGCAACCCGGCGAACATTCGCCTCGCCGACGACAATGCGGCCAGCCTGACCGAGGACCCGGCCCGTGCGGCCGCGTACAACCGGTGGGACGACCGGGAGGTCGCCCGGCGCACGATCGTGAGTGAGACCGCGTGTCTGACCCGGGTGGCCGAGCGCACCATCGACCGGCAACTAAACGAGGCCCGGTTCCTCAGCTCCTACGCACCGGCGACGTTCGCGGCGTTCTCGAGAGGGGAGATCAGCTACCGGCATGCCACGACCCTGCTCGGGCAGCTGCTCACCCTGCCGGATGGGGGCCAGGCGGCGTTTGAGGAACGGGTGTTACCGGAGGCGAAACGGCTGCCGGTGTCCGGGTCATCGACAAGGCCCGCCGGTTGCGGGAGAAGCTGCACCCGGAATCGATCGTGACCCGGCACAAGAACGCCCTCGCCGACCGGCGTGCGTACTGGGAGGCCGCCTCGGACGGGATGGCGTGGTTGCACTGGTACGGCACCGCGCACGGCACCAAGGCCGCCTTCGACCGGATCAACGGCATGGCCGTGCAACTCACGCACCTCGGCGACCCGACCCCGGCCGACCAGACGGATGGCGCCAGCAGCGGCGGCACGGTCATGGTCACGGTGCCCGTGCTGACCCTGCTGGGCTTGGACGAGGAACCCGGCACCCTCGAAGGGTACGGGCCGATCTCGCCGGAGGTCGCGCGACTCAAACACCGCAGCCAGTGGCGAGTCACGCAGGAACCCGACGGGATCCTGCACTGGACCTCACCCGGCACACGCAGCTACCGCGCCGATCCGGCCAACCCGATGGGACCACCCCGACCCCGGCCACCGGTCGCCGGGCCCAAGACCCGGAAGCGGCCCGGCGACGATAGTCACCTGATGCCCCGGCCGAGGCCGACCCGGCAGCCGACACCGCCGGCACCCGGGAACCCACCGTTCTGACCGGGGCCTCCGCCCGAATTCATCTGGAGCGGGCAGAGGGTCAAGTCAGGCAGTACGGGCCCAGGAGGCTCTTGAGTTCGCCGAAGAGGTCGGCGGTCACGGTGACCCGGCTCGGCAGCTCGAAGACGCGGGCGGTGTCACCCTTGATCAACTTCAGGCGCACCTCTGAGGTACCGCCGTGTCTCTTGAGCACCTCGCCGAGCTGGGTGACGGTATCGGTGGTGGCTCGCGCCTCGAACAGAGTGATCGACAGGGTGCCGTGATCGGACGCCTGACCGAGCTCGGGCGCAAAGATGCTGTACGCGTGCAGGTTCATTCCGTCATCGCGCATACTCACCCGGCCGCGCACCACCACGACGGAGTCGCTGACGAGGTCAAGGGAGAACTCTTGGTACGCCTTGCCCATGAACATGACGTCGATCTCGCCGCCGAAGTCCTCGACCGAGATGATGCCGTACTGGTTGCCCGACTTCTTGGCGATGCGATGCTGCACATTGGTGATGAGGCCGGCCACGGTGACGGTATCGGCATCCTGGGTGTGCTCGGAACTGATCAGATCGGTGATCGTGGTGCTGGCGTGCTTGGCCAGCGGAATCTCGAGGCCGGCCAGAGGGTGGTCGGAGACGTAGAGGCCGAGCATGTCGCGCTCCAGTGCGAGCTTCTCCTTCTTGCTCCACTCCGGCCGGTCCGGCACCTGGTCGGTCTCCTGAGGGTCGTCGAAGAGGCTGTCGAAGTCGAAGCCGACCATGCCGTGCGACTCGTCACGTTTGATCTTGACGGCGGAGTCGACGGCTCCCTCGTGAATCTCGAACATGGCGCGGCGGGTGGCGCCGAGGGAGTCGAAGGCGCCGGACTTGATCAGGGACTCGACGGTGCGCTTGTTGGTGACCTGCAGCGGGACCTTGCGGAGGAAATCGTGGAACGACTCGAAGTCGCCCTTCTCAGTGCGGGCGGCCCGGATGGCTTCCACCACGTTGAAACCGACGTTACGCACGGCGCCCAGGCCGAAGCGGATGTCGGTGCCGACGGCGGCGAAGAAGCCGATCGACTCGTTGACATCCGGCGGCAGCACCTGGATGCCCATCCGGCGGCACTCGTTGAGGTACAGCGCGAGCTTGTCGCGGGCATCGCCGACGCTGGTCAGCAGGGCGGCCATGTACTCGGCCGGATAGTGCGCCTTAAGGTATGCGGTCCAGTAGGACAGCACTCCGTAGGCCGCGGAGTGGGCTTTGTTGAAGGCGTAGTCAGAGAACGGTAGAAGGATGTTCCATACGGTGGTAATGGCTTCCATTGAGTAGCCGTTGGCTATCATTCCGCCGGAGAAACCCTCGAACTGCTTGTCCAGCTCGGACTTCTTCTTCTTGCCCATCGCGCGTCGCAGCAGGTCGGCCTGACCCAGGGTGAAGCCGGCCAGCTTCTGCGCGATCGACATCACCTGCTCCTGATAGACGATGAGGCCGTAGGTGCCGCCGATGATGTCTTTGAGGGGCTCCTCGAGCTCTTTGTGGATCGGGATGATCTCCTGCTGACCGGTCTTCCGCAGCGCGTAGTTGGTGTGCGAGTTCGCGCCCATGGGGCCGGGCCGGTAGAGCGCGATGACGGCGGAGATGTCTTCGAAGTTGTCGGGCTTCATGCTGCGCAGGAGCGCGCGCATCGGGCCGCCGTCCAGCTGGAACACCCCGAGGGTGTCGCCGCGGGCGAGCAGTTCGTAGGCGAGCACGTCGTCGAGGTCGAGGTCTTCGAGCACCGGGCGGTGGCCACGGTTCGCTTCGATGTTGTCGAGGGTGTCGTCGATGATGGTGAGGTTGCGGAGCCCCAGGAAGTCCATCTTGATCAGGCCCAGGCTCTCGCAGGCCGGGTAGTCGAACTGCGTGACGATCTGGCCGTCGGCCTCGCGGCGCATGATCGGGATGATGTCGATGAGCGGGTCGGACGACATGATCACGCCGGCGGCGTGCACACCCCACTGGCGCTTGAGGTTCTCGATACCGAGCGCGGTGTCGAAGACCGTGCGCGCTTCAGCATCTGTCTCGATGACGGCGCGGAAGTCGCCGGCCTCGCGGTAGCGGGGGTGGTCCTTGTCGAACATGCCGGTGAGCGGCATGTCCTTGCCCATGATGGGCTGCGGCATGGCCTTGGTGAGCTTGTCGCCCATGCCGAACGGGAAGCCCAAAACCCGGCTGGAGTCCTTCAGCGCCTGCTTGGCCTTGATGGTGCCGTAGGTGACGATCTGCGCGACGCGCTCGGAGCCGTACTTCTCGGTGACGTAGTGGATGACCTCGCCGCGGCGACGGTCGTCGAAGTCGACGTCGAAGTCGGGCATGGAGACGCGGTCGGGGTTGAGGAAGCGCTCGAAGATCAGGCCGTGCACCAGCGGGTCGAGGTCGGTGATGCCCATGGCGTACGCGACCATCGAGCCGGCGCCGGAGCCACGACCTGGACCGACTCTGATGCCGTTCTCCTTGGACCAGTTGATGAAGTCGGCGACGACCAGGAAGTAGCCGGGGAAGCCCATCTGGGTGATGACGCCGACCTCGTAGTCGGCCTGCTTGCGCACCGCTGCCGTGATGCCGTTCGGATAGCGACGCAGGAGGCCGAGTTCGGTCTCCTTGATGAACCAGCTTTCCTCGTTCTCGCCCTCAGGGGTGGGGAACCGGGGCATGTAGTTGGCCGAGGTGTTGAACTTGACCTCGCACCGCTCGGCGATGAGCAGAGTGTTGTCGCACGCCTCCGGGTTGTCCCGGAACAGGTGCCGCATCTCGGCGGCGGTCTTGAGGTAGAACTCGTTGGAGTCGAACTTGAACCGGTTGGGGTCGTCCAGGGTGGATGCCGACTGCACGCAGAGCAGCGCCGCGTGCGCTGTCGCGTCGTGCGCGTGGGTGTAGTGCAGGTCGTTGGTGGCCACCAGCGGCAGATCGAGTTCCTTGGCCAACTTGAGCAGGTCCGTCATGGTGCGGCGCTCGATGTCGATGCCGTGGTCCATGATCTCGCAGAAGAAGTTGTCCTTCCCGAAGATGTCCCGCAGCTCCCCCGCGGCCTGCCTGGCCTCGTCGTACTGGCCGAGCCGGAGGCGGGTCTGCACCTCGCCACCCACGCATCCGGTCGTACCGATCAGACCCTTGGAATAGGTGCTGAGCAGTTCGCGGTCCATTCGCGGCTTGAAGTAGTAGCCCTCCAGCGACGCGAGGGACGAGAGCCTGAACAGGTTGTGCATTCCCTCGGTGTTCTCCGAGAGCAGGGTCATGTGGGTGTACGCACCGCTACCGCCGACGTCGTCGCGGTTTTGGGCGTTGGTGCCCCAGCGCACCCGGGTCTTGTCGCGACGGTCGGTGCCCGGCGTGATGTAAGCCTCGGTGCCGATGATCGGCTTGATCCCGGCATCCGTGGCGGTCTTCCAGAAATCGAACGCGCCGAACACGTTGCCGTGGTCGGTGACGGCGATGGCCGGCATCTTCTGTTCAGCGGCCGCCGCGATCAACGGCTTGACCCGCGCGGCGCCGTCGAGCATGGAGTACTCGCTGTGCACGTGAAGGTGGACGAACGAATCATTCTGCGGCGACACGACTGCTCCAGCTGCTCTGGGGTTTATCTGATGACGAAGTGGGGGGTGCTGGTCTTCCAGCCTAAGCGCCGGAGGACGCCCCTGCCCTGATCAACGCAGCCTAATCGCCGCGCAGTAAGCGCAGAGCGTTGGCCAGGTCGTCCGGGTACTCGGCGTTGAAGGTGACCCATTCGCCGCTGGTCGGGTGATCGAAGGAGAGCTGCTTGGCGACCAGCCACTGCCGGGTGAGGCCGAGCCTGGCCGAGATCTTCGCGTCGGCCCCGTACATGGCGTCGCCGACACACGGATGCCGCTGGGCGGCCATGTGCACCCGGATCTGGTGGGTTCGACCGGTCTCCAGATGTACCTCGAGCAGGGACGCGGAGGGGAAGGCTTCCAGGGTCTCGTAGTGAGTGACGGAGTCCTTGCCTCCGGCGATCACAGCGAACTTCCAGTCGGAGCGCGGGTGGCGCCCGATCGGCGCGTCGATGGTGCCGCTGGACGGGTCTGGGTGGCCCTGCACGACGGCGTGGTAGATCTTGTCGACCTCCCGGTCGTGGAAGGCCCGTTTGAGGTGCGTGTACGCGTGCTCGGACTTCGCGACGACCATGAGGCCGCTGGTCCCGACGTCGAGACGGTGCACGATGCCGGCCCGTTCGGACGCACCGGAGGTGGCGATGCGGTAGCCGGCGGCGGCGAGGGCGCCGAGCACCGTCGGGCCGGTCCAGCCCACGCTGGGGTGGGCCGCGACGCCGGATGGCTTGTTGACGACGACGATGTCGTCGTCGTCGTGCACGATCGTGAGATCGGGTACCGCGATGGGCACGATGACGAGGTCCTGCTTGGGCGCCCAGCTCACGTCGAGCCAGGCCCCGGCACGCAGCTTGTCCGACTTGCCGACCACGACGCCGTCCTGGGTGACCCCGTCGGACTCGGCGACTTCGGCCGCGAAGCTGCGGGAGAAGCCGAACAGCTTGGCGATGCCCGCGTCAACGCGTACACCGTCCAAACCATCGGGCAGGGGAAGGGCTCGGTTTTCCATGATGCCGTTCAGTTGGAGGGAGTGAGGGGCGCGGCGCTGCCGGCGGGCACGGTGCTGGCGGCCGGTTGGGCGGCATCCGGGTCGGATGTCGGCGTGCGACGGCCGTCGAGGCCGATGCCACGCAGGGTGAGCAGCATGAAGAGCGCCATGCTCACCACGATGCAGCAGTCCGCGATGTTGTAGATGGCCGGCATCATCCACGGGGTGTAAAGGAAATCTACGACGTGCCCGAGGCCGAAAGACGGCTCCCGGAACAGTCGGTCGGTCAGGTTGCCGAGCACACCGCCGAGCAGGAGACCGAAAACGATCGCCCACAGGCTCGAGCGGATGCGTGGGGCGAACCACACGACAAACACGACGACACCGGCCGCAATGAGTGAGAACACCCAGGTGAGGCCGGTGGCGAAGGAGAAGGCCGCGCCGGGGTTCCGGATGAAGTGCAGTTGAAGCACATCACCCAGAACCCGGGCGGTCTGACCCTCGGTCATCAAGCTGACGACGAGGGCCTTGCTGATCTGATCGAACGCATACCCACCCACGGCCACGAGGGCCAGGACGATAAGTGCGCGGTAACTGATCTTCGACGGGTTGTTACGCGCCAAAGCCCTGGAAGCTCGCCTTCGGCGAGTTGCCCGAGTCCTTGCCCGCACCCGCGCCGACGGGCGACGTGGAGTCGAGGTCGCGCAGCTGACCCTCGATGTAGCTCTTCAGCTTCTGGCGGTACTCGCGCTCGAAGGTGCGCAGTTCCTCGATCTTGTTCTCGAGGACGGCACGCTCCTTGTCGAGGACGTTGATCTGGGCGCGCTGCTTGGCTTCGGACTCCGCGATCACGCGGGCAGCCGTGGCGTGGCCCTCAGCGATCAGGGCGTCACGCTTCTCGGCGCCTTCCTTGACGTGCTCCTCGTGCAGGCGGCGGGCCAGCTGCAACAGGTTCGTCGTGCCGGCGGTCTCGTCGATCGGCTCGGCAACCGGCGCCGGGGCGACGGGTGCTGCAGCGACGGGCTCGGGCACGACGGCAGCGACGGGCTCTGCGACGGGCTCAGGAGTGTTGACGGGCTCAGCGGTCTTGGCCGCAGCGGCACTGACCGGAGCAGCAGGTGCGACCTCGCCGCCGGAGAGACGGGCCTTGAGGTCCTCGTTCTCCTGGGTCAGGCGTCGCAGCTCGACAACGACCTCGTCGAGGAAGTCGTCAACCTCGTCCTGGTCATATCCCTCGCGGAACTTGGTCGACTGAAACCTCTTGTTGACTACATCTTCCGGAGTTAGCGCCATGGCTTTCCACCTCAAAACTTAATTGCGAACAGTTGTGCGAACACGTGCTTACGACCAACTGGCACTCGGTGTTGTACCGGGCCGGTTGGCCGTCATCGATCAAGAATACATGCCGAGGCCCTGGTGAGGCTGCGTGTCAGAACCGAATCGCCGTAATCCACATGCCGATGATGCAGCACAGCATGGTCAGGCTCCAGCCAAAGTCGAACGCGATCGGGCCGACGCGGAGCGGCGGGAAGATCCGACGGAAGAAATTGATCGGCGGGTCGGTGAGTGTGTAGACCAGCTCAATGAGAACCAGGACGAACCCGTGCGGCCGCCACGACCTGTTGATTCCCCGGACGAGGTCGACGATGAATCGGCCCCACATGACGAAGAAGTACAGCAGCAGGAAGTAGTAGGCGATCCCCAGGATCAGGTTGACTACGGACACGTCGGGTTATGACTGGGCGAAGAAGGAGGAATCGGCGTCCCCCTCCTCGACGGCGTTGTCGCCGGAGATGACGACGTGCGACGGCGACAGCAGGAAGACCTTGGCCGTTACGCGCTCGATCTTGCCGTAGAGACCCTGAGACAGGCCGCTGGCGAAGTCGATGAGACGGCGCGCATCGGCATCGCTCATCTGGGAGAGGTTGATGATGACCGGGATTCCATCACGGAAGGACTCGGCGATCACCTGCGCGTCGCGGTACTGGCGCGGGTGGACGGTAAGGATCTCGTTCATTTCGGACACGACAACATTCTTGGGGGTGGAGGTCTTGTGCAACGGCGTGACCGGTGCGCGGCCGGCGTTCGCCGGAGCAGCGTGGGACGACGCGACATGGGCTGACTGGGTGGGGAGAGTGGAGACGGGAGCCGCTGCCGGCGCCTCATATTCCAGCTCTTCGTCTGCCAGACCCAGGTAGACCATGGTTTTCTTGAGCGGGTTGGACATCTCGACCTCCGTGTTGGTATTACGACGTTTTCAGATTAACCGCTGCCGGGCGATTCCCGGTGATTGCGGTGCCAATTCGCAGGTGTGTCGCGCCTTCGGCGATGGCGGCCGCGTAGTCCTGGGACATTCCCATCGACAGGTACCTGGCGTCGGGAGCGATGCCGCGCATCTGGGCGCCCAGCTCGCTGACCAGGGCGAAGGAGCGCTTCGGTTCCGCGCCGAGCGGCGCGACGGCCATGAGCCCAAGCAGCCTGAGGCCCGGGGCCGACAGAACCCGCTCCACCAACGGTGCGAGGTCCGGAATCGACACCCCGCCCCTGGCCGGGTCCTCGGTGAGGTTGACCTGCACGAAGCAGTCCACCTCGGCACCGGCCTCGACGGCGCCGGTGTGCTCCGCCACCGGGGTGGCAAGGCCGGTCACGAGCGACTCCCGGTCCACCGAGTGGATCACCGACGAGTAGGCCCGCACCTGGCGGGCCTTCTTGCCCTGCACCTGACCGACAAAGTGCCAGCGGATGCCGGCTCCGGCCAGTTCGGCCGCCTTGGCCTGGGCCTCCTGGTGCCTGCTCTCGCCGAGGTCCCGCACCCCGAGCTCGAGGAGCTCACGGATCAGGGACACCGGTTGGAACTTGGTCACCACGACCGTGGTGATGTCGTCCACCGAGCGACCGGCGAGCCGTGCGGCGTCGGCTATGCCGCCGCGCACGTTCGCCAGCCTTTGGGCGAGGTCCGGTTCGCTCATTACTTCAGGAAATCGGGGATGTCCAGGTCGTCTGAATCGTCCTCGAAGGCCGGGTCGGCGACCGGAGTGCTCGCAGCGGGGTCGCTGGACCAGACCGAGCCGCTGGGCTCGGCGACCGGGGCGTTGTCTGCTGCGGCAGAGGCACCGGCGATGGCACCGGCGGCGCCACCGGAGACTCCCGCTGCCACACCGGCGGCGACCAGGTCGGAACGACGGACCTCGGCAACCTTGGCACCGGGCTCACCGCCGTCGAAACCCGCGGCGATGACGGTGACGCGCACCTCGTCACCGAGGGTGTCGTCAATGACGGCACCGAAGATGATGTTGGCTTCGGGGTGCACGGCCTCCTGCACCAGGCGGGCGGCGTCGTTGATCTCGAAGATGCCGAGGTTCGAGCCACCCTGGATGGAGAGCAGCACGCCGTGGGCGCCATCGATCGACGCCTCGAGCAGAGGAGAGGCAACGGCGAGTTCCGCCGCCTTGATGGCCCGGTCCGCTCCGCGCGAGGAACCGATGCCCATGAGGGCGGAGCCGGCTCCCTGCATGACCGACTTGACGTCGGCGAAGTCGAGGTTGATCAGGCCGGGTGTGGTGATCAGGTCGGTGATTCCCTGCACACCGGCGAGGAGCACCTGGTCAGCGGTGGCGAAGGCCTCGAGCATGCTGATGCCGCGGTCGCTGATTTCCAGCAGGCGGTCGTTCGGCACGACGATGAGGGTGTCGACCTCGTTCTTGAGCGAGGCGACACCGGTCTCGGCCTGAGCCTGACGACGCTTGCCCTCGAAGCCGAACGGCTTGGTGACGACACCGATGGTCAGAGCGCCGATGGACTTGGCGATCCGGGCGACGACGGGGGCGCCACCGGTACCGGTACCGCCGCCTTCGCCGGCGGTGACGAACACCATGTCGGCTCCGGCCAGCGCTTCTTCGATTTCCTCGGCGTGGTCCTCGGCGGCGCGACGGCCGACCTCGGGGTCCGCTCCGGCGCCGAGACCCCTGGTGAGGTCGCGGCCGACGTCGAGCTTGACGTCTGCATCGCTCATCAGGAGTGCCTGGGCATCCGTATTGATGGCGATGAATTCGACCCCTCGGAGGCCGAGCTCGATCATGCGGTTGACGGCGTTCACGCCGCCGCCGCCAATTCCAACAACCTTGATGACTGCTAGGTAGTTCTGATTAGTTGACACGTCCGGCCTCCGGTGGAACCCTAAACCTCTACTCGAGGCTTAAAGTTATTCTGAGTATGCAATTCTAAATTCGAAGTTAGGTGCCACCGCTGATGGCTTGGGGAGGCGCGCCCGCGTGTCGCGAATACCCGGTCGGTTTCAGCGAACGACGGCGCTGTCCGGCGATGACACGTCGTATTCGGTCACGCTGCCGACGGGGTGGCTCACAAGTAGGGCCGCCAGAACGAGCGCCTTGTACTCGCTGCGCTCAGCGTTGCCCCAAAGGACCCGCGCTCCCCCACCCAGGGTGAGCGTCACGTCGTCCTTGGTGGCGGCTGTCACGCTGTCCAACTGGCCGCGGATGCCCTCCGGCAGTGCTCCGACCACGGCGACCGCGGCCTGGAAACCGGCACCGCTGGCACCGCCAGCGGCGTCGATGAGGGGGTAGCCCTGCGGCCGGTCCGGTCCACTCTGGATGACCACACCGGCCGCGTCGACGAGGTCGAAGCCGGCGGCGGACGTGATCGCGCCGACGGGCTCCCGTTCGACGATGCGCACCACGAGGGTATCCGGCGGCCGGCTCTCCGTGACGTAGCTGCGGATGAGGCTGAATTCGCTCAGTTGCCCCTTCACCTCGGCGAGGTCGAGGAGCGGCAGCGGGGTACCCAGCTGCCCCTCGAGCGCCTGCGCCACGTCGGCGGCCGGGATGCGGTTGGTTCCGGTGATCTCGATGGTGCGCAACGCCATCAGCGGGGAGAACACGCCGACCAGGACGAAGGCCACCAGGGCGACCACGGTGCCGCCGGCGGCGAGCCAGAGATTGCGGCGGTGGCGGGAGCGGGAGGTGAAGCGACGCACCTCGTTGCGCTCGTACTGCTTCCGGGCTCGCCGCGCCGCTCGCAGCCGGGCCCGGGCCGCTCGCGCGGTCAGCGGGGGCTCCTGTCCCAACGATTGTGGAGTCGACGTCTCCGGAGCGTCCCGTGCGGCGGCGGCCTTAACGCCTCGTTTAGGCAGACTGAAGCCGCCGGGGCGCCGCCGTGTCGGTGGGGTATCCGTCGCTGGGGTGTCGGACGCAGCGCTGGCCGGCAGGACGATGGGCTCGGTCAGCGCCTCAGGCTCGGCACGGGTGGGCGCGGCGCCGGGGCCGGCGGCAGGCCGTTTAGGCCCGCGGGCAGGCTGCTGTCGCGGCTCAGGGGCACGCGGCGGTGTCGCCGCAGCTGGTTTCGCTGCAGCGGGCTTAGGTGCCGCTGGTCGCGCCGCAGGGCCTGCGGGACGCTTCATGCGCGAGCGCCTGGACGGTGACTCATCCGCGCGTACCCGCCGCCGGCTCATCGGCGAGAGATTCGAGCAGCTGCGGAACGATGCGGTACACGTCACCACAGCCGAGTGTCACGACGAAGTCGCCGTCTCTGGCGATGGTGCCGAGGTAGTCGGCGGCATCCTGCCATTCGGGGATATAGGCGACGTGAGCCGGGTCCTGGAAGCGTTCGGAGACCAGCGCACCGGTCACGCCGGGTTCGGGGTCTTCCCGGGCGCCGTAGACCGCCAGCACGATGGTCTCGTCGGCGTATTTCTCCAGTGTGTCGGCGAATTCCTGGGCGAACAGCCGGGTGCGGCTGTACAGGTGCGGCTGGTGCACGGCGATGATCCGGCCGGCGCCGACCACCGTGCGTGCGGCGGACAGCGCCGCGGCGACCTCGGTGGGGTGGTGGGCATAGTCGTCGTAGACGCTCACACCGCGCACGGTGCCGTGCAGCTCGAACCGGCGCTCGGTGCCGCCGAACGCCGAGATCGCCGCCAGGGAAGCGGCCGGCTCGAAGCCGAGCCCCACGAGTACGGCGAAGGCGCCCGCCGCGTTGATGGCGTTGTGCCGGCCGGGGATGCGCAGGGTGGCGGAGTAGTCGACGCCGTCCCAGGTCACGGTGAAACTCACCGGTCCGCTGGTGCCGATGGAGTGCACCCGCGCCGTGGCGCCCTCGGCCTCGCCGAAGGTGATGATGCGCTTGTCGGTGAGCCGGGCGGTGACGTGCACGGCGCCGGGGTCGTCCGATGAGACCACGACGAATTCGTCGGCGTTCTGGGCGAATTCGACGAAGGCCGCTTCGAAGGCCTCGAGCGAGCCGTAGTGGTCGAGGTGGTCGGGGTCGACGTTGGTGATCAGCGCGACGCCGGTGTTGTAGAGCAGGAACGAGCCGTCGGACTCGTCGGCCTCCACGACGAAGAGGTCGTCGGCGCCGCTGCCGGCGCTGACGCCGAGGGATTCGATCACCCCGCCGTTGACGAAACTGGGGTCCTGGCCGAGGCCGAGCAGGCCGGTGACGATCATGCCCGTCGAGGTGGTCTTGCCGTGCGCGCCGGCGACCGAGACAAGCCGGTGCGAGCGGATCAGCCAGGCCAGCGCCTGGGACCTGTGCAGCACCGGGAGACCGCGTTCGGTGGCGAGGACGTACTCGGGGTTGTCCTGCCAGAGTGCGCCGGTGACGACGAGGCTGTCCGCGTCGCCGACGTTGGCGGCGTCGTGACCGATGGTGATGGTCGCGCCCAGCTCGCGGAGCGCGTGCACATTGTCGGAGTCGCGTGAGTCTGAGCCGGTCACGGTGTGGCCCGCGGCCAGGAACAGTCGGGCGATGCCGCTCATTCCCGAGCCGCCGATGCCCACGAAGTGCACAATGCCGAGGTCTTCGGGAACTATCAGGGTCAGGTCAGGCTTGATCACGTGAAGGTCTTTCTGGCTGGCGGTGCGCGGGGTGGTGCAGGTTCTGCGGGTTCAACGTTACGCGGAGTGCGGTGCGGTCGCACCCGCCGCCTCGTCGATGAGGTCGATCGTGCGCGCGGTGCCGTCGAGCACGCCCGCGGAGTGGGCGGCGACGCTCATGCCGTGGATGCGCTCGGGCTCGGCGAGGACCGGCAGCAATTCAGACTGGACCCAGCCCGGCAGGAAGGCGGCGTCATCGACGAGGATTCCGCCGCCAGCGGCCACGACGTCGGCGGCGTTGAACCGCTGTTCGCCGTTGCCGACCGGGTACGGCACGAACACGGCGGGGATCCCGAGGGCGCTCAATTCGCAGACCGTGGCAGCTCCGGCACGGGAGACGGCGAAGTCGGCGACGGAGAGCGCCAGATCCATCCGGTCGCAGTACGCGATCATCCGGTAACCGGGCAGGTTCGGATCGTCGACCTCGGCGGAGGTACCGGTGATGTGGAGTACCTGCCAGCCGGCGTCGGTGAGGACAGCCGCGGAATCCACGACGGTGCGGTTGATGCGGCGGGCGCCGAGCGAGCCGCCGGTGACCAGCAGGATCGGCCGGTCGGCGTCGAGGCCGAAGAAGGCCAACCCAGCCGCGCGGGAGCCGGCCCGATCGAGAGTCTCGATTTCCCGGCGCAGCGGCATCCCGACGACCCTGGCGTGGCGCAGCCGGGTACCGGCGAAGGCGACCCCGACCGAACGGGTCAGTAGGGCGCCGACCCGGTTGGCCAGCCCGGGCTTGGCGTTGGCTTCGTGGATGGCGATCGGTACGCCGGCCCGGCGCGCGGCCAGGTAGGCCGGCGTGGCGACATAACCGCCGAAGCCGACGACGACATCGACGCGGCGGTCGCGCAGGATGGTGACCACGTCGTTGATGGCGCGATTGAATCTCGGCGGGAAGCCGAGCGCCGCGCGGTTGGGCCGCCGGGGGAAGGGCAGCCGCGGGACTATCAGCAGTTCGTAGCCGCGTTCGGGTACCAACCGGGCCTCGAGGCCCTCGGCCGTGCCGAGGACGAGGACCGTCGCGTCGGGCTCGCGCAGGCGGAGCGCGTCGGCGACCGCGAGCAGCGGGTTGACGTGGCCGGCGGTACCGCCCCCGGCCAGCAGGTATGTGGTCATCGGGTGGTTCCTCGTTTCGGTGCGGCACCGACGGGCGCCGGGCGTGCGGGCGCGGCCGCAGGGTCGCGGGTCTTGGCGTCCTCGCTCAGGTTGTGGTCGCTTCTGGCGAAGGACAGCACCACCCCGATCGCCGCGAGGGTGGTCAGCAGCGCCGTGCCACCGGCGGAGATCAGCGGCAGGGGCACACCGAGGACCGGGAGGACTCCCAGCACGACACCGATGTTCACGAGGGCCTGGCCGATGATCCAGACCATGACGGCCGCGGTGGTGACCTTGATCTGCATGTTGGCCGTACCACGCATGATGCGGATGAATGCGAACGCCAGCAGGACGAACATCAGCAGGACGACGATGCAACCGATCAAGCCGAGTTCTTCGCCGATGATGGCGAAGATGTAGTCGTTGTCGGCGGCAGGCAGCCACGACCACTTGGCCTTGGAGTTGCCCAACCCCACGCCGAACACTCCCCCGTTGGCCAGGGCCCAGGTGCCGTGCAGGGGCTGCCAGCACGCGGCGGAGATGGTGCCCTTCAGCTCGTCGCAGCCCTCCGCGGCGAAGCTGAGGATGCGGGTCATCCGGTTCTCGCTGCTGATAGCGAGCAGGATGCCGGCGACAGCACCGACGATCAGGGGCAGGGCGAGCATCCGCAGTCGCAGCCCGGCGAAGAACAGCGCGCCGAACAGGATGCCGGCCATGATGATCACGGTACCGAGGTCACCGCCGATCATCACGAGCATGACCGCGCCGCCGCCGACGCCGAACACGGGGATGTACACGTGTCGCCAGTCGTCGAGCTTGTCTTTCTTCTGCGCGAGGATCACGCCGAGCCAGATCACCAGGGCCACCTTGATGGCTTCGGAGGGCTGGAACTGCACACCCGCGATGGATAGCCAGTTGGTGTTTCCCGCCACGGTGACGCCGAGCGGGGTGAAGATCACCAGGCACTGGAAGAAACAGGAGATACCCAGGGCCGGCCAGGCGACGCGTTTCCAGAACGTCACGGGCAGCCGGCTGATCACGAGCATCAGCGGGATTCCGAGCACCGCGAAGATTCCCTGCCGAAACAGCCCACCGAAGAATCCGGCGTCTTCCAGGTAGGAGTCCACCGACGAGGAGGACAGCACCATGACCAGGCCGAAGACGACCAGGAAGAGCGTGGTGCCCAGCAGGAGCAGGTAGTTGGTGGATTCGGCCCGGAACACCCGGCCGAGGTTGATCCGCGTCAGGCTACTGCCGCGGTCCTGGGAACTGTGGTTCTCGGCGGCCTCAGGCACCCGGGTACGAGGACGAGTCTTCATGCGACCCACCTCCCAAATAATCGTGTACGGCCTGGGCGAACTTCGACCCGCGTTCCGCGTAGCTGGCGAATTGGTCCATGGATGCGGCCGCCGGGGCCAGCAGGACCACGTCCCCGGCCGTGGCGAGGGATGCGGCCAGAACGACCGCGGACGGCATGACCTCCCCAGTGTCATCCGAGTCGATCTCGAAGACGCGCAGGGCGGGGGCGTGTCGTCTAAATGCCGCCAGGACTTCCTCGCGCTCGACGCCGATCACGACGGCGCCGCGCAGCCGGCCGGCGTGCTTGGCCACCAGGTCACCGATGTCGACGCCCTTCAGCAGGCCGCCGACCAGCCAGACGACGGAGTCGAACGCCGCCAGCGAGGCATCCGCCGCGTGGGGATTGGTCGCCTTGGAGTCGTCGACCCAGCTGATGCCGTCGCGGATCGCCACGACCTCGATGCGGTGCGCGTCGAGACTGAAGGTGGCCAGGGCCGCCCGGATGGCCTCCGGCGACACGTCGAAGGACCTGGCGAGGGCGGCGGCGGCCAGGATGTTGGCCACCACGTGCGGCGCGGCCAGCCCGGCGGCGGCGAGGTCGGTGATGGTGGTGAGCTCGATGGCGCTGTCGAAGCGGTCCTCGAGGAACGCCCGGTCGCAGAGGATCCCGTCGACGATTCCCAGGTCGCTGGGTCCCGGCACGCCCAGGCCGAAGCCGATGGCTCTGGCGCCGTCGTTGACGTCGGCGTCTTCGACCATCCGCATCGTGGCGAGGTCGGCCTTGTTGTACACGCAGGCGACGGTGGTGTTCGAGTAGACCTTGGCCTTCGCATCGCGGTACGCGCTCGCGGAGCCGTGCCAATCGATGTGGTCGTCGGCGATGTTGAGGCAGACGCTGGAGACCGGGACCAGGGCGCCGGGGCCGGTCAACGGCAGGTGGTGCAGCTGGTAGCTGGACAGCTCGACGACGAGCACGTCCCAGCCCTGGGGGTCGCGGATGGCGTCGAGCACGGGCACGCCGATGTTGCCGCAGGGGGCGACCCTGTGGCCGCCGGCAGCGAGCATCGTCGCGGTCATCTGCACCGTCGTGGTTTTGCCGTTGGTACCGGTGACGAGGATCCAGGGCGCGGCGGGACCGACCTTGTCGCGCAGCCGCCAGGCCAGTTCAATGTCGCCCCAGACCGGGATGGCCTGTGCCGCGGCCCACTGGAGCAGGGCGTGGTCCGGGTGGAATCCCGGCGACACGATGATCAGCTCTGCGTTGTGAGCCACCAGTGCCGGGGGCGCGGCGTCGAGGTCGGCCGTGACCAGCGGCACGCCGAGGACCTCGAGCAGCCGGGCTCGCTCGTCGGGGGCGCGGCCGGCAACGACGAGGACCTCGGCGCCGAGCTCGGCGAGGGTGTCCGCCGCGGCGAATCCGGTCATCCCGAGGCCGAGGACGGCTACCCGCAGACCGGACCAGTCGGAGTGCCAGCTGGTCAGGGCGTCCAGACGGTCGGGTGCGGGGGTGGAGTGCGGCGCGTCGTAGGAGTGGGCGCCCATCAACGGGCCAGCCACTCGAGGTAGAACGTTCCGACGCCGGCGGCCACGAGCAGCCCGCCGATGATCCAGAAACGCACCACGACGGTGACCTCTGCCCAGCCCTTGAGTTCGAAGTGGTGATGGATCGGGCTCATCAGGAAGATCCGTTTGCCGCGGGTGACCTTGAAGTACGCGCGCTGCACGATGACCGAGCCGGCCTCGATCACGAAGAGGCCGCCGATGAGAACCAGCAGCAGTTCGGTGCGGCTGAGGATCGCCAGCGCGGCCAGCGCACCGCCCAGGCCGAGCGAACCGGTGTCACCGAGGAAGATCTTCGCCGGCGAGGTGTTCCACCAGAGGAAGCCGATGAGCCCTCCGACGATGGCGGCGGCCACGATGGCCAGGTCGAAGGAGTCCGGGCCGGCGTAACACTTGTACATGTCGGCGATGTCGGATCCGCCGGTGTTGCAGGACTGGTTGGACTGCCAGAAGCCGATGATGATGTACGAACCGATCGCGAAGACCAGGGAGCCGGTCGCGAGGCCGTCGAGACCGTCCGTGACGTTGACACCGTTGGAGGTGGCGGCGACGATCAGGCAGATCCAGATGATGAACGCGGCGATGCCGATGAAGGTGCCCAGCTTCATGAAGTCCAGCGGCAGGTCCCGGATGAACGAGATGTGCGTGGAGGCCGGGGTCTGACCGTATTTGTCGGGGAACTGCAACGCCATCCAGCCGAACGCGCCGGCGACGACGACCTGGCCGGCGATCTTCTGCCAGCCGCCCAGGCCCAGGCTGCGTTGGTTGCGGGTTTTGAGGTAGTCGTCGAGGAAACCGACCAGGCCCAGGCCCACCATCATGAACAGCACGAGCAGGGGTGACGCCGTCAGCGGCCGCTGTTGCAACCACATCGCGAGAAAGTAGCTGACCAGGACGCCGACGATGATGATGATGCCGCCCATGGTGGCCGTGCCGCGCTTGGCGTGGTGGCTCTTGGGTCCGTCATCGCGGATGAACTGGCCCCAGCCGAGTTTGTGGAACAGCCTGATGAACAGCGGGGTGAGCAGCAGGGTGAAGACGAGGGACATCGCTCCGGCCAGGAGAAGGGCTATCACGAGTACAACTTTCCCAGTCGGTCTCCGAGGAAGCGGAGTCCGGCTGAATTTGATGATTTGACGAGCACGGTGTCGCCAGGTTTCACGGTGTCGCGCAGCAGGTCGAAGGCCTCTTCGGCGGTCTCGACGTAGGCCGATTCCCCGTCCCAGGAACCCTCGTTGATGGTGCTGATGTGCATGCGGCGGGCGGCACGGCCGACCACGATCAGTTGGGAGATGTTGAGGCGTACCGCCAGGAGTCCGATCCTGTCGTGTTCCTCGCCGGAGAGCTCCCCCAGCTCGCTCATCTCGCCGAGCACCGCGATGCTGCGGCCGTCGGATTTCCGGATCTGGGCGAGTGTCTTGAGGGCCGCGGTCATCGAGTCGGGGCTGGCGTTGTAGGCGTCGTTGATGACGGTGATGTCGTCCCGTCCACCCATGACCTCCATGCGCCAGCGTTCGGCGACGGTGACGGATTCGAGCGCGGTCACGATGTCATCGATGGGAACCCCGAGGGCGTCGGCGGCCGCGGCGGCGGCCAGGGCGTTCATCACGTGGTGTTCGCCGAGGACCCTGAAGGACACCGGTCGGCTCTCGCCGCCGGGCAGGTGCAGGGTGAAGCTCGTTCCGGTTCGGCTGCCGTGGACGGCGGAGGCACGTACGGTGGCACCGTCGCTCTCACCGAACCACACCACGCGGGCGGCGGTGACGGCGGCCATGCCGGCCACCCTGTCGTCGTCCCTGTTCAGGATGGCGATGTCGTCGGGGCCGAGGTCGGTGACCATCTCGGATTTGGTGCGCACCGTGGCTTCGATGCCGCCGAAACCCCCGGCGTGGGCCAGGCCGACCTTGAGCACGATGCCGATGTCCGGCCGGGCCATCCGGACCAGACGCCGGATTTCACCCTCGGCACTGGCACCCATCTCTGCGACGAGGAACTGGGTGTCGCCGGTGACTTCGAGCATGGTCAGCGGGGCGCCGACCTCGTTGTTGAAGGAGGCGCGCGCGGCGACGGTGGGGCCGACGCGCTCCAGGACGGCGCGCAGGAGGTTCTTGGTGGTGGTCTTGCCGTTGGATCCGGTGATGCCGATGATCTTCAGTCGGCCGGCGGCGCGGACCCTGGCGATCACCGTGGTGGCGAGGTCACCCAGGGCGACGACGGCGTCGGGAACCAGCACCTGGGCGACGGGCAGGTCGAGCACCCGCTCGACGATGATCACGGCGGCGCCGCTTGCGACGGCGGCCGGCGCGAAGAGATGGCCGTCGGTCTCCTCCCCCGGCTTGGCGACGAAGATGTCGCCGGCGGAGACCTCGCGGGAGTCGGTGTGCACGGCCCCATTGACGACTGATTCGCTGGTCAGGGCGTCAGCGGCAGACGGGTCGACGAGGTGCCCGGGGTAAAGGTGCAGAGTGCCGTTCATGGCTGCGGCAATTTCCGCCAGGGTCAGGGCGATCATCACAGCCACCCGGCTTCCTGCAGTGCGAGTCGGGCGTCATCCCTGGCTGAATACGGGAGCTTCACTCCGGCTACCTCCTGGTAGTTCTCGTGGCCGGGCCCTGCGTAGAGCACGACATCGCCCTCCGCGGCCAACGATAGCGCGCGGCGGAAGGCTGTGGCGGGGTCGGGGACCTCGTAGAGTTCCCCCTCTGGCACGGCTTCCCGTGCCGCGGCGAGCAGGGTCGCCCTGATGGTGGCCGGATCTTCGAATCGCGGATGGAAGTCGGTGATGACGACGGCATCCGCGCCGCGGGCGGCAATGGCGCCCATAGCGGCGCGCTTGGTCTTGTCCCGGTCGCCGTCGGCGCCGAAGACCATGATGATTCGCCCGGCGGTGGAGTCGCGGATCGCCCCGAGGGTGTTGAGGAAGGCATCCGGGCTGTGGCCGTAGTCGATGTAGACCAGCGGGCCCCGGTCGCCGGAGATCAGTTCGGCACGTCCCGGGATGTAGGCGTTGATGCCGCCGTCGCGGGTGAGGGCATGCTCGATGGCGGCAAGGTCGAAGCCGCTCTCCACCAGCATCACGATGGCCAGGGCTGCGTTGGCGGCCATGTACCAGCCGAGCAGGGGCACTCGGGTCTGCAGCCGACGGCCATCGGGGCCGTCGAGGGTGAATTCGGTGAAGCGGGCACCGGTCCGCACGACGTTCATGCGCCAGTCAGCATCGGCCGGGCTGCGGTCGGCGTCGGCCGACCCGACCACGGGGTTGTTGCCGAGGGTAGTGACCGGGATCCGGCTCTCCGACGCAATGCGGCGGCCCCACTCGGAGTCAACCGTGACCACTCCGCGGCGGGAGCGGTCGGGCTGGAAGAGCTCCAACTTCGACTCGAAGTACTCCTCCATCGACGCGTAGTCGTCGAGGTGATCGTGGGAGAGGTTTGTGAACCCGGCGACATCGAAGACCAGTCCGTCGACCCGGTGGCGGCTGATCGCCTGGGCAGAGACCTCGATGCCGACGGCCCGGACCTCGGCTTCGCGCATCCGGGCCAGCAGGGCGTGCAGTTCGCTGGCCTCCGGAGTGGTCAGGGAACTGGTCACGGCGATGTCGCCGATCCGGCGTTCCGCTGTGGAGGTGAGCCCGGCGACGACACCGAGCTGACTGAGGATGGCGAACAGCAGATAGACGACGCTGGTCTTGCCGTTGGTGCCGGTGACGGCGAACAGGTCCGCAGGGTTATCGACTGTGCGGTGGATCCAGGCCGCCACGGTGCCCAGCGCGGCGCGGACATCCGCCGTGACGAGGATCGGGAGGCCGCAATCGGCTGCCAGCAGTGCACCGGCCTCGTCGGTCAGTACGGCAACGGCCCCGGCTTCGCGGGCCGCCCTGATGTGGGATGCCCCGTGGATCATCCGTCCGGGCACGCCGACGAACAGGTCGCCGGGCTGCACCGTGCGCGAGCTGAGGCTCACGCCGGTCAGTTCTACGCCCGCGGTGTCGCCGCGGACGTCAAGCTCAAATTCATCGACCAGTCCGGACAACGATCGCGGGACCGGATGCTGAGGACGGAGAGCCGAGGGTGCCAAATCGGTCACGAGGCTCACTTTCTTACCAGGTACCGGGGAGATCAGGCGCGGCGGCGCCCGAGGGAACTGCCCGGTACTTTTTCAGCACCTGACTCATGACCTCTTGAAAGACCGGAGCGGGGGCTGCTGACGAATTCATGTTAACAGGGTCGGCCAGACTCACCGAAACGACGTACTGCGGATCGTCCGCCGGAGCGAAGCCTGAGACCGATACCAGGTAGCCCTTGGAGTACCCGCCGTTGCCGTCTGGCATCTGTGCGGTACCGGTCTTGGCGGCGGCCCGGTAGCCCGGGATTTCCCAGGTGTCGGCCAGCCAGGCCTTCTGGTACACCATCTCGAGGATGTCCGCAGTGTCGCGTGCCGCCTCGGCTGACACGACCTGGGTGCCCTCCGCCGCGGGAACGTCGGTGAGGGTGCCGTCTGCGGCGCGGCAGCCGGAGACCAGCTGCACGGGCATCCGGACGCCGCCGTTGGCGATGGTCTGGTAGATGCTCGACACTTGCAGGGCCGTCGTGGTCAGGCCCTGGCCGAACATTGTGGCGTACTGGGTCTGGTTGTCCCACTCGTCGGCCGGGTGCAGAATGCCGGGGTCTTCGCCGGGGAAGCCGGTCTCGGTTTCGGTGCCGACCCCGAACTTGGTCATGTAGTCGTAGCGCTGCTGATTGGTCAGACGCTCGCCGAACTGCGACGTGCCGGTGTTGGACGACTCGATCAGTACCCCGGTGAGGGTGAGGTTGAGGTCGGGGTGTGATGAGCTGTCATTGATGTTGGCGCCGTTTTCCGGCAGGTAACGGTAGGGGGCGACGACCTGGGATTCGGGGGTCGCCACGCCGGCGTCGATCACGGATGCCGCGGTGAGGGCTTTGAAGGTGGAGCCGGGCTCGTAAGAGGCCGTGAAGGCGCGGGAGCCGCGATCCTCTGGGTTGGTCGTGGCGCTGACATCGTTGGGGTCGACACTCGGGTAGTCGGCCACGGCGACGAGCTTGCCGGTCTTGACCTCCTGCACGATGACGTTGCCCCACGCTGCTCCGGTCTTCTGGGCCTGCTCGGCGAGCACCTTCTGCACAAAAAATTGCAGGTCGGAGTCGATGGTGGTGATGACGTCGCTGCCGTCGGAGGCGGGCTCGGTGGTCACGGTGCTTTCCGGCAGCCGCACGCCGTCGGCGCCGCGCTCGTAGGTCTCCGAGCCGTTGTTGCTGGCGAGGCAGGAATCCTGGCCCACTTCCAGTCCTGCCTGAGCCTCGCCCGCCGACGAGACGAAGCCGACGAGGTTGCCGGCGACGGCGCCGTTGGGGTAGACCCGGCCCGGGTTCTGCTGGAAGGTGAGCCACGGGATATCGAGGGCGGACAGAGCCCGGAACGCATCGACGCCGACCTGCCTGGCGACGAGCGCGTAGTCCGATTTAGGGTTGTCGGCGAGGGCCTCGGTGATGAGGGCCTGGACCTGCTCGGTGGGCAGACCCACGATGGCGCCGATGTCCGCCACGGACTGGGCCAGTGGCACCGTGGTTTCGACCCCGTCGACGGTGCGGGTGAACGGCGAGGCGTTCTTGGGCGACAGTGCCACGTCGTACCGCATCACGGTCCCGGCCAGCACCACGCCATTGGCGTCGAGGATCTCGCCGCGCGAGCCGTAGACGGTTCTCTCGACCGACCGGTTGCCGAGGGAGTCGGCGCTGAGGGTGTCAGCGCGCACCACCTGGATATCGACGAGGCGAACGACGAACACGCCGATGATGGCGACGAGTACAACGATGGTCGCCGCGATCCTGCGCTTGCTGGACATGTGTGTTCTCGCCACGTGGTGGTCCTCCCGTATCGGACTGCCGTGTCTATCGAGTGGTCGGCGACGGCAGGCCGTCGGCTACCGTAACCGCCGCAGGGGCGGTTCCGGCGGCAGGCGCGCCGGAGGCGACGCTGGTTCCCTGGCCGCCGGCGGGCAGCTGGGTGACGAGGGGAACCCCGGTGAGCAGGGAGTTGGGAACGAGGCTGGCGGCGCCGGCCGCTCCGCCGCTGGCGGAGGTCGGCGCCCCGAGAACGGCGCCGTCGGACAGCCGCAGGTAGGCCGGGGTGGAGTTGCTGACCATGCCGAGTGCTTCGGCGTTGGCGGCGAGGCTCTGCGGCGAGGACACGCGGATGAGGTCTTCACTCACGCTGTCGGCGGTGCGGCCGAGTTCGACCTGGCTGGCTCGCAAGGCCGAGATCTCATAGGCACCCTGAGAGATCCCCACGCTCAGCAACAGCTGAGCCACGATGACGGCACCCACACAGGCCACCGCCGACAGCGCGTAGACGACGCGGGGACGCGTGTGAGTGCTGGGGCTCACGATCTCGATGTGGCGGCGTTCGTCGGCGCCGCTGCGTTCGGTGAAGTCGGGGCGCAGCGGTTCTGTTGTCAGCACCCGGGCCAGGTTGTCGCTCATTCGGCTCTCCTCAGTCGTTCGGCGGCACGCAGGCGAACCGATGTTGCACGGGGGTTGATGGCTTTTTCTTCTTCGGAGGCCAGTTCGGCGCCCCGGATCAGTAGGGTGAACAGCGGTTTGTGCTCCGGGAGCTCCACGGGGAGGCCGGCAGGGGCGCTCGACTGCGATGCGGCAGCGAACATCCTCTTGACGATGCGGTCTTCGAGCGACTGGTAGGCCATCGAGACGATGCGGCCGCCGACGGCCACCGCCTCCATCGCGGCGGGGATGGCGCGTTCGAGGACGGCCAGTTCCTGGTTGACCTCGATGCGGAGCGCCTGGAAGACCCGCTTGGCGGGGTGCCCCATGCGCTGCACGGCAACCGGAGTGACCTTGGTGATCACCTCGACAAGCTGGGCGGAGCGCACGAACGGGGTCGTCGCCCTGGCCTCCACGATCGCCTTGGCGTATCGGCCGGCAAGTTTCTCTTCGCCGTACTCCTGGAAGATGCGGCGGAGGTCCCCCTCGCTGTAGTCGGCCAGGATCCGCTCGGCGGTGAGCGGCGACGTGCTGTCCATTCGCATGTCCAGCGGAGCATCCTTGGAGTAGGAGAAGCCGCGTTCGACCTGGTCGAGCTGCATGCTGGAGACGCCGAGGTCGAAGAGGATGCCCTGCACCTCGCTGATACCGAGGCCGGCCAGCGCGTCGAGGATTCCGTCGTAGACGGTGTGCACGAGGTGGATGCGGTCTCGGAACGGCTTGAGGCGTTCCTCGGCGATGGCCAGGGCGTCGAGGTCGCGGTCCAGGCCCACCAGGGTGAGACCGGGGAACCGGGTCAGCATGGCCTCGGCGTGACCGCCCATGCCGAGGGTGGCGTCGACGAGGATCGCGCCCGGCGCGGCCAGGACCGGGCCGAGCAACTCGATGCTGCGCTCGAGCAGCACCGGAGTGTGGATCTCGTTGAGCTGCGGCCGTTCGGCCGAGGCATCGGGGGTCTTGTCGCTGTTCATCTCGTTGTTCATGTCGTTGTTGTCGTTGTTGTTGTTCATAGCTACCGGGGCCGGATCCTGGAGCCTGATCCCCATCCGTTCCGCCTGGCACCGGGGAAGTGTGTCAGGAGGGCAACGGCTGGGAGTCAGGAACCAGGAGCTAGAAGAGTCCCGGAATCACCTCCTCCGTGATGTTGGCGAACGAGGCTTCCTGCTCGATGAGGTAGAGGTCCCAGACCTCGGTGTCCCAGATCTCCACGCGGTTGCCCACGCCGATCACCGTGAGGTCGCGACCCAGGCCCGCGTAGGCCCTGAGGTTGGCGGGGATGGTCACCCGGTTCTGCTTGTCGGGTGTTTCGGCGCTGGCTCCGGACAGGAAGACACGAAAGAAGTCGCGCCCTTCCTTGCTCGTGATGGGCGCCTGGCGGATCTTTTCGTGCACCTCATCAAAATCACGCGAGGTGAAGACGTACAGGCACCGTTCCTGGCCGCGCGTCATGACGATGCCGGTCGAGAGTTCCTCGCGGAACTTGGCCGGCAGGATGACGCGTCCTTTTTCGTCGAGCTTGGGGGCATAGGTCCCGAGGAACATTCATCACCCCTCTCTTCCGGCCAAGGTCAGGTGTTGCTCCACTTTACTCCACTATCAACCACCGCGTCTGGAAAACGCGCGATATTGCTGCGAACTTGCTTGATTATTCCCTGAAAACACTGTGAATCACTGGGTGGAGGAAAATCCCACACTTTGGGGCCGTTTAGGGACATTTTGGGCGCAAAAAAGAACCGACCTGGTGGCCGGTCCTGTTTGGTGAGACGAAGTGGGTGAAAAGGGAGCGTTCGGGGTGGCGGGCGGCGGGAGCCGGGGAATGCAGAACGCCCGCCGTCTGGGTGAGGGCGGGCGTTGCTGGTTATCGCTGAGTGGTTACTGCTGAGTGATTACTGCTGGCCGTCCTGTCGACGGTCCCAGCGGTCATTGAGCTTGTCCATGAAGCCCTGCTGGTTGCGAGCTTGAGCCGGACGGCGGGGCTGGCTGGACGACGGCCTCGTCGCCCGAGCTGTGCGGCCAGGCGTGATGGCCAGGAGCACACCCCCGAACATGATGATGAATCCGACGATACCCAGCCACAGCTGTTGCACCGCGACACCGGCGACAAGAGTCGCTATCCCGACGACGCCGGCGAGTACTCCGAGCACAATAGAACGGTAGTTGGGGCGGAGGCGGGTGCCTCCAACGCTCGCCACGAATTCGGCATCGTTGTGATAGAGACTGCGCTCCATCTCTTCGAGGAGTCGCTGCTCTTGTTCTGAAAGCGGCATCTCATTCCTCCAATTGGGGATCGAGCGGATTAGACCCTAATTCTAGTCCCGCCGAGATGGCTAGGCTAGGCAGGTGACCGAAAGCACTCGACTGGTCGATCTGGTTCATTCTCGTATCGACGAATTCATCAATACGCGTGAGTCAATTGTGACGACCATCAGCGGCGACCTGGCTGTGCTGGTCGACTTCTCACGGCAGTTTCTCAGCGGCGGAAAGCGCTTCCGGGCCCAGTTCGCCTACCTCGGCTGGCAGAGCGTTACGGCCTCCCCCGGGCCCCCCGCGGCGGGCGCTCCCGCCGGCGTGCAGGGCGAGACCGCAGGCATCGTGTCGGTCGCCTCGGCGTTGGAGGTTTTCCACGCCGCGGCGCTCGTGCACGATGACATCATCGACAATTCCGACACCCGCCGCGGTGCGCCATCCGCTCACCGCCGCTTCGAGAGCCTCCACGGCGCCGAAGGGTGGGCGGGCAGCCCCGGTGACTTCGGCCGGGCCTCGGCGATCCTGCTCGGCGACCTCCTGCTGGGCTGGAGCGACGAGCTACTCGACGAGGGCCTCGACGACGCCCCCGACCGGGTCAGCGCCCGTCGCGCGCGGCGGGAGTTCAACCTGATGCGCACCGAGGTCACGGCCGGCCAGTATCTGGACATCCTCGAGGAACGCGCCTGGCTTACCCAGCCGGAGGCGGAGCTCCTCGACCGCGCCGTGCGGGTGATCATCTTCAAGTCGGCCAAGTACAGCGTTCAGGCTCCCCTCGTGATCGGCGCCGCCCTCGCTGGAGCCACCGACGACCAGCTGGACACCCTGCGTGCTTTCGGCCTGCCGCTCGGCATCGCCTATCAGCTGAGGGACGACCTGCTCGGAGTTTTCGGGGACGCAGCAGTGACCGGCAAGCCCAGCGGGGACGACCTGCGCGAGGGCAAACGCACAGTCCTGATCGCTCTGGCGAGGGAGCGCCTGGACACGTCCTCGCTGCACACCGTCGACCGGCTGCTCGGCCGGCCCGACCTGACGCCGGATCAGATCTTGTCGTTGCAACAGATCATCGTGGACAGCGGAGCCGTCGACAGGGTGGAGACCCTCATCCAGCAGAACGTCGGCCAGGCGCTGGAGGCGTTGACCGGATCGGACGTGGCGGCCGGGGTCGCGGCAGAGCTGACCGACTTCGCTGGAACGGTAACGCGGCGCGTCTTCTAGTAGCGCGGCGCGTGTCTCAGCACCGCGCCACGTCGTCTAACGACGGGGCGCGGTGGCGTGGATCGAAAGTGCGATCAGGCCAGGGCTTGAGCGACGCGACGGACCTCGGCCTTGCGGCCGGCCAGAAGTGCGTCGATCGGGGGAACTCCGAGGCTGTCGTCCACCTCGAGCAGCCACTCCATGGCCTGGTCGTCGGTGAAACCGTCGTCGGCGAGCACGATCAGGGTGCCGCGAAGCTCACCTACCGGCGCGCCATCACGGATGAAGGAGGCGGGCACGCTGACCTTGCCGTCGCGGCGGACGGCGAGCAGGTGCTTGTCCTCGATGAGCTGCCGAACCCGGCTGTGGCTGATGCCGAGGACCTCTACGAGGTCGGGAATGCCGAGCCAGTCTGGGCCGGAGGCGGATGTTTGAACAGAAGACGATTCGGTCACCCCTCAAGCTTCCCATGATTCGTCATCGCCGACAAACCCCTGCTTCGTCGCCAATTCCAGACACTTCCTGGGGCGTACCCGCGTGGTTAATTGACTCGGCATTCCATCTGTGTCAGCGTTGAGAACACGTCAGCTCTCACGGAGACAGCTGTCGACGAGTAGTCAACGAGCGGAGCGTCATGTCGGTTAGAGCCAGCAAGATCGAAACGGGGACGGTCCGACCGGACTCCCCCGTCGAGACCAGCTCAGCACGGCACCGCCCGGCTCCGACCGGAATGCGGCGGTCCATCGGCGCCTTCGCCAGCATTCCCCTTGTTGTGGTGAGCACCCTCGCGATCGTGCTCAACCTGGCATCACCGGCCCAGGCCGCCACCGCCCTCAAGAAGCCGTTGAAGAGCCGCACCACGGTGCCGCAGGTTGCCGTGAAGCCGGCGCAGGCCGTTCAGCCGGCCACGGCGACGCCCGCGCCCAGCCAGTACACCGTCGTCGACGGGGACACCATCAGCGCCATCGCCGGCAAGTTCGGCCTGTCGACGGCTTCGGTTCTGGCCCTGAACGGGCTGGGCTGGTCCGCCGTGATCTTCCCCGGCCAGGTTCTCACCCTGTCCACGGCGCCGATCGCCGTCGCCGCCACCCCTGCCCCTGTCGCGACCGAACTCACCAGGTACACCATCAAGTCCGGCGACACACTCAGCGGCGTCGCGGCCGCCCACGGGGTGCCCACCGACGCCCTGTTCAGCGTGAACGGTCTCGGCCGCAACAGCATCATCTTCCCCGGCCAGGTCATCGTGCTGCCCGCCTCCGGTTCGGCCGCTGCCGCCGTCACGACGGTCGCCTCGACAACTGTCACGGCCTCGACGCCCGGCAGCCACACTGTGGTGGCCGGCGACACCGTGGACAAGGTCGCCACCGGCGCCGGAGTTTCGGTGCAGGCGATCCTCGAAGCCAACGGCCTGGGCTACTCGAGCATCATCTACCCCGGCCAGGTGCTGACCCTCCCCGGCGCCGCATCCGCGAGCCCCGCTCCGACAAGCACCGCACCGGTCCTCAACGCTGTCCCCGCCGTGGTCATCACACCCGCTCCGGCCCGCGGTACCGTGACGCCCCTCACAGCGGACATGGCCGCGAACGCCCGTCTGATCATCTCCGTCGGACGGGACGCCGGCGCGAGCGATGCCGCCCTCGTCGTGGCTCTGGCCGCCGCCGCGCAGGAATCCGGCATGCGCAACATCGACTACGGCGACCGCGATTCGCTCGGCCTCTTCCAGCAGCGCCCCAGTTCCGGTTGGGGCACCGAGGAGCAGGTCATGGACGCGGAGCGGGCCACCCGGGCCTTCTTCGGCGGATCGGTGAACCCGAACCCCGGCATCACCCGTGGGCTCCTGGACATCCCGGGCTGGGAGGCCATGACGGTCACCCAGGCAGCACAGGCCGTTCAGCTGTCCGGACACCCCGACCTCTACGCCAACTGGGAAGCATCCGCCCGCAGTTGGCTTGCCGACCTCGGCTGAAACCGGCGATCCGAAGGATCAGTGACCGAATCGTGTCACGCCGCGCTGCGGGCCGTCCAGAGGAACGCCCGACTTTTCCGTAGACTCATCGGGTGACCGAAAGCCCCACAGACCCCATGATCGGCCGTCTCATCGACGGCCGCTATCAGGTGCGCTCCCGGATCGCCCGCGGCGGTATGGCCACCGTGTACCTCGCCACCGACCTGCGCCTCGAGCGCCGGGTGGCCATCAAGATCATGCACGGCCACCTGGCCGACGACAACGCGTTCCGCAGTCGCTTCATCCAGGAGGCCCGCTCCGCGGCCCGACTCGCCCACCCCAACGTGGTGAACGTGTTCGACCAGGGCCAGGATGCCGACATCGCCTACCTGGTGATGGAGCACCTGCCCGGCATCACGCTGCGTGACCTGCTCAAGGACTACGGCAAGCTCACGCCCGAGCAGACCATGGACATCCTCGAGGCGGTGCTCTCGGGTCTCGCAGCCGCACACAAGGCCGGCATCGTGCACAGGGACGTCAAGCCTGAGAACGTGTTGCTCGCTGACGACGGTCGCATCAAGATCGGTGACTTCGGGCTCGCCCGCGCCGTGAACAACAACACCGCCACCGGTCAGGCCCTGCTCGGCACCGTGGCCTACCTCTCCCCCGAACTCGTCACCCGCGGCATCGCCGACGCCCGCAGCGACATCTACGCCCTGGGCATCATGACCTACGAGATGCTCACGGGCGAGCAGCCGTATGTCGGTGAGGCTCCCATGCAGGTGGCGTACCAGCACGCCAACGACACCGTGCCGATGCCCAGCCTGGTCGCGCCCGGCACTCCCACCGAGCTCGACGAACTCGTGCTCTGGGCGACGGCACGCGACCCCGAAGAGCGTCCCCGTGATGCCAGAGTGATGCTCGACCAGCTGCTCGACGTGGAAAAGCTCGTGAGGCCCCAAGGCGACACAGCCATGCAGGCCACCATGGTGCTCCCCCGGGGCATCGCGGCCGCATCGGCCGACGCCGAAACCCAAATCCTCGGCCGCAGCCCTCTGGCCGTCGCGCCCGCCGCCGCAGTCGCGCCAGCAGACGACGACGAACCCGACAACACCGCCCAGCTCGCGGGCAGTGCCACGAAGCGCCGCCGCCGGGGTTACTGGTTGTTCGCCCTGATCGTGTTCCTGGCCGCCCTGGCCGGCGGTGTCGGCTGGTACTTCGGTGCCGGTCCCGGTTCGGAGGTCCAGGTTCCTTCCCTGGTTTCGGTGAGCCCGGAGGAGGCTACGGCGACACTCGAAGAGCTCGGCCTCGTCGCCGAGCAGGGCACCGAATACAGCACCGAGATCCCGGCCGGGCTGATCGTCAGCACCGACCCCGGCGACGGGGCCCGAGTTGCCCAGGGCAGCACGGTGACCCTCAACGTCTCGCAGGGACCCGCGCCGATCACGCTGCCGCCGCTGGCCGGTCTCAGCGCGGATGCCGCCGCCTCGGCCATCGCCGAAGCGAAGGCCGTTCCCGGTCAGGTCGACGAGGTGTTCAACGGCGACGTGGAGGAGGGCCTGGTGCTCTCGGCCAGCAGGGAGAGCGACGGCAGCGACATCTCGGCGGGCGGTGACTACTTCGAGGGGCTCAACGTCAATCTCGTGGTGTCGCTCGGACCCATCCCCGACGTCGGTGGGGAGTCGCTCGATGACGCCGTCAGCATCCTCGAAGACAAGGGCCTCGTCGCCACAGCAGGCGAGGAAACCTACAGTGACACCATCGCAGAGGGCGACGTCATCTCGGTCGCCGCTGCCGAGGAGGGTCCGATTCGGGCAGGCTCGACTCTCATCCTCACGGTGTCCCGCGGCCCAGAGCCGGTGGAGATCCCTGATGTGGTGGGGATGGCCTGGAGCGAGGGCAAGCAGGTGCTCACCGACCTCGGCTTCAAGCTGAACTACAACCTGGCCGCGGATGCCATTGCGGCGATCATCAGCATCAAGTCGACGGATCCGGCGGCTGGTACCCTCGCGGCCAAGGGCAGCTCCATCACCCTGACCCCCACCAACCCCTTCGGCTAGACCTACCGTCTCCTGCTCGAGGCACGAGCGGAAGCGCGACCGCCGGACGGGGCGCGACCCTCTCCGCTGGTTGACCCTGTCGCAACCACGCGGGACGACCCCGCCAGGCCGCCGACGGGCGGGGCGCGACACACGGGCACGTCACCCGGTGTCAGATGCGAGATGCCCCGCTACGGACGAGTTGCCCCGGGATACGGGAGCAGCTCGTCCGGAACGGGGCAACTCGATGGTGCTGGTCGTGCGGGTTAGCGGGCCGCGAGCTCCTCGGCGACCAGGAACGCCAGTTCGAGCGACTGCATGTGGTTGAGCCGCGGGTCGCAGAGCGACTCGTAGCGGGTCGCCAGGGCGGCCTCGTCGATGTGCTCCGAGCCACCGAGGCACTCGGTGACGTCGTCGCCGGTGAGCTCCACGTGGATGCCGCCGGGGTGCGTCCCCACGGCGCGGTGCGCCTCGAAGAAGCCCTTGACCTCGTCGACGACGTCGTCGAAACGACGGGTCTTGTAGCCGGTGGGCGTGGTGACGCCGTTGCCGTGCATCGGGTCGGTGACCCAGAGCGGCATGGCGTCGCTGGCCTTGATCGCCTCGAGCAGCGGGGGCAGGGCGTCGCGGATCTTGCCGGCGCCCATCCGGGTGATGAAGGTCAACCGGCCGGGCTCGCGGTTCGGGTCGAGCTTGTCGATCAGCCGCAGCATGTCGTCGATCGAGGTGCTCGGGCCGAGCTTGACGCCGATCGGATTGCGCACGCGGGACAGGAAGTCCACGTGGGCGCCGTCGATCTCCCGGGTGCGTTCGCCGATCCAGACGAAGTGCGCCGAGGTGTTGTACGGCGTTCCGGTGCGGGAGTCGATGCGCGTCATGGGGCGCTCGTAGTCCATCAGCAGGCCCTCGTGGCTGGTGTAGAACTCGGTGCGACGCATGGCCTCGAAATCGGCCCCGCAAGCGATCATGAACTTGATGGCGCGGTCGATGTCCTTGGCCAGGCCCTCGTAACGCTGGTTGGCCGGGTTCTTGGCGAAGCCCTGGTTCCAGCTGTGCACCTGGCGGAGGTCCGCGAAGCCGCCCTGGGTGAAGGCGCGAATGAGATTGAGGGTGGACGCCGACGTGTGGTACGCCTTCACCAGCCGGTCGGGGTCGGCCTCGCGGGACTCCGGGGTGAAGTCGTAGCCGTTCACGATGTCGCCACGGTAGGCCGGCAGGGTGACGCCGCCGCGGGTTTCGAAGTCGCTGGAGCGGGGCTTGGCGAACTGACCGGCCATGCGGCCCATCTTCACCACGGGCATCGACGCACCGTAGGTGAGCACGACGGCCATCTGCAGCACTGTCTTCACCCGGTTGCGGATCTGCTCCGCGGTGGCGCCGCCGAAGGTCTCGGCGCAGTCGCCGCCCTGCAGCAGGAAGGCCTCGCCGCGGGCGGCCTCGGCCAGGCGGTCGCGCAGGATGTCCACCTCGCCGGCGAAGACCAACGGCGGCTGGGTGGCCAGCTCGGCGGAGGCGGCCGCGACGGCATCGGCATCCGGCCAGGCCGGCTGCTGCTTGATGGGAAGGGTGCGCCAATAGTCCAGTCCGGCGATCACAGATTTGTCTGCCATTACAACCGGTTCGGTGGGGTCTACCACGGGACTGAGCCTGTTTTCTCTAATGCGGCCCGCACGAGCGCGGGTCTGGGATGAACGATATTCGAGCCTAGCGTGAAAGGCTGGCGCGCTTCTCTTTGACACTGGTGGCGTACACGTCGACGTACTCCTGGGTACTGAGGCGGCGCAGTTCGTACATCAGCTCGTCCGTCACGGAGCGCAACACGAATCTGTCACCCTCCATTCCCTCGAACCGGCTGAAGTCCAGCGGCTCCCCGATGACGATGCCGATCCGGCGCACCTTGGGGATGCGGGTGCCGGTGGGCATGGCCTTCTCGGTGTCGATCATGGCCACGGGGACGACGGGGACGCCGGCCTCCAACACCATGCGGGCCACACCCGTGCGACCCCGGTACATCCGGGCGTCCGGGCTGCGAGTGCCCTCCGGATAAATACCGAGCGCTCCCCCGCCGTTCAGGACCGCGAGGCCGGTGTTCAGGGAGTCCTCGGACGCCTTGCCCCCGGAGCGGTCGATGGGCAGCTGGCCGGTGGCCTTGAAGAACTGCTTGGTCGCCCAGCCCTTGAGGCCGGTGCCGGTGAAGTACTCGCTCTTGGCGAGGAAGACCACCCGGCGCGGCACCACCAGAGGCAGGAAGACCGAGTCGATGAAGGACAGGTGATTGCTCGCCAGAACGACACCGCCCTCCTTGGGGATGTTGTCCAGCCCGATCACCCAGGGCCGAAACAGGCCGAGCAGCAGCGGGCCGGCCACAACATTCTTCATGAACCAGTAGAACATCGGTGTCCTTAGATAAGCGGATGCCGGCCGGCGCAGTCGCGCAACACGCGGTGGAGAAACACAGCCAGCCTACTCACCGGTGACGTGTCGGCGGGCGAGGTCGGCGGCGCCGACGACGCCGGCGTCGTTGACGAGTTCCGCGATCGCGAACTCTGCCTCGGGGTGGTAGCCGCGGGCGGGCAGGTTGGCCAGGTAGGCGGTGCGGATCGGCTCCAGGAGCTGCTCGCCGGCCGCGGCGACACCGCCACCGAAGACGAACACCTGCGGGTCGAGCACCGCGGCGAGGCTGGCGCAGGCCTGGCCGAGCGAGGTGCCCAGCTGGCGCAGCGCCGCGAGGGCGCCGGGGTCGCCGTCCTGGATCAGCCGGCCGATGTCCTTGCCGGTGAGCTTGCCGCGCTTGCCACGGGCGGCGGCCAGGCCCAGGCCGATGCCGCCGGCATCCGCGAACTCGTTGGCGATGCGGGCCAACGCTCGGCCGGAGCCGTACTGTTCGATGCACCCGTGCGCGCCGCAGCCGCAGGGCAGGCCGTCGGGAACGACGCGCATGTGGCCCAGCTCGGCGCCCACGCCGAAGCCACCGCGGAACAGGCGGTCGTTGGAGACGATGGCGCCGCCGACGCCGGTGCCGATGGTGAGGGTGACCATATCGCTGTACAGGCGGCCGGCGCCGAAGCAGAATTCGGCCCATCCGGCGGCGTTGGCGTCGTTCTCGACGATGATCGGCAGCGACAGGCGCGACTCGAGCTTCTCGCGCATCGGTTCGTTGCGCCAGTTGATGTTCGGGGCGTAGTACACGGTCGACTGGGCGGCGTCGATGAACCCGGCAGCGGCGACACCCGCAGCGATGACGTCTTCGCCGGCGGAGAGATCCTTGATCATCTCCACGACAGCGTTTTCGATCTCGCTCGGGTTCGCGGCGTCGGTCGGTCTACGATCCGACTTGATGATGGTTCCGAATTCGTCGACGAGGGCACCGGCGATCTTGGTTCCGCCGATGTCAATCCCAATGGCGTGCACGAGCGCACCTTTCGTTGGTGGAGCAACAGGAAGTTCTTCAGGTCGGCTCAAAAAAGGAACGGGGCACGCAGCGACCTGATCGACCACGCAAGGCACCCCCTAGAGTGTAGTAAATGACTACGCCGCCGGGAGAATCGCAGGTTCGTGTCGATTCAGCGGCTAGAGTGGTCGCACTTACCCGTCCGGTGCCAAAGGAGTTACCGTGAAACAGTTCGATGAGCCCGCCGTCGTCCCCGCAGACCCGAACGCGAACGTCACCGACCTGTTGGTCGACCGTCTCGCCTTGACCCCGCAGCTGGTTCTGTTCTCCCGGCCCGAGAACGGCGGTTGGCTTCCGGTTACGACCGCCGCCTTCCACGCCCAGGTCGTCGCCCTGGCGAAGGGGTTCGTCGCCGCCGGTATTCAGCCCGGCGACAAGATCGGCCTGACCTGCAAAACCCGCTATGAATGGACCCTGATCGACTTCGCCGTCTGGTTCGCCGGCGCGGTGCTCGTGCCGGTCTACGAGACGAGTTCGCCCAGCCAGGTGCAGTGGATCCTCAGCGATTCCGGTGCGACTTCGTTGATTGTGGAGACCGCGGACCACTTCGCCCGATTCGATGAAGTGCACCCTGAGCTGCCCGACGTTGAGACGGTCTGGCAGATCGACCTGGGCGACCTGGACAAGCTCGCCGCCAGGGGCGTCGATGTTCCGGATGCCGAAATCGAGCGACGCCGTCGCCTGGCCGTCGGCTCCGACATCGCCACCCTGATCTACACGTCAGGCTCCACCGGCCGGCCCAAGGGATGCGTGCTCAGCCACGCCAACTTCGTTGAGACCAGCCGCAACGCCGGGATCGCCCTCAAGCCCGTTCTCACCGACGAGAACGGCGCATCTACCCTGTTGTTCATCACCACGGCGCACGTCTTCGCCCGCTTCATCGCGGTGCTCTGCGTGCACGGTGGCGTCCGGGTGGGTCACCAGCCGGACACTCGGCAGTTGCTGCCGTCGCTGGGCAGCTTCAAGCCGACCTTCCTCCTCGCCGTCCCCCGGGTCTTCGAGAAGGTCTACAACTCCGCCGAGCAGAAGGCCGAGGCCGGCGGCAAGGGGAAGATCTTCGAGGCCGCCTCCGAGGTCGCCGTGGCGCACTCCAAGCTGGTCGAGGCCGGCGAGCGGATCCCGCTGGGCATGAAGATCAAGTTCGCGCTGTTCGACAGGCTGGTCTACAGCAAGCTGCGCACCGCGATGGGCGGCAACGTCAAATTCGCCGTCTCCGGCTCCGCGCCGCTCGGCGCTCACCTGGGCCACTTCTTCCACAGCTTGGGCATCGTCATCCTCGAGGGCTATGGCCTGACCGAGACCACGGCCCCCGCCACGGTGAACCTGGCAACCAAGTCCAAGATCGGCAGTGTCGGCCCGGCACTGCCCGGTGTCTCGGTGCGGGTGATGGACGACGGTGAGATCGAGGTCAAGGGTGTCAACGTCTTCACCGAGTACTGGAAGAACCCGGAGGCCACCGCCGCCGTCTTCGACGACGGCTGGCTGAAGACCGGTGATATCGGTGCCCTCGACGACGACGGGTTCCTCTCGATCACCGGGCGCAAGAAAGAGATCATCGTGACCGCCGGCGGCAAGAACGTCGCTCCGGCAGCCCTCGAAGACCCGATCCGGTCGAACCCGCTGGTCGGCCAGGTCGTCGTGGTCGGCGACCAGAAACCGTTCATCGCGGCGCTGGTCACCCTCGACCCCGAGATGTTGCCGGTCTGGTTGAACAACAACCACGAAGACGCCGGGATGTCCCTCATGGACGCGTCGGTGCACCCGAAGGTCCTTGCCGAGGTCCAACGGGCGATCGACCACGCCAACGAGACGGTGTCCAGGGCGGAGTCCATCCGCAAATTCGTGGTGCTGCCCATCGAACTCACCGAGGCCGCAGGCTACCTCACGCCGAAGATGAGCATCAAGCGGGACGTGATCCTCCGGGACTTCGCCGCCGAGATCCAGAACCTCTACGGTGCGAACCCGATGACGGCAGCCGTGCCGGTGCGCGAGACCGCACAAGACTAGGCGCGCACACACGAACGAGCTGCCCTGCTACAGCGGGGCAGCTCGTTCGTCTGTGTTGGCAACAACCTCTACAGGTTAGAACCAGTCGGACTCGCGCACTTCCTTCATCGCCGCACGGCGGTTTTCCTTGTCGAGCCGGTCCAGGTAGAGCAGCCCGTCGAGGTGGTCGGTCTCGTGCTGCAGAGCCTGCGCCATCAGGCCCTCGCCGGATACCGCGACGGGGTTGCCGTCCAGGTCGATGCCGGTAACCCTGGCGAACGGGTAGCGCTTGGTCGGGTACCACAGGCCGGGCACCGACAGGCAACCCTCGTCGACCATCGCCGGCTCCCCCGCCAGCTCCACCAGAACCGGGTTGAGGATATAGCCGATGTCCCCGTCGATGTTGTAGCTGAAGGCACGCAGGTTCACGCCGATCTGGGCCGCGGCAACGCCGGCCCGGCCCGGCAGCTTCACGCTGTCCACCAGGTCTTCGACGAGGCTGCGCACCCGGGCGTCGATGGTGCCGATCGGCTCTGAGCGGGTCTTGAGGACGGGATCGCCCAGCAGGCGGATCTGGCGTTCGGGCACGGGGAAACTCTCTTCGGGATGAACGGATGGATCAGATGAAACGGATGGAACGGATACGGTGCGAGGGAGTCAAGCGCGGCGCTCGGCCGGCAACCCTTCGACGACGAGGGCAGCGAGGGTACGCGCGGCCAGTCGGGTGATCGGCTTGAGGTCCTTGAAGGACACCACACTGCCGGCGGCCAACTGCGGGTCGTACGGGATCCGCACGATCTCGCGTACCCGGGACCGGAAGTGCGACTCGATCTCCTCGAGCTTGACCAGGTTGGTGCCCTGGGTCGCGGTATTGAGGGCGACGATGGCGTTGCGAACGAGTTCACCGTAACCGTTGGCCTCGAGCCAGGTCAGCGTTTCGGAGGCCAACCGGGCCTCATCGACACTGCCGCCGGACACGATCACGATGGAATCGGCGCGCTGCAGGGTCGCTCGCATGACCGAGTGCACGATCCCGGTGCCGCAGTCGGTCAGGACGATCGAGTAGAACCGGGCCGCCAGGTCGGCGACGACGTTGTAGTCGTTCTCGTCGAACGCCTCGGACAGGAGCGGGTCGGTGTCGCTGGCCAGGATGTCCAGACGGGTCTCGTCCCTGGATACCAACGCCGAGAAATCGGTGAAACCGCCGATGGAGGCGGCCTTGGTCACGACGTCGCGCACCGTCGACCTGGTCTGCTTGGAGACCCGTTCGCTCAGGGTGCCGCGGTCGGGGTTGGCGTCGACGGCGATGATGCGGTCTTCCCTGGCGTCGGCCATGGCCATCCCGAGCAGTGCGGTGACGGTGGTCTTCCCCACTCCGCCCTTGCGGGTGAGGATCGGGACGAACCTCGCGCCGCCCTCGAACTGCTTCTGGATGCGTTCGTCCATGGCCTGGTGCGCGCGCACGGCGGCCGAATCGCCCAGGTTGACCAGGTGGAAGGTGGCGTTGTAAACGAACCGGTTCCAGCTGCCGTTCGGCGGGCGCCGGGTCTTGCGGTTGATCTCCAGCAGCCGGTCGGAGGTGAGCATCGATGCGGATTCCGGGGCGACGGCATCCGTTCGGGTGCGGTCGCGCCGGCTGGCCGTTGCCGCGCTCGTGGGTCCGATGCTGCGGGACAGCGCTGCCGCTGCGGTGCCGCTCGCGCCCAGCGGAGCTGTGACGCCTCGCGCCGGCTGCGGGGTGACGATCTCGATGGTGTGAGTGCCGGGGTGTGCGCCCGCCATCGGGGTGGCCGGGTCGTGCGCGGCGCGGGGCGCGACAGCGGACCTGGGCAGGCCGGCGGCGCCGAGCGAGACGAAGCTCTCCGGCAGGGCGGCCGCGAGGTTGTCGAAGGTGTGCGGCGGGAGTTCGCTGTGGTACTCGTCACCCGGTCGCGCTCTGGCAGCGCCGGACACCGGCGACCCGGCCCCTGCCGGGGCCGGGCTCAGCTGGCCGTCGCCTTCATCGTGCGGTTGGGCATCGTCTGTCCGTCGATCTGTCACAGCAGACTCCTCGTTTTTTCGCGGGCCACGAATGCGCCCCAAATCAGGCCTCAGCCTAGCGTGGCCGCACCACTACGAGCAGGTCACCCGCGTCGACCTGCTGGGTGGCGGGGATCGCGACCCTTTCGACGACGCCGGCGATGGGCGAGGTGATGGCTGCTTCCATCTTCATGGCCTCGATCGAGGCGACGCTCTGGCCGGCGGTCACGTGGTCGCCATCGGCGACCTGCAGGGTGACCACACCGGAGAACGGTGCGGCGATCTGGCCGGGCTGGTTGGCGTCGGCCTTCTCGGCCGCCTTGCTGACCACCGCGATGCTGCGGTCACGCACGAAGACCGGACGCAGCTGCCCGTTGAGAATGGTCATGACGGTGCGCATGCCCTTCTCGTCGGCCTCGCCGATCGCCTCGAGCCCGACGTAGAGCCGCACACCCTTGTCGATCTCGACCGAGTGTTCGGTGCCCTGTCGCAGACCGTAAAGGTAGTCGACGGTGTCGACCACGGACAGGTCGCCGAAGAGTTCGCGGATCTGTTGGAAGGTCCGGGTGGGAGCCGGGAAGAGCAGCTGGTTGAGCATGGCGCGTCGAGTGGGGCTGTCGGCGTCGAGGGCGGTACGTTCCTCGTCGGTCAGCTCGGTCGTGCTCACCCGGATGCTTCGGCCCTCGAGCACCTTGCTGCGGAAGGGCTCCGGCCAGCCGCCCGGCAGGTCGCCGAGTTCGCCGGCCATGAAGCCCACCACGGAGTCCGGCACGTCGTACTTGGAAGGATTGGCTTCGAAATCGGCCGGGTCGGCGTTCACGGCCGCGAGGTACAGGGCCAGGTCACCGACGACCTTGGAGGACGGAGTCACCTTGGGCACGCGGCCCAGGATCTCGTTCGCTGCCGCGTACATGTCTTCGATGAGCTCGAAGTCATCGGCGAGGCCGAGCGCGATGGCCTGGGTGCGCAGGTTGGACAGCTGCCCGCCCGGGATCTCGTGCTTGTACACCCGGCCGGTGGGGGCGCGGAGGCCCGATTCGAAGGGGTGGTAGACCCGGCGCACGTCTTCCCAGTACGGCTCGAGGTCGCAGACGTTCTGCAGGGAGATGCCGGTGTCCCGTTCGGTGTGAGCGAGCGCGGCCACGAGGGAGGACGCCGACGGCTGGCTGGTGGTGCCGCCCATCGGGGCGCTGGCCACGTCCACGGCGTCGGCTCCGGCCTGGGAGGCCGCCAGCAGGGTCGCCAGCTGGCCGCCGGGGGTGTCGTGCGTGTGCACGTGCACCGGTAGGTCGAAGCGTTCGCGGAACGCGGTGACGAGCTTCGCGGCGGCGGCGGGCCGCAGCAGCCCGGCCATGTCCTTGATGGCCAGGATGTGCGCGCCGGACGCCACGATCTGGTCGGCGAGGCGCAGGTAGTAGTCGAGCGTGTAGAGGTCCTCGGCAGGGTCGAGCAGGTCGCCGGTGTAGCAGAGCGCCACCTCGGCAACGCTGTCGCCGGTGTTCAGCACGGCGTCGATGGCCGGGCGCATCTGGTTGACGTCGTTGAGAGCGTCGAAGATGCGGAAGATGTCAACACCTGAATCGCTGGCCTCGCGGACGAACGCATCCGTCACCTCGGTGGGGTACGGGGTGTAGCCCACGGTGTTGCGGCCGCGCAGCAGCATCTGGATGTTGATGTTCGGCAGGGCCTCGCGCAGGGCGCCGAGACGCTCCCACGGGTCTTCGCCGAGGAAGCGGAGGGCCACGTCGTAGGTGGCACCGCCCCAGGCCTCGACCGAGAGCAGTTCGGGGGTGAGCCTCGCCACGTAGGGAGCCACGGCGACGAGGTCCTTGGTGCGCACCCGGGTGGCCAGCAGCGACTGGTGGGCGTCACGGAAGGTCGTGTCGGTGACGGCCAGCGCCGTTTGGGCGCGCAAGGCGCTGGCGAAGCCGACCGGGCCGAGCAGCTGCAGCTTCTGCCGCGAACCCTCCGGCGCCGGAATGGACAGGTCGAGCTTGGGCAGCTTCTCTGCGGGGTTCAGCAGGGTCAGGGGCACACCGTTGGGCTGGTTCACGGTGACGTCGGCGAGCCAGTTGAGGATCTTCGTGCCGCGGTCCTTGGAAGCCCGGCCACGCAGCAGCTGCGGACGCTCGTCGATGAAGGAGGTGCTCAGGTCGCCGTTGGCGAAGTCGGGGTCTTCCAGCACGGCCTGCAGGAAGGCGATGTTGGTGGAGACGCCGCGGATGCGGAACTCGGCCAGCGCGCGCTTGGAGCGGGTGACGGCGGACGCGTAGTCGCGGCCGCGGCAGGTGAGCTTGGCGAGCATCGAGTCGAAGTGCGGGCTGATCTGCGCGCCGGGGTTGATGGTTCCGCCGTCCAGGCGGATGCCGGCGCCTCCGGGCGAGCGGTAAGTGGTGATCTTGCCGGTGTCCGGGCGGAATCCCGCGGTGGGGTCCTCTGTGGTGATGCGGCACTGCAGGGCGAAGCCACGCAGTTTGATCGTGTCCTGGCCCAGGCCGAGGTCGGCCAGGGTCTCCCCCGCGGCGATGCGGATCTGGGACTGCACGAGGTCGACGTCGGTGACTTCCTCGGTCACGGTGTGCTCCACCTGGATGCGCGGGTTCATCTCGATGAACACGTGCTGGCCGGCGCGTTCGCCGACGGTGTCGAGCAGGAATTCGACGGTGCCGGCGTTGACGTAACCGATCGACCTGGCGAAGGCCACGGCGTCGGCGTGCAGTCGCTGACGGATTTCCTCCGGCAGGTTGGGGGCCGGTGCGATCTCGATGACCTTCTGGTGGCGGCGCTGCACCGAGCAGTCGCGCTCGAACAGGTGCACGGTCTCGCCCGTGGCGTCCGCAAGGATCTGCACCTCGATGTGGCGGGGCCGCAGCACGGCCTGCTCGAGGAACATGGTGGGGTCACCGAAGGCGCTGTTGGCCTCGCGCATGGCCTCTTCGAGGGAACCGCGCAGGTCGGCCATGGAGGCGACGCGGCGCATGCCGCGTCCACCGCCGCCGGCGACGGCCTTGGCGAAGATGGGGAAGCCGATCTCCTCTGCGGCCGCGATGAGCTCCTCGACGTCTCGCGACGGCGCGCTGGACTTGAGGACGGGCACACCGGCAGCGATGGCGTGTTCCTTGGCGGTGACCTTGTTGCCGGCCATCTCGAGCACGTGCGAGCCCGGCCCGATGAAGGTGATGCCGGCGGCCTTGGCCGCTTCGGCGAGCTCGGGGTTCTCGGAGAGGAATCCGTAGCCGGGGTAGATGGCGTCTGCGCCGCTCTCCTTGGCCACCCGGATGATCTCGGACACATCGAGGTAGGCGCGGACGGGGTGTCCGGGTTCGCCGATCTCGTAAGCCTCGTCGGCCTTCAGCCTGTGCAGTGAATTGCGGTCTTCGAACGGGAAGACGGCGACGGTTTTCGCGCCCAGTTCATAGGCGGCGCGGAACGCGCGGATTGCTATCTCTCCACGGTTGGCGACGAGGATTTTGGTGAACATAGAGACCTTTCGATCCGGGAGCGGCACACAGCTGACGGTTAGGTTCTCTAAGACTAGTGAAGGTAACGTATCTACTTGTGCACGTACTTAGCGTTAGCTCCCTCAAGGGAGGGGTAGGCAAGACCACGGTAACCCTTGGTCTGGCTTCTGCCGCCTTCGCCCGCGGTGTTCGGACCCTCGTGGTCGACCTCGATCCGCAATCAGATGTCTCTACCGGGCTCGACATCCAGCTCGCCGGCCACCTCAATGTCGCCGACGTGCTGGCTTCGCCGAAGGAAAAAGTCGTTCGGGCCGCCATCGCGCCCAGCGGCTGGACCCGCGGTCGCCCCGGCACGATCGACGTCATGATCGGCAGCCCCTCCGCCATTAATTTCGACGGCCCGCACCCCAGCATCCGGGACATCTGGAAGCTCGAGGAGGCCCTCTCCACGGTGGAGAAGGACTACGACCTCGTGCTGATCGACTGTGCCCCCTCGCTGAACGCGCTCACCCGCACCGCGTGGGCCGCCAGCGACCGGGTTGCCGTGGTCACCGAGCCCGGCCTGTTCTCGGTGGCCGCCGCCGACCGTGCCCTGCGCGCGATCGAGGAAATCCGTCGTGGCCTCAGCCCCCGACTGCAGCCGTTGGGCATCATCGTCAACCGCGCCCGCACCGCGTCACTGGAGCACCAGTTCCGGATCAAGGAACTGCGCGACATGTTCGGACCGCTGGTGCTCAGCCCGCAGCTTCCGGAGCGCACCAGCCTGCAGCAGGCCCAGGGCGCCGCGAAGCCCCTGCACACCTGGCCGGGCGACAGCGCCCAGGAGATGGCGCACTACTTCGACCAGCTGCTGGACCGGGTCCTGCGCACCGCACGCATCGGCGAGTACGCGGAAGTCCCCGCGCGCTAAGAGCTCTCGAGCTGTGAGAAAAGCCCCGAAACGCGAGCGTTTTCGGGGCTTTTCTCACAGTTCGTGCGGCTAGGAGACCTTGCGGGAGACGCGACGGGCGGCGAGCTCGTCGGACGGGTCGGCCGTCTGGGTGTCGAGTTCGACGAGGGTGGTTTCCACCTCGCGCAGGACCTTGCCGACGGCGATGCCGAAGACACCCTGGCCGCGGCTGACGAGGTCGATGACCTCGTCGTTGGAGGTGCAGAGGTAGACGCTGGCGCCGTCGCTCATGAGGGTGGTCTGGGCCAGGTCGTTGACGCCAGATTCGCGCAGCTGGTTGACCGCGGTGCGGATCTGCTGCAGGGAGATGCCGGTGTCGAGCAGACGTTTGACGAGCTTGAGTACCAGGATGTCGCGGAAGCCGTAGAGCCGCTGCGAGCCGGAGCCGGCCGCGCCGCGAACCGTGGGCTCCACGAGTTCGGTGCGGGCCCAGTAGTCGAGCTGGCGGTAGCTGATACCCGCGGCGCGCGCCGCGACGGCACCCCGGTAGCCGGAGTTCTCGTCGAGCTCGGGCATCCCGTCGGTGAAGAGCAGCCCCTGACCGTACCGAGACGAATCATCTCGGGGATTGAGTTCACTCATACAGAACGCCTCTCGGGGGTGGATGCGAACCTTCAGGCCGCACTTCAACGTTAGCGAGACCGACGGCCCCTACCGATGACATCCGCCCGAACGTGTCGGCGTGTCGAGAGAACGCTGGTTCTCGGTGCGTTGAACTTTCAGTCTACGACTTATTTGGTCAGGCGGCCCAGGGCGGAGCGGATCAGGCTGCCACGGATCACTTCGAGCTGCCCGGCGATCTCCACGGCCATTTCGGCCGCCTTGGCGCGGCTGGAGGCGTCTTTGCGGCGGGCCAGCGGAACCAGGGCGCTCTCGATCAGGCCGAGCTCGCGTTCGGCCGCACCGCGGAAGCCGCGGAGGTGCCTGGGTTCGATCCCGCTCTGCTGCAGGTCGACCAGGGCGCGGAGCACCTTGAGGGCGTCGTCGCCGTAGTGTTCGGCCGGCACGATGATCGACGCGGTGACGGCGTCGTGCAGAAGAGTGGAGGAGGCTCCGGACTCGCGCAGGAGGTCCTCGCGGGTGAAGCGTCGCGCGATCACGAGCATGCTCGGACCGGGTGCCCCGCCGCCGGGAAGAACCGGTGACAGGCCCGCGTCGAGGTCGTCGAGGTAGGCGCGGATCACCTTCAGCGGCAGGTAGTGGTCGCGCTGCATCGACAGGATCAGGCGCAGCCTGTCAACGTCGCCGCCGTTGAACTTGCGGTAGCCGGACTCCGTGCGTGCCGGGGAGACAAGCCCCTGTTCCTCAAGGAACCGCAGTTTGGACGGGGTCAGGTCCGGGAATTCCGGTGTCAACCGGGCCAGGACCTGGCCGATACTCAAGAGTGACGTCGCGCCCGGCAGTCTGGCCTGGGCGGAGGACGCCGACACTAGTCGCTCGCCAGGTGAACGAGGTCGAGCCGCGAGGCGTAGAACGTGAGGCGGAATTTGCCGACCTGAACTTCGGATCCGTCGGTGAGGACGGCCAGGTCGATGCGTTCGCCGTCAAAATAGGTGCCGTTGAGCGATCCCAGGTCTTTCACCTGGAAGATGCGGCCGTTGCGCAGGAATTCGGCATGGCGACGCGACACCGTGACGTCATCGAGGAAGATGTCGGCATTCGGGTGTCGTCCCACCGTGGTGACATCGGCATCCAGGAGGAAACGCGCACCCGAATTGGGACCGCGGCGCACCACCAGGAGGGCTGACCCTGAGGGCAGCGCCGCAATGGCCTCCTGCTCCTCGACGGTGACGTTGGCGTCGAGCGCGGCCAAGGACGCCGCGAACTCCTGGCTGAACGTCATCGTCGTGTCGACGTTGCCCGTGGCATTCTCAGGCGCCACCTTACGCACGGGTTCTTTCTTGTCGTCGGGATCGACCACGGTGCACCTCCTACTGGGTAAATCGTATCGGATGGAACGGACCTTCAAGCGCGCGGAAGCCGAATCACCCGAACCGTTTCAATCGCGTAGATGGCCCCGGCCCACCAGTAGAGGTAGGCGCCCCAGAGACCGAACGCCCAGCCGACGGGCTGCGACCACCAGGACAGCTCGGGGAACGCCTGGCCGAGCATGATCATCGGGAGGGCATAAAAGAGGCAGAACGTGGCCACCTTGCCCAGCTGATGCACAGGAAGCGGGCCGAAACCATGGTTGGCCAGCACAACTCCCAAGCCGAGCAGGAACACATCGCGACCGACGACGACGGCAACGATCCACCACGGCACCAGATCGCGAAAGGCGAGCCCGACGAGTGCGGCAAAGATGTAGAGCCGGTCCGCGGCCGGGTCGAGCAGTTGGCCGAGCCGGGTGATCTGGTTGAACCTTCGCGCGATCACGCCATCGAGGTAGTCGGTGAGGCTGGCCACCGCGAGGACCAGGAGCGCCCAGGCGTCCTCACCGCGCACCAGCAGGGTGAGGAAGACCGGGACGAGCGCCAGTCGCAGGAAACTGAGCACATTCGGGACCGTCAGCACCCTGGAGCTGAGGTGAGGTGGAACGGGTCCGGTCACGACACGAGTCTATCGAGCGGCCACCGTAGAGGCTCAGGCTTCTTTCCTGGCGGCGGGCTTCTTCGTGGCGGCCTTGGTCTTGGTGGCACCGGTCTTGGTTGCTGCCGTCTTGGTTGCTGCGGTCTTGGCGGCACCGGTCTTGGCGGCACCGTCCCCGGACCGGCTGCGGTCGACGCTGCGGCGCAGCGCCTCCATCAGGTCGAGCACCTCTCCCCCGCCGGCCTCCTCGTCGGCACCGCCGAAAGTGGCCTCGGTGTCGATCGCGTCACCCTTCTCGAGCTTCTCTTCGATGAGGCGGCGCAGTTGGGCCTGGTACTCATCGGTGTAGTCGCCCGGGCTGAAATCGGCGGCGAAGGAGTCCACCAGGGCCGCGGAGAGGTCCAGCTCCCGGTCGGAGATCTTCACGGCCTGCTCAAGCGCCGGGAACTCGGCCACCCGCACCTCGTCGTCCCAGAGCAGGGTCTGCAGCATCAGAACGCCGTCGCGCACCCGGAGTGCGGCGAGCCGCGTTTTCTGCCGCAACGCGAAGTGCACGATGGCGGTGCGGTCGGTCTGCTCCAGGGTGCGCCGCAGCAGCACGTAGGCTTTGGGCGAGGAACCGTCTGGCTCGAGGAAGTAACTGCGGTCGAACATGATCGGGTCGAGCTGGTCGCTGGGCACGAATTCGACGACGTCGATCTCGCGGCTGCGTTCCTCTGGCAGGGACTTGAGGTCGGCATCGGTGATCACGACGGTCTTGTCGCCGTCGGTGAAGGCCTTGTCGATGTGCGCGTAGTCGACGACCTTGCCGCAGACCTCACAGCGGCGCTGGTAGCGGATGCGTCCGCCGTCAGCGTCGTGCACCTGGTGCAGTTCGACGTCGTGGTCTTCGGTGGCGCTGTAGACCTTGACCGGCACGTTGACCAGCCCGAACGTGATGGCGCCCTTCCAGATTGATCGCATCGTTCGTCCTCCAGAGCCCAGTACACACCCGTCCTATGGGGTGAGGCTAGACCGGTGGGCGGGCGTGGAGCAAGCTGGGCACATGGTGACTGGCGCGGGGGCTGCGGGGAATGGCGCTGTGAGCGCCGACGGCGCTCAGCGGGAGGTCGTGACAGTGGGTGGCCGCCGGGTCACCCTCACCCATCTGGACAAAGTGATGTACCCGGAGACCGGCACCACCAAGGCCGACATCCTGGGCTACTACGCGGCGGTCGCGGATGCGCTCATCCGCCATGCGCGGGACCGGCCGGCGACCCGCAAGCGCTGGGTGCACGGCGTGGGCACGCCCCAGGAGCCCGGGCAGGTGTTCTTCCAGAAGAACCTGGCCGAGGGCACGCCGGACTGGGTGGAGCGCCGGGAACTCGCTCACAAGGCGCGCACCACCGTGTACCCGCTGGTGAACGATCTGGCCACCCTCACCTGGCTCGCCCAGATCGGCACCCTGGAGATCCACGTGCCGCAGTGGCGGTTCGACGTGGCGGGCGCCCCGGCCCGCCCCGACCGGCTGGTGCTGGACCTGGACCCCGGCGAGGGCGTCGGCCTCGCCGAGTGCGCTGAGGTGGCCCGGTGGGCCAGGGCCCTGCTGCTGGACATGGGCCTGGACACCCTGCCGGTGACCAGTGGGAGCAAGGGCATCCACCTGTATGCGGCGCTGGACGGCAGCCACACCTCTGAGCAGGTGGGCCAGGTCGCGCATGAACTCGCGCGGGCGTTGGAAGCGGACCATCCAGGGGAGGTGCTCAGCGCGATGACCCGGTCGCTGCGGGACGGGAAGGTCTTCGTGGACTGGAGCCAGAACAGCGCGAACAAAACCACTATCGCGCCGTACAGCCTGCGCGGACTGCTGCGGCCGCTGGTGGCGGCACCGCGAACCTGGCGGGAGCTGGAGTCGCCCGGACTGGAGCAGCTGGATTACCGGCAGGTGCTGAAGCGACTGGAACGACGCCCCGACCTGCTGGGCCCGGTGGCGGACGCCATCGACGCGGGCGCCGGCTCGGCCTCACGGACCGACGAGGACCGCCTGCACCAGTACCGCAGCAAGCGCGACGCCCGGCGCACCCCTGAGCCCGTGCCGACGGCGACACCGCCCGCGCCCGCCGGTGGTGGCGGGGCATCGTTTGTGATCCAGGAGCACCACGCCAGGGCCCTGCACTTCGACCTGCGCCTGGAACAGGGCGGCGTGCTGGTCTCGTGGGCGCTGCCCAAGGGCGTGCCCGCCGACCCCACCCACAACCACCTGGCCGTGCACACCGAGGATCACCCGCTGGAGTATCTCGAGTTCCAGGGTGATATTCCGGCGGGAGAGTACGGCGCCGGCACCATGTCGATCTGGGATTCCGGCACCTATTCGCTGCAGAAATGGCGGGACGATGAGGTGATCGTCACCCTGCACGGCAAACCGGACGGCGGTCTGGGCGGTGCCGAACACGAGTTCGCGCTCATCCGGACCGGCGGTGCGGAGTCACGCAACTGGCTGATCCACCTGATGAAACCGAAACGACCGGTACCGGCCGGCGGGGGTCCTACCGAGGCCCGATACTCCCCCATGCTCGCCAGGCTGGGCAGCCTGCGCGAGCTGTCTGCGGAGTCCGACTGGGCCTACGAGATGAAGTGGGATGGCATCCGGATGCTGGCCTACCTCGACGGCGGCGGGAAGGTGCGCTTCCTCACCCGGAACGGCAACGACGTCACGGCATCCTTCCCCGAGCTCGTGGACGACCTGCGAACGGCCGTGGGAACCGGCGGCGCCGTGCTCGACGGGGAGGTCGTGGCCCTGGACACCACAAACCGGCCCGACTTCTCACTGCTGCAGACCAGGCTCGGGCTCACCGATGAGGGTGATGTGCGCCGGGCGCAGCGGCGGGCCCCCGTGCATTATTTTGTCTTCGACCTGCTCGAGAACGACGGCGCTGCTCTGGTCGACCAGCCGTACGCGGAGCGCCGGGCGGCCTTGGAGGCCGGTGTGACGGCCACCGGAACCGTGCAGGTGCCGCCGTCCTTCTCCGGCGATGCCGCCACGGTGCTGGCCACCAGCCGGCAACTCGGCCTGGAGGGACTGATCGCCAAGGAGACCGGCAGTACCTACACAAGCGGACGCCGCACCGACCGGTGGGTGAAGATCAAACACGTCAGGGCACAGGAGGTCGTGATCGGCGGCTGGCGGCCCGGAAACGGGCACCGCGGCGACACCTTCGGCTCGCTTCTCGTGGGCGTGCCGACGGCCGGCGACACAGCCCGTCTGCGGTACGCCGGGCGGATCGGCACCGGCTTCCGCGACCGCGACCTGACCAGCCTGCGCCGCCGGCTCGACGAGCTGCCCACGACGGACACCCCGTTCGACGACGTTCCGTCGGAGGAGGCGTCCGACGCCGTGTGGGTGCGCCCGGTGCTCGTGGGCGAAGTGGAGTTCGCCGGGTGGACACCGGCCGGCCGGCTGCGGCACCCGAGCTGGCGTGGCCTGCGCCCAGACAAAGCGCCCAATGATGTGGTGCTCGACGAGGCGATGCCGGCGGACGCAGCGCCGGATGCCGCGGCGCGGGATGCCGCGGCGCGGGATGCCGCGGTGCCGGAGGGGACGGCGCCCCGATGACCGCCGCCGCATCCGCCCTACTGGTGTGCCTGAGCCTGTGTGGGGCCGCCATCGCCACAACCTGGCTGCTATCGGTTCTGACCCGGGAGTACTCCTGGGTGGACCGTGCCTGGTCGGTGCTGCCGCCGGTCTATCTGTGGGTGTTCGCCGTCGCCGGCGGGCTCACCGATCCCCGGCTGGTCGTCATGGCCGTGCTCGGCACGCTGTGGGGCCTGCGACTGACCTTCAATTTCGCGCGGAAGGGCGGCTACCGGCCCGGCGGGGAGGACTATCGGTGGGTGGCGCTGGGGCGCAGGATGAGCCGGCGCCAGTTCGCCCTGTTCAACCTGGCGTTCATTTCCGGCTACCAGAACCTGTTGCTGCTGCTCATCACCCTGCCCGCGTGGATCGGGCTGCAGCACCCACAGACACCGTTCGGCGCCGCCGACCTGGTCGCCACCGTGCTGTTCCTCGCCTTCCTCGCCGGGGAAACCGTGGCCGATCAGCAGCAGTGGGACTTCCAACGCTCCCGCACCGTGCTCCGTGCGCGGGGCGGGGCCGACCCGGGGTTTCTGCGGAGCGGACTCTTCGGGTTCTCCAGGCATCCGAACTACTTCTGCGAGATCGCCCAGTGGTGGGTGATCGCCGGCTTCGGCGCCATCGCCGCCGGCACCTGGCTGCAGCCGGGTGCACTCGGCGCGGTGTTGCTGACCCTGCTCTTCGCGGGATCCACCGCCTTCACCGAGAGCATCTCGGTCTCCAGGCATCCCGGCTATCGGGCCTATCAGCGCGAGGTCTCCGCCCTCGTGCCGTGGCCGCCGCGCCGACCGGCGCCCGACTCGGTGGGCGCATCCGCCGGCGACGGCCCGGTCAGACCAGGCGCTCCCTGAGCGCGGGCCAGCTGGCCGCGAAACCCGGATGCAGCGGCAGCTGCTGCACCTCGGCCGGCGCCACCCAGCGCAGCGCGATGCTCTCGGTGTCACTGATGATCGGGTCGAACGGTTCCAGCGCCCGGACGACCACCGTGGTGTACGACCAGAAGCCGAGGTCGACCACCGAACTGAAGCTCAGCCTGAGCAGGTGCGCGGGAACACCGGCCTCTTCGCCGGCCTCCCGGATCGCGGCGTCGAGGGCGCTCTCGTTCTCGTGCCTGGCGCCGCCCGGGACTCCCCAGGTGTCGCCCTGATGGCTCCACAGGGCACGGTGCTGCAGAAGGACACCGAGGTCCGGATGGTGCACGAGCAGACCGGCCGCCCCGTACCGGCCCCAGAACCTGGCACCGTCGGGGCCGTAGACCCACGCATCACCGCTCCCGCTCATAACTCAAGCATGCCGCACCCGCCAGGGAACATCATCCGCTCGCCGGGTAAGATCGAGCCAGGCGGACACCTCGCCGCCCCTCCCAAAGGACTTACGAGCATGACCTCTTCCACCCCCGCCCCCGCACTCGACGCCGCCGGCCTCGCCCGCTATATCGACCACACCCTGCTGAAGCCCGAGGCCACCCAGGCCGACGTGGCCGGCCTCATCGCCGAGGCCGTTGAGCTCGGCGTCTACTCGGTCTGCGTGTCGCCGTCGATGTTGCCGCTGACCCTTCCCGCGGATGCCGACCTCAAGGTCGCCGTGGTCTGCGGTTTCCCGAGCGGCAAGCACGCCAGCTCGATCAAGGCTGCCGAGGCCGCCCTGTCGGTGTCGCAGGGCACCGACGAGGTGGACATGGTCATCGACATCGGTGCGGCCAAGGCCGGCCGGTTCGATCTCGTCGAAGCCGACATCAGCGCCGTGCGCGCCGAGATCCCCGCACCCCTGATCCTCAAGGTGATCATCGAGTCCGCCGCCCTCACCGACGACGAGATCGTCGGCGTCTGCCGCGCGGCCGTTGCCGCGGGCGCCGATTTTGTCAAGACCTCGACCGGGTTCCACCCTGCCGGCGGCGCCACCGTGCACGCCGTGCGCCTGATGCGCGAAACCGTCGGCGATGCCCTCGGCGTCAAGGCCTCCGGCGGCGTGCGCAGCCACGCCGACGCCCTCGCCATGATCGAGGCCGGCGCGAGCCGTCTCGGCGTGTCCGGCAGCAAGGCCGTGCTCTCCGGCGCAGCCGTCGAGGCGTCGGCCAACCCCGCAGCCTACTAGCGGCACCCGGGCCTGACCCCGCCACGAACGTCACGGCGCGGGTTAGCCCCGGCGGCACGTGGTAGTCGCGGCGGCCTGCGTTCCAACCCGGGCTGTCGGAAATACCACGTGCCGCGAGGAACAACCTGTGCCGTCGGAGACGACCCGTGCCGAAGGCACCATCCGACAGGGGTCAGAAGGCGGGCGGCTAGACCGAGACGATGGTGTGCACGGGTGCGTCGCCGATACGGCTACGCCCGTCGAGCTCGGCCAGTTCGAGCACCACGCCGACACCGATCGTCAGGTAGCCGGCCCGTTCGATGAGGCGCGCGGTGGCCGCGACGGTGCCGCCGGTGGCCAGCACATCATCCACGATGAGCACCCGGGACCCGGCGGGCAGCTGCCCGACCTCCAGTTCGAGGCGTGCCGAGCCGTACTCCAGGTCGTACTCCTCCGTCAGCACCGTGCCGGGGAGCTTTCCGCCCTTGCGCACCGCGAGGACCGCGCACTGGGCGGCGTAACCGATGCCGGCCGCGAGCAGGAACCCACGGGCCTCGATGCCGGCCACGGCGTCGAACTGGCCCCGGTAGCGCTCACTCAGGTCGTCGATGATCGCTCGGAAGGCCACGGCATCGGCGAAAACCGGGTTGAGGTCACGGAACAGGATCCCGGGTTGGGGGAAGTCCGGATACGAGGCGAGGAGGGTGTGCACGTGCTGGGCGGCGGGAATAATCACGTACTCAAGGGTACCGCCCGGTTTCCTCGCCCCTCGGCCACCAGCAGCCGCCGCAACCCGCGAGTCAGGGTGCGGTGGGGGCGTCGGTGTCGGGCGCGGCCGAGTCGGCCGGCTCGTCCATCGCTCCGCTGAGCTCGTCGAGGAAACGCACCACGGCGAGCTGCTCCGGCGCGGTGAGCTTCTCGGCGGCGGCCAGCATCCGCTGGTGTGCCGCTCCCAGGGTGCGCCGCATCTCGTCGTGAGCGCGCCGGGTGGCGTGCAACACCTGCGCACGCCGGTCGCTGGGGTGCGGCTCCCGGCGCAGCCGACCGGATGCCTCCAGCCGCGAGAGCAGCTTGGCCGTGGCGGCCGAGGTGATGCCGAGAACGGCGCTGAGGTCCTTCGGGCCGATCGGCTCCGAGCGCTCCTCCGCCGCGATCAGGTGCCGCAGGGCGACCAGGTCGGAGTCGTTCATGTCCATGTCGGAGCGCGCCCGGATGCGCATCGCCACGTCGGCCGCGCGGAACCTGCGCACGGCGCGGAGCACGTCGACCGCGGTGACCCGCTCCGGGCCGGCACCGGAGGCGGCATCCGGGTACCAGTACGCGTCGGAACCGACTCGACTCGGCTCCGCGGCGGGTACGACGGCGGGAGGCATAGGCACCATGCTAGCCTCGAATATCGCTAACTCGGTTAGGTACTTTTTCGGGTATCTTGGCTGCACGAGAGGAAGTCCCGTGATGCACACAGCAGAACACACGATCGAATTCGACACCATCGAATCTCGGCACGCCGCCCCTGCCGACGATCTGGTCGTTCTGCTGGACGAGGAGGGTCGCGAGATCGGCACCGCCGCCAAGAGCAGCGTGCACGGCGCCGACACCTCCCTGCACCTGGCGTTCTCCTGCTACGTCTTCAACGATCGCGGTGAGGTCCTGGTGACCCGGCGGGCACTGACCAAGAAGACCTGGCCCGGCGTCTGGACCAACTCCTTCTGCGGCCACCCGGCCCCGGCCGAGACTCTCACCGACGCCGTGCACCGGCGCGCCGACTTCGAACTCGGCCTCGACATCGACCGCATAGACCTGGCCCTGCCCCTGTTTCGCTACCGCGCGACCGACAGCAGCGGCATCGTCGAGAACGAGGTGTGCCCGGTCTACCTGGCGCGGGCATCCGCGGATCCGGTGCCCAACCCCGACGAGGTCATGGAATTCACCTGGACCCAGCCCGAGACCCTGCGGCGCTCGGTGCTGGCCAGTCCGTTCGCTTTCAGTCCTTGGATGGTGTTGCAGATGCGCGAACTGGAGACCTTTCGTGCATGAGATCGCGACGCTGGGCGTCGAAACCGAACTGCACAGGTTTTTCGCCGCGGCCCGGTTGCGCGCCAGCGACTACGGCGACCACTACGTCGCGCTCTGGGATTCCCTGGACCAGGCCAGCCGCGGCGGCAAAAGGGTCCGGCCCGCCCTGGTGCTGGCCGCCTACGACGGCTTCGGCGGCACCGACCGCACCCTGTCCACACCCGTCGCGGTGAGCTTCGAGCTCCTGCACACGGCGTTCCTGATCCATGACGACGTGATCGACCGCGACCTGTCCCGCCGCGGGATGGCCAACATCGCCGGCCGGTTCACCGAACGTGCCATCGCGCACGGTGCGGCAACCGGGCAGGCCGAGGCATGGGCCGCCACAGCGGCCATCCTCGCCGGCGACCTGGCCCTGAGCGAGGCGCATCGCGCTCTGGCCCTGCTGCCGGTGCCCGCCGAACTGCGCGGCCGGCTGCTCGATCTGCTCGACCGGGCCGTGTTCGTCTCCGCAGCCGGCGAACTCGCGGATGTGACCAACACCGTCAGCCGGGACCCCCTCACGATCGACCAGGTCGTCACCACGCTCGAACACAAAACGGCGATCTACTCCTTCGAGGCTCCCCTGCAGGCCGGCGCGGTCCTGGCCGGCGCGCCGGAGGAGGCCATCGACGCCCTCGGCCGGTTCGGCCGCCTGATCGGTGTCGCCTTCCAGCTCACCGACGACCTGCTGGGCGTGTTCGGCGACCCCGCCAGCACCGGCAAGAGCGTTCTCGCGGACCTCCGCGAGGGGAAGCAGACCGCCCTGATCGCGCACGCCGGCGCCACCGACCGGTGGCCCCTGATCGCGCCGTTCCTGGGCAAGGACGACCTCACCGAGGCCGAGGCCGAACTGGTGCGCGGGCACCTCCGCGACTGCGGAGCCCCTGACACCGCGGATGCTCTCGCCCGAGAGTACGCCAGCCGTGCGGTTGAGGCCCTGCAGGGCCCGCTCATGCCCGACGAGCTGCGCGCCACCCTCACCCAGCTCGCCCTCAGCGCCGTGACGCGGCAGAAATGAGCCGCGACACGGCCGGTTCCCTGGTCGGCGCGGAGACTACGGGCCTGGACAGCTACAACGCCGCCGCGCTGGCCAGCGCGAATACGGTGATCGCCCAGTACTCCACCTCGTTCGGCCTGGCCGCCCGACTGCTCGCCCCGGCCCGGCGCGACGAGGTGCGCAGCATTTACGCGCTCGTGCGCATCGCCGACGAAATTGTCGACGGCGCCGCCAGCGGGGCAGGCATCGACCTGGCCGGACAGCGCGAGCTGCTCGATGATCTCGAGCACGAAACCGAACGCGCGATGGCGCGCGGCTTCAGCACCAACCTGGTGGTGCACGCGTTCGCCGTCACCTCCCGCCGGGTCGGCATCGACCCGGCCCTGACCCGCCCGTTCTTCTCCTCGATGCGTCGAGACCTCGACCCGGCCCCGTTCACCGAGGCGGGTGTCGCCGAGTACATCTACGGGTCCGCGGAGGTCGTCGGGCTGATGTGCCTGCGCAGCTTTCTGCGCGAGTCCCCCCGGACACCGCAGGAGCAGGCCGTCCTCGAACACGGTGCCCGCAGCCTCGGCGCCGCGTTCCAGAAGGTGAATTTTCTGCGCGATCTGGCCGCCGACCGGGATGCGCTGGGGCGCAACTACTTCCCGGGTATCGACCTCACCCGGCTCACCGAACCGCAGAAGAACCTGCTGCTGGACGACATGGATGCCGACCTCGACGCGGCCGCGCGGGTGCTGCCGCTCCTGCCTCCTGGCAGCCGCCGCGCCGTCACCGCCGCCCACCGGCTGTTTGCCCGGTTGTCTGCGAAACTGCGGGAGACACCCGCCCAGAGTTTGATGAGCACCCGCGTTCGGGTGCCGGATCCGGAGAAACTGATGATCGCCCTCTCGTCCTCGCTCGGCCCGCAGGCGTGGCGACGGTGAGCGGCCAAACCGGCCAGACCCGCCCCGCCCCGACCAGAACAGCGCCGGCCGGACACGCGCCGACCAGGACAGTGGTGATCGGGGGCGGCATCGCGGGCCTGGCCAGCGCGGCACTCCTGGCCAGGGAGGGCCACCAGGTCACCCTGCTGGAGGCCCACGACACGCTCGGCGGCCGGGCCGGCTTCTGGGAGGCCGAAGGTTTCCGCTTCGAGACCGGTCCGTCCTGGTACCTCATGCCGGAGGTGTTCGAGCACTTCTACCGGCTGATGGGCACGAGCGCGGCCGAGCAGCTGCAGCTGACCCGCCTCGACCCCGGCTATCGGGTGTTCTTCGAATCGGACACCGAGCCCGTGGATGTGCGCGCGGAGCGGGCCGACAACATCCGTCTGTTCGAGAGCCTCGAACCCGGTGCCGGTGCCCGCTTGGAGAAGTACCTGGCCAGCGCCAAGGAAACCTACGACATGGCCGTGGACAGGTTCCTGTACACGAGCTTTGCCTCCTTCAAGCCCCTGCTGGTGCAAGACGTGCTCTCCAGGATGGGCCGGCTCGGCCGCCTCCTGCTGCAGCCGCTGGATAAATTCGTTGCCGGCTACTTCCGCGACCCGCGCATCCGCCAGATCCTCGGCTACCCGGCTGTGTTCCTCGGCTCCTCGCCCGACCGGACCCCGTCGATGTACCACCTGATGAGCCACCTCGACCTGGCCGACGGTGTGCTCTACCCGCAGGGCGGCTTCAGCCGGCTCATCCAGAGCATCGTGGATCTGGCCCGCGCGGAGGGCGTCACCATCGAAACCGGTGCCACCGTGCAGGCCATCCGCAGCGGGCCCACCCCTGCCGGTCGGCGCGCCAAGGCCGCCGTCGAGGGTGTCACCTACACCAACGCGGCCGGTGCGACGGTGCGACTGGATGCCGATCTGGTCGTCTCGGCCGCCGACCTGCACCACACCGAAACCGAGCTGGTCGAACCGGCCAAGCAGACCTACCCGGAGCGCTGGTGGCAGAAGCGCACCTCGGGCCCCGGCGCCGTGCTGGTGCTGCTCGGCGTGAGCGGCGAGCTGCCCAAGCTCGCTCATCACACCCTGTTCTTCACCGAGGACTGGGCCGACAATTTCGACCGCATCTTCGGCAAGGAGACCTCGGTGCCCAACCCGGCGTCGTTCTACGCCTGCCTGCCGAGCGCTACCGACCCCGGGGTGGCGCCCGACGGTGCCAGCAACATGTTCCTGCTCATCCCGGTGCCCGCCGACACCGGCATCGGCCACGGTGGCATCGACGGCGCCGGTTCGGCCGGTGTCGAGGGCATCGCGGATGCCGCGATCGGCCAGCTGGCCGAGTGGGCCGGCATCCCCGACCTCGCCGAGCGCATCCTGGTGCGGCGCACCATCGGGCCGGCCGACTTCGCCGACGACCTCAACTCGTGGAAGGGCGGGGCGCTGGGACCGGCGCATACCCTCAAGCAGAGCGCGTTCTTCCGCGGCACCAATGTGTCCAAGCACATCGACGGCCTGTACTACGCCGGTGGCACCACCATCCCCGGCATCGGCCTGCCGATGTGCCTGATCAGCGCCGAGATCCTGCTCAAGCGGATTCGTGGGGACGTGAGCACCGGGCCGTTGCCCGAGCCCCTGGCCGCCGTTCTGCACTGATGCTGGGCTTCGCGTATCTGCTTGCCCTGCTGGTGTCGTTGACCGGGATGGTCGTGCTCGACCGCCGGTTCGGCCTGTTCTTCTGGCGGACGCCCCGCGCCGCGGCCGTCGTGCTCGCGGCGGGGGTGCTGTTCTTCCTGGCCTGGGACCTGGTCGGGATCGGTACCGGCATCTTCTACCGCGGCGAGACCGTCTTCATGACCGGTCTGCAGGTGGCCCCCGAGCTGCCGATCGAAGAGGTCTTCTTCCTGACCTTCCTCTGCTACCTGTTCATGAATGCCTTGCAGGGCGCGCGGATGCTGCTGGAGCGGCGGCGACCCGCGTGAGCTACCTGACGCTGAACGCGATCTTCCTCGGCCTCGCGGTGCTGGCGGCTGCCGCGGCCCTGTGGCGGCGGCCGGCCTCCAGACGGCTCTACGCCGCATCCGGGCTCGCCCTGGTCGCTGTGCTCGTGCTCACCGCGGTCTTCGATAACATCATGATCGGGGTGGGGCTCGTCGCGTACGACCCGGCCCTGATCTCCGGAGTGTTCGTGGGAATCGCGCCAGTGGAAGACTTTGCGTATCCGGTGGCAGCGGCCCTGCTGCTTCCGGCCGTCTGGTCGCTGCTCGGCGGCGACACCCGGCCGCCCATACGCCGCCGGACCACCCCACGATCGGAGCAGGACGAATGACCGAGTCGATTCCCCCCACCGGCGCCGCGGCGACCGGACTCGGCCACACCTTTCGGCAGGTGCTGCTGTCGTCCCGCCCGCTGAGCTGGATCAACACGGCCTTCCCGTTCGCCGCCGCCTACGTCGTCACGACGGGCCGCATCGACGCGCTGCTGGTGGTGGGGACCCTGTTTTTCCTGATTCCCTACAACCTGCTCATGTACGGCATCAACGACGTCTTCGACTACGAATCCGACCTGCGCAACCCCCGGAAGGGCGGCGTCGAGGGGGCCATGCTCGAACAGAGCCTGCACCGCACGGTGCTGATCTCGGGCGTCGCGACGGCGGTGCCGGTACTCCTGCTGATGCTCGTGCTCGCCGGCGCGAACCCCGGGTCCTGGCTGGTGCTGATGATCAGCCTCTTCGCCGTGGTCGCGTACTCGGCACCCCGGCTGCGCTTCAAGGAACGGCCGGTGTTGGACTCGGTCACCTCGAGCATCCACTTCGTGAGCCCGGCAGTGTACGGGCTCGCCGTAGCGGGCGCCCTGGTCACGCCAGACCTCGTCGCGGTGCTGGCGGCGTTCTTCTTCTGGGGCATCGCCAGCCACGGCTTCGGTGCCGTGCAGGATGTCGAACCCGACCGGCAGGGCGGCATCAGCTCGATCGCGACGGCGTTCGGTGCCGCGCAGACCGTGCGCCTGGCCATCGGTTTCTGGCTGCTGGCCGGGGTGCTGATGCTGGTCACCGACTGGCCGGGGCCGCTCGCCGCATTGCTGGTGATCCCCTACGTTCTCGCCGCCTGGCCGTACCGGTCGATCAGCGACGCCGAGTCCGAACGGGCCAACAACGGCTGGAAACGGTTCCTGCGGCTGAACTTCTTCACAGGGTTCCTGGTGACCATGCTGCTCATCCTCTGGGTCGTGCTGCGCTGACCCTGAGCCCTGGCCCGCGTAGAGTCTAGGCATGGAGTTGAGCAGTGCACGGGTGGACAGCTGGGCCTGGGCGGTGCGGATGTACAAGACCCGCTCGCAGGCCACTGCAGCCTGCCGGGCCGGGCACGTTCGGGTGAACGGGGAACGGGCCAAGTCCGCCCAGTCCATCAAGCCCGGCGACGAGGTGCGGATCCGGGCCAACGGCTTCGACAGGGTTCTCGTGGTGTCGCGGATCATCGTCAAGCGGGTGGGTCCGAGCGTGGCCGCCGAGTGTTTCGTGGACAACACGCCGCCACCGCCACCGCGCGAGGAGCTGGCCCTGGTGCCGATGCGCGACCGCGGCGCCGGCCGGCCCACCAAGCGTGAGCGCCGCGAGATCGAGGAGCTGCGCGGGCACTGACCGGCCGGGACGCCCAGCCAGGCCGGGTCACGACGCGCTGCGGTCCTCGGTGTCGGTCGGCAGCCGTACGGGCGGCACCAGGGTGCCCACCTCACTGCGCACCCACCAGACGTGTTCGGCCCGGCGTTCGGCCGGCGTGCTGAACCTGTACAGGAACACCCGGGCACGCACATAGCGCGGCGGCGCCGCGGCGAACGGATTGTGCGCGAGCATCCGCAGGGTGGCGCGGTCGCCCTGCAACAACCGGGCCAGGAATACCTCGAACCACCGGGACTCGCGTGACCCGAGGGCCAGGAACCACATCAGCCAGTCCAGCCGCAGGTGGTAGGGCGCGAATTGCCCTGGCACCCGGGTCACGTCACCGGGCTTGCCGCGGAACTCGTAGGCCCGCCAGGCCGTGGGGTCCCGCGGGTCGGCGGAGTCGCTGCCCTCGACGACCACCTCGAACCGCTCCTTTGTGACGGTGCCGAACGCACCGTAGGCGTTCACCAGGTGGAACGGGTTGAAGCTCGCGTTCATGAGCTGCCGGCGGAGCAGCAGGTTGCGGGCCGGCCAGTAGCTGAGCACCAGCAGGCCGAGGGTCACGGCGAGCACCACAACCACGAACCAAGCCGGCTGCTCCCCCGCCGCGGCCGCCGACCCCGGCGCGCGCAGGGCCGGAACGAACAGCCCGCCGACCCACCGGAAGGCAGCGTCATCGACCGCCGCGGCGGCCAGCACGATGGTGATCCAGTTCAGCCAAGCGAAATTGCCGGTGAGCACCAACCACAGCTGGCTGAGCACGATGACGCCCGCCGCAACCGAGGCCACGGGCTGCGGAGCGAACAGCAGGAACGGGGCAATGATCTGCACGGTGTGGTTGGCGAGCACCTCGCCGCGATGGAACCACCTGGGCAGGTGGTGCACGAACCAGCTCACCGGGTTGGGCATCGGCTGAGTCTCGTGGTGATAGAACAGCGCCGTGAGGTCACGCCATTCCCGCCCGCCACGCAGTTTGATCATGCCGGCACCGAACTCCAGCCTGAACACCAGCCAGCGCAGGAAGTACAAGACGGGCAGCGGCGTGGCGACGTCGGCAGAGCCCAGGAACGCCACGACGAAACCGGCCTCGACCAGGAGACTCTCCCAGCCGAACCCGTAGAAGGTCTGCCCCACGTTCACGATCGACAGGTAGCCGGCGAAGAGCAGTAGGAACACGATCATCACCAGCCAGGCCGGGCCGAGCTGCGGCAGACCCAGCACAACGGCAGCGGCCAGGACGATCCCCGACCAGGCGACCAGGCGACAGAGCCGGTCGGAGTAGCGCCAGTGGAACAGGCTCGGGCTACGGCCGAACGGCACCCGCGCGACAAAATCGCGCACCGGCAGCAGCCCGTTGTCACCCAGGAGGGCCGGGAACTGGGCCAAGGCCGAGGCGAACGCGACCAGGAAGATGGCGGCGATCCCCCGTTGCAACACCTCGCGTGCGATGTCGTAGTCCCCGGTTCCGAACCAGTCCATGGTGCAGTTCACCCTAGGCTCGGGCGGCCGCTGCCTCAATGTGAGAAGTGCTTGACTTCGCCGACTAAACCGGTATAGGTTTGCCCTAAACCGGTTCAGGCATCCGAGGATGCGGCCCGGTCGCCATCAACGAGGAGGCCCCGTGCAGTCCACCCAGGATTCGGTCAAGAGCTCCGCAAAGGTGACCATTGCCGATGTGGCCAGGGAGGCCGGGGTCAGCAAGGGCCTCGTCTCGTTCGCGCTCAATGACCGGCCCGGCGTCGCGGCCGACACGCGGGCCAGGATCCTCCAGGTGGCCGAAGCCCTCGGCTGGACACCGTCGCTGCGCGCCAGGTCGCTCTCGTCGAAGCGGTCTTTCGCGCTCGGCCTGGTCATCGCCCGTGACCCGGAGGTGCTCGGGTCTGACCCGTTCTTCACCTCCTTCATCGCCGGTGTCGAAACGGTTCTCGCCCCGGAGGGACTCGCGCTGGTGCTCAGCGTCGTGCCCGACGAGGAGACCGAGCTGCAGACCTACCGCACCCTGGTCTCGGACGGCCGTGTCGACGGGGTGTTCCTCAGCGACCTGCGCATCGACGATGCACGCATCCAGTGCCTGGCCGACCTCGGGCTGCCCACGGTCACCCTCGGCCGGCCTGACCAGCCCAGCCCGTTCCCCGCCGTGTCGATCGACGACACCCACGGCATCGCGGAATCCGTGCGCCACCTGGCCGGTCTCGGCCACCGGCGCATAGCCCACGTCGCCGGCAGCCCCGCCATGCTGCACGGCAGCCGGCGGCAGGAGGCCTTCACCAGCGCCATGCGCGCGGCCGGTCTCGGGGACGGCCAGATCGTGGAGACCGACTTCTCGATCGCCGCCGGCGCCGACGCCGCACGGCGGCTGCTCAGTCAGCCCGAACCGCCCACCGCCATTGTCTTCGCCAACGACCCGATGGCCATCGCCGGCATCGGGGTGGCCCAGGAACTCGGCATCAGGGTGCCGGAGGATGTGTCGATCACCGGGTTCGACGACATCGAATTCGCACGGTACGTGTACCCGGCGCTCACCACCGTCGGCGCCACTCCCCTGGTCTGGGGCCGCGCGGCCGCCGCCACGCTCCTCGGGCTCATCCGGACCGGAGGCGCCGACGACGTCGACCTCCCCGCCGCCCGGCTGATCATCCGGGGCTCGGCGTCCGTCCCGGCACCCGGCTAGTCGTCCCACCTGCACAGAGCCTTGTCAACTACACACCATGCCGCAGCAGAGCCGCAGCGGATTCATGAATGGAGAAGGAAATGCACAGCAGCACCACAAGACCGCACCGCAGTGCGCGAGCAACCCGGCGACTCTTGGCCGCCGCCGCCACCTCAGCGGCCATGATCGTCACCCTGGGCGCCTGTTCCAGCGGCGGCGACTCCGGTTCGGCCACGGAACGCGGCGACATCACCATCTGGTACTCGAACAACGAGAACGAGGTCAAATGGGGCAAGGCGATGGTCGACGCCTGGAACGCCGACAATCCCGACGAGCAGGTCAAGGCCCAGGAGATCCCGGCTGGCAAGAGCAGCGAGGAGGTCATCGGCGCCGCCATCACCGCCGGCAATGCGCCCTGCCTGATCTTCAACACCGCCCCGGTCGCGGTGCCGCAGTTCGTCAAGCAGGGCGGTCTGGTCGACCTCAGCAGCTTCGAGGACGGCGACTCCTACATCGAGGAACGCACCGGCGACCTGGCCGAGCAGTACACGAGCGAGGACGGCAAGTTCTACCAGATGCCGTGGAAATCCAACCCGGTGATGTTGTTCTACAACAAGGACCTCTTCGCCGCGGCGGGGCTGGACCCGGAGAACCCCGAGCTGTCCACCTACGACGAGTTCCTGGCCACCGCGCGCACCCTGGTCTCCGCCGGCGTGTCGCAGTACGCCATCAACCCGTCGGCGACGAGCGAGTTCTTCCAGAGCTGGTTCGACTTCTACCCGGCCTACGGGAACGAGACCGGTGGCACCTTGTTCGTCGAAGACGGCGAAGCCACCTTCAACTCGGACGAGGGTGTCGCGGTCGGCGAATTCTGGAAGACCGTATACACCGAGAACCTCGCCGGCAAGGAAAAGTACACAGGTGACTCGTTCGCGGACGGCGTGGCCGCCATGGCCAGCGCGGGACCGTGGGCGGTGTCCGTCTACAAGGATGTCGTGAACTGGGGCGCCGTTCCCTTCCCCACCAGCTCCGGCGTCGCCCCTGAGGACGCGTACACCTTCAGTGACGCGAAGAACGTCGGTATGTTCACGGCCTGCGAGAACCAGGCCACGGCCTGGGATGTGCTGAAATTCGCCACCAGCGAGGAGCAGGACGGCCAGCTGCTCGAGCTGACCGGCCAGATGCCCCTGCGCCAGGACCTCCCCGAGGTCTACCCGGACTACTTCGCGGCGAACCCGGCCTACGAGCAGTTCGGTGACCAGGCGTCACGCACGGTCGAGGTGCCGCAGGTGCCGAACTCCGTCGCCGCCTGGCAGGCCTTCCGGGATGCCTGGACGAAGACGGTCATCAGCGGTGAGGGCGACGTCACCGAGGCGTTCGACGCCGCGGCAGACAAGGTCAATGAACTGATCGCGGAGCCGTAAGTCTGATGTCCTCGACCGTCTCCTCCGGGAGCGTCACCCCGAGCCCCGCCGCCAGGCCCGCACGGCCTGGCGGCGGGGGCCCCCGCCGGGGCCGTCGGCGCCAGCCGCTGGGAAGGAATCCCCTCGGGCTCCTGCTCAGCGCCCCCTATCTGCTCTTCGTGCTCCTGGTCTTCGCCTACCCGTTGGTCTTCGCCTTTTACATGTCGTTCCACGACTATTTCTTCGCCGCTCCCGGCGCCGTAGTGGACNCCGTTGGTCTTCGCCTTTTACATGTCGTTCCACGACTATTTCTTCGCCGCTCCCGGCGCCGTAGTGGACCGACCGTTCGTCGGGCTGGCGAATTTCCAGGAGGTGCTGACCGACCCGGCCATCATCCGCTCGTTCGGCAACGTCGCCATATTCCTGCTGATCAACGTGCCCCTCACCGTGGTGCTGTCACTGGTGCTCGCCACGGCGCTGAACAAGGTCGTGCATGCCCGTACGTTCTTGCGGGTGTCCTTCTACGTGCCGTACGTGACGGCCAGCGTCGCCGTCGTCGTCGTCTGGCTGTTCCTGTTCAACAGCAATGGCCTCGTCAACCAGATCCTCGGTCCGCTGGCGCCTGAACCGACCTGGCTGATCAACCCGCTCCTGGCGATGCCAACGATCGCAATCTTCGTCACCTGGAAGCAGATGGGTTTCTTCATCCTGCTCTACCTGGCCGCCCTGCAGAACGTCTCCGACGAGCTGTACGAGGCAGCGGCCACGGACGGTGCGGGCAAGATCCGCATGTTCTTCTCGATCACCGTGCCGGGCGTGCGGCCTGCGACCGTGCTGGTCCTGCTCCTGGCCACGGTCACCGGCGCGAACCTCTTCACGGAGCCGTACCTGCTCACCGGCGGCGGTGGCCCGAACGGGGCCTCGTCGTCGCCCGTGCTGATCATGTACCAGCGTGGCATCGAACAGGGCGAGCCGGGAATTGCCGCCGCAATCGGGGTCATCCTCGTGATCGGCGTGCTCATCCTGGCATTCGCCCAACGCAAGCTGGCCGGAGGGGACGACTCATGAGCAACGCACAGAATCCGGCGGTCGCAGCGGACCTCGCCGGAGCAGACCCCGCTAAGGCGAAGAACATGCGTGGAGGAACCGGACGCCCCCGCGTCCGCAAGGTCGACGGCTTGAGCAGGGGGCAGAACATCCTGCGGTACGTGGTCCTGTCCATCGGCGCCCTGTTGTTCCTGTTCCCGTTCTATTACATGGTGATCGGCTCCCTGCAGACAGCACCCGACCCGACCATCGCCGGGGCATTCCCCAACCCGGGGAACATCACCGGCCAGAACTACGTCGACATCAACAGCCGCATCAATCTGTTCCAGGGACTGGTCAACTCCGGGATCTTCGCCGGTGGCGTCATCCTGTGCACCGTCGTGTTCGGTGTGCTGGTCGGCTACGCCCTGGCGCAGCTGGAGTGGCGCGGACGCGGCGTCACCTTCGGGCTGATGCTGCTCGTGCAGGTGATTCCCTTCCAGCTGCTGATGATCCCGCTCTACGTGATGATCGCCAGGGACTACGGGCTGGCCGACACCTACGCGGGCATGATCCTTCCGTTCGCGATCAACTCGACGGCGGTACTCGTGTTCCGGCAGTATTTCCTGCAGGTGCCGAAGGCCCTCTTCGACGCCGCCCGGATCGACGGCGCCGGCGAGCTGAAGATCCTGTGGAGTATCGCGCTCCCGCTCGTGCGGCCGGCGCTGCTGACCGTGGTGCTGCTGACCTTCATCGGCCCGTGGAACGAATTCCTCTGGCCGTTCCTGATCACCAAGGAAGCCTCGCTGCAACCACTCGCGGTCTCGCTGGCGAACTACCTCACCAACATCGCGGGCACCGCGGCGAACCCGATCGGCGCCGTCCTCGCCGGCGCCTGCGTGCTGGCCGCCCCCATGGTCCTCCTCTTCATCATCTTCCAGAAGCACTTCGTCTCGAGCGACATCGGCTCGGGCGTGAAAGGTTAGTCATGAGCACACCAGCACCCTTCCCGTACACCCTTACCCGGATGGGCGTCATCATGACGCCGGAGGACGGCAACGAACTCGAGGCCGAAGGTGTTCTCAACCCCGGCAGCGGGCACACTCCGGACGGCACCCTGTACCTGCTCCCCCGGCTCGTGGCCGCTGGCAACGTCTCCAGGGTGGGCCTGGCCCGGGTCATCATCGAGAACGGCGTGCCCACCGGCGTCGAGCGGGAGGGCGTGGTCCTCGCCCCCGACCGAGGCTGGGAGCGCGGGGCGAACAACGCCGGCGTCGAGGACCCCAGGGTCACCTTCGTGCCACGGCTTGGCCTGCACGTGATGACCTACGTCGCCTACGGCCCGCTGGGCCCGCGCACCGCGGTGGCCGTGTCGGAGGATTTGCGCGAGTGGCGGAGGCTGGGCCCGGCCCTGTTCGCCTACGACGAGGCCCTGGACATGGACCTGAACCTGTTCCACAACAAGGACACCGTGTTCTTTCCCGAGCCCGTCACCGCACCGGACGGCGTGGAGAGCTTCGCGGTGCTGCACCGGCCGATGTGGGACCTGGACGAGACCAAGCCCGGTGAGGGTATCCGGGTGCCGGCCGGCGTCACCGACCAGCGGCAGAGCATCTGGATCAGCTACGTGCCCGTCGCCGACGCGGTGGCGGATGTCGCGGCTCTGACCTTCTGGCGCGGGCACCGGTTTCTGGCCGGACCCGAGTTCGCCTTCGAGGAGCTCAAGATCGGCGGCGGCCCCGCGCCACTGCGGGTGCCGGAGGGCTGGCTGCTGCTGCACCACGGCGTCACCGGCATCCTCGCGAAGGCGTTCGACCAGCAGCAGAAGGTGAACTACGCCGCTGGGGGCATGATCCTGGACGCCGATGACCCCACGATCGTGCTCAGCCGCACGAGCGAACCGTTGCTGAAGGCCGAGACCGCCGACGAGACCAGCGGCATCGTGCCGAACGTGGTGTTCCCCACCGCGATCGAGGAGATCGACGGGCAGCTGTTCGTGTTCTACGGCATGGCCGACTCGAAGATCGGCGTGGCCAGGCTCGACCGCCGCGCCGCCGAGTAGGCCCCGCGAGCAACAGTTGGCGGTCCGGCTCGGGCCGGAGTGCTCGGGCGAGGGCTAGGGCTGGGCTGGCGGCGGCGGGGCGGCGGGGAGCAGGCCCAGGCTCGACTTGAGCTGGTCGGCCGCGACCTGGTCGTCCCGGTCCGCGGCGAGGTTGGCCTCGAGGTTGGCCTCGGTGACGGCCTTGAGAATCTCGGCGCGCTGGATCGAGATGCCCCGCGGGGCGTCTACGCCCAGGCGGATGCTGTCGCCGCGGACGTCGAGCACGGTGATGACGATGTCGTCACCGATGAGGATCTTTTCCCCCTGTTTGCGCGTGAGAACCAGCATCCGCTCAGCCTATCGCGAACGGGTCAGACGGCCCGGCGGTCGCCGCCGGCGCAGGGGCGAGCCAGCCGATCGGCAGGCCCAGTTCCCGCACGGTTCCCGGGGTGGCGGTGGTCTCGATGCCGAGCACCGCGATGCCGTCGATGCTGACGTCGGCTCCGGCATCCCGCACCCAACGGGCGGTGTCCGAGGGCTTGCGGCCGGCGTGCACCACGGCCCAGACCTGGTCGGCCCCCGGCGCGGCCACGGGACCGGCGGGCAGGCCCTGGACCACGAGGATGCCGCGGCCTCGTTCGACTCCCCTGGCCCGCGCGGCGAGGGCCGACCGCCGGTCGGTCATGGCGTGGTCGGTGCCGTCGAAGATCGGTGCCGTGGGTCCGTTGGAGATCAGCCGGGCGGCCTCGAGGACATCGTCGTGCAGCCCGATGAGCAGTACCAGGTCGCCGGGGCCGGCCAGGATCCGCGGCGCCCCCGGGGTGAGTTTCACCGAATCCTGGGGTGCGGCGGCCGCCGCGGCGTCGGTCGGCGCCACGGCAGCCCAGGGCACCGGCGTCGGCACAGCCACAGGCTGGGCGGCCCGGGCGGGGGACGTCGCAAAGGTCAACTCGTCCATCAGCCGGGCGAAGTCTGGCGTATCCGTCGACACGACATCCCGTGACGCTGCGGCTTGGCGCGCGCGGCGCCGGGCCGGGGCGGCGCTGGTCGAAGCGGGGCCGGTCGAAGCGGGGCTGTTCGAAGCGGCGCCGCTCAAGGTGCCACCGAAGGTCGGCCCTGGTGCCCGGTCGCCGTGCAACAACGACTCGGCATCATCCGCGTCGTCGAGCAGTGCCGCGATGCCGAGCCGGGTGCTGAGCTCGTCGCGGATGTGTGCTGCGCGCCGGCGCCCCGAGGGGACCGCCACGAGGATGTCTGCGGGGTCGTCTGCGGGCACCTCAACGGTCACCTCGATGTGGCGTTTGGCGAAGAAACCGCGGATGCCGCCCACGGTGACCTGCTCGGCCGCGATGATGCGGGCACCGTCGCCATGCTCGGCGACCACCCGGGCCTGCAGCTCGGGCAGGGTGGCGCCCTCAAGCCGCAATCGTCTCGGTTCCACGGACCACCCCCACGGTCTCGATCGCGACCCGCGCGGAGGTGACCTCCTCGTAGGACAACACCGGCAGGCCGCCGGCCTGGGCGGACACCAGGCGGCGAATGGCCGGTCGCAGTGCCGGCGCGCAGACCAGCACTGCCGTGAGGCCGCTCGCCTCGACGGTGGCCATGGCCGTGCGGAGCGAACCGAGGATCGCGTCGATCCGAACCGGGTCGAGCAGGATCTGGCTGCCCTGGTCGCTGGGGCGCATGCCCTCGAGCATGGACTGCTCCAGCCCGGGTTCGATCATGATCACCCGGAGCACCGCGCCGTCCAGGTACAGCGCGGTGAGCGCAGGACCGAGGGCCTGCCTTGCCGCCTCGATGAGGCCCTCGGGATCGCCGGACACCTTGGCCCGCACCGACAGGGCCTCGTAGATGCGGGGCAGGTCGTTGATCGGGATCTGCTCGGCGAGCAGCCCCTGCAGCACCCGCTGCACCTCGGCGAGGGACAGCAGGCCGGGGATCAGGTCGTCGACGGCCGACGGGCTGACCTGGCGGACGCCATCCGTGAGCACCCGCACGTCTTCGCGGGTGAGCAGCCGGGCGGCGTTGCCGGTGATGATGGACGACAGGTGCGTCACGAGCACCGAGACCCTGTCGATGACGGTGGCGCCGGCCATTTCGGCGCGGGGCCGCATCTCGCCCGGCACCCACTTGCCGACCAGGCCGAACACCGGCTCGACCGTCGCTGTGCCGGGCAGGGACTCCAGGTTGTCGCCGAGCGCGAGCACCTTGCCGGCCGGGGCGATGCCGCGGCCGGCCTCGACGCCGGCGATGCGGATGGCGTAGGTGGACGGCGGCAGGTCGATGTTGTCCCTCGTGCGCACCGGCGGCACCACCATGCCCAGGTCGATCGCGACCTTGCGGCGGAGTGCCCGCACCCGGGCGAGCAGATCGTCGGAGGCCCCGGAGACCAGGTCGACGAGGTCGGGGGCGAGTTGGATCTCCAGGGCGTGCACGCGCATCTGCTCGATGAGGTCTTCGGCGGTGTCGGACCGGGGCGCGAGGCTTTCCACGGCCGCCGCCGCGGCGGCTCCGGCCCTGGCCTTGGCCTCGTTGCCTTTGATGCGCTGGGAGATGACGATCAGCCCGGCGCCGACGATGATGAACGGGATGATGGGCATGCCCGGGATCAGCGCCATCAGGATCGCGGCGGCGCCGGCGATCATCAGGGCGGTGCGGGACTGGGTGAGCTGGGCCGATGCCGTGGCGCCGATGTCAGATTCGGCGTTGGAGCGGGTGACGATCATGCCGGTGGAGACGGCCATCAGCAGGGCGGGGATCTGGGTGACCAGGCCGTCGCCGATGGTGAGCAGGGCGTAGGTGTTCAGCGCGTCGCCGACCTCCATGCCGCGCTGCAGCATGCCGATCGCGATGCCGCCGATCAGGTTGATGATGATGATGATCAGGCCGGCGATGGCGTCACCCTTGACGAACTTGGAGGCGCCGTCCATGGCGCCGTAGAAGTCGGCCTCGGCGGACACCTCTGCGCGCCGGTCCTTGGCCTGCACATCGGTGATCAGGCCGGCGTTGAGGTCGGCGTCGATGGCCATCTGCTTGCCGGGCATGGCGTCGAGGGTGAACCGGGCGCCCACCTCGGCGACGCGTTCGGCGCCCTTGGTGACCACGACGAACTGGATGACCACCAGGATCAGGAAGATCACGGCACCGATGATGATGGACCCGCCGACGGCGACATGGCCGAACGAGGCGATCACCTGGCCGGCGTAGCCCTCGCCCAGCACCAGCCGGGTGGACGCCACGTTGAGGCCGAGCCTGAACAGGGTGGCCACCAGCAACAGCGACGGGAACACCGAGAAGTCCAGGGGCTTCTTGACGAACATGGTGGTGAGCAGGGTCACCAGGGCGAGCAGGATGTTCACGATGATGAGAACGTCGAGCAGCCCGGCGGGGATGGGCACCACCAGCAGCAGGATGATGCCGACCACCCCGATGGGAACGGCGAGTTTTGCGAGCGTGCTGTTCACTTAGGTGGCCTCCGAGGAACGAAAGGGTTGGGTCATGGTGTGCACGCCGGCCCGGGAGCCGCGCGTCTTGAGGGCCAGGACGAATGCGAGCACCCGGGCCACGGCGTTGTACAGCTCGACCGGGATCTCCTGGCCGAGTTCGCAGGCACCGTGCAGCGCCCGGGTGAGCGGGATGTCCCTGACGATGGGCACGGTGTCGGTCTCGGCCTGCTCGCGGATGCGGGCGGCGATCACCCCGGCGCCCTTGGCGACGACCCGGGGTGCGGACTTGCCGGGCTCGTACCGGAGCGCGACGGCGAAGTGGGTGGGGTTGATCAGCACGACGTCGGCGGTGGCTACGGCGGCGATCATGCGGTTGCGGCTCATCGCCAGCTGGCGGGCACGACGCTGCGAGCGGATCATCGGGTCACCTTCTGAGCTCTTGTGCTCGTCGGTGACCTCCTTCTTGGTCATCCGGGTGCGCTTGCGGTTCCGCCGCATCACGACCATCACGTCGGCGGCGGCCAGCACGAGCCCGGCGATCACCGCCGACTGCACCAGCGCGGCGGTGCCGTCCCCAGCCGCGCCGATCAGCACGTTCACCGGCAGGCCGCCCGCGGTCATCAGCACCGGGGTCAGGCCCTGGATCACCGACAGGAGCACCACGCCGACGACGATGGTCTTGAGCAGGGCCTTCACGCCCTGCCAGAGCGCCTGGGTGCCGAAGGTGCGGGCGAGCCCGGTGACCGGGTTGAACTGATCGTACTTTCCCGCGATCTTCTTCACGTGGATGCCGCCCTGCGCGACAGATCCCGCCAGCACCGCCACGCAGACCACGGCGAGCATGGGCGTGAGGATGCCGCCCATGGCGCCCAGCCCCTCGCCGAGCAGCTGCAGGGCCCGCTCGGGGTCGGGGTTCTCGGCCACGGCGCGGATGTCGAACAGCTGCGCCCGACCTGCCGCGGCACCGGCCTCGATGGTCATCGGCATCATCACCGCGGCCGCGCCGATGCCGACCCAGGCGGTGAGGTCCTGCGAGCGGGCCAACTGGCCCTTGGAGCGCACCTCCCGCATCCGCTTCTCGGTGGCCTGTTCGGTGCGTTCGCCGGAGTCGCTCATCTAGCCCACCCCCCACATGCCGGCGACGGCGTCGTCGGTGAGGGAGGCGACGATGCCGGGCAGGGCCATGAACCCGGCGGCGCCGAGGGTGAGGGTGATCAGGATCTTGAGCGGGAAGCCGAGCGCGAAGGCGTTGAGCGCTGGGGCCACCCGGGTGAGGAGGCCGAGGCCCGCGTCGGCGAGGAACAGCACCACGATGAGCGGGCCGGCGATCTGCACCGAAGCGAGCAGCATCTGGCCGACGGCGGCGGTGATCGCCTGCATTGGCACGGCGAGGTCGATGCCGCCGCCGACGGGCAGCGCGGCGAACGAGCGGGCCAGGCCGCCCAAGATCAGCTGATAGCCGCCGGAAGCGAACAGGAGCGCCAGCGCGGTCATCTGGTAGAGCCTGGTGAATTGGGCGCCGTTGACCATCGACTGCGGGTCGAAGCCCTGCGCCAGCTGGAAGCCGCCGAACTGGTCGATGAGGTTACCGGCCGACTGGATCGCGGAGAACACCACGAGCACCAGGAAGCCGAGCACCCCGCCGACGACGATCTCCAGCAGCAACGCGAGAATGAACCCGCCGGTGTCCGGCGAGACGTAGCCGGGCACCACCCTGGGGGCCACGGCCAGGGCCAGGCCGATCGAGAGCATGCCCTTGATGCGCAGCGGGAACGCGTTGAACGAGAACGGCGGCGCGATGACGAGGAACACGACCATGCGCACCCCGGCCAGCATCACCGCCTCCAGCCAGGCGAAGTCGAGGGTGATGTTCACCTAGCCTCCGCCGATCAGGCCTGGGATCTTGTCGAACAGGTTGGTGGTGAACGAGACGATCTCGGAGATCATCCAGTGCCCGCAGATGAGCATGGCGAAGCAGACCGCGATGGCCTTGGGCACGAATGAGAGCGTCACCTCCTGGATCTGGGTGATCGACTGCACGAGGGAGATGGCGAAGCCGACAACCAGAGCGGTGATCAGGATGGGCGCGGAGAGCTTGGCGGACACGACGATGGCCTGCAGGCCGATGTCCAGGACGGCGTTGGAGTCCATCAGCCACCCCGGTAACTGTTGACCAGGGTGGTGATGACCAGGCCCCAGCCGTCGACGAGGATGAAGAGCAGGATCTTGAACGGCAGCGAGATCATCACCGGAGGCAGCATCATCATGCCCATCGACATCAGCGCGGCCGACACCACCAGGTCGATGACCAGGAACGGGATGAAGATCACGAAGCCGATGATGAATGCCGCGCGGAGCTCGGAGATCATGAACGCGGGGATCAGGGTGAGAAGCGACACCGCGGCGGGGTTGGCCGGGTTGGGCTGGTCGGACGCGCGCACCATCAGTGCGAGGTCTTCCTGCCTGGTGTGCGCGAGCATGAAGGTGCGCAGCGGCTCCGACCCCGTCGTGACGGCGTCGTCGAAGGTCATGGACCCGTTCAGGTAGGGCTGCAGAGCGTCGGTGTTGATGTCGGTGAGGATGGGCGACATGATGAACAGCGACAGGAACAGGGCCAGCCCCGCGAGCACCTGGTTCGGCGGGATCGACGGCAGCGCGAGGGCGTTGCGGGTCATGGCGAGCACCACGAAGATCTTGGTGAACGACGTCATCATCAGCAGCAGCGCCGGCGCCACCGACAGCAGCGTGATGCCGATCAGGGTCACGATGGCCGAGGACGGCGCCCCGTTCGGACCGTTGATCTCCACGGTCAGGCCGGCGCCGGGGGTAGCGGCCGGTGTGGGGGTGGCCGGGTCGGTGGGCGCGATCGGCTCGGTGAGCTGCGCCGCGTGCCCGGTCGAGGCGACGAGGAGCTGCAGGGCACCGACGATGACGAGCACCAGCGCCACCATGACGAAGACGCGGGCCAGCCGCCGGCGCCGCTCCCGCACGGCGGCGGCGTGAGCCGCGATCTCTGACCGGCCGGGAGGGTGGTTCGTGGTGGTCACCGGCCGGGCCGGAGCAGGGCGGCGGTCTGTTGCCAGGTCGACGGCGAGAGGATGGAGCCGCCGAGCCGGGCGCCGGCGCTGCGGTCCTTGCGCGGACGGAAGGTGAGGGGCGGCTCGTCGGCCGGCATCTCGGTTTCCGGCGGCACGAGGGTCGGGCCACCGGATGCGGCGTGCAGCGACCTGGCGAACGCCACCGCCGACCGATCGTTGCCGGAGCCGGCCCGCACGGGGCGGCTCGCCCGGGCGGCGCCGTGGTCGGTCTCGGCGTCGTGCAGCACGTTGATCGACTGCTCGGTGACGCCGAGCACGAAGCGGCGGCCGTCGACATCCACCACCACCACGGATGCCTTCTGGCCGACGCCCTGCCGGCCCACGACGGTGACGACATTGTTCGCGCGCGCTCCGGCGCCCCGGCTCAGGCGTCGTTGCAGCACCCAGAGCAGCCCGAGCACGACGGCCAGGGACAGGATCACTCGCAGGGCGACGACGACGGTGTCCACCTAGGTCAGGCTCTCGGCGACGTCGAGGATCTTGGTGATCCGAACCGCGTAGTCCTGGTCGACGACCACGATCTCGCCGTGGGCGATCAGCCGGCCGTTGAGGAGGATGTCGGCGGGCGATCCGACGGACCGGTCCAGTTCGACGACGGCGCCGGGTTCGAGGGCGAGCACGTCGCGTACCGTCATCCGGGTGCGGCCGATCTCAACGGTGAGCGCCATCTCGACGCTGTTGATGCGGCCGAGGTTGCCGACCACGGTGCGGTCGCCGGCCGCGACGGCCGTACCGTTCTGGCGCAGGCGGATCGCGAACCAGCCGAAGGTGACGCCGGCGCCGGTGAGATCGAAGACCACGGTCTCCGGGTCGAGGAACAGCGTCGTGGCATCGTCGATCCGCGCGTCGCCCAGTACGCCCAGGCCGAGGACGACCGCGGCGCGCTCGAGGGCCGGGCGGATGATGTCCTCCCGTGAGACGAGTCCGCCGTCGGCGCCGGCCGCCGCGTCGAGGGAGCCCGGATCGGCCAGCACCACGGCGAGGTCGGCGGAGGTGGCGCCCACGAACGAGGCGACGACGGCGCCGTGCACCGCTCCCCCGGCGCGGCCGAGGACGACGGTGCCGGAACCGGCCGCCGCGGTGAGGACGGTGGGCGTGGGCAGCACCGTCAGCAGGGCGTCGACAGCCGCACCCGCGACGCCGTCGGAGAGCCCGGAGCCGAGAACCCCGGTGCCGCGGGCGGCTGACGGTGACTGGGCGGAGGCGGGGCTATGAATCGTCATGGAGTCTTTTCCTCGGTGTCGATGATGATGCAGGCCAGGCGGGAGCCTGTGGCGCCGACGGCAGCCCGGGCGAGAGTGCGGCCATCCACCACCAGGTCGAGCGGCCGGTGGGTGGGATGCGGGATCGCGAGGACGTCGCCGACGGCGAGGGCCAGGATGGCGCTCGGCAGCACCCGCGCGTGGGCCAGGCGCAGCGAGACATCGACGGGCACCCAGCCGAGCTGGGCGCGCAGCAGGTCCACCGGCGGGGTGGCCGACACCGGCGGACCGGGCTCGCCGAGCTGGGGAAGCAGCGCCTCGGCCGGCAGGGCCAGGGTCGCCGCCGTGGTCTTGTCGCCGACCCTGATGATGAAGGATGCCACGATCATCAGATCGGAGGTGGCCGCGGCCTGGGCGAACTGGGAGTTGTACTGGATGCCGCCGACCGCGATGGGCAGGGTGAGCAGGCCGCCGAGCGAGTAACGCAGGTCCTCGAGGGCGTCGTCCATCAGCCGGCGAACGAGGGCCTGTTCGATTTGGGTGAAGGGGCGCTCCGGCGGTGCGGGCAGCCCGGTGCCGCCGAGCATGTGGGCGACCCAGAACAGCGCCGCGGCCGACGGGAACTGGAGGACGGCCTGCGCTTCGAGGCCCTCGACGGTGCAGAGCACCATGGTGGTCGTGGCCGGCAGTGAGGCCGCGTACTCGTCGTAGCCGCTCATCACGACCTGCTCGCAGGTGACCTGCGAGATCACCCGCACCTGGGCGGTCAGCTGGGTGCCCCACTGGCGGGCGAAGGTCTCGAAGGCCAGCTCCAGCACCCTGGCGTGGTCACGGGCCAGCGTCGTCGGTCGGCTGAAGTCGTAGACTTCCACCGCCCGCGCGGGTTTTCCGGGCACGCCGGTGCTGATGTGTTCCTGGACCGTCACGACTGGCACTATCGGCCGGTCGGAAACGGATGTTAGCGGCGTCGGCAAAATTGCCGATGCCAAAGCCGTTTCTTTCGTAGCTTCGTCGGGCTGCAACGGGAAGGACTGACGACCGTTGTGACGGAAGCGAAAACGAGCGCGACGCCTGCGCCCTGGATCCAGGTCAGGGTCTCGTTGGCGGCGGCAAGCCCGATGGTCAGTGCGACGATGGGGCTGAGCAGGCCGAGGAATGCCGGGATGTGGGTGGGCAGCAGTTTGATGCCGCGAAACCAGAGCAGGTAGGCAAGCGCAGTACCGACGAGCGAGAGATACGTGTAGCCGGCGATGTTGCTCAGCGAAGGGGCGAGCGCCGGGAGGGGCTCAAGGACGGTGGTCAACAGTGCAAGGAAGAGCCCGCCGGCGAGCAGTTGCCACGCGGTGGTGACCAAAGGCGACTGACCGTCAGACCACTTCTTGGTGAGCACCACTCCAATCGCCATCGAGACCGCGCCCCCGATCGCAGCGGCCACTCCGATGGGGTCGAGGCCAGCCTGAGAGCGCAACACGATAAGCGCGACCCCGGCGAACCCTCCTGCACCGGCGACAAGCACTCTGCTCCCCACGCGCTCAGAGAGCACGCCGGATGCGAGCACCGCGATGAGCAGCGGCTGGATGCCGCCGACGACCGCAGCGACACCGCCGGGCAACCGTTCTGCCGCAACGAACAGCAGCGCAAAGAAGACACCGATATTGAGAATGCCCAGTGCGGCCGATTTCCACCACCACGCCCCGTGTGGCAGCTGGCGCGAGACGCCGAGCAGTACGACACCCGCGGGAAGCGCGCGCAGAGTGGCGGTGAGGAGGGGGTGTCCCCCAATGAGAAAAGTGGTCGATGAGTAATACGTCGTGCCCCACATCACGGGCGCGGCAGCGGTGACCAGGAGGAGAGACATTCGTTTGCTAAGCACTTAGCAATACTAGCTAAGTCCTTAGCTATAAGCTGAGTTCATGGATCATGTTGACCACATCATCGAGCAGTGGCGCATTGAACGACCCGATCTGGATCCGTCACCGATGGCCGTGATCGGACGTCTGAGTCGTGCAGCCGCGATAGTGGACGCGCGGCTTTCGGCGACCTTTGCAAGGCACGGCGTCGATTCCGCCACTTTCGACGTCCTGGCGACTCTGGCGCGTCAGGGTGCACCGTATCGGATCAGCCCTGCAGCGCTGGCCGCAAGCAGCATGATCTCCAGCAGCGCCGTAGCGCAGCGTTTGAACCGCCTGGAGGCCGCGGGATTCATCACCCGGAAACCCAGCTCCGATGACGGTCGAGGAAAACTCGTGCAGCTCACGGAGCCCGGACATGAGCTGCTGAACAGGGTTCTCCCCGATCACCTCGCGGCCGAGGAGCGGATTCTTTCCCTGTTCACATCAACCGAGCGGGAGACCCTCGCTGATCTCTTGGCTCGACTCGCCCCCTCGGAGTGACTGTTCCGGCGGGAACCCCTCGGCCCGTTCCGGACCTGCTGACCCGGCATCAGCGTCCGCGCGCTGCCCTCGCTCGCGCTTTGATAGCCATGACGACCTCAGTCTTGGCGTCGGCGTAATCGTTCATGTCGTCCCACCGTTTGCTGAGCAGTTCCCTCTTGGTGTTCTCGTAGAGGGAGCGGTCTTCCGTATCGGTACGGAGATGATCACGCAGGAGGAGGTAGCCGTCCACGGCAGGATCGTCGTGTTCGAAGAGGTGCACATGCACGTCGCGTGCCGGCGTGCGCACGAGGCGATGTCTCGGTTCGCGGACCCTCAGTTCGTATCCGGCGTCCAACAGCGCATCCAGGTAGTCCTCTTCAGCGGTGATGTCGTCCACCGTGACCACGATGTCGATGATCGGCTTCGCTGCCAGGCCGGGGACGGAGGTGGAACCGATGTGCTGGATCCCGATCTCCCCTACCGTGGGAGCGTCGCTGATCCGCCGCCGGTGTTCCAGATAGGTGCCGGCCCAGCGCTCGTCATAGGGGTGGAGCTGGAGTTTGAGCGCCTCGGCTCCCCCGACGAGCTCGACGGTCGTGACATCGGGACGCCGCGGCTTGCGCATTCTGCTCATAGAGACATTCTCGCCCTCGAAATTCAGGGGTCGTGACGCACTTCGGTCACGGGACACCTAACGGACGATCTTCTGCAGAAACGCGTTTCTCTGCTCGATCAGTTTCCGCATGTAGTTGGCGAGCACCAAGCGTTCGACTACCCGACCGAGGAGCCCCAGGGGCGCCGCAAACGACACCCGATCAATCATGAGAGTGCCTTCTCCGTGCGGGCGAAATACGTGCTCGTGGGTGAAGTAGCGAAACGGCCCGCGCGTCTGTTCGTCGGTGAAACTTCGCGGCGAGCTCATGGCGGTGATCCGACTTGTCATTCGCAGAGGTAGCCCAAAGTGCCACGCACGCCAGGTGACGTCCTCGTTGAGGCCGATCAACCCACTGTGGACACCATCGACCGCCGTCTCCCGGAAACCCGACATGGAATCCGTGTGAGCGGTGATGTCCCGTGCGAGATCGAAGAGGCGTTCCGGAGCAAGCACGGACTCAGTGGCGCATTCGAACGAGACCGACATGGCGCACAATCTATCAGCGCGGCGAAGACGTGCCTGGTGAATTCGATCTCGGTGCGGGAGGCTGGAGAAATGAACTTCGGTGAGTTGGGTGAGGGATATGCGCTGGTATTGCGCACCGCGGACAGCGTCACGGAGATGCGTGATCTCACCCTCAAAAACCTCGATCGACTCCGCGAGTGGGAGCCATGGGCTCAGACCGAGCAGACGCTGGAGGGAACCGCGGCGTATACACAATTCCAGCTCGAGCAGTTCGCCACAGGGTCCGCAGTGCCTGGCATGATCCTGCGCGGCGACACGGCCATCGGATCGGTATCTCTGAGAATCGATGCGTGTCTGCACACTGCCGAGCTTGGCTACTGGATCGACGAAGAAGCAGAGGGGCGCGGGGTAGTGACTCGCGCTTGTGCCCGGATGATCGAGCACGCGGAATCCGTTGCTGTTCGCCGCATTGAGATTCGAACGGCGGTGGGTAATAGACGTAGCGCTGCCGTTGCCGAACGGCTCGGGTTCGAACGAGAGGGAGTTCTTCGTCAGGCGTTGCCGATCGGCGCCGACAGGCTGGACGTCGTCATCTACGGACGCGTCTTGTGAACATGTGTCTCACCGGTGCTCACTGAGAGAATATGCTGCGCGCTAGGGGTCTCGACCATCGTGCTGCTGCGGCTGCCAGCCTCACCGTCGGGGCACGGGCAGTGTGATTGCATCGACCGCTGTCTGAACCAGCAACTCTCCGTCGATGGACTCAATCCCGGCGAGGTCCCATGTCCATCGAGCCACCCATTCCGTACCCGTCCCCCCCTTGCCTTGGATCTCTCGTCCGATCGTCCGCATTGCTCTTGGGGGTGTCACTCGAATCTCCGCCAGCAGCACCTGTGCACCGGATAAGGGAGGCGCTCCGGCGAAGCGAATCCCCTTGCGGGCCGCTGCGTCGAGATAGCGCTTGAGGGCCCGCCCGTAGACAGCATCAAATTGCCGTGTCGCGGCGGAAGGAATGGCCGTAGCTTCGAGCACTATCGCCGTGTTGGACGGGAAGAGCGTGGTTTCAGACCGGGATAGCGTGAGGAGCGCTTCAACTCCAGCACTGGTCATCAGAATGGTCTTGTCGTTGGCCATGAAAGACCTTCCTGACGGAGCCTGGAATTGAAGGTTATCCGGGCAAGCCTGTTCCTGGGCGGACGCTGCCCGGCCGGCGGCGGATTCCGGGACCTCAGTGGCCGGAGCCGACCACGGGTTTGTCACTGCCCGTCTTGTGGCCGCTCTTGGCCGGGACGCTCTTGGCCGGCGCCGTCTCGTCGGGCACGGCCGTGCCGTCGAGCACCGACGGGATCAGGGCACGCACGCTGTCTGGCTGATTGGAGAGCAGCACCACGTCGACCCTCCGGTTGCGGGCCATCGCGGCCAGGTCGTCACCGGTGTCCACCGGCCGGGCCGAACCGTATCCGATCGCGCCGATCCGGTCCTGGGCCACCCCGGTGCGCTCCACCAGGTGCCGCAGCACCTGGGTGGCCCTGGCGCTGGAGAGCTCCCAGTCGGTCGGGTAGTTGATGGTCACGCCGTGCCGGTCGGCGTGCCCCTCCACCGACACCCCGCGCTGACTGCCGGCCAGCACCGGGCCGATGGTGTCGAGCACCGAGACCGCCTGGCCGCTGAGGGTGGCGACGTTGGGTTCGAAGAAGGTCTCGGAGCCGATCAGGCCCACCGAGAGGCCGCGTTCGTCGATGGTGTACTCCACGAGGGCGTCGAGGCCGACCGCGCTGAGCGCCGCCTGCATGGCCGCTTGCACCGCGGTGAGGTCGTTGACCTCGGCTATCGCGAGATCGAGGTCGGTGAGACCGACATCCTGGTTCACCGCCGGGGTGTCGACAAGGTCGGCCGGCACCACGATGCCCTCCGCGGTGTCCACCTTGCCCACGTCCACCGCTCCGAAGCCCGTCGCCAACGAGTTCTTCAACTGCACGAACTTGGCCTGGTCCACCGTCGACATGGCGAAAAGCACGATGAACATGCACATCAGCACGGTGACCATGTCCATGTACGAGGCCATCCAGCGCTCGTCGACGTGCTCCTCGTGTTCCTCCTCGAGTCCGCGACCACGGCCCCGGCCGCGTCCGCTCACGCGGCCTTCTTGAGCGGCTTGGACGACGACTTTCCGGCCTTGGCGCCCTTGGCGGATGCCATCGGAACCATGGCCTGCAACCGCTCGCCGAGCAGGCGTGGCTGACTGCCGGCCTGCACGGCCAGCGCGCCCTCCATGAGGAGGATCATCCGCTCAGCCTCGATGTCGGAAAGCCTCTTCAGCCGGCTGCCGATCGGCAGCCAGAGGAAGTTCGCGGACAGGAGCCCCCAGAGCGTCGCAACGAACGCGGCGGCGATCATCGGGCCGAGGGTGGACGGGGTGTCGAGGTTCTCGAGAACGTGGGTGAGCGAGATCACGGTGCCGATGATGCCGACCGTGGGGGCATAGCCGCCGAGGGTGGTGAAGAATTTGGCCGCGTTACGGCTCTCCTTGGTGCGAGTGGCGATCTCGTCTTCGAGCAGGATGCGCAGCTCATCACCGTCGGTGCCGTCGGCGATGTTCTGCAGTGCGCCGCGCAGGAACGGGTCCGTGATCGTGTCGGCCTCCTGCTCGAGGGCGAGCAGGCCGGAGCTGCGGGCCTTCTCGGCCAGACCGACGACCTGGTCGATGAGCTTCTGGGGCGGGGTGGTCTTACCCAGGAAGGCACCGGGAAGCGCCTTGATGGCCTTGACGGTGTCGCGCAGGGTTCCGCCGGCGATGCCGACGGCGATGGTGGCGCCGAAGACCAGCACGATCGGGGCGGGCAGCAGGATCGCGGTGATGTGCGAGCCCTCGATGGTGATCATCGCGAAGAGCGCGCCGAAGGCGAGCACGATGCCGATCAGGGTTGCGGGATCCATCTATATTCTCCGGGGGCGCAGGGGGACAACGGCGTCCGGTCGGGTGTCGGGGTCGCCGGCGGAACCATCTCCGGCGCTGTAGGCCAGGCCGATCACGTGCGCCCGGTAGGCCGCGATCTTCTCGATGACCTCGGCCAGGTTCTCGGTGACGATGAACTTGGCGCCATCCACCATCACGAGGGTGGTGTCGGGGTTGACGTGGATGCGTTCGATGAGGTCGGGATTGATCGCGAACTGACTGTCGTTCAGCCTGGTTACAACGATCATGGACCCGTCCCTGGTTCCCGGACGACTCCAGCAGCCGTCGACAACCACTGTCGGCTGCTCACTGCGTTGCGTTAGCGGCCGCGATGTGAGCCGGAGCCGTGCGGGCTAGAACGCAACCACGGTGGGCATCCCGTCGCCTTCGAGGACGGTCACCGAGAATGGCGCGCTGATCGTGGGTGCGCCGACAGCGGCCATCCCCGCCTGGCGGCTTGCGGCGTTGTCACCCATGATCGACACCACGATGACTCGGGGCTGAGTGGTGGGATCCGACCCGACCGTGAATCCTGCAGTCGATCTCAGTCCCGCCTCGTCGAGTGCATCGACGACCTGGCTTGTCACGGCGTCAGCGGCGGCCTGGTACTCGGTCGCAGAGAAGCCGAGGCCTTCGATGGTGGTGTAGGGCAGACCGGTAGCATCGAGCACCGCGATCGCCCCGGCCGGCGCATCGCCGGCGAAGCCCATCGTGAAGGTGTGCGACTCTCCGAAGTAGCAGTAGGCGTAGTCTTCGGCGAACTCGGTCTCGATGACACTCGCGGCGTCACCCAGAGGCTTCTGGTAGAGCGCCCACTCCTGCTCTTGAGGCGAGTAGTTCAGCTCGGCAAGGGTGTGGCCGGGGTAGATCTCCCGAGCCATGATGGCGTCATGGTCGGTGGCGAGCCCTGCCCCGGCGTGCTCGGTGACGCGCCACGGTGCCGCCGCTTCATTGGCCTCGCTGGTGCCCGGTGCCGGGGCCAGCGCAACGCCCAGGCAGAGCGCAGCCGCGGCGAGGATGGCTCCGGCCCGCGTGGCCCTGGCTGCTGCCGTTCTCATGTGTCCCCCATAGCCGATCGCTCGTGCGTCCATGAGGTCAAGCTAACGCACGGGGCCCAGGAATGGCCCAAAAAAGAGGTTATCCACAAGTTGACTTTTGCTCACACAAAGTTTCGGAATCGGGCTAGATTCGGGGCATGACAAACCAGTCGAGTATCGCAGACATCTTCGCCGCTTCCCGCGGCGATGGGCTGGTGGATGCGGCGGTCGACGTGGCCCGACTGGGCTCTTGCAGTGTCGATTACGACAAGCTCACGGATGCCGCTGTCCTGTCCGGTCAGCAGACCCTGGCCCGGGCCCAACGCGAGCTCGACACCCGCAAGGCGTGGCTGGCGAAGACCCTGGCCCAGCGGTCCCGGTGGGAGCTGGGCCAGTCCGGTCTGGCTGCGCAGCAGGGCTTTTTGAATCCCGAGGGGTTGATTCAGAAGCTGACCGGCACCAGCAAGGTCGAGTCCCGCAAGCTCGTGGGGGTGGGCCGGATGCTCGCCGAGGCCGAAGACGCCCAAGCGCAGGCGGCCGCGACCGACGCCGAAGCGGCCCGCCGGTTGCTCGAGGGGGCGCTGGACCCGGACATCCCTGATGGGCTCGACGGGGTCGACGGCCACGGCGGGGTCGCTCCGGTCGTTCCGCTGCCGGCGCCGATGCCGTGGCACGCCCCGATCTCGCACGCCGTGACCGGCGGAACCCTCTCGATCGATGCCGCGCACGCCCTACGCACCGGCCTGGGCGACATCGATACCGTCGTCACCGGCCCG
>NZ_PPXD01000019.1 GCF_002909375.1 Cryobacterium zongtaii
CGCGGGGTCGAGACGCGATGAGCGCCGGCGCGAGCACGCGCGTGGCTGCGCCGGCCGGGCCGGGCCGGCCGGGCGCATCGGGCTCCGGCCTGGCCCGCACCGTGCTGCCACCGGTGCTGCTCGGCGTGGCCGCGATCCTGCTCTGGCAGGGCGTCGTCACCGTGCTGGCGATCAAGCCGTTCATCCTCCCCGGGCCCTTCGCGATCGGCGAGCAGTTCATCACCAACCTGCAGAACGTCGTCGGGGGCTCCGTCGTCACCGGGCGCAACGCCCTGATCGGGTTGGTGCTCGGCGCGATCGTGGGCGTGCTGCTGGCCATCCTCTCGGCCCTGGTGGGGATCTTCGACGAGATGGCCGCCCCCATCGTCGCCGCCGTCGCCGTGGTGCCGATCGTCGCGCTGGCGCCCGTGCTCTACACGATGTTCGGCGCCAACGCCGAGACCGCCCGGCAGCTCGTGGCCGCGCTGGCGGTCTTCGTGCCGGTCTACTTCAACACTCTCAAAGGGCTGCGGATGGTGCGCCCGGTGCACCGCGACCTGATGCGCTCCTACGCCGCCTCGAGCTGGCAGGCCACCAAGACCGTCACCCTGCCCACCGCGGTGCCGTTCGTGTTCACGGGCCTGCGCATTGCGTCCTCGCTCGCCGTGATCTCCGCCCTCATCGCCGAGTACTTCGGCGGCCCGGTCGGGGGCCTGGGCAAGTCGATCACCTCGGCCGCGTCCAGCAGCAACTACGGGCTGGCCTGGGCCTACGTGCTCGGCTCCATCATCCTCGGGCTCCTCTTCTATTGCGCGGCTCTCGGCCTGGAAAAACTGGTCAGCCGCCGCGCCCCCACCGCTTGACCATCCCGCACCGCAGCATCCCGACACAGCACCCCCGCAGCAGTACCTAAGGAGGAACTCATGAAACACAGCACTCGATGGCTCACAACGGCCGGCGCCGTCGCGGCGGCCAGCGCCCTCGTTCTCACCGGATGCACCGCCTCCGGCGATACCGCACCGACCGAGGACTCCGCCAGCGGCGACCTCACCCCGGTCACCCTGCAGTTGCAGTGGGTGGCCCAGGCCCAGTTCGCCGGCTACTACGCGGCCGTCGACCAGGGCTACTACGAGGAGGAAGGCCTCGACGTGACCATCGAGGAGGGCGGCGCCGACATCGTGCCGCAGGACGTGCTCGCGTCCGGCGACGTGGACTACGCCATCTCCTGGGTGCCCAAGGTGCTCGGCTCCATCGAACAGGGCGCCAACATCACCGACGTCGCGCAGATCTTCGAGCGCAGCGCCACCACCCAGATCTCGTTCACGGACAAGAACATCACCAGCCCGGCCGACCTGGCCGGCAAGAACGTGGGCAGCTGGGGCTACGGCAACGAGTGGGAACTCTTCGCCGGCATGCAGCAGGCCGGCGTCGAGGTGGGCGACATCAGCCTCGTGCAGCAGGCCTTCGACATGAACGCGTTCCTCGCCGGTGACATCGACGCGGCCCAGGCGATGACCTACAACGAATACGCCCAGGTGCTGGAAACCATCAACCCCGACACCGGCGAGCTCTACCAGCCAGAGGACCTCAACGTCATCGACTGGAACGAGGAGGGCACCGCGATGCTTCAGGACGCCATCTGGGCCAACACCGACAAGCTCGCCGACGACGAGGCCTACGCCGACCAGACCGTGAAGTTCATCAAGGCCTCCATCAAGGGCTGGATCTACGCCGCCGAGAACCCCGAAGACGCCGCGACCATCGTGGCCGATGCCGGCTCGGCCCTGCCCGCCGGGCACCAGCTGTGGATGACCAACGAGGTCAGCAAGCTGATCTTCCCGTCCACGAACGGCGTCGGCCTGATCGACGAGGCCGCCTGGGCCAACACCGTCGACATCGCCATGAACACCAAGAACGAAACCGGTGGCACCATCATCACCACAGACCCGCCGGAAACCGCGTACTCCAACGAGTACGTGCAGCAGGCCCTGGATGAGCTGACCGAGGAGGGAGTCGACGTCATGGGCGCCGACTGGGCTCCGATCGACGTCACCCTCAAGGAGGGCGGCGAGTAGAACAACCTCCGCACCGGGCGGCTGCCGAGCGCAGCCGCCCGGTGCACCACCGCTCCGGTACCCGCGGGGCACAGAGCAGAAGGAACAACATCGTGACCGACATCGACACCGGCACAACCACCGACACGAAGCCCGGGCTGAACGAGCGCACCACCGAACTCGACCGCGCCCACGTCTTCCACTCCTGGTCCGCCCAGGGTGCACTGAAGCCCCTCGTCATCGCCGGCGGCCTCGNCCGAACTCGACCGCGCCCACGTCTTCCACTCCTGGTCCGCCCAGGGTGCACTGAAGCCCCTCGTCATCGCCGGCGGCCTCGGCTGCCGGGTCTGGGACCACGACGGGCGCAGCTACCTCGACTTCTCCAGTCAGCTGGTCAACGTCAACATCGGCCACCAGCATCCGGCCGTGATCAAGGGCATCATCGAGCAGGCGCAGCTGCTCACCACCATCGCGCCGTCCACCGCCAACCTGGCCCGCGGCGAGGCCGCCAAACGCATCGTCGACCGGGCACCCGACGGCTTCAACAAGGTCTTCTTCACCAACGGCGGTGCGGATGCCAACGAGAACGCCATCAGGATGGCCCGGCTGCACACCGGCCGCGACACCGTGCTCTCCACCTACCGCTCGTACCACGGCAACACCGGCGCGGCCATCGTCGCCACCGGCGACTGGCGCCGCATCCCCAACGAGTTCGCCCGCGGACACGTGCACTTCTTCGGCCCGTACGTCTACCGCAGCGAGTTCTGGGCGACGACGCCCGAGCAGGAATGCGCGAGGGCCCTGCACCACCTGGAGCGGGTCATCCAGAGCGAGGGTGCCACCTCCATCGCGGCCGTGCTGCTCGAGTCCATCCCCGGCACCGCCGGGGTGTTGATGCCGCCGCCGGGCTACCTCGCCGGGGTGCGCGCACTCTGCGACCGGTACGGCATCATGCTGATCCTCGACGAGGTGATGGTGGGCTTCGGCCGCACCGGCCGATGGTTCGCGTTCGACGGCACCGGCGTGGTGCCCGACCTGATCACCTTCGCCAAGGGCGTCAACTCCGGTTACGTGCCCGTCGGCGGGGTGATCATCTCGGACGCCATCGCCGCGGACTTCGACGACACGGTGTTCCCCGGCGGGCTCACCTACAGCGGACATCCGCTGGCGATGGCCTCGATCGTCGCCGCGCTGGACGCCATGGCGGAGGAGGGCATCGTGGCCAACGCCGCCCGGATCGGCACCGAGGCCATCGGCCCGGGCCTGGCGGCGCTCAAGGCCAAGCACCCGATCATCGGGGAGGTGCGTGGCGAGGGCGTCTTCTGGGCGATCGAGCTCGTGGCCGACCCGGAGAGCAGGGCGCCCGTGCCGCCGGCGGTGATGGCCCGCATCAAGACCGAGCTGCTGGCCCGCAACCTGCTGCCCTTCATCATGGACAACCGTATCCACGTGGTGCCGCCCTGCGTCGTGACCGACTCCGAGGTGGCCGAGGCCCTGGCCATCTACGACGAGGTCCTCTCCCTGGACCTTCTCTAACAGCCCATCGCTGGTCGAGCTTGTCGAGACCCCGCGACCACATCTCACAACGTAGACACGGTCACCGGATCTCGACAAGCTCGATCAACGGACAACACCCCAACAGAATCGACTGACATGAAAGACCTTCCCGTCCTCACCCACTGGATCGACGGCGCCCCAGGCGCCGGAAGCTCCACGCGCACCGCCCCCGTCTACAACCCCGCCACCGGCGCAGTGCAGCGCCTGGTCTCCCTGGCCTCCGCGGCCGACGTCGACACCGTTGTCGCGTCGGCCCAGGCCGCCTACCCCGCCTGGCGGGACGCCTCCATTGCCAAGCGCCAGGGCGTCATGTTCGCCTTCCGCGAGCTCCTCAATGCGCGCAAGGGCGAGCTGGCCGACATCCTCACCAATGAGCACGGCAAGGTCACCTCCGACGCCCTCGGCGAGATCGCCCGCGGCCTCGAGGTCGTCGAGTTCGCGCTCGGCCTGCCGCACCTGTCCAAGGGCGAGTTCTCCGAGAACGTCTCCACCGGCGTCGACGTGTACACCTTGCGCCAACCGCTCGGCGTGGTCGGCATCATCAGCCCGTTCAACTTCCCGGCCATGGTGCCGCTCTGGTTCTTCCCGATCGCCATTGCCGCGGGCAACACCGTTGTGCTCAAGCCCAGCGAGAAGGACCCGTCCGCCGCGAACTGGCTCGCGGCCCTGATGACAGAGGCCGGCCTGCCCGACGGTGTCTTCAATGTCGTGCACGGCGACAAGGAGGCCGTCGACGCGCTCCTGGTCAACCCCGACGTGCAGGCCATCTCCTTCGTCGGTTCCACCCCCATCGCCAAGTACATCTACGAGACCGCCGCCCACCACGGCAAGCGGGTGCAGGCCCTCGGCGGCGCCAAGAACCACATGCTGGTGCTGCCGGATGCCGACCTCGACCTCGCCGCGGATGCCGCCGTCAACGCCGGCTTCGGCTCGGCGGGGGAGCGCTGCATGGCCATCAGCGTGATCGTGGCCGTCGAACCCGTCGCCGATGAGCTGATCTCCAAGATCGCCGACCGCGTCAAGCGACTGAAAGTGGGCGACGGCATGCGCGGCTGCGACATGGGCCCGCTGATCACCGAGGCGCACCGCGATAAAGTCGCCGGTTACATCGACATCGCCCTGGCCAACGGCGCGGAGGTCGTGATCGACGGTCGCGGCATCGAGGTCGACGGTGAGGCATCCGGCTTCTGGCTCGGCCCGACCCTGTTCGACAAGGTCAGCCTGGACTCCGCCGTATACACGGACGAGATCTTCGGTCCGGTGCTGAGCGTGCTGCGGGTGGCCAGTTACACCGACGGCGTGGCCGTCATCAACGCCAGCCGGTACGGCAACGGCACCGCCATCTTCACCAACGACGGTGGGGCGGCCAGGCGCTTCCAGCACGAGGTGCAGGTGGGCATGGTCGGCATCAACGTGCCGATCCCCGTACCAGTGGCGTACCACTCGTTCGGCGGCTGGAAGGACTCCCTGTTCGGTGACGCCAAGGCGTACGGCCCCGCCGGCATCACCTTCTACACCCGGGAGAAGGCCGTCACCGCCCGGTGGCTGGACCCGAGCCACGGCGGCATCAACCTGGGCTTCCCGCAGAACACCTAGGTGAGCACGTAAAGGCGGACTTCTTCCCGACACACCGTGCTCCGCGGCCACCGCACACGGCGATTCGCGACGATCTCCGCCTTTACCGATCTGGCGGCCTGATCGGCGAGAACTGCCTCGCAGATACCGCCATAATTTAGGTATGACTAGCAACGATGCACTCGACGCCGCCCGGACCGCAATTCTCAGCGGACGGACGTCCCTGGGGATCGAGCTAGGGTCGACCCGCATCAAGGCCTGCCTGATCGGCGAGGACCCGGCTGACGTCCTCTCCGTCGGCAGCCACGAGTGGGAGAACCAGTTCGTCGATCGGGTCTGGACGTACTCGTTGGCAGACGTGTGGACGGGCATCCAGGCCGCTCACGCTGCCCTCGTCGCCGATGTCGAAAAGCAGTACGGGGTTCGCCTGGAAAGCTACAGTGCTGTCGGCGTTTCGGCGATGATGCACGGCTATCTCGCGTTCGACGCCGCCGGCGAGCAGCTGGTTCCGTTCCGCACCTGGCGCAACACCACCACAGGTCCCGCGGCGACCGAGCTGACCGAGCTGTTCGGCGTGAACATTCCGCTGCGCTGGTCGATCGCACACCTGCACCAGGCGGTCGTCGACCACGAGCCGCACGTGGCGCAGCTCGACTTCATCACGACCCTCGCCGGCTACGTGCACTGGCAGCTCACCGGCCGCAAGGTCCTGGGCGTCGGCGATGCCTCGGGCATGTTCCCCATCGACGCCGCCACCGCGGACTACGACGCCGAGCTCCTCGCCCGGTACGACGGCCTGGTCGCCGAGTCCGCTCCCGACCTCAACCTGGCCGCACTCCTGCCCACCGTGCTGGTGGCCGGCCAGCCGGCAGGCGAGCTCACGGCGGCGGGCGCGGCCCTTCTCGACCCGACCGGTGCCCTGCGTCCAGGCGCCGTGCTGTGCCCGCCCGAGGGTGACGCCGGCACGGGCATGGTCGCGACCTGTTCCGTCGCCCCACGCACCGGCAACGTCAGCGCCGGCACCAGCATCTTCGCGATGGTTGTGCTCGAACGCCCCCTTAAAAAGGTGCACCACGAGCTCGACCTGGTCACCACCCCGGCCGGCGATCCCGTCGCCATGGTGCACTGCAACAACGGGGCAAGCGAGCTCGCCGCGTGGGCCGGGATGTTCGGCCGCTTCGCCGCGGCCAGCGGTAACCCCGTTGCCAGCGACGCGGTATTCGACGCCCTGTTCCGTGAGGCGCTCGACGGTGATGCGGATGCCGGCGGCCTGTTGGCCTACAACCACCTGGCCGGCGAGCCCATCGCCGGCCTCACCGAGGGGCGGCCGCTCTTCGTGCGCACCCCCGACAGCCGGCTCACCCTCGCCAACTTCATGCGCGCGCAGCTCTACGGAGTGTTCGGCACGCTCAGCCTCGGTATGCGCGTTCTCGCCGAGGAGGGCGTCGAACTCGACGCGATGTTCGCGCACGGTGGGCTCTTCCGCACCGCCGGTGTCGCCCAGCGATTCCTCGCCGGCGCCTTGGATGCCCCGGTCTCGGTCGCCGAGACGGCATCGGAGGGCGGCGCCTGGGGCATCGCGGTCCTGGCGTCCTACACGGCGGCCACAGCATCCGGCGTCGACCTCGACCTGGACGGGTACCTGCGTGAGCGAGTGTTCGTGGGGCAAGAATTCGAGACCGTCGCCCCGGACCCTGTCGACGTCGCCGGCTTCGCCGACTACCTGGACCGCTACCACGCGGGTCTTGCCGTCGAACGGGCTGCCGTCGACACGCTCTGAGCCGAGCTCCACCGCACACGTCCCCATTGCGACGCGGCTGCACGAATTGCCGCAGCCTGAATCGTCCCAGTGAGCTGTGGCATTGGGCATAGGCTCTGGCCATGCTTCGCATCCGAAAGACGCGGTGGAAGGTCGCCTACATTGCCGCCGGTCTGACCGTATTGGCACTCAACAGCGCGGCCTTTCCGCACACCGTCACGAATCCGATTTTTGCGGTGGAGGGCATCCTGCTGTACCTGCTCCTCTATTTCGGTGGTGTGCGGTCCTTCCGTGGTGCAGACGAGCCGGTTGAGCCGCCACGCGCCTGGTGGCGGATGACCTCGCGACCACGGGCTGGCTTCGTGGTCGGATCGTTGCTGGTCCTGAGCGTCGCCAACTGGATGTTCTCGGTCGCCACGGGGGCGACCGACGTGGCACTCGCAGGCGTGCTCGGTGTGATCGCTGATGCGTTGCTGGCTTTCCTGTACTTCAGGTCCTCGGTCCGGCTGCACCGAGTGCCCCCTCGCATCGTGCCCCAGCGAACGGTCCAGGACCCGCCGCAGTGGAAACCCATCAGGCGTTGACCGGTGCGCCCGCGATGAGTCGGACGGCCATGCTCTCCGCCGACGGTGCCCTTCCGCTTCGGCCCCGCCGAGTGCTGGTTGCCGGGGTGTCCGGCACGGGCAAAACTACCCTCGCCGCGCGGATCGCCGTGATCACCGGGGGCGCACACACGGAGATCGACGCGCTGTTCCACGGCCCGAAGTGGGTGCCCCGGCCCGAATTCGCCGATGATGTGCGAGGCTTCATCGCCGCGGAGTCATGGACGACCGAATGGCAGTACAGCGCCGCCCGCGAGGTGCTTGCCGAACGTGCCGATCTGCTCGTGTGGCTCGATCTGCCGTTCTGCGCGTCACGCTTCCCCGGGTGATCCGCCGTACCATCCGCCGCCGGGTTCGTCGCGAGGAGTTGTGGAACGGCAACGTCGAGCCACCCATCCGCACGCTGCTCAGTGACCGTGAGCACATCGTGCGGTGGGCGATCTCGACCCGGCGGAAATACGACGAACGGGTGCCGGCGCTGGACCTTGCGCACCCCCACCTCGTCGTCGTGAGGCTGCGATCGCAGCGTGAGGTCGAGCGGTGGCTGGGCGGGGCTCTCGCTGACGCGGTGCGCTAGCGGGGCACCGCCGGTGCGGTGGGCCGGTTAGTCCGGCGGCTCAACGTGCTCGCCGAACGGCGGAAGGTTGATGTCTTCCTCGTTGACCTCCACGTCCCCGAAATCGTCCGGTCCGCCCGTGCCCGGCGCCACCTTCACCTTGTCCGCGACGTCCGGGTCGACAGCCGCCGGCGGTGACTCGTCCTGTTTGGCTTGCGTCTCCGTTTCACTCGCCGGACTGTAGCTCGTGTCCTTGCGGGTCTGGTCGCTGTCGCCCAGGTCCTTGCCCGACATACCTTGGTCCTCCCGAATCGTGGTCCGAATCTGGCACAAGCATGCACCGCCGATGCCTTCCTGACTACCTGTGGAACGTCCAGGGATCCCGCCCGGCGCGAAAGCTTGCCCGTCCTGGTGGTCTCGGCAGTATCGTGTCTCCTGTGAGCAGCCGCCGCAATCCCGGGTCGCAGTCGTCCCTGCGTGAGGCCAACCGCGCCCGCATCCTCGACGCGATCACCCACCACGGCGCCCTCACCCAGGTGGAACTGGCCGCGGTCACCGGGCTGTCGCCGGCCACGGTGTCCAACATCGTCAAGGAGCAGGCCGCCGCCGGGGTGCTGGCGACCACGCCCACGTCCCGCAGCGGCCGTCGCGCGGTGCGAGTCACCCTCGCCAGGGAACTGGGCCTGGTGGTGGGCCTGCACGTGGCGAACCGGCAACTGCGGCTGGCGCTGGCCGACGCCGGCCACCAGGTGCTGGCCGAGCGGATGCTGCCGCTGGCCCGCGATCACCGCGCCGACAGTGAACTCGACAGGGTGATGCTGCTCATCCGGGACATGGCCGAGTCGGTGGGCGCCGGCCTCGACGAGGTGCTCGCGGTGGGGGTGGGTCTGGCCGCCCCTGTCGACCCGCGTACCGGCCTCATCGCCACAGCCGGCTTGCTGCGCGGCTGGGACGGGGTGCCCGTCGCCGAGGAACTCGAGTCGCGGCTGCACCGGCCGGTGTTCGTCGACAACGAGGCCAACCTCGGTGCACTCGCTGAGTACCGCATCGGCGCGGCCCAGGGCGTCCGGCAAGCGGCCTATCTGCGCCTGTCGCACGGCGTGGGCGCCGGCCTGATCGTGGACGGCCGGGTCTATCGCGGCGGTAGCGGCAAGGCCGGAGAGATCGGTCACGTCACCCTCGACGAGCAGGGCCTGGTCTGCCGATGCGGCAACCGCGGCTGCCTGGAGACCCTGGTGGGAGCCTCGGCGCTGGCCGCGAAGTTCCCCGGCAGCCACGGCGAGGTCAAGCTGCGCGACGTCGTGCTGCGCGCCGACGCGGGCGAGGCCCTGGCGCGCCGGGTGATCGCCGATGCCGGCCGGCACCTGGGTATCGCGCTCGCGGGTCTGAGCAACCTCATCGACCCGCACCGCATCGTGGTCGGCGGTGAGCTGGCCGAAGCCGGCGAGATGCTGCTCAGCCCCCTGCGGCACGCTCTGGAACGCTCCACCCTGGCCACCGCAGCCGGGGTGCCCGAGGTGGTCAAGGGCGAGCTGGGGGAGCGGGCCGAGTTGCTCGGCGCGGTGCTCTTCGCCATCGATCGCGCCCAGATCACGGCGGGCCGCACCGACGGCCCGATCCGCACCGTGGCGGCCGCCCCGGCCCCCGATATCCTGCCGGGGATCGGTGGCATCCTGCCCGGTCTGTCCCCGCAAATATCGCCCGAAAGGGGCGGTCTGGCCTCTTGAGTTCAAGCCTTGACGGCATTTGGCACCGGGGCCATGCTCGTTACACCGCCAACGAGGGTGGTCACAGTAGGAGGCACATCATGAGAAAACCCAGGAAGAGGTTCGCGCTCCTGTCGATCGCATTGATCGCGACCGCGGGTGCTCTGACCGCGTGCACCACCGGCGACGACGGCGGCAGCGACGACGGCGGCGGCGGGTCCGGCGACGCCATCAAGATCGGCCTGCTCCTCCCCGAATCCCAGACCGCCCGGTACGAGAAATTCGACCGCCCGCTGTTCGAAGAACACCTGGCGACCCTGGGCGACTACGAAGTCGTCTACGCCAACGCCGACCAGGATGCCTCGAAGCAGCAACAGCAGGCTGAATCCGCCCTCACCGAGGGCATCGAGGTCATGGTTCTCGACCCCGTCGACGGTGCGGCGGCAGCCAGCATCGTCGCGAACGCCGCCGCGCAGGACGTTCCGGTGATCGCCTACGACAGGTTCATCGAGGGTGGCCAGATCGCTTACTACATCTCCTTCGACAACGAACAGGTCGGTGTTCTCCAGGGTGAAGCCCTCGTGGAGCGGCTCCAGGCCGACGGTACGACCACCGGCATCATCATGATCAACGGGTCGCCCACCGACGGCAACGCGACGCTGTTCAAGGAAGGCGCCCACTCGGTCATCGACGCAAGCGGCATTCCGATCCTGGCCGAGTTCGACACGCCGGACTGGAGTGCCGAGGAGGCTCAGACCTTCGCGGCCGGCCAGATCGGTCAGTTCAGTGACCAGATCTCGGGCGTCTACGCGGCCAACGACGGTACGGCAGGCGGCGCCATCGCGGCACTGCGGGCCGCCGGAGTCGACCCGATCCCCCCGGTCACCGGTCAGGACGCCGAGCTCACCGGCATCCAGCGCATCGTCGCCGGCGACCAATTCATGACGGTCTACAAGGCGATCAAACTGGAAGCGGAGTTGGCTGCCGAGGTGGCCGACCAGCTGGCCCGCGGCGAAACGCCGGAGGGAGACACCGAGGTTGACGGCATCCCCGCGACCCTGCTCACCCCGGTCGTCGTCACCGTCGACAACATTGCCGACACCGTGATCGCCGACGATTTCTACACCGTCGACGAGATCTGCACCGCTGAATACGCGGACGCCTGCGCGGCGGCCGCCGGCCTGCAGTAAGGCGGTGCCCCAGACGCCGGCCGGGAGTCCTACCCACGATTCGACTCCCGGCCGGCCCACCGGCTCCAACAGCCAGCGGCTGCAAACAGAGGAATCACAATGACCGTGCTTTCCCCCGAACCCGTGCAGGGCGCACCAACCAGCGAACTCGTGCTCTCCATGCGCGGGATCGACAAGAACTTCGGCGCCGTGCAAGCCCTCACCGCCATCGACCTGGACATCTACTCCGGTGAGGTGGTTGCGCTGGTCGGCGACAACGGTGCCGGCAAGTCCACCCTGATCAAGATCCTTGCCGGCGTGCACCCCAAGGACGGCGGCACGATCACCGACGGAGACAAATCGGTCACGATCAACAACCCGGCTGAATCCGGCGCGTTGGGCATCGCCACCGTCTACCAGGACCTGGCCCTGTGCGACAACCTCGACGTGGTCGCCAACCTGTTCCTCGGCCACGAACTCGGCCGGGGCACCATCGACGAGGTCGAGATGGAGAAGCGCTCCTGGGAGCTGCTGCGGCAACTGTCGGCACGCATCCCCTCGGTGCGTATCCCGGTGGCGTCGTTGTCTGGCGGTCAGCGCCAGACCGTGGCCATCGCCCGTTCGCTGATCGGCGACCCGCGCATCGTGATCCTCGACGAGCCCACCGCGGCGTTGGGCGTGGCCCAGACCGCCGAGGTGCTCAACCTCATCGAGCGGCTGCGTGAACGCGGCCTGGCCGTGGTGCTGATCAGCCACAACATGGCGGATGTGCAGGCCGTCGCCGACCGCATCGTGGTGCTGCGTCTGGGCCGCAACAACGGTGAATTCAAGGTGGCCGATGTCACCTACGAAGACATCATCGCGGCCATCACCGGCGCCTCCGACAACGCCGTCACCCGGCGCGCCCAAGCCAGGGTCGGCTCTCCGGAGGCCGCGGATGACGCTGTTCCACCCCCTGATGTTGCACCCCCAGAGGAGGCCCGGCCATGACGACCCCGACATCGCCCCCACAGTCCAGCCCGCCCGAACCGGCGGCGCCGCCCACCGAAACCGTGCGCCTCGCCGCGGTGGCCGCCGACCTGCAGGACGAGCGCCTCATCCAGCAGCACGGCATCGGCGGTGCGGTGCGCGCCTTCGGTCGGCGGGTACGTTCCGGTGACATCGGTTCGTTGCCCGTTGTGATCGGCCTGATCGTGATCTGGGTGGCGTTCTCCCTGCTCAACCCCAACTTCCTCTCCAGCACCAACCTGGTCAACCTCACCCTGCAGTGCGCGGCCGTCGGCACCATCTCCATCGGCATCGTGCTGGTGCTGCTGCTGGGCGAGATCGACCTGTCGGTCGGGTCGGTCAGCGGCCTGTCCGCGGCCATCCTCGCGGTCGGGTTTGTGAATCTGGGCTGGCCGCTGCCGGTCGCCCTGCTGGCCTCGTTGCTGTCCGGTGTGGTCATCGGCCTGCTGTACGGGTTCCTGTATACCCGGTTCGGGGTACCCAGCTTCGTGATCACCCTGGCCGGGTTGCTCGGCTTCCTCGGGCTGCAGCTGTGGGTGCTCGGCTCCACGGGGTCGATCAACATCCCGTTCGATTCCTGGATCGTGCAGTTCGCCCAGCAGTGGTTCCTGCCCGACTGGCTCTCCTACGTGCTGGTGATACTGACGGCGCTGGCCTATGCGGCGCAACTGTTCGTCACCGCGAACCGGCGGGCGGCGGCGGGGCTCTCGGCCGTGCCGGCCACCTCGATCGTGGTGCGCAGCGTGTTCCTGCTGCTGGTGCTCGCCGTGCCCACCTGGTACCTCAACCAGACCCGCGGTGTCGGCGCGACATTCGTGCTGTTCCTGGTGCTCGTCGTGGTGATGAACTTCTTCCTCACCCGCACCCGCTGGGGCCGGTCGGTGTACGCGGTCGGCGGCAATGTGGAGGCCGCCCGGCGGTCCGGCATCAACGTCACCAAGGTCTACCTCACGGTTTTTGTGCTGTGCTCCACCTTCGCGGCTCTGGGCGGCATCCTCGCCGCGGGCCGGCTGGCGGCAGCCAACCAGGGCTCGGGCGGCGGCGACACCAACCTCAACGCCATCGCCGCCGCGGTGATCGGCGGTGCCAGCCTCTTCGGCGGCCGCGGCAGCGCGTTCTCCGCGCTGTTGGGCATCCTGGTGATCCAGTCGATCTCCAGCGGCCTGACCCTACTCAACCTGGACTCGTCGATCCGGTACATGATCACCGGCGCGGTGCTGCTGCTCGCGGTCATCGTCGACTCCCTGTCGCGCCGCACCCGGGCGTCGCACGGTAGAGCCTGACCGCCTCCCGCCCGGGGCCGGGCGGAGGCGGCAGAGGAAGGCGGCGGTTCTCGCCCCACCCCGGCAGCGCAGCCGGCGAGGCAGGATCGCCGCCTTCGCGTTGCCGGGACGCGGCACCATCGCCGGGAGTACCTCATGCAAGTGGCGGTGATCCCCTTCGCTGACTTGCCGCAACGTTCCCTTTCCAGAGCAGGCACAGGGGGTTTTGCAGCAACTCGGCAGGTCAGTCGGCTCGGCGGGGCGGGAACCTAGGTTGCCAGGGTCGCGGCCTCGCGCAGGAGATCGGCGGCAGTGTCATCGCCGTGCGCGGCCAGGGCCACCACGTCGCCGATCACCACGACGGCGGGGGAGCGCACCCCGGCGTGGGCCGCGAGCGCGGCGATGCTGTCCAGCCGGCCGAGGGTCGTGCGCTGGTCGTGGGCGAAACCGCGCTCCACGATCGCCACGGGCATGTCGGTGCGCATCCCGAGCCTGGTGAGGCCGGCAACCAGCTGCTGCAGGGTGCCGATTCCCATCAGGACCACGATGGTGCCGCCCAGGCCCACCAGGTGGGTCAGTTCGGTGTCGCTGATCGGCGCGTGCCCGGAGATCACCGTGAACATCCGGGTGATCTCGCGGTGGGTGACGGGGATGCCCGCGGCGGCCGGCACGGCGATGGCGCTGGTCACCCCCGAGATCACGGTCACCGGCACACCGGCGGCGCGGCAGGCGATGACTTCTTCGCCACCCCGACCGAAGACGAACGGGTCGCCGCCTTTCAGGCGCACCACGGTGAGGCCGGCCAGGGCGGATGCCACCATCATCCGCTCAGCATCGCGTTGGGGGATCGCGTGGTGACCGGGAGCCTTGCCCACGTCGATCTGCTCGGCGCCGGGCGCCCAGACGTCGAGCCTGTCGGTGGGGCCGAGCCGGTCGTAATAGACGATGTCGGCCGCGTTCAGTGCCGCGAGCGCACCGACCGTGAGCAGGCTTTCCAGGCCGGGGCCGCCGCCGACGAGCGTGACCGACCCGATGGGCGCGGTCGACGCCGCGGTTTCCCGGCTCAGCCAGGTGCGGTGCCGCCCGCACGCCGCAGCGATCACGGCGTCGGTGGGCGGAGTGGTCTCCACGACGGCGACCAGGTCGACGGCGGCGATGAGCGCATCCCAGGCGCCGACCGACCGGGGAAACACCGGGGTGTGCACCCCGGGCGCCGGTCGGACGGCCGGTGAATGCGGGCCGGGTCCGGCCAGGTGGTACACGGTCGCGCCCGCGGCAAGGTACCGCGCGAGGACACGGCGTGCCGCGTGGGCCCCGCCGACGACGAGCACCCGTTTCCCCGAGAAGTCGAGGCCGGCGGACACGGGCTACTCCACGCCGGTCGCCGAGGAAACCGGGATGTCGATGTCGTCCCGGCGAACCGGGATGGTGAGGCCGGCCAGGTGGACGGGGCCGGCGGCGCTGGTGCCGTCGCGTTCTTCAGGGCGGGCCGGACGCGGCTGGCCGCGTTCGATCACCTGAAGGAGCGACGGGTCGGGGGTGTCGGAGTTCACGAACGGCCGGAACCGGCGCAGGCGCTCGGGATCGGCCAGCGTGGCGGCCCACTCGTCTTCGTACACGTCGATGTGGGCGGCCATGGCCGCTTCGAGGTCATCGGCGATGCCCAGGGAATCGCTGCAGACGACGTCGCGGACGTGGTCGAAACCACCCTCGATGTCTTCCTGCCAGCGGGCGGTGCGCTGCACGCGGTCGGCGGTGCGGATGTAGTACATCAGGTAGCGGTCGATGTACTTGATCAGGGTTTCCTCGTCGAGGTCCTTGGCGAGCAGCACGGCGTGAACCGGCTGGAAGCCGCCGTTACCGCCGACGTAGAGGTTCCAGCCCAGCTCGGTGGCGATGACGCCGATGTCCTTGGCGCGGGCCTCGGCGCACTCGCGGGCGCAGCCGGAGACACCGATCTTGAACTTGTGCGGCGAGCGCAGGCCGCGGTAGCGGTTCTCCAGCGTGATCGCCAGCGCCACGGAATCCTGCACTCCGAAGCGGCACCAGGCCGACCCCACACACGACTTCGCCGTGCGCAGGCTCTTGCCGTAGGCCTGGCCGGACTCGAAACCGGCATCCACCAGGGTGCGCCAGATGTCGGGCAGCTGGTCGAGCCGGGCGCCGAACAGGGCGATCCGCTGGCCACCGGTGATCTTGGTGTACAGGTTGAATTCGGCGGCGACCTCGCCGATCGCGATGAGCTTCTCCGGGGTGATCTCACCACCGGGAATGCGGGGGATAACCGAGTAGCTGCCGTCCTTCTGCATGTTGCCGAGGGCACGGTCGTTGGTGTCCTGCAGGCCGCCACGGCCGGCATCCAGGATGTACGCGGAGGACTGCGAGGCCAGGATCGAGGCGATGGTGGGCTTGCAGACATCGCAGCCGAGGCCGGTGCCGAAGCGTTCCATGATCTGGTCGAACGAGGTGAGCTGCAGTACCCGCACCGACTCGAACAGTTCGCTGCGGCTGATCGAGATGTGCTCGCAGAGCGCCTTCGAGATTTCAAGGCCGGCGGCGGTCAGTTCGGTTTCGAGAACCTTCTTGAGCAGCGGCACGCACGAGCCGCACTGGGTGCCGGCTCGGGTGCAGGCCTTGAGCGCGCCGAGCTCGGTGACGGGGTCGCCGTGGTCGCCACGGATGGCCGCGCGCACGGTGCCGAACGACACGTCGTTGCAGGAGCACAGCTGGGCGTCGTCGGGCATGTCGGAGCTGGACGGCAGCTCGGCGCCGGAGGCGGACAGGTACGCGCCGGGTTCGGCGGGCAGTTCGCGGCCGAGCAGCGGGCGCAGCGACAGGTACGGGGAGGCGTCGCCGACGAAGATGCCGCCGAGCAGGGTCTTGGCGTCGCTGGACACGACGACCTTCTGGTACAGGCCACGCGCGGGGTCGGCGTAGACGACCTCGAGGGCCCGGTCGCCGGTGCCGAAGGCGTCACCGAAGCTGGCCACCTCCACACCGGAGAGCTTGAGCTTGGTGGCGTCATCGATGCCGGGGAACAGGGCCTGGCCGCCGTTGAGCCTGTCGGCCACGACCTCGGCCATCGCGTTCGCGGGAGCGACGAGTCCGATGCAGCGGCCGTCGTAGCTGGCGACCTCGCCGATGGCCCAGATACCGGGCACGGAGCTGGAGCAGTCGTCGCCGATCACGATGCCGCCGCGCGGGCCGATCTCCAGGCCCGCCGCGCGGGCGAGTTCGTCGCGGGCACGGATGCCGATGGACCAGACGATCAGGTCGGCGTTGATCTGCCGATCGTCGTCGAGGGTCAACCCGAGTACCTGGCCGGTCTCGGCGACGAGGATCTCGGTGGGCCGGTGGCCGAGTTCGAGGTGGATGCCCTGGCCGTGGATGAGACGGCCGAGGGCCATGCCGGCACCCTGGTCGAGCTGGGTGGGCATCAGCCAGGTGGCGCCATCCACGATCGTGGTGTTGGCGCCGAGGCGCTGCACACCGCCGGCGGCCTCGAGCCCGAGCAGGCCGCCGCCGATCACGGTGACGTTCGCGGGCCGGCCGAACTTCGCCTTCAGGCGCGCGGTCTCGCTGACGAGGAAGTCCACGTCCTCGATGGTGCGGTACACGACACCCTTGTCGCCACCGGGAACCGGCGGAACGAAGGCGCTCGAACCCGTCGCGAACACCAGGTCGTCGTAGATCAGGGCGTCACCGTTGTCGAGGGTGACGGTCCGGGCCGCGGGGTCCACGGCGGTGACGCGGCAGCCGCCGCGGTAGCGCACGGTCTCGGACTGCCAGAACACCGGGTCGCCCAGGGTGAGGTCCTCCGGACCGTTCAGGCGGTGCGAGAGGGAAACCCTGTCGTAGGGCAGGTGGATTTCCTCGCCGATGACGGTGATGTCGACGGGCCGGGCGGAATCGCCATCCGCGACGGTGCGGGCGACCATGGCCTCGGTGAACCGGTGCGCGGCGGGGCCGCCTCCGATCACGATGACGCGGCGCACGCCGTCCGATTCGCTGGTCGTCGGCAGGGGAGTGTTCAGTGTCATTACGGCATCTCTCGGGTAAATCAGGCCGCATAATCCCGACGGCGTCGTCCGCCGTCGCGCCGACCTCATGGCGTCCCTCAAGTAAGTCACATCCGCGCGCGCTAAAAGAGGGTACTTGGTCCCGAAGATCACGACCCCGGCTTGGGTAATCTGAGGGGGTGCCGAACGCATCCACTGGCCCGGCGCCGGAATCGAGGACATCATGCTGACCACTGAAAGCACCACCGCGCCGCGGAGCGCCGACGCCACCACCGGATGGGCGACAGTCTGCGAACTCTCCCAGCTCGAACCCCTGTGGGCAGAAGCGGCCATCGTCGACGGCGAGCAGCTCGCGCTGGTGCGGATGCCCGACGGAACCGTGTACGCCGTCTCCAACCGGGACCCCGCGACCGGCTCGTTCGTGATGTGCCGGGGAATCGTCGGCTCGCACGGGGACCGGGTGACGTTGGCCTCGCCGCTGCACAAGCAGGTTTATGACCTGGCCACCGGTGAGTGCTTCACCTCCGCCGACTTCACGCTGCCCACCTTCGAGACCAGGGTCGAATCCGGCTCGGTGCAGGTGCGGCTGGCCCCGGACGCCTCGGCCCGCGCCGCGGCGTGATGAGCGACGCACTCCAGCGCGACACAGCGCCGCTCCTGCTCCTCGCCTCGCACGGCTCCCGGGATCCCGCTGCCCAGCGCGCGGTGCTGGCCCTCGTCGACGCGGTGACCCTGGCGCTGACCACGATCAGCCCGGCCACTCCGGTGGCGGCCGGTTTCATCGATGTGCAGCAGCCGGATGTGCCGCAGTGCCTCGCCGAGGCCGACCCCGGCCGGTCCGCCGTCATCGTGCCGCTGCTGGTGTCCGCCGGGTACCACGTGAAGTTCGACCTCGCCAACGCGGTGGCCCAGGCCCAGCCGCGTCAGGTCGGCGTGACCGCGGCGCTCGGACCCGACAGTCGGCTGACCGGCATCCTCGCCGACCGGTTGGCCCAGAGCGGCCTGCGCGCGGAAGACCGCGTGATCCTCGCCGCCGCGGGATCCAGCGATGCGGACGCCGTGGCCGACTGCCGCACAGCGGGCGAGCAGCTCGCCGCCCTCCTGAGCCGACCGGTCACCGTCGCCTTCATCGCCGCCGCAACGCCGAGCCTGGTCGATGCCGTGGCCGCCGCGCGCAGTGAGTCACCGGATGCCCGCGTGGTCGTCGCGAGCTATCTGCTGGCACCGGGAACCTTCGCCAGGTGGTCGCAGGACGCCGGCGCGGACGTGGTCAGCGCGACCCTTCTCGTCGAGGGCGAGGAGCCCCCGGCCGCACTCGTCGACGTGGTGGTGGACCGGTACCTGAGCGGCGTGCGCGCGCTCTGACGCCGGGCGGGTCGGCAGCAAGAGGGCTTAAACCTCGAGGCCGTCGCGGATGATCGTCTGCCCGGTCGGCCATTCGCTGAACGGTGCCGCCACCGGGAGCACCATCGCGGGGCCGGTGAAGGTCTCCGGGCGCATCCGGGTGTCGATCATGCGGGTCACCTGTCCGGGCGACTGCCGCCAGCCTCCACCGACGTAATAGGCGACGAGCTCGGGAGCGCAGGTGAGGTAGCCGAACGGCAGCCCCTGACCGGTCAGGGCCGCGGCGGCCTCGGCGAGCAGCCGACGGCCGAGGCCGGTGCCCTGGTAGTCGGGATCGACGCCGACCAGTCCCACATCGCCGACCAGCTGCGACCCGCCGGACTCGAGGCGCAGCATCCGCCGCACGAAGCCGAGGTGGGCGACCGGCCGGCCGTCGTGGTAACCGATCACGCGGGCCTCCGGGCGGGCGCCCATCCAGCTGCGGGTGCCGGTGAAGGTGGCGTGGTCCTCGGGGTAGTAGCGCGCGAACAGGGCCGCCAGGGCGGTGTGGTCGTCGGCCGAGAGATCGGCCTCCCAGCGCAGGGTCCATTCGATGTCAGCCATCCGGTCAGCCTAACCGCCGGCGCACGACCAGCCGCTGGATTGCCGGCTCAGCCGGCCGCCGCCGCGTGCTCTGCCTGCACCTGCGCCGCCCGGGCGCGCAGCGCCTCGACGACGGTACGCACGGCCAGGCGCTCGGCGCGGTCGGGCCGCATCAGCGCCACGATCTGCCGTTCGGCGTCGAGTCCCCGTAGTGGCTTGAGCACCATCCGGCCGGGCTGGTCGCCGCTGGAGGTGTACCGGGGGACGAGGGCGATGCCGAGCCCGGCCATGATGAACGATTCGATCAGCCGCATGTCCGCGAACCGTTGGGTGACCAGGGCGCGGCTGCCGGTCTGCAGCTCGATGTCGTGCAGGATGCGTCCGAACGGGTAGCCGAGGGGCACGCCGATCCAGGTCTCACCGACCACGTCGCTCGCGCCCAGCGACACCCGACCGGCCAGCCTGTGTCCGGTCGGCAGGCCGACGTCGAGGGGTTCGGTCATCAGGGGCACCGAGGTGAGGCCGCGCCCGCCCCAGGTGTGCTGCCCGCGCATGCTGTGGGCGAGCACGATGTCGTATTCGCTCGTGAGCGCGGGAAAGTCGCTGAGCTCCGGGTCCATGTCGGTGCAGTGCACCGCCAGGCCGTCGTGGTCGGCCAGGTCCTGCAGTGCGCCCGGCAGCAGCATCTGTCCGGCGGTGGGGAAGGTGACCAGGCTCACGTCGCCGGTGGCCCGGTTGCGGAAGGTGTCCCAGACGGCTGTGGCGCGCTCCAGCGCCACCGCGATATCCGTCGCGCTCGCGGCCAGCGCGCGGCCGGCGTCGGTGAGCACAAGCCCGCGCCCGCTGCGTTCGGTGAGGGGCAGGCCGGCCTCGCGCTCGAGGACCTTCAGCTGCTGCGAGACCGCAGACGGGGTGCGGTGGGTGGCCCGCGCAACGGCGGTCACGCTGCCGCGTTCGGCCAGCTCGCGGAGCAGTTCGAGGCGCTGAACATCCATGAAGCCAGACTACATAGTCCTTGCTAAACAATGTGATTGTGCTGAATGGTTGTTGGTGGTCAGATAAAGACGTCGGTTACCGGGCAGCAGCCCGCGTGGCCCGGCCATCCACTTCCCTCGAAAGGCACGACCGTGTTCGTTTTCATGCTCCTCATCTCCCTTGTTGCCGTAGGCGCCGTCGTCGGCACCGTCGTTGCCGTGAACAAGGATGGCTACGGTCGTGTTCCCGTGCGGAAGTTCGTTCGCAGCTTCTGATCACCCCGACCGGCGCACGCCCGTATCGTGCACCGGGCGCGCGGGCGCGTGTTGGCCTAAAGTAGCCCTGTGATGGATACCCGCAGAAAACTCATCGACTACATCTCGGCCGACGCCGTCTTCCACGGTGACTTCACCCTCACCAGTGGCAAGAAGGCCACGTACTACGTGGATCTCCGCAAGGTCAGCCTCGACCACAGGGTCGCCCCGCTGATCGGCCAGGTCATGATCGATCTCATCAAGGACATTCCGGATGTCGTGGCCGTCGGCGGCATGACCATGGGCGCTGACCCCGTCGCCACCGCGATCCTGCACCAGGGCGCCGCCCGCGGGCTGGCCTACGACGCCTTCGTCGTTCGCAAGGAACCCAAGGACCACGGCCGTGGCCGCCAGGTCGAGGGCCCGGACCTCGCCGGCAAGCGGGTCATCGTCCTCGAAGACACCTCCACCACCGGTGGCTCACCGCTCGCCGCCATCGAGGCGCTGCTCAAGGTGGGCGCCATCATCGCCGGCGTCGCCGTGGTCGTGGACCGCAGCACCGGGGCCCGCGAAATCATCGAAGAGGCCGGCTACCCGTACTACGCGGCCATCGGACTCGAGGACCTGGGACTGAGCTGATGCCCGAGCAGCAGGGCGGTAACGACGACAAAGACCTCGGCCTGGACTGGCTCGCGGCTCAGCTGAACGCCGACGACAGCGAGGCTGCCGCCGAGCCCGACGACGAGCCCGCCGACGAGGCCGCCGCCGGCACCGAGGCGGATGCGCGGCCCGACTCTGCCCCGACCGTCGCCCTCCCCGTCGCGCCCGTTGTCGTTCCGCCGGTCGCGCAACCCGCCGCACCGCCCGCAGACCGGCCCGCCGCACCGCCGCGGCCCGCTGCGCAGGTTCCATCCCCGGATTCTGCGTCGGCCGACGGTGACACCGCGCCTGCCGCCACCATCCCGGCGCCGTCCGGCGGTTTCCGCTGGGGCCTCACCCCGACCATCGAGCCCGATCCGGCCGTTGACGCCGTGCGACGCACCCCGCCGGCCCAGGCCGCTCCCGCGACTCCAGTCATCCCCGCCGCGGCGCCGCCCGTTGCACCGGCGCCGCCCGTTCGTCCCGCATCCGCGCCGCGGGCCGCCGCACCGCCGCCCGCCGTTATGCCGGCGGCGCCCGCTGCTGCTGCCCCGGTGCCCGCTGCCCCGGTACCTGCGGCCCCGGTACCTGCGGCCGACCCGGAGCACACTCAGCCGCTCACCAAGACGCCGGCTCCGCCGCGGCGGACTCCCGCCGACCTCGAAGCGGCGCCCTGGTGGACGACCCCGGCCCAGTCCCGGCTGGTGCCCACCGCTGAAGAGGAGACGGCCGCTCTCGGTCGTCGTACGCCGGCCACCCCGCCGAGCCCGCTGGACACCGGCGTCGCACCGCGCCCCGCCGACTCCGCCAGCGCCCCGGTCTCTCGGCACGCCGCTCACGTACCACTTCCCGAACCGGCTCCGGCCGCGCTCCCCGTGTCCGCCGCGACCGCGGCCGCGGCCACCGGTGCAGCCACGGCAGCGCCCGGCCACGACGCCCACGCCGCACCGGCCCCGTCCGCCGACGAACCCGGTCCCCGTCGCCGCGGTCCGGCCGACGGCGAGCCGCCGCGCCGCCCCTCGAAGCGAGACCTGCTTTGGGTCGGGGGTGCCGTGGTCGTGGTGCTCGTGATCATCGGACTGTTCTTCCTGGGCCAGAGCCTGGGTGACACCCCGGCGGCCGCTCCCACCGAATCTGCCTCAGCCCAGCCGGGCGCCACCACGGAGCCCACGACCGCCCCCGAGCCCGCCGCCCCGGGCCCGCAGCCGGCCGGCGTGCACGCCTGGAACACCCTGTTCGGCACCGAGTGCCTCGAACCGTACACGTCGCCGTGGGACGAAGAATTCACCGTCGTCGACTGCGCCACCCCGCACACGGGCCAGCTGGTCTACCGCGGCATCCTCGAGGGCGACAGCGGTTCCCCGTTCCCCGGTGAGCAGGCGTTCGCCGACCAGATCAACGTGCTCTGCAGCGCCCCCGGCGTGATCGACTTCGAAACCGCCGGCGCCTACGGCGATGTGCAGCTGCAAGGCAGTTACCCGGTGACCGCTGAGCAGTGGGACGCCGGCGAGAGGTACTTCTACTGCTTCGCGAGCCGGTCCTCGGGCGAGCCGCTCACAGCGAGCCTGGCCCCGGTCGCCTAACGGCGCCGTAGCCACTCCGCACACACAGAAAGCCGGGCCCGAGGGCCCGGCTTTCCGTGTCACCGCGGTGCGCGGGTGGCTAGATTTCGTCGGATTCGACAGGTCCGGCGGCGAGCAGCTGGTGCACGCCGTCGAGGATCTCGTCGGGGCGGAAGGGGTAGCGGGCGATCTCGGCGGGGTCGCTGATGCCGGTGAGCACCAGAACCGTGTGCAAACCGGCCTCGATGCCGGCGACGATGTCGGTGTCCATCCGGTCGCCGATCATGCCGGTGTTCTCCGAGTGCGCGCCGATGCGGTTCATCGCCGAGCGGAACATCATCGGATTGGGCTTGCCCACGACGTAGGGCTCCATGCCGGTGGCCTTGGTGATCAGCGCGGCGATCGCGCCGGTGGCCGGCATCGGTCCCTCGGCGCTGGGGCCGGTCGCATCCGGGTTGGTCACGATGAACCGGGCGCCCTTGAGCAGCAGCCGGATGGCCTTGGTGATGGCCTCGAAGGAGTAGTTGCGGGTCTCACCCACGACCACGTAGTCGGGGTTGGTCTCGGTCATGATGAAGCCGGCCTCGTGCAACGCGGTGGTGAGCCCGACCTCGCCGATCACGAATGCCGTGCCGCCGGGGCTCTGCTGCTTGAGGAAGTCCGCCGTGGCCAGCGCGGAGGTCCAGATGCGTTCCTCAGGCACGTTCAGCCCCGAGGAGCGCAGGCGGGCCGACAGGTCGCGCGGCGTGAAGATGGAGTTGTTCGTCAGCACCAGGAACGGTGTGCCGGCATCGGTCCACTGCTGCAGCAGTTCGGCAGCGCCGGGCAGGGCCTGGTTTTCATGAACCAGGACGCCGTCCATGTCGGTGAGCCAGCATTCGATCTCGTCACGGGTTCTCATGACTCGCTCCTTCTTGTGGGACGAACTGGGCGCAACCAGGGGGACAGGCTGCCGTATCCAGACTATCGGGGAGAGGTTTGCTGGCGGCACCCCGCCGCTGCCCCCGGCGGCGCGGTGCGCCCGGTCAGCGCGTGAGCCAGATGGCGCCGGCGGCGTCCGGGGCGAGCGGGTGCAGCTCCCCGTCGGGCAGCCGTACACTGTGCGCGTCGACCACATCCAGCCGGCTGCCGGGGCCGATGCCCGCGTCGGCCAGGGCACGCAGGATGCCCGGATCGCGATCACTGACCCGCAGCACGGTTCCGGCGTGGCCGGGCGCCGCATCCGCGAGCAGGACCGCCGGCACCCGTACGCTGGAGCCGTCGGCGGCGGGGATGGGATCGCCGTGCGGGTCGGCCGCCGGGTGGCCCAGATGGGCGTCGATGGCTTCGAGCAGCCGGTCGGAGATCGCGTGCTCGAGCACCTCCGCCTCGTCGTGCACCTCGTCCCAGGTGTAGCCGAGCTCCCGCACCAGCCAGGTCTCGATCAGCCGGTGCCGGCGCACCACGGCCGTGGCGCGCATCCGCCCGGCTGCGGTGAGGGTGAGCGGGCCGTACGGCACGTGGGCAATGAACCCGTCGGCAGCGAGCTTCTTCACCATCTCGGTCACCGACGACGGAGCGATGCCCAGCCGGGTGGCCAGGACCCGGGGTGTGATCGGCGCCGGCTGCCACTCGGTATGCGCGTAGATCGTCTTGAGGTAGTCCTCGGCGGCCGGTGTGGTGGGTTTCATGACCACCTCGGGGTAGCGGGCCGGTTCATGCGGCGGTGAAGACGAGCACGAGCAGGACGGCGTTGAGGGACACCAGCAGCACCGCGGCCACGGCGCCGGCGGCCGTGGTGAACCAGCGGTTGGCGAAGTCGCCGAGCAGGCCGCGCTGCGCCGTGAGCCACACCAACGGGATGAGGGCGAACGGGATGCCGAACGACAACACCACCTGGCTCAGCACCAGAGCCTGGGTGGGATCGAATCCCACGCCGAGGATCAAAAGCGCCGGGATGAGGGTGACGATGCGGCGCAGCAGCAGTGGCACCCGCAGCTTGAGCAGGCCGTGCATGATCTCGGCTCCGGCGTAGGCGCCCACCGAGGTGGAGGCGAGACCGGAGGCCAGCAGCCCGATCGCGAACACCGTCGCGACCACCGGGCCGAGCGTGCTCTGCAGGGCCGCGTACGCACCCTCGAGCGAGTCGGTGCCTGGCACCCCCTGCAGAGCCGAGGCCGCGAGCAGCAGTATGGCGAGGTTGACGGTGCCGGCGATGGCCATGGCGATTGTGACATCCCACTTCGTCGCCCAGAGCAGGCGCCGGGTTGCGGCCGGTCCCTCCTGCATCGGGAACCTGTCGCGGGTGAGCGCGGAGTGCGCGTAGATGGCGTGGGGCATGATCGTGGCACCGAGGATCGACGCCGCCAGCAGCACCGAGTCCGCGCCCTCGAAGCGCGGCACCAGACCGTCGAGAACCGAACCGGCGTCCGGCGGCGCGAAGAAGACCCCGGCGGCGAAGCCCACCGTGATGATCAGAAGCAGGGCCACGATGACCCGCTCGAAAACGCGCGGGCCGCGTCGTGTCTGCACGGTGAGCACGATCATCGAGATGACACCGGTGATCACACCGCCGGCCAGCAGCGGCAGCCCGAAGAGCAGGTTGAGGGCCACGGCGCCGCCGATGATCTCGGCCAGGTCGGTGGCCATGGCCACGAGCTCGGCCTGCACCCAGTAGACCCGACGGGCGGTCGGCCGCCGCAGGCGCACCCCGAGGATCTCCGGCAGGCTGGTGCCGGTGACGATGCCCAGCTTCGCCGACAGGTACTGGATCAGCCAAGCCATCAGGTTGCCGGCCACGACCACCCAGACCAACAGGTACCCGTACCGGGCGCCCGCGGTCATATTGCTGGCCACGTTGCCCGGGTCCAGATAGGCCACGCCGGCCACGAGCGCCGGTCCGAGCAGCCAGAGCAGCCGGGTGGAGGCCACCGAGTTCAGCGAGGGAGGGGCGGCGCGTTCCGCCACGGTCGCGTTCGCTGCAGGGTCAGATTGAGGCATGCCTAAATCGTAGTGAGTATTTAGGTACGCCGAAACCCCCTCGGGGCGGATGCCGCGTGCCCGGCGGCCCCGCCGACGGAATCAGTCGCCGATGACGAGGACGAGACCGCTGGGGCTGTTCGCCTGGGCGAGGAAAGTGCTGATCCGGTCCCGATCAAGGGCGGGTGCGCGGGCGGTGCGATAGTGAAACTGCACGCTGATGCCCGGCGTCAACCAGATCGTGGTGCGACTCTCCCCGGTCTTGCCCGGGTAGCCCCAGCTGAAGTAGAAGGACTGCTGGAGACGGAACTTGGCGCCCACCACCGCCTGGAGGTGGCTGAGGAGAAGGTCGTCCAGGATCACGGTCAGGGTGGAGTCGTAGATGAACCGCCCCACGCTCAGGTCCTTGCCCACTGCCGGCGCACCACAGGGCGCGTGAGCGAGATCGGTCCATGGTCCATCGCGACGCCCCCCGGGTCGTGTGCTGGTGCCGGCTGCGCGGTCGCCCGCCAGAATCAGATTTTCACTGTACCGAGAGGCGTGCGGGCTCGGTCAGTCCCCAGTCCGGGGCATCAGCCGGGGGAGTGGGCTACTCGCGCACGTCCTCGGGCAGTTCGACGGCGGGCACGGCGGCCTTGCCGCGGGTGCGCAGGGCCTCGCGCCCGGCCTTGTACAGCTCGGAGAGGATCGGGATGCCCGAGAGCAGCACGATGCCGATGATGAAGTACTCGGAGTAGTCGGCGACGAACTGGATCTGCCCGAGCAGGAAGCCCACCATGGTGAGGCCGACGCCCCAGGCGAACGCGCCGATCAGGTTGAAGGTCACGAAAGTGCGGTAGCTCATTTTGCCGACGCCGGCAGCGAGGGGCACGAAGGCGCGGAAGACGGGCAGGAAGCGCGCGATGATGACGGCCTTGCCACCGTGCTTGGCGAAGAACGCGTTGGTGCGTTCGACGTTCTTCGGGTTGAAGAACCGGTTCTGCTCGCGGGCGAAGACGGCCGGTCCGGCCTTGCGCCCCACGCCGTAGGCCAGCTGGTCACCCGCGAACGCGGCGACGAAGATGATCGCACAGGTCACGAAGATGGGGAACTGCACGTCGCCGGTGGCGGTGAGCAGCCCCACCGTGAAGAGCAGGGAGTCGCCTGGCAGGAACGACAGCACGATGAAGCCGGTCTCGACGAACACGACGGCGGCGACGCCCAACAGCACGAACGATCCGAACCAACCGATCAGCCACTCGGAGTCGAGGAAGTCGATGCCGAAGAGTGTGGGATGCATGGAACTGCCTTCCGGTCGGGGTCATGAGTGCGGTCTCGATCGGATGGCGCCGGCGCGAAGACGCGGTCGGAACCGCCGCGGCTGCCGACTGTTGCGCACCCTGACCCCCAGGGTAGCGAACCCGAGGTGAACGGAAGCTGGGTGCTGCGGCGGGCGGTCCTCAGTCGGTGGGGGTGGTCGAGGCGGCCGCGGTACCGTCCAACGCTGCGCGCACGAGATCGAGGGCGGCGTCGCGGGTCAGGCCCAACTCGGCTGCGCGGCGCGCGTAGGCCCGGGCGGCATCCGCTGCCGGGCCCGGCGTCGTGACGCCGGCGATCACGGATCCGTTGCGGCCGCGGGTTTCGATCACTCCGTCGCGTTCGAGCTCGCGGTAGCTGCGCGCCACCGTGTTGGGCGCAATGCCCAGGTCGTCGGCCAGGCGTCGCACAGTGGGCAGCTGCGCGCCGGGCTTCAGGTCGCCGGCACGCACGGCCGCGACGATCTGGGATCGAATCTGTTCGTATGGGGCGACGCCCGAGTCGGGATCGATGACGAGCATCATGTCGGAGAGCCGGCCGCTCGGTCGGCCCACAGCCGACGCCAGTAGTACTGCTGGGGCTTCGAGGTGATATCGACGATGAGGAGGGTGATCCCGCCGGCCAGAAGGATTGCGGGGATCCCGACACCAACCACCGCCGCGGTGGCGACACCACCTGAGTAATCGCCCAGGAAGCCGATATCGAAGAACGTGCTCAGAACGGACACGAAGCCCAGCGTGAGGGGCACGGCGTGCAGGTCCCGCAGGGCTCGCGAGCGCAGGCCGTCATTCCAGGCCAGATCGGTGGCGGATGCCGACGGCTGGCCGCGATCGAGGATGCGGCGGGACAGCGCCTCCGACACCAGCAGCCCGGCGATCGAGGCATAGGCGAGCCAGGCGCCGGCCGACCCCCAGATGTAGGCGGAGGAGAGGCGCGCGTCGCCGAGCGCCCCGACACTGAAGGCGATCCAGGCGGCGAGGATGGCCAGCAGCGCGAGCGCCGGCAGGACGCGTCCGCTCCAGCGTTCCAGCGGCGGCACGTAGTCCGCATAGCCGGGAATGGACGACCGGGCGACACGAGGCCCGGCGAAGGGCGTGAATGCGCTCGCCGCCGACGCGAGTGCGGCGCCGACGGAGCTGCCGACGCCCAGGCCGCCGAAGATCAGCACGGGAACGTAGCCGGCGTCGAAGCCGCCGGGGAGGAGCAGGGCGGTGATGACCGCGAGCCCGACGCCGATGACCCCGCCGGTCAGGAGCGCGCGCTCTCGGCAGATGAGCTGGCCGGTGATGCGCTCGGCGGTGTCGACGGGCACGGCGACGCCCAGGCGGCGCGCGTACGCGTCCAGCTCTCGCGCCCGGTTGGCGGGCTTGCTCGAGCTGAGCGGGGTAAAGGCCGACATGATCGCGATGGCGCAGCACAAAAACACAAAGGACACACGAGCCTCCATTCCCCGGGTCGAAGGTCGTCATCCGCCTTCGTAGCAATACAAATAATGTAGCGGTACAAAACCACGGAAAGCAACCGGGGGTGCCGGACGTCCCGCGTTGGCGGGATACGGTGGTGCAGTGCCAGAACCGTTGAACCCCACGCCAGAGCTGTCCACCAACGGGGTCGGCCCGTGGGTCGGGGAATGGCCGGAGGAGCCGTACTACGACCGAGAGCTGCTCGAACGCGGCGACACCCGCAACGTGATCGACCGGTACCGGTACTGGTCGATGCCGGCGATCGTCGCCGACCTCGACGAGAAGCGCAACCCGTTCCACGTGGCCATCGAGAACTGGCAGCACGACATGAACATCGGCTCCATCGTTCGCAGCGCCAATGCGTTCGGCGCCGATACCGTGCACATCATCGGCCGCAAGCGTTGGAACAAGCGCGGCGCCATGGTGACCGACCGTTACCAGCACGTGCTGCACCACCCGGATGTGGCGGCGTTCGTCGAGTGGGCCCGCACCGAGAACCTGCCGATCATCGCCATCGACAACCTGCCCGGCAGTGTGATCATGGAGACCTTCAGCTTCCCCGAGCACTGTGTGCTCCTGTTCGGCCAGGAGGGTCCCGGCCTCTCGCCGGAAGCCGTGGCTGCCGGTGACGCCCTGGTGGAAATCAGCCAGTTCGGCTCGACGCGCTCGATGAACGCTTCCGCGGCGGCCGCGGTCACCATGCACGCCTGGATTCTGCAGCACAAATTCTGACCCGCCCGGCCCGGCCGAGGGCTAGCGTGGAGTCATGACTGCGATCACCGACGATCTCCCTGCCAGACTCCTGCACGAAGCCCACGAGGGCTGGCGCGCCATCCTCGCCGGCAAGGGCGGTGACTACTACCAGCGCACCATGACCGGGGACGGTCTGCTGATTCTGCCGGGGGTGGTGCTCGGCCGCGACGACGTGCGCGCCGCGTTCAAGGCCGCCGCTCCGCTGGATCGGTATGAACTGCACGAGCCGGCCGTCATTCGGTTGGGCGAGCACGCGGGCGTGCTGGTCTACAGGTCCACGGCCTGGCGAGGTGACACCGCGACCGAGCTGCAGATGTCTACGACCTACCTCTTCGACGAGAACAACGGCGGCTGGGCGATCGCGGCGCACCAGGAGTCGCCGGTCTAGGCATCCCCCTCGCCGCACCCCGTATGGCCCATCGCGCCCCCTATAGCGGGCGCGATGGGCCATAACTGGTGCGGCGACGACCTCCGGCGTCGCCGAGAGGGGCGATCAGTGGCCGGTCTCGGCGGCACGCTCGCCGGTGAGCGCCGAAACCGGAACCGTGCAGGCGTCGCCGCGCCACGCCTCGAGGCCCTCCTTCGCCGCGAAGCCGGCAATCACCAGCGCCGCGACCGAGTCCGCCCAGGCCCAGCCGAGCAGTGAGTTGAGCAGCAACCCGGCCAGCAGCGCGGCGGAGAGGTAGCTGCAGAGCAGGGTCTGCTTCGAGTCGGCGACGGCGGATGCCGAGCCCAGCTCCCGGCCGGTGCGACGCTCGAACCAGCTCAAGACCGGCATGATCGCCAGGCTCACCGCGGCCAAGGCGATCCCCACCGGGCTGTGCTCGGCCTCGCGCACCCCGAAGAGCGAGAGGCCGGCATCCACGCTCACGTAGGCCGCCAGCGCGAAGAAGGAGACCGCGATCACCCGAAGGGCCACCCGCTCGCGCTTCTCCGGGTCCGGTGCCGCGAACTGCCAGGCGATCGCCGCCGCCGAGAGCACCTCGACGATCGAGTCGAGGCCGAAGCCGACCAGTGCGGCGGAGGAGGCGACGGTGCCGGCGGCCAGGGCGATGCCCGCCTCGATCACGTTGTAGCTGATGGTGATCGCCACCACCAGTCGGATGCGGCGCTGCAGCACGCGGCGACGGATCGGGTCGAGTGACGATGCCGTGTTCGTGGCGGTCATGCGGGGGTATCGCAGCAGCCGGGAACGTCGCAGTCGGTTTCGGTGCAGGGCTCGCCGTCGTCGACGGCGAGCACCACCTCGACGAGGGCCGCGAGCGCGCGGGTCAGGTGCGGGTCGGCGATCTCGTACCGGGTTTGCCGGCCCTCTGGGACCGCGGCCACGATGCCGCAGCCGCGCAGGCAGCTCAGGTGGTTGGAGACGTTCGACCGGGTGAGGTTGAGCGACCGGGCGATCCGGGCCGGGTAACCGGGCGCCTCGAGCAGGCTCAGCAGGATGCGGGACCGGGTGGGGTCGGCCATCGCACGACCCAGGCGATTCATGACGTCGAGGTGGCTCGCAATGGTCAGCATCGACTGACCATACAGCGCCGGGTGACCTATCGCCAAGCCTGACCCCGAACGTCGGGTTTAACTTGCACTGTGTGTCCAATGATGCAAAACTGCACTCTATGTCAGAAAGTGCAACCACTTCCCGTGTTGAGCGACGGATGCGTAAAACCGCCGCCAATCTCACGGCGGTGTCGCGTCGGCTCACGGCCGAGCGCGGCCTGGCCGGTTTCACGATCGAGGAGGTGTGCTCCGCCGTCGACGTGTCCCGGCGCACCTTCTTCAACTACTTCGCCAGCAAAGAAGACGCCGTCATCGGGGTCAATCCCGACGACGAGTACCGACTCTTCGCCGAAAAGTTCCTGGCCCGCGGAGCGGGCGAGTGGCCGCAGGTGCTCAACGACCTGATCGACCTGGCCATCCAGCACATTGAATCCGATGAGATGGACCCCCGGGAGCACAGCGACCTGATGGTGGCCCTGGAACGTGAGCCGCGCTTGCTGGCCCGTTTCATCGGCCTGTCCAGGGACCGCGACCGCCAGCTCCGCGGCCTCATCGTGGAGAGGCAAGGCGTCGACGGCGACGATCCGCGTGCTGCGGCGATCGTGAGCATCGTCGGTTCGCTCATGAAATCCACCGCCGACACCTTCGTCGATCCGGCGAATGACCAAGACTTCGCCGTCATCCTCTCTTCTTCGCTCGACGCCATGCGCCTCGTGCTGGCCGTACCCACTCCCTGAAAGGCAACATTTCGTGACCACCACCTCCGAGGCGCCGCTCCTCCTCACCAAGCGGCGAATCTGGATCATCTTCGGCGCCCTGATCGCCGGCATGCTCTTGTCCAGCCTCGACCAGACCATCGTCTCCACCGCGATGCCCACCATCGTCGGCCAGCTCGGCGGCGTCGAGCACCAGGTCTGGCTCACCACGGCCTACCTGCTGGCGACGACCATCGTGATGCCCGTCTACGGCAAGTTCGGTGACGTGCTCGGCCGTCGCAACCTGTTCCTGATCGCGATCGCGCTGTTCACCATCGCCTCGGTGGGTTGTGCCTTCGCCGGCGACTTCACCCAGCTGGTGGTCTGGCGTGCCGTGCAGGGCCTCGGTGGTGGCGGATTGATGATCCTCTCCCAGGCGATCATCGCCGACATCGTGCCCGCATCCGAGCGTGGCAAGTACCTCGGCCCCCTCGGCGCCGTCTTCGGCCTCTCCGCCGTCGGCGGTCCGCTCCTGGGTGGTTTCTTCGTGGACCACCTCACCTGGCAGTGGGCGTTCTACATCAACATCCCCGTCGGCATCGCGGCCTTCGCGATCGCCTGGTTCGCCCTGCGGCTGCCGAGCAAGAAGGCTACCCAGCCGATCGACATCCTCGGCGTCATCTTCCTGTCGGCCTTCACGACCTGCCTGATCTTCTTCACCGACTTCGGCGGCAACGCCGACCATGGCTGGGAAGCGATTGAGACCTGGCTCTTCGGTGCCGGCATGCTGCTCGCGGCCATCCTGTTCGTCCTCACGGAAGCGCGAGCCAAAGACCCGATCATCCCGCTGTCGCTGTTCAAGAACCCGACCTTCGTCAACGCGACCCTGATCGGCCTCACCCTGGGGCTCGGCATGTTCTCCGCGATCGGGTTCGTGCCCACCTTCCTGCAGATGTCGTCAGGCACATCAGCGGCGGCATCCGGCCTGCTGATGCTGCCGATGATGGCCGGCCTGATCGGCACGTCGATCATCTCCGGTATCGCCATCACGAAGACCGGCCGGTACAAGATGTTCCCGATCATCGGCACGATCCTCACCGCGCTCGCGATGGTGCTGATGACCGGCCTCACCGCCGAGACGCCGATCTGGTTGATCTGCGTGTTCCTGTTCATCTTCGGCGCGGGCCTCGGGCTGATCATGCAGGTTGTCGTCCTGGTCGCCCAGAACTCGGTCAACCCGTCGATGGTCGGCACCGCAACCAGCACGAACAACTACTTCCGCGAGGTCGGTGCCGCGCTCGGCGTGGCCGTGTTCGGCACGATCTTCACCAACCGGCTCACCGAGAACCTCACCGGCGTGTTCACCAACGCAGGCGCGAACGCCACGGATGCCGCTGCGGCCACGTCCACGATCGACCCGCAGACCCTGAATGCGCTGCCCGATGTCGTGCGCGACGGGGTGGTGGCGGCCTATGCGGATGCGCTGGCGCCGGTGTTCTGGTACCTGCTGCCGTTCATCGGCCTGGCCTTCCTCCTCGCCCTGATGCTCAAGCAGATCACGCTCTCCGACGTGGCCGGAATGGTCGCCCGCGGTGAGGCCGTCGGCGGTGCGGAGGCCGAGGCCCTCGAAGCCGCCCAGCACGGCCACCCGACGCACCCGGCCACCGCCCCGTCCGACGCCGGAGTCCGTGCCGACGCCGAGCTGAAGGCGCCCGAACCGCGCTAACGGCAGTTTCGCCGAGTTGCTTCAGAATGCCCCTTCACCGCACCCGAAGGGGCATTTTGACGTGAGTCGCCGCCGGTCCCCTCCGCGAGTGCGGCCAAAGCGGCCCTTCGATGCCTGCCAGGGGGTCTTTTGCGGCAACTCGGCGACCCGGTTTGCGCCCGGCGACGGGTGACTGGGTCTATGGTCCCGTTCGTTCGAGCCGCGGTGGCCGTAGCCTGATCCCAGGCCGGTCTGGATCCTTCAGGAAGTGTGCGGCTTTTCTGTGTCTCGACCGCAAAGGCCCGCTCCATGTCACTCACCATCCCCGTCCAGCCCGCCCTGGTCACCACCGACGAGATCTTCGCTGCCCACGAGGGCGGCAAGCTGCGAATCGAACTCGCCCGGCCCATCGACACCCGGCGTGACCTGGCCGTCGTCTACACCCCTGGCGTTGCCGAGGTCAGCCGCGCGATCCACACCGATGCCGCTGTCGCCGCCACGCACACCTGGGCGAGCCGGCTGGTGGCCGTCGTCAGCGACGGCACCGCGGTGCTGGGGCTCGGCGACATCGGCCCGGCCGCCGCCCTGCCCGTGATGGAGGGCAAGTCGGCCCTCTTCCAGCGCTTCGCCGGGCTGAACTCCATCCCGCTGGTGCTCGACACCACTGACGTCGATGAGATCGTCGAGACCCTCGTGCGTCTGCAGCACAGCTTCGGGGCCGTGAACCTCGAGGATGTGTCGGCGCCGCGCTGTTTCGAGCTCGAGGCCAAGCTCATCGAGGCCCTCGACATGCCCGTCATGCACGACGACCAGCACGGCACCGCCGTCGTGGTGCTGGCCGCGATCACCAACGGCGCCAAGGTGCTCGGCCGGGATCGCGCGGGCCTCAAGGTCGTCGTGTCCGGCGCGGGCGCGGCGGGGATCGCGATCGCCGCGATCCTGCTGGAGGTCGGCATTCAGGACGTCGTACTACTGGACTCCCGGGGCATCCTCAGCGGCCACCGCATCGACCTGACCGGCGTCAAGGCCGAGTTCGCCTCGACGTCGAACCCCCGCCAGATCGACGGCGGCCCGGCGCAGGCCCTCGCTGGCGCCGATGTCTTCGTCGGCGTCTCCTCAAGTACCGTCGAGGAATCCCTGCTCGCCACGATGTCGGCTGACGCCATGATCTTCGCGCTCTCCAACCCCGACCCCGAGGTGGCCCCGGACGTGGCCGGCCGTTATGCCAGGATCGTGGCCACCGGACGCAGCGACTACCCCAACCAGATCAATAACGTGCTCGCCTTTCCCGGCATCTTCCGCGGGGCCCTGGATGCCGGCGCCCGCCGCATCACCACCGCCATGAAAATCGCCGCCGCGATGGCCATCGCCGACCTGGTCGGTGACGACCTCGCCGCCGACTTCATCGTGCCCAGCCCGTTCGACGAGCGCGTGGCCGACGCCGTGGCCGCCGCGGTGATGGCGGCCGTCTAGCGGTCGCAGCTTCCTCGTCGGTCGAGCTTGTCGAGACCCGGTGACCCGGCCTGCGGTCGCGCGAACGCGTCAGAACAGGGTGTGCTGCACCCGGTCGAGCGGGAGCAGTCCCGTCAGGGTGACCCGCAACCCGGCAAGCCGGGGCACCGCCTCGCCGGCCAACAGGTCGCCGGCCACAGCGAGCCAGTCCGCACGCCCGGTCGTCGCCGCCACGAGCGTGCGCTTCCGCACAACCGCCTTTCCGCCGGTCTCCGGTCGCAGGGTGAGAGTCATCCCCGTGCCCGCGAGTCCCGCCCGCTCGGCGCGTTTGCAGAGTCGCTCGACGCACGCCTCGGCCAGCTCGCCGGGCGTCTTGTCCGGCCGCGCGAAACCGGCGGTGGATCCCTCGGCCGTGAGGGACGAGCGCTGTTCGACCGGGCGCACGACGGCGTCGTCCGTGCCGTCCCGAATGCGCCACAGTCGCCGCGCCATCGCGGTGCCGCAGACGTGCTGCAATTCGTTCGGCGGGATGCCGTCCACGTCGCCGAGCCTCAGCACTCCGATGCGATGGAGTCGCTGCAGTGTGGTGGCACCGATTCCCCAGACGTCGGTGATCGGCAGGGTCGTGCGCAGACCCGCTTCCTCGCCGGCGTCAATCACCGAGAGCCCGTCGGGCTTCGCCCTGCGGGAGGCGAGCTTCGCCATCAGCTTGGTGCTGCCCACCCCGACACTGATGGGGATGCCGAGTTCGCGGGCCACCCGGCGGCGCAGCGCGTGGCCGGCGTCGATGGCGCCTGCCCAGTCGGTCGCGCCGACGTCGAGGAAGGCCTCCTCGATCGAGCCGGGTTCCACCGCCGTGGCGCTGTTGTGGAAGATGTCGAAGAGGGCGTCGCCCACCTCCTCGACCTCCGCGCGTGGCACGTCCATCAGGATCAGCTCAGGACACTGCCTCAGCGCGTCCTGCGCGAGCGATCCGGAGCGCACACCGCGCGCACGAGCCGGGTAGTTCGCGCTGGCTATGTAGACATGGGCGACCACGGCAACCGGCACGGCGGCGAGCTCTGGTCTCGAGCGCAACGCGACCGAGGCGAAAAAGGCGTCGGCGTCAGCGTGCAGAACCGGACGTGCCGTCATGCGCGCCCACCCCGATCAGCACCGTCTGCATCGTACATGTGTTCGATTGTAGCCGATCCGGCCGCCGCGGTCAGGCGTGCCGAGTGGCCCGCACGATGGCGTCGTGCATCGCGAGGGGGCGCCCCTCCGGCCCGGTGACCGTGCGGGCGCGCTCCTCGGCGCTCTCGATGCACCAGATCGCGGGGTCGAGACGACCGGTGATGTCCGCCAGGCTGACCGTCGCCTCGACGGGTGGCTGCTGGCCCGCGCCCGCGGCGTGACCGTGACCGCCACCATGCGCGTGACCGTGCTCGTGACCGCGCCCCTGACCGACATCGGGGCCCGCCGAGGTCGGCTCGTGCAGATGCCCGACGATCAACAGGGTGCCGCCGGGAGCGACCCAGTCCGCAATGCGCTCATAGAAGGCCAGCTGCGGCATCGCCGGATGCGCATAGCTGGTGGCCACCAGGTCGAACCGGCTTGTCGGCAGCCACGTGGTGAGGTCGGCCTCGAGCCAGGTCACCCTCGCCGCAACCGACGCTTGGGCAGCCCGTTCCGCCGCTGCCTCGAGGGCGGTGCCGGAGATGTCGGCGGCGGTCACCCGCCAGCCGCGGTCGGCCAGCCAGATGGCGTCGGCACCGGTCCCGCATCCCGCATCCAGGGCGGTTCCGGGCCTGAGGCCGGCGATTTCCCGTTCGAGATGCGAGTTCGGGCCGCTCTGGTCCGGCACCTCGGCTTCCGGATCGTGCGCCTGTTCCCAGTGCCGTTCCCAGTAGTCCTTCTCAAAGCTGTGTGTCATCGGGTCGGCCCTTCGGTGTGGTCGTCAACTGTCCCGATGATGCCGAATAGGAAAGCACTCGCGCAACCTGTCTTGCCGGAATGGCAAGCAGGCATTTCAGCCGATCAGGCTCGGCTTGAGGTCGCGCAGGGTGCGGAAGTGCGTCATCCGCACCACACCGATCGCGGCGATCACGAGCGCCCCGGTGAGCCAGAGCAGCAGCACCCCGGCGTCGTTCAGGGCGGTGGCCGGGTTGCCGCCGTACATCAGCTGGCGGATGCCGTCGACGGCGTAGCTCATCGGCACCACATGGTGCAGGAACGCCAGCGGCGCCGGCAGGGTCTGCCAGGGGAAGGTGCCGCCGGCAGTGACCAGCTGCAGCACCATGAGCACCAGGCCCACGAACTGGCCCACGCTGCCCAGCCACACGTTGAGCGCCAGGATGATCGCGGCGAAGGTGAGTGCGGCCAGGCCCATCATGCCGTAGGTGCCCACCGGGTTGTGCACCTCGAAGTGCAGCACGCCGGTGAGGATGCCGAACAGGGCGGCCATCTGCAGCAGGCCCAGGATGCCGGGGGTGAGCCAGCCGGCGAGGGTGATCTTCACTGGGGAGTGCAGGGCCGTGATGGCGCGGCGGGAGACCGGCTTCACGATCAGGAACAGGGCGTAGATGCCGATCCAGCCGGCGAGGCTGGCGAAGAACGGGGCCAGGCCGGCGCCGTAGGTGCCGGCGGAGGTCACCGCCGCCTTCTGCAGGTTCACCGGGTCGGCGATGGTCGAGCCCTGCAGGTCGCGGGTCTGGGCGTCGGTGTCCGGGATGCTGCCGACACCGTCGGTGAGCCCGTCGCGCAGTTCGCCCGCGCCGTCCTTGAGGCCGACAAGGCCGTCGCTGAGGGACGAGGCGCCGGTGGCGAGGGTCTCGGCGCCGGACCTGGCGGATTCCGCGCCGGTGCTCAGGCTCGCCGCACCGTCGGCGGCGGAGGCCGCGCCGGTGCTCAGGGTGGCGGCGCCGTCGGCGGTCTGGCCGGCGCCGGCCGCCAGACTGCTGGCTCCGGCCGCGGTCTGCCCG
>NZ_PPXD01000021.1 GCF_002909375.1 Cryobacterium zongtaii
AACACCAAGTAACACCCCCGCACCACACGAAAAACGGCCGAGCACCAGCTCGGCCGTTTTTTCGCGCCACAAGCACCACGCACCCCGTGCCCAGACCGCCCGCCCAGACCGCGAAAGCGGGCCGTACCCGTGAACGGGGCTCTGAGGGGCTACACGACGATATGTGCCTCCGGGTAGATTCCCGGGAAAAGTCGCCTACCCTCGACAGGGGGTCGCATCGGCCGCCGATCGACATGACTGGGTACGAATGGGAGAACGCTCGACCATGACCGCCCCCACCACAACACTTCGCCGCGCACCGATTCGTACCATGCGCATCCCGGTCCGCTCGTCGGGGCGTGACGCTCTGCTCGTCGGGCTGTTCGGCACCCTGCTGACGCTGGCCTGGTCGTGGCAGCCCTCTCTCTGGTTCGACGAGGCGGCGACGGTTTCCGCCACCATGCGCAGTTGGCCGGAGCTGGGCCGGATGCTGGTGAGCATCGATGCCGTGCACGGTCTGTACTACGCCGGAATGCACCTCTGGCTCGACCTCGTGGGCTACTCGCCGTTCGCGCTGCGCCTGCCGAGCGCCGTCTGCGTCGGGGTCGCTGCCGCGCTGACGGTCATTCTGGTTCGCTCTCGGGCCGGCCGTCGCGCCGCGATACTCGCCGGCGTCGCCTTCTGCCTGCTGCCCAGGGTGACCTGGATGGGCGCCGAGGGCCGGTCGTATGCGCTGACCGCCGCACTCGCGGTGGCGCTGACCCTGATCTTCCTCGCCGCGTGGCGCCGCGGGCCGGCGCCGCGGCGCATCCGCGTGCTCTGGTGGACGCTCTACGGCGCGGTCGCCGTTGTCTCCACCGTCACCTTCATCTACCTCGCCTTCCTGGTCGGCGCCCACGGGCTGACCGCGCTGTGGACGGTGTGGGCCGGCCGGCGGCGGAATCGGGCCGCCCGCGCGTCGCTGTTCGGCTGGATCGTCGCCTCGCTCGCCGCCGGGGCGCTCTTGGTGCCGTTTGCCCTGGCCGTGGTGGGGCAGTCCGGCCAGGTGAGCTGGATCGCCCCAATCAGCTGGGGCAGTTGGAACGGCGTCTTCGTCACCCAGTGGTTCTACCTGAACCGGCCGTTCGCGGTGGCGGGTTGGGCCCTGATGGTTGTCGGTGTCGTCGCCCTGGTCGTCGCGGCCCGCCGGACCAGGGCCACCGGTTTCGCGGTGTCGCAGGAGCAGTCCCGAAATCCGTCGCTACTGGCGATCGCGGTACCGTGGCTGGTCGTGCCCACACTCGGGGTCATCGTCGCGTCGGCGATGGCGACGCCGCTGTACTCCCCTCGCTACCTCACGTTCAGCGCGCCGGCGGTGGCCATCCTGATCGGGGTGGCGCTCGACCTGCTGCGGCGCCGCTGGCTGATCGTCACCGCCCTCGTCGCGTTGGCCGGTCTGGCCGCTCCGCAGTTCGTCGCACAGCGACAGCCGGAGGCCAAGCAGAATTCGTCCTGGAGCGAGGTCGCCGACCTCATCAGCACAGAACGGGCCGCGCGCCCCGACGACACTGCCGCCATCATCTACGGGCCGGTGCGCCAGCATCCGGCGGCGACAACCCGGGTGATCGCGTATTCGTATCCGGATGCGTTCGAGGGGCTGATCGACGTAAAGCTGAAGACCCCGGCCGCCCAGACCGGCGGGCTGTGGGAGACCCGGTACCCGCTGGATGCCGTGACCGACCGGTTCGACGGCGTCGACGCGGTCTGGTTGGTGACGAGCGACAAGCAGGACTGGCGCCCGAGCGTCACCGCCAAGCTCGGCACGCTCGGCTATGCCCTCGACGAGGAATGGGGCCTGACCGGCGTCAACGTTCTGCGCTACGTGCGCTGACCGTTCCTGAGCGCGGCGGGGATTCGGGTCAGCGCGCGCCGCCACCGGTCGAGCGCGCCCGGACCGGCGCGTCGCACCGACACGACCACGATCAGCACCAGCGCGATGCCCAGCGAGACCCTGCTGACCGTGAGCGTGGGCACCAGCAGACGCAAGGTCAGGGCGAGCGGAATCGCCAACCACTCCCACCGACCGCTGAGCGCGATGAACGGCAACAGCAGCAGCGCGTACCAGGGGTACCGGGGGCTGAGGACCAGAAGGGTGCCGCCGATCATCACGAGCTGGCCGAGCCAGGGACGCTCGGGGTCGGTCTTCCAGATGGTCAACGCGGCCAGACCGGCCAGCAGAATCGCCGCGACGACGATGGCCGATCCGCCCGGCGCGATCAGGGAGACCAGCGCGAATCTGGACCCGTCCTCGTAGCCCTCCTCGGTGAGGTAGCCGGGCAGGTAACCGAGCACGCCAATGCCGGTGGCCAGCACATACGGCAGATACAGAAGCGCGAAGGTCACGATCGCCGCGACGACGACCTTCCAGCCCTGTCGTTTGAGCATGGCAGGCGCGGCGATGGCCGGGATCAGCTTGACCCCGATGGCCATCCCGAGCAGGATGCCGCCGCGGACATACTTCGCGCTGCTGACCCAGAACGCGGCGGCGACGACGAAGGCCACCCCCAGCAGATCAACGTGCGAATTGGTGACGCCCTCGGTCGCTACCAGGGGGCACCAGGCCCACACCGCCGCATAGCGCTGGTCGATGCCGCGGCGGCGCATGCCGACCAGCAGCATCCCGGTGATGCCGACGCTCAGCAGCAGACCGGTCAGTTGCAGCGGCCAATAGCCCGCGTCCTCCCCGACGACGGCCCGAACGGCGGCGAAATAGATTTCGGCGGCCGGCGGATAGATGGTGGGCACCGTCGTGCGGTTCAGCGCCGAGCAGAGCGGCAGGCCGGCACCCCGGTCCACGGTCTCGATTCGTTCGCCCACGCAGTCCGGCCCGCCGGCGCCGGACACCGGCGCCGGGAACAGCCAGTCCGGCCGCAGCTCGTCTAGTCTGTCGTCGGCGGGCACATAGGCGTACGGCGAGATGCCGGCGTTTTGCACGATGCCGTCCCACGCGTAGCGCGCGGAGTCGGTGCTGGTGTTCGGCGGGCCGACCATCGCGGCCCCACCGATCAGCACGGATCCGGCGAGCACGAGCACCACGACGGCCCGGCCCCGCACCCTCCGCAGGACCACCAAGGCCGCGGCGAAAAGCAGCCAGAGCACAACGGTGCCCAGCAGCAGAGGCACGGTGTCCCGGTGCGGCCTGAACAGGTCGAAAGCCAGCACGATACCCGCCGTGAGGGCAGCGCTGGCGGCCAAGAGGACCGAGACAATGGCAATACGCACCCTGCCATCCTCCCGCACCCGTCGACGGGCGCCCCGACGGGCTGGTGGCGGCGTCATTGAACCGTAAGGATTACCGAGGCTCCCGGCGTCGATGAGGTGGTGGAATGGACTATGCGCCGATTGATGTACGAGGCTAGGGCCCAGCTCGCCTCTCCGGTGCGAAACCCGCGGATGGCCACCGTCATCGGCCGCCTCCTCGGACTGGCCTTCCTGCTCTGCTTCGGCACCGGCCTGTTCAGCCATTTCCTGCAGCAGCCACTGCCGTGGATGACCTTCCCCACCCGACCTGTTGGCCTCTATCAGGTCAGCCAGGGCACCCACATCATCGCCGGGATCGCCTGCTTCCCGCTGCTGCTGGCCAAGCTCTATGTGGTTTTCCCGCAACTGTTCCAGTACCCGCCGGTCACCTCATTCGCCAACTTCCTCGAGCGGGCATCGATCGCGCTCTTCGTGGGCGCCTCACTGGTGGAGATCACGATCGGCCTGCTCAACACGTACCAGTGGTACCCGTTCCCGTTCCCGTTCAAGCAGGTGCACTTCGCGCTGGCCTTCGTGATCGTCGGCTCGCTTCTGGTGCACATCGGCGTGAAACTGCCGCTGATCGCGGCGCACTGGCGAGCCGAACCGGCTCCCGGACCCGAAGAACGCCACCCCGTCGACACCGTCGAGGCAACGTCAGCCGATGACGAGGGGTTGTCTCGCACTCGCGGCCTCACCGGACGGGTGCTCGCCTACATCGACAGCACCCCGGAGCTCCCCGCCCGCACCAGCCGCCGCGGGTTCCTGGCCACCGTGGCGCTGGCCGTCGCGGCCGTCGTCGGGCTCACGGCCGGCCAGACCTTCGCGCCGCTGGACGCCGTCAACGTGTTCGGACCGCGCAAGAAGGGCGTCGGCCAGCAGGGCGTGCCCGTCAACCGCACTTCGGCGCAGGCCAAGGTGGCCACGGCGGCCCTGTCGGCCGACTGGGTACTCACCCTGGCGGTCGGCGACACCGAACGTTCGTTCAGTCGGGCCGACCTGGCCGCACTCCCGCAGACCGATGTCGACCTGCCCATCGCCTGCGTGGAGGGGTGGAGCCAGATGGCCGCCTGGCGGGGTGTGCGCCTGCGTGACCTCGTCGACGCTGCCGGCGGCTCCCCCGAGTCCGACCTCAGGCTGATCAGCCTGGAGCAGCGCGGCGGCTTCAAACAGACCGAAATGGGCAGCGAGTACGTGCGTGACCCGCTCACCCTGGTCGCCCTCGAGTTGAACGGCGAGATCCTCGACCTCGAGCACGGCTATCCGGCGCGCATGATCGCGCCGGGCCGGCCCGGCGTTCTTCAGACCAAGTGGCTCAGCCGGATCGAGGCGATCGACGCATGATGACAACATCATCCCCGGCCCTGCCATCGAGCCGGATGCGGGCGGCGCGAGTGGTTCTCGTCGTCGTCGGCGCGCTCGGACTCGCCTTCGGCGGGTACCTGATGGTCGACACCGTCGCTCTGCGGCGGCTGCCGGGAGTCGCTCTCTGGATCGGCGCGGCCATCGTGCTGCACGACGCCGTGATCTCGCCTCTGGTGTTCGGGCTCGGAGTCCTCACCCGGCGCGCCGGGCACCGGCTGGCCGGCGCCATCATCGTGACCGTTCAGGCCGCCATCGTGCTCGGGTCACTGATGACGCTCATCGTGCTGCCGGCCATTGCCGCGCAAGGCCTGGGGCCCAAAAACCCCACCATCCTGCCGTTGGACTACGCGCGGAACCTGGGCCTGTTCTGGCTCACGCTCGCGGTGGCCAGCGCCCTGATCTCCGTATGGCTCTACGTGCGCACCAGGCGGGCGAACCAGCGGCCGTCGCGGATCCAGTCCTGATCCACCCGGAACCCCGCCTCTTCGGCGCGCGCCCGGAGCGGCACGATACCGATCTCGGCCCACGGGAACACGCCACTGCTGCGGCCCTGGGCGTCTTCGAGGGTGCCCTCGAAGGCATGGTCGCGATGGGGATCCTGGCTGACCTCGACCACGAGCGCGCCGTCTGCGGCGAGAAGCTCGGCGCACCGGGCCAGCAGCGCCCCGGCGTCGCCGCCGATGCCGATGTTCCCGTCCAGGAGCAAGGCCGTGCCCCAGCCGCCCTCGAGCGGCATCGGGGCGAAGACCGAACTGTTGAGCACCGTGAGGCCCGCCTCCGTGGCAATGCGCACCGCGGTCGGGGATACGTCAACACCGAGGGCCGACAAGCCCAGGTCCATGGCCGCCCGAACCATCCGGCCCGGGCCGCAGCCGATGTCGAGCACCGGCCCGGCGGCGCCGGTCAGCACGTCGAGGTCGGTGGCGTCGGCGCCCGCGCTCCAGCGGCCGGCATCCATCGGAGCCGCCGCCGGGGCCTGCGCCGCGGTGTTGCGCAGGTACAGCACCGCGGATTCGTCGCGCAGTGCGGCCGCGTACGGTTCGGTGCCGCCGGAGCCGAACGTGGGGTCCGCCTCGATACCGGCGCGGCCGGCGAGGAGCGTCATCGGGTCACCTCGCTCAGCTGGAGTGCGCCGAAGCCGGCCAGTGCAAGCGCGAACCGGCTGTGCGGGGCGAGAGCGGCCACCACGTGGGCGTCCTCGATGTGATCCACGTCGGTGAGGGTCGGCAGCAGGCGCACCCGAAGCCCCGCGTCTCGGAGCCGGGCGAGCTGGTGCATGCCGGTGTCACTCTGGGACATCGGCACGCCGCGGATCAGGTCGCCGTCGGGGTGACGCAGGCCTAGGGCCCAGAATCCGCCGTCGGCGGCGGGGCCGAACCAGGCGTCGACGTCGTCGGGCCAGTCCTCGAACAGCGGGGCGAGCACGTCGGCGGTCACCTGGGGGGTGTCCATGCCGATCAGCACGGCGGGTCCGGTGCAGCCGTCGAATATCGCGCCGAGGCGTTCGTCGAGGCCACCGGCCACCTGGGGCAGGATGTCGTAGCCGGCGGCGGCGGCGGGCGCCACCGCACCGTCGAACGCAAGCACCCGACGTGTGGCGGGCAGCGCGGCGACGGCGGCGAGGGTGTCGTTGAGACTTGCGGCGGCCAGCTCCGCGGCCTGCTCGAGGCTGAGCGGCGGGTGCAGCCGGGTCTTCACCTTGCCGGGCAGGCATTCCTTGGCGATGACGATCAGGGTGGTCATCGTCTGGCCTCCTTCAGGAGCCGCGACATATCGGTGATCGCAGTGAGGGTGCCGCGCACTGTGCCGGTGACCTTGCTGCGGCCGACCCTGGGGGCGTACGGGGTATCGACCTCGCGGATGCGCCAACCTCGTGCAGCGGCCTTGAGGAAGACCTCCAGCGGGTAGCCGCTGCGCCGGTCCTGAAGGTCGAGGGAGAGCAGGGCGTCTCTCCGGGCGGCCCGCATCGGGCCCAAGTCGTAAATGTTCACACCTGTTGTTCGGCGCAGTCGCCAAGAAAGAGTGGAATTGGCTATCCGGGCGTGCACGGGCCATGATCCGGCTGTCGTCGGACGGCGCCGGCCGAGCACCAGATCGGCTTCGCCGGCTCGCACCGGGTCAACCACGAGTGGCAGGTCGCGTGGATCCATCGACGCGTCGGCGTCGCAGAACGCCACGATGGGAGCAGTCGCCCGCAACAGCCCGGCGTGCGCGGCCGCACCGAACCCCCGACGGGCCTCGGTCACGACCAGGGCCCCGGCCGCCTCGGCGATGCGCGCCGAGTCATCCGTCGAGCCGTTGTCGACAACGATCGCCCGGTACCCCTCCGGCAGCCGGGCCAGCAGCCAGGGCAGCGCCCCCGCCTCGTTCAGGCACGGCATCACGACATCGACCAGGTTTTCGCTCACCCCTCGACCCTAGGTCGGGGGGCGCGCCGACACTCCGCAGCAAACGTTACGGACTGGGGAAATATCTGTGGCAGAGCCGCCGCGGAGCCGGAGCGCCTATCCTTCAAGGGTGAACCCCTCGCCGACGACCGGGCCCCCCGACACTCAACGCCGCATTCTGGTCATCGATGACGACCCGACGGTCTCCGAAATCGTCTGCCGCTACCTGGTGGCGGCAGGATTCCTTGCGGATCGGGCACCGGACGGGCGCCTCGGCCTCCGCCAGGCCGAGGCCCAGCGCCCCGACCTCGTGGTGTTGGACCGGATGCTGCCCCTGCTGGACGGCATCGAGGTCTGCCGCCGCATCAAGACCACTTGGGCGATTCCCGTGATCATGCTGACCGCGCTCAACCAAGAGGAGGACCGGATCGACGGGCTGGAGGCCGGCGCCGACGACTACCTCGCCAAGCCTTTCTCACCCCGCGAACTCGTGCTGCGCGTGCAGTCTGTGTTGCGCCGCACTGTCGCCGAACCGGCGCGCGGCGGGACCGTCGAGGCGGGACCGTTCACGTTGGACCTGGCGGCGCACGAGGTGCGGATGCACGGTGCCGCGCTGGTGCTCACGGCCAGGGAGTTCGATCTGCTCGCGCATCTGATCGGTCGTCCGCACCGGGCGCTGAGCCGGGAGGAGCTGCTCAAGTCGGTTTGGGGCTGGGACTTCGGCGACCTGTCCACCGTGACGGTGCACGTGCGCCGGTTGCGGGAGAAGATCGAGGCCGACCCGACCCGTCCCCAGCTGTTGAAAACAGTGTGGGGGGTCGGCTACAGGTTCGACCCCGAGCCCCTGGCCGCCGGCCGGGCCGGCGATTTGGACCCGGGAGTCCTCCGATGACGGTTCCCGGGCTGGTGAGTGTGCTCGTCATCGCACTGGCCTGCGCTCTCATCGTGGGCACCCTTGGCCTGATCAGCCTGCGCCTGCTCGCCAGATACTCGCTCGTGTTGCAGCTGGTGGTGGTGGCCCTGGCCACGATCGTGTCGGTGGTCAGCGGGATGGCCGCGGCCGCGTCGCTGATGTACGTGTCGGATCACGACCTGACGGTGTTCTACTTCGTCGCCGGGGTGGCGGGGAGCGTCTCGTTACTGATGGCGGGTCTGTTGGGACGGTGGATCGCGCGGGACAGCCGGCACCTCACTCTGGCGGCGGCGAGCCTGGGCCGGGGCGAGCCCGTCACGTCCGCGGAGCGGCACAGCAATACCGAATTCGCGGCTCTGGCCGAGCAGTTGACCGCGACCGGGGAACGGTTGCGGGAATCCAGGGACCGTGAGGGCAAGATCGAGTCGGCCCGTCGGGAGCTGGTCGCGTGGATCTCCCACGACCTGCGCACGCCGTTGGCCGGCATCCGGGCGATGGCCGAGGCCCTGGAGGATGACATGGTCGAGGATCCCATCCGCTACTACGTTCAGATCCGCGGCCAGGTGGACCGGTTGAACGGCATGGTCGATGATCTCTTCGAGCTGTCCAGGATCACGTCGGGCACCCTCCGGCTGAACTTGGCGCGGGTTGCCCTTTACGACCTGATCAGCGACACCGTGGCCGACCTCGGTCCCGTCGCGCGGGCAAAATCGCTTGACCTGCGCTTCGAGGGCGCCATGGGCCTGACGATCCTGGCCGACCCGCGCGAGCTGGCCAGGGCCGTCGGCAACCTGGTGATGAACGCGGTGCAGCAGTCGGCGCCCGGCGGCACCATCGTGGTGTCGGTCACCGAACACGCCGACGGGCGCGCCGTCATCTCGGTGCAGGATTCGGCCGGAGGCATCGACCCTGCGGACCTCGAGCGGGTGTTCGAGCCCGGTTGGCGGGGCACCGAACCGCGCACCCCTGAGGCCGAGTCGGCGAGCCAGGGCCGCGCGGGACTCGGCCTGGCCATCGTGGACGGTATCGTGGCGGCGCACCACGGCGAGGTCACCGTGCAGAACACGCCGGGCGGATGCCGGTTCGACGTGCTTCTTCCCCGGCACCCCGAGCCTGCCGGGGTGTGATCCCGGACGCGGGGGCCCTGCCGGAGGAGTCAGACCACGGCCGCCCGCAGCGGGGCCGTGGCGAATTCGCGCATCCCCTCGTCGAAGCTCACCGACGGCGTCCAGCCGAGTTCGGTGCGCATTCGCTCTGAGGACGCCGTGATGTGCCGCACGTCGCCGAGACGGTATTCACCGGTGACGACGGGGGCCGGCCCGTCGGCGGCCGTGCTCAGGGCCTCGGCCATGTCACCGATGGTGTGCACGGTGCCGCTGCCGACGTTGAACGGGCGGAAGGTTCCGGCCGGGGCGGTGCCGGTCCAGTCGATCGCGGCGAGGTTGGCCGAGGCGATGTCGCGCACGTGCACGAAGTCGCGGCGTTGGCGGCCGTCCTCGAAAACCGTGGGGGCCTCGCCGCGTTGCAGGGCGGACCTGAACAGGGACGCGACCCCGGCGTACGGCGTGTTCTGCGGCATCCCCGGGCCGTAGACGTTGTGGTACCGCAGCGCTGCTGCCCGGCCGGTGGTGCTGCGGCTCCAGGCCGTTGCGAGGTATTCCTGGCCGAGCTTGCTGCTCGCGTAGACGTTGCGGGGGTCCAGGGGGTCGTCTTCAGCCACCAGCGCGGGTTCCAGCGGTTCCCCGGTGGCGGCGTCGGTCGGATCGAAGAGGCCGGCGTCGAGGTCCGCGGCGCGGCGCGGGCCCGGCCGGGCCACCCCGTTGGCACTGCGGTAGCTGCCCTCGCCGTAGACGACCATCGAGGAGGCCAGGACCAGCCTGTCGATCCCCGCCGCGGCCATCCCCGCCAGCAGCACCGCGGTACCGAGTTCGTTGCTGTGCACGTAGTCGGGCGCATCGGAGAAGTCGACGCCGAGACCCACCTTGGCAGCCTGATGGCAGACCACGTCGATGCCGCGCAATGCGTGCGCGACGACCGCAGTGTCTGTGACGTCACCGACCACGAACTCCACGCGGGGATCGACCGCGGGCAGTCCGCCGTGCACGTCACGGCGGAGGGAGTCGAGCACCCGCACCCGCCAGCCACGCGTGAGGGCTTCATCGACGATTGCCCCGCCGATGAAGCCGGCGCCGCCGGTGACGAGGAGGTGGCGGCCGCTCGGGCGCCTAGCGCCCGGTGCGTTGCTGGTCTGGGTCACGGCGGGCTCCTTGGAGGACGGGGTCAGTGCGAGTAAACCGGGATGGCGGCGGCCAGCGGCCCGATCGGGCTGAGAGTGAACGACGCGGACTGGCCGTCACCGGTATACCGGACCGACGCCGCGATGCCCGTTCCGCCGGTAACCACGTGGCTCTGGGATCCGGCCAGCGCCACCACGACGGATTGGCCGGCGGCCACGCTCACGTCGATGACCGACCCGGTTTCGGAGGTGATGGTCAGGTCGGTGTCCGCACCTGAGGTGTTGGCCAGGTGCAGGGCCGGCGACGGACCGTCGGCGACACTGACCAGGAAGTCGCCGTCCTGGGGCGCGGCCGCGGCGGACCAGGCGAAGTCGGCGGCGGCGCTTCCGGCCGTCGTGGTGACGGCCGCGGCGACCAGCGGCTGGTCGGCGTTCAGCTTGACCGTGTAGTTGCCGGCGACGACTCCGCTCAACGGGATCTCGGTGGCGATGCCGGCCTGAATTTCGACCTCGAGGGAGGTCCCCGTCGACGCACCGTCCTCGCTTTGCACACCGACGCTGACGGTCGCGTCAGTATCGCCGGGAACCAGCACGCGCACCGACGGGGTGTCGTCGGACACGGCACCGACATCGGCAGAGGCTTCTGCGCCCAGGGCGGTGACGGCGACGCCAGGGATGGTCTGGGTCGTGGACGGTGTGGTCGTCGGCCCGCTGAGATCGACCCCGCCGGGCTGGATGCCCCTGACCAGGCTCTGCTGCAGGGCCGCGGCGACCTGCCCACCGGTGGCCGTGACGTGCACGACCGGGGACCGCAGGTTGGGCGCGAGCCCGGCGAGGGACACGATCCGCTGGCTACCGGGCTGCACGAGGATGCCGGTGGAGCCGGGGGCATCCACCGGGCCGGCTTCGCCGTAGACGGCGAGGTCGACGGACGCCACGACGGTGGTGGGATTGCTCAGCAGCACCAGGCTGGTGCGGCCAACGTCGGTCGACCCGCTCACCAGCCAGGAGTCGCTGGACGCTTCGGTGCAGGCGGCCGCGGCCAGCCCGCCGACGGACTCGCCCGTCGCGGTCTGTGATTGGGAACCGGCGACGAGTGGGGCGTCGGTGGCGCCGGCCTCTACCGGCACGGTCAGCACGCTCGGGGCGCCGTCGCGTGGTGCCTGCGAGTTGTCGGTCGCGGTGAGGTCGGTGCGCTCTACGGGTACCTCTTCGGCGCCGGAGCCTGTGCCGCGCGCCGCGTACACGGCCGTGTACGGGCCGACGGAGGTCGCGGCATCCGCCTGGGTGGAGTCTTCGGCGAGGGTGAGGAGGGGGCCGGGGCAGACCCGCAACTGGTCGCTCGCGACCGGCGTCACCAGGGTCGACGGCGGGTCGCTCACGAGGGAGGGCCAGGGAACGATCGCGGCACCACCGACGGCGACGACGACGACTCCGATGCCGATCAGGCCCGCGGCATACCTGGCGCCGAGGACGGCGACTCTGCGCTTAGTTGCCATGGTCTGAATCCTTCGGGCTGCTGGTGTCCGCCGACGGTTGGTCAGTGGCCTCGGCCGGCTCGGCCGGAGCTTCCGTCGGTGTCGACGAGGCCGAGTCCTCGATGCTGGGGAGGACGCCCTTGGCGCGCCGGCCTGTCGGACGTTTCATGCGCCGGGGCCGCGCGGGCCGCGACGGACGCGCCACCCGGGTGGGCTTGGCCGGTTTGCTCAGGCGGGATGCGCGTCGGATCGCTTCGCGGTGCGCCTGCCGGACGGCCTCTCTACCGGCCCCGGTCGGCACCGACAGGAGCACCGTCGCGCCGATCACGAACAGGGCGATCAGGCCGGTCACCAGCCCGAAGATTCCGCCGGCATCAGCGGGGACCTGCCCGTTGACGGCGGCGTCGGTCGGCACGTCAGAACGCCACAGCCGACCGAAAGCGGTATCACCGACGGGTGCCAGGGCGGCGTTGCCGTCGAGGGAGGTTGTGGTGCGGGTGGTCGTGTCGCTGGCCGCCTGCGTGATGCCGACGTCGTCACCCCACTCGGCGGGCTCGGCGGCGGCCGGCAGCAGCAGGACAAAACGAATGCCGAACTTCGCCAGGTCGGCCGAGGCGTCCAGTCCGCTCTGTGAGGCGAGGTTGCCCGCCAGGGTGGCCAGCTCGGTCTGTTCCTCGGTGAGAGTGCCGGCCGTGCTGTTCAGGGTGGACTGGGCGTCCAGGCGCACGCCGGAGCCCCGGACGATGGTGGCGAGGATGCCGCCATCGGGCTGCGGCACGATCTGCAGGGTACCGACCCTGGGCTCGACGGCGGCCTCGGCGGTGACGAAAGCGGGCTGCGTGCGACCGATGCCCTCCTCGACGGCCGAGGTGCCGAGCGGGATCGCCCCGGCCAGAGGCAGGGAAACCACGGCCAGGGCCAGGGCCGTGACCACGAGCGGTGCGATGGCCATGCGGTGCAGGCCGCGGGCGGCGAAGACCACCGCTCCGACGAGACCGAGCCAGTACAGGCTGAGTCCGGCGCCGGGCCAGATGCCCACCGCCTGGGAGCCGAGCTCCGCCACCGACAAAGAACCGGCGAGAATGGCCGTGCCCAGCCCGAGCAGGGCGGTGACCAGCGCGAGCGCTGCGCCGCGGGCGCCGGGTAGGAGCAACGCCATCAGGGCCAGGACGGCCATGGGGATCAACAGCAAGGGAACCAGGTAACCGGCCACGGCAGCGTCGCCGCCCCAGAGCGGCAGCAGCTGGGTCCAGCCACCGAAATCGCCGGCCGGGAAGCCGAGGATGAACTGCCAGGTGGGCACGGGTGCCGTGGGCACCGGAACACCGGGATCGGCCAGCAACGCCAACCAGTTGCCGCGCAGCGCCTGGTCCCACAGCAGGGGGATGGCCAGCGCGAGCGCCGGCAGCGGGATCCCCACGAATCGCATCACGCTGCGGCCGCTGACGAGCACGCAGATCAGCCAGCCCACCAGCAGCGCCGGAGCGAGGGACGGCGCGCAGGCGACGATCGCGGCGAACAGCAGAGCGGCCGATCCGGATGCCGACCAGGACCGCGCGGCGGCGAAACCGGCGAAGAACAGCCAGGGCAGCAGCAGGTGCACGATGATGGCGGCAGGCCGGCCGGCCGCGAGAGCGGTGAGGAAGGTGGGCGACAGCGCCCACAGCACGGCGGCCACGGCGCGGATCGAACCCCGGTGGGTCAATCGGGTCGCGGCCATCCAGGCGCCGACGGCGGCCAGCGGGAGGGCCAACAGATACACGAGGACCATCGCGAAGGACGGTGACCAGAAGGTGATGGTGCCGAGGACGGCGAGCACCACCGCGAACGGGTCAGCCGCCCCCGTGAAGCCCAGGCCGATGTCCCGCCAGCCGTAGCCGACGTTGGCCCAGAGGTCGCCGACAGTAGACGAAAGCGGGAGCAGGCCACCGCCGGTGAGCGACTGAGCTCCGATCAGCGGCGCCAGGATGGCGACGCCGACCATGGCGGCGGCGAGCAGGGTCCAGGCCCCGCCGCCGGCGAAGAACCGGATTTCCGGGCGGTCCCCGCGGAGTCCGGTGAGGGCAGCTTCCCTGGTGAGGGCGTGCCGACGGCGCACTTCGGCGGCCGACACGCGCAAGGAGGAAATCGATGACCAGGCGAGTGTGCGGGTGGCGGCGAGCCGCCGCCGAGCGGTGAGCACCCTGCCGCCCTGGAAGGCGGCGGCGAAGGCGGCGGCGAATTCACCGAGGATCGACCCCGGTTCCTTGCGCAGAAGGTTTCCGATGGCGCGGAGGAAGGCGAGCGGGATCAGGGAGATCCAGTGCACCGGCAGCGCCCAGGCCGGGGCGTAGACCAGCCGTCGGTGCAGCTGAGCGGACCGTTCGGCGCGCGCCCGGCGACGACTGGCCCGGCCGCGGGAGGAACCGTCGGGGCCGGCAACGCCGTCCCCGGCCGAGCTGACCCTGGCGGCGGCGACCACGGAGACGCGGTGGCCCGCGAGGCGTACGCGCACGCAGAAGTCGAGGGAGTCGTCGACGATGGGAAGCGCGGGGTCGAAGCCGCCGAGCTTGTCCCAGACGCTGTGGCGCACGAGCATGCCGCCGGCGCTGACGGCCAGAACATCACTCATGCCGTCGTGCTGCTCCTGGTCGAGCTCACTCTCGACCAGCGTCACGGTGGCGCCGTACGGGGTCATCGACTCGCCGAAGTCGTGGATGTAGTCGTCGGCGACCCATTCCATGACCTTGGGTCCAGCCACCGCCACTGACGGCGCGACCTCCAGTGCACCGATGAGGCTCTCCAGGGCGCCGGGCGCCGGAGCGCTGTCCTGGGCGAGGAGCCAGAGCAGCTCGTGGTCGCCGGCTGGAGGACTCATCACCCGGGTGGCGGCGCTGATGGCGGCACCGAACGACAGGGCGGAATCCGCTGAGATGAGATGGGTGGGCCCGAACGCAGCCAACAGTTCCGAGGTGGTGTCGCTGGAACCGCAGTCAACCGCTATGACCGTGTCGGGCTGCCGGGTCTGGCGGCGGAGGGCCTCGAGAGTTCGCTCGAGGTGCGAGGCGCCGTTACGGGCGACGATGATGGCGGTGACTCTGGCTTGCATATCGGGAACAGCCTAGGTCGGTTATCGGTGAAGATCGCTGAACCGGTCAGGCGCGCCCTGAATCCGGCCGTTCGGCCTCGCTCCGCGGATCGGGCTCAGCCCGCCCGCTTACGGAGTTTGCGTCGCTCACGTTCGGACAGCCCGCCCCAGATTCCGAAGCGTTCGTCGTTGGCGAGGGCGTACTGCAGGCACTGGGGGCGCACCTCGCAGGATGCACAGATCTTCTTGGCGTCCCTGGTGGAGCCGCCTTTTTCCGGGAAGAAGGCCTCTGGGTCGGTCTGGGCGCACAGGGAGTCCGACTGCCAGGCGAGCGGATTGTCGTCCGCGCCCTCCACAATCGTCGGATCCTTGCGAACGCCGGGTACGCCGAGGCGTACGGGATCGACGAACCAGTCTTCAGGTACCCCAGAACGATATTCAGACAACGTCATATCGCCTCCACCCATCAGCTCACGCACGTTTTCGCGCTAGAACTAATTACACCGGTGTAGTTCACATCCGTCAAGTCGCGGATCGTAAACCCTCAATGATGGCTGGAGAGTTCAGACTCGCCCACTATGCCCGAATCGTGTCGTTGATCAGACGGTGGATGCCTGCCGGGATTCCCAGGCGCTGCGCACCATGTCTTCGAGGGTGTGTCGCATCTTCCAGTCCAGGTCGCGCGCGGCCATCTCGCCCGACGCGACGATGCGGTCGGGGTCTCCGGAACGACGCGGGCCGATCTCCGGGCTGAACGGGATCCCGGTCACGGCCGCGACCGTGCTCATGATCTCGCCCACCGAAACGCCCTCGCCACTGCCGAGGTTGTAGACCGGGGCGATCGTCAGGCCGGCGTCCAGCCGCCTGGCTGCGGCGACGTGCGAGATCGCGAGGTCGGCGACGTGGATGTAGTCGCGCACGCAGGTGCCGTCGGCGGTCTGGTAATCGTTGCCGTTGATGCGCGGGGTGCGACCGTCGATCAGGGCCTCGAAGACCATCGGGAAGAGGTTGTGCGGGCTCGTGTCGCGCAGGTCAGCGCTGCCGGAGCCGACCACGTTGAAATACCGCAGTGAGGTGTGCGCCAGTCCCGCGGCGACGGCCTGGTCGCGCAGGAGCCACTCACCGATCAGCTTGGACTCCCCGTACGGCGACTCGGGGCTCTTCGCGGTCTCTTCGGTGACGAGGTCGGTGAACGGGGTGCCGTAGACGGCGGCGCTCGAGGAGAAGACGATGCGGCCGACGCCGGCCTCCTGCATGGCCGCGAGCAGCAGGGCGGTCGCCGTCACGTTCTGCTCGTAGGTGTGCAGCGGGCGGGACACCGAGACACCGGCGTACTTGAATCCGGCGACGTGCACGACGCCGCTGATCGGGTGCTCGGCGAAGGTCTTCGCCAGCAGCTCGGTGTCGAGCAGGGTTCCCTTGATGAAAGGAACTCCGGCCGGCACAAAGTCAGCGTGCCCGCTGGACAGGTCGTCCAGGACGACGACCTCGATGCCCTCGGCGAGGAACGCGCGGACGACGTGGGAGCCGATATAGCCGGCCCCTCCGGTTACAAGCCAAGCCATGTGGTGCCCCTGCGCTCTCCGGGCAACCGTGTGCTGCCGCTTCAGACCACACTATCGCCCGCGCGGGAACGGTTCGGGATGCCGGTTACGGCGTGCCAGTTCGGCCTCGCCGTAGCCGTCGGAGCGCATGGTGACGATGCTCGCCGCCACGGCCCAGATGGACAGGGCCAGCAGTACACTCAGAAACAGGATCATGGCACTAACGGTAGGTCTTGCGACTTTCTGCCACGAGTGGCAGAGTTGCCGTTTACCCGCACATTCCTGCCATCGTCTCCGAGGACCCCATGCTGAAGAAGATTGTCTGCGTCGCCATCCCCGGCATGGCCCCCTTCGAGTTCGGGGTGATCTGCGAGGTATTCGGTATCGACAGGTCGGAACACGGCGGCCCGGCCTTCGATTTCCACGTCGTCACGGCGGTGCCGGGCGCCCTGCGCACCAAGATCGGCTTCGACATCGTGGTGCGCGACGACCTCACCGCGGCGGCGGACGCCGACCTCATCGCGATCCCCGCCTACGAGGCCGGCAGCGAGATCCACCCCGACGTTCTCCGCGTCGTGCGTGAGGCCGAGCAGCGGGGCGCCTGGGTGCTCAGCGTGTGCAGCGGCGCGTTCATCCTCGGCGCCGCCGGCATCCTGGACGGGCGCCGCAGCACCACTCATTGGATGTACGCCGAGGCCCTCGCCCTGGCCTACCCGAACACCACCGTCGACCCTGATGTGCTCTTCGTGGACGACAATCACGTGGTCACCGGCGCGGGGACCGCCGCCGGCATCGATGCGGCACTGCACGTCGTGCGCCGGGAACTCGGCGCCGCAGCTGCGAACGTGATCGCCCGGCGCATGGTGGTGCCGCCGCAGCGTGACGGCGGTCAGTCCCAGTTCATCCAGGCGCCGATCCCCGAACAGCGCAGCGATTCCTTCGCCACGATCACCGACTGGATGTTGCAGAGCCTCGACCAAGACCTCACCGTCGACCAGCTCGCCAGGCGCGCGCTGATGTCGCCGCGCACCTTCGCGCGCCGGTTCCGGGCCGAGCTGGGCACCACACCGACGGCCTGGCTGAACCGGCAGCGCCTGATCCTGGCCCAGCAACTGCTCGAGGAGACCGACGAGACCCTCGACCTCATCGCGGCGCAGACCGGATTCGGGGCCGCGAGTGTGATGCGGCACCACTTCGTGCGCAGTCTTCAGACCACACCGACGGCGTACCGCCGCACCTTCGGCCGGCGCCGGACCGCGCCAGACTACGCCGGCACGGTTCCGGGCGGGCCGGACTACGGCGTGGTGGCCAGGAAGACTTCGCCGGAACCCGCGAAGGTGAGCGCTCCCTCGTCCGGCGTGATGTAGACCGACTCTCCCCTGGCCAGCGAGATCGACGAGCCCGCACCGGCGACCAGGAACCGGCCGGCCGTGCAGATCGCGATGCCGGGTCCGGTGAGCGCCAGCTGCCGCATCGGCACGCCGGCCGGGCCGGATGCTGTGGCGGACGCATCCGCCGGCACAGAGATGTGCGCCAACTCGAAGTCGGGCACGTCGGGCCTGTACACGGCGACGCCGTCGGCCTGCGGCTCCGGTGCCAGGTAGGGCACCGGCAGGGGCGCGAAGTCGAGAACGTCGAGGAGCTCGTCGACGTCGATGTGCTTGGGGCTGAGGCCGCCCCGCAGCACGTTGTCCGACGCGGCCATCACCTCGACGCCGAGGCCGGACAGGTAGGCGTGGATGTTGCCGGCGGGCAGGAAGAGCACCTCGCCGCGTTTCAGCGACACCAGGTTGGTGAGCAAGGAGATGACGATGCCGGGGTCGCCCGGGTACGCGGCCGAGAGCGAGCGCACGGTGTCGAACTCGGCGGCGAAACTCACCCTCGCGCCGCCGTCGATCAGGAACGCGGCCTGCTCGGCGAGGGCCACGACTCGCTCGACCAGCCAGGACACCTCGCCGGTGTCGCCGCCGCGACCGTCGCGCAGCAGCCAGTCCACGACGTCGTGGATTGCGTCGTCGCCGATCAGACGGTTTTCCAGACCGAGCAGGGCCGCGGGCTGGGGATCGTCCATGGTGGCGTCCAACGCGCGCAATTCGGCGAGGATCGAGCGGATCTGGCGCGGGTCGCGGAAGCCGCACAGGGCCTGGAAGGTGTCGCTGAGCGCGAAGATGATCTCCGGCTTGTGGAAGGGGTCCCGGTAGTTGCGGTCGGCCGCGTCGATCGGGATACCGGCCGCGTTCTCGAGTGCGAAGCCGGCCGCGGCGCGGGCCGGCGACGGGTGCGCCTGCAGCGAGAGCGGGCCGTGGGCGGCGAGGATCTTCATCAGGAAGGGCAGGCGCGCCTGCCCGGCGTGCGCGGAACCGAGCGCGGCTGCCGGGTCCTGGTCGATCCACTCGGCGAGGTTGGCCGCTCCCCCGGTGAGGGTGGGGTCGGCGATCACCGATGGGCAACCGGGGTGGGCGCCGAGCCAGAGCTCGGCTTCGGGGCCGCCGGATGCGGGCCGGCCCAGCAGGTCGGCGATCGCTGTCGGCGAGCCCCAGGCGTAATCGCGCGGTGTGTTGCTGATGCCCACAAACATGCTTGGCTCCTGAACCTCGAGGTTTAGACCAAACTACCAACCGCTTTCCTTCGCCCGGCGCAGAGTTCTAGGCTGAACGTCCCGGTCAACGCGCTCGCGCGGCCGGCATCTAGTGCAAGGGAGCCAGATGACTTTCGAACCGCTCAGCAGTGATTTCTTCGGGTACGAGAACCTCCTCGAGGAGAACGAGAAGGCCGCGCTCGCGCGCATCCGCTCGTATCTCGAGGCGGACGTGCGGCCCGTCGTGAACGGATGCTGGGAGCGGGCCGAGTTCCCGTCCGAGATCATCAGGCCGCTCGGCGCCCTCGGCGCGTACTCGTTCGGCTGGGAGGAAACCCGGCCGTTCCCGAACTCCGCGGTGTTCCGCGGCTTCGTGGCGCTCGAGCTGGCCCGGGTGGACGCATCCGTCGCCACCTTCGTCGGCGTGCAGAACGGTCTCGTCGCCGGATCGATCGCCGCCTGCGGGTCGGCGGCGCAGCGGGCCCTCTGGCTGCCACGCCTGGCCACGGGTGACGTCGTCGGCGCTTTCGCCCTAACCGAGCCGTTGAGCGGCTCCGACTCCGCGCAGGGGCTGCGGACGACCGCGACCCTGGACGGTGACACCTGGGTGCTCAACGGGCAGAAGCGTTGGATCGGCAATGCGACCTTCTCCGACATCACCATCGTGTGGGCCAAGGACACCGCGGACGGCGCCGTCAAGGGTTTTATCGTGCCCACGGACACCGCCGGGTACACGGCCACCAAGATCGAGGGCAAGATCAGCCTGCGTTCGGTGCAGAACGCCGACATCACGCTGGAGAACGTTCTGGTGCCAGAGCACAACAGGCTGCAGAACGCGAACTCGTTCCGCGACACCGCCAAGGTGCTGCGCTTCACCCGCGCCGAGGTGTCTTGGGCGGCCGTGGGACTGGCGATCGGCGCCTACGAGGCCGCGGCGGCGTACGCCGTGGAACGGGTGCAGTTCGGCAAGCCGATCGGCGGCCACCAGCTTGTGCAGGACCTGCTCGTGAAGAGCCTGGGCAACATCACGGCCAGCCTGGGCATGGTGGTGCGGGTCTCCCAGATGCTCGACGACGGCACCCAGCGCGACGAGCACTCTGCCCTGGCGAAGTCGTACACGACGTCGCGGATGCGGGAGACCGTGTCGTGGTGCCGTGAACTGTTCGGCGGCAACGGCATCGTGCTGGACTACGACATCGCCAGGTTCTTCGCCGACGCCGAGGCGATCTACTCCTATGAAGGCACCCAGGAGATGAACACCCTCATCGTCGGCCGCAGCATCACCGGTCTGGCCGCGTTCGTCTGACCGGTCCGGGCGGGTCCGGCTGGCCCTGACCGGGACTTCGGACGAGAAAGTCATACTGGCGAACTAAGCTCTCCCGCATGCGAACCTCAGAAGCGGCCCGCGGCGCCGGAAGTCTGGTGATCATCCCGACCTACAACGAGTTCGAGAACCTGGAAAAGATCGTGTCTCGCCTGCTGACGGCCACGCCCGCTGCACACGTGCTGATCGTCGACGACGGCAGCCCGGACGGCACCGGCGCCCTGGCGGACCGGATGGCCGAGGCTGACGACCGCATCAAGGTCGAACACCGCACCGGCAAGCTCGGCCTGGGCTCCGCCTACGTGCTGGGCTTCATGTGGGGACTGGCGCGAGGCTACGAGTTCTTGATCGAGATGGATGCCGATGGGTCACATCCGCCGGAGCGCCTGCCCGACATGATCGGCCGGGTCGCCTCCGACGAACCCGGCGCCCCCGACCTCGCCGTCGGCTCCCGGTGGGTGCCCGGTGGCAGCGTGGTCAACTGGCCGCGGCACCGGCAGTTGCTCAGCCGAGGCGGGAACACCTACGCTCGCCTGGTGCTCGGTCTCTCGCTCAAGGACGTCACCGCCGGCTTCAGGGTCTACTCGTCGGCGACGATCGCGGCGATGGATCTCGCGGACGTGTCGTCGAAGGGCTACTGTTTCCAGGTCGATATGACCCTGCGGGTGCTCGATCAGGGCCGCTCGGTCGTGGAGCTCCCGATCGAGTTCCGCGAGCGGGAGGCCGGCGAGTCGAAGATGAGCCAGGCCATCGTGATCGAGGCCATGCTGCGGGTCACCCAGTGGGGATTCCAGCGTCGCTTCACGAAGATCCGCTCCGGCCGGGCGCAGGCCACGGTCCGTTAGATGGTCACCGTGCGGCGGGGAGCGCCTGAGGTGGACGCGATTGTGGTCGGCTCCGGCCCCAACGGGCTCGCTGCCGCGGTCACGCTGGCCAGGGCCGGCCTCTCGGTGCGGGTCTACGAGAGGTCCGCGACCGTCGGCGGCGGCGCCGCGACCGCGGAGCTGACCCTGCCGGGTTTCCACCACGACGTCTGTTCCGCCGTGCACCCGCTCGCGCTGGCCTCCGAGTTCTTCAAGCGGTTCGGGCTCGCGGACCGGATCGAACTGGTCGTCCCCGAGGTCTCCTACGGGCATCCGCTGCCGGGCGGCACCGCCGGGCTGGCCTATCGCAGCCTGGAACGCACCGCTGCCGAGCTGGGCCGGGACGGCGCGGCCTGGATCCGGTTGTTCGCTCCCCTGGTGGCACACTCCGAGCGGGTGGCGGAGTTCACCGGTGCGCAGCTCCTGCGGCTGCCGAGGCATCCGGCAACCGCGCTGCGCTTCGGTCTGCGGGCTCTCGAGCAGGGCAGCCCCCTCTGGGACCTGCGCTTCGCGGGCGAGACGGCGCCAGCCCTGCTCACCGGCGTCAGCGCGCACACGATCAGGGCGCTGCCAAGCATCGCCACCGCCGGCGCGGGCCTCACCCTCGCCACCTATGCGCACGCGGGCGGCTGGCCGATCCCCGTCGGCGGCAGTGGCGCGATCGTGACCGCGATGGTCGACGACCTGCTCGCCCACGGCGGCGAGATCGTCACGTCAACCGAGGTGCGGCGGCTGAGCGACCTGCCGCCGGCCCGCGTGGTGATGCTCGACCTGACGCCCCGGGCGCTGCTGCGCCTCGCCGAGGGCGAGCTGCCCGCCGCATACGCGCGGCGGCTGCGCGCCTTCAGATACGGCAACGGCGTCGCCAAGGTCGACTTCGCGCTGTCCGACCCGGTGCCGTGGCAGGCGGCCGGACTGCGGGCGGCGGGCACCGTGCACGTGGGCGGCACCCGGGCGCAGATCCGGCGAGCCGAGAACACCGTCGCGCGCGGCCGGCACGCCGAGGAACCCTACGTCCTCGTGTCCCAGCCCAGTGGCCTCGACCCCAGTCGCGCCCCGGCCGGTCAGCACACCCTCTGGGCGTACACCCATGTTCCGCACGGCTCCGCCATCGACCAGACCGAGGCGATCGTGCGCCAAATCGAGCGCTTTGCTCCAGGCTTCCGCGACACCATCCTGGCCAGCGCCGCTCGCAGCGCGTCCAGCGTGGAAGCGCACAATCCCAATTACATCGGCGGCGACATCTCCGCCGGCGAGGTGAGCATGACCCAACTCGTGCGGCGGCCGGTTCTCTCGCCGGACCCCTGGCGCACTCCCCTGGACGGCGTCTACCTCTGCTCGTCGTCCACACCGCCGGGCCCGGGCGTGCACGGCCTGGCCGGCTGGCACGCCGCCCTCAGCGCGCTTCGTCACGACCTTGGGGTGCGTACCGCCCCCGATCTCTCCCCGACCAATCAGGAATAGGTGACACCGTGGCCGTTAACCATCGCACCATGAACTGCCCGCCCGAAAGCGTCTTCGCCGTTCTGGCGGACGGCTGGTTATACCCGAGCTGGGTCGTCGGGGCCTCCCGGATGCGGGACGTCGACCCGGCGTGGCCGATCGCAGGAAGCGTCATCTACCACTCTGTAGGCGTCTGGCCAGCCCTGATCGACGACACCACGTCGGTTCTGGAGTGGGATCCACCCCGGCACGCGCTGTTCAAGGCTCGTGGCTGGCCGCTCGGTGAGGCCCACGTGGCGTTGGATGTGAAGGCTCGCGGCGACGGATGCGTCGTACGCATCACAGAGGACGCCACCGCCGGCCCCGCCCGGTTCGCCCCCTCCTTCCTGCGTGAACCGGCCATCAAGATCCGAAACGAAGAGACGTTGCGCCGGCTCGCCTTCCTCGCCGAGGGCGGCGCCGGGTTCAACTAGCCCCGCCGCCGTCGGGCGCGTCGCCGAAGCCGAGCCCGTCAGGAGTTCTCGGAACGCGCCCGTCTCGTCGGTCGAGCCCGCCGAGACCCCGTGAGTCAACCTTTTTCACTGCAGAAATGTATTCGATTTCCATCTAAACTTTACTGACATTTCCTCGCATAAAGTTACGATTCGTGAGAGAATGGGGGTATGGACGACGAGCTGGATAGTGGCTCCACCGCACCGACGGGAACTTCTCCCACCGGGTCGAACCTGCACGACTGGAATACGGGCCTGGCCGGCCCAGATCCCCTCCCCGCACCGGATGCCCACAGTTTGAGCGGCACCGAAACGAAGGCCGCCGCCGCAGGTGGAACTGCCGGCCGTACTCGGGGTCCGTCTAAGCCGCGGCCCGAGTGGCGGGATCCGGCCGAGTTGCTGGGGGTGCAGCGCGCGCATACCGGTGCGTTCGGTCAGAAGCTCCAGGCTCTGGATGATGCGGCGCGGACGGTGATGGCGGTGATGGACTCCATCGACGTGAACGCGTTGAGTGACCCGGAGGTGGTCGCGTTGACGCAGATGGTCGAGCGCACCGGTCGGCCGGTGGACGCCGCCCGGGTGGCCACCGCGACCGTGGTGGGTTACCGGGCTCGTACGGGGTTGGGTTCCGAGTCGTTGGCGTGGCGGTTGGGCACCTCGCACCCCACGGATTTGCTGATTCGGTTGACGGGCATGTCGGGTCCGGAGATGAAACGGCGGGTGAGCCTGGGTGAGAAGGTCGCACCGCGGATGTTGGGCGGCCTGGTGCTGGAGCCCGAGTTCCCGTTCGTGGCCGCAGCCTTAGCGGCCGGGGAGATCGGTCTTGATGCGGCGGAGAACATCGTGAAGGGTTTGGCCGACTACAAGGTGCACGGCCGCTTCGACGCCGACCAGTCGCTGGTGGACGGTGGTGAGGCCGAGCTGGTGGAGTCCGCGACCGGGTCCGTGTTCGCCCGCACCCCCGGCCCCGGCGACACCAACACCGATACCGATACCGATGGTGCCGGGCCTGCCTGCACGGGGCCGGTCCGGCGTTTGGGTGCGTCGGCGGGGTTCACCTTCCCGGCGGACCGGATTCGGGAGATGGCGGCGACGTGGCAGGCGGTGTTGAACCCGGACGGTGCCGCGCCCACCGCGGAGATCCTCGAGGCCAAGTCCACGTTCTCGTTCGGCAAGCTCAGCCAAGGCCTGCACCCGCTGCGCGGTGGGGTGACGCCGGAGCTCAAGGGCATCATGCAGAACCTGTTCAACACGTTCCAGTCCGCGCGCAGCGCACCCGCGTTCCCGTCCGCGGACGAACAAAAGCGCATCGAGGCCGGCGAACTCGTGCCCGGCGAGATCCTCGACGAACGCGACGGCGGTCAGAAACGCGCCGATATCCTCCGCGGCATCCTCGTCCAGGTCGCCCAAGACCCCCGCACCCCGACCATGGGCGGAATCCCGCCGACGGTGATGGTGCACGTGAACGCAACCGACCTCGTCAACGGGGTCGGCGTCGGTTGGATCGACGGCGTCGAGGGCCCCGTCTCGATGAAAACGATCAATCAGATGGTCGACAACGGCGGCTTCCGGCCGATCTTCTTCGGCGGCACCGGCGCCGTCCTCGCCCTCGGCGACAAAGTCCGCTGCTTCACCCCGCTGCAACGCAAAGCGATCACCGCCCGAGACGGCGGCTGCATCATCCCCGGCTGCACCTGCCCACCCCAATGGACCGAAGTCCACCACGTGACACCGTGGCAAAACGGCGGCCCCACCAACGTGAGCAACGGGGTTTTGCTGTGTTGGTATCACCACCACAACATCGACACCTCCGGATGGCACATCCGCATGGTCCTGGGCATGCCCGAAGTCAAAGCCCCACACTGGATCGACCCCACCGGAACCTGGCGAAAACCACCCCAACACCGCGCCCACAACCCCAAAACCCGACGACAAAACGAGTAGCCACGGCACCTCAACTCGTGGGTGCCGGGTCAGGTCAGGTCAGGTCAGGTCAGGTCAGGCCAGGGCGAGGAAGAGCTTCTCCAGCTCGTCCACGGTGAGTGATTCGGCGTTGTCGGGGTCCGCGATGCAATCCCGCATCGCCGAGGAGACGATCGTGAACCCGGCCCGGTCGAGAGCGCTCGACACCGCGGCCAGCTGTGTGACGACATCCTTGCAGCTGCCACCGGCCTCGACGGCAGTGATGACCGCACTCAGCTGCCCCTGCGCGCGACGCAGCCGGTTGAGCACCTTCTTCTGGTTCACGGCACGCTGGTCGTCGGTTATGACCGTCGCCACTGGAGTCGACTCGGTCATGACCGGATCCCGTCCAGCGCCGTGGGCAGGCCGGCCTGCTGCCAGGCGTTCATGCCGCCGGTCACGTTGACGGCCTCGACTCCGTTGCGTTCGAGGAATGCCGCGCCCTGCAGGCTTCGGCCTCCGGCTGCGCAGATGACGTAGACGGGGCTGTCCCGCGGTACCTCGTCCAGCCGTTCGCTCAGTTCACCCAGGGGAATGGGGATGGCACCGGCCGCGTGACCGGCCTCGAATTCGTAAGGTTCGCGCACATCGACCACGACGGGATCGGAAAGGGCTGCGAGTTCGGTAACCGAGATGTCGGTCATGTGGGGTCCCTTCGGAACGGAGAGCGGGGCACGACGGTATACCCCTGAGGGTATCAGAAGATGGGGGCAGGTTGAGAGGAGGTCGCCCCAGTACCCTAGACACATGCCCGCCGTTCAGAGCCGCCTCACAGTTCGCCTGTTCGCGACCCTGGTGTTCTTCAGCGTGTTGGCCGGCCAGTTCTGGCGAAACCTGCTCGGCTGGTGGGGCTTCGGCGCCATCGCCGTGTTCATTCTGGTCGGCAGCATCGGTCTCCTCGTCTCCCTGAAGCCCGAGTGGACCTGGCGCGGCTTCCCGAAGTCCCTGGCCGCGTTCATGCTCGTCGCCACGGTGTCCCTCGCCTGGTCGGCGTACCCAGGGGCGAGCGCGATCGGTATCACCCTGCAGTGGATCACCACGATCACCGCCCTGTTCCTGGCGCTGTGCCTCACCTGGGCCGAGCTCCTGCGCACACTCGCGGTCGCCCTGCGGTGGATCCTCGGCCTCTCGATACTCTTCGAGGTCGTCGTCGCCGTGTTCATCGGCCACGCGGTGCTCCCGTTCTGGGTTGAATACACCGGCAAGATCCCGGCCGCGTTCTACTGGTCGCGCGGACTGCTGCTGGAAGGCGGCCCGATCGAGGGCATCGTCGCCAGCCGCAACCTGCTCGGCTTCATCGCCCTGCTGGCACTGATCGTCTTCGCCGTGCAGCTCTTCGCCGGCACCGTGGCCCGCGGCCGCGGCATCGCCTGGGTGACCGTGGCCCTGATCATGCTGTGGCTGACCCGGTCGGCCACAGTGTCCGTCGCCCTCCTCGCCGTCACCATCGCCCTGCTCTTCACGCTGTGGGCCCGTCGGCTGCCGCCGATGGGCCGGCGCCCGCTCTACCTGAGCGCCGCCGCGGTCCTGGCCGCCGTGGTGGTCGGGCTCGTCGCGTTCTCGCCCGCACTGCTTTCGATGCTCGGCAAGAGCGAAGACCTGACCGGACGTTTCGACATCTGGGGCCGGGTCATCGATCTCGCCGGCGAACGCCCCCTCGTGGGCTGGGGCTGGGTGAGCTACTGGGTACCGTGGGTCGAACCCTTCGACGGCCTCGCGGTGCGCAAGGGCGTGCAATACCTGCAGGCCCACAACGCCTGGCTGGATGTCTGGCTCCAACTGGGCATCCTCGGCCTGATCATCTTCGCCGCGCTCACCCTCTCGACCCTGTGGCGGTCCTGGTTCCTGGCCGTCGACAGGCCCCGCCTGGGCATCGCCGACACTGAAACCTACGCCGTCTCCTCGATCCTGCCCCTCCTGCTCACGGTGGCGCTGCTCGCGCAGAGCCTGGCCGAAAGCCGGATCCTCGTCGAATCCGGCTGGGTGCTTCTCGTGATCCTGGCCGTGCGGTCCAAGCGCGCCGGCGCAGACGCGGAGCTGCTCGGCCTGGGCCGGCGATGACCGGCCCCGCACGGCCCCCCTACGTTCCCGACGCCATCACCGCGGTGCTCGCATCGCCGCGGTTCAGCGCCACCCTCACTCACCTGATCCTCGGGTTCGCCTTTTCAACACACCTTCTGCGCAGCCTGATGGGCTGGCCGGGCCTGCTCGCCGCGCTGGTGTGTCTGGTCGTGCTCGCGACAGCCTCCATGATCGCCCGGCGGCAGAGCATCGAATGGCACGGCCTGCTGCCCCTGTCGATCCTGGTCTTCCTGGTCTGGTGCGCACTGTCGGTGCTGTGGAGCGGGTATGCGCTGCAGACCGTCAGCGGCGTCGCCTACCAGCTGGCCTTCGCGTTCCTGGCGATCTACGTCGCCCTGGTGCGCGACACCATTCAGATCGTTCGAGCCACCGGCGATGTGCTCAGGCTGCTCCTCGGGCTGTCCCTGGCCCTCGAAGTGCTTTCCGGACTGCTCCTGGACCTACCGATCGCATTCCTCGGCGTGCAGGGCAACATCACCATGCTCGGCCCCATCCAGGGCGTTTTCGGGTCGCGTAACGCCCTCGGCCTGGTATCCCTGATCGCCGCGATCAGCTTCATTATCGAGTTGCGGTCCCGCTCCGTACGACCGGGCCGCGCCGCCGCCTCGATAGCGCTGGCCCTGCTCGGCCTGCTGCTGACCCATTCCCCGGTGTTCGTCGTCGTGGCGAGCGCCGTCGGCATCGCCGCGCTGGCCCTGTACTGGCTGCGCCGCACCCGAGCCGAGGACCGCTGGCTGCTGCAGCTGAGCCTGCTCGGCGCCACGGTGCTCGCTGCCCTATTCGCCTTCGTCGGCCGCACCGGCATCATCGACCTGCTCAACGCCGGCAGTGAATTCGAGACCCGGTCGTCGCTGTGGCGCGAGATGTGGCGACTGGTGGAGGTCCATCCACTCGAGGGTTGGGGCTGGACCGGGATCTGGCCACAGGACGTCAGTCCGTACGGCTGGCTCGACTTCGTCACCGGTAGCCGGCACTCCTCCGCCCTCAACGCATTCCTCGACGTGTACTTCCAGGTCGGCCTGGTCGGGTTCCTCTCGTTCGTGGTGTTGGTGGCACTGGCCTTCATCAGGTCGTGGCTGCTCGCCTCGAACAAGAAGCCCGTGGTGTACGTCTGGTCGCCGCTGGTCCTGGTGGTGCTTCTGGTCACCTCGGCGGCCGAGAGCACCGTGCTGGTCGAGTTCGGCTGGCTCCTGCTGTTGATCTGCTCCGTCAAGGCCGCGCAGGGCCAGAGCTGGCGCCGACTGCTATCGCCCAGCCCGCGCAACGAACTGATCTGATCTGATCTGATCTGATCTGATCTGATCTGATCTGATCTGCCCGACTCCCCCACCGGTCAGCGGATGGTGGAGATGGTCAGCGTGGCGGTCGTACCGTCTGATGCGACATAGGACCCGCTCGACTGCGGCACCAGGATGTCGGCGTACCGTGCGGCCCAATCATTCGAGCAGCGCCCATCGGTCAGCACCAGGGTCGCGCTCGCCTGCCGGGCCGCCACCGGGTCGAGGGCTCCTCCCGCGGCGACGATGGCGTTGACCGCGCCGAAATCCTCCGGCCACGCCATCCCGTAGTGGAAGTACGCGATGGGGACCCCCGCGGTGACCTTCACGACCCGCGGATCCAGGCACGGGCCCACGATAAGCAGCGTTCCCGGACTCTCCGAAGCCGATTCCCTCGCGAGGCCGGCCGCAACCCGGTACCGGTCGGAGTCCGTGTCCATGAGAGCCCTGGCCTGGAACGAGCCGGCGAAGCGGACGAAGTCCCCCATCGACAGGAACGCCAGCACGGCCACCACCGCGAACCCGGCCAGTCCCACCCACCGACCCGCCGACAGGGCCCGAAGGTCCCTCGCCACCAGCACCAGCACCGGAAGGATGGTGGCGGCAATGAGGAAGAACATATCGATCCACAGCCGGTACGGTTCCGCGTTGGCGCCCCACAGGTCGTTCGACGCCAGCAGCAGCCAGGCCGTCGCGCCGCCCAGCGCGTAGGCGGCCCATTCGGGTCGCCGCCGGATCAGGCCGGCGATAGCGATCCCGACCAGCGGCACGATCAGAACGGTGCCGCCCAGCAGGCCCGCGGCTGCCGGCACCCCGAGCTGGGAATTCGACGCAACCCTGTACAACAGGAACGGGTCACCAGCGGCCAGCCCGCCGACCGTCGCAGCGATCTGCGGCGAGGCCCCGAGCGCCGCGGCACCGAAAAACAGCACGACGACCCCCCTCGTCCGCACAATCAGTACCCCCAATCCGGGCGCCATCGGCAGCAGTCCGAACACGAGGGCGGGCAGCTGGCCGAACTCGGCGGCGACCCGCGGACCCCAGACGAAGAGCACCGGGATCAGGCCGATGCTGACAACAGCGAGAATCAGCCAGCGCCCGCTGACGATGGTCAGCACGGCGAGGACCCCGGCCAGGAAATACACCGCGGCGATGAAGGAGTAGGTCTGCACGTTTGCGAGCAGACCGATCACCAGGCTGAGCCCTATGGTGCCGAACAGGCGCACGCGCTTTCCGTGCGGCCACCACCAGAGCCAGCCGAGACTGAGCAGCACCATGCCCGCAATCGACAGGGAGACGGCTTCACCGTTGAGCGGATGCAGCACCGCGAACGGACCCCAGAGCACGGCATGGGACGCCAATTCGGTGTACCAGCCGTCGCCCTGGAACACTGCGAAGGTTCCCAGCAGGAACGGAATCGGGGCCAATAGGCCCATCCACCACCGGTTTCCGGCCGTAATGAGCACCGTGGCGAGCACGGCGACCAGCACCAGCTGCGCCACCAGGCCGGTGACGTTCCACGCGGTGATCGGCGTCAGCCCGAACGCCCGCGCCACCAGTCCCGCGAACTCGTAGTACGCCCGCGGGTACGTGTTCGACCCGGTCTCGGTGTCCGGCTCGACGTCCTGGAACTGCCCCTCAGAAAAGTTCGTGACAATTGCCAGGTAGCCCAGTTGATCGTGCTCGAAGAAGGCGCGAAACCGGTTGATCGACCAGCCGGGATTCGCCAGGTACATGCCGGCCTGCGTGGCCGCGAACACGGCCACCGCCACCAGAACACTCGCGCCGCGCGCCAGCCACCCGCGTACGGATGTCCCCGCCGACCGCTCAGAGTCCACTGGTTCGCCCTCCCGGTGCCACGTGTGATGCTGTGTCGGTGAACTTAGCGGGCGATCGAGATCCGCGCTTCCCCCTATAACGGGATTTCAGGAGCGGGGACTGAGAAGTCTAAGCTGGCACTTCACGAATCCGCGGATGCGCTACGGCTCGCCAGGCCCGCCGCCCGCACCATCCGCTGAACAAGTGCAGCTACAATCTTGCGAGCTCTCCGGCCGCCCCGCGCGGGAGAGAGCACACAGTCCCTGACGCAGTCAAGTGATCGGAACCAGTTCGAGTGAGTCAAAAATTTCCTGCTGACCTGAGCGAGTTCACGGTCCCCGGCCACAGCCGCGGAATCATCGACGCCCTGTCGTACCGATACCTTCTGCGGCTGCTGATCCGGAAGGGCACCCTCACCCGCTATCACGGCTCGGTTCTCGGTTGGGTGTGGTCGTACGTCAAGCCCGCCGCCCAGTTCCTGGTGTTCTACCTGGTCTTCGGGTTCTTCCTCGGCCTGAACAAGGGGATCGACAACTTCCCGATCTATCTCTTCTCCGGCATGATCGCGATCAACCTGTTCGGCGAGGCCTTCGGCAACGCGACCAGGTCGATCGTCGACAACACCGCCCTGGTGCAGAAGATCTATCTGCCCCGGGAACTGTTCCCGATCTCTGCCGTGATCGTCGCCTTCGTGCATTTCCTCCCGCAGGTCTTGATCCTTGTCATCGTCTGCCTGTTCGCGGGCTGGGTACCCACCCTGGTCGGCATCGCGAGCATCATCCTCGGCATGCTCATCGTCGTCACCCTGGCCATCGGTCTCGGACTGTTCTTCGGAGCCATCAACGTGGCGTTCCGCGACGCGCAGAACCTCGTCGAACTGATCCTCCTCTTCGCGACCTGGACCTCTCCGGTGCTGTACGCGTGGACGATGGTCGCCGACAAGGTCTCACCCTGGGTCTTCAACCTCTACCTCTCCAACCCGCTCACCTCCGCCGTTGAGTTGTTCCACGCCGGCTTCTGGTTCAGCACCACGACGGGCTCCCTGCCCCAGCCGCCACACCTGGCCGCGTTCAGCCTGATCGGCCTGCTGATTTCGCTCATCATCCTTGCTATCGGGCAACTCGTCTTCAAGCGTCTGGAGGGGCACTTTGCCCAGAACCTCTGATCCGGCCCTGCCGCGCATCATCATCGACAGCGTCGACAAGACTTTCATCCTTCGGCACACCCACTCGTTCAAGGAATCGTTCATCGCCAAGCTTCAGAAGAAGAAGACGACGACAAGTTTCTCCGCGCTTTCCGACATCGGTTTCACCGTTCAGGAGGGCGAATCCGTGGCCCTGCTGGGCTACAACGGCTCCGGAAAGTCCACCCTGCTCAAGCTCATCTCCGGGGTGATGCGACCCGACTCCGGCCGGATCCTCACCCGCGGGCGGGTCGCCGGCCTGATCGAGGTCGGTGCCGGGTTCCACCCCGATCTCTCCGGCCGGGAGAACGTGTACCTGAACGCCGCGATTCTCGGCATGAACAAGGACGAGATCGACCGCCGGTTCAACGACATCGTCGAATTCTCCGAGATCGGCGAGTTCATCGACACCGAGGTCAAGCACTATTCGTCGGGCATGTTCGTCAGGCTGGCGTTCTCCGTGGCGATCCACACCGAACTGGACATCCTGCTGGTCGACGAGGTTCTGGCCGTCGGTGACGCCCCTTTCCGCGAGAAGTGCAAGAAGAAGATCCAGGAGCTCACCGATCAGGGTAAAACCATGCTCGTGGTGAGCCACGATGTCGATATGGTCACCCAGGTCTGCAAGCGGGGGATCGTGCTGCGCGACGGCAAGGTCTGCTTCGACGGCGCGGTCAACGACGCTGTCGCCTCGATGCAAGGGAACGGTGCGTAACGCTGTGACGGCCCAGAGCGCCGACGAGGAAGCAGACCAGAAGTCCTCTGGCTTCATCCTCATCGTCGCGGCCACCGGAATCGTGGGCATCGCGGGGTACGTCATCACCTGGCTGGTGCCCGCCGTGATCGGCGTCGGCCCGTACGCCGTGTTCGCCGTGTTCTGGTCGTTCATCTTCCTCGTCGCCGCGGCGCTCTCGGGCATCCAGCAGGAGGTCACCAGGGCGACGCATCCGCGCGACACCGGCAACACCAGCTACCGCAACCGAGCAGGCGTCTTCGCTGTGGCCGCGTTCGTGGTCGTCCTGGCGCTCGTGCTGGGCACCGCCCCGCTCTGGCAGGCTCAGGTCTTCCCCACCGACGGCTGGTCGCTGGTCGTGCCGTTGGCGGTCGGCGCCGCCTCCTATGTGCCCCTCGCGGTGCTGGCCGGGTCGCTCTACGGCATCGGCCACTGGAAGGCCCTCTTCGGCCTGATCGTCGTTGAAGGCGTGCTGCGGCTGGTGCTGATCGGGATCGCGCTGGCCTTCCTGCCCGGTTCAGTTCCGCTCGCGTGGGCTGTCGCCATCCCGTTCCCCGTCACCGTGCTGGCCATCTGGCCCTTCGCCAGGTCCCGCGTCGTCGGCAAGACCCAGCTGGACGTCGCGCTGCCTGCTCTCACCTGGAACGTCGTGCGCACCATCGTCGCCGCCGCGTCGATGGGCCTGATGGTCAGCGGGTTCCCGCTCGTGCTCAGTCTCACCTCACCGGCGGTGCCCGCCGCCGAACTCGGCCTCGTCATTCTCGCGGCCACCCTGACCCGGGCTCCGCTGATCGTCGTGGGGATGGCCCTGCAGAGCTTCCTCATCGTCTTTTTCCGCGGTCGACTGGACCGGTTCTGGCGATCGCTGCTGCAGCTCGAGGCCCTGGTCCTGGGTCTGGGCGCCGTCCTGGCCGTCCTCGGCTTCCTGGCCGGTCCCGCCGTGTTCGCCTTCCTCTTCCCCGGCCAGGGCGTGCCAGAGGGCTGGGTCATCGCAACCTTCGTGGCCTCCTCCGCGCTCGTCGGTGCGCTGTGCGTGAGCGCTCCCGCGGTGCTCTCCCGCAACGCGCACAGCGCCTTCACCGCCGGCTGGGTCGTCGCCGCCCTCACCACCGTGGTCTGCCTGCTGCTGCCCGTCGATTTCCTCGAGCGCACCATGCTCGCGCTGCTCGTCGGACCGGCCGCCGGTGTTCTCCTGCACGGCGTGTATCTCGCCGTCGCACGGAACGGCGAAGTAGCACCCGTCGCCCCCGACGCGCTGGTCACTGACTGATGTCAGTCACCACGACACCAACCTCACTGACAAAGGACACCATCACCATGAACCGCACCGGCCCGCATAGGCTTGCCGACCTCAAGTGGTTCGCACTCACAGCCGTGACAGTGGGGTTCCTCGCAGTGATCCCACTGATCTGGAACCGACGCTTCTATTTCCAGGATGATTCGGAAAACGGCGCGTTCGGCGTGTGGTACCACATTGGGCAGAGTTTACTGGCGGGAAAGATCCCGGTCCTGAATCCTTCGGTGTGGTCTAGTGGAAACTACTTGGCGGAAGGCCAATGGGGCACCTGGAACCCGCTTATCATGCTCATCGGCGTCGCCGCGTACCTCTGCTCAAATGCCGTCGTCTTCATGACTGTGCTCAAGGTTCTGATGCTCATGCTCGCCGGAACCGGCGTGTATCTCCTCGCCCGTTCGTACAAGACCGCCCCCCCGCTGGCCTACGTCGCCGGGTTCGCCGTCACGTTGAACGGCTTCACCATGTATTTCGATGCCCCCTCATGGGTAACCGGACTCCTGGTCTGGGCGCTAGTTCCGTACTTCTGGGTCGCGCTGCGTAGGCTCACACAACACTCCGCCAACCCCCTGCCGGCTTTCCTGGTCGGCTATCTGATCGTCACCGTCGGTTACCTGCAGGGCACCTTCGCCATCGGGTTCGTATTGCTGGCCGTAGGTATCGACTCCCTCATTCGGCGCCGATGGCCCGAGGCGCTCCGTGTTGTCGGGGTCGGGGTCGCACTCGTTCTCGTGGCCATCACGGTTTTCCTGCCCGGCGTCCTGACGGCCTCCGTCACCAACCGCGCAGTCAGCATCATGGGCAACGACGGCATGATGAGTGTCGATCTCGGCGGTCTTCTCAGCTCCACCATCGCTACCGGCTACCCCCAGGTCGCATCTTGGTGGTGGACCGGTCCGACGGCGACCGCGCCGGTCGTCTACGTCGCCTGGTTCCTTCCCGTCCTGCTATTCGTCGACTGGCGCAAGGCCATGGCCAACCGGTCCCATGTGCGCGACCTGACCATTGTCATGGGCTTGGCGCTAGCGTACGTACTGTTGCCAACCATCCTTGGACCCCTGCGGTACCCGGTGCGGTTCATGCCGTATCTCGCCCTCACTTTGATCGTGCTCACGGTGGTCGCCCTAAGTCGTGCCGCCATCAGGCACCCCGGACGCAAGCGCCTGGTCGCGGCCTCACTCTTCATCGTCGCCGCGGTATACCTTTCATGGGCCCAATTGCCGCCGCACTATCTCGCTCTCTTCGCGGCCGGCGCGATCGCGATTGGCGGCCTCGCCGCAATTTGGTGGCTGATCCGCCGGGCCGACGCCGTACCGTCAGCAGCTTGGACGTCCGTTGCCGCTGTTGTCGTCGCCGGCAGCCTGGTACTCACAGCTGCGCAGCACTATGACACCCATTCCAGCCCTCTGTCGATGAACAATGTCCCCGCCGACACCAGCATTCCTCAAGGAGTCCTCGCCGGAATCGACGGCGACGTCATTGTTGTGGGCGATCCCGTGGACTACCAGAGCGACCCTGCGGCTTGGCGGGAGACCCTGATGGCGAACACGTGGTACCTCAGCCCCGCCGCCGTGCAAAACCGGTATCAGCTCATCGGCTTCTCCCAGTACAACGCGACGATGTGCCTGCAGTATCTGGGCGGCACCTGCCCCGGGCTTTTGACTACTTTGTTCGAGACCCGAGATGCCACGGGTATGCAGCTTGTTGACCAGCTGTCCATCGACAACATCCAGATCCTCAAAGTCTCGTTTGAGAACGAGCAATCTGCGACTGACTCCGGCACGGGCACAGAGACCGAGAATGAGACGGTGACGTGGGACACGCCCCCTGAGGGCTGGAGTCTGGTGGAGGATACCGGGCTGACCGTAGTCTGGAGCCGGGACGAACCTGTAGGTCCGGCCGGCGGCGTCGTGTGGACGAGCGAGGGCACCAGCGTCGAGACGCTCTCCCAAACCGACACCTCCGTCACGATGAAGGTACTCTCAGTCGCCTCTGAGGGGGGGACCGTGGCCCTGAGCAGACTGGCCTGGCCGGGATACTCGGCGGAGCGCGCCACGCTCACTGCGGCGCCTGTAGACGGCTTTCTCCTTGGGCTGGATATCCCGCAGTCCTCGGAGGGTGAAATCGTCACCGTGACGTTCCAGCCGCCAGGCTGGGCCATCGAGCTGACGGCCTGGCTGACCGCTATGGGTGGCATCCTCATCTGGACGATCCTCGTCGTGATCGGCCACCTGCGCCGCCGCTCCAACCGCACCGCCGCCTAGCTGTAACAATGCCCGCCAACAGTTTCGCGCTGCACCTCCGCTGCGGCTGGCACTGATCGTGAAGCCTCCTGTTACGGGGTGTCTTCGAAGTGGCGGAGACGCGCGCCACGTTTCACCACCTGCTTGTCCAGTCCGTCTCTAACGACGTGCCACGCTCATCCAGGATCTGTGTGCGGCCCGTCCCGCCTACACCGCAAGGCTGGCATCGCGAATCCAGAGGCGTCGAAGCGACTGCAGATCAGAGAACTAGAGGAAACAATCTCTGTTGTCGAGCAAACGCGGATCAGGTCTGCCCGACGGCACGTCCCAAGTGCACCGCAGCATCGAAGCGCGCGGAATCTGCGCACCCGCGCGGTCCGGGCAGACATCCAAGCTTTGCGCGATATGGCAGTCGTCCTGGTAGTCATGAACCACTTCTGGCCGACTCGAGTCACCGGCGGCTATGTGGGCGTCGACGTATTTCTCGCGATCTCCGATACCTCATAAACTGCCCATCTGCGAAGGGAGTTGAAGGGTCTGGCACGCGGAGTTACTCGGCACTGTACTGCGCGACCGGATCAGCTAGTACCGGTGGATCCCGCCGAGCTGGAGCCGGCTGACGACTGCGCACTCAGGACGCCTGGCAGAAGCTGAGCCGCGAGCCAAAGGCATCGGAGTCCCTAAGTTCGCCCGGGACGGTGAACAGCGACACTCCGCCGACAGATGAGGACTTCGGCCACTATCTCCGTGCAGTTGCGGGGAAAGCGACGGCCGGGTTGAACCGGATTCCGGCCAGCAGGCGACCGTACATCCGGCGCTGCAGCTTGCCGGCGACCCGGCCCCGCCGCATCATCAGGGCCACCCGGGCGCACAAATACAGGTAGGCGAAGAGACTCTGGTGGTGCAGCCTGAACGACGCCTCGTTGCGGATGCCGTAGGCGAATTTCCACGCATTGGCGTCATCGATCAAGCCGAAGTTGACGCCCTTGTTGTCGCCCATGTCGTGCACGACAACGCTGTCGAGGACCTGCACACCCGGGCAGGCTCGGGTGATGCGCAGGGTGTACTCGTGGTCGTCGAACCAGATGAAGTACTCGGAGTACGGCAGGCCGTGCTTCTCGATCACCCAACGGGGAATGAGCACCGACACGAAGGAACAGCTCTTCACCGTCACCGAACGCTGACCCTTGGACACGAGCCTGGCCCAGTCCCAGGTGGGCTCCGGATTGTTCATCTCGCAGATGGCGCCGTCGATGTAGTTGACCAACGAGCAGGAGAACGGCACCTCGGGGCCGAGCTCGGCGACGGCGGCGACGAAGCCGTCACGCAGCTTCTCGAGGGCGTCGGGCTGCGGGTAGCAGTCGTCGTCCATGATCCAGACGAAATCGGCGCCGAGCTGATAGCCGCGTTCCATGCCCGCCGAGAATCCACCTGCCCCGCCGGTGTTCGTGGGCAGGGACATCACCTCGAGCGGGATGCTGGTCGTCAGCTGACCGAGGTACTCCGCGGTGCCGTCGGTCGACGCATTGTCCACGATGATGAGGCGGGTGGGCGCGAAGGTCTGGGCTTCGATGGAGGCGATCACCGTCTTGAGCTTCGCGAGCCTGTTGAAGGTGACGACGACGGCGCTTACTTGATCCATAACTCGAACAGCTTTCCGGCCCAATCGTGGGCGCTTTCATACTCGGTGAATTCCTGGGCCAGGGCGACTTCTCGACGCCAAACGTCGACGCGGTATACCTCGGACTCGGCCATCCGGACGACAATCGCGCTCGCCTCTGCCAGGAAACGACCTGGGTCGCGGGCGACGAGGGCATCCGGCACGATGACGGTGCGCTGGGAGCCGACGTCGGTCGAGATTACGGGGACCCCGGCGGCAAGCGCCTCGAGGGTCGTCAAGGTGAGTCCTTCGTTCTGGGAACTCAGGACCAGGCAGTCGACCCGCGCGAGCGTGTTGCTCACAGGCGCTCCCTCGGCGACCCACTCGACGATGCCGGACAGTCCGTGGCTGTCGATGTCGCGGCGAAGGAAGTGCTCGAGTTCCCCACCGCCCTGGATGACCACGCGCACGGAGAGCCCGTCGATGGCGTGTAGCTCCCTGACTAGCTTCGTGAACAGGTAGGGGCGTTTCTGAGCCGCGAATCGGCCGATGAAGCCCAGGGTGAAGACGGACTCGTCGGCGCGCGGGCGTGCGGCGACAGCGACACTTCCGGTCGTGGTTAGCCCGATGAGGGGGGCAAGGGCGATCTTGTCCGGGGGGATGCCCTGCACCCGAACCAGCCAATCCTCCAGCTGCGGGGAGATCACGTGGTGCACGTCGATGAATTCGTCCAAGGCAGCGCCGATGGCGGGGTACCCGCCGCCGTTGTATTCGAGAATGTGGTGGGTAGAGGCCACCTGGATGCCGGGCAGCCGATTGCGCAGCCACGGCAACCGGTCATAAACCCACCGGCTGTGGTGCACGAACACGCCCCGGATATCGAAGTTCATGGCGAGCGCCTCGAGCACCGGCTCCGAATGCTCGGGCTGTTCGATGGGGTGGGTCAGGGCAAGGACGATGGCACCGCCCAGTTCCGCGCGTGTTATCCACGGATGCGCTGACGGCACGTCAGTGATGACGATCGGGCGCAGACCCTTGGCCGTGGCGAGTGCGATGGACTCCATAGCCCAGCGCTCAGCACCGCCCAACTCGAGCCAGTGCACACCAAAAATGACGGCGCTTTCCCCGCCTGCCGCAGGTTCGCCCGCGGGTATGCCGGTCACGTCTACGAGCCGGCGATCCACGACCACCGAATTGAGCGAAGATTCCCGGCCCCGCAGCAGCCATTGGCGTATCCGGTCGTACTCAAACGGGTAGCGGCGTTCCACGCCACCGCGCAGCCTCCAGTAGAGGCTGGCCCGCCCGTTGGCCGATGGGGCACCTGGTTCGCGCTCGGCGTCGAGAACGATGTTGCGCACCCCGGTTTCAGGATCGGTCAGCCAGCCCTTGCGGTGGTGGGTGTAGTGCGGGTGCGGTGAACCCGAGACCGAACTCCGGGCGGTGAACTCCCCCACCTTCGTGGCCCCGGTGGTGACTTTGGTGTGGCGAGTACCCGCATCCGTCAGGTGGGCCATCCCACCCGCGCCGGCGATGTGCACAACGATCCGTAGGGCTAGGCCCGGATTGTCTAGTGCGTGGAAGTTCACGGCGGAGACCAATAACGCTTGCTGGCGCGCGCTGAGTGCTGCACTCAGCCGTTCGGCGGTCTCCGGCGAGAGGTCCGCGGTGAACAGGGCAGGCCTGCCGAGGACGTTCGAGAGGATGTCAGACATGGTGAAAAGATACTTTCGCTTCTCGTGGCTCGAGGAAACGACGTGTGCGCTCTGGCACCGTCGCGTCCCGCAGCCAGGCCGCTCCAGGCACGGGTGCCTGGATGCCGGCCCGTTTGATGGGCACGTCGTCAACGGCGCGTTCGGGAGTGTGGTGAAGCAAGGGTCGTCGCCCATTACAGTGGGGCGGCATCTTGGCCCAGGTCCGCGGTGCGGAACCGGGAGGTCCCGTGGCGGCGAGGATCAGGAAGGTCATGCTTGTCCTTGCCAGTGTAGCCGGGTCAGTTCGTGGCGCCCGAGGCGAAAAGCGGACGGAGCTTGTTCTCGAAGGTGGACAATGCGGCGCCGATCGCCATGTGCATGTCGAGGTACTGGTAGGTGCCCAGCCGGCCGCCGAAGATCACGTTGGGCTGCTCGGCGATGCGCTCCCGGTAGCGCAGCAGGCGTTCCCGGTCTGCAGCGGTGTTCACCGGGTAGTAAGGCTCGTCGGCTTCCTCGGCGAAACGCGAGAACTCCCGCATGATCACGGTCTTGTCGTTCGGGTAGTCCCGCTCTGGGTGGAAGTGCTTGAACTCGTGGATGCGGGTGTACGCGACGTCGGTGTCTGCGTAGTTCATCACCGGGGTGCCCTGGTAGTCACCGGTCTGGATGACTTCTTCCTCGAAGTCCAGGGTGCGCCAGGACAGCGGACCCTCCGAGTAGTCGAAGTACCTGTCGACGGGACCCGTGTAGACGACGGGGACCGTGCCCACGGCGTCGCGGATGTTGATTTCCTGGTCGAGGTCGAAGAAGTCAGTCGACAGCCGCACTTCGATGTTGGGGTGATCGGCCATGCGTTCGATCCAGGCCGTGTACCCGTCGACGGGCAGTCCCTCATAGGTGTCGCTGAAGTACCGGTTGTCGTAGTTGTACCGCACGGGCAGGCGGCTGATGACCTCCGCGGGCAGCTCCCGCGGATCGGTCTGCCACTGCTTGGCGGTGTAGTCCCTGATGAACGCCTCGTAGAGGGGACGGCCGATCAGTGCGACGGCCTTGTCCTCGAGATTGCTCACCGTGGCGAGTTCGCCCTCTGCGGCCTGCTCGCTGATCAGCGCGCGGGCCTCGGTGGGCGAATAGGCGCTGTGGAAGAACTGGTTGATGGTGCCGAGGTTGATCGGCAGCGGGAACACCTCGCCCTTGTGCGTGGTGTACACCCGGTGCCGGTAGTCAGTGAAGGAGGTGAACCTGTTGACGTAGTCCCAGACCACCTTGTTCGAGGTGTGGAAGAGGTGGGCGCCGTAGCGGTGCACCTCGATTCCGGTTTCGGGTTCGACCGAGCTGTATGCGTTGCCACCGATGTGGTCGCGCTTGTCGATGACGACAACCCGCAGTCCCAATTCGTTGGCACAGCGCTCTGCCACGGTGAGGCCGAAGAATCCGGCACCGACAACCACAAGGTCAACGTTCATAACACCCATCCTCACTTACGCGCGGCCAGTTCGACCAAACTTCGATCCTACTGGGGCGTGTCTGTGTGCTTGCTCACGGCCATTCGGCGATAAACCGCTCGTCGGATGACGACCGGAACGAAGCGGTAGCCACCGCGCACGATCACGTTGCGGAGGAACTGGCCGGGCGTGACGAACCCGTCCGCCAGCAGTCGGCGCTGCAGGGCGAGCTCGCTGCGGAACAGGGAAAAGCCACCGCGCCGGTCGTATGCACCGGAGTCGACCCGGTACATTACCAGCGGTTCGGGCAGGTTGCGCACGGTGGCGCCGGCCATGATCATTCGCGCGAACAACCAGTAGTCCTCCATGAGCGGAAGATGGCGGTAGCCGCCGGAGGCCTCGACCGCCGACTTGCGATACACCACGGTGGGGTGGTTGAACGGGTCGCGGAATCTGGCCTGGCGGCTGATTTCGGCCTGCCCGACCGGCGGAACCCGGCGGCCGAGGATCTTGTCGAGCTCGTTGAATTCGAGCATGCCCGTTCCGACCAGGTCACAGCCCGCTTCGATAGCGGGCAGCTGCCGGGCGAATCTTTCCGGCAGCGAGATGTCGTCGGCATCCATTCGGGCGACCACGTCGAACCGGCAGGCGGCCAGCCCGCGGGTCAGCGCGACGGCCAGACCCACGTTGACGTCCAGGTCGACCCGGCGAACCTCCACCGGGGAGGCGTCGATGGCCGTGCTGATGGCCTCGGCCAGTGCCGGGCTGATCGGGCCGTCCCGTACCAGAACCACCTCGGTCGGGCGACGGGTCTGGTCGGTGACGGCGCTGGAGAACGCCCGGGTGAAGTACTCGGGTCGGTCCCCCAGGTAGACGGGCAGCAGCAGGGAGAAGGGCAGGCCGGGGCTCGTCACGACGACGCCCAGGCCGGACCGGCCTCCGCCGCCTGCACGGACTCGCTCACCCGGCCGAACCCGGCAAGCACCTGGGCGTTCGTGGCCGGTCGGGTGGTGAGGCCTTCACGCAGGCCCTCCCGGAGGCCGTGCCGGAGCGTGGCCCGGTCTGCGGAATGCACGAAGGTACTGATCCAGCTGCGGGCCGTCGCGCCGGCGTAGAGCACCCGCTCGAAGGGGGACAGTGCCGGCGAGAGGCGCAGCAGCCACAGCTTGTTGCGCACCTCCAGCCGGAACCGGGGCCCGGGGTCGATGTTCGTCGAGCCGAAGACTTTGGTCTTGTGCACCACGATGCTGCGTCGGCTGAGGTATCCCGTCGACCCGCGCAGGATCCGGGCGGTGTACTCGAAGTCATCGTTCCAGAGGAAGTACCCGGCGACCGGCAGACCGTGCTCGGCGACCGCGCGCGCGTCGATCATGACCGACACGAACGACGCCGACCGAACCGGGTAGCAGTCGAACTCGCGGGCGCGCTCCAGGGATCGGCGCGCGGCGAACGGCCGTGCCCGTGGCATGTTCATCGGGTGTTCCCTGCCGTCGGTCCAGTGCACTGTCGACGCGAGGATCCTGGTGGACGCCGGAGCGTGCGCGCGCGCCGTCAGGAGCTCCGCGAGTGCGGTCTCGGTGGGCACGGTGTCATCGTCCATCAACCAGACCAGGTCCGCGCCGAGCGGCCCGACGGCCTCGGCCAGGCCGGCGGTGAAGCCGCCGGCCCCGCCGGTGTTCCGGTCGAGCACCACCAGGGTCACCTCGGGGTGCGCCGAGCGGACGGCCTCTGCCGTGCCGTCGGTGGAGGCGTTGTCGATCACCAGGACCTCATCGGGCCGGCGGGTTTGACCGGCCAGGGCGGCCAGGCTTTCCAGGAGCAGGTCGCGACGGTTGAAGGCCACGACCACGACCACGACCCTCACAGCAGGTAGGGCGGTCATCGGTTCGCTTCTTTCAGTGGGTCGCGGAGCTCGCCGATCCAGCCTGTCCGCGGTCGGCGGGCGGTAGGACGGGGACGGATGAGGAACCTCATCAGTCCCCATCCCAGCAGCAGGATCACGAGCAAGATGCCGGAAGCAACCTGCATCGGCCAGCCCGGTGCACGGAACGCAACAGTGACGACCTCGCCGGCGGAGTCTGCAGGGATGTCGATCCCCATCATGAAGTCGTTCACCAGCTCGGTCGAAAGCGTGCCACCGTCGACGACGTAGCCCGGCCAGGCGATTCTGCTCAGCGCGACCTCGCCGCCGTCCGGGCCGACCTCGTCGACACGGAAGCTGACGCCCATGTCGTCTTCGTTGAGCACGGTCACCTGGGTACCTTCCGAGTGCCACACGACGCTTCCCGCGCCCGCGACCGGTTCGTCCCGCACGATCAGCCTCGTGAGCTCGGTATCGGCGGCCACATGCCAGCCCTCAGGGGTGACAGACCATAATTCTTCGTCGACGGTGCTCTTAACGATCAGCACCGAGCTGACCCCGAGGTCGTCGGCGAGGTCCTGGCCGGTGTCAGTGTTTGAGTTGAACAGCTTAGGCAGGAGGTCGGCACAGGTGACGCCCTGATACTGCATGCACAGGGCATCACCATAGCCCGGGTAGAACACTGACGTGTAGGCGTTCTGCACGGGTGCGTCGGGGATATACCAGAGGTTGGCGACGGTCGTTTCCGGCCAGTCCGCGGAGTTGATCTGGGAGTTGAGCGGCCCGCCGACGACCAGTACGTCGCCCTCGGCCTCGGTCAGCAACGCGCGGTAGTCCTCGACAAGATGCGGGACCTGGTAGTCCAGTAGCGGCGCGGCGGGGTGCACCACGTGCTGGGGGTAAATGAAACCGACCGTGACGGCGATGGCGAGTCCGGGAACGATCCAGCCCTGCGCCTTTCGGCCCCGATCTCGCCAGCGGGCCGGCACAGCGGGCAGCCCCGTGGGCGAGCCAATTCGGTAGATAATCCACAACACGGCGACCACCCCGATGACGGCGGCCATGATGACCTTCGCATGCTGCGGCCCCTGGTAGACCGTGAGGACGCCGGCGAACACGGTGTAGCCGGCGGCCGCGAGGAAACGCCGCCGCGAGATGGTCTCGACCCTGGCGAGAGACATGCCGATCGCCAGGATGAGGAGCAGCGCGACTGTGAAGTACGGCATCATGCGCACCGGGATCCGGAGCGGGCCGACGTCGCTGGGCAACAATACGCCCAGCAGCGCCACGCCGAGCAACATGACCACACTGAGCCGGGTGGCCAGCAGAGGCATCAACCGGCGCCACGCGATGAACGCGAACAGCGGGAGCATCCAGCTCGTGTAGACCAGCGGAGCCGATGGGAAGTAAGCGCCGTACATGCCGACTTGCGGGATCCCGACCGCGGTCGCGGAGGCGACGAGACCGCTCAAGTCGACCGTAAGCAGGCCGGTGTTGACGATGTCCTGCCTGCGGCCGGATGTGGATGCCGTCAACAGGCCGGGCAGGTGCACAACGATGGCGAAGAATCCGGCACCGAACGCGATCAGGAATGCGCGGATGATCGAGGCCCGATGGCGGGCCACGAAGGCCTCGATGATGGTGGCGAGCAGGGCTATGGCGAGGAAGATCGTCGCGTGCACGTAGCCGATTCCGACGGTGCCGATGCACGCGAGGATCGCCAGGGTCGGTGATTTCGCCCAGAACACCGCCCGGCGGGTCAGGCCGAAGGCCAACGCCCACATGCTCCACGCGAGCAGCCCGTTGACCCAGGTTGTGGCGTCCAGGTAAAACGTCACACCGGCAAAAGGAACGGCGGCGGCCACCGCGGCCGACCAGGCCCTGGTGACCTGGAAAGTGCGGGCGAGCAGGTATGTACCTAGGGAGCCTGCCACGAGGCAGATCACTTTCACAACCGTGGAGAAGACCAGGGCGTTACCCGCCCAGTGCGACCAGAGACCCACTAGCCACAGGACAGGGCTGAAGATACCCCAGGCCCCCTCGGCTAGGTAGTTACCTGACTGCCAGACCAGGGGGTTGATCAGCGACCAATTACCCTCCAAAATGCGGGTACCGATCTCGTACCACTGGCCGAATGCGCCCGCCTGAGTGTCATCGACGAAGTAGTATCCACGGTTCACGAGGAGAGGGAGAGCCGCCCCGAGGAGGACGGCAGCGACCACAACGGCAGGCCACAGGTATCTCGACTTGACCAAACTAAATGCCCTATCTCTTCTATTCGGCGGCGATCGCCCAGCCGGAATCCGGCGTCACGGCGCACATACCCGCGTTCAGGCAGGGTGCCACGCAGGCGGTGAAGATCGAAAATTCCGCGCCACCGCGGAGCGAGCCGCTCACCCATTGTCGCGCAGGGCAGCTGGGTAATCGCAACGCACGGTCCTCTCAGGCCCACCCGGTATCGTAAGGGCACTGTTCTTCCGAAGAAACGAGCAACACTTTAACCATGACATCTGATGCAGCCGTGCCCTCGAAGTCTCCACTCGTCTCGATCGTCATCCCCGCATACAACAACGCGGACTACCTCGACGAGACCATGAAGAGCGTGCTCGGCCAGACGTATACGAACCTCGAGGTGATCGTCTCCGACCACGCGTCCACCGACGACACCTGGGCCGTCATGCAGCGTTACAGCGCCGACCCTCGCGTCACCCTGCTGCACACCGAGGGTGGCGGTGGCGCGCTACGCAACTGGAACCGGGTGAGCCAGGCGGCCACCGGCGAGCTGATCAAACTCGTCTGCGGCGACGACCTGCTCTACCCCACCATCGTCGCCCAGCAGGTTGCCGCGCTCATGAACGAGCCCGGCGCCGTGCTGACCGCCTCCCCGCGTGACATCGTCGACGCCAACGGCGCACCGGTGCTGAAGAACCGCGGCCTGGCCGGCCTGATCGGCGTGCATGACGGCGCCGTCGCGGTGCGGAAGACCATCACCCAGGGCACCAACATCTTCGGCGAACCCGGCTGCGTGATGATGCGCCGGAGCGTTCTGGAGAAGGTGGGCTGGTGGGATTCGCGCTGGCCGTACCTGATCGACGAGACCTCCTATTCGATGGTCCTGCTCGAAGGGAAGTTCGTCGGCGTACCCGGCAGCCTGGCCGGCTTCCGCATCTCCGACAGCCAGTGGAGCGTGCGCCTGGTCGCCGAGCAGGCCGAGCAGGCGATCGGGTTCCACAACTGGATGGCGAAGACCCGCCCCGACGTCGTTTCCAGCACCGACCGGCGGATCGGCAACGCCCGCGCCAGGGTGATGGCCCAGTTGCGCCGGCTCGCCTACATCTGGCTCGGTCGTCGCATGTCCAAGGCGGTGACGACGGATGCCGCAGCCAACTGACCCGTTCGACGAAACGGCCCGTGTGATAGGTTCTGAACCCGTGACACTCCCCTCTGCAGAACCCGACGTCGCCGACCACAGCATCTCGATCGTCATCCCCGTCTATCAGGGAGAACGCACCCTCACCGGCGTGCTCGACGAGATCGAACCGCTGACCCGGCTGAGCATCACCCCCGACGGGTACAGCTTCCAGGTTGAAGAGGTTCTGCTGGTCTTCGACCACGGTCCGGACGACTCCGCGTCGATCATCCGCAGCATCACCGAACGCTTTCCGTTCGCCCGCGGCATCTGGCTGAGCAAGAACTTCGGTCAGCACGCGGCGACCCTGGCCGGCATGGCGTCCTCCGGTGGCGACTGGATCGTCACCCTCGACGAGGACGGCCAGCACGACCCGCGCGCCATCGGCGGGATGCTTGACACCGCCATGCGCGAGCAGGCCAGTGTCGTCTACGCCAAGCCGACCAACCCGGCCCCACACGGACCCGTGCGCAACGCCGCCTCGAAGACCGCGAAATACCTGCTCACCAAGCTGTCCGGCACCGGCGCGGCCGCCGACTACCAGAGCTACCGGTTGATGCTCGGCAACATCGGCCGCAGCGTCGCCGCCTATGCCGGCTCCGGGGTCTACCTCGACGTCGCCATCGGCTGGGTCGCCTCCCGCGTCACGACCTCCCCGGTCGAACTGCGCGAAGAAGGCGAACGCAGCTCCGGCTATTCGGCCCGCCGGCTGTTCTCGCACTTCTGGCGCATGATCCTCACCACCGGCACCAGAGGCCTGCGGATCGTCAGCGGGCTCGGCGTGGTCTTTGCCGTGATCGGCGTGATCTTCGCCGTCGTCATCTTCATCCAGCGGCTCGCCGGTGACATCGCCATCCAGGGTTGGGCGTCGCTCAGCGTCCTGGTGCTGCTGAGCGCCGGGTTCATCCTGTTCTCCCTGGGCATCATCGCCGAGTACATCGGCATCAACGTGAACATGGCCATGGGCAAACCGCCGTACCTCATCACGACCGACCCGGCGGATGGGCCTCTCGGGCGGACGCGCAAAGCGGCCAAGTGACCACATACGTCTGGGTGATCGGGGCCCGCGGCCTGCTTGGCGGTGCCACGGCCGCCGCGATCAGCCGTCGCCCCGGCTGGGTATTGCTGAACGCAGAACCGCTGCCGTGGGCCGATGACGACGCCCTGGCGGCCGCCGCCGCGGCGACCGCCACCCGGCTGCTCGAGACCGCCGCAACCGAGCGCACGAACTGGGCGGTGCTGTGGCTGGCCGGAAACGCCGTCACCTCCACACCCCCGGCTGCGATCGATCGGGAACTGCGTCAGCTGCGCCTGGTGCTCGACGCTGTCGGCACCGCCGCCGCCCACCAGGGCACCTCCGGCGCCGGCGCCGTGTTCTACGCGTCCTCGGCCGGCGGCGTGTACGGCGGTTCGGCGCATCCGCCGTTCAACGAGCGCAGCACACCGGTGCCGATCTCGGGCTATGGACGGTTCAAGCTCGACGCCGAGGCGAGCCTGTTCGCCTTCTCCCGCGCCAGCGGGGTCTCGGTGCTCGCCGGCCGGATCGCGAACCTGTACGGGCCCGGCCAGAAGCTGGGCAAGATGCAGGGCCTGATCTCGCACCTGGCCAAGGCCCAGTTCTCACCCAAGCCGGCGTCGATCTTCGTGCCGCTGGAGACCATGCGGGACTACATTTTCGTGCGTGACTGCGCCGAACTCGTCGTGGACTGCGTCGCCAGGCTGCTCGAGGTCACCGCCGCCACCGGACGCACAGAGGTGATCAAGAACCTCGCCTCGGGTCAGGCCGTGACGATCAGCAACCTCCTCGGCCAGATCCGCAGCCTCGCCAAAGGCCAGCCGAATGTGATGCTGGGCTACTCGGCCGAGGCCTCGATGCAGGGCCTGGATCTGCGCATCACCTCGACGGTTTGGCCCGACCTGGACCGGCGGCAGCTGACCAGCCTGCCCGCGGGGATCAAGGCCACTATGGACGACGTCCTCGCCCACATCCAGTCCGGCGGCTGACGCCCCGCTGCCGAGATGCCGCAAAGGCCCCGTGGATCGCATCCACGGGGCCTTTGAGGTGATTCGGCGGGCTGGCTAGTCCTTCTTCAGGAGCCCGTTCAGGTAGACGCCGTAACCGCTCTTGGCGAGCGGGGCGGCGAGACGGCTCAGCTGGGCGTCGTCGATCCAGCCGGCGCGCCAGGCGATCTCTTCGATGCAGCCGATCTTGTGGCCCTGTCGGTCTTCGATGACGCGCACGTATTCGGAGGCCTGCATCATCGATTCGAAGGTGCCGGTATCCAGCCAGGCGGTGCCGCGGTCCAGGACCTGCACGTGCAGGTTGCCCTGGTTGAGGTAGCGCTCGTTGACGGTGGAGATCTCCAGCTCGCCGCGGGCGCTGGGTTCGATGGACTTGGCGATCTCGACGACGGAGTTGTCGTAGAAGTACAGCCCGGGCACGGCGTAGTTGCTCTTGGGCTTGGTCGGCTTCTCTTCGATCGACACGGCGGTGAAGTCGTCGTCGAACTCCACGACCCCATAGGAGGTGGGGTTGGACACGTGGTACGCGAAGATCAGGGCGCCGTCGATGTCGGCGTTGTTGCGGAGCGCCGAGCCCAGGCCGGCGCCGTGGAAGATGTTGTCGCCCAACACCAGGGCGACGCTGTCATCGCCGATGAAGTCCTCACCGATGGTGAACGCCTGCGCGAGGCCGTCCGGGGAGGGTTGCACGGCGTATTCGAGGCGGATGCCGAGCTCGCTCCCGTCGCCGAGGAGGGCCTTGAACTGGTCGTTGTACTCGGGGGTGGTGATGATGAGCACCTCGCGGATACCGGCCATCATCAGCGTCGAGAGGGGGTAGTAGATCATCGGCTTGTCGTAGATGGGCATCAACTGCTTGGAGATGCCCTTGGTGATCGGCCAGAGGCGGGTTCCTGAGCCTCCGGCGAGAATGATTCCGCGCATGGTCTAGTTCCCTTCGTTGAGCGACTGGTAGTAGGCGCGGGCGGCGTCCCAGGTGGGCAGCAGTCCGCTCGCGGCGGCCTCGGCGAGGCTGGGTGCGTCGGTGTCTTTCGGCGAGAGCAGCAGCTCTCCGGCCGAGGACGGGAAGATCAGGCCGACCTCGTCATCGAGCGGGTTGATCCCGTGCTCGGCGCCGGCGGTGTAGGTGGAGGAGACCAGGTAGCTCACGGTGGCCTTGTCGGTCAGGGCGACGAAAGCGTGGCCGAGGCCCTCGGAAATGTAGACGGCCTTACGGTCGACGTCGTCCAGCAGTACGGAGTCCCACTGGCCGAAGGTGGGCGAACCGACCCGGATGTCGACGATGAAGTCGATGATCGCACCGTGCGTGGCGGTGACGTACTTGGCCTGGCCCGGCGGGATATCGGCGAAGTGGATGCCGCGCACGACGCCGCGGCTGGACACGCTGGTGTTGGCCTGACGCAGGTCCAGCGGGTGCCCGACCGCCTCGGACAACTTGTCGAAGCGGTACCACTCGAGGAAGACTCCCCGGTCGTCCCCGAACTGCTTGGGGGTCACCTCGTAGGAATCGGGGACGGAGAGTTCACGAATCTGCACGTTTGCCAGCCTAGCAATGTGCGTCCAGTAGAATCGCGGAGGCACCTTTACGCAAACGGAATGGTCACGTATATATATGAAGATCCTCGTCACCGGCGGAGCCGGGTTCATCGGCTCGAACTTTGTTCGTCGCACCCTGCAGGACGCTTACCCGGGCCTGGAAGGCGCCGAAGTCGTCGTCCTGGACGCCCTCACCTACTCCGGAAACCTGGAGAACCTGGCCCCCGTGGCCGATTCTGACCGCTACACCTTTGTCCAAGGCGACATCCGCGACGGCGCTCTGCTGGACACCCTGTTCCCGGGGCTGGACGCCGTTGTGCACTTCGCCGCGGAATCCCACGTGGACCGCTCCGTGCGGGACGCCTCGATCTTCGTCGAGACCAACGTGCTCGGCACCCAGCAGCTGCTCGACGCGGCGCTGCGCAACAACCTGCCCAGGTTCGTGCACGTGTCCACCGACGAGGTCTACGGCTCCATCGCCGAAGGCTCCTGGAACGAAGAGCGCGCCCTCGAGCCCAACTCGCCGTACTCCGCGTCGAAGGCCGGCAGCGACCTGCTCGCCCGCAGCTACCACCGCACCCACGGCCTGAACGTGTCGATCACCCGGTGCTCGAACAACTACGGCCCGTACCACTTCCCCGAGAAGGTCATCCCGCTGTTCGTGACCAACCTCATCGACGACCTGCACGTTCCCCTCTACGGCGAGGGCAACAACATCCGTGACTGGCTGCACGTAGACGACCACACCCGCGCCATCGCGATGGTGCTGGTCTCCGGCCGCGCCGGCGAGATCTACAACATCGGCGGCGGTACCGAGCTGACCAACGTCGAGCTCACCCAGCTGCTGCTGGACGCCACCGGCAAGGACTGGTCCTACGTGGACCGGGTCGCCGACCGTCTCGGCCACGACCTGCGCTACTCCGTGGACATTTCCAAGATCCAGGCCGAACTCGGCTACTCCCCCGAGGTGCCCTTCGAGAAGGGCCTGGCCGACGTGGTGCAGTGGTACCGCGACAACCGCTCCTGGTGGGAACCCCTCAAGGCCCGCGCGGCGTTGAGCTGAGCCTGCTGACATGACCCGTTATCTGATCGCCGGCGCGGCCGGGATGCTCGGCCGCGACCTGCAGGACGCCCTCTCCGACCGTGATGTCACGGCCGTGGACCGCAGCGAGCTGGACATCACCGACCTCGCCGCCGTTCAGAAGGCCGTCACCGGCCACGACGTGATCATCAACGCCGCCGCGTACACCGCGGTGGATGCGGCGGAGGAGAACGAGGCCGCCGCGTACGCGGTGAACGCCATCGGCCCGCGCAACCTCGCAATCGCGGCCGCCGCCAGCGGTGCGAAGCTCGTGCAGATCTCCACCGACTACGTCTTCGACGGCACCGGCAGCACGCCGTACCCCGAAGACACCGCGATCGACCCGCTCAACGCGTACGGCCGCACCAAGGCCGCCGGTGAACAGTTCGTGCTCACCGAGAACCCCGCCGGCAGCTACATCGTGCGCACAGCGTGGCTCTATGGCGCACACGGCCCCAACTTCGGCCGCACCATGCTCACCCTCGCCGCGGGCCGGGACACCGTCTCCGTCGTCGCCGACCAGTTCGGCCAACCCACCTGGACCGTCGACCTGGCCCGCCAGATCGTGGCGATGCTCGACGCCGACGCGCCAGCCGGCATCTACCACGGCACCAACGCCGGGCAGACGAACTGGTTCGGGTTCGCCAGGGCCGTGTTCGCCAACGCGGGCCTGGACCCTGACCGGGTGCTGCCCACCGACGGCCGCACGTTCGTGCGTCCGGCCCCACGACCGTCGTACTCGGTACTCGGGCACGACGCCTGGTCCGCTGCCGGCCTGGCCCCGATGCGGCCCTGGACCGAGGCCCTCGAGGACGCCGCGACCCACGGCGCTTTCACCCCGTCATGATCACCCTCCGGGTCATCGTTGACCAGATGGTCTCGCCCGTTCCCGGCGGGCTCGGCCGGTACACCGAGGAACTCACCCGGTCGCTGATCGCCACGGCGCCAACCGACTGTGCGGTCGAAGGCATCGTCACCGCCACCTCGGCGGAGCACTACGACCAGATCACCGAAGCCTTGCCCGGCCTGGCGGGCCTGCACAAGATGGCGCTGGCGCGCCGCGAACTCGCCGCGGCCTGGCAGCTCGGTGTGGCGACCTCGGCCGGCCGCGGCCTCGTGCACGCCCCCGGCCTGTTCGCTCCGCTGCACCGGCACGACAGGGTCAGGGACGAGACCCAGGTCGCCGTGACGGTGCACGACGTGCTCGCCTGGACGCATCCGGAGTCGTTGACCCCGACCACCGTCTCCCGCACCAAGCTGATGCTCAAACGCGCCCGCAAGCACGCCGACGCCATCGTGGTGCCCAGCCACGCCCTCGCCGACCAGCTCGGCGAGATCATGGACTTCGGCGACAGGGTGCGGGTGATCGGCGGGGCCGTCAGCAGCGGCCTGGTGCTGCCGACGAATTCCGCCGCCGCCGAAGCCATGGCCGTGGCCCTGGGGCTGCCCGACGAGTACATCCTCACCGCCGGCACCCTGGAACCGCGCCGCGCCGTGACCGCCCTCATCACGGCCCTGGGCCGTCCGGGCGCCGCGGAGCTGCCGCTGCTTGTTGTCGGACCGGATTCCTGGGGTGAGCTGACTCTCGCGTCGGTGGCCGACGAGGCCGGCCTCGCTCCCGACCGGGTGCGCGCGCTGGACGGCCTGACCGACCAGCAGCTTGCCCTGGTGATCTCGCGGGCGTCGGTCTTCGTCTACCCCAGCCTCGAGGAGGGCTTCGGCCTGCCGATCATCCAGGCTTTCCACTTCGGCACCCCGGTGATCCACTCGGATGCGCCGGCCCTGGTCGAGGCCGCCGGCGATGCGGGCTTCGTGGTGGAGCGTGACGACCCGGCGGGCTACCCCGATCGGCTCGCCGCCGCCCTGGACCGGGTGCTTGGCGACACCGCCCTCGCCGACAGGTTGCGCATCTTCGGCGGCGACAGGGCCAGGGCGTTCAGCTGGCGGGACACCGCCGAACGCGTCTGGCAGTTGCACGCCGACCTCTGAGCCCATCGGGCCCGATCAACGGCTCAGGGCGCGGGGGTCTCCGTGACCGGGTTCAGCGCGGCGTCGATCAGGCCGGCGATGTAGTCGTAGTCGGGGTCTGTCGGGTCCACGTTGTTGGCCGGCACCAGTTCGACGGCGCCCACCGGGAGTTCCTTGGTCTTGGCCGCGAGGCGGGTGAAGTAGCCGAGCATGCCCTGGGGCACGTCGGTCTTGACGACCTCCTGGCCGGCCTGGGCCACACCCTGGAACTTGGTGAGGACGTTGCCCGGGTTGAACTGCTGCAGGATCGCCTCCTGCAGAACCCGCTGACGGGACATCCGGTCGTAGTCGCTGGTGCCGTGCCTGGCTCGGCCGTACCACAGGGCGGTGAAACCGTCCATGTGCTGCGGACCGGCCTCCACCCAGCCTTCCACGTCGCTGAGGTCGTCTTCCTGACCGCCGATGGGCAGCCGCTCCGCCACGGTGATGTCCACGCCGCCGAGGGCGTCGATGAGCTGGGAGAAGCCCTGCATGTCGATGAGCACGTAGTACTGGATGGTAAGCCCGGTGACGCCGCTGGCGGCGTCACGCATGGCCTCGATGCCGGGTTCGCTGCCCTCGGCCACCGCGTTGGGGTACATCTCCGGGCTCTTGAGCTCCACCTCGGTGTAGATCGAGTTGAGCTGGCAGACGTCCACGTCGCAGACGCCGTCGTAGCCGTAGCCGTCCGGGTACGAGGCGTACAGGGGGGAATCCTCCGGGAACGGCACGTACTCGAGGTCGCGAGGGATCCCGATGATGTCGGCCTTGCCGGTCTCGGCGTCGATGCTGACCACCGAGGTGCTGTCCGGGCGCATGCCCAACCGGTCGGAACCGGCGTCGCCGCCGAGCAGCATGATGTTGTACCGGCCGTCGACCGGCGGCTCCGACGGGCCGGCTGCGAACACCGACGACAGGAACCCGCTGGCCGTCGTGGCCACGTAGGCGCCGTAGGAGGCGGTTCCGGCCACAGTGACCATCACCACCGTCGCCAGTCCGGCGATGAACGGCCGGGCCTTGGGCCGGGCCTTCACGAGGCGGGTCAACCGGATGGTGTCGAAGGTCAGGACCACCCAGACCAGGGCGTAGAACACCATCACGATGGCGAGGATCCACAGTCCGATCGAGTTGGTGGCCACGGTGAGCAGGATCTCGGGGTTCAGCGCGTAGACGATGCCGGCGATCACGCCGAGGCCGAGCAGACTCAGGCTGGCGCGCAGTCCGAACCGGCCGAGGCCGCGGCTTCCCGCGAGTACCTGGGCGGAGCCGGGCAGAAGGATGTTGAGGACCACGAGCCACCAGGCCCGGCGGGTCATGACCTGCCTGGAGCCGGAATTCGGGTGCCGGATCGGGCTGCTGGCGCTCGTCATAGTTTCGCTTGCAGGGCCGTGTTCTTCTGCTCCACCTGCTCGGCCAGCTGGTCGGCGTAGCCTTGCAGCTTGAGGCGCAGCGCGTCATCCGCCGTCGCCAGGATCTTGATGGCGATCAGGGCCGCGTTGCGCGCGCCGCCGATCGAGACCGTCGCGACGGGAACGCCGGCCGGCATCTGCACGATCGAGAGCAGTGAGTCCAGGCCGTCCAGGCGTCCCAGCGGCACCGGAACGCCCACGACGGGAAGCGTGGTGACCGCGGCGAGCATGCCCGGCAGGTGTGCGGCGCCGCCGGCGCCGGCGATGATCACCTTGAGGCCGCGGCCCCAGGCTTCGGCGCCGTAGCGCATCATCTTTTCCGGCGTGCGGTGCGCTGAGACCACCTGCACCTCGTGGGCGACACCGAATTCGGCCAGCATGGCCGCGGCGTCGCTCATGACGTTCCAGTCGGAGTCCGACCCCATCACGACGCCGACGAGCGCGGCTGAGGAGGGGGCGGACTCGGGGGCGGGAGTCGCGAGGTTGTCTGGCACGGTGACGATCTTAGGCTTTAGTCCTGAAAATATGCCGCAGTGGCACGCGCCTGGTAGCTGACCGAGTCCAGATCGGGCCCGGATGCCGTCACGTGGCCGATCTTACGTCCGGGGCGGGGGTCCTTGCCGTAGTTGTGCACCTTGACCGTCGGCTGCTCGGCGAACGCGGCCGGGTACCGGGCCGCCATGCTTCCTTCGGCGGGGCCGCCGAGGACGTTGACCATCACCGACCAGGGGTCCCGGAGCGCCGTGTCGCCCAGCGGCAGGTCGAGCACTGCTCGCAGGTGCTGTTCGAACTGACTCGTGGTGGAGCCGTCGATCGACCAGTGACCGCTGTTGTGCGGCCGCATCGCGAGCTCGTTGACCAGCAACCGGCCGTCGGTGGTTTCGAAGAGTTCCACGGCGAGCACCCCGGTGACACCGATGCCCTCGGCGACCCGCTCGGCGATGTCGGCGGCGAGCGCGCTGAGCCGGCCAGCCGACTTCGGTGCCGGCGCGATGACCTCGGCGCAGACGCCGTTCTGCTGCACGGTCTCGACGACGGGCCAGATCGCGATCTCACCGGACGGGCGTCGCGCGACGACCTGGGCGAGTTCGCGGCGGAAGTCGACGAGCTCCTCGACCAGCAGGTCGCCGCCGTTGGCGTCTTCGGCGAGCGCGAGGAACCAGTCGTCGGCCTCGTGGGCGTGGGATACCACGCGCACCCCCTTGCCGTCGTAGCCGCCCCTGGCTGTCTTCACGACGGCCCGGCCACCGTGATCGGCCAGGAACTGCGCCAGAGCGTCCGCGTCGGCCACCCGCGCCCAGTCGGGGACGGGCAGGCCCAGCTCGGTCAGGCGTTCCCGCATGAGCAGCTTGTCCTGGGCGTAGAGCAACGCGTCGGGTCCGGGGTGCACGCTGATGCCCCGGTTCACCAGTTCGCGGAGGATCACCTGCGGAACGTGTTCGTGGTCGAAGGTCACCACGTCGACGGTCTCGGCGAAGGCGAGGACAGTGGCCAGGTCGCGGTAGTCCCCCACCGACACCGCGGCGAGGTGCGCGGACATTCCGTCGGCCTCGGCCAGGACCCGGAGGTCGAGGCCGAGGTTCACCGCGGCGGGGATCATCATGCGGGCCAATTGGCCTCCGCCGATCACACCAACGATCGTTCTCATTTGTTCACCAATTTCTGTGCGACCGTTCATCCGAGGGGCCGGGAACTCCCAGGATGAGGAATATGCCGGGACGTAGACTGCGAGAGAAGCGCGTTTTCTCGCTACACGTTCCATTTTCACCTATCGGCCGGACGGATGCATGTCGAGAACAACCTTCAGCAGGTACCGGGTGCTGGCGTTCGCGACCCAGCTCGCGAAGTTCGGCATGGTCGGACTCGTCGGCTTCGCGGTGGACATCACAGTGTTCAATCTGCTGCGGGCCACCGTCTTCTCCCCGGAGGCCCTCGCCTCCGGCCCGATCTGGGCGAAGGTCGTCTCGACGGTCCTCGCCATCCTGGCCAACTGGGTCGGCAACCGGTACTGGACCTTCTCGAAGGACCGCCGGTCACAGACCCTGCGTGAGGGCCTGGAGTTCTTCGCGGTCAGCCTCGTCGGTATGGGAATCGGGCTGGCCTGCCTGTGGGTGAGCCACTACGTTCTCGGCTACACCAGCGTCATCGCCGACAACATCTCCTCGAACGTGATCGGCCTGCTGCTCGGAGCCGTCTTCCGCTTCACCCTGTACAGGTATTGGGTCTTCTCACCGTCCCGCCGGGACGCGACTGCCGTGCCCACCGGCACGGCGGCCACCGGTCCGGTGACCACCAGCACGGCAGCGCTGCGGCTACAGTCCCGCGCGGAGGCCGAATTCGTCACCGAGCGCTGACTGCTCCTGCCGGCGCGAGGCCATCACGCTCTGTGACTGCTCCATCAGGTCCTGCAGCACCTGCTGCACGAGGTCGGCGTCCGGCACGTCCCGCAGCGACAACGGATGTTCCAGCCCCGAATTGATCCGCACCGTCCCGGACCGAAAGAGCGACTGCAGCCAGTTCTTGCGCACGGTGACGTCGTAGCCCCTGCTGTGCAGCAGTTCCTGCCGCTCGTGCACGAAGATGCCGTGCACGAAGATGATCCGGCGGCTGGTCACCGTGTACCGCCGGGTGAGCCAGGACACCAGCGGCAACAACCACAGCAGCACGACGACCAGGCCGGCGCCGACCAGGAGCATCACGTTCTGCCACGGCTCGGCCAGGCTTCCGGAGTAGTAGCCGGTCACGCCGCACGCGCCGATCAGGAACAGGGTGGGCCAGAACAGCGCCCTGGCGTGCGAGCGGAGCCGGGCGATGACCACCTCTGGCGCCGTCGTCGGCACGCCGGGCATCACTTGCGCTGGGTTGGTCATATACCCATTAATACCTCAGATTCAGTACCGCAGATGGGTCACGTCCCCCGCGGCGACGGCCTGTAGTTCGCCGTTCGTCTGGTCTTCCACGATCAGCCGGCCGTCCCCGTCCAGCCCGACAGCGGTGCCCACAAGGTCCTGCCCACCGGGCAGTTCGACGCGCACCGCGGCGCCCAGGGTGCCGCACAGGGCGGACACCTCGGCGTGCAGGCCGCTGGCCACGGGGTCCGCCCCGGCGGCGAGGAAGTTCGCGGTGAGGCTCCGCAGCGCGTCCAGGTACGCGGCGAGCACCTCGTCGGCGTTCGGGATGCTGCCGGTGACGAGCATCAGCGAGGTGGACGTGAGGGTGGGCAGGTCGTGCTCGTCCAGGCTCAGGTTCAGTCCGGTGCCGATGCACAGGCCGCTGGCATCCGGCAACAGCTCCGAAAGGATGCCGGAGACCTTGTAGCCGTCGATGAGCACGTCGTTGGGCCACTTCAGCGTCACCTCGTGCCGGGGTGCGTCCTCGTCGCCGGGCGGCGGCGCCGCGGCCTGCACGACCGAACGCACGGCCTGGGTCATGGCCGCACCGGCGAGCAGGGGAAACCAGCCGTACCGGTTCGGCGGCAGCGGGCCGCTCTCCAGCCGCGGTCGCAGCAGCACCGAGATGGCCAGCGATTTGCCGCTGGGCGCCAGCCAGGTGCGGCCGAGCCGTCCGCGGCCGCTGGTCTGGTTGTCGGTGACGATGACCGACAGGTCGGGCCAGGCCGACCCATCAGGGCCCGTGGCCCGGGTCACCAGCACATCGTTGGTGGAGCCGGCCTCGTCGAGGTACTCGAACCGTGCCCCGATGCCGCGGCTGATCGGAAATTCCATGCTGACGCCTCTTCTCACACCCCGCGGGGATCATAACTCCTGCAATTCTGCCCAGGTTTGGTGGGGCACCGGGCCGACACGCTCTGGGGGCGGTGCGGGGTGAGGCCGGTAGAGTGAACGGCGTGACTGAGAACCCGACCGGACCCGACCTGTACACGACGGCTGGCAAGCTCGCCGACCTCAAGATGCGCTACCACGAAGCCGTGACCGCGAGCGGCGAGGCCGCCATCGAGAAGCAGCACGCCAAGGGCAAGATGACCGCCCGCGAACGGGTGGCCGAGCTGCTGGATCCGGGCTCGTTCGTCGAACTCGACGAATTCGTGCGGCACCGCACCGTCGCGTTCGGCATGGAGAAGAAGCGCCCGTACGGCGACTCCGTCGTCACCGGCACCGGCACCATCCACGGCCGTCAGGTGGCCGTGTACTCGCAGGACTTCACGATCTTCGGCGGTTCGCTCGGCGAGGTGGCCGGCGAGAAGATCATCAAGGTGATGGACCTGGCTCTCAAGACCGGGGTGCCCATCATCGGCATCCTCGACTCCGGCGGAGCGCGCATCCAGGAGGGTGTCGTGGCGCTGGGCAAGTACGGCGAGATCTTCCGCCGCAACACCGCCGCATCCGGCGTGATCCCGCAGATCTCGATCATCTGCGGCCCGGCGGCCGGCGGCGCCGTGTACTCCCCCGCCCTGACCGACTTCGTGATCATGGTCGACAAGACCAGCCAGATGTTCGTCACCGGCCCCGACGTGATCAAGACCGTCACGGGCGAAGACGTGGGCATGGAGGAGCTCGGCGGCGCGCTGACCCACAACACCATCTCCGGTGTGGCGCACTACCTGGCCAGCGACGAGTCCGACGCCCTCGATTACGCGCGCACCCTGCTCGGCTTCCTGCCGGACAACAACCTCGCCGAGCTGCCCGTCTTCGACAGCGAGGTCGAACTCGAGACCACGGATTCCGACCTCAAGCTCAACACGCTGATCCCCGATTCGCCCAACCAGCCGTACGACGTGAAGACCGTCATCGAGCACATCGTCGACCACGGCGACTTCCTCGAGACCCAGCCGTTGTTCGCGCCGAACATCGTGGTGGGCTTCGCCCGCATCGAGGGCCGCAGCGTCGGCATCGTCGCCAACCAGCCCAACGCGATGGCCGGCACCCTCAACATCCAGGCCGGTGAGAAGGCCGCCAGGTTCGTCAGGTTCTGCGACGCGTTCTCGATCCCGATCCTCACCCTCGTCGACGTTCCCGGCTTCCTGCCAGGCACCGACCAGGAATGGACCGGCGTGATCCGTCGAGGCGCGAAGCTGCTCTACGCGTACGCAGAGGCCACGGTCCCGCTGGTCACCGTGATCCTGCGCAAGGCCTACGGCGGCGCCTACATCGTGATGGGCTCCAAGCAGCTCGGCGCCGACATCAACCTGGCCTGGCCGACCGCGGAGATTGCGGTCATGGGCGGCCAGGGCGCCGTGAACATCCTCTACCGTTCCGAGATCAAGAAGGCCGAAGCGGCCAACGAGGATGTCGCTGCCGTCCGCAGCCGGCTCGCCAATGAGTACACCTACAACGTGGCCAGCCCGTTCCTCGCCGCCGAACGCGGCGAGCTCGACGGGATCATCGAACCGTCCGCGACGCGGGTCTCCGTCGTCAAGGCGTTGCGGGCGCTGCGCACCAAGCGCGCCAGCCTGCCCGCCAAGAAGCACGGGAACATCCCGCTGTAGGCGGCGCTGCCATGACAGTCTCAGAGAACCCCGCCGGCTTCGACCCGGCCGAGCTCACCTTCGTCACGACGGGGGTCTCCGAACAGGAGGCCGCCGCGGTGACCGCCGTCCTGCGGGCCCTGCTGCGTGCCGAGTCGGACAACCTGCGGGCCACGCCGAACGGCCCCGCGAGCCCCTGGCAGGACAGCCAGCGGGCCATCAGGGCGCCGCTGCCGCGGGGCGACGAGCGCTGGCGGGGCTTCACGGCCTGAGCCGGTTGACGCCGCACCTCGGTTGTCCCCCTAAATGACGACTTTTCAGGGGATCGCCGGGTCGGCACTATTGGTATTGCTGGGTGTTGCTCTCGGGCAACACGACCAATCATTCGCCGACTAGGGTAAGCAGGCGAATGTGTTGGGGGCGCGTCTAGGCGACATTCGGGTTGTCGCCCTGACACGGAAATGTCGGAAGGGGATCCGCCCCCGGGTGGGTCCCCTTTCGCATGTCCGGTCAGTGCCGGCGGGTCGGCTGGCCGGCCGAAGCGCCCTGCGCGTGCACGGCCCGCGGGATCTCCAACCACAGGTCCACTTCTTCGTCGGGCGATTCCTGGCCGAGGGCACTCAGTCGCGGGTCAGGGCTGTTGATGCCCACCACGGTGACGGCGGTCCCCGAGCCGTCGGCCGCCGTCCTGGCGATGATCGTGGACGCCGTCGTGGCGGCCATGGCGTCGGCCAGAGTGTTCAGCACGACCTCCAGATCGGTGCCGGCCAGGTCGTCGATGCCACCCTCGTCGAGCAGGGTGACGATGGCGCCACGCCGCCGGGCCGCCATCACCTCATGCCGTACGGCATCGTTGAGCAGCCGGCGCCCGCGGATCTCGTCACGGATCGCGGCCTCCAGGTACCGGCACTCCAGGCGCTGCCCGTCGCTGAGCGTGCCGCGTTCCTGGATGATGCGGCGCAGCATCGGCGCCGACAACCGGATGGTCTGGGCCAGGCGCACCTGGCGCTCGTAGAGGTGCGCTTCCTGCGCCGCCTGCCACTCGGTGGCCTCCCGTTCAGCCAGGCCGTACTGGCGCGCGTCCCGGCCCGCCTTGGCCAGCGCCCTGGCCAGCGTCACGGCCACGAACACCCACACGGCGCTGCCGATGACGCCCATCGACGCGAGGGAGCCCGCGCCGGCCCAGACGACGGTGTGAGCGATGAGGAAGCCCACCCCGATCCAGGCGAGGGTCGCCCGCCGGCGCGTGGCCGTGATGGTCATCAGGGTACCGACGGCGGCCACGTACCAGGTGGCGTAGCCGTTGTCGGCCACGGACCCGTCCAGCTGGCTGCCCACGAGCAACGGCACCGCGATGCACACGGCCACGTTGAAGAACCCCAACCAGAGCGACATCCGGGCCGGACTGGTCGGCCACAGGCTCGCCACGGTGGCCGCAGCGTAGAGCACGATCGCGATCAGCGCCGGGACCGGCGACGCCGGCACATCCAGCGAATAGAGGGCCAGGATCACGTGATAGGTCGAGAACAGGGCGGCCAGGGAGAGGATCAGCCCGCGCGGGACGGAGATCATGCCCGGCCACCGCGCTCGCCCAGCGGCCACTCGATCAGGATCGAGGTGCCCCGGCCGGGGCCGCTGCTCACCTGGACGACGCCGCCGGCCTTCGCGACCCGCTCCCGGATCGAGATCCGCAGGCCCAGACGTTCGCTGGGCACGGTGGCGGGGTCGAACCCGACACCGGAGTCGGCGATCTCGATGACGCAGCCGCCGAGCAGATTGGAGTTCATCCGCACCGACCTCGTTACCGGGTCGCCGGGGACAGCGGCATGCTGGATGCTGTTCACGATCGCCTGGGCGCTGGCGGCGTAGAGGGCCTCGCCGGCATGCGCGGGCAGGGTGAGCCTCTCTGCTTCGCAGTCGATGAACTCGATCGGCTCGTCGAACCGGTCCGCGAACGCGCGGATGCGGTCCTTGAGTGTGCTGAACAGAACCAGGCTGTCGTCGGTCGCGGGGAGCGACCCGGCCTCGTTGAGCCGGGCGATGGCGTCCTCCGCCATGGTGGCGGCCAGCTCGGCCGCCTTCGGCGTGCCGGCTGCCGCGGCGGACAACAGGGCTGCGAGCACACTGTCGTGCACGAGGGAGTCCACCTGAACCCGCTCCACCTCGGTGGCGTGCTGGCGCACGGCGGCGGAGTAGGTGGACAGCGCGTTGGTCTGCGCGATGTCGACCCCGGCGGTGGCCTGACGCAGCATCGTGATGATGATCAGGATCACCAGGCCGAGCATGATCGCGTAGACGGCGTCGAGGGCGCCGAGCATCGGATCGGCGCCGCCGCCTGCGGGCAGCACCCGCACGATGCCGTAGACGATCGGGGCCAGGAAGGTGTAGATCATCGCCCACCACTTGGAGAACGAGACGGCGGCGAAACCGGTCGCGACGGTGCAGAGATACCAGAGCCAGGGCTTGCCCTCGAGAGTGCCTTCCGGGGTGTTCAGCATCGCCGGCCAGCCGATCAGGGCGACGAGGTACACCCCCGCGAACACTCCGCTGGTGACTCTGACGTATTTCTTCACCAGCGTGGCGATGGTCGCCACGCCCAGACCGCCGAAGATCGCGACGCTGAGCGCCACTCCGAGACCGGGCTTGAGGCTGTCCAGCTGGCCGAGCATCGCCGGGTAGGTCTGCAGGGCGAAGATCAGGCCGACACCGCCGGCGGCCCGCGACACCACCCGCTCGATCTGCGCGCGACTGATGGGTTTGCGCGGCTGCTTGGATTCGTTGAGGAGGTCGGCACCGAGCTGTTCGGGTGCGACCCGGCCCGGCGACAGCCTGAACGACCGGACCGGTAAGACCTCGGCCGGACTAGGAGCGCCCATCCCCGCCTTCCAGGTCGAGACCCGGCAGGATGCCGTCTTCCACGGCCCTGCGCAACAGGTCCACCTTCGTGGGCGCCGGGCGGCCCACCTCGACGTACTTCACGCGGATGCGGTCGAGGTACTCCCGGGCCGTGGAGTGGGCGATGCCCAGCTGCATCGCCACCATCTTCAGCGGCAGGCCGGAGGCGTAGAGGTGCAGCACGTCGCGTTCACGGCGGCCCAGTTGGGCCTTGGCGAAGTCCCGGTCGGCGTCGATGGCGGTGGCCCACTCGAGGTTGTTGAGCACGTCACCGCGGGCAACGGAGGCGACGGCGGCCATCACCGTGGTCGTCGGCGACGACTTGGGGATGACGCCGGCAGCGCCGGCGGCCAGGGCCTCACGAACCAGGGCGACCCTGTCGGCGATGCTGTGCACCAACACCGACGCGCCGGTGCCGCGGGCCAGGTGCACGTTGTCGGTGACGAGGGACCCGTCGCCGAGGGACAGGTCGAGCACGATCACATCCACCGGGCGGCCGGCGATGCCGTCGACGAGTTCGCGTACCGTCGCGGCCTCGAAGACCACCTCGAAGCCGGTGTTCTCACAGGCGGCCTTGAGGCCCAGCCGCACCGACTCATGGTCGTCGGCGATGCCCACGCGTACGGGGCGGTCGGCCAGGTCGGTCGCGGTGTCAGGCTCGGTCACGGTCACGGTTGTCATCTCTCGTCTTCGTTCTTGGTGCTAAGACTAGCTATCTGGTGAGCAGGGCGACGGCTTCGACGTGGTGGGTGTTGGGGAACAGGTCGAAGGCGCGCAGGCTCCGCAGCGTGTACCCGAGCCCGGCGAAGAGGGCGACGTCGCGGGCCAGGGCCACCGGATCGCAGGCGACGTAGACCACCTGGGCCGGCGCGAGGAACGCCAGGGTGTCGACGACTTCGCCGCCGGCGCCGGAGCGCGGCGGGTCGAGCACCACGGTGGCGGCCTGCAGACGGGCCCGTTCGGCAGCGTCGGCGTCGCGGGTGAGTCCGGTCAGGAATGTGTCCACCCTGCCGGTCTGCGCTGTGGCGCCGACCCACTCGGCGAGGTTCGCGCCGGCGTTCTCGGTGGCCTGGGCGTCGCTCTCCACCGAGGTGATGCGCACGTCGGAACCGAACCTGTCGCCGACGGCGGCGGCGAGGAGCCCCACACCGCCGTACAGGTCGAGGTTGGCGGCCTTGGGGTCGAACAGGTCCGGGTCGATGGCGTCCTGCACGGCGGCGAACAGGGTCTCCGCGGCGCGCGCGTGCACCTGCCAGAAACCGGCGGCGTCGAGCCGGAACTCACGGTCGCCGACCCGCTCGGTGATCGGTTTGGGCGCGGTGCGGCGCCGGCGGCCCTTGTCGTCCTGCTCGGCGACCAGGATCTGCACTTCACCGACGCTGGGGGCGACGACGTCGACGGATGCGGCGCCGGCGAACAGCTTGTCCAGCGGCGCGGCCATTTCGAGGGCGTGCACGGCCAGCGGCAGGTCGTCGACGGGGATCACCCGGTGCGAGCGGGCGGCGTACGGGCCGACGATGCCGGTCTCCGTGACATGCAGGCGCACCCGGGTGCGCCAGCCGGTGCCGTCCATGGCGTCGCCCGGCGAGGCATCCGCTGCCACCGGCACGGCCTCGACGGTGACATCGCTGTCGAGTCCGGCCATCCGGTGCAGTGCATCGGTGAGGACCTGGCGCTTGAGCTCGCGCTGGTGGCCCAGTTCGATGTGGCCGAATTCTGCGCCGCCGGCACGGTCGGCAGGGTCCCGGTCGATGGCCGCTGCGGCCCAGATGTGCGGCTGACGTTCGGGGGCCGCGTCCAGGACCTCGACGGTCTCGGCCCGCCAAAAGCTCTTCTTGTTCGCGTCGGTGAGCCTGACGCGCACCCGTTCACCCGGGAGGGTGTCGCTGACGAAGACCACACGGCCCTCGTGCCGGGCAACGAAGATGCCGCCGTGGGCTACGTTGGTGATATCGAGGTCGAGTTCGGTGCCGATCTCGCCCTCTGGAGTGCTCTGACTTGCCTGACGATTAGTGTTGGTGCCCATTGAATGAGCATCCCACATCTGCCTGCCGCCTGAAGGGTTCCATGCGCCTCTACCTCGCCTCCACCTCCCCCGCCCGGCTGGCGCTGCTGCGCGCGGCGGGCATCGAACCCGTCACCATTTCGCCCGATGTCGACGAGGATGCCGTCGCGGCGGCCGAGGCTGAACGCCTGGGCGAGCCCCTGACACCGCACCACGTGGTCGAGCTGCTGGCGCGGGCGAAGGCCCAGGCCGTCGCGGCCGACGGTGCCGAGCGGGGCATCGACGGGCTGATCCTCGGCGGGGACTCGGTCTTCGTCCTCGACGGTGTGATCTACGGCAAGCCGCACACCAGCGAGCGGGCCAGGGAGCGCTGGCACACCCAGCGCGGACGCACCGGGCAGCTCTATTCCGGCCACTGGCTGATCGAGCACATCGACGGTCGGCCCGGCCGTGCCGTCGGTGCCGTCGCCGTCGCCGACGTGACGTTCGCCGACGACCTCTCCGATTCGGAGCTCGACGCCTACATCGATACCGGTGAACCGCTCTTCGTCGCGGGCGCCTTCACCATCGACAGCCTCGGCGCGCCGTACATCAGCCGCATCGAGGGCGACCCGTCCACGGTCGTCGGACTGTCGTTGCCGACCCTGCGCAGATTGGTGCTCCGGCTGGGCTATGACTGGCCGAGCCTGTGGAATACGGGCACTTCGGCCCTACCGGACTGACCGTTCTTTCGGGGCCTTTGTAGCCCCACGCAGTGTTCTTGCCGCGGTTTTTGTGGGAAAGAACCAAAATTGCGGGGGTTCGGACCAATAGGCTCAGTACCTATGTCGCGTATAACGAAGGTCCTCATCGCCAACCGGGGCGAGATCGCCGTCAGAGTGATCCGAGCGGCGAAGGACAGCGGCATCCTCTCGGTGGCCGTATACGCCGACCAGGACCGGGACGCCCTGCACGCCCGTCTCGCCGACGAGGCCTACGGGCTCGACGGCACCTCCAGCGCCGAGACCTACCTCGTCATCGAGAAGATCCTCTCCATCGCCCGCCGCTCCGGCGCCGACGCCGTGCACCCCGGCTACGGCTTCCTCGCCGAGAACGCCGCCTTCGCCCGCGCCGTCCTGGACGCCGGCCTGATCTGGATCGGCCCGTCCCCGGAGGCCATCGAGCAGCTCGGCGACAAGGTCTCCGCCAGGCACATCGCCGAGAAGGTGCACGCGCCGATGGCGCCCGGCACCCTGAACCCCGTCGCCGACGCATCCGAAGTTCTCGACTTCGTCGACCAGCACGGCCTGCCCGTCGCCATCAAGGCGGCCTTCGGCGGCGGCGGCCGCGGCCTGAAGGTCGCCCGCACCCGCGACGAGGTACCGGAACTGTTCGACTCCGCCGTGCGTGAGGCCGTCACGGCCTTCGGCCGCGGCGAGTGCTTCGTGGAGAAGTACCTCGACAAGCCCCGGCACGTCGAGACCCAGTGCCTCGCGGATGCCCACGGCAACGTCGTCGTGATCTCCACCCGCGACTGCTCCCTCCAGCGCCGCCACCAGAAGCTCGTCGAAGAGGCGCCGGCACCGTTCCTCACCGAGGCGCAGACGACCGAGATGTACCGGGCGTCCAAGGCCATCCTCCGGGAGGTCGGTTACGTCGGCGCCGGCACCTGCGAGTTCCTGATCGGCCAGGACGGCACGGTCTCCTTCCTCGAGGTGAACACCCGCCTGCAGGTGGAACACCCGGTCTCTGAGGAGGTCACCGGCATCGACCTGGTCCGTGAGCAGTTCCGGCTCGCCGAGGGCGGCACCTTGGACTACGACGACCCCATCGCCGTCGGCCACTCGTTCGAGTTCCGCATCAACGGTGAGGACGCCGGCCGCGGCTTCATGCCCGCCCCCGGCCCGGTGCACGTGTTCAAGGCCGCCGGCGGCCCCGGTGTGCGCGTCGACAGCGGCGTGCAGTCCGGCGACGAGATCTCCGGCTCGTTCGACTCGCTGCTGGCCAAGCTCATCGTCACCGGCGCCACCCGGGAACAGGCCCTGGAACGCGCCCGCCGCGCCCTCGACGAGTTCGAGGTGGCCGGCCTGCCCACAGTGCTGCCGTTCCACCGCATGATCGTGCGCGACCCGGCCTTCGCCCCCGCCGACGGTGCACCGTTCTCGATCTACACCCGCTGGATCGAGACCGAGTTCGAGAACACCATCGCCCCCTGGAGCGGTACCGTCGAGGACCGTCCTCGCTCCGACGCCCGGCACAGCGTGGTCGTCGAGGTGGACGGCCGCCGCATCGAGGTGAGCCTGCCCAGCAAGCTGCTGCCCGGTACCGCGTCGGAGAAGACCGCCGGGCCGGCCCCGCGCCGTCGGACCGCCGCTCACTCGGTGAACACCGCAACGGGCGATGCCGTCAAGGCGCCCATGCAGGCCACCATCGTGAAGATCCTCGTCACGGAGGGCGACACCGTCGTCAAGGGCGACCTGCTGCTGGTGCTGGAGGCCATGAAGATGGAACAGCCGCTCACCGCGCACAAGGACGGCGTGGTCGGGGTCATCGGCGCCGCTGTCGGCTCGACGGTCTCCTCCGGCCACCTGCTCATGACCGTCGGCTGACACCCCCCTAGCTGCGCAACTGTGCCCGAACCGGACACCTGCGCCCGGCGTACCGGGCGCAGGTTTCCGCACTGGCGACAGTTAGTCGCGGATGCGGCCGGGGTGCTGGGTCAGTAGTGCACCTTGTGCATCGCGCGTGCGGCATCCGTGATGGACCCGGTCAACGACGGGTAGACGGTGAACGCCTCGGCGACCTCGTCGACGGTGAGGCCGTGCTCGACCGCGAGGGTGAGCGGGAAGATCAGTTCGCTGGCTTTGGGGCCCACGATGACGCCGCCGATGACGGTGCCGGTGCCGCGGGAGGCGATGAGCTTGACGAAGCCGTCCTTGATGCCCATCATCTTGGCGCGCGGGTTCGACTCGAGCGGCATCTTGTAAACCTCGCCGCGGCGCACTCCCTCCTCGATCTCCTTCTGGGTCCAGCCGACGGTCGCGATCTCCGGCTGCGTGAAGATGTTGGCCGCCACGTTGCGGATTTCGATCGGGTTCACCGCGTCGCCCATGGCGTGGTAAACCGCGGTGCGGCCCATCATGGATGCGACGGACGCCAACGGCATCTCCGTGGTGCAGTCGCCCGCGGCGTAGATGTTCGGGATCGAGGTGCGCGCCACCCGGTTCACCCGGATGTGGCCGGACTCGTCCAGCTGGACGCCGGCCTCGGCCAGGCCCAGGCCCTGGGTGTTCGGCACGGCGCCGACGGCGATCAGGCAGTGGCTGCCCTCGACGGTGCGGCCGTCGGTGAGGGTCACCAGCACGCCGGTGTCGGTGCGTTCGGCGGTGGCGGCGCGGGACTTGTTCAGCACCACCATGCCGTTGCGCTTGAACACGTTTTCAATCACGGCGGCGGCGTCGACGTCTTCGCCGGGCAGCACCTGGTCGCGGCTGGAGACGAGGGTGACCTCGGCGCCCAGGGCCCGGTAGGCGGAGGCGAACTCCGCGCCGGTGACTCCGGAGCCGACGACGATGAGGTGTTTCGGCACCGACTTGAGGTTGTACAGCTGAGTCCAGGTGAGGATTCGCTCGCCGTCGGGCATCATCGTGGGCATCGTGCGGGGGCTCGCGCCCACCGACAGCACGATGGTGTCGGCCTCGATCCGGTCGAAATCGGTGCCTGAGCCGTCGTCTCCGGTGGACACGATGACCGCGTCGCGGCCGTCCAGCCGGCCGTGGCCGCTCTGCAGCTTGACGCCGGCCTTGACGAGGGTCTCCCGCATGTCCTCGGACTGCTCCCTGGCCAGCGCGAGCAGGCGCTTGTTCACCGCGGCGAGGTTGATCGCGACCTCGGGGTGCAGCGGCTTGCCCTTGGCGTCGCGCACGAAGAACTGCACGCCCAGGTCGTTGGCCTCACGGATCGAGTTCGACGCTTCCGCGGTGGCGATCAGCGACTTCGAGGGAACGACGTCGGTGAGCACCGCGGCACCGCCGACGCCGACCCGTTCGATCAGGGTCACCTCTGCGCCCTGCTGCGCGCCGGCGAGTGCCGCTTCGTATCCGCCGGGGCCGCCACCGATGATAATGATGCGTTGTTTTCGTTCGAACTCGTAAGGCATTCACTTATTCTGTCCTGCACCGCGCGACCCACCAAACCACGGCTGCCCCGCAGGCAATTAGAGTAGGAGGATGCTCACGACCGAGATCAATCCTCTTGACGCGCCGGAAACCAACCCGTTCGACGTGGCCGCCACCGCCGCCCAAGAAATCGCCGACGCCACCGGTGTCGCCCATCACGACATCGCCCTGACGCTGGGAAGCGGGTGGGGCAAGGCCGCCGACCTGATCGGCGAGACCACCCACACGATCCCCGCGCAGGAAATCACCGGGTTCAGCGCGCCGGCGCTGGCCGGCCACGCGGGCATGTTGCGCTCGGTGCTGCTTTCGAGCGGCAAGCGTGCCCTGGTGATCGGCGCCCGCACCCACTACTACGAGGGCCACGGCGTGCGCCGGGTCGTGCACAGCGTGCGCACCGCCGCCGCGACCGGGGCGACGACCATGATCCTCACCAACGGGGCCGGCGGCATCCGCGAGACGTGGAAGCCGGGCACCCCGGTGCTGATCAGCGACCACATCAACCTCACCGCCGACTCGCCGCTCGAGGGCGCCACCTTCATCGACCTCACCGACCTGTACTCCCAGCGGCTGCGTGACCTCGCCCGCGGCATCGACCCCACCCTGGACGAAGGCGTCTACTGCCAGTTCCGCGGGCCGCACTACGAGACTCCCGCCGAGGTGCAGATGGCCAAGGCCATCGGCGGCCACATCGTGGGCATGTCCACCGCGCTGGAGGCCATCGCCGCCCGCCAGGCCGGCATGGAGGTACTCGGCATGTCGCTGATCACCAACCTCGCCGCCGGCATTCAAAAGACCCCGCTCAGTCACGGCGAGGTGCTCGAGGCCGGCCAGGCCGCCGAAGCCACCATCAGCGCCCTCCTCGCCAGCATTGTGGCCGCACTGTGAGCCACGGCGACGAGACTCCGACCCAGCCCGGCACCCCCGCCGAGCCGCTCCTCCCACGCGGCGCGCACGCCGGCGACGACGAACGCGAACCGCAGACCGCCGTGCTGAACACCGTCGACGGACCGGACGAGACGGCCGGAGAGGTGCCAGCCGCCACGGCAGTGCTGGACACCACGGCCACCGACCCGGTCAACCTGCTGCTGGTCACCGCGACCGACTGGCTCGCCCAGGACCCGGACCCGGAGACCCGCGCGGAGCTGCGCGTGCTGATCCAGCAGGCCCAGGATCGCGACCCGGCCGCCGTTGCCGACCTGCACTCCCGCTTCGACGAGCGCCTCGCGTTCGGCACCGCGGGCCTCCGCGGCGAGATCGCCGCCGGCTCCAACCGGATGAACCGGGTTCTGGTCAGCCAGGCCGCCGCCGGACTCGCCGCCTATCTCCTCGCCGCCGCGGCGAGCAGCCGGCCCGGCAGCATCCCGTCCGTAGTCATCGGCTACGACGGCCGCCGCAACTCGCACGTCTTCGCCACCGACACCGCCGCGATCATGGCCGGCGCCGGCGTGCGCGCCGTGCTCCTGCCCCGCCTGCTGCCCACCCCGGTGCTGGCTTTCGCGGTGCGCCACCTCGGCGCCAGCGCCGGTGTGATGGTCACCGCCTCGCACAACCCGCCCAACGACAACGGCTACAAGGTCTACCTGGGCGACTCCGATGAGGGCTCGCAGATCGTCTCCCCCGACGACGTCGCCATCGCCGCCCAGATCCAGCACGTCGCCGACACCCAGCTCGTCACCGAGCTGCCGCGGGCCGGGTACGAGACCGCTCCGGAGTCCGTCGTGCAGGCCTACGTGGATGCGACCGCCGCCATCGGCGCGTCGCCGCGCGCGCAGGTGAGCGTTGTGTACACGGCCTTGCACGGTGTGGGGTGGGACACCACCCGCCGCGTGCTCGACGCCGCCGGGTTCGCCCTGCCGACCCTCGTGGACGCGCAGATCGCCCCCGACTCGGCGTTCCCCACCGTCGCGTTCCCCAACCCTGAGGAACCCGGCGCGATGGACCTCGCCTACGAGACCGCGCGTGAGGTCGACGCCGAACTGATCATCGCCAACGACCCGGATGCCGACAGGCTCGCCATCGCCATCCCGGACGCCGACGCGCCGGAGGGCTACCGTCGCCTGAGCGGCAACGAGGTCGGCGCCATCCTGGGCTGGCGGGCCGCCGAGCTGGCCGCCAACGCGCCGGGCGACGGCGGTGCCGACGGCACCCTGGCCTGCTCGATTGTGTCGACGCCGGCGCTCAAGGCCGTCGCCGACGCCTACGGCCTGCGGTTCGCCGACACCCTCACCGGGTTCAAGTGGGTCTCCCGCGCTCCCGGCCTGATCTTCGGTTTCGAAGAGGCCCTCGGCTACCTGGTTAACCCCGGCACCGTGCGCGACAAGGACGGCATCTCCGCCGCCGTGGCGCTGCTCTCGCTGGTCAGCGAGCTCAAGGCCGACGGTTTGACGCTAGCGGACCACCTCGACGCGTTCGCCGAGAAGTTCGGCTACTTCGCCTCGGGCCAGATCTCGGTGCGCGTCACCGACCTCACCGAGATCGAGAGGGTGATGGCACGCTTGCGCGAGAGCCCGCCGGCCATGATCGGCACCAGCCGGGTGGACCACATCGACGATCTCTCCGGCGGCTTCAACGGCCTGCCGCCCAGCGATGTGCTGCGGATCGTGCTCGCCGACGGCTCCCGGGTGATGGTGCGGCCCAGCGGCACCGAACCCAAGCTCAAGGTGTATCTCGACACGCACAGCAGCGTCGGCAGCCTCGCCGAACGCCGGCAGGCCGCATCCGATGCCCTCGCCGAGCTCGACAGGGGCATGCGAGCGCTGATCGGCTGACCGGCGGTGCGGACGCGGATGCCCAGCCGGGCATCCGCGCCGGGCTAGCCGAGCGCGATCTCGAGCTTGGCGGTCAGCTCGTCGAGGTCGAAGAAGTTGTCGATGATGATGACGTCGGCGTTGGTCTTGCCGATCGACGGCACCAGCTCGGACGAGGTGAGGATGACCTGCGCGTCCGCGGCGGCGAGCTTCACGCTGGCGATGTCGGCCGCGGTGACGTCAGCCTCGATGTCCAGGCGCTCGAGGGCGCGTTCGGCGTTGACCTTGAGAATGGCGGATGTGCCGATACCGACTCCGCACAGTGCGACGATCTTCATTTGTGTTCCTCCGTGCTGGCGTCTGCGCCGGTTGGTGCCGCGATGCCCAGGAGCGAGCGTACGGATGCTGCGTCCGGCGCCGCTGCCAGCGCCGGGATGATGCTCGAATCGTTGAACACGTTGGCGAGCTCGGCGACGAAGTGCACGTGCTCGTCGCCCGTGGTCACCGCCAGGCCAAGCACCACGTTGACGGGGTCGTTGTGCGGGTGTCCGAAGGCCACGGGCTCGGCGAGGGTCACGACGCTCAGGCCCCCGGTGAGCACATCGGGGCCGGGCCGGGCGTGCGCCAGGGCCAGCCCGGGCGCGATCACCACGTAGGCGCCGAATTCCTCGATCACGCCCACCATGCGCTCGGTGTAGCCGGGTGCGGTGGAACCGGATCGCTCCAGCGCCGCGCCGGCGGCGCCGACGGCGGCCCGCCAGTCGGGGACGTGCAGGCCGACGTCGATGGCGTCAAGGGGAAGTGGTGGGAGGGACATGGCTGCTTTCTAGCGTGGGCGTTGGCGGGCTAGGCGGTGGCAAAACCGTCGACGATGGCGTCGGCGAGTTCTTCGCGCTCCTCCAACGGCAGGAATGCCGCGGAGGCCGCGTTGAGCTGCAGGGCCTCGAGGTCGTCGAGGTCGTAGCCGAAGGCATCCGTGAGCAGGGCCAGCTCGCGGCTGAGCGTGGTGGCGCTCATCAGCCGGTTGTCGGTGTTGACGGTGACGCGGAAGCCGAGCTGGTAGAGCAGGTCGAACGGGTGGTCGAGCATGTCGTCGCCCCAGGCGGCGATGGCGCCGGTCTGGAGGTTCGACGACGGGCTGAGCTCCAGAGGGATCTCCCTGTCGCGCACCCACTGGGCCAGCGGGCCGAGGGTCACGTAGGTGTTCTCCTGGTCCTCCCGGCCGATTTCGATGTCCTCGGCCAGGCGCACGCCGTGGCCCAGGCGCAGGGCGCGACCGTCGAACAGGGCGCCGCGGATGCTGTCCAGCCCGTCGGCCTCGCCGGCGTGCACGGTGACCGGGAAGAGGTTCCGGGCCAGGTAGTCGAACGCGGCGGCGTGGTTGCCGGCTGGGAAGCCCTCCTCGGCGCCGGCGATGTCGAAGCCGACCACGCCGAGGTCGCGGTGCCGCACGGCGAGTTCGGCGACCTCGAGGGACCTGTCGGCGTGCCGCATCGCGGTGATCAGCTGACCGATCTTGATGGTGATGCCGGCCTGGGCGACCCGCTCGATGCCCGCCGCGATGCCTTCCTGCACGGCGTCGACGGCCTGGTCCAGGCTGAGCCCGCCGGCCAGGTGCTGCTCGGGGGCCCAGCGCACCTCGGCGTAGATCACGCCGTCCAGGGCGAGGTCTTCAACGAACTCCCTGGCCACCCGCACGAGGGCGTCGTGGGTTTGCATGACGCCGACGGTGATCTCGAAGGTCTTGAGGTAGTCCGCGAGCGAGCCGGAGGTGGCCTGGCTGACGAACCAATCGGCGAGGCCGGACTCGGTCGTGGCGGGCAGCTCCAGGCCGATCGGCGCGGCCAGCTCGAGGATCGTGGCCGGTCGCAGACCGCCGTCGAGGTGGTCGTGCAGGGAGACTTTGGGCAGGGCGTTGATGCTCACGCCGCTGCCGGGCAACAGGTATTCCTCGGAGCTGATATTCACTCCCCCAATCTATCGCTCCCGCGCCGCGCGTATCCCGAAGCCGCCACATCCGCCCCGGCCCGCCGACGTGCCTCAAAATTCCCCTTCAGCGCACTCCAAGCGCATCTTCGCCGCAAGTCAGCGAAGCGCGGGTCGCCCACTTCGGCCAAAGTGCCCCTTCAGATCCGCACATGGGGAGCTTTGGCGCACGTCGCGGGAGGGGCCATCGGTGGATAACTCTGACCGGCAGCGGCAAAGGATGACATCTTGGGCGGATGCGCAAGCCAACGGAGCTCCCCCGCAGCCTGTCTCTCGACGGGTTCACCGTCGCGGAAGCGCGCCGGGCGGGGGTGACACCTCGGAGGTTGCAGGCGGCCGACCTGCAGGCGCCGTTCCACGGCGTGAGGGTCGCCGCGGGCATCCCGACCGGGGTGCGGGAACTGGCCAGGGCCTACGCCGCGGTGATGCCCACCGGCCATTTCTTCAGCCACGCCACCGCTGCCCTGATGCTCGGGATGCCTCTGCCCCGCTACGCCACCCGTGATCTCCGGCTGCATGTGAGCGTCATCGCCCCCGACCGGGCGCCGCAGGGCGCCGGAATCGCGGGCCACACGGTCTGCAGCCGACCCGACGGCGGTGGCCGAGCGGCCCGGCCACCGGGGCATCCGTCGGCTACGGGCCGCGCTGGAGTGGGTGAGACCCCGAGTTGAGTCGCGGCAGGAGACCCGGCTGCGGCTCCTGATCGTGCGGGCGGGCCTGCCGGAACCGGAGACCAACGTATACCTGCCGCTGCGATACCAGCGGCGCCGGGTGCGCGGCGATCTGGTCTACCTGCGGTACCGGGTCCTTGTCGAGTACGACGGCGAGCAGCACCGTACGGACGACGTGCAGTTCGCCCGTGACGTCGACAGGTTGGACGGTGTGATGGCCGAGGACTGGCGGGTCATCAGGGTGCTCAAGGAAACCCCGGATGCCGAAGTCCTCTCCCGGCTCGACCAGGCGCTGCGCTCCCGCGGCTGGCGCCCCGGCAGCCGCCCCGAGTGACGCGCGCGCACTCACCCACTTGCCGCATAAGAGCGCTTCGCCGCGAGGGAAGTGGCAATGTGCGGCACGTCGGCGGATGCGCCGGCAGCGACTTGCGCCAAAAACCCCCTTCGGCGGGGCGGAAGGGGGTTTTTGCGGCAAGTCGGCGGGGCCGGGCCTGCGGGTGCTGGGCTAGTTACCGATGCGCTCGGCGATCAGGGGGCCGCTGTCGAGGACGGGCTCGCCGGGGTCGCCGATGCGCCAGGCGCCCTCGACGGCCTCGAGGGCCCGGGCGAAGCGCTCCGGCTCGTCGGCGCTGAGGGTGAACAGTGGCTCGCCCTTGCGGACGGTGTCGCCGGGCTTGGCGTGCAGGTCGATGCCGGCGGCGTGCTGCACCGGGTCCTGCTTGCGGGCGCGGCCGGCGCCCAGGCGCCAGGCGCCGATACCGAACGGCAGAGCCTGCTGCTCGACGAGCACCCCGTCACGGTCGGCGAGCACCACGTGGGTCTCGCGCGCCACGGGCATCGCGGCATCGGGGTCGCCGCCCTGCGCACGGATGACCGCCCGCCACTTGTCCATCGCGCGACCGTCCTTCAGGGCCGCCTCGACGTCGACGTCCTTCTGGCCGACCAGGGCCAGCATCTCGCGGGCCAAGGCCACGGTGAGCTCCACCACATCGGCGGGGCCGCCGCCGGCGAGCACCTCGAGGGACTCGCGCACCTCGTTGGCGTTTCCGATGGCCAGGCCGAGCGGCACGTTCATGTTGGTCAGCAGCGCGGAGGTGGCCACCCCGGCGTCCTCGCCGAGGGCGACCATGGTGCGGGCCAGCTCGCGGGACCGGTCGATGTCCTTCAGGAACGCGCCGGAGCCGAACTTCACGTCGAGCACCAGCGCGCCGGTACCCTCGGCGATCTTCTTGGACATGATCGAGGAGGCGATCAGCGGGATCGCTTCGACGGTGCCGGTGGTGTCGCGGAGCGCATACAGCTTGCCGTCGGCCGGAGCCAGGCCGCTGCCTGCGGCGCAGATGACGCCGCCGACATCCTGCAGCTGCTGGAACATTTCCTCGTTGCTGAGGTTTGCGCGCCAGCCCGGGATGGACTCGAGCTTGTCCAGGGTTCCGCCGGTGTGACCGAGGCCACGGCCGGAGAGCTGCGGCACGGCCGCGCCGAAGACCGCGACGAGGGGCATCAGCGGCAGGGTGATCTTATCGCCGACGCCGCCGGTGGAGTGCTTGTCCGTGGTCGGTTTGCCCAGGCCCGTGAAGCTCATCCGCTCGCCGGAGTTGATCATGGCCATGGTCATGTCGCGGATCTCCCGGCGGGACATGCCGTTGAGGAAGATCGCCATGGTCATCGCGGCCATCTGCTCGTCGCCGACGTAGCCGCGGGTGTACGCGTCGATCAGCCAGTCGATCTGTGGAGTCGACAGCTCGCCCTTGTCACGCTTGGCGTGGATCAGGTCGACGGCGTCGAAGGCTTCGATGGTGCGGGCGGGGGTGGAGCTCATGAGTTGTCTTCCCTGTAGGCGGCGAGCTGGCGGGGCCCGAAGGCGTCCGGCAGGACCTCGTCGATGGTGCGCACGCCGGAGACGGTCTCCAACAGCATGCCTGGTGCCGAGTGTTCGTAGAGCAGTTGGCGGCAGCGGCCGCACGGCATCAGCGTGTTGCCGTTGCCGTCGACGCAGCTGAACGCGACGAGCTGGCCGCCGCCGGTGAGGTGCAGCACGCTCACCAGCGCGCATTCCGCGCAGAGAGTGAGCCCGTAGGAGGCGTTCTCCACGTTGCATCCGCTGATCACCCGGCCGTCGGAGACGAGGGCGGCCGCCCCGACCGGGAACTTCGAGTAGGGCACGTAGGCGTGGGTCATCGCTTCGGTGGCAGCGCTGCGCAGCACGCCCCAGTCGATGTCGCCGGACTCGGGCGTTGTGTCGCCGGAATTCGCAGTCAGATTCGTCATGATTTTATATACGGCTTTCCGGATGCGGCCGGGCCCCGCGACTGGCCCACCAGGCCCGCCACGGCGAAGATGGTGACCAGGTAGGGCAGCATCAGCATGAACTCGCTGGGCACCGGCGAACCGATGATGCTCAGCACGTTCTGCAGGTTGCTGGCGAAGCCGAACAGCAGCGCCGCGAGGGTCGCCCGGATCGGGTCCCACCGGCCGAAGATCACCGCCGCGAGGGCGATGAAGCCGGCACCGGCGGTCATTTCTTTACCGAACGCGCCCACCGACCCCAGGGTGAAGTACGCGCCACCGAGGCCGGCGACGGCGCCGGCCAGGGACACGTTCCAGAACCGGGTACCGGTGACGTTGATGCCCACGGTGTCAGCGGCCTGCGGGTGCTCGCCCACCGCGCGGAGCCGGAGGCCCCACTTGGTGTGGAAGATCCCGAAGTACACCGCGGCGACGGCGATGTACATGATGTACACGATCAGGGTCTGCCGGAAGAAGACCGGCCCGACGATCGGGATCTCACTGAGCAGCGGGATGTTGATGCGCTCGAACTTGGGCGGCTGGTTGAGCGTGGCCGCGTTCGGGGCGAGGAGCTCGGAGAACAGGAACCCGGTGAGGCCGGTGACGAGGACGTTGAGCACCACACCGACGATGACCTGGTCGACGAAGTACTTGATCGAGAACGCCGCGAGCACAAACGACACCAGCACACCGGCCACCATCGCCGCGAGCAGGCCGAGCAGCGGCTGCTGGGTGATCGAGGCCACGATCGCGGAGGTGAACGCACCGGCCAGCAGCTGGCCCTCGATCGCCACGTTGACCACGCCGACACGTTCGGAGATGACGCCGCCGAGGGCGCCGAAGATCAGCGGGACGGCCAGGCTCAGCGAGCCGAACAGCAGGCCGGGCACCGGGATGCGTTCGTCGGCGGACGCCCAGGTGAGGAAGCCGATCAGGAGCAGCACGGCGAACACCGAGATCAGCCAGAGCGGAACCTTGCGGCGGGTCTGCACCATCCAGGCGCTGAGCCCGGTGATGGCGGCCAGCAGGATGCTGATCACGATGCCGGTCGGCAGGGTGGGCAGCAGCACGTCGGGCAGCTGGATCAGGTCGCTGGAGGTGGAGAGCACCATGGTGCTGGTACCGGTGCGGCCGAAGACCACCATCAGCAGGAAACCGAGGACCGTGAAGACGCCGAGGATGATCGGCACCTTCCAGCTCTTGATGACCGCGGTCGCCGGACCCTCCTCGGGTCCGGTGGGCTGGGTGGGCTGGTTCACTGGAGCGATAGTGCTCATTTCGCCGCCACCTCCTGGGAAACGTTGGGAACCGGTCTGCGGCGGGGCGCTCCGGGCGCCGGGAGCCTGAAGATCGCGCGCACCAACGGCGGCGCGGCGATGAAGAGCACGATGAGAGACTGCACAACGAGCACGATGTCGATGGGCACGCCCTCGGCGGCCTGCATCGAGAAGCTGCCGGCCTTGAACGCGCCGAACAGGATGCCCGCGGCGAACACGCCCCACGGCTTGGAGCGGCCCAGCAGGGCCACCGTGATCGCGTCGAAGCCGATCCCGGAGTCGATGCCGGCACCGAAGCCGCTGGTGGTGGTGCCCAGCACCTGGTTGATGCCGGCCAGACCGACGAGACCGCCGGAGAACAGCATCGCGTAGACGTACATGCGCTGCACGCTGATGCCGGCCACCCTGGCGGCGTTGGGGTTCTCGCCGACGGCGCGGAACTTGAAGCCCAGGTTGGAGCGGGCGAGCAGCCACCAGGTGAACACCGTGGCGGCGATCACCAGGATGAAGCCGAAGTGCAGGTTGTAGTCCGGGCCGAGCAGGTCGAAGTAGACCGCGGTCTCCTTGCTGGCCGGGCTCTTGGGGTTGTTCGAGCCCGGGGTCTTGAGGAACCCGTCCCGCAGCAGGAAGCTGACCAGGTAGAACGCCACATAGTTGAGCATGATCGTGGTGATCACCTCGTGCGCGCCGGTGCGGGCCTTGAGCAGGCCGACCAGGCCGCCCCACAGGGCCCCGCCCAGCACGCCGGCGACGAGTGCGGCGATCAGGTGGATACCGGCGGGCAGGTCAACCGCGAAGGCCACCCAGCCGCCGAGGGTCGCGGCGATGAGCATCTGGCCGCGACCGCCGATGTTGAACAGGCCAACCCGAAAACCGAGCGCGACACCGAGGCCGGCCGCGATCAGCGGGGTGGCGTAGGTGAGGGTCTCGGTGAACGGCCGGATGCCGTCGGCGAAGCTCGGACGACGGAAGTTGTACACCGAGCCTTGGAACAGCGCGGAATAGGCCCCGGACACCGCATCCCAAGCGGCGGAGAGCATGTCGCCGGGCCTGGAGAAGAAGTACCCCGCGCTCTCCTGCACGTTCGCGTTCGTGAACGCGATCATCACGGCGCCCACGAGCAGGGCCAGCAGCACGGCCAACACCGAGATGATGGCGTTGCCGGTGGTGATCTCCCGGAAGACGTTGTGCCAGCGGGAGGATTCGTCCGGTTCCGGCGACTTCGCCGGTGCCGGGGTCGGGGTGGGCTGCTGAGCGGCGCTCATGCTGCGGCTCCTTCTGCGGGGGTTTCGCCCGCCATCATGAGACCCAGAACGGATCGGGGGGTGTCGCCGGGGACGATGCCGACAATGCGGCCGCGGTACATCACCATGATCCGGTCGGCGAGGGCGGCGACCTCGTCGAGTTCGGTGGAGATCACGATGACCGGGGTGCCGCCGTCGCGGGTCGCCACGATGCGTTCGTGCACAAATTCGATCGAACCGACGTCGAGGCCGCGGGTGGGCTGAGCCGCGACGAAGAGCCGCAGGTCACGGCTGAGTTCGCGGGCGAGCACGACCTTCTGCTGGTTGCCGCCGGACAGGCGGCCGACGGGCGTCTCGATGCCTTGGGACCGCACGTCGAACTCCGCCACCTTGGTGCGGGCGAAGTCGGCGAGGTAGGAAAGCTGCAGGTTGAACCGCTTGACGAACGGGAGCTTGTTGGCGCGGTCCAGCATCAGGTTCTCGGCGATGGTGAACCCGCCGACGAGGCCGTCCCTGGTGCGGTCCTCCGGCACGAAGCCGACCCCGGCGTCGAGAACCTGACGAACCGAGTGGCCGCGGAGGGACGTGCCGTCGAGGCTGATCTCGCCGACGACGCGGGGCTGCAGCCCCATCAGCGCCTCGGTCAGTTCGGTCTGGCCGTTGCCCTGCACGCCGGCGATGGCGAGGATCTCGCCCGCCTTGACGTCGAAGCTGACGTCGTTGACGAGGATCTGGCCGAGAGGGTCGATCACGGTGAGGTTCGTCACCACCAGCGCCGGAGCTCCGGGGGTGGCGGGCGCCTTGTCCACGGTCAGGTCGACGGCGCGGCCCACCATCAGGGTGGCGAGTTCTTCGTTGCTCGCGGTCGGCGAGGCGGTGCCGACGACCTTGCCCAGGCGGATGACGGTGATCCGGTCGGCGACCTCGCGCACCTCCCGCAGTTTGTGCGTGATGAAGACGATGGAGGTGCCCGCGGCCTTGAGCTGGCGCATGATGTTCATCAGCTCGTCGGTTTCCTGCGGGGTGAGCACGGCGGTCGGTTCGTCGAAGACGAGCACCTTCGCGTCGCGGGAGAGCGCCTTGATGATCTCCACCCGCTGCTGCACACCGACGGGCAGGGACTCCACGAGGGCGTCGGGATCGACGTCGAACCCGAAACGCTCCGAGATCTCCCGCACCCGGGTGCGCGCGGCGGCGAGGTCGAGCCTGCCGCCGGCCTTGACCTGTTCGTGGCCGAGCATCACGTTCTCGGCCACGGTGAACACGGGGATCAGCATGAAGTGCTGGTGCACCATGCCGATGCCGGCGGCCATCGCGTCGCCGGGTCCGGCGAAGTGCTGCGGCACGTCATCGAGGAGGATCTCGCCCTCTTCGGCCCGGTACAGGCCGTAGAGAACGTTCATCAACGTTGATTTACCGGCCCCGTTCTCGCCGAGCAGGGCGTGGATCTCTCCCTCCTCGATGGTGAGGTTGATGTCGTCATTGGCAACAAGGGCACCGAATCTCTTCGTAATGCCGCGAAGTTCGAGCTTCATAGTGTCGATTCTATTGAGGTGCCGGCCGGGCGTGGCTCTACGCCCCGGCGACACCACGCAACGAAACGGGGAGGCCAGCATGGCTGGCCTCCCCGGTGCCCTGTGGGGCGGTACTGCTACACGGTGGTGCTGGGTGAAACGGGGTGTTACTTGGGCGTGGCGTCGCTGGTCACGACGATGTCGCCGCTGATGATCTGTGCCTTGAGGTCGTCGATCTCGGTGACCAGGGCGGGGTCGACCTTGGACTCCCAGTCGTGCAGCGGGGCCAGGCCGACACCCTCGTTCTCGAGGGTTCCGATGTACGGGTCGGAGCTGAATTCGCCGTTTGCCGCGTCGGTGATGATCGCGTCGGTCGCATCCGTCATCGACTTCATGATGGAGGTGAGGTACAGCGCGGCGAACTCGGGCGTGGTCTCGAACAGGTCGCTGTCGACACCGACGATGGCGACGTCCTTGCCGGACTCGGCGATGGCCTGTGCGGTGCCCTGGAAGAGCGGGCCGGCGACCGGGAGGATGATGTCCGCACCGGCGTCGATCAGGCCCTGGCTGAGGGTCTTGCCGGCGCTGATGTCATCGAAGCCACCGGCGAACAGGCCCTCCTGGGATTCCTTCGACCAGCCGGTGAGCTTGACGTCGGTGCCCTTTTCGGTGTTGTAGTAGGCGATGCCGTCGGCGAAGCCGTCCATGAAGATGGTGACCGACGGGTACTGCATGCCACCGAAGGTGCCGACGGTGCCGGTCTTGGTGGTTCCTGCGGCCAGGTAGCCGGCCAGGAATGCGGCCTGCGCGGTGTCGTAGACGACCGGCTTCACGTTCTCGAGCGTCAGCGGGCTGAAGTCATCGTTGGAGAGGGTGGAGTCGATGAGGGCGAACTGCACATCGCTGTTCTCCTGGGCCGCGTCGCGGGTGGCGTTGGCCAGGGCGAAACCGACGGTGAGGATGAAGTTGCAACCCTGGTCGACCATGCTGGTCACGTTGCCGGTGTACTGGTCCTCAGAGGTGGACTCGGCCTGCTTGAACTCGACACCGAGTTCCTCGGAGGCCTGGGAGATGCCCTCGAAGCTGGACTGGTTGAAGGACTTGTCGTCGAAGCCACCGAAGTCGGAGACGATGCAGGGCAGGAAGTCCGATGTGGCAGCGTCGCCGCCGCCGTCCTCGGTGGGGGCCGGCGCACACGCCGCGAGCAGAGCGAGAACGCCGAGTGAGGCAAGGCCGCCGAGCGTTGCCTTGCGGGTCGTGATTGTCAAGATTGACCTCCAGATGAGGCCCGGCGTGAGATCGCACGGGCTGGTATATGGTCTACACGTTACCCAGAAGAGCCCTGCTCAGATGAGCAAACCGACACTGTAGCCAAAAGGTTATCAAGCCGCGACATTCTCGAAATCGCGCCGACACAAATGGTCATCTACCGGGCCTATTCCTGAGAAACTCTCGCGGCCGAGGCCGCCCGCAGCTACAGGACGTCTGAGCTGCCCGAGAGCCGCAGCGCGTCGACGACGGCCTTGACCTTCTGGGCGTTGGCGCTTGTCGTCACCAGCAGGGCGTCGGGGGTGTCCACGACGACGATGTCGTCGACGCCGATCAGAGCGATCATGCGCTTGGTGTGGCTGACGACGATTCCGCTGGAGGAGTCGGCCAGCACCCGGGCGCCCTCACCGAGGATCGCCAGGTCGCGCTTGCGGCCGTTGGCGTGGATCTTGGCGATCGACGCGAAGTCTCCCACGTCATCCCAGTCGAACTGGCCGGGGATCACGGCCAGTTTGCCCTTCGCGGCGGCGGGCTCGGCCACGGAGTAGTCGATGGCGATCTTCTTGAGCTTGGGCCAGACCTGGTCGACGACGGCGCCGCGGCGCGGGGTGTCCCACGCCTCGGCCAGCTCGAGCAGCCCGGCGAGCAGCTCGGGCTCGCTCGCGCCGATCTCCTCGAGCAGCCTGTCGGCGCGGGCGATGAACATGCCGGCGTTCCAGAGGTACTGCCCGCTGGAGAGGTAGCGCTTGGCGGTGGCCGGGCTGGGCTTCTCCACGAACGAATTGACCGACTGGGCGCTCGGGGCGCCGTCGATGGACAGGGCCGCGCCGGTCTTGATGTAACCGAAACCGATCGCCGGCTCGGTGGGCTGGATGCCGATGGTGACGATCAGACCGGTGTCGGCGGCGACGATGGCCTCCACGACGGCCTGGCGGAACGCCGCGGGGCCCTTGATGACGTGGTCGGCGGCGAAGGAGCCGATGATCACGCCGGGTTCGCGGCGTTCGAGGATCGCGGCGGCCAGGCCGATCGCGGCCGAGGAGTCCCGCGGTTCGCTCTCCAGGACCACGTTCAGGTCCCCGAGCTCCGGCAGCTGCTCCTCGACGGCGGCCCGGTGCGCCCGCCCGGTGACGACCATGATGCGCTGGTCGCCGGACAGCGGTGCGAGCCGGTCCCAGGTGGCGCGCAACAGCGTCTGCCCGCTGCCGGTGAGGTCGTGCAGGAACTTGGGCGCGTCGGCGCGGGACAGCGGCCAGAGCCTGGATCCGATCCCGCCGGCGGGGATCACACTGTAGAAGCGGGCGAGGGCATCGCTGGAGTGGGACATTGCGCCAGACTACCGGTCCGTCGGCCCCGTTCATCCAGGGTTCACCGCACAGACGTGCGGGCTGTCTACTGTGGCGGCATGAGGGTTGCCGTCGTCAGCGAAAGCTTCCTCCCCACCATCAGCGGGGTCACCACGAGCGTCTGCAAGGTGCTCGACGAGCTGCGCCGCCAGGGCCACGAGGCCATGGTGATCGCCCCGTTCGGCGCCCCGCCGAGTTACGCCGGCTTTCCTGTGCACACCGTGCCCGCCCTCTCCTATCGGCAGTTTCCCGTCGGCCTGCCCAATCCGCGGGTGTTGGGGCTGCTGGCCGACTTCGCGCCGGACGTGCTGCACGCGGCGTCACCGTTCCTCCTCGGCGCGCAGGGCATCGCGGCCGCCCGGCGCCTGGGCGTGCCGAGCGTTGCCGTGTTCCAGACGGATGTGGCCGGTTACGCCAGCCGCAACCACCTCGGCCAGGCGACCGGGCTGGCCTGGCGGTTCGTGAAGTGGGTGCACGACGGCGCCGACCTGACCCTGGTGCCGTCCACGGCGTCGATGAGCGACCTCCGCCGCATCGGCGTGCAGCGCCTGGACCGGTGGACCAGGGGCGTGGACCTGGAGAGCTACCACCCCAACACCCGGCACGGCCCGGAGGTGGCGGCGTTGCGCCGGCGGCTGGCGCCCAACGGCGAGGTGGTGATCGGGTACGTCGGCCGGATCGCCCCGGAGAAGCAGGTGGAAAGGTTCCGGGCACTCAGCGGCCTGCGCGGGATCAGCATCGCCCTGGTCGGCGACGGGCCGTCCACTCCCCTGGTGGCCAAGGCTCTGGCGGGAATGCCGGTGACCTGGCTGGGCCGGCTCGCCGGCGCCGAGCTCGCGGCGGCGTACGCCAGCTTCGACGTGTTCCTGCACGCCGGTACAGAGGAGACCTTCGGACAGACCCTGCAGGAGGCGCACGCCGCCGGACTGCCCGTGGTGGCGCCGCGCGCCGGTGGCCCGATCGACCTCATCGAGCACGGCACCGACGGGTTCCTGTTCACTCCGGACGACGACAGGGACCTGCGCCGGCACGTGGCCGCGCTGGTCACCGATGCTCCGCTGCGGCACCGGATGGGCGAGGCGGGCCGGCGGGCGGTGCTCGGCCGCAGCTGGGAAACCGTCTGCGCCACGCTGTTCGGGTTCTACACGCAGGTCATCGACGAAAGCCTCGCCGTGCGGGCGGAAACCCTGGTTCCGGCCGCGCAACGTCGCTGATCCGCACTAGCCTTGATGCGGGTATAAAGCCTCTGGTCACCGGCGGCTGCCCACCCGGTTAGGCACCCCTAACCAGACTTATCTCGCCGTCAAGATATAGACTGACGATACGTGTTTGTTCAACGATGACACCTCGTTCAGCAGGGGTCACGACTCAGCCAGGGAGGGTTGGTCATGCCACAGAATTCGGCAGAGGCCCTGACAGCTCAGCGGAAGACGACCTCGCGTCGTCCGGCCGGAACGCTTTACCGCGGCCGTGAGGGCATGTGGTCCTGGGTCCTGCACCGGATCACCGGGGTGGCGATCTTCTTCTTCCTCCTCGTGCACATCCTCGACACCGCCCTCGTGCGGGTCAGCCCCGAGGCGTACAACGCCGTGATCAGCCAGTACCAGACCCCCATCATGGGGCTGGGCGAGGCCGGCCTGGTCGCCGCGATCGTGTTCCACGCCTTCAACGGCCTGCGCATCATCGCCATCGACTTCTGGAACGCGAAGCACCAGCGGGTGCTCTTCTACGTCGTGATCGGGCTCTGGGTGATCACCATGATCGCCTTCCTGCCCCGCCACCTGATCAACGTGTTCAGCCACTAGGAGGCGACCGAAAATGACCTCGACAATCGTCGCCCCCCGCAGCCCGTACTCCCGCAGCCCCCGCAAGAACGGCGTGAACTGGGAGAAGTGGGGCTGGATCTACATGCGCGTCTCCGGCGTCGTGCTGATCGTGCTGATCTTCGGCCACCTCTTCGTGAACCTGATGGTGGGCGAGGGCGTCAGCGCGCTGAACTTCGCCTTCGTCGCCGGCAAGCTGTCCAACCCGTTCTGGCAGTGGTGGGACGTGGCGATGCTCTGGCTCGCCCTGATCCACGGCGGCAACGGCATGCGCACCCTCGTGAACGACTACGCCACGACGCGCATCAGCCGCGGCATCCTCAAATCGTCGATCCTCGCCGCCGTGGTCATCCTGATCGTTCTCGGCACGCTCGTGGTGTTCACCTTCGACGCCTGCCCGGCCGGCCAGCCCGCCGACCTTCTGCCCACTTTCTGCCAGGCCGTTTAGGCCCTCGAGGAGCTGCAAAAACTTTCATGACGGATGCACCTGTGACCAACATGCCCGAGTCCACCATCGTCGACGGGGTGCACTACCACCAGTTCGACATCGTGATCATCGGGGCTGGAGGGGCGGGCATGCGAGCCGCCATCGAGGCCGGACCGAACGCATCCACCGCCGTGATCTCCAAGCTCTACCCCACCCGGTCGCACACCGGCGCAGCGCAGGGCGGCATGGCTGCCGCGCTGGCGAACGTGGAGGAAGACAACTGGGAGTGGCACACATTCGACACCGTCAAGGGCGGCGACTACCTCGTCGACCAGGACGCCGCGGAGATCCTCGCCAGGGAAGCCATCGACGCCGTCATCGACCTCGAGAACATGGGCCTGCCGTTCAACCGCACCCCTGAGGGAAAGATCGACCAGCGCCGCTTCGGCGGTCACACCCGCGACCACGGTAAGAGTCCGGTGCGCCGCGCCTGCTACGCCGCCGACCGCACCGGCCACATGATCCTGCAGACCCTGTACCAGAACTGCGTCAAACGCGGCATCAACTTCTTCAACGAGTTCTATGTGCTCGACCTGATCATGACCAACGTCGACGGCGTCGACCAGCCGTCCGGCGTGGTCGCCTACGACCTGTCCACCGGTGAGCTGCACGTCTTCTCCGGCAAGGCGTTCATCTTCGCCACCGGCGGTTTCGGCAAGATCTACAAGACGACGTCCAACGCGCACACCCTCACCGGCGACGGTGTGGGCATCATCTGGCGCAAGGGCCTGCCGCTGGAGGACATGGAGTTCTTCCAGTTCCACCCGACCGGCCTGGCCGGCCTGGGCATCCTGCTCACCGAGGGTGCCCGCGGTGAGGGCGCGATCCTGCGGAACGCCTCCGGCGAGCGGTTCATGGAGCGCTACGCGCCCACCATCAAGGACCTCGCCCCGCGTGACATCGTGGCCCGCTGCATGGTCAAGGAGGTCGCGGAGGGCCGCGGCGCCGGGCCCAACAAGGACTACGTGTACCTGGACTGCACCCACCTGGGCGCTGAGGTGCTCGAGACCAAGCTGCCCGACATCACCGAGTTCGCCCGCACCTACCTCGGCGTGGACCCCGTCACCGAGCCGGTGCCGGTGATGCCCACCGCGCACTACGCCATGGGCGGCATCCCGACCAACGTCAAGGCGGAGGTGCTGCGCGATAACACCACCGTCGTGCCCGGCCTCTACGCCGCCGGCGAGTGCGCCTGCGTCTCGGTGCACGGCTCCAACCGGCTCGGCACCAACTCGCTGCTGGACATCAACGTGTTCGGCAAGCGCGCCGGCAACAACGCCGTCGAGTACGTCAAGACGGCCGAGTTCGTGCCGCTGCCCGAGGACCCGGCCAAGTTCGTGCGCGAACTCCTGACCACCATCCGCACCTCCACTGGTACCGAGCGCATCGCCGTGCTCCGCCGGGAGCTGCAGGAGATCATGGACGAGAAGGCGCAGGTGTTCCGCACCGACGAGTCCCTCCGTGAGGTCACCGAGACCATCCACACCCTGCGCGAGCGCTACAAGAACATCGGCGTGCAGGACAAGGGCCGCCGGTTCAACACCGACCTGCTCGAGGCCGTTGAGCTGGGCTTCCTGCTCGACCTGGCCGAGGTCGTCGTGTACTCCGCCCGCAACCGCAAGGAGAGCCGCGGCGGCCACATGCGCGACGACTACCCCCTGCGCGACGACGTCAACTACCTGCAGCACACCATGGCCTACCTGTCGGGTGACGCCCTGTCCGCGGATGCTGCCGACCACATTTCGCTCGACTGGAAGCCCGTGACCATTACGCGCTACCAGCCGATGGAGAGGAAGTACTAGTGAGCACCCCCACCCTCGAATCGCCCCCCGCGGTTCCCGACGAGATCGCCTCGTTCACGGTCACCCTGTCGGTGCGACGCTTCAACCCCGAAATCGACGAAGACCCGCACTGGGAGAACTACGACGTCGAAATGTACGCGACGGACCGCATCCTGGACGCCCTGCACAAGATCAAGTGGGAACAGGACGGTAGCTTGAGCTTCCGCCGGTCCTGCGCGCACGGCATCTGCGGGTCCGACGCGATGCGGATCAACGGGCGGAACCGTTTGGCCTGCAAGACCCTGATCAAGGACCTCGACATCACCAAGCCGGTGACGGTGGAGGCCATCAAGGGCCTGCCGCTGGAGAAGGACCTGATCGTGGACATGGAGCCGTTCTTCGCGTCCTTCCGCGAGGTGCAGCCGTTCCTGATGGCACAGAACACGCCCAAGGACGGCAAGGAGCGCATCCAGACCGTCGCTCAGCGTGAACGCTTCGACGACACCACCAAGTGCATCCTCTGTGCCGCGTGCACGTCGAGCTGCCCGGTGTTCTGGACCGACGGACAGTACTTCGGGCCCGCCGCGATCGTGAACGCACACAGGTTCATCTTCGACTCCCGCGACGAGAATGCCGCCGTGCGCCTGGACATCCTCAACGACAGGGAAGGCGTCTGGCGTTGCCGCACGACCTTCAACTGCACCGAGGCCTGCCCGCGCGGAATCCAGGTGACTCAGGCCATCGCCGAGGTCAAACAGGCCATCATGCGTGGCAAGCCGTAACTCTTACGGACTCCTAACGAACGGCGGCCCACGGGCCGCCGTTCGTCGTTAACCGCCCTGGGCGGCTGCGCGCGCTGGCTAGGCTGGAGCGATGAAGATCGGCGACATCGTCACGCGCATCACGAACACCCGCCCCGTTCGAGTGTTCACCCATTTCAACCAGAGCCGCGGGCCGGTGCTGGCCGCGGGCATGGCCTACCAGGCGATCTTCGCGATCTTCGCCGCCCTGTGGCTGGTCTTCTCCGTCGCCGGGATCTGGTTGGCGAGCAATCCTGCCCTGATGGATCAACTGTTCGTGATCATCAACCAGTCGGTTCCCGGGCTGATTGAAGAGGGTGGGGTGATCGACCCCGATACCCTCGGCGACACCGGCGCCCTCACCTGGGCCAGCGCCATCGCGCTCATCGGCCTGCTCGCGACGACCCTCGGCTGGCTGAACACCACCTCCCAGGCCGTTCGCGGCATCTTCGGGATGGGCCAGGAGACCACCTTCTTCGTGCTGGTCAAGCTGCGCGAACTCGGCCTCGGCCTGGCCTTCGGCCTCGCCCTGGTCGTGTCGGCCGTCATCTCGATCATCAGCACGGAACTCCTCCGCGGGTTCCTCCGCCTGCTCGGCCAGGGCACCGACTCGTTCTGGTTCGTCGCGTCGAGCCAGGCCGTGGCCCTGCTGATCGTGCTGATCATCGACACCATCACCCTCGCCGCCCTGTTCAGGGTGCTCTCCAGGGTGCGCATCCCGCTCCGGAACCTGCTGGTCGGCTCGGTGCTCGGCGCCGTGGCGCTGGGTGTGCTCAAGGTACTCGGCGCCGCCCTGCTCGGCGGCGCGGCCCGGAACCCGCTGCTGGCCGGCTTCGCGCTGATCATCGGTCTGCTGATTTGGTTCAACCTCACCTCCACGGTCACCCTGATCTCCGCGGCCTGGATCGCCGTCGGCATGCAGGACGCCGGCATCCCGCCGTCCACGCTGAGCGCCGACGAGGCCAAGAAGCTGACCGACCAGAAGGAAGCGGAGGCGCTGCGTCTGGCTGCCACCGTGGAGCTGCGGCAGGCCAGGCTGGCGCGGGAGAGCGCATCCTGGTTGCAGCGACCCGGCAGCAACCGACGGCTGCGGAAGGCCAAGCAGCGGGCCGAAAAATACGGCGTCAGCGAGCCCGCGGAACGGTAATCGCCCCGGCCCGGGTCGGCTGCACTCGGTAGAATCGGCGCATGCCGTCTTCTCCCGCATCCGAGACCACCCGCCCCTTGCGCATCGCCAGCATCAACACCAACGGCATCCGTGCCGCGTTCCGCAAGGGCATGGGCGACTGGCTCGCCACCCGCGACGTCGACATCCTCGCGATCCAGGAGGTGCGCGCCTCGACCGAAGACATCGAGGGTCTGCTCGGCCCGGACTGGAACATCCTGCACGACCCCGCCACCGCCAAGGGCCGCGCCGGCGTGGCCATCGCCAGCCGAAAGACCGCCTCGATCCACCGGGTCGAACTGGGCCACCCCGACTTCGACAGCGCCGGCCGCTGGCTCGAGGCCGACTACGAGGTCAACGGCACCATCGTCACCGTGGTGAGCACCTACGTGCACTCCGGCGAGGTGGACACCCCCAAGCAGGTGGAGAAGTTCACCTTCCTCGACTCCATGCTCACCCGGCTGCCCGAACTGGCCGCGCACAGCGAGAGGGTCGTCGTGCTCGGCGACCTCAACGTGGGGCACCGCAAGTTCGACATCAAGAACTGGAAGGGCAACGTCAAGCGGGCCGGCTTCCTGCCCGAGGAGCGCGCCTACTTCGACCGCATCCTCGGCGCCGAGGACGAGGCCGACTACAACAACGGCGCGGGCCTGGGCTGGGTCGACGTGGGCCGCAAGGCCGCCGGCGAGATGGACGGGCCGTTCACCTGGTGGTCCTGGCGCGGCCAGGCGTTCGACAACGACACCGGCTGGCGCATCGACTACCAGCTCGCGACGCCCGCGCTGGCGGCATCCGTCGTCAACTACACCGTCGACCGGGCGGATGCCTACGACCAGCGCTGGTCCGACCACGCTCCCGTGGTCGTCGACTACGCCATCTGATCCTCTTTTTCGCCGCTCGCGCGGCCTCATTTTTGACGAAAGACACTCCCTCATGACCAAGACCCGCCTCTACTCCGGCATGCAGCCCTCCGCAGACTCGCTGCAGATCGGCAACTACATCGGTGCGCTGCTGAACTGGAAGAAACTGCAGCAGACCCACGACGCGTTCTTCTCGATCGTGGACCTGCACGCCATCACCGTGGCGCAGGACCCGGCCAAGCTGAGGGAGAACACCCGCGCCACGGCCGCGCAGTACATCGCGGCGGGAATCGACCCGTCCGCGTCGACGCTGTACGTGCAGTCGCACGTGGCCGCGCACGCGCAGCTGGCCTGGGCGCTGAACACCCTCACCGGCTTCGGCGAGGCCAGCCGGATGACCCAGTTCAAGGACAAGTCGATCAAGCAGGGCGCCGACGCCACCACGGTGGGCCTGTTCGCCTACCCGGTGCTGATGGCCGCGGACATCCTGCTGTTCCAGACCGAGATCGTGCCGGTGGGTGAGGACCAGCGCCAGCACGTCGAGCTCACCCGCGACCTGGCCGCCCGGTTCAACTCCCGCTTCGGCGACACCTTCACGGTGCCGACGGCCAGCATCATCCGCGACACCGCGAAGATCTATGACCTGCAGAACCCGACCGCGAAGATGTCGAAGTCAGCCGAGTCGCACGCCGGCGTGATCTGGATGCTCGACGAGCCTTCGGTGACGGCCAAGAAGATCATGCGGGCCGTGACCGACGCCGAGGGCGGTGTGGTCTTCGACCGGGAGAACAAGCCCGGGGTCGCCAACCTGCTCACGATCTACTCCGTGATGGCGGAGCGCTCCATCCAGTCCCTCGAGGACGAGTACGCGGGTCGCGGTTACGGCGACTTCAAGAAGGGCCTGGCCGAGGTGGTCACCGAGACCTTCGGCACGATCCGCGGCCGGGTGCTCGAGCTGCTCGACGACCCGGCCGAACTCGACCGGATCCTCGCCGCCAACGCCGACCGGGCTGCCGCCGTGGCCGATGTCACCCTGGCGACCGCGTTCGACCGGATGGGTTTCCTGGCGCGGCGCTGATGCACCCCGTCGAGCTGTCCTCGCCGTTGCTGCGGCTGGACCAACCGCGCCCGGACGATGCCCAGCGGGTGTTCGAGTACTGCCAGGACCAGGTGATGCCGCAGTATCTGGCCCGCCTGCCCTGGCCGTACCGGCTCGAGGACGCGACGGGTTTCATCAGCGGGTACGTGCCGTCGGCCTGGGCGAACGACCAGGAATGCACCTGGGCTGTACGCGGTTCTGCGGCGCCGGAGCTTCTCGGCGTGATCAGCCTGAGCGTGCCGGCCGGGGATGCGGCGGAGCGTGCCGGTTCGATCGGGTTCTGGTTGGGTGCAGCCCACCGTGGCCGGGGCATGATGGTGGAGGCCCAACGGTTGGTGCTGGACTGGGGCTTCAGCACCGGCCTCTGCGACAGCGTGCACTGGGAGTGCGTCGCCGGCAATCTCGCGTCGGCCCGGGCCGCCCGGAAGGCAGGGTTCCGTTACACCGGACAGGGACCCGCCGGAATCGCGTACCGCGACGGGACGCATCCGCCGTCGTGGAAGGGTGCGCTCCGCGCCGCCGACGACCGCACACCGCCCGCGGGCTGGCCGGCCGAGGTCGTGGGCGCGTGACGGGCGCCGTGCCCGCCCTGGGGCGCCTGTGGCCGGTGAGACTGCCGTGACAGTGCCCGCCCTGGTGCTGTTCGACCTGGACGACACCCTGTTCGCGCACCGGGCGGCCGTGGCCGACGGCATCCTCGGGCACATCGCCGCGCAGGGCGGCCGGGGCGCGACCGCCGACCCGCACGCCGTCGTGGCGCTCTGGAACGCGCTCGAGGAGCAGCACTATCACGCCTACCTCGCCGGCGATCTGGACTTCGCGGGGCAGCGCAGCGCCAGGGCCCGCGACTTCGCGGCCGCACACGGCGTGACTCTGACCGACGCAGAGGCCGGTGCCTGGTTCGAGGACTATTTCGTGCACTACCGGGCGCACTGGCGGTTGCACGAAGACGCACTGCCCTGTCTCGACGAGCTGGCCCGGCGCATGCCCGGCGTGGGCTTCGGCCTGATCACCAACGGGGAGCTCGCCTACCAGAGCGTCAAGCTGGCCGACACGGGCCTGGACGCGCGGGTGGAGCACGTGGTGGCCTCGGCCGAGTTCGGCCTGAGCAAACCCCGGCCGGAGATCTTCCTGCACGCCTGCGCCCTGTTCGGCGCCGACCCTGGCGCTTCCGTGTACGTGGGCGACCGGCTGCGCACCGATGCCATCGGCGCCGCCGCCGCTGGGCTGACCGGCGTGTGGCTGGACCGGGTCGGCACGGCCGGCCCTCGCCCGCCAGAGGACGACCTCGCCGAGGCCCGCCGGCTGGGCGTCATCCGCCTCACCACCCTCGACGCCCTGCCGCAGCTCCTCGCGCCGCGCTAGCCGGGGGCGGCGCCGCGATATGCGGGGCAGGCGCCGCTATGCGGGTGGCGCGCCACCCGCATAGCGGCGCCGCACCCGCACAGCTCGGAAGAGCGGCGGATGCGGCGGTCGGCTAGAGGACGTCTTCGTCGACCCAGTCGAGGGTCTTGGTGACGGCCTTCTTCCAGTTGCGCAGCAGGCGCTCGCGCTCGGCGTCCTCCATGTCGGGCTCCCAGCGGGCGTCTTCCTGCCAGTTGGCTCGCAGTTCGCCCAGGCCGCTCCAGAAGCCCACGGCCAGGCCGGCCGCGTACGCGGCGCCGAGCGCGGTGGTCTCGGCCACGACCGGGCGCACCACGGGCACGCCGAGGATGTCGGCCTGGAACTGCAGCAGCAGGTTGTTGCCGGTGGCGCCGCCGTCGACCTTGAGCTCGGTCAGCGGCACCCCGGAGTCCGCGTTGACCGCGTCGATGACCTCACGGGTCTGGAACGCGATGGCCTCCAGCGCCGCCCGGGCGATGTGGCCCTTGTTCACGAACCGGGTCAGTCCCACCAGGGCGCCGCGGGCATCCGCGCGCCAGTACGGCGCGAACAGGCCGCTGAACGCCGGCACGAAGTAGGCGCCGCCGTTGTCGTCCACGGTGGCGGCAAGGGTCTCGATCTCGCTCGCCGAATTGATCAGCCCGAGGTTGTCGCGCAGCCACTGGATGAGCGACCCGGTGACGGCGATCGACCCCTCCAGCGCGTAGTGCGGTTCGGCGTCGCCGAGCTTGTAGCCCAGGGTGGTGAGCAGGCCGTTCTTGGAGTGGATGATGTCGGTGCCGGTGTTGAAGATCAGGAAGTTACCGGTGCCGTAGGTGTTCTTCGCCTCACCCTGGTCGAAGGCGGCCTGGCCGAACGTGGCGGCCTGCTGGTCACCGAGGATGCCCGCGATGGGCACCTCACGCAGCAGGCTGTGCTCGTTGACGGTGCCGTAGACCTCGCTGGAGGAGCGGATTTCCGGCATCATCGAGCGCGGAACGCCAAAGGCAGCCAGGATTTCGTCGTCCCATTCGAGGGTCTCGAGGTTCATGAACAGGGTACGGCTGGCGTTGGTGACGTCGGTGGCGTGCACGCCGCCCTCCAGGCCGCCGGTGAGGTTCCAGAGCACCCAGGAGTCGGTGGTGCCGAACATCAGGTCGCCGCGCTCGGCCTTCTCACGGGCGCCCTCCACGTTCTCCAGGATCCAGACGATCTTGGTGCCGGAGAAGTAGGTCGCCAGCGGCAGGCCCACGGTGGCCTTGAACCTGTCACCGCCACCATCCGCGGCGAGACGGTCGACGATGGGCTGGGTGCGGGTGTCCTGCCAGACGATGGCGTTGTAGACCGGAAGGCCGGTGGTGCGGTCCCAGACCACGGCGGTCTCGCGCTGGTTGGTGATGCCGACGGCCTCGATGTCGTGCCGGGTGAGGTTGGCCTTGGACAGGGCCTGGCCGATGACCTGGCGGGTGTTGCCCCAGATCTCCATCGGGTCGTGCTCGACCCAGCCGGCGCGGGGAAAGATCTGTTCGTGCTCGAGCTGGCCGGTGGAGATGATCGAGCCGGCGTGGTCGAAGATGATGGCGCGGGTGCTCGTGGTGCCCTGGTCGATGGCGAAGATGTACTTGTCACTCATGTCGGAACTCCTGTGTCGGGACGTGGTTGGAATGGGATGAGGGATGGAAAGGGTCTGGCGGGATGCCGGAGGATCAGGTGAGGATGGGCAGCAGCACCAGCGAGGCCCAGCCGGCGAGCACTCCGCCGATGACCGGGCCGGCCACGGGAACCCAGGAGTAGGCCCAGTCGGAGCCGCGCTTGCCCGGGATCGGCAGCAGCGCGTGTGCGATGCGGGGGCCGAGGTCACGGGCCGGGTTGATGGCGTAGCCGGTCGGCCCGCCCAGCGAGGTGCCGATCACAATCACCAGGAACGCCACCGGCAGGGCACCGAGCGCCGCCATGCCACCGTTTTCGCCCTGGCGTCCGTCACTGAAGCCGATGATCACCAGCACCAGCACGAAGGTGCCGATGATCTCGGTGACCAGGTTCCAGCCGTACGAACGGATGGCCGGCCCGGTGGCGAACACGCCGAGCTTGTTCGCCGGGTCGGGCTCCTGGTCGAAGTGCTGCTTGTACGCCAACCAGACCACGACAGCGCCGAGCACCGCGCCGAGCATCTGGGCGGCGATGTACACGAGCACCGACAGCACGTTCACCGGCACACCGGAGCCGAACTCGGTCGCGCCAGAGGCCACCAGGCCCAGCGTCACCGCCGGGTTCAGGTGGGCGCCGGAGTTGTACGAGACGATCACACCGGCGAAGACCGCGAAGCCCCACCCCAGGGTGACCATGAGGAAGCCGGCGCCGAAGCCCTTGGTCTTCGTGAGGGCGACGTTGGCGACGACGCCACAGCCGAGGAGCACCAGGAGGGCCGTGCCCACCAGCTCCGAGAGGAATACCACACTGAGATTGTCCACATTGACCTTTCGTGTTCTCAGCGCACGCGGAAGGTTCCGCGCACACCGTCGTGCAGCAAGCGGTGAGGAGCGGAGAAGTCCTCCGCAACTCACCTCGAAAAACTAGAGCGCGTTCACCGCGTCCGTGGCGGCCAGGTCGACGCCGTGCACCTCACGCAGCTCCCGGCTGGCCTGGGCCACCTCGTCGGCGCTGGTGGCGGCATCCCAGCCCAGAACGGGCGCGAGCACCCCGGCCAGCTCGTCGAGCAGCGCCACGGTGAGCCCGCCGACGAAGGCCAGGCTGGTGCGGCGCAGCAGCAGGTCGATCAGGTGGGTGACCGACTCCTCGCGCGCCAGGTACTCGATCTCCCGGCGGGTGTAGAGCGGATTGTGCGAAAGCGGCGCATCCGGGGCTTCGGTCAGGAAGTCGATGATCGCGCCGGCCCGGGTGCCGTACCGGGTGAGCAGGGCCTGGGCGCGGGGGCGGCCGACCTCGTCGCCGTTGGCGGCGAGCCAGACGGTGTGCGCGGCCGGGGTGGCCGGGTAGCCCTTGCCGCCGCCGATGGCGAGGCCCTCGGTGGACACCGTGCGCGGAACGCCGAGCAGGGTGAGGATGTCACCGCTGAGGTGTTCGGCCAGAGCGCGGAAGGTGGTCCACTTGCCGCCGACCAGGCTGAGCAGGGTGCCGGGGCGCGCTCCCAACGGGCTGGACTCGATGCGGTAGTCCCGCGACACGAAGCCGGGCGCCTCGTCATCGTGCCGGGGCAGCGGACGCACCCCGGAGAACCTGAACACGATGTGCGAGCGGTCCACCACGATGTCGGGGAAGACGTGCTTGACCAGGTCGAAGAAGTAGTCGATCTCGTCTTCGGTGGTGCGGATCGGCTGGCTCATGTCGTGCTCGAGATCGGTGGTGCCGATGAGCACCCGGCCGGCGAGCGGGTAGATCAGCACGATGCGGCCGTCGTTGTTCTCGAAGAAGATCTCCCCGCCGCCGGTCGCGGCGAGCAGTTCGGGGTGGTCGAGCACGATGTGCGAGCCCTTGGTGCCGCCCATGTAGGTGCTGGCCTGGCCGAGCGCCGAGTTGGTCAGGTCGGTCCACGGGCCGGAGGTGTTCACGACAACGTCGGCGGCGAAGCTGAATTCCTCGCCGGTGACGGTGTTGCGCAGGCGCACGCCGTCGGCATCCATGCCCACAGCTTGGACGTAGTTGGCGGCGCGGGCGTGCGCGCCGGTGTCGAGACCGTCGCGGAGCACGTCAAGGGCGAGGCGTTCCGGGTCGTGCATCGACGCGTCGTAGTAGGTGGCGGTGTACTTGAGGCCGGGGTTCAGGCGCGGCAGGCGTTCGAGCGACTTCTTGCGGCCGTGGAACTCGTGCTTGGGCACCGAGCCGCCGTCGCGGGAGAAGGAGTCATAGAGCACCAGGCCGACCTTGATCAGCAGCGCGCCGCGCTCCTGCGCCTTGCCCTGCTTGTGGGTGAGGAAGCGCAGCGGCGCGGCGAGCACCCCGGACAGGGCGGAGAACATCGGCACCGTGGTCTTCAGCGGCTTGACGTAATGCGGGGCGATCTTGAGCAGCCCGTTGCGCTCGGTGACCGACTCCTTCACGAGCCTGAATTCGCCGTTCTCCAGGTAACGGATGCCGCCGTGGATCATGTGCGAGGACGCCGCGGAGGCGCCGGACACGAAGTCGCCCTTGTCGACGATGGTGACGTCGACGCCCTGCAGCGCCAGGTCGCGGAACGTGGCGATGCCGTTGATGCCGGCCCCGATGATGAGGACCTTCGCCGACGGACGCGCGGCCAGTGCGGATCGGGCGGAGTCAGCGGGCGAGGAAACGGGGATGGACTGCACTGTTCACTACCTTTGTTCGTTCTTCGGCCGATGGATGACCCTGTGCTGTTCGGCTGAATTGGTGCGGACGGCCCAGCCGGGTTTGCGCGGGGGCCCTCCATATGGATTAATCAAGCTTGAGTAGATCAATCACATCCGGTCAAGCCGGGTGAACAAACGTGCAAGGAGGGGCTGTGAGCCTCGTCGACGAGTCAGCGCAGTCCGATCGGGTGCGGGATGCCCTCACGGCCGCGCACCTGTATTACATGCAGGACCTGACCATGGATGCCATCGCCCACGAGCTGCACACCTCCCGCTCCTCGGTGTCCCGCCTGCTCAGTCACGCCCGCGCGACCGGCCTCGTCGACATCCAGATCCGCTCCCCGCTGGACGCACCGAGCCGCCTCGAACTGCTCATCCAGGAGCGCTTCCACATCACCGCGCACGTCGTTCCGGTGCCCGATCACGCCACGGATGTGGACAGATTGGAGCGGGTGGCCCTCTCGGTTGCACGGATTCTCGGTCAGTTCTTCGACTCGAACATGGTGATGGGCATCGCCTGGGGGTCCACGATGAACGCCATCAGCCGTCACGTGACACCCAAGCAGACCCACGGGTCGCAGATCATCCAGCTCAACGGCGCCGGCAATATGCGCACCACCGGCCTCAGCTACGCCAGCGAGATCCTCGGCCGGTTCGGCTACGCGTTCGGCGCACACGTCCACCAGTTCCCGGTGCCGGCGTTCTTCGACAACCCGGCCACCAAGCAGGCCCTCTGGCGCGAACGCAGCGTGAGCCGGCTGCTCGAGATGCAGTCCCGGATGGACGTGGCCCTGTTCGGCCTCGGCTCGCCGTTCTCCGAGGTACCCAGCCACGTCTACGCCGGCGGCTACCTCGAGGAGGCGGACTACGCCTCGCTCAGCCGCTCGGAGGTAGTGGGCGATGTGGCCACCATCTTCTACCGGGCCGACGGGTCCACCGACGGCATCCAGCTGAACGCCCGCGGCACCGGCCCGGACTTCACGGTACTCAGGCAGACCCCGCGACGGCTCTGCGTTGTGTCGGGAACGGCCAAGCTTGCCAGCCTCCGCGGCGCGTTGAAAGCCGACCTGATCACCGATTTGTTCGTGGACGAGAGCACCGCCCGGGCCCTGGTCGCCAACGCCTGACCCAGCCGCGGAGGTCGTCGGGTTACGCCGGGAATACGCCGGACCGGTACGCGTTGAGATATAACTGACAGTAGATACGTGCTCCGGGGTCGGTGAGAATCCGAACCGGCGGTGAAAGTCCGCGAGCTGGAACCTGCTTTTCGGGTCCCGGTTGAGCTGGTGAAATTCCAGCACCGACGGTTAAAGTCCGGATGGGAGGCGCACGAGTCGATGGTTCGTTGTGGACCGTCGACGGTTTTCGCGTACGCGAAATCCCCTCCCGGAGCGCCCAAACGACGGGACAGGGAATGCACCAGCAGCACACGCTCGAGCGCGCGATGCGCCGAGCCCTGCAGCTGGCCGGCAACGGCCCGGCCGAGGGGGTCAACCCCCGGGTCGGCTGCGTGATCCTCAGCCCGGCCGGCGAGATCATCGCCGAGGGCTGGCACCGCGGCGCCGGCACCTGCCACGCCGAGGTGGATGCCCTCGCCCGGCTCGACCCGGCCGATGCCCGCGGCGCCACCGCCGTGGTCACCCTCGAACCCTGCAACCACACCGGCCGCACCGGGCCGTGCGCACTGGCCCTCATCGACGCCGGCATCGGCCGGGTGGTCTACGCCGTCGCCGACCCCGGACCGCACTCGTCGGGCGGCGGCGACCGGCTGCGCGCGGCCGGCATCGACGTGGCCGGCGGCCTGCTCGCCGACGAGGTGGCGGCCTTCCTGGCCGACTGGCTGGTCTCTGCGCGCCTGGGCCGCCCGTTCGTGACCGTGAAGTGGGCGTCGAGCCTGGATGGCCGCGCCGCCGCCGCCGACGGCACCAGCCAGTGGATCACCGGCCCGGCCGCCCGGCGGGACGTGCACGAGCGCCGCGCCCGCGCGGACGCCATCCTGGTGGGCACCGGCACCGCCCTGGCCGACGACCCGTCGCTCACCGCGCGCGCCGCCGAC
>NZ_PPXD01000004.1 GCF_002909375.1 Cryobacterium zongtaii
TGCAGCCGGGGTGAACGTCACCACCCTGGTCGTCGCGTTATAAGCAGACGTGCCCGCCACCGAGGTACCGGCCCTGGACAGAGCCAACGTCGGAGTGCCCGAAGCCGGAGCAGCCGACAGAGTCGCCGACACCGCACCAGACACCGCAACATTCGTCGCACCCGCCGCCGGGGTGGTCGACGACACCGTCACCGCCGCCGGAGCGGCCGCCGTGGTGAACGACCACGCCCCGCCGGACACCGCGGCCCCCGCCAGCGTCACCGCCGCGGAGTACGACGTTGATGCTGCCAAGGCCGCAGCCGGGGTGAACGTCACCACCCTGGTCGTCGCGTTGTAGGCGGACGTGCCCGCCACCGGACCCGCGGCGCTGGACAGGGCCAACGTCGGAGTGCCCGAAGCCGGAGCAGCCGACAGGGTCGCCGACACCGCACCGGACACCGCGACATTCGTCGCACCCGCCGCCGGGGTGGTCGACGACACCGTCACCGCCGCCGGAGGAGTCGTCGTGGAGGTGGAGAAGACCACGTCGACGAAGTAGTTCGCGGCTTGCCAGGTGCTCTCCGGGAAGCCTCCGGCCGAGGCATAGAGGTATCGGCCGTTGTTTGCCGTGCCGGCCGTGAGGGGACCGACGGTGCGCGGGGTGGAGAAGAAGTTTGTCGTGGAGGCGTAGCGGCCGTTGGGTGCGAAGTAGGACACCACGTAGGTCTGACCGGCGGTCAAGACCACGGGTGTCGCCAGCTGCGCGGTCTGCCAGCCTGACGCCGTCTCGTTGGTGAAGGTCACCGTCGCCAGCCGTTGGCCGGTGGACGACCAGAGCGACCCGGTGTGGGTGCCCGTGTTCGCCGACCCCTTGTAGAACCGGATCGCCGTGACAGAGCCCGATTCGGCCGAGCTGAAGGACATTCCCAGTTCAACCGGCGAGGTGTCGTCGGGTGACGCGGCCTCCGCCGGGGTGAGGTTGCCGAGCAGGCTGTACGAGGTGCCGGTGCCGGGTGCTGCGGCCGTGGTGAACGACCAGGACCCACCGGGGAGGGCGGCGCCGGCGAGGGAGACGACCGCGGAATGCGCCGTGCCCGCCGGAAGCGCCGCCACCGGGGTGAACGTGACGACCCGAGTGGAGGCGTTGTAAGTCGACGCACCGGCAACCGCGCCGGTCTCGTCGGATACGGAGAGGGAGGGTGTGCCGGACGCGGGCGCGGCCGTCAGGGTCGCGGACACCGTCGCGGTCGCCGCGACACCGGTTGCGCCGGCGGCGGGAGTCGTCGAGGACACCGCGACGGCCGCCGCGCCTCCTCCGGTGAAGACCACGTCGACGAGGTAGTCGGTGGAGGTTTGGTTGGTGGGGAAACCGGCCGCGTAGCTGAAGGTGCCCGCGTTGACGCCCGCGCTGAGCGGACCCCGCGTGTACGCGGCGGAATACCCGCCCGGTGTCGCGGAGTATTGGCCGACCGTGGTGCGATAGCCGGCGACATACTCCGTGGCCGCCTGGATACTGACCGGCGACGCGAAGACCAGGGTCTGCCAACCGGAGGTGCTCTCGGCGGTGAAGGTTCCCGAGGCGAGGACGGTTCCGTCGGAGGCCCACAGTGTGCCGGTGTGGCTACCCGTGTTGCCGGGCCCCTTGTAGAACTTGATCCCGGTGATCTGTCCGGCGGTCTGGGCGGAGAAGCGCACGCCCAGGGTCACCGCCTGGTTGTCCGCGACGGTCACCACGCTGGGCGTGGTGCTGTCGTCGTACAGGCTGCACGGGCATCCGCTGCCCGGGGCAGCTTGCACAGTGGTGAACGACCACGTGCCGCCCGAGCTGAGCGCGGCCCCCGCGGCGTCCCTGGCCGCCAAGGTCACGGTATACGTGGTGGCCTCGGCGAGCGCACTGGTCGGCGTGAAGGTGGCGACGCGGGTGGCGGCTGTGTAGCTCGTGCTGCCTGCGACGGCCGCGCCCTGCGCGTTACGCACCGTGAAGGCGACGGAGGAGGCGACGACCTCTGTGGAAATCGTGGCGCTGATGGCCGTGTTGAGGGCGACGCTGGAGGAACCCGGTCCAGGGGACTGGGCCGTCGCCGAGGGGGCGGTGTTGCCCGACCGGGTGAACACAGCATCGACGTAGTAGTTGCTCTGACCGTAGATGTCGGTCGGGAAGTCGCCGTTGGTGTTGTAGACGCTGGCCGGTTGGGCGCCGAAGCCGCCCGCGACGGCAAGGGGCGCACGGGTGACTCCCCGGTAGGCCCAGGGGTCGTCGTCAGCTGAATACCGGCCCCTCGGCGCCCAGTACGAGGCAACGTAGGTCGTTCCAGCGGTGACGGTTACCGGGGTGGCGAAGGTGGCGGTCTGCCATCCGGACGCGGTTTCGTTCGTGAAGGTCGCGGTCGCCAGGCGGGTGCCGGTGGAGCTCCACAGCGATCCGGTGTGGGTTCCGGTGTTGGCTGTGCTCTTGTAGAACCGGATGCCGTCGATCGTTCCGTTCTCCGTCGGTGTCACCCGAAGGCCCAGCTCGACCGCGCTGGGGTCCTGCGAGTCGGGCTTGGCCGGAGCCTGGGCTCCGAAGACAGAGTGCGGCCCGGTGACGGTCACGGCGAGTGTGGTGGGCGTGGTCGGATAGTTGGCGCTGTCGTCGATCGCCCGGATTCGGATGCTCTGGGTGGCGACGCCGTGTTGAACGTAGGTGTACGACCAGTTCGAGGTGCCGGTCGCCGCGCTCCAGCTGTTTCCGCCGTCAGTGGAGACCTCGACGCCGGCGACGACCCCGCCGGAGTCGGTGGCCGTTCCACTGATCGTGGTGCTGGCGCCGTTGGGCACGGAGGTTCCTGCCGCGGGAGAGGTGACGGTGACAGAGGGTGCGGTGGTATCGGTGCTCGCTGTCGTGGCTACCAGGCCGGCCGCCAACGTGGCGGGGGTGGCACCCATATCGGCCAGCAGGTTCACCTGTGCCTGTTGCATCCGCACGTCTGCCGGTGCGCCGGGGCCGTCGTGCTCCCGGTCGAGCCCCCACGTCCACTGCACGCTGCCGGCCGAGAACACGAGGGCCCCGCTCGGTGCCTTGTAGAGGGTGACATGGTGCGTCGTGCTGCCTTGCCTGACGGTGTTGCCGAAGTCAGTGAGGTATTCCGGCACCGATCCCGTGGTCGTCGACAGCCTGATCAGACCGGCCGGTCGGAAGCCGTTGTCGATGTCTTCGTTTGATTCGTAGCCGACGGTGTGCGGGGCCAAGGCCGCGGAGGTTCCCGCCGCGAGGCTGGACAAACCGGTGTTCCGCCACAGGCGTGTCTTGCCCTCAGCGGCCGAGACCGTGACAGGCAGGTCAGAGTAGTTGGACTGGTATTGCGTGCCGGTCAGCCCGTTCTCGGGGAGGCCCCCACCGTTGGCCGAGGACGCAAACCGGGGGTCACGCCAGGTACCGGTCCACTCGGCGGAGGGGTCGATCTTCCGCTGGCTCCAGGTCTCCTTGTAGGACACCAGGGTGCGGTAGGCCGTTGCGCTGCTGTCGGCGGACGGCTCGTACCGGGTCCGCCAGTACACCTCGTTGCCGGACAGGAACTGCAGGTTCACACCGGCGTCTCGTGCGGCCTCCACGTTCTTGCGCTGGGCTCCTGACCAGTACTCGTCGTGGCCGACGGAGAGGAAGACTTCGTGGTTCTTCAGGCTGGCCCCGAAACGATCGGTGTCGACGCCGCTGAAGTAGGAGACGTCATAACCGTTCTTCTCCAGGAACCTGACTGCCGGATACTCGTTGCTGAAATAGAAGTCGCGACCGTCGATCCCCCCACGGGTCGCGACGGGCCGGTTGTAGCTGACCTTGTAGGCGCGGCCGTTATCGGCGCCCTGGTAGAAGTCGGAGCCGCCGTAGGTGTTGTAGGCCTGCCAGGTGGGATCGGAGGTCTGGAACAAGACCTGCGACGTGCTGGCCTGGTCCCTCACGACGAAGGTGATGTGGCTTTGGCCACCGGTGTCGGTACGGGTCAGCAGCGCGATGTACACACCGGAGACCGCGTCGGCGGGCACCGGCCAGGATGCCGACAGGGCCCAGTTGCCGCAGTCGTAGAACTCGGTCGCGGCCTCGGTGATGCACTGGGGTTGGCTCTGTGGGAGCGCCGCGGCCGGTGTGACGTCGGCGATCTTCCGGGCGCCGTTGCCCTGATACCAGCCGGTGCGGTAGATCGCAATCGTGTACGCCCGGGCGTTGGTGTCGATCTTGAACCCTACGGTGCCGCCGACGTTGGTGCTGATGTCTGTGGAGAACCCTTGGATGGACGGATCACCGGCTCCGCTGATGTCCCACACCGACGCGGCGGTCCCCGGAAGGGCGTTCTCGCACACGATGGGGTTGGGCGCCGTTCCGCATCCGGCCGCATTCGCCGGCAGCGCCCCGAGCGGGATCAACAGTCCGCTCACGACAACGATGACCGTCGCCAGAGCCTTGGCGGCGAGGGAACCGAACGTCTGGAAGAACGTGGAGGTTCTGGCTCGGCCGTCGACGGCGGGCAAACGTTCAGACACGGTGCTCCTCTGATTGCCTGTGCGAAAGAACGGGAGATCGGGCGGCAGTCAGCGTGACAGCTGAGTATCGCTCACACCGCACAGAGTGCCACGGGGGCCATAGGCCCGCTCGCCCCCGAAGGGGGGTGTTCGAATCCGCTCGCCGGGGATGCGCACCGTCGGGATCGGTGCAACGATCTCACCCGCCTGAGAGCATCGCTCACTCGCCTGCGCCCGCGCTCGGGCTCTGTCGCTACGGCTGACCCCTGTCTGAGGGCCTCGCCCCAACCGTCCCGAAGGCTGGTATCGATGTCGATAACCACAGAACCGCCCACCCCCACCGAAATCTATGACTGCTGCGTCGTCGGAGCGGGACCCGTCGGTCTCTCCCTCGCCCTTGAGGCCGCGAACGCCGGGCTCCGGGTTCTCGTCCTGGACGCCGGGACCCAAGCCGCCAAAGAGGATGCCGCGGCCCGGGCGGCACGTCCTCCGGTGCATGTGCTCGATCCCGCCACGCACGCACCCATCGAACAGGCAACCCGACGCGGGCTCGGCGGATCGTCCTGGTTGTGGGGCGGCCGGTGTGTGCGCTTCGAGGCGATCGACTTCGAAACCCGCGACTACGTCGACGGAAGCGGCTGGCCCCTGAGCCAAGCCGACGTGCTGCCTTCGGAAGCGGCCGCCGCGGCCTACCTGGATTGCGGAGCACCGACCTTCCGGAGCGCCGCCGCGGACTGGGCCGGCCTGGGAGAGGTCAGCCTTTCGCAATTGGAACGCTGGGCACGACAGCCCAAACTGGCGGCCCGGCTGGGCTCCAGGGTTGCCGCGCATCCCGGCATCTCGGTGCTGTGCGAAGCGACCGTCACCGACATCATCATCAACCCTGACGGCGCCGGCGTCACCCACCTCCAGGTGCTCCACCAGAGCCAGACCTTCGCGATACGCGCCGCGACGTACGTCCTGGCCTGCGGAGGACTGGAAACCACCCGACTGCTCTTGACCGTGCAGCGCCGGCTGCCCTCCCACTTCGGTGGCGCCGACGGACCGCTGGGCCGCTACTACATGGGTCATCTCACGGGAAGCATCGCGAACATCCAGCTCACCGACGCGGCGGACATCCGCGACCTCGATTTCAGCCTCGACGACCACAATGCCTACGTCCGTAGGCGCTTCACGTTCTCCGAGCGCACCCAGCGCGAGAGACACCTATTGAACACCAGCTTCTACGCCGACAACCCGCCGTTCTACGAGGAAGGGCACCGCAACGCGACTCTCTCGCTGGTCTTCCTCGCCCTCTCCCTGGCCCCGGTGGGCCGGCGGATCCTGGCTGAGGGCATCCGCCTGCGCCACATCGGGCCGCGCCCGCGCCGGTACGCACCTCATCTGCTGAACATCGCGAAGCGGCCGTTTCGCGCCGCGGCCGACGTGACAACGATCCTCCGCAAGCGCTACCTCTCACCGGTTCGAAAACCCGGCTTCCTGCTGCGGAACGCCGGGGGCAGCTACGCGTTGCACTTCCACGCCGAGCAGACGCCCAATCCGGATTCCAGGATCCGGCTCAACGGGACGACGGGCGCCGACGGCCAGCCGGGCCTGGACATCGATTTCAGGTACGCGGTGCAGGACCTCGACTCGGTGCTCGCGGCGCACCAGTACCTGGACGAGCAGCTGCGAGCATCCGGACGCGGTCGGGTGGTCTACCTCGACGCCGAGGACCAGAGGGTGTCCTCGGTGCTCGCTCAGGCAACGGATGGATTCCATCACATCGGCACGACCCGCATGAGCGCCGATCCAGGCGACGGTGTGGTCGACAGCGACTGCAAGGTGCACGGCATGGCCGATCTTTTCATCGCCTCCAGCAGCGTCTTCAGGACCGCCGGCGAAGCCAACCCGACGTTTCTTGCGGTGTGCCTGGCGGTGAGACTGGCGCGGCACCTCTCCGAGGAGTTGGCTGCGCCGGCTGCCGATGCCCCGCCTCGGCCGGTCGAAGCCGCGTAGCCGTTGCAACCTGACCCCCTTTCAGGTCACAGCGCCGAAATCTGATTGCAGGGTATGGTCAGCTCGTGAGTTGCTGAGGATATATCAGCTCACTCACGAGACCATCTGCGACACCCGTCACAACGTGACACCTGCGCCATCCGACATTTCCGTCACCCAGTACCCGTTTCACTTCCCGTACGAACCTGTAAACCCGAACTGCAGGGGAATCTCCGTGAATACGTCCTTGACGTGTCGACCGATCCGTCGACCCCGAAAACCTCAACCCCCGAACCCGGCCCGGCGAGCCGGCCCCGGGCACGCCTGGTCTGCGGCCGGAAGCTTCGGTCACACATGAGCGCGCCCAAGCCGGGTTCTCCGCTGACCGAAGCGATCCCCGGCGGATACCGCGCTCCGTTACGCCTGGTCAGGCCCGCGACGGTCCCGGTCCCTGACGTTCAGGCCACGGCCGCCGCCGCCAGCGGCCTGTCCGGTGCGGCGTGGGCACGCCAGTACCGCACCAAGCTCCAGCTCACGGACGCCGCGGTGATCGTCGCCGCCGTCACCGCCGCCTTCCTGGCGCGGTTCGCGTTGGGCACCCCGATCGCGGACACGACCCCGATCCCGCTGTCGGCTTGGGCGGTCATCGGACTGGTGATCGGAACCTGGATCGTCACGCTGTCCACCTTCCGCACCAGGGCGCCGCGGGTCGTCGCGGTGGGAGCCACCGAGTACAAGCTCGTCATCAACGCCAGTGCGCTGGCCTTCGGTCTTCTCGCCATCGCCTTCCTGCTGTTGCAGGTCAACACCGCCCGTGCGTACTTCGTCTTCGCCCTGCCACTCGGGGTCGCGGCCCTGGTCCTGGAGCGGTGGCTCTGGCGCAAGTGGCTCATCCACCAAAGAAAGTTCGGTCACTACCTCGCCCGGGCCATCGTCGTCGGCGGCCGGGACGACATCGAATACGTCGTGCGGCAGATCAACGACAAGTCGGGCGCCGCCTATCACGTGGTGGGGGCGGCGCTGGAGGACGAGAACACGACCAGCGTCACGTCGGCCGGGCACCGGGTTCCCGTGGTGTCCGATTTCGCTCACGTCGCCGCCGCGGCGCAGTCGTTGGGGGTCGATGCCGTGATCGTGGCCGGGCATCCGAGCCTGGGAAACACCTTCATCCGCAACCTGGGCTGGGACCTCGAGAAGACCTCGGCCGAGCTCGTGCTGTCGAGCCGGTTGACCGACGTCGCCGGTCCCCGCATCCACTTCCGCCCGGTCGAGGGCCTTCCCCTCATCCACGTCGAGATCCCCCAGTACGACGGCGCCAAGCACGTGCTCAAGCGCGCTCTGGACATCACCCTCGGCGCCACCGCGCTCCTGGTGATCAGCCCACTGCTCGTCGTGATCGGCGTCCTGGTCAAGCTGGACAGCCCTGGACCCGTCTTGTTCCGGCAGGAGCGAGTCGGGCGCAACGGTCGCACCTTCCACATGATCAAAATTCGTTCGATGGTGCGAACGGCCGAAGACGATCTGGCCGGGTTGCTCGACAAGAACGAGGGCGCCGGGGTGCTTTTCAAGATCCGCAGCGACCCGCGGATCACCCGGGTGGGCCGGGTCCTGCGCAAGTACTCCCTCGACGAATTGCCCCAGCTATGGAACATCGTGGTCGGCCAGATGAGCCTCGTCGGGCCGCGCCCGCCGTTGCCCGCCGAGGTCGAGAACTACGAGTCGCACATGCACCGGCGTTTGTACATCAAGCCCGGTCTCACCGGCATGTGGCAGGTCAACGGGCGCTCCAACCTCAGCTGGGAGGAAAGCGTTCGCCTCGACCTCTATTACGTCGAGAACTGGTCACTGGCCGGCGACCTGATGATCATCTGGCGAACCGTGAAGATCGTCATCCGCCCCCTGGGGGCCTACTGACATGGCGGATCCCGGCCACACCGATCCGGTCACCCCCTCCAACGTGGGGGCGCTCCGGATCGCGATGATCGGCACCCGAGGCGTGCCGGCCGCGTTCGGTGGATTCGAAACGGCGGTGGAGGAGGTCGGCCGCCGACTGGTCGATCGTGGGCACGCCGTGACGGTCTACTGCCGCTCCCGCAACTCGGCGCCCGGCCACCTCCCCCCGGCCACCGTCTACCTGGGAATGCGTCTCGTGCATCTGCCGGCACTGCGTCTGGGCGCATTCGGACCGCTCAGCCACACCGCTTTCTCGGTGGCACACGCCGCCACCGGGTCGCGCCCGGACGCCGCGTTCGTCTTCAACTCGGCGAACGCACCATTCGTGCCGTTCCTGCGCAGACGCGGCATCCCGACCACCGTGCATGTCGACGGCCTCGAGTGGAAGCGGGACAAGTGGGGCGGGACTGCCCGCCGCTACTACCGCTGGGCCGAGCAACAGGCGGTGCGATGGGCAGACGCCCTCATCGCCGACGCGCCCGGCATCGTCGACTATTACCACGCGGAGTTCGCCATCCCCACGGAGCTCATCGGCTACGGGACACACCTCCTACAGAATTCCCCGGCGACGCGGCTGGCCGAATTGGGCCTGCGGCCCCATGGTTATCACCTCGTTGTGGCCCGCTTCGAACCCGAGAACCACGTTGACGTGATCATCGACGGCTACCGGCGCAGCAGTGCCGCTCTCCCCTTGGTAGTCGTGGGTTCCGCCCCTCATCCAGGCGCATACGCGCGCAAAATCACCGCCCTGGCCCACGACCCGCGGGTGCGATTGCTCGGCAGGCTGTGGGACCAGGACCAGCTCGACCAGCTGTACGCCCACTCGGTCAGCTATCTGCACGGCCATTCCGTCGGGGGAACGAACCCGTCACTCCTGCGCGCGATGGGAGCCAGGACCGCCGCAATCGCCTGGGATGTCAGGTTCAACCGCGACGTGCTCGGCGTGTATGGAGCGTATTTCCGGGACGCCGGGACTCTCGCGGCCCTGATCGAGGACGCCGAGCTGAATCCCCACCACACCCAGGAGGTCAGTGAGGCTCTGCAGCGTCGCGCCGCCGCCCTGTACAACTGGGGCCACGTCACCGACGGCTACGAAGATCTCGCCCGTCGCCTCGTCTCCGGATACAGCACCCAGGGCAAAAGCCCGGGACGCACCGGTCGCTCTCCCCGAAGAGGACGCACCGGCGCGCGGCCGCCGTCCACCGCGGCGCGAGGCGCTCTGTGACCATGTCGGCGGACCGGAGTCCGGGTGCCGCTGCCCGCTGAGCTGGGGATCGTTGTCGTCAACCACGGCGAACCCGATCTTCTCGAGCTCAATCTGGTCGGAATCGGGCGGCGCGCGCGCACCGGACGGGTCGTCGTCGTCGATAATTTCAGCGGACTCGCCACCCGCGAAGCGACGACGGTGTTGTGCGCTCGCGAAGGCTGGACGCTGATCGCGCCGGGAATCGACCTCGGCTTCGGAGCGGCGGTCAACGCCGGGGTGCGGCTGCTTCGATCGCACGGCTGCGATCGCCTGTTGATACTGAGCCCCGACGTGCGCATCGACGAACCGGGGATGCTCACGCTGGCCCAGGGCTGCTCAGCGGAACCCCAGCGCATCCTGAGCCCTCGCATCGTCGGCACGGATGGCTCCTTGTGGTTCGGCGGCGGCACTGTGGACATCCGTCGTGGCCGCGCGCTGATGGCCGATGATGCGGATAGTTCCGCGCCAGGAGGCTGGCTCAGCGGGGCGTGCCTGATGATCCACGCCTCCCTCTGGGATTGGCTGGACGGATGCGACGAGGGCCATTTCCGCTCGTGGGAGGACGTCGATCTGTCCTGGCGTTGCGTGGCCGCCGGCGGCTGCCTCGCGGTGCACAGCGACGTCACCGCGGTGCGGAGCACCCGTTCGTTCCCGGTCGCCGGAGTGGTGTCGCCGCTGGACGTCTACTCCGCCTGCCGCAGCCGGCTGACATTCGCCGCGCGTCACCTCGGCCGGCGTCACATCGTGCAGTGGCTCCTAGCCAGCCCGGGGTACGCCGTCAGCGTGCTGCGCAACGGGAGGCACCGCTCCCGGACGGGTCGGCCGGGCGCGCTACTGGTCGCCGCCGTGCGTGGCACCGCCGCCGGTGCCGGGACGGCGCTCCGGACTATCGGCGCTGACACGCACGGTACCGGCGGTCGCCGTGTGCACGCAGAACAGACGGCCGCCGGGTGATGCCGATCCTGACCCCGCAGGCTAGTTCGCGAAGCGGTCGGTGGCGTCGAGCAAAGCGGCGCGGATGCCGGGCTCCTCGAAGGAATGGCCGGCATCCGGGATCATCTGGAAGTCGGCCTCCGGCCAGGCCTGATGCAACGCCCAGGCGGTGAACGCCGGCGTGCACATGTCGTAGCGGCCCTGCACGATGACTCCGGGAATGTCCTTGAGCTTGGCGGCGTCACGGAGCAGCTGCTCGGGTTCGAACCAGCCCTTGTTCATGAAGTAGTGGTTCTCGATGCGGGCGAACGCCACGGCGAAGGCCGGCTCGGTGAACCGCTCGATGGTCTCCGGCTGTTGCAGCAGGGTGATGGTGGAGGACTCCCAAGTGGACCAGGCCACACCGGCGCGTTCACGGGTTGACTGATCGGGGTCGTGCAGCAGGCGGCTGTACGCCTCGATGAGCCGTCCCCGTTCGTCGACGGGTACCGGCGCGATGAAACCCTCCCACAGATCGGGGTAAATGGCCGCGGCTCCCCCCTCGTAGAACCAGTCCAGCTCGATCGGGCGCAGGGTGAAGATGCCGCGCAGAACGAGTTCGGTGACCTTCTCTGGGTGTGTTTCAGCGTAGGCGAGCCCCAGGGAACTGCCCCAGGAACCGCCGCAGACCAGCCACCGGTCGATGTCGAGGTGCTCGCGGAGACGCTCGATGTCGGCGACCAGGTGCCAGGTGGTGTTGGCTGTCAGGTCGGCATCCGGCGCACTGGCGTGCGGGGTGCTGCGGCCGCAGCCGCGCTGGTCGAACAGCACGATGCGGTACCTCTCAGGGTCGAACACCCGCCGCTGGGTGGCGCTGGACGCGCCGCCCGGCCCGCCGTGCAAGTAGACGGCCGGCTTGCCATTCGGGTTTCCGGACACCTCGTAGTAGAGGGTGTGGCCGTCACCGACCTCGAGCATGCCGGTGTCGTACGGTTCGATCTCGGGGTAGAACTCTCTCATACCTCGAGCCTACGGCCCGGGCCTCCGTCCCGGCCGGTGGCGCATCCGCCCGGCGCGCCATCGCCCGGGACCACCGCGCCGCCGCCGCGGACGTCTCGCGGCCCGTGGTGCGCGCCGCGGCCCGCCGTACGTGCGGCGGCCCGTGTTAGATCACGGGCCGCCGCAGCTGGCACGGGCCGCCGCGGGTTGCACGGGCCACCGCGGGGAGGAGGTCAGGCGTCCCGGCGTTTGAGCAGCACCGCGGCGCCGGCCAGCGAGACGACCACCCAGCCCACCACGATGAGGATGTTCTGCCAGGTCTCAAAAGAGGCGCTGGTGAAGCCGTTGAGCCCGAAGCTGGCGAGGCCGGCGTTGGAGATCAGGTACGGGAGCAAGTCCGCCAGCCACTGGGCCGGAATCATCGACAGCACGATCGGCAGCAGCAGCAGGATGCCTAGGGAAGCGGCAATGCCGCCGGCGCTGCTGCGCAGCATGGCGCCGATGCCCAGGGCGAAGACGGCGACCAACGCAAGGTACAGCGCCCCACCGAGCAACGGGAGCAGCAGGTCGGAGTCAGCCAGGCTGGCAGTGACGCCCTTACCGGCGAGGAACATCGCGGCCACCAGGTAGGACCCGATGGTGCTGATCAGGCCGACCACGAAGGTGCAGACGAAGAGCACCACGGCCTTGGCCGCCAACACCGGCAGCCGCCGGGGAACGGCGGTGATGCTGGACCGGATCATGCCCGTGCTGTATTCGCCGCTGATCGCGAGCACTCCGAGAACCGCCACGACGAGTTGACCAAAGAAGACGCCGAAGGTGGCGGGCTGGGCGAGGAAGGTGGCCTGTTCGACGGCGGGGATCTCTCGGCCGGCGAGGTCGATGGAGGCCGACATGAGAGCGGCCAGGCCGAGCGAGATCACGATGACGGTGGCGTACGACCAGATGGTGGAGCGCACCGTGCGGAGCTTGATCCACTCCGAGCGCAGTTCACCACCGAAACTGAGGCCGGGTCCGGAAGGGACGAAGGCACGGACGGGGGCCGGGGCGATCGTGGTCATCGGACACTCTCCGTAAGGTCGGCGGCCGAGTATTCGGCGGCGGGGTCATCGGAGGTGCCGCCGGTGCGGTACTCCACGTCGTTCTGGGTGAGGGACATGTAGGCCTCCTCGAGCGACGCGCTGATCGGCGTCAGCTCGTGCAGGGCAATGCCGGCACGGGCCGCCTGGTTGCCGATGTCGGCGGCGGTGATGCCGACGATCTCGAGAAGGTCGGCCTCGGTGCGGGTGACGGTGATGTCGGCGCTCTGGAAGAGGGCGGCGAGCTCCGGCGCGTACGGGGTGCGTACCCGCACGACCTTGCGCGTGGCGGCGCCGATCAGTTCGGCCACCGGGGCATCCGCGATGACCTTGCCGCGGCCGAGCACGATGAGGTGGTCCGCGGTGACGGCCATCTCGCTCATCAGGTGGGAGGAGAGCAGGACTGTGCGGCCCTCGGCGGCGAGGTGGCGCACCAGATGGCGCACCCACTGCACGCCCTCGGGGTCGAGCCCGTTGACGGGTTCATCGAGGATCAGCGTGGCCGGGTCGCCGAGCAGCGCCGCGGCGATGCCGAGGCGCTGGCCCATGCCGAGCGAGAAACCGCCGACGCGCTTGCGGGCGACGGAGTCGAGTCCGGTGAGTTCGATGACCTGCTTGACCCGGCTGGCCGGGATGGAGTGTGTCGCGGCCATGGCGAGCAGGTGGTTGTAGGCGCTGCGGCCGGTGTGGATGGCCTTGGCGTCAAGCAGCACCCCCACTTCGCGCAGGGGCGCCTTGTGCTCGCGGTACTGTTTGCCGTTGACGGTGACCGAGCCGTGGCTGGGCCGGTCCAGGCCCACGATCATACGCATGGTGGTGGACTTGCCTGCCCCGTTCGGGCCCAGGAACCCCGTCACCCGGCCGGGCTGCACCGTGAAGTCGACGGCGTCGACCGCGGTCTTGCTTCCGTAGCGTTTGGTCAGGGACTGTGCCTGAATCATCCGGTTCCTCTTCCCGTCGGCGGGGACGGAACGCATGCCGCGTCGACCCCACAGACGAGAGTATGACGCCGGACCGGGTGCCCGCATCCGTCGAGCGGATGGTTACGGAGCGCCGCCCCTCATCCTCTGGCCGGACCGGGCGGGGCCGGCGGGTCAGGGGCGGCGGACCGGTTTTTCGGGGACGGGAGCGGTGCCGGCGGCCCGCTGTGCTCGGTAGTAGGCGCGGGCCTCGACCTGGCGTTCGCGTTCGGCCCCGGTGGCGATCGATGCCCGCAGGTGTTCGGGGGCGTAACCGAACGCGTCGACGAGGTCGAGAGCGTGCGGCCGCAGCCTGGAAATGATGCGGTCGATGTACGCCGTGACCGCCAACGCCCGTTTGCCGGAGAGCCGTCCGTTGATGAGGTACCAGGCCGCATGCTCTTCGATCAGGCGCAGGCCGAACAGGTCGCGCAGCCAGGTGAGCACCTGCCGGGTGCCCGCGTGGGTGGTCGTCTCGACAGCGCGGGTGAACGCCTCCCACTGGAGAAGCTCCGCGTGGGCGCGGGCCGCCTCGATCAGCTCGTTCTGGTGGGAATTGAAGAGAGCGGCCGCCTCCTTCTTGGGCAGCTTGCTGGCGTTCCGCAACGACTGGGCGATGGCGGCGATCATGGTCTCAACCCTGTCGGTGAGCAGTGCTCGTTGGGTTCCGGTCTCCCGCAGCGCTCCGACGCTGCGCGCCGTGGAGCCGAAGTCGGCGACGGACTGGCCGAGTGTGCGCAGGCCGGTGCCATGGTAGGCGCGCCCCGCGGTCTGTTGCACCACATACCTGGCCATCGCTCCGGCATCCGCGCCGGCGAACTTGCGGTTGTAGTCGGTGAGCAGACGCTTGGCCACCAGCTGCAGCAAAACGTTGTTGTCGCCTTCGAAGGTGGCGTAGACATCGAGGTCGGCGCGCAGCCCGACGAAGCGGTTCTCGGCGAGGAAACCGGCGCCGCCGCAGGCCTCCCTGGCCTCCTGCAGAGTGTCCAGGGCGTTCCACGTGGACAGCGGCTTGAGGGCCGCTGCGAGGGTTTCCAGGTCCTGCCTGTCGATATCCGTGGCCGCGGCGCCGCTGAACACCTGGTCGAACTTGACCAGGAACTCGTCGTGCGCGAAGGTCTGCGCATAGACGGTGGCCAGGCGCGGGATGAGGCGGCGCTGGTGGCGCTGGTAGTCGAGGATGACCTCTTCATCGGTGTCGCTGCCGGCGGTGAACTGGCGGCGTTCGCTGCCGTAGCGGATGGCGATGGTGAGCGCCAGGGCGGAGGCCTGGGTGGCGGCGCCGTCGAGGGACACCCGGCCCTGCACGAGGGTGCCGAGCATGGTGAAGAAGCGCCGGCCGGGGCTGCCGATCGGGCTGGAGTAGCTGCCGTCGACGGCGACATCGCCGTACCGGTTGAGCAGGTTGGTGCGCGGGATGCGCACCTGGTCGAAGTGCAGCCGGCCGTTGTCGATACCGTTCAGGCCGCCCTTGAGGCCGTCGTCCTCGCCTCCGATGCCGGGCAAGAACGCCCCGGTGGCGTCGCGGAGGGGCACGTAGAAGGCGTGCACGCCGTGGTTGACGCCCAGGCTGATCAGTTGCGCGAAGACCACCGCGGCGGTGCCGTCGATGGCGGCGTTGCCGAGGTAGTCCTTCCAGGCCGCCCGGAACGGGGTGTGCACAACGAACTCGCCGGTGGCCACGTCGAAGGTGGCGGTGGTGCCGATGGCGGCGACATCCGACCCGTGGCCGGTCTCGGTCATCGCGAAGACGCCGGGCACTGCGAGGGACATGATGTCGGGCAGCCAGGTGTCGTGATGCACGGTGGTTCCCAGGTGCAGCACGGCGGCGCCGAACAGCCCCCACTGCACGCCGGCCTTGATCTGCAGGCTCGGGTCGGCCGTGACGAGCTCCTCGAATCCGGCGATGTTGCCGCCGTGGTCATCCGAACCGCCGAGCGAGCTCGGGAAGGCCCGGTGCACGTGGCCGTTGTCGGCGAGGATCTTGAGCTGACCGAGCACCCGCAGGCGGTGGTCCGCCATGGACTGCCCCTCGATGCGCTGCAGGTCAGGGCGGGCGGTGAGCTCGCGGGCCTTCAGCCGCACATCGGCCCAGGTGCCGAGCAGGGTGCGCGACAGGGCGGGCAGGTCGATGCGCGGGGCGAGCGGGTCGCCGGCGACCCGGACGGGCCCGGTGTCGGTGCCGACCGCGTCGGGCCGGGCGGGAGTGGGGCGCTGGGCAGTGTCAACCATCATTGGTCCTAACGTCGGCGCGGAAGTCGAGTGTTCGACCACGTTAGATCGGGGGCGCCGAGTGCGGAAATAGTGCGTGACGGGGCTACAAAGAAGGGCGCGGCGCGGCGCACTCAGACTGTAGCTCTTCTACAACAACGGGGCGACTCAACCTACCAAGGCCCACAAAAGGGGCGGCGGATGAGCTCCGCCACCCCCGTCGATCCGGGTGGGTCAAGCGTTCGCTGCGACGACCTCGAGCAGGGCCTCGCCGTAAGACTCGAGCTTCTTCGCACCGACGCCGGTGATGCCGTCGAGGTCCGCCAGCGTGCGCGGTTTCGCCGCCGCGACGGCCACCAGGGTGGCATCGCCGAAGACCACGTAGGCGGGAACGCCCTGCTGGCGTGAGGTGGTGCTGCGCCAGGCACGCAGAGCCTGGAACAGCGCCTCCTGCTCGGTGCTGAGCTCGGCGAGGCCGGCCTTGGCGGTGGCGGCGCGGGCAGCGGGGGTGCGCTTCACGGGCTTGTCGGGTTCGCTGCGCAGCTGCACGGGGCGGTTGCCGGCGAGCACCTCTGCGGCGGCCTCGGTGAGGATCAGGGTGCCGTATTCGCCGGAGGTGGCGATGAACCCCTGCGCGAGCAGCTGCCGCACGACTCCCCGCCACTGCTGGTCGGTGAGGTCGGCGCCGATGCCCCAGGTGGCCAGCTGGTCGTGGTTGTGCTGGGTGGTGCGCGGGGTGGTCTTGCCGCGCAGGATGTCGATGAGCTGGCCGGCGCCGAAGCGCTGGTTGCGTTCGCGCAGCAGGCGCACGATCGTGGAGAGCAGTTTCTGGGCGGGAACGGTGCCGTCCCAGGCCTCCGGCGGCGTGAGGCAGGTGTCGCAGTTGCCGCAGGGTTCACTGGCCTGGCCGAAGTAGCGCAGCAGGTTGACCCGCCGGCAGTGCACGGTCTCGCAGAGCGCGAGCATGGCGTCCAGGTGCGCGCTCATCTTGCGGCGGTGCGAGAGGTCCCCCGGCGACTCGTCGATCATGCGGCGCTGCTGCACGACGTCCTGCAGGCCGTAGGCGAGCCAGCCGGTGGATGGCAGGCCGTCGCGGCCGGCCCGGCCGGTTTCCTGGTAGTAGCCCTCGACGGACTTGGGCAGGTCGATGTGCGCGACGAAGCGCACATCCGGTTTGTCGATGCCCATGCCGAACGCGATGGTCGCCACGATGATGACGCCCTCTTCGCGGAGGAACCTGGACTGGGTGCGGGCGCGCAGGCCCTGGTCGAGGCCGGCATGGTACGGATAGGCGTTCAGGCCGTTGGCGCGCAGGAACTCGGCGGTCTGCTCGACGGTCTTGCGGCTGAGCGCGTAGACGATGCCGGCGTCGGTGGGGTGCTCGGTCTTGATGAAATTGAGCAGCTGCTTGCGCGGCTCGTTCTTGCCGACGATGCGGTACTGGATATTGGGCCGGTCGAAGCTGGCGACGAAGTGCTGCGCCTCGCCCATTTGCAGGCGCTCGGTTAGCTCCTTGTGGGTGGCGTCGGTGGCCGTGGCGGTGAGCGCGATGCGGGGCACGTCGGGCCAGCGGTCGGCGAGCTCGGACAGCGCGAGATAGTCCGGGCGAAAGTCGTGGCCCCACTGGGAGACACAGTGCGCCTCGTCGATGGCGAAAAGGGCGATGGTGCCGCGATCGAGGAACCGCTTGGTGGCCTCGTTGCTCAATCGCTCGGGGGCGACGTAGAGCAGGTCGAGGTTGCCGGCGAGGTAGTCACGTTCGACCTGGTTGCGGGCGGCGGAGTCCTGGCTGGAGTTGAGGAACGCGGCGCGCACGCCGACGAGGGTGAGCGCATCCACCTGGTCTTGCATGAGTGCGATCAGCGGGGAGATGACGATGCCGGTGCCCTCGCGCACGAGCGACGGGATCTGGTAGCAGAGGCTTTTGCCGCCACCGGTGGGCATCAGCACGACGGCATCGCCGCCACCGATGAGCTGGTCGATGATCTGGGCCTGCTCACCACGGAACGAGTCGTAGCCGAAGACCGTGTGCAGCGCCTCGGCGGCGGTGCTGAACTTGGCGGTGGCCCGCTTGGGCGGCGGCGGGGCGAGCAGCGTTGCTCCGGCGGCGGGCGGGCCGAAATCGACGGGACCGGAGCCGGCCGGGCCGGCGGCGGCGGACGCGGGCGTGGCGAAGCCACCCTGACCGTAGGGGTCTGGGGGCGGTGGGGCATCGAAGTCGTCCGGTGGCTCGAACTCGTCAGGATCCCACGGTATCTCGGCGTTCCAACTCACCCGCCAACTCTACCCGCGCCCACCGACGCCACCGGCCGGGGCGGCGGCATTGTGGATGGATGCCACGGCCCGCCCGCAGCTCTCGCGAAAGCGGTGGTGTGGTTGCTTCGGAGCACCCGAGGTGACCGTTCCACCGCTTTCGCGAAATTGCCCTCTGCGGGATGGGGTGATGGCTATTTCGGGGTGGGACGGCGCAGCAGCAGGAGGGTCACGCCGATCGCGGCGAGGATTGCCACGAGCGCTCCGCCGATCCAGAGCAGGTCGGTGACGTCGACCGCCGAGCCGGACTCCGAGACATCGGTGCCGGCCGCATCCGGGTCGGCCGGTCCGGTCTGGCCTGAACCAGCGGTGGCGCACTCGGGCGCGGTCGCGGAACCCTCGTTGAGCACCTGGGCCGCGTCGGGCTGCCAGGTGAAGCTGAAGGTGTCCGAGATCGGATGCCCATCGGTCGACACGACCTGCCAGGTCACCGTGTACTCCCCCGGCTGGCCGAGCTGCACCGCGGTCTCGAGTGTGGGCCCGGCGATCGTCGAACAGCCGTCGCCGTAGTATCTCGGCGCGTCGGCCGGGCCGGTGACCTGGATGACACTGCCGTCGCCCTGGCCCGAGAGGTCGAGCAGATTGTCGTTGGTGGTGATCGATACGGTCCCGGGCTGCTCGGTGACGATCGAACCCGCCGCCGGCGTCGAGCCGACCAGGTAGTTGTGCGCAAACGCCGGGGCGGCCGTGGCGCCGAGACTGGCGACGGCCAGCACGACCCCGGCCAGCGCCGACCGCTTCAGCATGCGGGCGTGCCGGCGGCTGTTTCGGATGGGTGCCATGGGGAGCTCTATGCTGCGTTCTTGCGGCGGGCGGCGACGGCGACCACGAGGCCGACGGCGCCGACGATGAGACCGCCGATGCCGAGCAACCGGGCCAGCACATCGTCGGTGGCGGTCGGCTCGGTCGCGGCGGCGTCATCCGCTGCGGCAGCGGCATTGTGACCGTGGCCGGACTCTGCGCCGGCCTCGGTGACGGTGAGCGACGGGGCCGGGTGGGCCGGTTCGGTCTCGCCCTCGACGACGGCCTCTGACCAGTCGGTCTCCCCGACCTCGCAAGACTGCAGCACGGGGAACGCCAGCGTGTCGCCGACGGCGGCGTCCTCGGGGATCTGCAGGCTGAGTACGAAGGTGGTGCGCAGGCCGTCGGCGAGCGGGGTGAGAGCCGTGTAGGAGACCTGGCCGTCGGTGAGTGGCGTGATGTCCCAGCCCGGGTTGATGGTGGGGGTGACGCTGGTGATGGTGTCGGGGATGTCGATGGTGATGCCGGTGGTGGCCGACCCGTCGCAGCCGTGGCCGAGCGAGAAGGTGAGCAGGCTGTAGGAGCCGGCGGCGGTCGACGACGGTTCGACATCGACGTGGGCGCTGGCGGCCAGCGGCGCAGACAGGGCGAGCAGGCCGGCTCCGAAAAGGGCGGTGGCGGCGAAGACGGGCGTGGAGAGCTTCATGATGGGTCCTTGGTTTTGTGGCCGGTCGACACGCGAGAGGTCGAATCGTGGCCGCAGCCCGCGCGGGGCCGACAGGCACGGCGGGGCTCGGTACGAAAATTCGGCGGGGCGGCCGACGGATGGGTCGACATATATATAAGAGGTGCGAAGACTGAAGGTGGCCGAGCGTGACGCTCAGGCGAACAGGTGCACCGGCGGCCCGCGATGCCGCATCGGACTCAGCAGGACGAGAAGGTCGCGGGGCGGCAGAGCGGCCGAGGACGCCGAGATCGTCTGGGGGATGTTCGGGATCGGGGTGAGCACGAGGATCCGCACGAGGGCCTGCAGGGCCACCGTCGCGGTGCTGAACAGACCCCAGAAGGCCCGCTCGCCGAAGCGGAGCGCCAGGACGGTCACCACGGCGGCGAGGACGTGGGCCCCGGTCATCATCAGCCCGTGGTCGGCTCCGGACATGGTGCCGGCTTGCATCGATGATGGCACCAGCACGGCGACGCTGCCCGCGCTGTGGGCGTGCGCGGTTGACGCATCCGTGGTCACCAGGGCGCCGCCCGCGCTGCCGAAGGAGAACAGCCCATGGAAGATGAGCTGACTCAGCAGCACCGCCGCGGTGAGTCGCCAGGTGGACAGGGTGCGGCCGGACAGGGCGATGGAGACGATCCCGGCGAAAGCCAGGGACACGACCACGGCCAACAGGCCGGGCACGCCTCCGCCACCCACGGTGTGCGACAACGCGGCAACAAACGTGGAGACGGCCGCGACGATCCACCCACGGGCGAAGCGCGCCCAGCGTGTGGTCATGATTCTCCCTTTGTCGCGGTTCCTCGAATCTATCAGGACCGCGCCGTTCAGCTGCCTCTCGGAGAACACGCGGCGCCGGTCGGGCAGAATGGGAACCGTGATGGCACCAAACAGGCACCCGGCATTTTCCCTCGGCACGTCGATCGCGGTGGCCGCCCTGCTCCTGTCGGGTTGCGCCGCCAACGAATCCGGTGACGAGACGAGCACTCTGGCCGGCACGCTGGACGGTGCCGGGTCGAGCGCGCAGGCCTCCGCCGAGGACGTTTGGGTGTCGCAGTTCCAACGGACCAACGCCAGCGTGACGATCAACTACGACCCGACGGGCTCGGGAGCGGGCCGGGAACAGTTCATCGGCGGAGGCGTCGACTTCGCCGGCTCCGACTCCGCCCTCAGCGACGAGGAACTGGCCGGGGAGTTCGCGGCCTGCGCGCCGGGGTCCGCCGCCATCGACCTGCCCGTCTACGTGTCACCGTTGGTGTTGGTCTACAACGTCGATGGCGTGGACAACCTGCGCCTGGATCCGGCGGCGATCGCGAACATTTTCTCCGGTGCGATCACGCGGTGGAACGACCCCGCCCTCGTCGACCTGAACCCCGACGCCACCCTGCCCGACGAACAGATCTCCGCGGTGCATCGCTCGGACGATTCGGGCACGACGAAGAACTTCGCCGATTACCTGTACCAGAATGTGCCGGAGATCTGGACGAGCGAGCCTGCCGACGCGTTTCCGTATTCCGGTGAGGGCGCCCAAGGCAACTCCGGCGTCGTGAGCGCCGTCGCCAACGGCAACAACACCATCGGCTACGCGGATGCGTCCAGGGTCGGTGACCTCTCTGTCGCGGCGTTGCAGGTGGGCGACGAGTTCGTCGATTACTCCACCGAGGCCGCTGCGGCCATCATCGATGCCTCGCCCCTGGTGGAGCGGGACAACCCCAACGACCTGGTGGTGGATGTCGACCGCACCTCCACGGCCCCCGGCGTGTACCCGCTGGTGCTCGTGAGCTACCTGATCGCCTGCGAAGACTATCCCGACGCCGACCAGGCCGAGCTCGTCGCGGCCTACCTGGCTTACGTGGCCAGCCCGGAGGGTCAGGCCGCCGCCGCAGAGAGCGCCGGTTCGGCGCCGCTGTCCGCTGACTTTTCTGACCGGGTGCTCGAGGCCGTCGCCAGCATCCGCTGAGCCGCGCGCATCCGCCCCCCCTGACCAGGCCGGGCGGATATCTGTGGAGCACCCGCGGATGCCCCACAGACATCCTGTGCTCGCGCGCGCTGTCACAAACCCGAATTGTGAGGGAGCACGCGAACGACAAAACCGTACCGCATCCCCGATCGTGCGCGACGGATTCGCGCGCCGGTTAACCGCCGGCAGGGCACCCGCCGAAACGGATGCCCTGCCGGTTGTGCGCTGGTGTTACAGGTTCGCCAGAGCGGTGATCGAGGCGTCGCCCGGCGTGGCCGAGGTGAAGCTGGAGTCGATCTCGGCCCGGTCGAGCAGGTCTTCCATGCGACGACGACGCTGCTTGGGGATCAGCGTGACGACGGTACCGGACTTTCCGGCGCGGCCGGTGCGGCCGGCGCGGTGCAGGTAGGTCTTGTACTCGTCGGGCATGTCGGCCTGGATGACCAGGTCGATGTCGTCGACGTGGATGCCGCGGGCGGCGACGTCCGTGGCGACGAGAACGTTGACGCGACCGCTGGTGAGCATCTGCAGGTTGCGGGTACGGCGGGCCTGGTTGAGGTCGCCGTGCAGGCTGGTGGCCTTGACGCCGGCGTCCTCGAGCTGGTCGGCGAGCTGCTCGGCGTAGGCGCGGGTGCGGCTGAAGATGAGCGTCTTGCCCTGGCGGTCGACAAGCTGGCCGATGATGGAGGCCTTGTCGCGGTGCTCGATGAGGAGCACCTTGTGGTCGATCGTGCTGGAGGCCTGGTCTTCACCGGCGACCTCGTGCACGGCTGGGTTGGTCAGGAATTCCTTGACCAGCGAGGCGACGCCCTTGTCGAGGGTGGCCGAGAACAGCAGACGCTGGCCGCCCTTCTTGGTGAGGCGCAGGATGCGCTGAACCGGCTCAAGGAAGCCCAGGTCGCACATGTAGTCGGCCTCGTCGAGGACCGTGATGACAACCTCGGACAGGTCGAGACGACCCTGCTCGACGAGGTCCTCGATGCGGCCGGCGGTGCCGATGATGATGTCCACGCCGCGCTGGAGGGCGCTGACCTGGCGGTACTGCGGAACGCCGCCGTAGATCTGGGTGGTGAAGAGGCCGACGCTGCGCGCGATGGGCTGCACGGTGCGGTCGATCTGCAGGGCCAGCTCGCGGGTGGGGGCCAGGATCAGCGCGCGGGGCTTGCGGGCCATCTTGCGGTCCTTGGCGCCGTTGTTCTCCATGAGCTTCTCGATCATGGGAGCGGCGAACGCGATGGTCTTGCCGGAGCCGGTCTTGCCGCGGCCGAGCACGTCGCGGCCGGCGAGCACATCGGGGATGGTCGCGGCCTGGATCGGGAACGGGGACGGAGCGCCGAGGAGAGCGAGCTCGCGCACGATGTTGCCACCGAGCCCGAGGTCGCCGAACGTCACGCCGACAACATCTTCTGCGGTCGTGGCGATGGCCTCGAGGCGCTCGAGCACCACGTCGTCGCCGGCGGCGAACTTGGGCTTGGAGTCGCGGTCGGGGTAGAAGTTGCTGGAGTGGCCGCCGTCGTTGGAACGGTCGTTGCGGGCCGCGCGGTCATTGCTGTACGCGGGACGTTCGCCACGGGCCGGACGGTCGTTGCTGTACGACGGGCGGTCGGTGCGGGCGGGGCGATCGCCGTAGGACGGACGCTCCGTGCGGGCCGGACGGTCGCTGTTGTAGGACGGACGCTCGGTGCGGGCCGGACGGTCGCTGTTGCGGTCGTTGTAGGCGGGGCGATCGGTGCGCGGGGCACGGTCACCGTACGACGGGCGGTCGTTGCTGTATGACGGACGGTCGTTGTTGTACGACGGGCGGTCGGTGCGGGGGGCACGGTCGCCGTAGGACGGACGCTCGGTGCGGGCCGGACGGTCGCTGTTGCGGTCGTTGTAGGCGGGGCGATCAGTGCGCGGGGCACGGTCACCGTACGACGGACGGTCGTTGTTGTACGACGGACGGTCGGTGCGCGGGGCACGGTCGCCGTAGGACGGACGCTCGGTGCGAGCCGGACGGTCGTTGTTGTACGACGGGCGATCGGTGCGCGGGGCACGGTCGCCGTACGACGGACGGTCGTTGTTGTACGAGGGACGGTCAGTGCGCGGGGCACGGTCGCCGTAGGAGGGACGGTCGCCGCGAGCGGGACGGTCGTTGTTGTAGGAGGGACGGTCGCCGCGAGCGGGACGGTCGTTGTTGTACGAGGGACGGTCGGTGCGCGGGGCACGCTCGTTGGAGGCCGGACGCTCGGTGCGGGCACCGTAGGCGGGACGGTCACCGTAGGCGGGACGGTCGGAGGAGGAGCGCTCACCGGAGCGCGCTGCGCGCTCGTCGGCGTTCCAGCGCTGCTTCTTGGGAGCGCCCTCGTCTGCGCGGTAGCCGCGGTGTCCGGGGCTCTTACTGCCGCCCTTGGGTGCGCCCTTGGGGCCGCCCTTGGAGTGGCTCGGGTCGAAGTTCTTGGCTGCGCGGCCGACGGCCGGCTTCTTGCTAGAAGGCATAGAAGTATTTCTGGGTTGTGTTGAGTACATGGCAGTAGTGCGTCGCACGGCGACGCAACCTGAGAACCCGGGCAGTCTATGGCCGGGGCCGTTCACATACAGTGATTTTTCACCAGCGGATTACTGGGAAACCGGCCCATCCTGACTTACAAACCCATCCGCGCACACAATGAAACACGCGGTGTCAAGAGCCGACTTGTCTACGTTACCTTATCGAGTCCCAAAAGTCACGGTTGCTAGCCGGCCGGCTTTGGGTGCGCGATGCCGTCGAGCCACTGTGCGAAGGACTGGGCACCGCGTTCGGTGTTGGGGGCCGGCAACAGGGTGCCGTCTCGCATCGCGGTGCCCATTCGGCCTGGGAGCTTGAATTGCACGATGCGGGTGTGAGTGCGCGTGACTCGGGCGTAGTCGCGCACCATGTCGACAAGGCGTTCCTCCCGTGGGCCGCCGAGATCGGGCACCTGCCCGCGCGGCGGGCCCACCGCAAGCTCGACGAGCCGCTGGGCAACCTCCCGCGCTGCCACGGGCTGCGTTCGCATGACGGGCACCAGGGTGAGGATGCCGCGCGAGCCTCGCCCGAGGGTCTGGGCCGCGAACTCGTGGAACTGCGTGGCCCTGAGCATGGTCCACGGCACGGCGCCGCGTTTCACCGTCTCCTCCTGGACGACCTTGCCCGCGTAGTACCCGGCGGAGACCGTGTCGGCATTCACGATCGAGAGGGTGACGTGGTGCCGCACCCCGGCGGCGGCCTCTGCCCTGAGCAGAGTGGCCGTGGCCGTGCCGAAGAAGCGGGTGGACGCTTTAGCGGACAACGTGGAGGTGTTGACCACATCGATGACCCCGTCAACACCGTCGAGCGCCGAGGAGAGCCCGTCTCCGGTCACGAGGTCGAGTCCGGTCGACCGGGCGAGGACGACAGGCTGGTGCCCAAGACGGCTGACCAGGTCGGTGACGTGACGCCCGACGGTGCCGGTTCCTCCCGCTATCGCAATCTTCACGACGCCTCCTTTTCGAGCTCTCCCCGCGGGGACAGGCCCAGGTGATGCCGCGATTCTATGCCGATGGCGCCGAAACCTCTGGGCCTGCGGGGCCCGCCGCGATTGGGCGGGAGGCCCGGGATCGTGCAGACTCGTTCGATGCGCACTCCCGATCTCTCCCCGCGTGCCACCGGTGGCCTGGTGAAGACCGCTGTGGCACATCCCCGCCTTCTGCAGGCCGTGAAGACGGCCGTTGCGGTGGCGATCGCCTGGAAGCTCGCCCCCCTGATGCCCGGCGTCGCCAACGATTACCCCTACTACGCGCCGCTCGGCGTCATCGTGGCCAGCTTCCCGACCCTGATGGGGTCGATCAAGAACGCCATGCAGACCCTTGCCGGGCTGGTGATCGGCATTGCTCTGGCGGCCGCGGTGATCATCTTCAGCGAACCCAGCGTGCTGACGGTGTCGCTCGTGGTGGGGATCGGCATGCTGTTCGGCGGCATCCGCCAGCTGGGCGCCGGACGGGAGTACGTGCCGATCGCGGGACTGTTCGTGCTGATCGTCGGCGGTCCGAACGCCGACGGCTATTCGATCGGATACGTCTCGCAGATGACCCTGGGCATCGTTGTCGGGCTGGCGGTGAACCTCCTCGTCGCACCCCCGCTGCGGGTGACTGCCGCGGTGAAGGAATTGTCCAGGTTGCGGAGTGCGCTCGGATTACACCTGGGTTCGGTTGCCGACGCGCTCGAGGCGAGCTGGCCGCCCGAGGAGGGCGAATGGTCCAAGCAGGGCGCCACGTTGGCGAGCACCAGCACCGCCGTGCGTCGCGCGTTGGCGGAGGCCGACGAGAGCCGCCGGATCAACCCGCGGGCGCGCATCCGGCCGCACGATCTCAGCACCGACTATGACGACCTGGCGGCGCTCGAGAACGCGACCTTCTATGTGCGCGACCTCACCGACGTGCTCGCTGGGGCGGCCTGGGGTACACCGGTGCCCGTGGAACTGCCGGCGGCGCTGCGACCGGCGCTGAGTGCGGCGGTGCGGGCGACGGCCACCCTGGTCAATGAATGGGACACCGGGGAACCGAGTCTCGACACCCTGCGGGCGGCCGAGGATGCCGCAGCCGCCATGACCCAGGCGATCCATGAGCACCGTGACCTGGGTGCGGAAGCCATCGTCGCGGCCAGCGCGGCGGCCCTCGACGTCACCCGGATGCTCGCCGCTCTGAGCCCGGGGATTACCCGCGACGTCCCCGCGAAGGCCTGAAGCCCCGCTGAGGCCGCCGTCGGGCCGCTCTGCGACGCGCCCGGCCGGCGTTTTGACGCCCGCCGATTAGCGGGCCGGGCCCGACCGATCTATTCTCGAAAGCACCCGCACCCAGCACATTTCAGGAGCATCCGTGAGTAACGGTCGCCGCATCATCGGACTCGGCTCCCGACGCTTTCTCGTTCTCTTCGTCGCCTATGCCGGCGGCATGGCCGTCGTGGCCACCGCCTTGCTCGGCGGCCTGCATTGGAACCTGCGCCCGGTGGCGCCCGCACAGGCCGGCGGAACCGCGAGCGAGGTCGACACCACGGCGATCGTGGGCATCCGCACCTTCACCGCGCCCGGGGACGCCGTGATCGATGAGGACGTCGTCTACGCCACCCAGCCTGACGGCACCCAGCTCACCCTCGACGTCTGCTCGCCGCCGGAAGCGGATGCCGGGTCAACCGCTGACGTGGACGGCGGCACCGGGGACGCGGCGGCCGGCCAAACGGCCGCGCCCGATCCGTCCGCTGAGCCCGAGCCGACGGCGGCTCCCGCCGACGACGCATCCGCGGATCCGGCCACCGCTGGCGCGATGGAACCGGGCACGGACACCGAGACGCCCTCTCAAGCCACCCTCCGGCCGGCGGTGCTCTCCATCCACGGCGGCAGCTGGGCTCGCGGCGACAAAGGCAACAGCGACTGGCGCAATGTCTGCGAATGGCTCGCCTCCGAGGGGTTCGTGGCGTACTCGGTGAACTACAGGCTGGTGCCGGCGGTGAGTTTTCCGGCTGCCATTGAAGACCTGGGCCGCGCCGTCGAGTGGATGCGCGCCAATGCCGAGCGCTACGGCGTCGACCCCGACCGAATCGGTGCCTTCGGCGGCTCGGCGGGCGGCAACCTGGCCACGCTGCTCGGTGCCCGCGGCAGTGGATCGCTCACCGACGGCAGCCGGGTCGCGGCAGTTGCCGAGCTCTCCGGGCCCGTCGACCTGAGCTACGACGGCATCGTGGTGGCCGGCGGCTCCTCTGGGCTTGAGCAGATCGTGCTCGACTACCTGGACTGCGAATCGCTGCTGGACTGTCGGGCGGCCCGGGACGCGTCGGCCGTCAGGTCGCTGGATCGCACCGACCCGCCCGTCTTCGTCGGGGCGTCCACTGACGAGTTCATTCCGCTGAGCCAGTCCACCGGCTTCGCCGCGGAGCTCAACGCCCTCGGCATCGTCAACCAGCTCGTCACCGTGCCGGGCAGCCTGCACTCCATCGGCATCCTCGATGCGGCGATGCGCGGTGCGGTGTCGGCCTTTTTGCACGAGCACCTCGACACGGACTGAGCCCGGCGCACGGCTCGAAAAGAGTTATCCACAACTCGAGGTTTTATCACACACGGGTTCGATGTCGGGATACTCTGCTTGCATGTCCACCATCGAAGATGCATTCACCCCTGGTCCCGGCGCTCCGCCCGGCCCGGTGGCCGGTGCTGTGGTCGGTGCTGTGGCCGGTGCTGACGGGTCGGCGGATGCGCTGGCGGTGGCGGTCGAGGCCGTGTCGGGGTTGGGCTGCTGCAGCGCCGATTACGACGCCCTGTCGGATACGCAGGTTCTGACCGGTCAACGTGATCTGGCCCGGTTGCGCAACCTGGTCGAGACCCGGGCGGTGTGGCTGGCGAAGACTCTCGCGTACCGGTCGCGGCCGGAGCTGGGCCAGCAGGGTCTGGCCGCTCAGCAAGGCTTCCTGTCGCCCGACGCGTTGATTCAGAAGGTGACCGGGGCGACGAAGACCGATGCGCGCAAGCTGGTCGACGTGGGCCGGATGCTCGCGCGCACCGAAGCCGCCGAGGCCGAAGCCGCAGCAGCGGCCGAGGAGGAAGCCGCCCGCCGGCTCGTCGATGGGACCGACGAGGGCGGCGAGACCGAGGGCCCCGGCATGACCGGTGCCGGTGGCAGTGCCGGTGGCGAGCCGGTCCCGCTGCCCTGGTACACGCCCATCTCGCACACCATCGCCGACGGCACCCTGTCGGTGGCCGCGGCACACGCGATCCGCACCGGGCTGGGCGACGTCGACACCGTCGTCACCGGGCCAGCCCTCACCGACGCCGTGCACACCCTGCTCGGTCAAGCGCGCACGATGACCGTGGACCACCTCCTCAAACGCTCCCGCCGGATGCGCGACAGCCTCGACGAGGCCGGCATCGCGGTCCGAGAACAGAAAGCCTGGGACGACCGCTACCTGCGAGTCTGGAAACTACCCACCGGGCAGGTCTGCATCAACGGGTTGTTCCCGCCCGAGCAGGGCGAATTCATCGTCTCCACCTTCGACAGCCTCACCAGCCCCCGCCGCGGCGGAGTGCACTTCGTCGACCCGGCCCGCGCCGAATGGGCCCAATCCGTGCGCGATGACCCCCGCAGCACCGACCAACTCACCGCTGACAACTTCCTCGACCTGCTCACAGCCGGCACCAAGGCCAGCCCCCACCGCATGCTCGGCGGCCGCAAACCCGCCGTCCGCATCCTCACAACCCTCAGCCCCACCCCCACACCGCCGCCCGGGAAACAGGTGCACCTGCAGGACCCGGCCGAGATCCTCGCCCCACTACCGGACGGCACCGGAAACGGCTACCTCGAAGGCAACCCCGCACCCGTGTCCCAGCAAACCATCGACCGACTCATCTGCGACTCCGGCACCATCGACATCACCTTCGACCCCACCGGCCAACCCCTCGACGTCGGCCGCGAAGAACGCCTCTTCACCCCCGCACAACGCATCGCCCTAGCCGCCCGAGACGGCGGCTGCCGATGGGGCGACTGCGACAAACCACCCACCCTCACCGAAGCCCACCACATCCAACACTGGGCCCGTGACCACGGCAGCACCGACCTCCGGCTCGGCATCCTGCTCTGCAACCCCCACCACCGACTACTACACACCCAAGGCTGGCAAATCCTCGAACACCAGGACCAATACTGGCTACGACCACCGGCAACCATCGACCCCGGCCAAACACTCATCGAAATGCCCAGCAAGAACCCAGCCACGCAGGAGCAACATCGGAAACAGGAGCCGAACGACAGGACCTGACCGGACGGCGGGTCACGACACCGCAAATACCAGTAGCGCCAGTTGAACCCGTAGGACCTCGCAGTGCGAGTAGGACCAGTAGGACCCGCAGTCCCAGTAGGGCCAGTGAGGCCAGTTCTGTCATCCGACTCCAGCTCGATCTGGAGCGCTGGAACGGCCGATTCATCGGTACGGCCGGACGCGTAGCGGCCGCCAGGGCGCGGTGCGATACTGGCGCCACTGCCGGTTGACCGGCCAACTTTCTACCGCTCGGGATTGCGATTCGGACATGGCCCTGACGTCGCGTGGCTGCGCTGCACACCGAGTCCTGCGCGCACGCCGACTGCGAACGACCGCCATTGCGGGTCTGCTCGTGCTGGGTTCCACGGTCCTCACGGCGGGCGCGCCGACAAGCATGGACGCCGCGTCAACCCTCGCCGCTGCCACGGGCACGACTACCGGCACGCGCCAGCCAAGCGACAATCCGACACCCACACCCACACCCACACCCACACCCACACCCACACCCACGGACACCCCACCGCCCACCCCGACCCCGACTCCGCAACCGACGGAGTCACCGATCGACGAGCCTTCGGAGCCGGGCGTGTCCCCGGAGCCGTCCGGGCCGCCGCTCAGCCCCAGCCCGACCAGTCCGCCAACGCCGGGTGTCCCGACGAGCCCGGAGCCGACGCCCACCCCGGAGCCGACGGCGGAGCCTACGCCGACCCCGCAGCCAACCCCCCAACCCACGGATCCGCCCACCGACTCCACGCCCCCGACGTCTCCACTCACGCCCCCCACGAGCCCAGAAAACATCCCCTCGACATCAACAAGGCCGTCGTCTCCGGCCCCACGCTCGCCCGGCCGCGCGACGAGGCCGCTGAGCACCGCGGTGGCGGCTCCCTCGCTCGATGCCGCCCGCGCAGCATCCGCTCTCGCGGCCGCGGAGGGCGCCCGCGCCAACGCCCAGTCGGCCTACGACGCCGCCAGACTCGATCTCGCGGCGACGATGGCCGATAAGACCGCCGCCCTCACCAGGCTCGAGGAGGTTCGCGTGTTGGCCGACGCGGCCGCACTTCGCGCAGAGGTATCGACGCGCACGATGGCCAACCTGGTGCGAACGATGGTGCAAGAGGGCTCCGGCACGGCAGCACTGGACGCCTTGCTCAGCGATCGGGGCTCGGCGGACCTGCTCTCCCGGCTGGGAACCGTCGACCGGATCTCGATGCTGGCGGGCAATATGAGCGAGATCCGAGCCCTTGTCGACAGGGACAGCCAACGTGCGGCCACCCTGCAGGCTGACCTCGCCACCGCGCAGACGGCGGCGCTGGCTTTTACCGTCACCGAGCAGCAGGACGCCCTCGCGACCGCGGAGGTGTCGCTGAGCCAGGCCACCGCGGCCTTCGCAACCGCCAGCACGAACGCCGAGGCGGCGCTGGCCGATTCAGTCCAGGCCTCCGCGGACCGCGCTACTCAGGCGGTCAGCCAGCTGGCCGGCACCCTCGGGGCCCGGCTGAGTGACCGGGGTTGGGCCACTCCTGCTGTGGGAAGCCTCACCGACGGATTCGGCCCCCGACCTGAGCTGCCGTTGCCCGGCGTTCTGCCGTTCCACTCGGGTGCCGACCTCGCCACCGCGTGCGGCTCCCCGGTGTACGCCGCCAGCGCCGGCGTCGTCGCCCAGACGGGCCGGTTCGGGACATACGGCAACTGGGTGCTGATCGACCACGGCGACGGGGTGACCACCGGTTATGCCCACATCGCAGACGACGCCACCCTCGTGGCTGCCGGCCAGAGCGTCACGGCCGGTCAGGTGATCGCCGGAGTGGGCACCACCGGCTCCTCCACCGGCTGCCACCTGCACCTCGAGGTGCGCGTCGACGGCGTGGCTCTCGACCCACTCCCCTTCTTCACCGACCGCGGGATCGGACTCGGGATCGGCTAGATCAGCGCAGTGAACGTCGCATCCGACGGTTCTCCCGGCCGCCCTCGACCACCAGGTACAACACCGGCAGCACCACCAGGGTCAGCACCGTCGATGACACCAGGCCGCCGATGACGACGAGCGCCAGCGGCTGCGAGATGAAGCCGCCGTGTCCGGTGAGCCCGACGGCCATGGGCAACAGGGCGAAGATGGTGGCGAGCGCCGTCATCAGAATCGGCCGCAACCGGCGAGACGCGCCGTGCACCAGGGCGTCGTAGACGCTCTGCCCCCGGCGCCGGTACTGGTTGACCAGGTCGACGAGCACGATGGCGTTGGTCACGACGATGCCGATGAGCATCAGAACGCCGATCAATGAGGCGACGCCGAGCGGGATGCCCGTGACCACCTGCAACGCGATCGCCCCTGTCGCCGCGAACGGCACCGATACCAGCAGGAGCAGCGGTTGCAACAGCGACCGGAAGGTGGCGACCATGACGATGTAGACGATCAGGATGGCGACGAGCATCGCGATGCCCAGCTGCTGGAACGCGTCAGTCTGGTCGGCCGAGACGCCGCCGAGACTCGCCGTGGCACCGGTGGGCAGCTCGGTGTCGGCCAGGGCTGTCGTGACCTGGGCGGTGGCGGTACCGAGGTCGTCGCTGTTGGGCGTGGCTGAGATCGTCGCGGTGCGCAGCCCCTTGGTGGTGGTGAGGGTGGACGGTCCGTCGACCTGCTGCACGGCGGCCAGGCTGTCGAGCGGGACCAGCCCCGCGGGAGTGGGGATCTGCAGGGCGGCGAGCTCCGCCGTGGTGGTCGGGGACGAGCCCGACTGCAGGTAGACCGACAGGGTGGCCTCGTCGATCACGATCGAGCCGATCGTGCTGGGCTGCATCGCCTGTGACACCAGCGTGCCGAGGGCCAGTTCGCTGAGCCCGGCGGCGGCCGCCGCACTGCGGTCGATGGTCACGGCCACGTACGGGCGGGAGGCGGCGAGGTTGCTGCTGGCCTGGGTGAGGGAGTCGAGCTCGCCGACGACCGCGAGAATATCGTCGGATGCGGTCTGCAGGTCGGCGCCGGACGCCGCCGTGATGTCGATTTCGATGTCCGACGAGCCGCCGAAGCCGCCCCCGGACGAGACCGTGATCTCGCCGGCGTCGTCGAGGGTGTCGAGTTGCTCGCGCACCTCGACCTGGACCGCGTCGGCATCCGCGGAATCGTCGGTGGTCACCGAGTAGGTGACGGTGCTGGAGGACGACCCTCCACCGGCGAAGGCCGCGAACGCACTGCCGCCACCGATGGAGACCTGCACGATGCTCACCCCGTCGACGGCGCGGACGGCGTCTTCGACCGCGGTGGAGGCGGCATCCTGGGCGGCGAGACTGGTGCCCACCGGAAGCTCCTGGCTGACCTGGAAAGTGGACTGGCCGGTCGAGCCGAGGAAGTTGACCTTCATGAAGGGCAGCATGGCGACGGTGCCGACCAGGACCAGTGCGGCGAGCAAGAGAGTGGCCACGTAGTGCCTGAGGGTCCAGTGGATGACCGGCAGGTAACCCTGCTGCAGACGACTGGGCTGTTCGCGGGCATCGCGTTCGTCGAAGCCGTCGGCGTCTGGCGCGGCGTGCCGGTTGCGGGTGGTCGGCGTGGACGAGGTGGTCGGTGCGACGGCGGCCGGTGCCGTCCCGGCGCTGACCAGCGCGGCTGTGAGTGGCAGGGCTGTGACTGGCGGGGCTGCGACTGGCGGGGCGGTGATGGCGGCGGACGCGGCGATTGCCTGACCGTCCGGGGACGGCTCGGCGGCGGCGGGCTTCGGCGCGCGCAGGAACCAGTAGGCCAGCACCGGAACGATCGTGAGTGAGACCAACAGCGATGCGAGGAGGGCGATGGTGACCGTGAGCGCGAACGGTCGGAAGAGCTCGCCCGTGGAGCCGCCGACGAACGAGATCGGCAGGAACACCGTGACGGTGGTGATGGTGGAGGCGGTGATGGCGCCCGCCACCTCTCGGACCGCGCGCACGATGGTCTCGGCGCGGTCGGCGCCCCAGACCAGGTGCCGTTTGATGTTCTCGATGACGACGATGGAGTCGTCGACGACTCGGCCGATCGCGATGGTGAGGGCGCCGAGCGTGAGGATGTTGAGCGAATAGCCCACCGACTGCAGGCCGATGAACGTGATGAGTACCGAGGTGGGGATGGAGATCGCGGTGACCAGGGTGGCGCGCACCGACAACAGGAAGACCAGGATCACCAGGACCGCGAAGATCAGGCCGAGGATGCCCTCCTGGGTGAGCGCGTCGATGGACTCCTGGATGAACGGGGCCTGGTCGAAGACCACGGTGATGGTGGTGCCGGGAACGGCGTCTTCGAGCTGCGGCAGGATGGCGCGCACGGCGGTCGAGACGTCGACGGTGTTCGCGGCCGGCACCTTGGTCACCGAGATGGTGAGGGCTGGTTCGCCGTCGACCCTGGAGATGCTGGTGACGGGGTTGTCGACCACCGCGACAGCGGCGACGTCGCCGATCGAGGCCGGTCCGGCCGCCGCGGGCGACAGGCCGGCTGCGGCGCTGGCGATCAGAGGCAGCGCGGCGATGTCCTCGGCGGAGCCGAGCTTGGTGCCGGCCTGCACCGACAGGGTGGTGTCGTTCTCGGTGAGGGAACCGGCCGGGATGAGCGACCCGTTCTGCTGCAGAGCGTCCCGGATGGCGCTCGCGCTGAGGCCGCGCGCGGCCAGGGCCGCGGCATCCGGCGTGATGGTGACGCGCCGGCCGATGTCGCCGACGAGGGCGGCATCGCGCACCCCGTCGATGTCGCGGATGTCGCCGAGGACGCTGCGGGTGAGCTGGTCGGCGATGGTGTCGGCGTCGCCGCCGGACACGGCGAGCGACAGCACCGGGAAGTCGTCGATGCTGCCACTGATCACCTGGGGGTCGAGGTCGGCGGGCAGGGTGGTCTTGATGCGGTTGACGGCCTGGCTGATCTTGGATTCGGCCTTGACCAGGTCGGTGCCGTAGGTGAACGTGGCGTTGACCAGCGACGAGTTGGTGCTGCTGGTGGTGGAGGTGGATTCCAGGCCCTCGATGCCCTGGATGGCGGTCTCGATCGGCGTGGACACGTCATCGTTGACCACCTCGGGCGAGGCACCCGGGTAGCTCGTCGAGATCAGCAGCGTCGGCAGCTGCAGGGAGGGGATCAGCTCCTGCTTGAGGCTGGTCAGCGCGAGGGAGCCGAAAACGGCCGCGACGATGGTGATGAGCGCGATGAGCGCCCGGTTCTTCATGCTCAAGACCGAGAGAAAATACACCCGATCAGTATCCCATTGCACAGTAGCCACCTGCGGGGCCGGCGGCCGTGAGATGTGACGGTCTGGTTACGGTCAGACCACATCGGCGAGGTACCCGGTGTCGGGCAGTGGATGCCGCAGCAGCGACTCCCAGGCCAGCCCGAGGGCGTCGAGGGCACGCGGCATCTCGTCGGGACCGGAGCAGAACGGGATGCGCAGGAACCTCTCGAACGCTCCGTCGATGCCGAAGCGCGGGCCGGCCGGCAGCAGCAGCCCCTGGGTGCGCGCCGCGAGGGCGAGCTGGGAGCTGACCGGCCGGCCGAGGTTGACCCACAGGGTGACGCCGCCGTCCACGTGGGGCACCTGCCAGTCGGGGAACCGCGTGCTCAGACCCGTCACGAGACGGTCCCGCCCCGCCCGCAACAGCGTCCGGCGGGACTCGAGAATCTCGGGCAGCTCCCGCAGCAGCCGGGTGACGATGAGCTGCTCCAGCACCGGGGTGCCGAGATCGTTGGCGAGCCGGGCCGCGGCCACCTTGCGGATCAGGCCGGGGTCGGCCCGGATCCAGCCCACCCGCAGACCGCCCCAGACCGTTTTACCCACGGACCCGACGGTGACGGCGAGGTCGGGCCGGTCGGGGTCGGCCGAGGCGGCGAACGGGCCGAACTCCCCCGGCCGGTCGATGTCGAGTTCGCCGATGGTTTCGTCGCTGATCAGCACGGTGCCCTGCCGGGCGGCCGCGACCAGCACCCGTTCTCGTTGGGCAACGGGCATGGTCTGCCCGGTGGGATTCTGGAAGTCGGGCATCAGGTAGCCGAGCACCGGATTGCTGCGCTGGATCGTCTGCAACAACGCCGACTCGTCCCAGCCGGCGTCCGCGCCGGGCAGCGCGGCGGTGACCGACACCGGCATCAGGCGACCGCCGGCCGCCCGCAGCGCCTCGTAGGCATGCGGGTAGGTCGGCGTCTCGACGAGGACCCTGTCGCCCCGGCTGATCAGCACCCGCGCGAGCAGGGCGATGGCGTGCTGGGCGCCGACGGTGACCATGATCTGTTCGGGCTCGGTGGGCAGCCCCCTGGCCCGGTAGCGGTCGGCGATGGCCCGGCGCAGTTCGGGCAGGCCGACGGGGTCGAAGCCAGAGCCGGTCAGGTGCGCCGGCAGGTCCGCCGCGGCGAGCGCGGCCACCTCGGCGAGGCCGGGCCAGGCGGGCAGCACCGCCTGGCCGAGATCGAGCACGCCGGCCGGCACCGCGGCATCCGCCACGACGGTCACCCCGGGCAGACGGGCGACACTGCCGGAGCCCCGCACACTGTGCAGATAACCGGCTTCGCGCAGCTGCCGGTACGCGGCCGTGACCGTGGTGCGGCTGAGCCCCAGCCTGATGCCGAGGTCGCGTTCGGCGGGCAGCCGGCTATCGGTGGGGATGCGGCCGTCGAGGGTGAGTAGGCGGATGCGGTCGGCCAACGCCCGGTAGGCGCTGCCCGCCGTGCGCCAGTCGCCCAGCAATGACTCCAGGCCGCGGGCGGTGAGCTGGTTCGACGACATGAAGCCACTCTAGGCAAATTGGCTACTTGAGGACAGGGTGCTGATGCAATTGGATTGACTCTCATGACCCGTCGTGTGATTCAGCTCATCATTGGCCTCTTCCTGTATGGGATCGGTATCGCGTTGATCGTGCGCGGCGCGATCGGGGTGGCCCCGTGGGACGTACTGACCCAGGGCATCGACGGGCAGCTGCACCTCGGTTTCGGAGTCATCACCACGATCATCAGCGGCATCGTGTTGCTGCTGTGGATCCCGCTCAAGCAGCGGCTGGGCATCGGCACCGTCCTGAACGCTGTGCTTGTGGGCCCGGCGGCGGATGTGGGCCTGTGGCTGGTGCCGGCAGACCTCGCCCTGTGGCTGCGAGTGTTGCTGTTCGCCGCCGGGTTGCTGCTGCTGGCCATCGCCTCGGGTATCTACATCGGTGCGGGACTCGGCCCCGGTCCGCGCGACGGCCTGATGACCGGGCTGCACGCCCGCACCGGCTGGCCGATCTGGACGGTGCGCACCGGCATCGAGGGCCTGGTTCTCGCGACCGGCTGGGTGCTCGGCGGCAACGTCGGGGTGGGCACCGTGCTGTTCGCCCTCCTGGTGGGGCCGCTCTGTCAGTGGACGCTGCCGCTGTTCGCCAGGGACCGGGACCGCAGCCGTCGTGAGGCGACGACCCCCGCGTTCGATCCCGCGTAGCTCGCGAAAGCGGCCCGGTGGCGACCTCGGCCGGCGGAGGCGACCACTTTCCCGCTCTCGCGGGATGAACGCCGCCTCGTTAGAGGGTGCGGTCCAGGTGGGCCGCTAGGGCGTCACGCACGAAGCCGGCCCCGGCCTGGCCGCCGTAGTGGGCCGCGAATCTGTCGTCGGCGACGTACATCTCGCCGAGCCCGCGCACGTAGGCGGCGGCCGGGTGGCCGTTCTCTCGCGGGATGCCGGGCACACCGTCGAGCCACTCCACGTGCCGCCGGGCTAATTCCTGCGCCTCGGCACCGGCGGGAGCGATCCGTCGCGCGGCGGCATCCTGCCAGTCGGCCTGGAGCGCGGCGGTCGTCGCCTGCCACTGGGCACGTTGCGCGGGGCTCATGCCCCGCCACCACCTGTCGCCGCCGGCGTAGGCGTCGGCTCCCCAGCGCTGTTCGACCTCCTCCTTATGAGTGGTGTGGTCGAAGCCGTCGAACATCGCCTCTGCCATGAGCTGGTCCTTCCTCTCCAAAGCTGTGATGGTGGTCTGCACCGACCGGATCTGACGCTGCAACCTGTGTTGCTCCTGCTCGAGCCAGCCGAGGTGCGATCGCAGGGCCGCCGCTTCGTCGGTCTCAAGGTCGAGCACCTCACGAATCGCCGGCAGCCCGAGGCCCAGCGCGCGCAGCAACAGGATGCGTTGCAGCCGCACGAGCGCCCGGTCGTCGTAGTAGCGGTAGCCGTTGGCTGCGATCCGGCTCGGTGGGAGCAGCCCCTCGGCGCCGTAGTGGCGCAGGGTGCGGCTCGTGGTTCCGGCCAACCGGGCGATGTCCTGGATCGAGTGGTCCATCGGTGTCGCGGTCCTTTCGGTAGCGGCGTCGGGCGGGCCGCCCGGCGACGTCCAGGATAATTCTTGACGCTACGTCAATGTCAACCGCAGAATGCGACGATGGTGTCTTCGAGGATCTCGGCGACCTGATGGATCGACGACTCCGTGGCCCACTCGACAGGGGCGTGCGCTCCGGCGCCGTCGACCCCGAACAGCAGGCACTGGATGCCGGCCTCCCGGACCAGGCCGGCGTCGGTCCAGAACGGCTCGCCCCTCTGCACGACAGCGTGGCCGAGCACCCGTTCGGCCTGCTCGTCGAGCAGGCGCACGATGGGCCAGTTTGGATCGGCCTCGAATGCGCCGCGGGCGACGAGACGGGTGAGGTCGTAGCGGAAGTCGGCGGTGTCACGGGCCAGGCGGTCGAGGAGGCGCCGCAGCTCGGCCTCGATCAGCTCCGGGGTCTCGCCGGGCAGCGTGCGCCGCTCGATGGTGAGGGTGGCACTCGCGGCGACGGTCGCGGCATCCGTACCGCCGGTGATCGTGGCGACCCGGACGCTGCCGTGGCCGAGCAGCGGGTGCGCGGGTTTCTGCTCAATGCCGGCCCGGAGCTCATCGAGGCCCTGAAGCACCAGGCCGGCATGCCGGATGGCGTCGACGCCCTGGCCGGGCATCGACCCGTGGGCCGCCCGCCCGTGCAGGGTGAGCTCGAACCAGGCGAAACCGCGGTGGCAGACGGTGAGGCTGAGCTCGCTCGGCTCCACGACGATGGCCGCGTCGGCGGTGAACCGCCGCAGCACCTCCTCGGTGCCCAGGCTGCCGAATTCTTCGTCGGCCACCAGCGTCACCAGCAGATCGCCGGCCAGCGGCGTGAGGGTGGCCCGGTGCGCGGCGACCAGGACGGCGGCCAGGCCTCCCTTGGTATCGAAGGCACCGCGACCGTGCACCCGGTCGGAGTGCCGGGCGCCGGAGAACGGGTCGCCCTCGTAGCCGTCGACCCCGACGGTGTCGAGGTGGGCGTTGAGCATCAGGGAGGCACCATCGCCGGTGCCGCGCTTGATGCCGACGATGGACGGCCGGCCGGTACGTTCCTCCAGCCGATGCACCTCGAAACCTCGCGCGGCCAGCCACTGCGCGCACCAGTCGGCGATCTCGGCCTCGCCGGCGCCGTCCGGGCAGAGGTCGGGGTTGGTGGAATCGATGGCGATGAGGCGGGCGGCCAGCACGACGGGATCCAGGTGACCGTTGTCACCCGGCTCGAGCGAGCCGGGTTCGAGGGCGCCGGTCGGGCCCGGCTCGTGAGAAGGGTTCGTCGCCATTCACCGAACCTAGTGCCCGATGGCCCGGTCCGGCAGGGGGCCTCCCCCGGCGGCCGGGCGGAGCACTGTTTACCCTGGCGATGGTTTCGGCCAGAATTGCATGATGGGAGACGAAGCCGCCGTGGATGCTCCGGCGACGCCGGAGCGGGCATCCGCGAACGCGCCGCTTCGCCTGCTGGCAGCGGCACTGATTTCGACCTCGGCGGTGCTGTTGTTCGCACTGCGGATGCCGCTGCCCGGCTACGCCACGCTCGCGGCGGCCCTGCTCGTGGCCGTGCTGGTGGACCGGGCGCTGTTCCGCGACCTGCTCCTCATCGCGGTCGGGCTCCTGATCATCAGCACCATCTCGGTCGAGGCCGACATCAGTTATCCCAACATGGCGCTGATGGGGGTGGTGCTCTCGGCCGCGGTGGCCGTGCCGTACCTCATCTCACGGCGCGCCTTCGGGGACCGCCAGGTCTGGTTCCCTATCAAGACCGGGCAGCGCTGGACCACCCTGGAACGCTGGTACCTGGTGGGTGTGCTGCTGCTGGGGTACCTCATTCTGCCGAGCTATTTCATCCGCTCCGGCGCCTACTTGAATTGGCCGAGCATCAGCGCGCCCGACGAGCTCGGCCGGCTTTTCGTTGGCGTGGGGTTCGTGGGCATCTGGGACGAACTGTTCTTCATCTGCACTGTGTTCGCCCTGTTCAGGCGGCACTTCTCCTTCTGGACGGCGAACCTCCTGCAGATGGTGATCTTCGTCTCGTTCCTGTGGGAACTCGGCTACCGCAGCTGGGGGCCCCTGTTGACGATCCCTTTCGCCCTGCTGCAGGGCTACACCTTCTCGATCACGAAATCGCTGACCTACGTGGTCTGCGTACACCTGCTCTTCGACCTCGCGGTGTTCCTCGTGCTGGTGCACGCCCACAACCGCGACTGGCTGACGATCTTCCCCTACTGACCGGACTGGTCGGGCTGGCCGGGCTACCTTCGGATTTGCCGTGAGGGCCTTGCCGGGCGTCAAGACGCGATATATCTTGAGATGCATTGAACGCGATATATCGCGAAGGAGAAGACTATGACGCAGGAAAAATGGCTCGTCGCCCCCGGGCAGACGAAGGTCATCGATGTTGAGCTGGTTCGCTCGCTCAAAGTGGGCCTGATCGGCGGAAAAGTCGACGTGATCGGCAGCGACGAACCGGGCGCGCGCATCGAGGTGCACAGCGTCTCGGGCAAGGACCTCAAGATCTCGGTGGTCGATGACACCCTCGAGATCGATCACCCCCAGCTGCGCTGGGACAACTTCATCGACGTGTTCGCCTCCTTCCGCGGCAGCGCCAAGGCCGAGGTGAGCATCACCGTCCCCCGCGATGTCGCCATGAAATTCGGCGTCGTCACGGCTGACGCCCTCGTAACGGGGCTGCGCAATGACGCCAAGCTCAGCACGGTCTCCGGCGACCTCGTGGTCGACGACATCATCGGCGACCTCGAGCTCAACGGCGTGAACGGGGAGATGTCGGTTCGCAATCACACCGGCAACATCGTGGCGCACACTGTATCCGGCGACGTCACCGCGAGCGGCGACATCGGCCGGTTCACCGTCGACGGCGTCACGAGCGCTGTCTTCCTCGATATCGACGGCGTGCCAGACCAGGTCTCCACCAACCTCGTCAGCGGCAGCCTGACCGTTCGCATCGGCGCCGACGTGCCGACCCGCTACAAGATCAACACCGTCTCCGGCACCCTGCAGCTGGACAACCAGACCATCCGCGGCACCCTCGGCAAGGGGTACGACGGCAGCACCGGCAACCTCGACGGTGCCTGGCTCGACCTGCGCGCGAACTCGGTATCCGGAAACATCTCGGTCATCCGCCGCCACGGCGCCGGCGTCAACGACGCGGGCAGCACGGCCGGCAGCACCGACACCGCGGGTGACGGAGCGTCATCATGACCCCGATCTTCGCCCATGGCAGCCTGCGCCTCTACCTGCTGAGCCTGCTTGCCGAGCGTCCTCGGCACGGCTACGAGCTCATCCAGGCATTGAGCGACCGCTTCGGCGGCACCTACAGCCCGAGCGCCGGGACCATCTACCCGCGCCTGGCAAAGCTCGAGGAGGAGGGTCTGGTCACCAAGACGGCCGGCGACCGCAAGACCGTGTACGAGATCACCGACGCCGGCCGCGCCGAGCTCGCCGCCCGCGCCGACGACCTGGCCAATATCGAGAGCGAGGTCACCGACTCGGTGCGTCGCCTCGCCGACGAGGTCCGTACGGGGGTCACCGAGGCCATGAAGAGCCTGCGCGCCGACCTGGCCTCGGCCGCCCGCCAGAAGCCACCAGAGCCGACGAAGTCCACGGCGGACGCCCGCCCCACCGGCGACGCGAACCTGGCGCTGAGGGAGGCCGACATGGTGCTCAACGAGTTCCGGCAGCAGGTGCGCGCCGACCTGCGCCGCCAGGCCTACCGTTCGACGATGCCGGCCGACACCGTGCCGGAACTGCGGCGCCAGCTCGACGCCGTGCGTGCCAGCATCCGCGACTCGCTCACGCGGTAACCTGCGCGGCAGCTGGGAGAGTCCGGACGCACGGTGGAGGCCCGGACTCCCCAGGCACAGCGTGCGGAACTGCGCGCCCATCAGCCGGAACGATGCGAACGATCGACCGGACTTCAGCTGCGAAAACGCCCGGCTGATCCTGTCAATGTGCCGACAACTTGACAGCGAGGTGCATCGGAGTAGTGTCGTCCCTCGTGACACCAGAGGGGAACCCCCCAGCACCTGAAGCCCGATCACCGAAACGGTGGATAATCGGCGAACCGCTCGCCAGCGAACACCTGGACGGGCAGCTGCTTCCGAAGCACCTGGCGCTGCCGATTTTCGCCAGCGACCCGCTGTCCAGCGTCGCGTACGCTCCGCAGGAACTGCTGATGATCCTGACCCTCGGCGGGCTCGCCTTCCTGAGCTTCGCACCCTGGGTCGCGGCCGTGGTCGTGCTGCTCCTGGTGGTGGTGGTGGCCTCCTACCGGCAACTCATCAAGGCCTACCCCAACGGTGGTGGCGACTACGAAGTCGCCTCCAAGAATCTCGGCGAGAAGGCCGGCCTCGTCGTCGCATCCGCCCTGCTCGTGGACTNTCGTCGTCGCATCCGCCCTGCTCGTGGACTACGTGATGACCGTCGTGGTCTCGGTGTCCAGCGGCGTGGACAACATCATCTCGGCGCTGCCCGGGCTGGCACCACTACGGGTGGAACTGGCCGTGCTTTTTGTCATCGTGCTCGCCGCCGTCAACCTGCGGGGAGTCGCCGAGTCGAGCAAGGCCTTCGCTCTGCCCACCTACCTGTTCATCGGCAGTGTGCTGCTGATGATCGTCGTCGGCCTGGGCCGTGTGGCCCTGGGCGACGCGCCGGTCGCGGAGTCGGCGGGATTCGAGGTGGAGGCCCACAACCTCGCCCAGACGGCGTTCATCCTGCTACTGCTGCGCTCCTTCGCCAGCGGATGTAGCGCCCTGACCGGCGTGGAAGCCATCGCCAACGGCGTACCGGCCTTCAAGCGCCCCAAGATCAAGAACGCCCAGATCACCCTGACCCTGATGGGCGGCATCGCCATTGTGCTGTTCGTGGGGCTCACCGCGCTGGCGCTGTTCTCCAAGGTGCACTACGCGGAGAACCCCTGCGACCTGATCGGCTGGGCGGAGTGCGAGACCCAGCCCCAGCGCAGCCTGATCGCCCAGATCGCTGCGGCCACCTTCGGCAACAACTCGCTGATGTTCTTCATCCTGCAGGGCGCAACGGCCCTGATCCTGCTGCTGGCCGCGAACACGGCCTTCAACGGGTTCCCGCTGCTCGGCAGCGTGCTGGCCCGCGACTCCTACGCGCCCAAGTCGCTGAGCACCCGCGGCGACCGGCTGATCTACTCGAACGGCGTTGTGCTGCTCGCTCTGGCCGCCATCGTGATCATCGTGATCTACCAGGCCAACCTCACGGTGCTGATCCAGCTCTACATCATCGGCGTTTTCGTGTCGTTCACCATCGGCCAGACCGGCATGGTGAAGCACTGGCTGACCCTGTTGAAGACGGATCCGCCCAACCGGGGTTCGATCATCCGGAGCCTCTCGATCAACGGTTTCGGGGCCGCGCTCACCGGCGTGGTGCTGATCGTCGTCACGATCACCAAGTTCACCCATGGCGCCTGGCTGGTGTTCCTGATGATGCCGATCCTGTTCGTGCTGATGATCGGCGTGAACCGGTACTACCGCGACGTGGCCAAGGAGATCGAGGTCGACCCGATCACAACGTTCGGTTCGCAGGGCGACCACGCCATCGTGCTCGTGGGCAAGATGCAGAAGCCCGTGCTCAAGGCCCTCGACTACGCCATCGCGGCCAGGCACGTGAGCCTGGAGGCCGTGCACGTGTCGATCGACGAGGAGGAGACCGAGGACCTCATCATCGACTGGGCCAAGCAGAACATCCAGGTGCCGTTGAACATCGTGGCGTCGCCGTACCGCGACATCAGCTGGCCGCTGATCTGTTACATCAAGGACCGCCGCGAGGAGTACGGCTCCGAGGTTGTCACCGTGTACACGCCGATCTACATCGTCGGGCACTGGTGGGAGTCGCTGCTGCACAACCACAAGGCCCGCCGACTGCGCCAGAAGCTGATGCTCGTGCACGGCGTGACCATAGCGCTGGTGCCGTGGCTGCTGGACTCCTCCGAGCTCATCTACGGGCGCAGGTCCCGACCGATCCCCGGCCAGGAGCGTCGCGGTGAGCCCGTGCGCTCGCACCCGATCCCGCGCAAGCCCCTCGCTCCGGCGGGCATGGACACGACGAGCGTGGCAGTGCAGACAGAGGATGTCGGCCCCAAGTCGAGCCCGGCCAGCCCGCCGATGAAGCCGCGGCCCCGGCCGGTCAACCCGAACCGGCGCAAGCGCAAGTAGGCACGCGTCAGAGCAGGGCGAAGACCTGCCGAGCAATGGTCCGGCCGGCCCGTCGGGCGCCGATGGTGCTGGCCTGTGGCCCGTAGCCGGCCAGGAAGATCCGCGGGTCCGTCCAGGAGGAGCCGGCGCCGACCACGAGCCCGCCCGCCTGGTCTCGCAGCTTGAGCGGTGCCAGGTGGCGCAGCTCCGGCCGGAACCCGGTGGCCCAGATGATCGCGTCCGCTTCGGTGACGGAGCCGTCCGCCCACCGCACCCCGGTCGGCTCCAGACCGACGAACATCGGCCGCGCCACCAGGGTGCCCCTATCGATACCGCCCTGGATGCGTCGGCTGACCGGCACGCCGGTGCCGCTGACGATGCTCGGCAGCGCGCGGCCATTGCGGGCGGCGTCGTCCTGCATGGCCACCGCGGCCGATGCCCCCTCGAGATCAAGATGCTCGGTGTGCACCCAATCGATCGGGCGACGCGAGGCCCAGGTCAGGCTCGCCGCGACACCCTCCAGCTCGAGCATGAAGCCGATCGCGGAGGTGCCGCCACCGACCACAACGACCCGCTGACCGGCGAATTCGGCGGCATCCCTGAAGCCCGTGGTGTGCAGCTGGCGGCCGGCGAACCGCCCGGCGCCCGGGTAGTGCGGCACAAACGGTGCGCCCCAGGTGCCGGTGGCATTGACCAGCAAGCCGGCGAGGGTCTCCCGCTCGCCGTAGACCGGGGATGTTGTGCGCACGACGAGGTCGGCTCGTCGGTTGAACACCGACTGAACTGAGACCGGGCGCACGACGTTGAGTTCAAAATGCTCCTCGAAACGTCGGTAGTACTCGCTCACCACGTCCCGCGCGGGCCGGGAACGGTCGGCGGTCTCGAAGCTCAGGCCGAGCTCGTTCAGGCCGGGGAGGTCGTTGACCCTGTGAGCAGCGCCGAGGCGCAGAGACTCCCAGCGGTATTGCCAGGCGCCACCGGCATCCGCACCGCGGTCGAAGATCACGAAATCACGCCCCGCCGTGAGCCCGAACCGCTTGAGGTGGTACGCCACGGAGAGTCCGGCCTGGCCGGAACCGATGATCACCACCGGCACAGCCGTGGCGTTCACCATGCGTCCTCTTCCCTGGGGTTCTGACCGCGGAACCGCGGCATCGGGGCGAGAGGCCCACCATGCTAAACTAGCGGCTAGATTTCACTATTCCGTTCGGCAACTCCCGGGTGACTCATCACTCACCCGGCCTGGCATCGTTAGGGGGTCACGCATGGGGCGCGGCCGTCAAAAAGCAAAGCACACCAAGGTTGCCCGCGAGCTGAAGTACTTCAGCCCGGACACCAACTACAACGCGCTCGAACGCGAGCTCACCGGGCATCCGGTGACCGACCCGCGGCTCGACGAGGACCTGGCCAAGTGGCCGGAGTACGAAGCGAACAAGACGACGTCGGACGAGTCGGACGACTATGTCGACCACTACGACACCGAAGACGAGAAGAAGCGCGCCTAGCCCGTTTCTCGATCAGCCGCGCACGTTCTCGTGCGCGGCTGTCGTGTTGGCGCGCCCGTCGACCGCTTCCCGGGCAACTCTCAGCGTCGGTTCCGCCCCCAGGCAGTTGCCTCGGGGCGGTCCGTTGTCGCGCCCGGTGGCCGGGTGAGACGGGGTCAGGCGGCGTAGCCGCCGACCAGGCGAACGGCCCCGCCGTTGACGCCCTTGGCTCCCTGCTCGAAACCGGTGAGGTCGTGCGGCGCCATCGAGACTCGGCCGGCGACCCAGGACGGGATGCCTTCGTTTTGCAGGCGGGCGATCACGGATGACGCGGCGTGTGCCGCGACGACGGCGAACATGCCCACGCCAAGGTTCCAGGTGCCTTCTGCGCTCTCCAGCGTGGAGCCGGCCATGTCGCCGAGCACCCTGAAGACCGCAGGAGGTGACCAGGTGGACCTGTCGACCTCGACCCAGCTGCCCACTGGCAGCACCCGGGCCAGGTTGGCGGCGATGCCGCCACCGGTGACGTGGCTGAGCGAGTGCACAACGCCGGCCAGTTCGGGGTCGGAAAGCACGCTGAGCAGCGGACCGGTGTAGAGCCGGGTGGGCTCGAGCAGCGCCTCACCGACGACCCCGCCGAGCTCGGCGGAGGTGTCGGTGTAGCCGATGCCGCGCTGGGCGAGGATATGCCGCACCAGGGAGAAACCGTTGGAGTGCAGACCGGAGGAGGCCATCGCGATGACGACGTCGCCCGACTGCACGCGCTCGGCGCCGAGAACCTGGTCGGCCTCGACGACACCCGTCGCGGCTCCCGCCACGTCGTAGTCGTCGGGTCCGAGCAGGCCCGGGTGTTCGGCGGTCTCCCCGCCGACGAGGGCGGTGCCGGTGGAGGCGCAGGCCTTGGCGATGCCCTCGACGATGGACGCGATGCGCTCGGGGACGACCTTGCCGCAGGCGATGTAGTCGGTCATGAACAGGGGGCGTGCGCCGACGACGATGATGTCGTCGACGACCATGCCCACCAGGTCCTGGCCGATGGTGTCGTGCTTGTCGAGCGCCTGGGCGATGGCGACCTTGGTGCCGACGCCATCCGTCGAGGTGGCCAGCAGCGGGCGTGTGAAGCCGGTGAGGAACGAGACGTCGTAGAGACCGGCGAAACCGCCGAAGCCGCCGAGCACCTCTGGACCGTGGGTGGCCGAGACGGCGGTTTTCATCAGGGACACCGCGAGGTCACCCGCATGGGTGTCGACTCCGGCGGCGGCGTAGCTTGCGTTGCTCATTCTGGTCTTCCGGGATCGCCGAACGGGACCTGACCGTGTTCGATGAGCACGGTGGCTCGCTCCGGGTCAGGGGTGAGCACGCTCTCGAACTCGGCGTCGGGACCTGGATCGCATCCGTCGGAGGTGGAGAAGTCGCGCTCGAGGAGGTTCTTGCCCAGGTGCTGGGTCTCGGGCAGCTTGATCGGGTACACGCCGGTGAAGCAGGCTGTGCACAGGCTCTCTCGCGGCTGCTCGGTGGCGGCGATCATGCCGTCCTCCGAGAGGTAGCCGAGCGAGTCGGCGCCGATGGCCTGCCGCACCTCATCGACACCGAGGCCGGTGGCGATGAGTTCCGCACGCGAGGCGAAGTCGATGCCGTAGAAGCACGGCCAGGTGATCGGCGGGCTGGAGATGCGCACGTGCACCTCGGCGGCGCCGGCCTCGCGGAGCATGCTGACCAGGGCGCGCTGGGTGTTGCCGCGAACGATGGAGTCGTCGACGACGATCAACCGCTTGCCCTTGATCACGGCCTTGAGCGGGTTGAGCTTGAGCTTGATGCCGCGCTGGCGGATGGTTTCCGACGGCTGGATGAAGGTGCGCCCCACGTAGGTGTTCTTGACCAGCCCCTGGCCGAACGGTATGCCGGATGCCTGGGCGTAGCCGATTGCCGCGGGGGTGCCGGACTCGGGGGTGGGGATGACGAGGTCGGCTTCGACGGGATACTCGGCGGCGAGCTGGCGGCCCATCTCGACGCGGGCTTCGTGCACGCCGCGGCCGGCGATGGTGGTGTCGGGCCGGGCGAGGTAGACGTACTCGAACACGCATCCGGCGCGCTTGACCTCGGCAAATCGCTGGCTGCGCAGGCCGTCCTCGTCGATGGTGATCAGCTCACCGGGTTCGACCTCCCGCACGAAGCTGGCGCCGACGATGTCGAGGGCGGCCGTTTCGGAGGCGACGACCCAGCCGCGCTCGAGCCGGCCGAGCACCAGCGGGCGCACGCCCTGCGGGTCGCGGGCGGCGTAGAGGGTGGTTTCGTCCATGAAGACCAGGCAGAAGGCGCCGCGCAGGCGCGGGAGCACCTCCATGGCGGTGGTTTCGAGGGTGTGGTCGAGGTCGCCGGTGAGCAGGGCGGTGATCACCGCCGTGTCGGTGGTGTTGCCGCGGGCCAGTTCGCCGTCGACCTTGGGGTAGCGCTCGCGCACCAGCTCGAGCAGCTCGGCGGTGTTGGTGAGGTTGCCGTTGTGGCCGAGCGCGACGGTGCCGGCTGCGGTGCGGCCGAGGGTTGGCTGGGCGTTCTGCCAGCTCGACGACCCGGTGGTGGAGTAGCGGGTGTGCCCCACCGCGAGGTGGCCGAGCAGGGTGCTGAGCGAGGCCTCGTTGAAGACCTGGGAGACCAGGCCCATGTCCTTGTAGATGAGGATCTTCGAGCCGTCGCTGGTCGCGATACCCGCCGATTCCTGGCCGCGGTGCTGCAGGGCGTACAGGCCGAAGTAGCTGAGCTTGGCTACTTCTTCGCCCGGAGCCCAGACACCGAAGACTCCACAGGCATCCTGCGGACCCTTCTCGCCAGGAAGAAGATCATGATTCAGTCGTCCGTCGCCACCGGGCAAGCCGCAGCCCCTTTACTAGGAATTCTCGTTGGAAGGTTGGGGGTCGGATCCAGGATCCGCATTCTCGAAGGCGCGTGTTGAGTTCGCGTCAAGTCTATCGACGACGACCGTGGTTGAGGAGCGACCCACGATTCGATCGAGCACCATGGCGACGAGGCAGCTGACCGCGACACCGATCGCGACGCCGCCCAGCAGCAGGAATCCGAAGACCTGGGCCGGATCGAAGTCGGCGTTCCGCGGATAGATCACGGTGAGCAGCAGGGCCAGGAGGGCGCCGACGACGGCACCGACGATCATGAAGCTGGTGTACCTGGGCGACCGACGAACAACGAGAGTGTCCTCCGACACGACGGTCTCGGTGGGTTCGACGGGTACCGGGGTTCCGGCGACGACGGCAGGGCCGGGCCGGATCGCGGCTGGCTGGACGCTGCCGGGCTGTCGCGTCTCGGCGTCGTCGTGCTGATCTGCGGAGCTCACGCTTCTATTGTCGCACGCGGCATCCGTCAGACTGGGCCGGTGAACGATTTCAGCAGGACCAACCGGATCGCCGTGCTCGGCAGCGCCAACATGGACCTCGTGGTGCGCCAGCCCCGCCTACCGAAGCCCGGCGAGACGATGTTCGGCACCGGCTTCAGCACCGTGCCCGGCGGCAAGGGCCTGAACCAGGCCGTGGCCGCGGCCCGGCAGGGCGGCGACATCGATTTCATCGGCGCCATCGGCGCGGACGGCTACGGCCGCGAGCTGCGGGACCTCGTGGCCGGCGAGGGCATCGGTGCGGTCGGCCTGGCCGAGGTATCGGCGCCGACGGGCACCGCGCACATCTCCGTCGTGGACTCCGGCGAGAACTCGATCGTCGTGGTGTCCGGCGCCAACGCCACGGTGACCGCGCTGACCGCGGAGCAGGAATCGACGATTCAGCGGGCCTCGTTCCTGGTGATGCAGTGCGAACTTCCGGTGGCGGCGCTGGCGGCGGCCATCACGATCGCCCGGGCGAACGGCGTCTTCACAGTGCTCACCCCCGCGCCCGTCGTTGAGTTGCCCGCGGGTTTCCTGGCGTCGGTGGACCTGGTCGTGCCCAACCAGATCGAGGCCGCCGAACTCACCGGTGAGAGCGATCCGGCCCGCGCCGCCGAGGTGCTCAGTAACGCCCGCACCTGGGCGATCGTGACCCTCGGCGCCGAGGGATGCATCCTCGCCTACGACGGCACGGTGTTGGGGCTGGCACCCGCCCGACCGGTCACGGCCGTGGACACGACCGCCGCGGGCGACACCTTCGTGGGCGCGCTGGTGGCGCGACTGGCTGCGGTGCAGTCGCCCGGCGCCGTGTCCGCCGCCGGCATCACCGAGGAGCGGATGATCGACGCCGTGCGCTGGGCCACCGTGGCGTCGTCGATCTCGGTGACCAGACACGGCGCCACCAGCTCGATGCCGTCGCTGGCCGAGGTCAGCGCCGTCCTGGCCTGAGCCGCGCACCGCAACTGTTGCCGATCCGGGGCACGGGGTGCGGCTAGGGGTACAGCGGCAGCTCCGCGCTGAGGTCGGCGCGCTGCCCGGAGGCGTGGATGCGGCCGGAGGCGAGACCGTCGCTCCAGGCCAGGGTGCCGGTGGCCAGGCCGAGCCAGGTGGCGACATCCGTTTCGACGACGTTGGGCGGGGTGCCGCGGGTGTGCCGGGGGCCGGCGATGCACTGGGTGGCGCCGAACGGGGGAACCCTCACCTCGACGGTGTTGCCCTCGGCCTGCTCGGCGAGGAGTTGCAGGGTGTACCGCACGGCGAGCGCTCGGGTGTCGCGGGTCGCGCCCGCTTCGTCGGCCAGGTACGCCTTCACGGCGGTTCTGCCCAACCCGTCATCGATCCTCGCGCGTGCCATGCTCCCAGTCTGCCGCCTCCTGACGGTTCTGTGACGCCCCGCAGGCGCTCGGGTGCGCACGACCGTGTTCGCCGGGTAGCCTGATCCGGTGAGAATATTGGTCCTCGGTTCCGGTGCCCGCGAGCACGCCATCGTCACTGCCCTCCTGCGTGAGGAGCCGCGACCCCACGTGATCGCCGCCCCCGGCAACGCCGGCATCGCCGCCGACGTGCCCGTGGTCGATCTTGATCCCACCGACTCAGACGTGGTGACGAACTTCGCTCAGGAACACAACATCGACCTCGTCGTGGTGGGGCCCGAGGCGCCGCTGGTGGCCGGCGTCGCCGACGCCCTGCGCACCCGCGGTATCCCCGTGTTCGGCCCGGGCCAGGCCGCCGCCGCCCTCGAGGGCAGCAAGACCTTCGCCAAGCGCATCATGGACGAGGCCGGCGTGCCCACCGGCCGCGCCGTGCGCGCAGGCAACCTCGCCGAGGCGCAGGGCGCCCTCGACGAGTACGGTGCTCCCTACGTGGTGAAGGCCGACGGCCTGGCCGCCGGCAAGGGTGTGCTCGTCACCACCGACCGTGATGACGCCCTCGCCCACGCGGTGCGTTGGTTGCAGCACGGCGCCGTGCTCGTCGAAGAGTTCCTCTCCGGCCAGGAGGTGTCCCTCTTCTTCCTCAGCGACGGCCACACCGTGCTGCCGCTCTCCCCCGCCCAGGACTACAAGCGCCTCGCCGACAATGACGAGGGCCCCAACACCGGCGGCATGGGCGCCTACTCGCCGCTGCCCTGGCTCGATGCCGGCTTCGGCAGCGAGACCGCCTTCGTCGACGAGGTCATCAAGACGATCGCGCTGCCCACCGTACGCCGGCTCGCCGCCGAGGACACCCCGTTCATCGGGCTGCTCTACTGCGGGCTGATTCTCACGGATGCCGGCATCCGGGTAATCGAATTCAACGCACGCTTCGGCGACCCGGAGACCCAGGTGGTGCTGCCGCGCCTGGTGACGCCACTGTCCGGCCTGCTGCTGGCCGCCTCGACCGGGGAACTGGCCGGGCTGCCCCGCCCGGAGTTCTCCACCGACGCCGCCGTGACCGTGGTGATCGCCAGCGAGAACTACCCGGAGACCCCCGTGACCGGCCGCGTGATCACCGGGCTGGCCGAGGCCGCGACCGTGACCGGTGTGACCATCGCGCACGCCGCGACCGCCCTGGACGGTTCGGCGCTGGTCGCCACCGGCGGCCGGGTGCTCAGCGTCGTGGCCGTTGGCGCCGACTTCACCGAGGCCCGCGCGCGTGCCTACGAGGCCGTCGGGTTGATCGGGCTCGAGGGTTCTCAGCACCGCGGAGACATCGCCGCCAAGGTCGCGAACTGATGGCCGCTCTGGCCCTGGCGGGCTGGCAGCACGTCTACTCGGGCAAGGTGCGCGACCTGTACGTGCCGGACGGTGCGACCGGCCTGGCCGACGCCGACCGGGTCCTCGTCGTGGCCAGCGACCGGGTGAGCGCGTTCGACCACGTCCTCGAACCGGGCATCCCCGGCAAGGGCGAACTGCTCACCACCCTGAGCCTGTGGTGGTTCGACCAGCTCGACGGCGTTCCCAACCACCTCGTGCCCGACCACCGGGTTGATGCGTCGAGCCTGATCCCCGCCGCCGTCGCCGGCCGGGCGATGCTCTGCAAGACCCTGGACATGTACCCGATCGAGTGCGTCGTGCGCGGCTACCTCACCGGCTCCGGCTGGCTCGAGTACGTCGCCAGCCAGACTGTCTGCGGCATCCCGCTGCCCGACGGCCTGCAGAACGGCGACAGGCTGCCCGAACCGATCTACACGCCGGCGTGGAAGGCCCCGATGGGCGAGCACGACGAGAACATCTCGTTCGAGCGCACCGTGGAGCTCGTGGGCGCCGACGTGGCCGCGGCGCTGCGGGACGCATCGCTGGAGATCTTCAACCGGGCCTCCGTGATCGCGGAAACCGCCGGCGTGATCCTGGCCGACACCAAGTTCGAGTTCGGCGCCGACCGCGCCACCGGTCTGCTGACTCTCGGCGACGAGGTGCTCACCAGCGACTCCAGCCGGTACTGGGATGCGGCGCGATGGCTGGACGGTGCCACCCCCAGTGAGCGCATGGCCAGCTTCGACAAGCAGATCGTGCGCGACTGGTTGGCCGCGAACTGGGACCAGACCGGCACCCCGCCGGAGCTGCCCGCCGAGATCGTGGCGCAGACCGCGGCCCGGTACCGGGAGCTGCTTGGGCTGCTGACCGCCGCGTAGCGGGGACCTCGCGGCACTCCGTCGATCCGGCGGCACGGGTTGTCTGCGGCGGCACGGGTTGAGACACGGGCCGCGGGGCACTACACCTGCCGCGGGCACCAACACGTGCCGCCAGTGGGCATGGGCCCGACCGGGGCGGGTGGATCAGGTGGCGGAGCGGGAGCCTCGGGCGGCGCGTTTGGCGCGGCGGGTGAGGCCGTGCACCGTGGCCTGGAACTCCTTGACGCTCAGCGGTCGCCCGGGCAGCTTGGGGCGGGGCTTCTCCGGCATCCGCAGCCCGTCGAGAACGAGGGAGAGCTGCCGGCGCCACTGGCCGGTGTAACCGCCGCCGAGGGTGCCCAGCGACCCGATCATGGTGACGAGCACGGCCAGGTCCATCGAGTCGACATCCGGGCGCAACTCGCCGTCTTTCTTGGCCTGCAGCACGAGGGCGGCGATGAAGCTCTCGAGCTCAACTGACGGCCGCGCCGTGGGATCGATGGTCGCCATCCGCTTGAGGATCGGCGGCAGCGACGGGTCAGCCACCAGCCATTCGGCGAGGCGCTCGGTGTAGAGCACCACACCCGCCCAGGCCGACGGTGCCGCCTCGATCTCGCCGCGCACGGCGAACAGTTCGGCGAGGGCGATGTCGTACAGGGCCCTGACCAGGTCGTCGCGGGTGGGAAAGTTGCGGTACAGGGTGGCAACGCCCACATCGGCGCGGCGGGCGATCTCTTCGAGCGAGGCGTCGACGCCGTGCTCGGCGATCATGCTGCGGGCTTCGTCGATGAGGCGTTCCCGGTTCTGCCGGGCGTCGCGGCGCCGCGGTTGGGACGCGTCCTGCGGGGGCCGGGCAGAGGTAGTCATGGGGTCGATTCTAGATCCCCTTCCTGCGAGGTCGCGGAGGGAAGCCTCCCCGCAACCCGGGCCGGCGGGGCGGCGCCCAGCGGCCTGGCGGGTCCGCCCGCCCGGCTGCACCCAGTACTGGGGTACCGGGCGCCGGCCACGAACTGTGGACCGTGGGCCGATGTGGTGCGCGCGCCGGGCTCCTAGCGTGATTGGCATGCGAAAGAACACACATGATTGAGGCACGCACGCTCACGAAACGCTATGGCCAACGAACCGCCGTCGATGGGATCGACTTCCAGGTGCTGCCCGGCAGAGTGACCGGGTTCCTCGGTCCGAACGGGGCGGGGAAGTCCACGACGATGCAGATGATCGTCGGTCTCGACCGGCCGACCGCCGGCAGCGTCGAAGTGAACGGACGCCCGTACCATGAGCACCGCGCACCGCTCCGGGAGGTCGGCGTCTTGCTCGACGCCAAGGCCGCTCACAGCGGCCGCTCGGCCTACAAGCACCTGCTCTCCATTGCGGCGACGCACGGCATCGGTGCGGCCCGGGTGCGCGAGGTCGTCGGCCTGGCCGGGCTGGACTCCGTTGCCGGTAGACGCGTCGGCGGATTCTCGCTCGGGATGGGCCAACGGCTGGGAATCGCCACCGCCCTGCTGGGGGATCCAGCGACGATCATTCTCGACGAACCGGTCAACGGCCTGGACCCCGAGGGTGTCCGCTGGGTGCGGACGCTCATGCGAAGCCTGGCGGCGGAGGGGCGCACCGTGCTCCTCTCCTCGCACCTGATGAGCGAGATGGCGCAGACCGCCGACCGGCTCATCGTGATCGGACGCGGCAGGATCCTGGCGGAGGGGGCTATCGGGGACATCATCTCGGGAGCCACCCGTTCGGTGACCCGCGTGCGCACGCATGACGCAGAACGCCTGGTGAAAACTATCGCCGGCCCTGGTGTCGTCGTCTCGATGCTGACGGATGGTGCGATCGAGATCTCGGGGATGACCGCCGAAGAGGTCGCCGTCGCAGCGTCCACGGCCGGCGTCGTGCTGCACGAGGTCGCATCGGTGTCGGGCTCGCTCGAAGAGGCGTACATCGCCCTCACCGCCGGAGAAGTTGAATACCGCTCGTCGAATCCAGCAGCAACAGGAGCCCACCAATGACCACCATCGACAAACAGCGTGTGACCTTCATCCCCGGTCAGGAAAGTCTGAGTTTCGCCGGCGTCCTGCGTTCGGAGTTCATCAAACTCACCAGTCTTCGCTCGACCGTTGGGCTTGTGCTCGCGATCATCGTTTTCGGGCTCGGCGTGAGCGTCCTCTTGGCCATGACCATGAAAGACGCCGGATTGCCGACAGGGCCCTCGGTGGGGTTCACGCTCGATCAGATCACGATCGGCACTGTCTTGTTCGGGCAGCTCATTGCCGGGATTCTCGGGGTGCTCGTGATCAGCGGGGAGTACTCGAGCGGAACCATTCACTCGACGCTGATCGCCGTTCCGTCCCGGGTGACCGTGCTCGCCGCGAAGACCATGGTGCTGTTTTGCACCGCGACGTCCGCGGCGCTCGTCGCCCTGTTCGGTTCGTGGGCCGTGACGCACCCGATGTTCGCCGCCCTCGAGATCGAGATCGGGTTGACCGCCCCCGGGGTGTTCTTCGCCCTCATCGGTGGATCCGTGTATGTCGGTCTCTCGGCTGTCCTCGGCTTGGGCATCGGGACGTTGCTGCGCTCTGTCGCTGCCAGCGTCGCGACAGTCCTCTCGGTGATCCTCCTGCTGCCGGTGGTGCTGTCCGTCCTCCCCGCGTCAACACTGGTGCGGAACCTCCACCTCCTCTCGATGTCGAAGGCCGGCGACGCCATGAGCAACGCCCTTGATGCCGATGGAGTGTTCCTGGATCTCGTCGACGGGTATGTCAGCCCGGCTGCCGGCTTGACGGTCGCCGTTGTCTGGGCCGGTGTCTTCATCGTGCTGGGCGCCATCCGGCTACGTCGCCGGGACGCCTGATCGCCGCACGAAGACTCAGCCCGGTGTCGAGCGGATTGGTGGTGTTAGCGTGGACTGCCGTTTCGCTGCAGACCGGCGCGATGCTGCCTCGCAAGGAGGAACCCTGACACCCACACGGAGAGGACCGTTCGGCGATGCGACGTCACCGCCGAACGGTTTCGTGCTGCCGTCACCGCCCGGCGCCCTGCGCCGGACTCTGCTGCGCTTCCCGTGGCTGTCGGATGCCATCACCGCCGGTCTCTACGGCCTCTTCGCCGCCGGGCTGGCCCTCATCTCCGCGAACCCGCCGCTGCGCACCCCGGCGTGGTTCACGGTGATGCTTCTCCTCGCGGGCGTCGCCACGGTACTGCTCCGCCGGCACCGGCCGGTCCTGATGCTCGTGGCCGCCACCGTGCTCTGCGTGCTGTCGTTGGCGGGAGGCACTGGTGCGGAAACAGTGCTCCCGCTCATCACCCTGTTCGCGGTCGGCACCTACCGCTCCGCCATGACGGCGTGGGCCTGCTACCTGGCGACGTCGGTGGTCGCCAGCGGTGCCGCGTGGATCCTGATCGAGCGCACCAGGGACGGCCTGCCACTCTGGGAACCCACGGCACCACCCGTTTCAGCGGACCCGCTCAACGACTGGCTGAACGCCGCGATCGTGATGCTGGTTCCGCTCCTGGTCGCGCATCTGTTCGGGGTCAACGCCGGACAGCGACGCCGATACGTCGCGGCGCTGGTCGACCGGGCCGTTCAGCTCGAGCGGGAACGGGATCAGCAGGCCGAGATCGCGCGCGCCAGGGAGCGTGAACGCATTGCCAGAGAGATGCACGATGTCATGGCGCACAGCGTCTCGGTGATGGTCGCTCTCTCGGAAGGGGCGCGGGTGGCCGCAGCCGAACGTCCGACGGAATCCATGGCGGCCATGGCGCAGGTGGCCGAGACCGGCCGGCACACCCTGGGCGAGCTCCGCAGGCTGCTCGGGGCCGTACGCACCGACGGAGAGACGCCCACGTTGGAGCACGCTCCCCAACCCGGGGCCCTCCAGCTGACCGACCTGGCCGCACAGTTCAGGCAAGCCGGGCTTCCGGTGCGGCTGGACCTGGCCGGCTCGGCATCCGCAGACCCGGCCGTGGGGCTGACCGTGTACCGGATCGTGCAGGAGTCGCTGACGAACGCACTGCGGCACGCGCGCGGCGCGACGCAGGTGACGGTGGGCGTGACGTGGTCGGCCGAGTCGGTCACGATCGTGGTGCAGGATGATGCCCCGGCCGCGCCCGGCGGACAGCCGCCGGGTCGTGGGATTCTCGGCATCCGTGAACGAGCCGCGCTCTTTGCCGGGTCGGTAGAGGCCGGTCCGGCTGCCGGCGGCGGCTGGCGCGTTCTCGTGCGACTGTTCTGGACGAAGGAGAGAGCATGACCGACGCCATCCGAGTACTCCTGGTGGACGACCAGCAACTCGTCAGGTACGGGTTCTCTCTGGTGCTCGAGGCAGAGCCCACCCTGATCGTCGTGGGCGAGGCCGGCGACGGCGAGGCCGCCGTGGATGCGGCCGTACGACTGCGCCCAGACGTTGTGCTGATGGACGTGCGGATGCCCGGCATCGGCGGGATCGAAGCCACCCGGCGGATCACGTCACTGGTGCCCGACACCCGGGTGCTGGTGCTGACGACATTCGACCTCGACGAGTATGCCTTCGGCGGCCTCCAGGCCGGAGCGTCCGGGTTCCTGCTGAAGGACACCCGTCCGGCCGACCTGGTCGCAGCGATCACCGCCGTCCACCACGGCGACGCCGTCGTCTCGCCGCGGATCACCGCGAAGCTGATCGAGGTCGCCGCCCCCCACCTGGCCGCGGTCGTCGCCCCCGAACCGGCAACACTTCTCAGCACGCTCACGGCGCGCGAGAGCGAGGTCTTCCGTCTCATCGGCCTGGGAGCGACCAACGGCGAGATCGCCGAGGAGCTTCACCTCAGCGAATCGACGGTCAAGGCGCACGTGGGGCGGGTGTTGTTCAAGCAGGGCCTCCGCGACCGGGTCGAGGCCGTGATCCTCGCCTACAGACTCGGAATCGTGGGCCGCTGAAGACCCCGGTCGGCATGACACCGCCGGTCGCCCCCACGATGCCGACCTCGCGGGTTACCGTTAGTCGCGGGATCCGGCCGAAGTCACCCCGCCGCTTCGCCGCCCGCGCGCTCCCCCGGCCCGACCTCGAGGACCTCAGAACATGACCCAGCACGACAGCACCGTCGCCGAGGGCCTCGACGCCCACCTCGCGTTCGCCCGGCGGATGGACCGCATCGACGGGCTCGGCCACTACCGCCGCCGGTTCGTGGGCCTGGACGACACCGCAGTGGCCGGCCCCGACGCCCCGTCGATCGTCTACCTCGACGGCAATTCCCTGGGCCGCCCCACCATCGCCAGCGTGGCGCGCATCACCGAGTTCCTCGGCACCGCCTGGGGAACCCGGCTGATCCGCGGCTGGGACGACGAGTGGATGGCACTGCCGCTGACCATCGGCGACGCGCTCGGCACGGCCGCCCTCGGCGCCGGCCCCGGCCAGGTGTACATCGGCGACTCCACCACCGTGACCCTCTACAAGCTCGCCCGGGCCGCCGTCGACTCGCTGCCGCAGCGCAGCGAGATCGTGCTCGACACCGACAACTTCCCCACCGACCGGTACGTGCTCGCCGGCATCGCCGCGGAGCGCGGCCTCACCCTGCGCTGGATCGAGTCGAGCAGCACCGGCGGGGTCACCGTGGACCAGGTGCGCGCCGCGGTGGGCCCGCAGACCGCGCTCGTGGTGCTCAGCCACGTGGCCTACCGCTCCGGCTACCTCGCCGACGTGCCCGCGATCACCGCCGCCGTGCACGAGGCCGGCGCCCTGGTGCTCTGGGACCTCTGCCACTCGGCCGGCTCCGTGCCGGTGAATCTCGACCTCGACGGCGTCGACCTGGCCGTGGGCTGCAGCTACAAGTACCTCAACGGCGGACCCGGCGCCCCCGCGTTCGGCTATGTGCGCGCCGAGCTGCAACCGGACCTGACCCAGCCGATCCAGGGCTGGATGGGCGCCGCCGACGTGTTCGCGATGGGGCCGGAGTACGTGCCGGCCGCAGGCATCCGCCGCTTCATGAGCGGCACGCCCGCGATCGTGGGCATGCTCGCCATGCAGGACACCATCGCCATGATCGACGAGGTGGGCATCGACGAGGTGCGCGCCAAGTCGGTGGCACTGACCGAGTTCGCGCTGGACCTGGTGGATGCCTGGCTGGTGCCGATGGGCGTCACCGTGGCGTCCCCACGCGAGCACACCCACCGCGGCGGCCACATCACCGTGGACCATCCCGCCATGCGCCAGGTCACTCGGATCCTTTGGGAGCACGACGTGATACCGGACTTCCGCGCGCCGGAGGGCCTGCGGATCGGGCTGTCGCCGCTGAGCACCAGCTTCGTGGAGACCTATGACGGCGTCGCGGCCGTGCGTGACGTGCTGCGCGGCATCCTGCTCGGCCAGGCCGGACTCGGCTCCCCTGCGGGCCTGTAGAATCGACGCATCCGCCCCCGACGTTTTACGGAGTGAGCCATGCCAACCATCGTCGTAGAAGTTATGCCCAAGGCAGAACTGCTCGATCCCCAGGGCAAGGCCGTCGCCGGCGCCCTCCGCCGCCTCGGCAAGACCGAGTTCACCGGCGTGCGCGTCGGCAAGCGGTTCGAACTCACCGTGGAGGGCCCCGCGGACGCCGCGCTGCTCGCCGAGGTGCAGGAACTCGCCGACACCGTGCTGTCCAACTCCGTGATCGAGGACGTCACCAGCATCTTCGTGCTCGAGGTCGCCGCCGGGGAAACGCACTGATGCGCATCGGCGTCGTCACCTTCCCGGGCTCGCTCGACGACCGCGACGCCCAGCGCGCCATTCGCCTGGCCGGCGCGACGCCGGTGGCCCTGTGGCACGGCGAGCACGACCTGCACGGCGTGGACGCCCTCGTGCTGCCGGGTGGGTTCAGCTACGGCGACTACCTGCGCTGCGGTGCGATCGCCAGCCTGTCGCCGATCATGGCCGAGGTCATCGACGCCGCGAACAAGGGGATGCCCGTGCTCGGCATCTGCAACGGCTTCCAGATGCTCACCGAGGCGCACCTGCTCGAGGGCGGGCTGATCCGCAACGAGGCCGGCGCGTTCATCTGCCGCGACCAGCGCCTGCGCATCGAGAACACCGACACCGCCTGGACCAACGGCTTCACCGCCGACCAGGAGATCACCATTCCGCTGAAGAACGGCGAGGGCGGCTTCATCGCCTCCGCCGACACCCTGGCCCGCCTCGAAGGCGAGGGCCGCGTGATCGCCCGCTACCTCGACGTGAACCCGAACGGCTCGCTCAACGAGATCGCCGGCATCAGCAATGCCCGCGGCAACGTCGTTGGCCTGATGCCGCACCCCGAGCACGCCGTGGAGCCCGGCTTCGGCCCCGACACCGCTGCCGCGATGCGCAGCGGCGTGGACGGGCTCGCGTTCTTCACCTCGGTGATCGAGCGTTCGTTGGTCAACGCGTAGTTTTCTCGGGGCCGAGTTGCCCCGTTTCGGACGGGTTGCCCTGGTGCGCCGGGGCAATTCGTCCGTCAAGGGGCAACTCGGTGGAGTAGACGGCGCTGACTAGACGGCGCTGGACGGCTCCCAGAGGTTGATGCCCAGGTCGACGGCATGTGCGTCGATCGCGGCGACCTCCTCGTCGGTGAAGACGAGGTTGTCGATCGCCGCGACGTTGGCCTCCAGCTGCGTGACCGAGGAGGCGCCCACGAGGGCCGAGGTGACGGTCTGGCGCCTGAGTACCCACGACAGCGCGAGCTGCGCGAGCGACTGGCCACGCGCATCCGCGATCTCGGTCAGGGCACGGATGCGCCCCACCGTCGCGTCGTTCACCATGTCGCGGCTCATCGAACCGGCCTGCGACGCGCGGGAGCCCTCCGGCACCCCGTTCAGGTAACGGTCGGTGAGCAGCCCCTGGGCCAGCGGGGAGAAGGCGATGCAGCCGACGCCGAGGTCGTCGAGGGTGTCGAGCAGGCCGTCTTCGACCCAGCGGTTGAACATCGAGTAGGACGGCTGGTGAATCAGCAGCGGCGTGCCGAGGTCGGCGAGGATCTCGGCGGCCTGCCGGGTGCGCTCGGGTGAGTACGAGGAGATGCCGGCGTACAGCGCCCGGCCGCTCGTGACGGCCGTGTGCAGCGCGCCCATGGTCTCCTCGAGGGGGGTCTCCGGGTCGGCGCGGTGGGAGTAGAAGATGTCGACGTAGTCCAGGCCCATCCGGTTCAGCGACGCATCGAGGCTGGACAGCAGGTACTTGCGCGAGCCGAAGTCACCGTATGGTCCGGGCCACATGTCGTAGCCGGCCTTGGTGGAGATGACGGTCTCGTCGCGGTGGGCGGAGAAGTCCTCGGCGAAGATGCGACCGAAGTTCGTCTCGGCACTGCCGTAGGGCGGGCCGTAGTTGTTGGCCAGGTCGAAGTGGGTGATGCCGAGGTCGAAGGCGCGGCGCAGGATGGCGCGTTGCGTCTCAACCGGGGCGCCATCGCCGAAGTTCTGCCACAGGCCCAGCGAGATCGCGGGCAGCTTGAGGCCGCTCTGCCCGGTGCGGCGGTAGGGCATGGAGTCGTAACGGGTGTCTGCGGGAAGGTACGTCATCTCCTCATGCTGGCACAGTGGTCTGACTAAGGGTCAAACCTTCGACGGATGCTCCGCTCAGACGAAGATGACAGGCTGGGACCCTACCTGCCCACCTCTGTCTTACGGAGTCCTCCCCCGTGTCACCCCGCCTGCTCTACCGCATCCTGTCCATCGCCGAGGCGATCACCTGGACCATCCTGATCACCGCGATGCTGCTCAAGTACGTCTTCACCCCCGGCGACTTCGGTGACGGCGCCGTGCGGGTGGGCGGCTTCGTGCACGGACTGGTGTTCCTGGCCTACGGGATCACGGCCGTGCTCGTGGGCGTGAACCAGCGCTGGCGGCCCCGGCTGATGTTGCTCGCCGTGGCCACCGCCGTGGTGCCGTATGCGACGATCCCGTTCGACCGCTGGCTCGAGCGCCGCGCCCTGCTCGACGGCACCTGGCGCCGGGAGGCCACGGACGACCCCCGTGACCACACCGTGGTGAGCCGGATGTTGCGGTTCGGGTTGGCGCGACCGGTACTGCTGGCATCCGTGCTCGTGGTGGGCCTGGTTGCCGTGTTCACCACCCTGCTCGTGATGGGCCCGCCCGGCGGCGGCGCCTAACCGCGCTCCCCCTCGCCGGCCGGCGCTGACGTCAGTCGTGCAGCGGCGACCCGACGACGTCGAAGCGGAAACCGCCGAACGTGCCTGTGAGCAGCGGGCGGGCTGCGCCGATCGAGGCTTGCACCTCGGGCAGAGCCAGTGACGCCCGGTGTGCTGCCGCGTTCTCCCAGAGCTCCACGACGAACACTGTGTTCGGGTCGTCGTCGTTTACGCCGACCTCGTAGGAGAGGCACCCGGCCACAGCCAGGCTGTCGTTTCGGCGCACGAGATGCGCGACGAGATCGTCGCGCTTGCCGGGAACTGTCTCAAGCGTGCCTACATTCGCGAATGTCATGGCTCGAGGGTAGCGCGCGTTGTCCGCAGCCGCGGGCGCGGGCTGCCGGGCCCGGCTCAAGCGGGGCTGGCAGCCAGGCCCGAGCGGGCTCGGAGCCGGATCGAAGCACACCCCGCCCGGTAGACTAAGCGGGTCAAGCATCCGCTATCTCTGGGAGAACGCCACTCGTGACCGCTGTTTCCAATACATCCTCCCGCGGCGTCGCTGACACCGTGACCAATGCGATCAACACTCCCGAGAAGGAGCAGCCGTACGCTGCCCTCGGGCTGACGCCCGGCGAATACGCCGAGATCCGCACCATCCTGGGCCGCCGCCCGACGTCGGGTGAGCTCGCCATGTACTCCGTCATGTGGAGTGAGCACTGCTCCTACAAGAGCTCGAAGAAGTACCTGCGCCAGTTCGGCGACAAGGTCTCCCCCGCCATGAAGAAGAACCTAATGGTGGGCATGGGCGAGAACGCCGGCGTGCTCGACGTGGGCGAAGGCTGGGCGGTCACGTTCAAGATCGAGTCGCACAACCACCCCTCCTACATCGAGCCGTTCCAGGGCGCCGCCACCGGCGTCGGCGGCATCGTGCGCGACATCATCTCGATGGGCGCCCGCCCGGTCGCCGTGATGGACGCGCTGCGCTTCGGCGACATCAACGACCCCGACACCGCCCGTGTCGTGCACGGTGTGGTCTCGGGCATCAGCTTCTACGGCAACTGCCTGGGCCTGCCCAACATCGGCGGCGAAACCTGGTTCGACAAGGTCTATCAGGGCAACCCGCTGGTCAACGCGCTTTCCGTGGGCGTGCTTCGCCACGAGGACCTGCACCTGGCGAACGCCTCGGGCGCCGGCAACAAGGTGGTGCTTTTCGGAGCCCGCACCGGCGGCGACGGCATCGGCGGCGCATCCATTCTGGCCTCGGACACCTTCAGTGAAGGCGGCCCGACCAAGCGCCCCGCCGTGCAGGTGGGCGACCCGTTCGCCGAGAAGGTGCTCATCGAGTGCTGCCTCGAGCTGTACCGCGAGAAGCTCGTCGAGGGCATCCAGGACCTGGGCGCCGCGGGAATCTCCTGCGCCACCAGCGAGCTGGCCTCCAACGGCGACGGCGGCATGTACATCCAGCTGGAGAAGGTGCTGCTGCGCGACCCTTCGCTCACGGCCGAAGAGATCCTGATGAGCGAGAGCCAGGAACGCATGATGGCCGTCGTCACGCCGGAGAAGCTCGCCGGCTTCCTCGCCGTGGTGGAGAAGTGGGACGTGGAGACCAGCGTGCTCGGCGAGGTCACCGACTCCGGCCGTCTGATCATCGACTTCCACGGTGAAGAGATCGTCAACGTCGACCCGCGCACCGTCGCCGTCGACGGCCCGGTCTACGACCGCCCGGTGGCCTACCCCAGCTGGATCGACGCCCTGCAGGCCGACTCCGCGTCTGCGCTGCCGCGGGCGACGGATGCCGCGACACTGCAGGAACAGTTCCTCGCGTTGCTCGGCTCGCCCAACCTGGCCGACCCGAGCTGGATCACCGACCAATACGACCGGTACGTGATGGGCAACACCGCCCTGTCCTTCCCCGACGACGCCGGCATGATCCGCATCGACGAGGAGTCCGGCCTCGGCTTCGTCATCTCCACCGACGCCAACGGCCGTTACTGCCAGCTCGACCCGTACCGCGGCGCGCAGCTGGCCCTGGCCGAGGCGTACCGCAACGTGGCCGTCACCGGCGCGGTGCCGGTGGGCATCAGCGACTGCCTCAACTTCGGCTCGCCGGAGAACCCCGAGGTCATGTGGCAGTTCTCCCAGGCCGTTGAGGGCCTCGCAGATGGCTGCCTCGAGCTGGAGATCCCGGTCACCGGCGGCAACGTCTCGTTCTACAACCAGACCGGCGACCAGCCGATCCACCCGACGCCGGTGGTGGCCGTGCTCGGCGTGATCGACGACGTGGCCCGCCGGGTGCCCAGCGGTTGGCAGGACGACGGACACAACATCTACCTGCTCGGCATCACCCGCGAGGAGCTCGACGGCTCCGCGTGGAGTGCAGTGGTGCACGACCACCTCGGCGGCATGCCGCCGGTGGTGGACCTCGGCCGTGAAGCCGACCTCGCCGGCCTGCTGCACGCCGCGTCGATCGAGGCCCTCATCGACAGCGCGCACGACCTTTCGACGGGTGGCCTCGCGCAGGCCCTCGCCGAGGCCGTGCTCCGCTTCGGTGTCGGCGCGCGGGTCTGGCTCGGCGACATCCTCGAGCGCGACGGCGTCGACGCAGCCGTGGCCCTGTTCTCGGAGTCGACAGGCCGCGTACTGGTCTCGGTCCCGCGTGAGGACGACGTGAAGTTCATGGGTCTCTGCGAGGGCCGCGACTACCCGGTGCTGCGCATCGGCGTGACGGATGCCACCGCCCCGGTCCTGGAGATTCAGGACTACTTCACAGTGCCGCTGACCGAGCTGCAGTCCCGTCACCGCAGCACCCTGCCGAACGCGTTCGCCTAACCGCTGCGCCTCTCGCGAGCGGCAAGATCCACGAAAGCGGGCGTGTGGCCGCCTCGGAGAGTTGAAGCAACCGAACGGCCGCTCTCGCGGGGAGCAACATCCGCGAAAGCGGGGGAAGGGTTGCTTCGGCACCGCTGAGGCAACCGATCGGCCGCTCTCGCGCGCAGCCGCAACCGCGAGCGCGGGGCCGTGCGCGCCTCAGGGACGGCGGCGCAGCGGGGTGCGCGGGGAAGCGCGGTCAGGGCGGCGTTGTAGCGCATCCGCGGCGGCTCCGCCGCGAGGGCGTCCAGCGACGCCGGGGTCGGGTGGGCCAGCGGGAAAGCCGTGACCACGCGCATCCGGTCGCCCTCACTCACGCCGTAAATCAGGGCCGCGCCGGGCTGGCCGGGTGCGCTCACCACGGTCGTGCGGAAGAACGTCGCCTCACCGGGAACCTCGTCGTCGATGACCAGAACGTCGCCGCGAGCGCCCGCAGGGTTCGCCAGGTGCGGCAGCGCCGCATCCGTCACCCGCTCGAGTACCGTCTGGCCTCCCGCATCCGCCGCGTCGAGCAGGAATGCCGTGGGCGCCAGACTGAAATGGCCGGCCAGCTCTCCGTTGCGCCAACGATCACCCTTGAGACCGAACGGTGTCACCACGGTCGATAGGAGGTACCCGTAGACATGTAACAGGCCGGCGTTGCCGATCGGCCAGGTCGCTGCAAGCCCTGCCGCAGCATGCAGCCTGAGGAACTCGGCCTTAGAAATCACGGGGGACTGGACGTTTTCGTCGATCACCGTGGACAGCGCCCAGTCGTCGAAACGGCCGGTCTCGGCATCGCGGGCGATCTGCTCGAACATCATCTGCCCATCGTAGGCACAGCTCGCCAACCGGCCAGGACCGAAGGTTTACATGGTGTTCACCTGGCGCGGTCATTTGGTCCATACAACACTCCTAACATGAACCATGCGTCCACCGGGGCGCTGGAACAGGATTGAGTAAAACGTGCCTTCTCGCGAACGGGTGTTGGTCTTCGACTTCGATGGGACTGTCTCCCTCGGGCACGGACCGATTCGTTCCTACGCACGATTCATCGCCGGCGGGCTGCCCACCGCACACGCCGTCGACTTCCTGGGTCGCTTCGAAGACAGCATCTCCGGCACCCCCTGGGCGACAACCTGCCCGGATGGGCAGCCGATCGACGGGTATGACCTGGTGCGCCTCCTGGCCGCGCATTACGACGTTAGCGCGAGCGCCCGCAGCGCTGCGTACCTGGCCAGCAGGCACCAGCTCGCCACCAACGCCGCTCCGGTCACCGCGCCGGCCGGCCTGGCGGACTTCCTCGCCGAGGCGCGCCCGGCTGCCTACCTGGTGCTCGCGACCAACGCCCCCGCCATCCGCATCGACGAAGCCCTCGCCGCGCTCGGTCTGACCGGGGCGTTCGACGTCGTGCACACCGACGTGGGCAAGCCCGCCGGATTCGACCCGCTGCTGGACAGCCTGCTCACCAGGCTGCCCGTCGGAGCGAACTCGACCAACCTCGCCAGCATCGGCGACGTCTGGGAGAACGACCTCGCGCCTGCCTATCGTCGCGGAGCGACCACCGCCCTCGTCGGCGCCCACCGGCCCTCCCCCGCCACCCCGACCTACCGGGCCGAACACCTGCACGAGCTGTACCCGGCTCTGCGCGGCTGGCTCGACTCCGCTTCCAGCACCCTTCCCTCCACCGTTCTCACCACAGAAAAGGCTGACCAGTGATCCCCAAGAAAGCACTCTCCTTCATCGCCGCGGCATCCTTCGCCGCCGTCGCCCTCACCGGCTGCGCCACCAGCGACTCGGCCGCGGACAGCACGCCCGCCCCGGCCGCCGACCCCGCCTCGCTCACCCTGGCCCTGGTGCCCTCGCAGGACCAGGCCGGGCTCGTCGACACCGCCAAGCCCCTCACCGACATGCTCACCGAGGCCCTCGGCATCCCCGTCACCGGCGTCGTCTCCAAGGACTACCAGGCCGCCGTCGAGGCGATGGGCGCCGACCAGGCTCAGATCGGCTTCCTGCCCTCGCTGCAGCTCTGGCAGGCCAGCGACATGTACGGCGCATCCGTGGTGTTGCAGACCGAACGTAACGGCAACATCACCTACCCGGCGCAGTTCATGACCAACAACCCCGACAAGTACTGCGACGACACCCCGGTGGAGCGCGACGGCATGCTCTTCTGCAACGGCGCAGACGCCCTCGCCGGCCCGGCCGGGCTGGACTCGATCAAGAAGGTCACCGGCGCCAAGGTGGCCCTGCTCGGCCCGGGCTCGCCCGCCGGCTACATCTACCCGGTCCTCGCGCTGAAGAACGCGGGCCTGGACACCGACGCCGACATCGAGCAGATCCCGGTGACCACCAACGACGCATCCGTGCTCGCCGTCTACAACGGTGACGCCGAAGTGGGCTTCAGCTTCTGGGATGCCCGCACCATCGTGGCCAAGGACAAGCCCGACGTGGGCGAGAAGGTCGTCGTGTTCGCACTGACCGACGAGATCCCCAACGACGGCGTGGCCCTCACCGAGAGCCTCTCCCCCGAGCTGCAGGAGAAGATCACCACCGCCCTGGCCGACTACTCGAGCACCGAAGAGGGTTCCGCCGTTCTCACCTCGATCTACTCCATCACCAAGCTCGCGCCCGCCGACCCGTCGACGCTCACCGTCGTCGCCGACGCGGCCACGAAGCTGGGACTGCAGTAGCCGATGACTGACCTTCACGACAGCGCGGCGGCCGGGGTGCACACCCCGGCCGCCGCGCCGTGGTCGATCCGGATGCGGGACGTCAACGTGCGCTACCCCAACGGGGTCGTCGCGCTGAAGGACGTGTCCCTCAACATCGAAGCCGGCGAGATGGTCTCCGTGGTGGGACTGTCAGGCTCCGGTAAGAGCAGCCTGATCCGCACCATCAACGGACTCGTGCCGATCAGCTCCGGCACCCTCGAGGTAGGCGGACGCCACCTGGAGACCGCCCGCGGCCGGGAACTACGGCAGCTGCGCGGCGAGATCGGAATGATCTTCCAGGGCTTCAACCTGGCCCGGCGCGCGAGCGTGCTGAACAACGTGCTCGTGGGCCGGCTCGCCCACACACCCACCTGGCGCACCCTGCTCGGCCTCTACCGGGCAGACGACAAGCAGATCGCCTACGAGGCCCTGAACAGCGTCGGTATTCTCGCGAAGGCATATGACCGCGCGTCCACGCTCTCGGGCGGTCAGCAGCAGCGGGTGGCCATCGCCCGCGCCCTGGCCCAACAGCCCAAGCTGGTGCTCGCCGACGAACCCGTCGCCAGCCTGGACCCGCCCACCGCGCACGGCGTGATGCGGGACCTGCGCCGGATCAACCAGGACCTGGGCATCACGGTGCTCACCAACCTGCACCTGCTGGACCTGGCCCGCACCTACGGCACCCGGCTGATCGGGCTGCGCGCGGGCGAGGTCGTCTACGACGGCCCGGCCGCCACCGCCTCCGACGCCGTGTTCGAGACCATCTACGGCCGGTCCATCCAATACGAGGATGTGCTCGGCTGATGAGCGCCCTGGCACCGTTGGTTCTGCCGCCGAAGCCGCGCGGACGGTGGAAACCCTGGCTGGGCCTGGCCGTGGTGCTGCTCATCACGGCAGTCACGCTGAGCCCGCAGTGGGGCATCGCGTTCAGCTTCGACGCGATAGTGCGCAACTGGCAGAACGGCGCCGACAAGGTGCTCGCCCTGTTGCGACCGGACTGGACGTTCTTCCCGCGCACCATTCCACCCCTGGTGGAGACCCTGCAGATGGCCGTGATCGCCACCTTCGTGGGGGCCGTCGTCTCGCTGCCGCTCAGCCTCTGGGCGGCGCGGCTGACCAATCCGAACCGGTACACCCGCGGCGTGGTCAAGACCGTGCTCAACGCGGTGCGGTCCATTCCCGACCTGCTCTACGCATCCGTGCTGGTGGCCATGGTGGGGGTGGGCGCGCTGCCCGGCATCATCGCGCTGGTGTTGTTCAACGTGGGCATCATTGTGAAGATGGTGTCGGAGTCGATCGAGGTGAACGATGCCGGTCCGCTCGAAGCCGGCCGCGCCGCCGGCGGCAGCCAGCTGCAGATCAACCGCGCCATCGCGCTGACGGATGCCTGGCCCGCGTTCGTGAACCAGACCCTGTATGTGCTCGAACTCAACGTGCGCGCCTCGACAGTGCTCGGCCTCGTGGGCGCGGGCGGGCTCGGCCTGCTCATCGATGCCGTGCGCACCTTCTACCGCTATGACCAGCTGTCGCTGATCATCCTCGAGATTCTCGTGGTGGTCGTCGTCATCGACTCGGTCAGCGCCGCTATCCGACGAAGGCTGGTATGACCGCTCTCATCTCCTCCCCGCCCGCCCCCCGCGCCCTCGTGTTGCCGGCCAAGCCCAGTTCGCGGGGCCGGCTGACCGCCGCCGTCGTAGTGACGGTCATCGTGATCGTCGCGTTCTGGTCGGTCGACATCAACTGGGCCCGGCTGGGCAGCCTGCCCGGCGAGATCGTGCGCTATCTCTGGCTGATGTTCGCCAATCCGAACTGGGACAAAATCGGCGAGGCGCTGCTGCAGACCTGGCGCTCCGTGCAGATGGCCTGGGTGGGCACGGTCATCGGCCTGGTGATTTCGCTGCCGCTGAGCTTCCTCGCCGCGCGCGGTTTCGCCCCCGCGCCGGCCCGTGGCGCGTTGCGCCTCTTGTTCTCGGTCATCCGGGCGGTGCCGGAGATCATCATCGCCATTGCCATCCTCTCGGTGACCGGCCTGACACCGCTTACCGGGGCGCTCGCCTTGGCCGTGAACAGCGTCGGCACGCTGGGCAAGTGGGGGTACGAGGCCATCGAGGGTGTCGACCCCGGGCCCCTCGAGGCCGTGCGCGCGGCGGGCGGGTCGACCCCGGAGGTGATCCGTTGGGGCGTCTGGCCCCAGGCGATGCCCGACTTCATCTCGTTCTGGTTGTACCGATTCGAGATCAACGTGCGCGCATCCGCAATACTCGGCCTGATCGGTGTCGGCGGCATCGGCGACATGCTCACCTCGTACACTCAGTATCGCGAGTGGTCGACGGTGGGGATGCTGCTCCTCGTGGTGGTTGTCGCGACGATGAGCATCGATGCCGTGTCCGGCGCCCTGCGCCGGCGCATAACCGAAGGAGCATCCGTTCGTGAGCTGGACCGGTAACGACGACGCCACTGTGACGACCCGCATCGCCACCGTGCAAAATTCCCTGCAGCCCAGCGAGCTCAGCGTGGTCGGGTTGATCCTCTCCGACGCCGAGGGCGTGGTGGAGATGACCGCGCAGGACCTCTCCGACCGGGCCGGGGTGGCTCGGTCGAGCGTCATCCGCACCTGCCAGAAGCTGGGCTACCGCGGTTTTGCCCAGCTGCGGGTGGCCCTCACCCGGGAGCTCGCGCAGACGCTGGTGAGCGAGCGGGACTACGGCGAATCCGCGCTGGGCGCCATCCGCGCGGATATCGACGCGCTGGCCGCGACGCTGCCGCGCATCGCAAGTGTGCTCGGTGAGGATGCTGTGGAGCGGGCCGTGAGCACCATCGTGGGAGCGGGACGGTTGCTGGCGCTGGCCAGCGGGCTGTCCTCACCGCTGGCGCTGGACGTGGGCATGCGGCTCACCGCGATCGGCCGGCCCACCGAGTTCGTGGCCGACCCGATCGGGCAGCAGATCGCGGCCCGGCAGTTGACCGGGGCCGATGCGGTGCTGATCATCAGCGGCAGCGGTGCGAGCGAGGCGAGCCTCAAGGCCGCGCGTGCGGCCCGGCAGACCGGAGCGACGGTGCTGATCATCACATCGTTCGCCACCTCGCCGCTGATCAGCCTGGCCGACGTCGCCCTGGTTGTGGCGCCGGCCCGGGGTACCTTCCGGCACGAACTCGAGCACACGTCGCGGGTGCCGCATGTGATCCTGATCGAAGCGCTGGTGGAGGTGGTGGCGGCCCGCCTGGGCGACCGCGCCCGGGTGACTCGCTCGGCCGTGCTCGAGATCCTCAGCGACAACCTCAGCGAGTAGGCAGGTCTTTGCCGCCCCGCCCGTGGCGGGTCGCGCCAGCGGACGGGCAGCGAGCGCCGGCGAGGGTGCCCCGCCCCGTCGGCTAGTCGGTCGTGCGGGCGAAAACGTAGTGTTCGATCAGGTGATCGGCGATCGCCATCGACGAGGTGGCCGCCGGTGATGGGGCGTTCCGCAGCAGCGTGACCGGGCCGACCTGGTCGACCGCGAAGTCGTCCAGGAGTGCGCCGTCCCGGCCCCAGGCCTGGGCGCGCACCCCGGCGGCGGTCTTGCTCGTGAGGTCGTCCATCCTGAGTTCGGGGATGAACCGGCGGGCCTTGCGGTAGTACAACGGTTTCAGCAGGGAGCCGCTGATCTCGTCCAGTCCCATCCGCCAGTGCTGTTTCGCGAGAGTGCCGGCCCCCGGCCAGCGCAGCGAGTCCCAGGTGTCTTTCGGTGAGACGGTCAGCCAGGTGTAGCCCTCACGGGCGAGCGCCGGCACCGCGTTTGGCCCCACGTGCACGTCATCGTAGACACCGCGAGTGAAGTGCACGCCGAGGAACGGGAATCGAGGGTCGGGCACCGGGTAGATCATGCCGCGCACCAGGTCGGTGCGGGCGGCAGCCAGCGCCCAGTACTCACCGCGGAACGGCAGGATCTTCGGCGACGGGTCCGCGCCGACCAGGTGCGCCACCACGTCGGATTGCAGCCCGGCGCAGGCGATCACTCGGTCAACGAGATACTCGGATTCGCGCGTGCGCACCCGCACGGTCTGGCCTTCGATGTGCAACGCCACGACCTCGTGGCCGGTCAGGATGGTGCCGCCGTGGCTGCGGACATCCTCGGCCATCGCCTCGGTGATCGCGCCGTAGTCCACGGCCGCGGTGTGCGGCGAGTGCACCGCGGCGATGCCCGCGACGGATGGTTCGATCTCACGGAGGGGGTCGAGCCCGTCGAGGCGGACCAGGTCGGGCACCCCGTTGGCCAGTGACCGGCGCTCGATGTCGGCCAGGGCGGCCAGCTCGGACTCGTCGACCGCGACGACGAGCTTGCCCACCTCCCGGTAGGGCAGGTTCTTCTCGGCACAGTAGTCGCGGATGCTGATCCGGCCCGCGGCGCACAACCGCGCCTTGAGCGTGCCCGGCTGATAGTAGAGACCGGCGTGCACCACCCCCGAGTTGCGCCCGGTCTGGTGCGCGGCAAGCCGGTCTTCCTTCTCGAACACGGTGACGTCGCCGAAGCCGCGTAATACGAGTGCCCGCGCGATAGCGACCCCTACGATTCCGCCGCCGATGATCGCAATCCGATCGCCCATGCCCGTCCGTCCCGTTGCACCGCCCGTGGCGGACCACCGGTTCGACGAACCCCCGCACGGTGGCATCCTGCCCCCGGAGCGGTGCCTGGGCAATACCCCGCCCGGCAGAACGCATCCGTCTTGATCGGCCCCCGTGGCCCCTATCCCGCGGCCCACGGGCCGCGAGAGCGGCGAAAGGGCTGCCTCACAGCGCTGAAGCAGCCACACGACCGCTCTCGCGGGATGCCGGGCGCGGGCTGGGGATAAGTTCGGCGCGGCGAGGGAGCCTAGGTGCATCCTCTGGGGATGAAGCGGCGCACCGAGATACCTACGGCTCTACGAGGTCGTGCATTCAGCCATCAAGAAGGGTTGGCCGAAGGCGTCACGCGGGCGCGGATGCGTGGCGACGACCTGGCCACGCCGTACTACGGGATCCGCTCCCCGCCCCTGGACCCGACTGACCCGCTCGCCCATGTCCGCGCATACCTGCCCCATCTCAGCAGTGAGCAGTTCTTCAGCCACTCCAGTGCGGCACTGATCCACGGCTTGCCGCTGCCACCGCGCCTTGCCCGCGACCCACGCGTGCACGTGTCGACACACATCGCCGGGTTGCGGCACGGCGGCCGCGGGGTGGTGGGGCACCACGTGCAGCGCGACCGTGTTCGGGTCGTCGTCGTAAGCGGAGTGCCGGTGACGGCCCCGGTCGACACCTGGTGTCAGCTGTCCACCCTGTTGGCGTTGGACACCCTGATTGAGGTGGGAGACGCGCTGGTGAGACGCAAGCGGCCGCTGGCAACCATGGCTGAGCTGCGCACTGGCGTGTTGCGCTACACCGGGCAACGGGGTGCGAAGAGGCTGCGTGAAGCGTTCGAGTCGGTGCGTCCCCGCACGGACTCAGCCAAGGAGACAGCGACCAGGCTGATGATCGTGCGGGCCGGGCTACCCGAACCGGAGGTCAACGGTGAGATTTTCGACAGGCGCGGCCGCAAGATTGCGACCGGAGATCTGGTCTTTCGCGGGTACCGGGTCTTGGTGGAGTATGACGGCGAGCAGCACCGTGCGGACGAGGATCAATATCACTGGGACGTGGACCGTCTTGACGCGATCATGGAGGCCGGCTGGCGCGTCATCCGCGTCAACAAATCGCACCTGAGGATGTCGCCCTCACCCGCCCTGCGGAAGATCACCACGGCTCTGGAAGCCGCAGGCTGGCGCCCCTGAGGCACGAAAGCGGCCCCGTGGTCGTTTCTCGGAAACTCAATGGTCGCGAAAGCGGGAAGGTGGCTGCCTCAGCCCGCTGAGGTAGCCACGCGGCCGCTCTCGCGAGATAGCAGGGCTAGCGCGGCCCGAGTTGTGCGGGGAGGGCGAAGGGCAGGTCGACGAGGGCCTCGGTTCGGGTGAACAGGCGCTCGGCGATGCCACGGTCGAGTGAGGTGCGGGTGGGGTGCTGCAGGGCCGGCGCACCCCGGGTGAGGAACCGCGGGCCGTAGTACTGGCCACCGCGGGCATCCGGGTCGATCGCCGCGCGCACCGTGGGCCAGGCGCCGGCGTCTTTGCTCTGGGCGCCGATGAAGCCCTGCAGGGTGTCGGCGAAGCGCTTGGCCCGGCTGACCTCGTTGACCCCGCGGATGCCGGGGGTGAGTCCAGAGATCGAGTAGCCGGGGTGCGACACCAGGCTCTGCACGCCGTCGGGGCCGCCCTGGCCGGCAGCGCGCAGGCGACGGTCGAGCTCGAAGCCGAACACCTGCATGGCGATCTTGGACTGCGCGTAGGCCTTCCAGCCGTTGTAGGTGACCTCCAGCTGCAGGTCGTCCAGCGACGAGTCCATCAGCCGGGAGATCATCGAGCCGAGCGACACCACCCGGCTGCCGGGGGTGCGCTGCAGGGCAGGCAGCGCGAGGCCGGTGAGCAGGAAGTGCCCGGTGTAATTGGTGGCGAGCACCAGTTCGGCACCGTCCAGGCTCACGGAGCGGTCTTGCGGCGGGTGCACGATGCCGGCGTTGAGGATGAGGCCGTCCAGCCGCGGGAATTCGAGTATCCGGTCGGCGGCGCCGCGCACCGAGCCGAGATCGGCCACGTCGAGGGCGAGAGCGGAGACGGAGGCTCCCGGCACCCGTCCGCGGATCGCGGCGATGGCGGCCGCGGCCTTGGCCGGGTTGCGGCAGGCGAGCACCACGTGGGCGCCGGCGCCGGCCAGCTGCTCGCTCGTGAAGTAGCCGAGGCCCGCGTTGGCGCCCGTGACCACGAAGGTGCGCCCGGACTGGTCCGGCAGCGCGCGCGGGTTCCAGCTCACGGTGACGTGGCGGGGTGGGCCGGGTCGGCGGGGCGAGACGCGGCTGCGCCCGCGGCCCTGGCGCCCCCGGACGAGTCGCCGGCGATCTTCTCGTGGTGGTGGATGACTTCGGCGATGATGAAGTTGAGGAACTTCTCGGCGAACGCCGGGTCCAGTCTGGCGTCCTCGGCCAGGCCGCGCAGGCGCTGGATCTGCAAGAACTCCCGGGCCGGGTCGGCCGGGGGCAGACCGTGCTCGGCCTTCAGCCTTCCCACGCTCTGGGTGAACTTGAACCGCTCGGCGAGCAGGTGAATGAGCGCGGCATCGATGTTGTCGATGCTCTGGCGGATGCTCTGCAACTCGTTGATCGCGTCCTGCCCCGCGTCAGCGGGCAATTCCTCGTTTACAGCCATGTCCTTACGATATTGCACCGGCCCGGATGCCCGCGCCGGGCGCCGCCGCTCACGAGGCGGTTCGAGGCACCGCCAGCGGCAGCCGCAGCCGTTTCTGGGTCAGCAGGATGCCGAGCAGCACAAGCACGGCCCCGGCCGGTTCGTGCCAGGAGAACGTTTCGGCCAACACCAGCACCCCGAGCAGCACACCGACCACCGGGGTCACGTAGGTCACCGTGGAGGTGGTCGTCGGCCCCCAGGCCCGCAGGACGTTGATGTGCCAGATGTACGCGAATCCGGTGCCGAGCACCCCGAGGGTGAGCAGGCTGAGCACGATCGGCATGGTCAGGGTCACCGGCTGCCAGGCGAGCACGGGCGTGAGCACGAGCATCACGACGCCGGCCAGGCCGATGTTCAGGAAGGCGAAGGTGGTGCCCGCGATGGGCCGGCCGCTGAGGTGCTTGCGGGTGTACCCGAAGGTGAAGCCGTAGCAGAGCGCCGCGCCCAGGCAGGCGAGTTGGCCCCACAGGTCACCGGTCAGCTCCGAATACTGCCATGGCGCGATGATCACGACCACACCCATGATGCCGATCAGCACGCCGATCACCTGGTCGCGGGCGAGTTTCTCCACCCTGAACACGGCGGTGACCATCACCGCGGTCATGATGGGCGTGACGGCGTTGTAGATGCTGGCCAGGCTCGACGACACGTACTGCTCGGCCCAGGCGAACAGCAGGTGCGGCACGACGCATCCGGTGAGCGCGATCACCAGGAAATGCAGCCAGACGACGCCCTCCCGGGGCAGCACCGGACCGTTGTTCAGACGCGGGCGGGTGGCCAGCACGATGAGGCCCAGCGTGAGCCCCCCGAAGACCAGGCGTGACCAGGCCACCTGGCCGAAGCTCACGCCGTCGAGGGCCACCTTCATGAACAGGAAGCTGGCGCCCCAGACCACCCCCATCCCGAGGAATTGCAGGGCCACCCTGGGGTTGTTGGGGCTGGAAATATCAGTCACCCGCTGACCCTAGCCCACGGGTGCGGTGCCCGGCGGGCACCGTGACCCGCGCCGACGGTGATGTCCGAAAATCGCGGGCGGATGACCGTAAATCAGCTGGGTGTGACCCGACGGCGGGGTGCCCGCGGGTCTCGGTACTCCACGACCTTGCCGCCGAAAACGTCGAGTCGTTTGTGCAGCCCGGCCTGCACGACAGGCCACTCGTCGGCGAGAACCGAATACACGGCGGTATCCCGCCAGGACCCGTCCGCCCGGCGCTGCACCCGCCGGTTAATGCCCTCGAACTGGGCGCCGATGCCCAGGATCGCGGCCCGGGAGCGCGAGTTGAGCACGTCGGCCTGGATCTTGACCCGGCCGAAGCCGCTGTCGAAGGCGGCACCGAGCATCAGCAGCTTGGTCTCCGGGTTCACCGCGGTGCCCCAGACCTGCGGGGCGTATGCGGTCCAGCCCAGGTGCAGTGCCTCGTTGGGCAGGTCGATGTCGCCCAGCGTCGAGGTGCCCACCAGGTTGCCGGCGTGTGGGCCGGAGACGACGCGAACGGCGTAGGGGTGGGCATCCCACTGGTAGTAATTGAGGGCGAAGGCCACGAAATCATCGAGGTCGGCGGGTAGGCCGTGCGGACCGCCGCCGTAACCACCGGCGAAGACGGCCGGATGCGCGATGGCGCGATGCAGCTCGGGCAGGTGTGCCCGGCTGAGCGGTTCCAGGCACACGAAGCGCCCCGTCAGCAGCCTCGCCTGGGGTGGAAACGCGGTCACGTGGGTTCTCCCTTCGCCGAACCGTGAGCTGAGCCCCAAAAACTCGGGGTTTTCTGGGCCGTGCTCACGGTTCGCGTGCGGTGCGGGTTAGTCGATCAGGTCGTGACGGGTGAGGATGGCCTCGCGGTCGGGGCCCACGCCGATCGCGGAGATACGGGCGCCGCTCATTGCTTCGAGGGCGAGCACGTAGTCCTGGGCGTTCTTGGGCAGGTCCTCGAAGTGACGCACCATGGTGATGTCCTCGGTCCAACCGGGGTACTCCTCGTAGACCGGCTTCGCGTGGTGGAAGTCGGACTGCGACACGGGCACCTCGTCGAAGCGCACCCCGTCGACCTCGTAGGCGACGCAGACCGGGATGGTCTCCAGGCCCGTGAGCACGTCGAGCTTGGTGAGAACGAAGTCGGTGACACCGTTGATGCGGGCTGTGTAGCGGGCGATCGGGGCGTCGTACCAGCCGCACCGGCGCGGGCGGCCGGTGGTGGTGCCGAACTCGAAGCCCTTGGCGCGCAGGAACTCGCCGGACTCGTCGAACAGCTCGGTGGGGAACGGACCGGCGCCGACCCGGGTCGTGTACGCCTTGACGACCGCGATGATGCGGTCGATCCGGTTCGGGCCGATTCCGGAACCGGTCACCGCGCCGCCGGACGTGGCATTCGACGAGGTGACGAACGGGTAGGTGCCGTGGTCGACATCCAGCATCGTGGCCTGGCCGCCCTCGAACAGAACGGTCTTGCCCTCGGTGAGCGCCTGGTGCAGCAGCAGCGCGGTGTCGGCGACCATGGGGCGCAGGCGTTCGGCGTAGCTGAGCAGGTCGTCGACGATCTCGTCGACCGTGATGGCGCGGCGGTTGTAGACCTTGACCAGCATGTGGTTCTTCTGGCCGAGGGCGCCCTCGACCTTCTGGCGCAGGATGTTCTCGTCGAACAGGTCCTGGATGCGGATGCCGACCCGGTTGATCTTGTCGGCGTAGGTCGGGCCGATGCCGCGGCCGGTGGTGCCGATCTGGCGCTTGCCCAGGAACCGCTCGGTGACCTTGTCCATGGTGCGGTGGTACTGCGTGATGACGTGCGCGTTGGCGCTCACGCGCAGCTTCGACACGTCCACGCCGCGGGAGCTGAGCGCGTCGAGTTCCTCGAAGAGAACCTCGATGTCGACGACGACGCCATTGGCGATCACCGGGGTCACGCCGGGGGTGAGGATGCCCGAGGGCAGCAGGTGCAGCGCATACTTCTCGTTGCCCACGACCACGGTGTGGCCGGCGTTGTTGCCGCCGTTGAACTTGACGACGTAGTCGACACGGCTGCCGAGGAGGTCGGTGGCCTTACCCTTACCTTCGTCGCCCCACTGGGCGCCGATCAGAACAATTGCTGGCATGGGTTAGTTGTCTCCTCGAATAACAAAGGCGGCGGTCGGCGGGGCCGGGTCGTCGCCGGGCGAAACGGCGGGCTGAATCGCCGGGAACATCTGGGTCTCGGTGTGCTGCGAGCGCAACCGGGTGATGACGGTGGGGTCCGCGCCCGTAAGGAACGCGGTGAGACGCTCGAACTCGTCGGTCTCACCGATCTCGGCCGCGGCACGGCGGAGGGCGAACAGCGCGCGGAGAACGCCCCGGTTGGGTTCGTGCGCCCACGGGATCGGGCCCTGGCCACGCCAGCCGGCCTTACGGAGGGCGTCGAGGCCCCGGTGGTAGCCCACCCGGGCATAGGCGTAGGCCTCGAGCAGGCGACCCTGGCTGTGCGTGTAGTCGGCAAGCGCCGACCAGGCCAGCGATGACTTCGGATGCGCCGCCACCACGGTCGCAATATCCTGCGTTGCGGTTCGGCTGAGCGCTTCGGTCACCTCCGGTTCCGCGGGTAGGAGGGTCTCGGGCTGGTCGATCAGATTTGCGCCGGTCACACTCGATACTACCGCGACCCGCGATTCAGCCCCGCGAGCTGTGACTTAAGCACCACATTCGCCCGATTCTGGGGCTCAGGTCACAGTTCGCGACAGGGGCTCAGGCGAGCAGGCCGCCGGAGAGGGACTCGAGGATGGTCGCGGAGACCTCGTCGCGGTGCCGGTCGGGCTCGAAGACCAGCCATTCCAGGCCGGCCATGAGCACGGCACCGAACACGCTGGACGCCATCAGCCCGCTGGTGCCGGCCGCCGCGGTGGCCGGCTTGGTCTCGGCGATCGCCTCGGCGAAGACCGCGAGGGCGTCGTGCCGCAGGGCGAACAGGGTCTTCTGCCAGGCCCGGTCGGTGCGGAAGATCTCGGCCGCCATCAGCTTGGCCAGGCCCGCGTTGGCCTCGATCCGGTCGAGCAGCACCGTGATCAACGCTTCCAGCGCGGCCCGGCCGTGCAGGCCGGTGCGCGCCTCGCGGAGGGAATCGGCGAGCGCGCCGACTCCCTCCTGCAACAGCGCCTCGAAGAGGTTGTCCTTCGAGCTGAAGTTGTAATACAGGCTGCCCTTGGCCACCCCGGCGCGCTCCGCGACGTCATCCATCGTGGTGCCGGTGATCCCGCGGGTGGCGGCCAGCTCCAGCGCGGCATCCAGGATCGCTCGTTTGGTTCCGATCGCGCGGGGCATGGGCCGGTCCTCTCAGTGCACTCGGTGCGGGCTCAGGGCTAGATGGTCATCTCGGGGTGCAGCCGGGTGATCGTCCACATCCGCTGCCGGGACGCGCTCCAGGCGCTGACGGCGATCGAGCCGACCAGGATGCCCACGAGCACAAGCACGGAGAGCCACAGTCTAGAGTCGATTCCTCCGGTGATGAGCTGCCGGAGCCCGGTGACCACGTACGAGGCGGGCATCCACGGGTGCAGGATCTGGAAGAACTCCGGCGTGGTCTCCACCGGGTAGGTTCCACCCGACGAGCTCAGTTGCAGCATGAGCAGCACCAGGCTGACCACGCGGCCGGCCGCGGTGCCCAACAGGATGATGAACATCTGCTGCAGCGCCAGGAACGCCAGAGTGGTGAGGTAGATGAAGACCGACATGCCCAGCCAGTGCGCCGGGGTGAGCCCGATGCCGTAGACCAGCACCAGGACCATGATCACGACCTGGCTGAGGCCGATCGCCATGGCCGGCAGGAACCCGGTCATCGTGGCGCGCAGCCCGGAGGCGGCGCTGGCCAGCGCCCGGGTGGGCAGCGCCCGCAGGATCAGCCAGGTGATCAGCGCACCGACGAAGGTGGCCAGGGCGAGGAAGAAGGGCGCGAACCCCTCTCCGAAGCTGTCGGAGGCGTTCTCCCAGGTCTGCTTGAGGTCGACCGGGTTCGCGATCACCGAGGCCTTCGTGGCGATCTGCGCGTCACTGTCGTCCGGCGCGGCTGCCGCGCCGGTCGCAAGGGCATCGGCGAGGGTGTGGCCGCCATCGGCGAGTTGCACGGTGCCGGACTGCAATTCGGTCCCGCCGTCGACCAGCTTCGTGCTGCCGTCGACGAGGGTGCCGGTTCCGGCGGCCAGGCTGTCAGCGCCGTCGGCGAGGGTCGCCGATCCGGTGGCCGCGGTCGCCGCGCCGGTGGCGAGCTTGCCGGCCCCGGCCGAGAGGGCGCCGGCGCCGGCGGCGACGTCCGAGGCTCCGGATGCGACCTGGGCGGCGCCGGGGGCACCACCGGTGAGGGCGTCGGAGAGCTGGCCGAGACCGGCCGCGAACTGCCCGCTGGAGGTCGCGTAGGCCGAGATCTGGGTCGCGGCACCCTGCGTCTGGGTGTTGAGGGTGTCGGCGCCGCCGGCGAGCTTGGTCACCGAGGGCAGGAAGGCGGAGGCCGGTGTGCCGGCCGGAGCCGCAGCGATGGCCGCCTCGAGATTCTTCAGACCATCGGAGAGCGTGGTCGTCCCGGTGGCGAGCTGCCCGGCACCGGTGGCGATCGAGGTGGCCCCGGCGGCGAGCTGGTCGGAGGAGTCGGAGAGGGTGGCTGCCCCGGTGGCGGCCTTGGCGAAGCCGTCGGACACCTTCTGGGATCCGTCGGCGACCGCGGTGGCACCGTCGGCAAGTTTCACCGAGGAGTCGGACAGGGTCGCCGCTCCGGTGGACAGCGTGCCGAGCCCGGTGGCCAACGTGGAGGAGCCGTCGGCCACCTGCGCGGCGCCGTCGTCGAGCTCCACAGCGCCGGCGGAGAGGTCGCCCAACCCGTCGACGAGGGTGCCGGCGCCGGTTTCGGCCGTCGTGAGGCCGTCGGCGAGGGTGCCGGCGCCGTCTGCCGCGCTGCGGATGCCGTCGCCGGCCTCGTTCACGGCCACGAGCATCGCGTTGACGGTTTGGTCGCCGATGTTCACCGACACGGCGTCGCGCAGCTGCACCATAGCCTGCTTGCCCAGGGTTGAGGCGAGGAAGCTGTTGCTGTCGTTGTAGTCGACCTGCACCTCGGCCGCGGTGGGGGTGTCGGTGCCGGCGGAGATCGCGTCGGTGGAGAAGTCGGCGGGGATGGTGACCGAGAAGTAGTAGTCGCCGTCGATGACGCCGGTGGCGGCATCCGCGGCACTGGTTTCGACCCAGCCCAGGTCGTTGCCGTCGATGAGCTTGTCGACGAGGTCGTCGCCGGCACTGAACTCCTCACCGTCGCGGGTGGCGCCGGTGTCGGTGTTGACCAGGGCGACCGGCAGGTGGCTGAGCTCCTTGTCGGGCGCCCAGAAGGCCCACAGGTACAGGGCGCCATAAATCAGGGGGATGAACATCAGCACGACGAGTGCGATCTTGGGCAGAGTGCCCTTGCCGAAGCGGCGCAGCTCCGTTCCCGTAGAGAGGAAGGCGAACATCTAGCGAATCTCCTGGTTCATGTACAGGACGGTCGGGTCGATGCCCAGTTCCGCCCACATTTCAAAGTCCGGTGCGATCGCCGAGGCGATCACGGGGGTGCCGGCCTGCACGATCGCGCCGAGCCGGTACCAGAGCTGGCGGCGGGCCTCGGCGGAATGCACCTGCTCGACCTGGTCGAAGAACAGGACGTCGGGGCGGCTCATCATGGCCAGCGACGCGCGCAGCAGCACCATCTCCACCTCGTCGAGGTCCCAGATCATGGTGCTGGCGGCGGGCACGGGGATGTCACCGAAGACGGGACCGCAGACGCGGGCGACCTCGGCATCGTCGACCGCGCGGATGAAGGACCACCACGGGGCGAGCCACGCGTGGCGTTCTCGGATGGCCGCGGCCACGCTGACCGACTCCTCGAGGGTGTCGATGCCGTGGAACCCTGACACGCCCGTGCGGCGCTGGATCCGCCTGGCGTGGCGGGGCAGGTCCTCCCCGAGCACGAACAGGCTGCCGGAGCTGGGCTTCATCCGCCCGGCCAGGGTGAGGAGCAGGCTCGTGCGGCCGCTGCCGGCCGGACCGCAGATCACGGTGAGGCCGTCGTCGGCGCTGAAGCTCAGCGGCCCGAAGACCACGCCCCGCTTGTGACTCACGCTCAGTTCATCCGCTATCAGTGTCGCCTGCACGTCGTTCCTCTCTCGTCGGCATCTTTGTACCGACTAGTCAGTATAGATCCGCTCTTTCGACGGATGCAAGCGCACCCCTGGCTTGGGTGTTCTCTGAGAGCTTTCGAACTCACACTGACTAGTCAGCCCAAGTCAGGGTGAGTGAATTAGAGTGTGACCCTGTCCCAGCGCCGCGATGCCCCTTTCCCCCCAGAATTCGGTCCGGCGCTGGTCGGGCCCCTCTCCCCCTGGAGGCGCTCGCATGCGCGTTAACCTCACTGCCGTCACCAAAGGACCGAAGAACTCGGCCCTTCCGGAAACGACCCTGGAATTCGCCAGCGGCGCTGTCACATTTGCTCGCGCCGAGACCGAACGCCGCCCCACTGTTCTGGGCCTGATCGCTTCGGGGCGGATGCGGCCGGATGCCGGAACCGTCACCCTGGACGGCCACACCGACTATGCGGGACTGCGCCGCCAGATCGCCCTCGTCGACGCCCTCGGGGTCTCGGAGCCGGCCGCGGACCTGAAGGTTGACGAGGTGGTGGCCGAAGAGCTTATGTTCGCCGGCCGGCTCGGCCGCCGACGCACGGTCACGCGGGTGCTCACCGAGCTCGACCTCGCCGACCAGGCACACTCCGATATGGGCGACCTCGCGCCCGACGACCGCATCCGCCTGCTTACCGAGCTGGCGGTGCTTCGCGACGGCGTTCTGGGCCTCGTTCTCACCTCGCCCGACCGCCACGGCGGCGACCCGTTGGGCTGGTGGGACGTCGCGGGCGGCCTGGCCGCGCGGGGGTATGCGGTGCTCGTGATCGCCGGTGACGCCTCCGCGCACGCGATCGCCGACCTGGAACTGACCAACCTCGAGCCGGCCGGGGAACTGCCCGCCGGACTCGTACGCTCATCCCTCACCACCGCTGGAGCCGACGAACTGTGAAGATCTTCGCCATGATCCGCGCCGAACTGGCGCGCCTGACCGCCACGACCATGTCCCGCGTGGCACTCGTCGCGCTGATGCTGGTGCCCGTGCTCTACGGCGGCCTCTACCTCTGGGCCAACCAGGACCCGTACGCGGGCCTGGACCGGGTGCCCGTGGCCCTCGTCGTGTCCGACACCGGCTCGGAGCTGGACGGCGCCGCCACCAATTACGGCACCGACGTCGCCGAGCAGCTCATCGAGGACGGCACCTTCGACTGGCACACCGTGACCGCGGCGACCGCGAAGGCCGGTGTGGCCGACGCCACCTACGACTTCAGCGTCACGATTCCCGCCGACTTCTCCAGCTCGATCGCCTCGTCCTCATCCGATACCCCGCACCAGGCCACGATCACCCTCACCACCAACGACACCAACAGCTACCTCGCCTCCACGATCGGCAGCCAGGCCGCCCAGACCATTCGGGATGCCATCGTCGAACGGGTCAACGAGCAGGCCGCCGACACCCTGCTCATCGGCCTGTCCGACATCCGCTCGAGCCTGGTCGACGCCGCCGATGGCGCCACCCAGCTGACGGATGGCGCGTCGACCGCCGTAGACGGCGGCAGCAGCCTCGCCGACGGGGCGGGCCGGCTCGCAGACGGCACCGGCCAGCTGGCCACGGGAGCCGGCACCCTCGCCAACGGCACCGGGCAGCTCGCCGACGGTGCCGCCCAGGTCGCCGACGGCACGGGCCAGGTCGCCACCGGGTCCGACAGCCTGGCCGCCGGCGCCGCGCAGCTCAGCACGGGAGCGGGCGGCCTCGCCGCCGGCGCGGGCCAGGTCGCGACCGGAGCCGACGCCCTGGCCACCGGAACCGGGCAGGTCGCCGACGGCACCGCCGCGCTGTCGCAGGGTGCCACCACCCTCGCCGCCGGCACCGGCAAGGTCGCCACCGGTGCCGCCCAGGTCGCCGCCGCTGCCCAACAGGTGGCCGACGGCACGGCGGCGCTGAACACCGCCGCCGGTGCGGCCGGTACCCAATTCGCCGGCGCGGGCGCGACCTACAGCGCCGCACGCACTGCCCTGGCCGATCAGCTCACCGCCGCCGGACTCAGCCAGACCGAGGTGGACGCCGCACTGGCCACCCTCGAGCCGATCGGCCGCAGCATCACCGACAGCGGCGCCGCCCTGACCGCTGCCGGCACCGCCATCACGACTCTCAGCACCGGTACCAGCCAGCTGGCGACCGGGGCTGCCCAGACCGCCGACGGGGCCAAGCAGAGCGCCGACGGCGCGAGCAGCCTGGCCACCGGTGCCGCGACCGCCGCGACCGGGGCGCGCACATCCGCCGACGGCGCGGCCGCCCTCGCCACCGGCGCGCACC
>NZ_PPXD01000024.1 GCF_002909375.1 Cryobacterium zongtaii
TCTTCTATCCGAGTCGCTTGGGCCTGGGCGTTGACGACCTCAGCGCTACGGCGGGGTCCGTCACTGACGAGGGGGATGCCCTCGGAGTTTTCATCGAGCCGGCGAAGTTCTTCGTCCGTGAATTCCAGCGGAGGTTCCCAGACATCCGAGGTGAGACCTTCAGCCGTGTCGACGTTGCCTCTTAGTTCTTCGTCTATTTCAGTGGGCGACGCGGCCCCCTCCGTCGCAAGGTACGACAGAACCGCGATGGAGGAACTCGGAAGAAACCGTTGCCACCCGCTCTGGACGTAGACGAGGGTAAAGAGTGTCCAGGTGTCTCTCATTCCGAAAGAGTAGCTGCCCAGTTCCGGTTCGGGAACTTTCCGATCCTCTTTGCCCTCTGCTCGAGTCGGTAGGGGCGAGCGTAATGCGCCGCCACACCAGGTCCCCTAAAGGTGGATTCCTGACTCGTCCGAGAGCTCGACCCAGAGCCCACGGTCACCAGTGTCATTCCGCACGGCTAAGACCGGCGCCAAAACGTCAGCGTCGGCGAAGGTCATCAGGTCAAGGCCGGTCAGGCCGGCGATATCCATAATGGGCACTTGATATGTGCGGTACGGGCCAAGTGGGGGAGGAGTGCCAGCGATGAGCGCTTGGGCGCGAAGAGCGTCGAGATCAAGATCGGCCAGCTGCGGCCTTTGATCCAAGACGAACCCAGCGGTTTGAAGAACAGTGGCAGCATCAACCGTTGTCGTCCACGCCGCGACCTTCCAGAAAAGTTGAGGGATCCTGACACCGCGATACACCGGATCTTCTTCGAAGAGCACGGGTGCGGTGAAGACGCTGATGCGGTTCTTGTTGGTGTGTGCGTAGGTGAGGACGTGATCTTCGAGGCCGAGCCAAAGCTCTTTCGATTGGTTGAACGCCCCGGCTTGCGGGGCGGCATTGGTGTAGGCGAAGGTATCAGCGTTGGCCTGCTGGGCGGTTGCGGCGTCGCCCCAGACCGGGTCTCGACGCCGCACGAGGTGCCCGCGGTCCAGGTCGTTCTTCGCGTAGACGGCCTCCCCAGTCTGTTCATTGTTGGGGATGCGGGGGTCGAGGTGCCAGTCATCACCGCGGTCGACGTCGATGAGTTGGTCGCCGTTGATGTTGACACCGGTGGCGATAGCAAGGCGCCGGACGGGATCCAGAAGGATGGTGAAGTGTGTGTAGGGCAGTTCGCGAGTGATGGTTCCCGCGGACGGTGTGGGAAGCTGCAGCGGCAAGTCGAGGAAATTGTCGTCGTACCCAGTAGGAGAGAATATCGCAGCGTCCATGCCCACAGCTAAGCAGCCGCAATCGACATGTGAGCGACGACAAGGTGTCGCATAACCAACGATGAATGCCGAAAACCACTCCGGAGGTTGTGCGACCTAGTTATAAGACTCGGCCCGTCGCTAGATCCAGGCGATTTCAGAAGAAGCCCACATCACGGCTTTGAGACCTCCTATATCTCTAGGGTTTTGATACACCCAGTGCCCTCCACCGGCTCAGCCCGCCTAGCTGAAGTCTTGTCTCGTTGGTTCCGCTCTGACAAGTATGTGACCGACACGTGGCGCTTTTAGATCAGAAGAGACTGGTCGCGCTGATCCACGACACATTGTATGTAGCGGGTGTGTTGCACACGGTGACGGGACTTTCCAGCGTTATAGTCCGCGACGAATCCCAGTTGGGTGGACTCACTTTGGCCACATCGGCGACGGCGGTGGCACAGTCGTACGCTCCGGCATTGCTGAAATGGATGGTGCTGTAAGCAGACGCCCCAGGAGCGAGTTGCACCACCTCCGGCATGCCGCTGTCCGCCGCGCGCTTCCCAACGACCGCCCCCGTAGCGCTGTCCGCGAGGTTGAAGATGGAAGGCGCTCCCTCAACCAAACAGGCGTCGCCGCTGGTGTTAGTAAACGTAATCTCGGAGAAGAACGAACCGGCTCCGCTGGCCATCGGCTGCGCGGCGATAGAAATACCCAGGTTGTCTCCGTCGCACTCAGCGACTCCGACGGGCATCGGCGTCACATCCGGATCGTTTGCGGGGACCGAGGCTTCGCCGCTGGGCTCGGACTTCCCAGGATCAGGCGCTACGGGCGAAGGGGAAGCCGAAGGGTAACCGGTACTAGTGGGCGACGGGGTTGAAGACGCTGCCTCTCCGCTCTCCTGGCCAGCGCAGCCAGTCAAGAAGAATATGACGGCAATTCCGGAGCAGAGTGCACAAAGTTTCTTCATGATTTTCCTCGGATTGTCGTGATGTCAGTTGATGTATGTACCTGCGGTGTACGACTGCCGGGGCGGCGGCCTCGGGCGTTGGGTCTAAAGGTACGAGTCCGTCTGTGCAGAGCCTGGCAGCGGCGGTTTCAAACGGTGGAAGCAACAGGGGCTTTTCCTTCTTCGAGACTAGCTCGCCGAGCAGATCGGCTGGGGTGCCGCGGTTGAGAGTTTTGCGGGGCCGCTCGTTAAGTTCAGTGGCCGCACGCTGGCCTCTGCCAGCTCGGCCGATATGTCGCGCGCATTCGGCACCGACCGGGCGAGCCGATCGAGCTTGGTCACTACCAGGGTGTCACCCGACCTGCACGCAGCGAGGGCGCGCGCCAGGCCCGGACACGGTCACGGTTGGCGCCTGAGCGGCCCTGATCGACGTACACGCGCTCTGGCGCGACTCCCAGGCCCGTGAGGGCGTTGCGTTGCACTGTGAGGTCCTGCGCGTCCGTGGAGACGCGGGCGTAGCCGATGAGCATTGTCGGACCTGGTCAGGGGAGGCACCCGTTCAATGCTCAGCAACAACTGCAGTCGCAGGTGACAGCGCATTGCGCGGCACAACGCCTTTTCCTTTTTGTCGTCATTCTCCCGTAATGCACGTACCGAAAAAGGAAAAAAGTAGTGTCGGGTCCGACGGCGACCTTTGAAGGTGTACTCCTCCGACTCGGTGGGGGAGACATCTGATAGCCACCATTGCCACCATCATTGCCACTCATGAAACTGGACGGATCTTCAACTAGTTCTACGCTGCCCCCTCTTCTGACCATTGGAACCGCGCTTCAATGTACGCCGCGTCCGGAGAAGGATCCCCTATCGGGCAGCCGATGGGGCAACGCTTGCACGGTCACGACTACGAGAGTCGAGCTGCGTTGCGGGTGACAAGAGTCTTTCCCGTCCCAAGCTCGACATACATACGCACGCGGCCAACAGAGGTCCGCCTTTTTGCTTTTGTCACGCGCACAAGCGCTACGGCGTCCTGCAGCTCCGCGTACCACGTCGTGGATTCGCCGGGTTCGATCCATACGGGCAGTGCTGTGTTAAACGCTCCCGGATCGTTGTAGCCAACGCTGGGTAGCCCCTTGGCCTGGTGGAACCCGTAACGCACAACTTTTGTCCGTTGTCGCCCCACATTCGTCACCTCGACCGCTAGGACATCGGGGCCCGCCCACCCTTGGCTGCGCATCGACCCCATGTCACGAAGTCGGCCGTTCTTTTCGACATTGGCGGTTACAGCGCTGCCGCGCCCGAGCACTCCGCTTTTGAGGGTCACCCGAACACGTGCACCGTTCATCAACCAAATTGCTATTTGCCATCCCAGAGAAAGTCCGCTGACTATCAAGCTCAGCGAGGCTATAAAGACTGCGGTAAAGGTCATAGCTGCAGGTTATGGCCACCCCCCGGCACATGGAGAAACCAGGCCCTCGCGGAAGTTCGGCGCTGGCTGCCGTGAAAACCTGAACGGCTGCCGGTTGTGCTGGTAACCAGGTCGGGAAGCCCTCACACCCGGAGTTCCGACTAGGAGATGTCGGCGACGGGCTTTTGCACTCGCATTCGCTAACATGCAGATATCAAATGGATAGCATCTCCTCGCAGAGGGGTGTCTCAAGTGGTAAGAGTTCTAAACCGTGCTGGTAACCAGCGCGGTGATTATGGGCCATGATGGGCTGATGAGCATCCCGCAGACAGCAGCCAGCACGACGCTGAACCCCTTCCAGGGTTCTGCGCCTCTGGGCGCGCCTGCTCGGGAGGAATACGTTAAGACAATGCTCGCGCGCACCACCCGGACGGCTGTGCCGATCCGGAGTGCGTTTGTGCAGCGCTTGGCAAAGGACGCTAACGCCTCGGGGGAGCGAGGTTCGATGTTGGCGAAAATTGTCAAGACGAGGAGCGCAGTCCACCTAGACGCTTTCCTGTTCATCCACGCGATCGCGTCCAGCAGGGCGCCATACAAAGCCACTTACCCATCTCAGACCTGGGTCCGCGCACTCGGCCTGGACCAGGGAACGGGAGGGGGCACGGATGACGGGCTAGAAGCCGCCCAATCATCCTGGTCCAAGGTCGTCCGTCGCTTGGTCGACCAGGGCCTCATCCGCCGAGAACGGGAAGGGCGACAAATGTCCTACATCCTCCTGGATGAGTCCGGACACGGCTCCGAGTATGTCCGTCCCACGTCAGACAAGGTGCACGGCACATGGTTCTCCATCCCTCACGCGTACTGGTTGGAGGGGCACTACATGACCATGACGTTCCCCGCCAAGGTCATGCTGCTCATAGCTCTGTCGATGAAATCAACGTTCACTTTGCCCTTTGAACGTGTGCCGAAGTGGTACGGGATTTCGCAGAGCACCGCCAAGAGGGGCTTCGCTGAACTGACCAAGAAGGGCATCCTGTCTCACACGATCCAATGGAGAATCGAGCCGACTTCACCTGTGGGTTACGCCGAGATGCGGAGCTACGAGCTTCAAGGCGGGTGGTCTACGGCTTCCCGCAAAGCGGCCTCCACTCGGCCCACTGATGCCGTCTTATTTACGGTCCCCGCCACTAATAGTGGCGACGAAAAGTCGGTAGGAGAGTGATGGTCGAAACTGGGCGCGAGAACTCGCGGAACCCAGCGGAACTCACTCACTGCCGCCCAAGAGCTGAGGATAGAGACACTCCGGGTCTCCTTCCTTGTGGCAAGAAAAAAGCCCAGTCCCGTTACAGCGGTACTGAGCTTGTTCTTGCCTCCCAGATGGAAGAGCGCGGGATTCTACAGATCCCAGTGGTTTCAACTGGAACTGTACGCGGAAGTGAGTACGTGTGCAAGCTCATCAGAGCCCGCGCGTATGCCACCCGCACCCGCCTCGACCATCCTTCGTATTCGCCGGAGTTATCGAAGGACGGTGAATCCTATGACATGCACTTGTGCCTGCCACGGGGTCACAAAGAGCGAAGCAGGAAGGTGGGTAAGGATGGCGATTTCTATCGCTGTCACCCTCGCTAACCTGATTCGGCTGTTTGTGGGCTGAGTAAGTGCGGGGCTCCAGCAATCGGCTGGGGCCCCGCTTAATTTCCGCGGCACGAGGCGCGACCGTCAAAAAGTAAGCGTCGAGCTGCAAAATCTCGCTGGCCCATCCCCTATCGGACAAGCATGACGGTGTGCAACCCCTTTGCGGCCGGTGTGATCGCGCTCTAATCTCTGGGTGCATGGTCTCCTCACAACGCGAAGTTGATCTTGCAGACGTTTTTGTGCTCCTCGCCGACTCACTAAGCGCGGGCCACGACGTCGTTGACACCATGGACATCCTCGTCCAGGCCAGCACCGAATTCACCGCGGCGACAGACGCCGGAATTCTTCTGGCCGACAGCGGTGGCGTTCTTCACATTGTGGCGTCTTCGAACGAGCGTACGAGCGAGGTCGAAGAGGCCCAGCTTGGTTACAATGAAGGCCCATGTCTGGACTGCTTCGCTTCCGGGGAACCTGTAGAGGTTTCTGATCTCTCTGAAGAGGCCGGACGGTGGCCTCAGTTTGTTGCGATTGCCTTGTCGCGGGGATTCGATGCGGCGCATTCTTTCCCCTTGCGCCTGCGCGGTCACACTTTCGGGAGCTTTGACCTTTTTAGTTCCGCCCGCGAACCGTTCAGCGACCAAGACGCAGCCTTGGCGTTGGCCTTGGCTCAAGTGGCAACGATCAGCCTCGTCCAGTACCAAATCATCCACAATCAAGGCACAGTGAACGGACAATTACAGCAAGCGCTGAAGAGCAGGATACTCATCGAGCAAGCTAAGGGTGTTTTGGCGCAGCGCCACGGGGTGCCCATCGATGAAGCCTTCTCCTTGCTCCGCACCTACGCGCGCACCAGCAGCTCCAAGCTGCACGACATCGCTGATGGTGTCGTACATCATGGGCTCTCGTTCCAGGCGGAACGATTAAGACGACCGCTCGAGCGCCCTCGCCTGAAATAGAAATCCAGGGCTGCTTGCCTTGCGGCCGGCACGTCGGTCGGCTCCGTCGTCGGGTCAGTAAACGTACGTTGACCGATCCCCTACCGGTCACCGAATTGAGAGCTGCCGGGCACTACGTCCATCTCCAAAAGCTTCGCAACCTCAGAGGTTGCCATGCAGCGGTCCCGCCCTTCCCCAAGCCAGGTGTTGCTTAGTGTGCCGTCCCAAGATGAGGCGTGCACAACCAGGCGTTGTCCAGCGAAAGGGCCCGTGGCCGGACCGTAGACGAACGTGCGATCGGGCGGTGCCGGGTTGTCCTCGCCGTATCGCGCCCCACGCTCATCGACAAATGCGTATCCCAGTGCCATGGCTCACACCCTAAACCGGACCGCGAACACGTCGCGGGCTGCTGGCTCCAAGGAGCGCGCATAGGGAAACCGTGCCAGCATCCCTCATCGGTCACGATCACGTCTGCCGATGGTGTGAGTGGGGGCCGCTCTACTGGCGCCCTATTCAGGCGAAGAGACAGGGTGGAATCTCCCAACCCGAAAGTACCCAGCAAACTCACGGTAAGCTTTCAGGGAAAGTCCAGATTCAGAATCTAACTACAAGCGCAGAGTGGGAGGGGGGAAGGCGATGCGCGTCACAATTTTACTGGACCTAGACGGCCAACCCGCCGCGTTCGACGGCCGAAGCCCACACCCACGCGCGGTGCAGCCCGCGGTGTTCCCACTCGACGTAGACGGCGCGTTGGGTCCACGCCAGGGCGCGGCCCTGGACGTGCGCAGACATTGCGGGGGATCGCACCCACGCCAGAACGAGAATGGGCTCGGTGACCACAATTGCCGGCAGTCGGCCCAGCTCCTCCGCGGTGAGGCTGAACGGCCGAGCGGTGAACTCCTCGTACTCGGGCTCAACCTGTTTCAGGGTGTCGGCCTGCACGGGGGGTGCCGGTTGCGGGCCACTCGGGTATCTCTTGTTCGCTCCCATGCCGCAATTCCATTCGAATGTGTGTTCGATTCAAGGCACAATGTCCCAACGGACTCCAGCCCCGGCCCGGGGAACCGCATAGACGTACTGGCAGGACCGCCGACGGCGACAGGCCCCCTGCCGCGCATGTCCAGAAAGGAAGTGCCGATAGTACCTAGTAGCACGACCGTTTAAAGCACAGAGACCCCGTGAGGGGCCTGTGTCCGATAAACCTCCCCAAGAGGCAAACCAGAAAGAAGAAACACCATGACCGTAGCACCCGAACTGCTGCCCACATCTCCCGCATTCAGCGCAAGCATGCAGTTCTCACCCTCCGGGATGAAGATTGCAGGCGGGGGAGTGTTGGGCGCAACCTTGCTCCTGTGCGTGATCTCCGGCGTCCTGAGCTGGGACCAGGCCCTGACCGTTCTGGACTTGCTCCTCCCGTAGCAAGCTTGGGGAGTGGCCCTGTCGCTCTCCAAGCCCTCCAACGGTGGCCGGCGCCCTCGACTACTTAGCGGGCCTGACGTACGGCACCAGGTGATCCGCGGGGATCGCAGCTCGCAGTTGCTCGACTGCAGCCCAACTGTCAGGCGCTTCGACAGTGGCCGGCGTTGACTCAGCCGCGTCCCGTGGGCGGTGTGCCAGGTCCCAGTTCATCCCCCATTATCCGCCCACCAGATGGGCCGATCGGGAGCTAGACCAGGCGCACCAGGTCACACGAGGGACACCGCCAGAACGCGCTTGCCGGTGACCCGGTGGCCACCATCGGCACTAGGCACCGCTCGCAGTTCGGGGGAGCGCCCAAGGAGTCCGGTTCCATGCCGGCAGCATAGCCAACCTGCCGAGACCCGTTCTCGAGACGGGGAAATGCGGCGGTCTCGGTGCCCCGGTATGCAGGCCGGCGCACGGTGGCCTTTTTGCTTTTTCGTCTGGGGGATTGTTCACTTCGCGCTGCCGGCGTCAAGCCGTCGTCGCAGTTTCGGCAAAACTTTTCTCCCCCGCTGCGCTCCTCCAAAAACTTTGGCCTGCCAACCGCTCCTTGTGGCTTGACCCCGACAGCACTCCCGTGAGGGCGGAAGACCGCCGAAAAGGCAAAGAAACGTTGAGGGAGATAGAGAACATGATCGAATACATCACCACCAAGGACACTGCCAAGTTGGTTCGCGCCGCATTGAAGAACGCGTTTCCCGGAGTGAAGTTCAGTGTTCGGATGAGCACCGGCACCGCGGCCGCGTGGATGAACGTGAGCTACAGTGACGGACCCACCGAGCTTGAAGTAAAGGAAGTCACCAGCCAGTTTCAGGGCCGCAGCTTCAACGGGATGACCGACAGCTACGACGACAGCGGAACAGCGCTGATCGCGGGCGAGGGTGAAGAGATGCCCCGTGAGGTGCGCTACTGCTGTGACGGAATCCTCAGCCACCGCGAATACACCGCCGCCGGATACCGCGCAGCGCAGCACCTCATTAGGACCGAGAGCGACCACCGGGACCTAGTTCTGTTTACCCCCGAGGGCGAGCCGATCGACAGCGCAACGTTGCCCGATGGGCTGTACGTCGCGGGCCGTTACCTCGACTACCTCTACAGCCCCAAGCAGGTTGCCCAAGCAATCCTCCACCGCGTAAACCTCTGCACCGTCACCACACCCGTCCGATAGACCAGGAGAACCAGACATGCCCACAATCACCATCGACTCAGTTCCCGTCGTTGTATTTGTTGACGTTTTCGAGGAAGCCGACCTAGCCCGCGACCTGGGGCCGCGGTTAACCTGTGGCGAGGTCGAGGCCCTGTCAAACTTGCTCCGCGCAGTGGGCGCAACCGCCGCCGCCGACTACTGGATCGAGGCGCACGCCGCCACCGACGAGGAGGGGGACAGCCACTGCCGACCCGCCGAAGCTACGCCCGTCGAGGTCTTGGACATTGACCAAGAGAATCTGTCTAGTAACCTTGACTTGTTTAGTCAAGGTCGCTAGACTAGAGTCATGAACAAACGCGCGGTACTCAAAAAAATCAGGGATGCGGCCAAAGCTCGCGGCCTTGACTATCGAGAGGTCGAGCTGACTAACCACACCGGCATCGTGGTTGGAGAAACGCGAAGCACCATCGGGCGACATTCCGAAGTTGCGGAAGGAACCGCCCGCGCGTTTTACAAGCAGTTCGAGAAGGAACTAGGGAAGGGGTGGTGGCGGTGACGTACACATCACAGGCACACAAGGAGGGCCGCTGGTGGGTCGTGCAAAACGACCAGGTGCCCGGCGCGATCTCGCAGGTAACCAGGCTCGACCAGGCGGCCGAAGCGCAGCGGGAAGCAATCGCGTTTGTTGAAGATGTTTCGGCGGACTCGATAGAGGTTCTGGTGCGCGTGTCGATCAGCCCGGAAATCGACCGGGAAGTGCAGGAGGCTAGCGCGCTGCGCGAGGAAGCGCAGGAGCGCGAACAGCGCGCGTCCGAGCTGCGCCGCGGCGTCGCGCGCCGCCTAGAGGCGGACGGTTACACCATCCGCGACATTGGCGTGGTGTTGGGCGTTTCGTATCAGCGCGTGCACCAGCTCACCCACTAGACCAACGACCAGGAGACCCAATGTCAGTAAACGAAGAAGGCCGACAGACAGAAATTGCGGACGAGCTGGCCGAAGCGGCCAAGACCCTGGCGCACTCGACGCGCACAGTTCCGCGCCCCTCAGATTCTTACGAGCTGCTGGGCAGTCTCCAAGCCGCCCAGGAGTCGCTAGCCCAGGTCTATGCACATTTGGCAGGGTGGCACGGCGCAGCGGTAGACGGCACGCACTACAACGGCGAGGACGACCACGGCACCCCCGGACTTCCCGCAGTCGGCGCCGACGGGCAAGCCACGGGGCTGCTCGACCTGGCGGCGGCATCCGCTGCAACAACGGCCGACCTGGTCGCCAAGGCTCACGCAGCTAACGCCGTCGTGCGTTGGTTCGATGAAGTGAAATAAGAAAAGGAAGCACGACCATGACGACGCCCCGCACGATAGAAGCAACCGCATCCCACAAGGGCAACTGGTGGGAAATCTCCTTCCAGGATGATGACCTAGACACCGTGACTTCTACGCGCAACATCTACGACGTAGAGGCCACGGCCACCGACGCGGCCGCGCTCTGGCTTGACGTGAATCCCGCCACGATCGCAGTCCGCGTAACCTACGCGCTCCCCGAGGCCTACCGCTCCACCTGGGAGAGCGCCCAAGCTAAGACTGTGGCCGGCGAGGACGAAGCGGAAGCGGCGCAGATGCGCCGCACCGTGATTGCCAATCTCCTTGCAGACGGATACACACTCGAAGAAGCCGGCAAAATTCTAGGACTATCCAAGGGCCGAATTCACCAGCTCGCGACCGTCCCCACACCCACCGCCTAACCAAGCGCGCAGCGAGAAAATGAAAGCCACGGAGGTAGAGCGGTTCGGGTCGCACGTCGTCAAGGGCCCTGCCGCCGATGACTGTTGGATATGGACAGGCGCGATCGCTGATGACGGTTACGGCCGGTTCTGGACGAAGGACGGCGACGACCAGAAGGTCTATCGGCCGCAGCGTTTCGCCTACCAGCTCGACACCGGAAAAGCGCTTCCGTCGTCGGTGCTGCTGCCGCACTCCTGCGACGTGCCTATCTGCGTGCACACCGTCAGAGACGCGGCAGAGTCGTACCTATCCGAGGACACCAACAAAACGAACATGCTCGACCGGGCGCAGAAAAACCGCCACGCTAACCGGTGGTCAGCATGGCAGTTCAATGGTCTTGCGCGAGAGGAAGGCGCGCAGCGCTCCCGCGATCTTCGAGACGTGATCCTCACCCACGGGTGGGACCCTGAGCGGATGAGCGCCGCTCTCGCCGGGGTAGAAGAAACGCACCCGCGCCTGTTCTAACCGTAAAGCCCGGCCCGGAGCCCAACGCCGCTCGGCTTGGGCGCCCCGGGGAAGCTGGGCGTGTGCTGAGGGTCTGAGAGACGAGGTGTTCCCCCTCATTTCTTTGGCTGATCAGCCGTACAGTGCTGGTAGGCAACTTGATAGGGGGGATTCAAGTGAACGGTCGACCTTGTCGATCCACCAGCGCACGGGCCGCCGTGACAGCGATGATCATTCTGGGGGCACTAGCGGGCTGTTCGCCGACGGTGCCCGATGAAAGCCTGGCAACGTCGGCACCGGTGGTAGGCACCACAGCCGGAGGCTGCGAGTTCGCTGCCACCCGTAAAGCGTTCGACCCTGAGCACCCTCAAAACACAGCCCTGTCTTACGTGAAGCTAGCCAACACCGGCACCACTGACTGCGAAGTGTCCGGCTTTCCCGATGTAGCCCTGCTCGATGCCAACGGGAACGTTGTCGGCGACCCAGCCGTGGAACGAACCACGGTCCCGGCTCGGACGCTCACCGTAAAACCGAAGCAGGCCGCCTACGTCACACTCAAAGTCGCTGGCCAAAATCTCTACCAGGACTGTCCGTTGCTCGGAGCGGCAACACTGCGGATCCGCCTGCCTCAAAGTAGCGAAGACATCCATGTTGATGTGGCTGATCTCAACATCTGTGATGGTGCAACCTCCAGGTGGCTGGTGTACAACCTCGCCGCCAGCCCGGATAATCCTCTTTCCTAACCGAAGCGGATCGACCCCACCTATACATGAGCTGTGCGATGAACCCGCTTCGCACGAGTGACGAGCCTGACCGGGGAATGGCGTCCGTTTGGGGATCCTCTATCGGACGCCGAAGGTGCAGACCGAGAGTGGCGGGGCCACTGCGGACACCGATAGCTTGTCATCCAGTAGGAGCCACAAAGGGGGCATCTCATCCCGTGGCGGGGCGCGCGTGCGAGCAACGTGCGGCGGGCGGCGTGATGGCGAGCCGCATCGGTTAAGAAAGCGGGTTGTCCGGGCTGGCCGCGATGTTGTACCCCAGCCAGTTGGAGGTGGCGTCATCGCAGATGTTGAGAGAGACAGCCGTTCCTCGGGCCAGGCGCTCTGCCTGAGCGTGATACTTGGCGTGGCGCTCCGCGGTTTCAATGATGATTGACCAAGGCGAGCCGTCACGCCTCGATAACATCGCCGCGTTTTGCCAGACGTATAGCCACAGGCCACACATGGCCTCGTCGACCGCGGCCGGGGACTTCAGATAGTGATTGCAGATCGCAAACGTCGGAACACACAACTGATCGTAAATCAGGCCGAACGCAGCCTGACTGCCCGAAGCCATGCTCAGCATCAGCTTCTGCTGATCGGATGCCTCGGACAATGCCGTCACCACACTATGCCGCTTCGAACGCCAGAATCGGATATCACCGCGCTACACAGAGGACCTCCGCTGCTGGCATGCACGGGCTCACGGCAGGCGAGGGGCCAAAGCTTGTGACCGGTCGATCTGCACCCGATGCCGGTTGAGTCGCTATGCCCACAGCACTCGCCGCCGGCACAATCCGGCCCCACTTTTGCCGATGAAACCACACCCCACCGAGGGACGTGACCCGACTGCAGCTGATTTACCGTCGACATGAAGGGTGCAGTATTTCCTCCTGCTGGATACAAACCGAATTCCTCCAGTTTCCTCTGACGCTGCCGGAATTTACCGACTGCGCCTCAATGCGTGCACTGCCCTGCACACAACTCACCGTACTCCTGGGCCCGCTGCGGGCCCTCGCGATCGCCACTGGCATCAACATCAACGGTGATCAGTTCGTTGATGTCGATCAGGGCGACAACTGGCATCTAGACCCGCTTATCCCGGCCGACAAACAGCTTGAAAAGGCCACCTATGCCAGGGACGACCTCGACCGCGGCTATCTCGCCCGGCACCAACACCCGGTCCGGGGCGTCGCCGCAACAGCCAGGCAAGCTAACACCGACACCTTCGCCTACACGAACACCGCCCCGCAGTCCGGGGCGTTCAACCTGTCGAAATCGCCTGCACTCCCCGCCGCTTGGACGGTTCCGGATGTTCCAAAGGCCCATCATGGATATCGTCGGCCTCACCGAACTCGACCTGGCCGATCTGTCCGACCCAGACGCTCTGGCGCAAATTGCGAACACTCGGGACGACGCAGGCCGTCGAGACGACTGGGTCAAGCTCCACGACGCAACAGGAATCCACTTCTAATCCGCAACAGCCAGTTCGGTTGCCGTCGAGTGAGGGCTATCGCCGTCGTTACAGATTCGTTATATGCATCTTGACCCATTCGAGGGGAGCAGCCCAGAATATAGGCGAACCTCATTACCCGAAACGAGGCGGAGAGCTAGGCGCGACGTGACCATCGAAAACCCGCAACAGATCAGGCGATTCGAGAGCTGGTACAACCCACAGGTGCATCAGGCAACTGGGGTGATCATCGCTCAAACCAACGCAAACCCTGACCAAGCGCTGCGATGTCTCGTGAGGCATGCTAAATCCACGGGGGTTTCAGTTGATGCCGTGGCCGCGGACGTTATCGCCGGCAAAATCACTTTCACCTAACGTCCTCGGTTAGCCCGGTGCGTAGGGGACTGCCCCGAGTTCAGTTGACTCAAAGGGTTAGTGGTTTCAGGCGGCTTTGAGGGCCACGTATATTGCCTCAAACTCGATCGGTGAGCTTACCGAGGCCAGATCCACCCGTTGTCATGTTCGCGCCGGCCTCCCAGGGAGAATTGCCGTTAGGTCCGGTGGCCTCGAGATACCGTGTCCCTATGCGGGACAACAAAGCGAACGCCGCTCTGATGCGACAACGGATTCGGACCTGATCGAGCGAGGCCTGGGCCACTGTCTCCCCGCCTTCTATGAGGCGGCGGGCGTTTCCAATCTGGCTGTCTATGACGATCCGCGGGCGACCGCCCATATCCTTCCTGGAGTTGCGGCGATTGGTGGTCGAATCCAGTATGACTGTGGCGGCTTTAGTGGGACCCACCGGGGCAATCTAAACGGGACTCACTTCGACGTTTTTGGGGTGTCTGGGGCGATTTAGGCCGGACCCACCCCTACGGTTTCCTCACCGGTCGGGATCCTTGGTGGGTTGTGGGTGAGGCGTGGGTGGTTCTTGTGGGCTGTTGATTCGGGCGGCAGTGGTGGCTGTGATGTAGCTTTCCATCGTTTCAGTCAGATCGCCGAGCATTCCCTCGAATTTCCCGAGAAGCTCGGTGGAGTGTTTTGCCAACACATCAGCGATCCGATCACCCAGCGGCTGGAAGAAGTCGTCGGCGATGGCCTGGACACCGGATGTGGAGTGGAGCGTCACGATGCGCCGATCGGCGTGGACTCGGCTGCGGAGTACGTGGCCGGCTAGCTCTAGACGGTTGATGAGTGTTGAGGTGGCTCCGGGGGTGAGGCCGATTTTTTCACTCAGTCTTGCCGGGGACAGCGCCGCGCCGCGTTCCTCCGCTGCGAGGATCTCAATCAGGGCAGTGGCGTCAGTGGAATGCAGGCCTTCGTTGGCCGCGAACTGGCGTGCGAGCTCCGAGTAGGTGGCACCGTAGGCGCGCAGCGCCTCATTGAGGCGTTCGCTCTGCTGAGGGAACCCGGCGTGCGGGACGCAGTTACCCATGAGGCCACCTTTCGTTAGGTTTCATAGCTCGATTGACATTACCATCATAAAGTAGTTTGATGATTAAATAGTTTTTTGGTGAAGTTACATGGAGGTTGGAATGGCTGTTTCTGCAGGAGCGCGGCGGTGGATCGGTTTGATAGCCGTCGCGCTGGGTGTGGCCCTTATCGTGGTGGATACCACCATCGTGAATGTGATCACCCCGTCGGTGATCGATGACCTGGGCATCAATTCAAGTCAGGCGCAGTGGATTCAGGAATCCTACGCGATCGTCTTCGCGGCGCTGCTGTTGGTCTCCGGACGAATCGCGGACCTGCGCGGCGCTCGAAGCGTGTTCATCGGCGGTGTTGTCATCTTCGGTGCCACCAGCCTTCTCGCCGGATTGGCATCAAATGGCGAGATTCTCATCCTTGCCCGCTTCCTACAGGGCATCGGTGCCGCCGCTATCCTGCCGACGTCACTGGCGTTGCTGAACCACATGTTCACTGGCCCGGCCCGTGGTCAGGCGTTTGCCGTGTGGGGTTCCACCATCGGTGCAGCCACCGCGCTGGGGCCGGTGCTGGGAGGCTGGCTCTCCGAGCACGCGTCGTGGCGGTGGGCGTTCGGGATCAACATCCCATTGGTCATCATCATCCTGGTGATCGCTGTTATCTTCCTCCCACAACCCCCGCGTTCTCGGGGAAGCGTCGATGGCCTGAGCGCCGTGTTATCCATTCTCGGGTTGGGCCTGCTTGCGTTTGGCCTCGTCGAGGGCCGCGTCTATGGATGGGTGATGAGCGAACAGCCACTCACACTGTTCGGTGCTACGTGGGGTGCCGGGCTCTCCCCAGCGTTCGTGGCGCTCGTGCTCTCTGTCGTGCTGATGACGGTCTTCGTGTGCCGTCAGGTGGTGATCAGCCGTGTGAACAGCAAGCACCAGCCGCTCATGGACGTGAAGCTATTCTCGATCTCGTCCTTCCGCAACGGCAACATCGCCACTCTGATCATTGGCCTGGGTGAATTTGGCATCATCGCCGTCCTGCCGCTGTGGTTGCAGTTCACTCTGGACTACACGCCGCTGGAAGCCGGAGCAACACTTGTCCCTATCGCTATCGGCAGCTTCGTTGCCAGCGGCATCAGCTTCCCGCTCTCCGCGAAGGTCTCTCCGCTGGCACTGGTGCGTATCGGTCTCATCCTTGAAGTAGTGGGACTTGCCGGCCTCGGCCTTGTTGCGGCCGTCACTGACGCGAATTGGTGGTTCATCGCCCTGGTCCTGTTCTTCTACGGGATCGGCGTCGGATTCGCCACGTCCCAGGTGACCAACGTGGTCTTGGCAGATGTTCCGGAAGGAGATGGCGGTCAGAGCTCGGGCATCCAGAGCACCTTCCGCCAACTGGGCTCGGCACTTGGTATCGCCGCCTTGACGACGGTATTCTTCTCCTCCCTGGGGAGCACCCTGCAGAACAAGCTAACCGAGGCCGGCCTCTCCGGGGCGGAGGCGAGCAATCTCAGCAACGCGGTCACCGACAGCGCCGGAGCCGCCATTGGGCCGCTGGCAGCGAACCCGGAAACAGTTTTCGTCGCCGATGCGGCGAGGGAAGCGATGACCCAAGCGATTGCGTTTGGTTCCTACCTCGCGGCCGGTTTCCTCATCATCGGGGTGATCGCCACCCTGCTCATTCCGAGCAAGCGGCTCACCGAGAAGGCACACGCCGACAGCGTTTCAACCGAGGCTCAAAAATCCGTAAGCGGCAAAGCGTGAACTGGGTGCCCAACTCGCCCGCCCTTCTGCTCTGAGCGGTGGTCTCCGCCTCCCGACCGCGGGGGCGGAGACCACCTCACTACCGGGGCCGGATTCACCGAATGAACCGGCAACCCTCGCCCACTCTGAAAGGAACCACCGCATGCCGAATATGCGTGTACTGATCTCCGGAGCCAGCATCGCCGGCCCCGCCGCCGCCTACTGGTTGGCAAGATACGGGTGGGAGGTCACCATCATCGAGCGTGCCGCCCAACTGCGGGTGGGCGGGCACAATATCGACGTTCGCGGCGCCGGACGCGAAGTGGCCCGCCGCATGGGAATAGAACAGACCATCAGAGAGGCGACAACGGGTGAAAAGGGGACACGGTTCATCAACAGCAATGGCGAAACAGTCGCCGAGTTCCCAGCCTCGACCTCCGACACCGCAGGTGCGACAGCTGAGCTGGAGATCCTGCGCGGAGATCTTGCACGCATCATCATTGACAGCAACTCCACGGGTGTCGAGTACATCTTCGGCGACGTCATCACCGGCGTCACCGAATCCGCCGACGAAATCACCGTATCCTTCCAACACGGGCCTGACCGCTCCTTCGACGCCCTGGTGATAGCCGAAGGCATCAATTCCCGCACCCGAGCCCTGGTATACGGAGACGAGCCAGTCATCAGACACCTCGGCCTGTACACGACATATTTCACCATTGACCGCACCCCCCACGATGACGATTGGGCGCACTGGTACAACACAACTCAAGGCCGGGCCGCTCTTCTGCGCCCCGACAACAAGGGCACCACCCGAGCCGCCCTCTCGTTCCTCTCCGGTCCGGAAGGATACGAAGACCTGCCCCCCAAACAACAGAAGACGGCAATACGCAACCGCTTCGCTGACGCCGGATGGGAAATCCCCCGCATCCTAGAAGGTCTCGAAAGCGCAGAGGACATGTATCTGGACTACATCGGACAAGTACACGCCCCGAGCTGGTCCAAAGGCAAAGTGATACTACTTGGCGATGCAGCCTACTGCGCCTCACCCATCAGCGGCATGGGCACCAGCCTGGCCCTCGTCGGCGCGTACGTGCTGGCCGGAGAACTCGCATCCCATCCCCACGACACCGATACCGCAAACCAAAACTACGAACGCCTCATGAGGCCATACGTCCACCAAGCCCAACAACTGCCACCCGGTGCCCCCCGCATAGCAAACCCCAAAACCCGACCCGGCCTGGCGGTCTACAACGCTGCGCTCAAACTCGGCGCAACCCGCGCATTCAGCGCACTGGGCGAAAAGATTTTTACACCACCGGCTGACAAGATCGAACTGCCCCACTACACACATCTGATCAAATCAACCTTTGTTTCCAACCAGAATTCCGATTCTCCTCAACAAATACCCCACGATGATGAGGATCATGTCTCCTGACCTCTCAGAGACCCGCATCAACAGACAAGGCATGATTGCTTCGATTTACCGGAACCCTTGGAGCAATAGTCATGACCCCGCTCACCCTCACCCCGGCCGGAATTCTCCCGACCGCGAGCTCCAACTCACCTGGCGGAAACCGCCGGGACCCGGCCGCACCGATGATGATCTCCGGCGGTACCGTCATCGCCCCGGAGGGCGTGCACTCGCCAGGCTGGGTCGATATCCGTGCTGATTGCCCCGTCGAGGACCTCGATGGGGTTGTTCCTGGTGGCCAGCTCGAGCATGGATACTTCGGAGAAGTAGCGTCGTTCGCCAGCTCCCCACTCGTCGTGCGGCTCGATCAAAACCAACCCGGCCAGGCGCAACAGAGCTGCAGCGTTGGGAAACACGCCGACGACGTCGGTGTGGCGTTTGATTTGTTCACCCGTTCCAGCGAGTTTGTGGACCAGATCTGGCGCCAGTGCCGCCGCAGGAACGCAGCGAACTCATGGTCGACACCATGGCCGGCGAGTCGCTCTCACGGCTCTGAATGCGCGACGACGGCTGGTTGGGGTGCCCGCGGCGGCCAGGTGCTGGCGCCGAGTTCCCGGGAGATGTTTCGGGCCGTTTCGCGCAAGCTATTCAGCACGCTGGATTCAGGAGGCCACTCGCTCGTCGGAACGACAACAGCGACCGCGGCAATGACAGTGCCGCGGGTGTCCACCACGGGCACCGCGACCGACGACTCACCCAGCACCGCCTCGTCCTCTTCGGTGGCGATGGCGTGTTCCGTAATCGAGGTTAACTGCATGGCGAGCTGGGCCGGGTCGGTGATCGTGGCGCCGGTGAGACTGCGGAGGGTTCGCCCCAGCAATTCGGAGGTGTACTCCGGGCTATACGCGAGGAGAACTTTGCCCATTGCCGAGGCGTGAGCAGGGATGGACAGGCCCGTTTCGGGCATCTGCTGGCTGCCGTCAGGGCGCTCGTTGTGATGGATGACGATGACCTCGTCGAACAGCTGTACTCCCAAACGCGTGGACAGTCCGGTTCTGCGCGCGAGCTCGACGGTCCAGCGCATGGCCCGCGCGCGCACATCGAGCGTGTCGAGGTAGACATTCGAGAGTTTGAGCAGGGCCGGGCCGAGCAAGTACCGGCTGCCGCCGGGCTCCTGCGCGACAAGGCCGTGACCCTGCAACGATTTGACGATGCCGTGCACGGTCGAGACCGGCAGTCCCAGTTCGGCGGAGAGTTCGGTGATGCCGAGGTGGCGTGCGCCCTGCAACGATGAGAGCACTTTCGCCGCACGATCGATGGCTTGAATCACATCTGCACCTCCGGTTGATCTCTTCAGTATGCTGCGCCATTGACACTTCTTCATAACCCGTGTTGACATCCACCATCCTTCCGGAGGATATTCGACATTGTCGAATTGCATTCTGTGGCTTGTATTGAGTTGCGGGCGAACGCGTCTCGCGGATCCACCTCGAAAAGTTCAACGGAGAGCAAACATGAAGGTATACCTGGAGGTCTCAACATGAAGAAACTGATCAATTCCCCGGAGACGGTTCTGGCCGATTCCCTTATCGGCGTGGCGGCCGCGCACCCGGAACTTCGCGTCGACCACGTCAACCGCATCATCTATCGGGCAGCCCCAACGAGAGTAGGCAAAGTTGCCCTGCTCTCGGGTGGAGGTACCGGTCATGAGCCCCTCCACGGCGGTTTTGTCGGTGTGGGCATGCTTGACGCGGCCTGCGCTGGAGCGGTCTTCACCTCGCCGACGCCCGACCAGATGCTCGAGGCGACAAAGGTTGTGGACAGCGGAGCGGGCGTGCTGCACATAGTCAAGAACTACACGGGTGACGTGATGAACTTCGAAATGGGCGCGGAACTCGCGGCGGCGGAGACCGGGATCACGGTTGCAGTTGTGGTCGTTAACGACGACGTGGCGGTCGAGGATTCAACGTTCACCGCAGGCCGCCGGGGTGTGGGCATCACGGTCCTGCTCGAGAAGATCGTGGGTGCGGCCGCTGAGGAAGGCCGCGACCTCGCCGCCGTCACCGCGGTGGCCCGCCAGGTCAATGAGTCCGGTCGCTCCATGGGAGTTGCCCTCACCAGCTGCACAGTCCCGTCGGCCGGGAAACCAACTTTCGAGCTCCCCGAAGACGAGATGGAGATCGGCGTGGGCATTCACGGGGAGCCGGGACGCCGCCGCGTGCCGTTGGCCGGGGCCGCCGAGGTAGCCCGCCAACTCGTCGAGCCGATCCTCGCCGACCTGGACTTCACCGGGGCCCCGACGATCGTGATGCTGAATGGGCTAGGCGGTACCCCGTTGATCGAGCTCTATGTCATGTACGCCGAAGTCCGGAAGATCCTCGACGCTGCCGGCATCACGGTCGCCCGCTCTCTCGTGGGCAATTACATTACGGCGCTGGACATGGCGGGCTGCTCTGTCACGATCCTCAAGGCTGACGAAGACCTGCTTCATCTGTGGGACGCACCGGTAAACACCGCCGGAATGCGCTGGGGGATCTAACACCATGACGAATGACACGATCGACCTTGATCAGCTCACCGGCTGGCTGACCCGGTTTCGCGATTTGGTGACTGAGAAGGTCGCTTACCTCACCGAACTGGATTCGGCCATCGGCGACGCGGACCACGGCTCGAACATGACCCGTGGCATGGGTGCGGTCCTCGAGAGAATCCAGGCCTCGCCGGTTGGCACCGTTGACGAACTGTTCAAGGGCGTGGGAATGACCCTGGTGACGTCGGTGGGTGGCGCCAGCGGCCCTCTGTACGGCACCTTTTTCCTGCGGATCGGTACCACGGCAGGACCGGTCAAGGCTCTGGACGCGTCCGGCCTGGCGGCGGCCCTCCGTGCAGGGCTGGATGGTGTCGTTGCCCGCGGCAAGGCTGAGGCGGGGGACAAGACCATGTTCGACGTTCTTGCTCCCGCGCTCGACGCGTTCGATGCCGCTCTTATCGTGTCTTCCGATATTTCTTCAGCAGCCCGTGCTGCCTACTCCGCCGCCCGAACGGGGCGGGATGCCACTGAACCTCTGCTCGCCCGCAAGGGTAGGGCAAGTTACCTGGGGGAGCGCAGCATCGGTCATGTCGATCCGGGAGCCGCGTCGACGTCGCTGCTCTTCCAAGCGCTGGCCGAGATCCTCGACGAGGAGTAGATCGTGATAGGAATCGTAGTTGTATCGCACAGCCCCCGTCTGGCGCAGGCAGCAGTGGACCTCGCGGTGGAGATGGTCGGGGTCAACGGGCCGGCCATCGCAATCGCGGCCGGTGCCAGCGAAGGCGTCATCGGAACGGATGCGCTCAAAGTCTCCGAGGCCATCGCCGAGGTGTCCTCTCCCGAGGGCGTGCTCGTGATGATGGATCTAGGATCGGCTGTGATGAGCGCGGAAATGGCGCTGGAATTCTCGGACGACCCCGATGTGCCCGTCCGGCTCAGCAGCGCTCCCTTCGTTGAGGGTCTAATGGCGGCAGTCGTGCGAGCGGCGGGTGGCGCCACCCTCGACGACGTGGAACGTGAGGCCCGAGGCGCCCTCCGCGCCAAGCAGAGCCACCTAGGCGACGAGGAGCCGGCCGGCCGTCCGGCCGATTCCGGCCCGGCGGCGGAACACACGATCCAGGTAATGCTGCTGAACCCCCACGGCCTGCACGCGCGACCGGTTTCGATGCTCGTCACCGCCATCAGCGCATTTGAGGCGACGGTGACGGTCGCCAACCTCCGCACCGGCAAGCCCCCTGTGCCGGCCAACAGCCCGACGGCACTGTTGGCCGTCGGCGCCCGGAAGGGCGACACGATCTCTGTCGCAGCGGCCGGACGACAGGCCGTGGCGGCACTCGAGGCCGTGAGCGACCTGGTCTGCAAGGGCTTCGGGGAACTGGAGACCACAAACGCTCCCGCGCCCATTCCGGCACTGCCCGCGCCGCAACCGGAGGCACCGCCCTCGACCAAGGCGGCGTCGAACCGGCCGCTAGGCGTAAGTCCTGGCCTAGCCGTCGGTCCGATCGTGCGGATGCAGGAGCCGATGGGTGAACCCGGACCGGCAGCCGAACTCTCCATGCGCGAACGGGAGGCGGCCGCGGAGAGAATCGTAACTGCCGCGACATCCGTTGCCCTGGCCTTCAGGGCCAAGGCGGTCCGGGTCAACGGAGCGGCGCAGGGGATTCTGGAAGCGACGGCGCTGATGGCGGCCGATCCCGGATTGATCGATGCGGCCGTTTCCCGGGTGACCAAGCAGGGTCACACTCCAGAGCGCGCCGTTTGGGCGGCCGTGGGTGAGGTCGCGTCGCTCTTCAGCGAACAGGGCGGGCTCCTCGCCGAGCGCATCCCGGACCTGCACGACGTGCGCAACCGCATCGTGGCTGAGCTGCTCGGCCGTCCGGCACCGGGCCTGCCGGATCGTTCCGAGCCATATGTGCTCGTGGCCCGTGACCTGGCGCCCGCCGACACGGCGCTGATCGACCCCAAAGTGTGTCGGGCGATCGTCACCGTCGAAGGCGGCCCGACCTCCCACACGGCCATCCTCGCGCGTGCCCTCGGCCTACCCGCCGTGGTGGCGGCCCGGGATGCGATGGACCTGCCCGAGGGGAGCGTGGTGATCGTCGACGGCACGACCGGTGAAATCGTCGTGGACCCCACCGACGAGCAAGTGGTGCGAGCTGAGGGACAGGTCGGCCGGGTGGTCACCTTCGACGGCGCGGGAGCGACCAGAGACGGGCACCGTGTGCAGCTCCTCGCGAACGTGGCTTCGCCGGACAGCGTTGCCGCCGCGATCGAGGCGAACGCCGAGGGAGTCGGCCTCTTCCGCACCGAATTCTGCTTCCTCGACCACGCCGAAGCTCCGGGACTCGACGAACAGGTCGCCGCCTACCGTCAGGTGTTTGCCGCATTCCCTGGGAAGAAAGTGACGATTCGAACACTGGATGCGGGCGCCGACAAGCCGCTCGCGTTCGTCACGGCCGCGGACGAGGTCAACCCTGCCCTCGGCATCCGGGGGTATCGCACCGCGTGGCAGCGCCCTGAACTGTTGGACACCCAGCTGCGGGCCATCGCCACGGCGGCGGCTGCAGAGGACGCCGTCGTCGGCGTCATGGCTCCCATGATCGCGACCGTCGACGAGTCTGCGGATTTTGCGGCCCGATGTGCCGCGCACGGCCTGCACAACGTGGGTGTGATGATCGAGACTCCTGCCGCCGCCATCACCGCGAGCTCAATCCTCGAACGGGTGGACTTCGCGAGTCTGGGGACCAACGACCTTGCCCAATACACCATGGCGGCCGATCGGCTGATGGGAGAGCTCGCCCTGCTAAACGACCCCTGGCAGCCAGCGGTCCTGCGGATGATCCGGGAGGCTTGCCAGGCCGGTGTGGTGGCTGGTAAGCCGGTCGGGGTCTGCGGAGAGGCCGCGGCAGATCCGATGCTCGCCGCCGTCCTGGTGGGGTTCGGGGCAACCAGCCTGTCGATGTCCCCGCGCGCCCTGGGTGGCGTGGCGAAGTTACTGCGTGGCGTGACGCTGAATCAATGCCGGGATGCCGCGATCGCCGCGGTTGCCGCCGGTAGTGCCGACGTGGCCCGGTCCGCCGCCGCTGTCCTGCTTGAGCCGACACGGGTGTAGCGAGCCCGAAACAACCCGCTAATCCGGTGGGGACCCGGACTGCTGCACTGCTCCGGAAGATGCCCGCCGAATCGTTGGACGATCGCTTGACTCGAGCGTACCCCCGGCGGCTCGGCGGGCATCTGCTGGTGCCGGGCCGCTCACGAGCGTCCGATTTGCACAGACGTGCATTGACGGTTTCTAAAATTAGAACCCATCTTCCAAAAATGCTGAATAGCATTCAGGAAATATGGCTTCGGAGGCGTATTTACGCCTTGAAACTGATTTTGTGGGCCTTGATCTCGGATTGGGCGAACGTGCCAGAATCCGCTCGAAGGTGCGTTCGCCCGGCCGCTCGGCGCAGGACGCCCGTTTTCGGCCGGATCGGCGGGCGTAGTGTGAAATCTGTGACCCGGAAGACCGGTTCACCGCTACCGTCCCACAAAGATGTAGACGCAGTTCAACCAGGAAGAAGGTCTACGATGACCACTCCAATCCGCACAGTTATGAGCCCCGGACGATACGTCCAGGGCAAGGGAGCGATTGATCGCCTCGGCGAATTTGTGGCTCAGATCGGATCCGCCCCCGTGATCGTCGCTGATGACGTCGTGTGGGGCTTCGCAGGGGAGCAGGTGTCGGCGAGCTTCGCCACTGCGGGCCTCCGCGTTGAACGAGTCGAGTTCGGCCGATTCGCGACCGCGGCCGCAGTCGACGCGCTGGTCGAGAAGATCCGCGCAACCAAGTCCGACGTGATCATCGGCGTGGGTGGCGGAAGCACGATCGATTCAGCCAAGGCCGCCGGCTTCCTGGCCGGAATTCGCTGGGTCAGCGTGCCCACCGTGGCATCGACCGACGCACCCACCTCCGCACTCTCGGTGATCTACACGGAGGAGGGCGAGTTCGTCGAGTACCGGTTCTTCCCCCGCAATCCCGACCTTGTGCTTATCGACACCCAGATCGTGGCCAATGCGCCGGTCGAGTTCCTCATCGCCGGTATCGGCGACGCATTGGCAACCTGGCTCGAAGCCCGGGCCACGGCGACTGCCAATGCGACCACGATGGCCGGTGGGCTACCGACCCAAACTGGAACCGCGCTGGCCAAGTTGTCGTGGGACGTCATCTGGGAAAATGCCCTTCCCGCACTCGACGCCGTGCGTGACAACCTGGTCACTCCTGCTCTCGAAAAGCTGGTAGAAGCTAACACCCTATTGTCCGGGCTTGGTTTTGAGTCGGGCGGCCTAGCGGCGGCCCACGCCATCCACAACGGTCTGACGGCGGCGCCGCAGACCCACGGGCTCACCCACGGTCAGAAGGTGAACATCGGCTCTTTGACCCAACTCGTCCTTGAGGGCGCGCCACGCACCGAGGTGGAAGACTTCATCGAGTTCACCACTCGCGTCGGTTTGCCAACCACGCTGACGGAGATCGGTCTGGGCCTAGATGACGAGAAGGAACTGAGGGCCATCGCAACGGCTTCTACCCTGCCGGGCGAGACAATCCACAACATGCCGTTCGTAGTCACGGCAGACGACGTTCTTGACGCTCTCAAGTCGATCGAGCGGCTCTCTCGCTCCGTGCGCGTTGCGCGCGGATTGCCCGCTCCCGTCAGGTACGTGCAAAAGCACTGACACGTCGGCCCGCCGGTCGCCACGCACCGCAGTGGCGTTCCGGCTGGCCGCCGTCTTGCACTCGGCCGCCGGGGCGGCGCTGTCGTTGATGAACAGGTCGCCCGCTGAGGCTGTCTTGCTTGGACCTGCCCGAGCACGCAGATGCACCGACGGGTGCAGCGCAGCTCGGACAGTTCCGAGCCAGCCCCGCGATCGTTGAGCGGGATGCTGTCTGTTGAGGCATCCGCGCGATGGACGCCCGTCGCGACGCCGCCGACGACCCCGGCGTCCTGAGCACCTCGGAGTCGACGTCGGGATAGCGGCCGACGTATAGGTGGCTGGGCACCTTGGAGAAGGGCGATCTGGGCGTTGTGGGTGCATTTGGGGCTCACGCGGCGGTTGACCGCATTCATGCTGTTTCAGGCGATACCCATGATTATGTTCGAGTCGAAGAACTCGCCGTGAATCCGTGCAACCGAGAGGGCTACGCGCCCCAACTGTTCGACATCATTTGGACCGGGCACAGGACCGACCTGCGCGGTGACCTGGAAGCGGTCCAGGATTAGCTACTCCACCCGGCTCGTCGCGTTCAGCGGAAAGCTGATCTAAACGTAGACCAGCCCGCTGGCTCTAGCCTGGCTGAGCAGGCGGGACCCCGAAGAGCGATGGCTCTAATGTCCGGTCTCAGATGCAATATGGGTGCGCCGCCGTGAACGTGTCGCTGGTCCGGTTGGACAGGGATGAATCATTTGGGTCGGTGATCTTGAATCCGTGCACGGATGTTCACAATGCTTGACCGTTTGTGCGGAACTCAGCCCGCTAAAGATTTGCTCAAGCAGGACTTCCAGTTGGACTTCGTTCTCGTCGATTGTCACCACCAAAGCGGAAGAGCAAGGCCGGAGCATGGGACAAGTCCACGATTATCTACAAACAACGCCTCACGCGCCGCGGAATACCGGAAGAGGCGCATGAATACATGCTCGGCTCACGTTCTGTGATCGAGTGGGTTCTGGATGACGGCGCTCATCGAAAATCCCCAGCATGAACAACCCCAGCGACGTCATCGACGAGGCGGTGACACTCCCGGAACTTGCCGCCGCCCAAGCTAGAACAACTGACCTGCACGGTGTCGAGAAACTCCACCACTTAGCGGGACGTGACCGTTGCAGCACGATGAACCGGCATCCCGGCGCACCCCAGATCAACGAAATCAATGCGCGGATGCGGGGGAAACAACTTGACCATCAAACACTCTTTCAATCAGAGCCTTGCTGCGACCGTATGGCTTTGCCGCCAGCTGTGGTCCAAAATCAGGCAACTAGGCGCATCTCATGGGCATCCGACGATCATGCCAAGATGGACTAGACCGCAGCCTTGTGCCAGTCCACGGCCCACAATCCGCCCAGCTGGAGTCCATACGAGATGGAGGATCTGATGCCGAAGACTCCCACCGTCTACGACGTGGCGGATCTCGCGGGGGTGTCGATCGCGACTGTGTCGCGGGTGTTCCGGAAGCCGCACAAGGTGTCGCAGGCGACCAAGGACCGCGTGAACGCCGCCGTCCTGAATTTGGGCTACGTGCCGAGCGGAAGCGCTCGTAGTTTGGCGGCGCGACGGGCCGGTGCGATTGGGCTGTGCTTCCCCGACTTCGACGGGATCGACGGTGGGCCGGCGCCGATTGTTTATGCCGATGGCAGGGTGATCGAGCAACTCGACCCGCCCGAGGACGTCGAACCGAGCGGGGACCTTTACCTCAGCGAGGTCATGCTTGGCACGGAGATCGAGGCGTGGCGGCACGGTATGGCCGTGACTATCGCGGTGGCGCGGGGCGACGAGATCTTCGACAACCTCGCCGGTCGTGTCGATGGCATGATCACCCTCTCGCGGACGGTGCCTGAGGGGCTGCTTGCCCACATCGCCCGGCATATCCCGGTCGTGGTCATCGCCGGCACGCGCGCAGGGGACGATTACGACCACATCGGCACCGACAACGTGGCCGGGATGCAGGCGATGACCCGGCACGTCGTCGACGCCCATGGGGTCCGCGACCTGGCCTTCGTCGGAGGCCCGGCCGACTCCCCGGACGATCACGACCGCTTCGAGGGGTTCCGAATGGGGCTGCACGCCGAGGGGATTGAGCTGCCGTCGGAGCCGCTCCTGCGAGGTGACTTCACCCGGAGCCACGGTCGGATGCTCGGTCGTCGTTTGGTCGAGGCAGGTCGGGTCCCGCGGGCGCTCGTGTGCTCGAACGACCAGACCGCCCTTGGAGTCCTCGACGCCCTACTCGCCACAGGGCTGAGGGTGCCCGAGGACGTCATAGTCACCGGCTTCGACGGGATCGACGCCTCGCAAACGTCACGACCGCGGCTCACAACCGTCCGTCAACCCATGCGTGAGTTGGGGCGAGCCGCGGTGGACACCTTGCTGCGCAGATTGGGCGACCCTTTGATGCCACCGCAGACCGGGACCTTGCCGGTCACGGTGCTGCTGCGTGAGAGCTGTGGTTGCCTCGCCTGACCCAGGCAGGGCATCGTCACGTCCATCCCGTCGTCTGTTCGATCAAAAGTTGCGCGAGGGTGATGTATGCGCATACAGTATAAGGACAGCACTACTTGCCGACGTAATCCGCGTGGATGCGTAACGCTCGGCCGAGGTGACAAAGATGACACTAAGGAGAAGACATCCATGATCGATGGCACCCGTCGGACGCGCATGCGCCTGACTTCCGCCCTGGGGCTGGGGCTCGCCGCAGCCCTGGCGCTCAGCGCCTGTGCGGCCCCCGAGTCGGGACCCACGACCGGAACGGATGGATCGAGCTCACTCATGCTCGCCGCCGACAACGGATCGCCGACGTTCGTCAAGAACTTCAACCCGTTCGTGATCGAGAAGCGCACCGCATCGACGATCATCAACGAACCCCTCATGGTCGTGAACGCGCTCGACGGCAAGTCGACGAGCTTTCTGCAGACCGACTACACGCAGCCCGACGCCAAGACGATTGTCTCGGACATCCGCGAGGGCGTCATTTGGAGCGACGGCGAAGAGTTCACCGCTGAAGACGTCGTCTTCACGTACAACCTCCTCAAGGAGTTCCCAGCTCTCGACAGCACCGGTGTATGGTCACGTCTTGAGTCCGTGAGCGCCGAAGGCCTGAAGGTCACCTTCACCCTTCAGGCGGAGGACTCCTCCGCCCCTATCACCGTGCTCGCCGTCCCGATCGTCGCCGAGCACCTCTGGGCCGACGTCAAGGACCCGGTTACTTTCACCAATGAAGACCCCATCGGAACCGGCCCTTATACGCTCGGCGACTTCAACGCGAACCAGTACAAGCTCGAGAAGAATGCGGACTACTGGCAGGCCGACAAGGTTGCCGCCGATGAACTCGTGCTCCCCGCCGCGAACTCGCAGCTGGACGTCGTCAACAACGGCTACGACTGGGCCTACGCGTTCATGTCTGACGTCGAGAACACCTGGGTCGCCGCCGACGAGGGCAATCAGTATTGGTTCCCCGCGGCTGGCACGGTTGCCATCGCGCCGAACCTCACCAAAGCGCCCTACAACGACCCGAACTTCCGCGAGGGCATGTCCCTCGCGCTCGAGCGCGACAGCATCGCCGACAATGCCTCCGAGGGCACCGTTGGTGCCGCCGGCCAGCAGGGACTCCTGCTGCCGACACAGGACGAGTGGCTCACCGACGCCATCCCCGACAAGGGCATGGTCGCGCAGGATACCGACGCTGCCGAAGCGGCCTTCGCCAAGGCCGGCTTCACGTCCAAGGGCGGAAAACTCGTCGACGCGGACGGCGTCCAGGCCAAGATGACGATCACAACCCCGAACGGCTGGACGGACTGGCTGCGCGCAGTGCAGGAGATCCAGAAGCAGTACGTTGCGATCGGCATCGACGTGAAGATCAACCAGCCGCAGCCCGCCGCCTACTTCCAGGCGGTTCAGAACGGTGATTTCGATGTTGCGATGACGTCCTTCGGCGGCAACGGCTCGGTCTACCAGGGCTACTACAACCTGCTGAGCTCCGATTTCCTCCAGCCGATCGGTACCACGGCTCCGTCGAACTACCAGCGGTACTCCAACCCTGAGGTCGACAGGATGCTCACCGAGTTCCGCACGACCGTAGACGCGGACCGCCAGAAGGAGCTCGCCGGGGAACTCCAGGAGGTCATGTACAACGACCTCCCGGTCATCTCCGTCTACTATGCGGGCCTCTGGGGTCTCGTCTCCGACAAGAGCTTCACCGGCTGGCCCGACGCCGACAATCCCTACATGACGCCGACTCCGTACACCTCGGCAGCGCTCGTCGTCCTGACCACCATCACGAAGGCGAACGGCTAAGAGGTTCTCCTGCAGAACCGCTAAAGGCTGAGCGAGGTGCCTCTGACACCTCGGGCACCTCGCTCAGCCCCGCTGTGCCCCAACCTCCTATCGAAGGCGAGTAACCCGTGTGGTACCCCCTGCGCAAGCTTGGCCTGCTGCTCCTGACCGCGTGGGCCGCGATCACCCTGAACTTCCTGCTGCCGCGGCTCATGCCCGGCACGCCTGCTGACGCGGCCATCGCGAAGCTGGCACAAAACGGCCCTGTGGATCCAGCGACCCGAGCAGCCATCGAGGCTCAGCTCGGCGTCCCGACCGGCGACGTGTGGTCGCAATACGTTCAGTACCTCGGCAACGTGTCCCGCCTCGACTTCGGGGTCTCGTACACGTTCTTCCCGCAGAGCGTTTCCTCCCTCGTCTTGAACGCGCTCCCGTGGACACTTGTCATGGTCGGTCTCGTAACGATTGTCGCGTTCGTCCTCGGCACCCTGCTCGGTGTGCTCGCCGCCTGGAAGCGCGGCACCTGGCTCGACACCCTCCCCACGCTCGGCGGAACGTTCACCTCGGCCTTCCCATACTTCTGGACCGCCCTTCTGCTCGTCTTCTTCCTCGGCTACACGCTCAAGTGGTTCCCGACCTCGGGCGCGTATGGCCTCGAAGCGACCCCCAACCTCAGCCTCGCCTTCATCGGCGACGCGCTCGGCCACGCCTGGCTGCCCGCCGTGACTATCCTCGTCACCTCCGTCGGCGGCTGGATACTCGGGATGCGCAACAACATGATCAATACCCTCGGCGACGACTACGTCACCTTCGCCGAAGCGAACGGTCTGCGCACCCATACCGTCGCTATCAAGTACGCCGCCCGCAACGCGATCCTGCCGAACCTCACCGGCTTCGGCCTGGCGCTCGGTGGTGTGGTGGGTGGCTCGCTGCTCGTCGAGCAGGTCTTCAACTACCCCGGTGTGGGCTACTTGCTCTTCAACGCGGTCACGAACCAGGACTTCCCGCTCATGCAGGCGCTGTTCCTCATGATCACGATCAGTATTCTGCTCGCGAACTTCTTGGTCGACATCTTGTACGGACTATTGGATCCGAGGACCCGACGATGACTGCTCTAGTGAATCCCCCTGAACCCACGGGCTCGACCCCGCCCCATCAGGCCGCGCGCGGTGCCGGCCCCGTCCTCCCCAAGCAGCACGGGCCGGCCTCGCCGTTGCGGGTCCTCACACGCGGCGCCTCGACGATCTGGAGCAACAAGAAGGCCCGCATCGGCGTGGTCCTGCTCCTCGCCTTCGTGGCTCTGGCCATCTTCGCGCCGCTCATCGCGCCCTACGGCGCAGGCGAGAACGGCTTCGGACGCAACCAATCTCCATCCGGAAGCCACTGGTTCGGTACCACGGCCGCAGGCGAGGACGTGCTCTCGCAGGTTATCTTCGGTGCCCGGATTTCGGTGCTCGTCGGCTTCATCGCCGGGTTTCTCTCCACCCTCATCGCGGTCGTCGTCGGCCTGTCGTGGGGCTATATCCGTGGCCCGCTCGCCGACGTCATCAACTTCATCGTCAACCTCGTGCTCGTCATCCCGGGGCTACCGCTCATGATCGTCATCGCGGCCTACCTGCAGAACGGCGGCATGACGATGATCATCTTCGTCGTCGTGCTCACCGGTTGGGCGTATGGGGCGCGCGTGCTCCGATCGCAGACGCAGTCCATCCGCGGTCGTGACTTCATCACCGCAGCGCAATTCGCCGGAGACGGCGCGGCCCGCATCGTCTTCCACGAGATCCTGCCGAACATGACCTCGCTCATTACCGGCAGCTTCTTCGGTGCGGCGACGTCGGCGGTCCTCGCGGAGTCGGGCCTGTCCTTCCTGGGGATCGGCGACACGACGACCGTGAGCTGGGGATCCATGCTCTTCTGGGCGTCGAATTCAAACGCCCTGCTCACCGGTCAGTGGGTGCTGCTTTTCGCACCCGGCCTGTGCATCGCACTGATCGCCACGTCGCTCACTCTTATCAACTTCGGGGTGGACGGCCTGTCCAACCCCCGCCTTCGGGAAGGAACCGGACGATGAGCCTGCTCGAGGTCAACAACCTGTCGGTCATCTATGAACCGCGCGGCGCGGAGCCGACATATGCGGTCAGGAACGCTTCTTTCTCTCTGGAACGTGGCGAGTTCGTCGGCCTCGTGGGGGAGTCCGGCTCCGGCAAGTCAACCCTCGGCTTCGCGGTGACCCGCCTCGCTAAGGCGCCGGCCCGCATCTCGGAGGGAACGATCCTCTTCGATGGACGCGATATCGCGAGCATGGATGAGGAGGAGCTGCGCAAGCAGCGTCAGGGCGGTTTCGCGATGGTGCTGCAGTCCGGCATGAACGCCCTCAACCCGGTGCGCTCGATTCGCAAGCATTTCGGCGACATCTTTGCCGCGCACGACCACGTGCCCACGAGCAAGCGTCTCGCGCGAGCCTACGACCTCGTCGAGAAGGTCGAGTTGCCCCGAGATGTGCTCGACCGCTTCCCCGGTGAGCTCTCTGGCGGGATGAGACAACGCGTCTCGATCGCTCTCGCACTGTCGCTTGAGCCCCAGCTCATGGTCTTCGATGAGCCGACCACGGCTCTCGACGTCCTCGTGCAGCACGCCGTCATGGGCACCATCCGGGAGCTGCAGAAGTCTGAGAACTTCACCGCGCTGCTGATCAGTCACGACCTCGGCGTCGTGCTGGAGTCGACGTCACGGGTCATGGTCATGAGCGAGGGCGTCATTGTTGAGGACGGTACGTCGCAGCAGATCCTGCACGCACCGCAGCACGAGTACACACAGATGTTGCTCGGCCACTATGCCGACCCCCGCGCGGAGGTCGTCGAGGTGCCCGGGCTCGTCGTGCGCGGCTTGACGATCTCGAGCACCGGGCTCGGCTCCGCCCTCGACGCCGTCTCGCCGAAGACAGGCGAGGTGACAGCTGCGCCCTCCGCGCCCGCCCGGCGCCGACCGGGGCGGCCCGAAGTGGCGGCGATCGTGGTCGACGACGTCACTAAGGTCTATCCGCGGCCGCGCCGCGGTAGCGACCCGGTCACTGCCGTCGACCACGTCTCCTTCACCCTCGACCAGGGCCAGTCCATGGCCCTGGTCGGAGCGAGCGGCTCGGGCAAGTCCACCATCGCCAAGCTCATCACCGGCGTCGAACGTCCGACATCGGGCACGATCCTTTTCGGTGAGACCCGGGTCGACACGCTACGGGGCAAGGGGCTGCGGGGGCTACGCCAGGAGGTGCAGATGGTCTTCCAAGACCCGTACTCCGCTCTCAACCCGCTGCACACGGTCGAGTACGCGCTCATGCGCCCCGTCCTCAACCACACAGGACTGCGCGGTGCCGCGGCGCGCACGCGCGTCCTCGAGCTCCTCGACACCGTGGGCCTGACGCCCGTCGAGCAGTTCGCGGCGAAGCTCCCGCATCAGCTCTCCGGCGGGCAGCGTCAGCGCGTGGTCATCGCCCGCGCTCTCGCCTGCGACCCGCAGGTGATCATCGCGGACGAGCCCGTTTCGATGCTCGACGTGTCGTTGCGCGCCGGCGTTCTCGCGCTCCTGGATGGACTGCGGGTCACGTTCGGCGTCTCGATGCTCTACATCACCCATGACCTCCTCTCCGCTCGGCTGGTCACTGACCAAATCATGGTTCTCAATCAAGGCCGGGTTGTGGAGTCCGGACAGACCGCCCAGGTGCTGCGGTTCCCCCAGGACCCCTACACAATGGAGCTGCTCGAGGCGATCCCGCAGCCGCACCGCGCGGGAGCCGGGCGATGACCGGCGCCGGGCGCACTGCGCACACCACGTGCTGACTGCACCGATCCAAAAAAGACCAAGCGAGGCAAACATGCTGCACTTCCCCGAAGGATTCCGCTGGGGATCCGCGACCGCCGCTCACCAGATCGAGGGCAACAACGTCAACTCCGACTGGTGGCGTCGCGAGCACCTCGTCGACTCCACGATCGCCGAGCCGAGCCTTGATGCCTGCGATAGCTACCACCGCTTCCGCGAGGACATGCAGGCGCTCGTCGACGCGGGCCTGAGCATGTACCGCTTTTCGATCGAGTGGGCTCGCATCGAGCCCCAGAAAGGCTTCGTCTCCCAGGCGGAGCTCGCCCACTACCGTCGCATGGTCCTGACAGCCCGTGAGCTCGGTCTCGAGCCGATGATCACGCTGCACCATTTCACCATTCCGCAGTGGTTCGAGGACGAAGGTGGGTGGCGTGCGCCCGACGCCGTCGAGCGTTTCTCTTTTTACACGCGGACCGTGCTCCCAGTTCTTGAGGGCGTGGAGTGGGTGTGCACCATCAACGAGCCGAACATGGTCGCGATGATGGCCGGAGGCGACGGTCTAGGTGCGACCTTGCAAGCCTTCGGACAACCCGGACCCGACGTGGGCGTCGCCCGGATCCTACTCGCGGCCCACCGCGCCTGCCGAGCGGTGCTCGCGAAGGCCGGAGATTTCCGCACTGGCTGGACGGTCGCCACACAGGACTTTCAGCCTGAGCCAGGTTGCGAGGAGATCGCCCGCGAGTATGGCTACTACCGTGACGCCTGGTACCTCGAGATGGCCGCCGGCGACGACTGGGTCGGCGTGCAGGCCTACACGCGCACCAAGATCGGGCCCGAGGGGCCGCTCCTGATCGCCGATGGCGCCGAGAGGACCCTTACCGGCTGGGAGTTCTACCCGCGTGCCCTCGAGGACGGTATCCGCCTGTCCCACCAGATGGCACCGGGGGTGCCCGTCTTCGTCACCGAGAACGGCATCGCCACCGACGACGACTCTCGCCGGGTGGCCTATCTGCAGGGCGCGCTCGAGGGACTGCACCGGGCGATCACCGACGGGATCCAGGTGGAGGGTTATCTGTACTGGAGCCTGCTCGACAACTACGAGTGGGGTACCTACGGCCCGACCTTCGGGCTCGTGAGTGTGGACCGCTTCACCTTCGTGCGGACCGTCAAACCCAGCGCTCGATGGCTCGGCAACGTGGCGACGGCCAACGCTCTCGCTGTCTGAGCCTTCCCGCCCGCGCCATCCCGCTCTACCCGCCGCATCCCGCCCACTTGCAGCTGCCTGCATTGAGGAATATCCGTGACCACGCACACCATCCACCCGTCCACTACCGATCCTGCCGCAGCCGTCACAGCCCTGCCAGCCGAGCGTAGCCCCATGAGAGTCGCGCCGACGGCGGCGTTGCTGGAGGCGGGGACCACTCGCATCGAGCTGTCAGCCGCGGGTGACGTGCGTGCCATCACGTACGGGGAGTCGATGCTGGTCAACCAGTATGTGCCGAGCGAGCATGACGCAATGGTCGGCGGCGTGTTCTTGCGCCGCCACGGTCTGGACGCCTCGGGTACTCGCATTGTCGAGGGGGTACCGCTCGTCGGTGGACGCTCGTTCGGTGACTTCGCTGCGGAGCCGGGCTACGTGCGCTGGTCAGGCCAGGCCCTCGGGGCGAGCTACGTGGTGACTCTCACTCTTGACCCGCACGGTGACGTCTGGGTGTGGCGGGTGGACCTCGCGACCGGTGAGCCCGGCGCGGCGGGCTCCATCTACGACGTCATCTTCGCCCAGGACCTTGCCCTCGTGCCGTTCTCGACGGCCGTCAACAACGAGCCCTACGTGAGCCAGTACGTCGTGCACCACGTGCTCGACGACGCCCGCGCCGGAACCGTCATCGCGAGCCGGCAGACCATGGCGACTGCGCCCGTGCTGCCTCTGGCGGTGACCGCCCTCGTCGAAGGTGCTCGCGCCTACCTCACCGACGGATTCTCTTTCTATGGGCTCAACGCGAAGATCGATGGCCGCGCTCACAGCCTGGGTGTGCCCGACTGGGACTCGCTCATCTATCAGTACGAGTTTGCCTTACCGGCGCTACTCGGCCCCGAGTTCGATCTCACCGCTCCGCGAACCGTGCACGCGGTGACAGCCGTGGTCGCGGATTACCGCGGAGAACTCGCTGTCGCCCTCGACGAGGTGCCTGGGCTGTTCGATCGCGCGCTCGCGCTCGCGCTGAGCAGCGCGCCCTCAGCACCGAACGACGGTGTGCGCTCCGCCACAGCGAACACCGCCCCCGCTGCCGAGTCCCCCACGTCGTCCCGCTCCCTGCTGGTATCGGCCCCGCTGCTGTGTGGCCTCGACCTCTCCGACGCCGAGCTCACCGAGCTCGGGACCGTGTCGGCGAACTCCGACGCGTCGTCCCGGGTCCTCCAGCCCGAGCGCGACGATGCCGGGAACCTGCGGTCCTTCTTCACGCCCGAGGCCACCCACGTCGTCAGCCGCGCAAAGGAACTCGCGGTTGAGCGACCCCACGGGCACGTCCTCAAGGCCGGCACCGACGTTAGCCCGAACGACAACATCCTCTCCGCGACGGCCTACGCCTACGGGGTCTTCGCCTCCCACGTTGTCGTCGGGAACACGACCGCCAACCGTTTCGTTTCCGTCCAACGCAACCACCTCAACCTGCTGCGTTCCTCAGGGGTGCGGGCACTCGTTCGAATAGGTGACCGGTGGCAGCTGCTCGGAGTGCCCTCCGCCCTCATCCTCGACCTCGGCGGGGTCCGTTGGATCTACGCGACCGAGGACGGTCGCATCGAGGTGCGCACGACGGCGAGCCATGACGCCCGTGCCATCGAGATCTGCATCGACTCCGAGCAGCCGATCGACATCATCCTCACCGTGGATGTCGAGCTCGGCGGGCAGTCGTGGACCGCAAGCCGGGCCCTCAACGGCCGCGCGATCGTCTACGCTGCGGACGCCGGGACCGACGTCGCCGAGCACTGCCCTGATCTCGTCTACGTACTCGCCAGTGAGGCCGGGCGCTTCGGTGACGACACGGCGCTCTTCCCCGACGGCCGCTCCCATGGCACGAACCTGACGACTGTCGCTTTCGACGCAACGACCTCGGCCTCGCTTGTGCTCTCCGGTGACCTCGACGGCGCCGCGGACGCCCTCGCCCACGCCGAGGCGGTGCTCAACAACCCACTCGACGTCGCCGCCGAGCTCGAGGCGCACCGCGGTTACATCGCCGACTACACGCGCAACCTACGGGTCGAGGGCGACGGCCGCCTCACCGAGATCAACCTCCTGCTGCCGTGGTTCACGCAGAACGCGCTGGTTCACTTCCTCGTCCCGCACGGTCTCGAACAATACTCCGGCGCGGCCTGGGGCACCCGTGACGTCTGCCAGGGACCGCTCGAGCTCAACCTCGCCTTCGGTCACTTCGACGCGGCGCGCGACATCGTCCGCCGGGTGTTCGCCCAGCAGTCCCCGGACGGGACCCTGCCGCAATGGTTCATGTTCGACGCCTACCGCGAGCGGTACTCCGACGAGGCCCACGGCGACGTTGTCGTCTGGCCCCTGATGGCGCTGGGGGAGTACCTGGCTGCGACCGGCGATACGACGATCCTCGACGTCACGGTGCCGTACTGGGACGGCGAGCTACGCCGCCCGGGCAGCGTGGCTGCGCCCCTCACCGACCATGTGCGCGCCTCCCTGAACTACATCCGCAGCCACCGCGCCCCTGGGACTGACCTGCTCTCGTACGGTGAGGGCGACTGGGATGACACCCTCCAGCCCGCACAGGCCTCAATGAGCCGTGAGATGGCCTCCGCCTGGACCGTCGCCCTTCTGTTTCAGGCGGTCAGCACCCTCGGCGGCCAGCTTCGGGGGACCGCGCACGACTCGCTCGCCACCGACCTCATGTCCGAGGCGTCGACGATAGCGGCTGAATTCGCTGAGCGTCTCATCATCGACGATGTGCTCGCCGGCTACGTCGTCTTCACCCCCGAGGGCCCGCGGCCCGTGCTGCACCCCAGCGACGACCGGACGGGGCTTTCCTACCGGCTCATCCCCATGACCCGGTCGATCATCGCCGGGCTGTTCACCCCTGAGCAAGCATTGCGCCACGAGAGTCTCGTCGAGGAGCACCTGCACTTCCCCGACGGCGTCCGCCTCATGGACCGGCCCGCGCCCTTCCACGAAGGCCAGACGCGATTCTTCCGTCGTGGTGAGCAAGCGGCGAACTTCGGCCGTGAAGTCGGGCTCATGTACACCCACGCCCACATCCGCTACACGCAGGCCCTCGCGACGCTGGGCCGTGAGCGGCTCGTCACGGAGCTGCTGAGAATCAGCCCAGTCGGCCAGTTCGAGCGACTGAGCACGAGCATGCCGCGCCAGCGAAACTGCTACTACTCCTCCTCCGACGCAGCCTTCACCGACCGCTACGACGCCGCCGCGAATTTCGACCGGTTGCGAGATGGCACCGTCGGGGTCAAGGGCGGATGGCGCGTCTACTCCAGTGGCCCGGGTATCTACCTTCGCCAGCTGGTGCAGGGAGCGCTCGGCCTCGTCGAGCGAGCCGGCGCGGTGGTCATAGACCCGGTCCTCGCTCTCGAGGACGACGGCCTCACGATCGCCATCGACCTTGCCGGCGAGCGTCGCACGGTGCGCTTCCACGTCGAGCCCGGCAGCGGGGATGTCCGCGTGATGGCCGACGGCGCGCCCCTCACCGGGGTCAAGACGACGGCGCACTACCGCCAGGGTGGCCTGTCCGTCTCGTTCGCGGACCTCATCGGAATCTCGGTCCTCGACGTTCACGTCGGCGTTGACCGCAGCACACTTGAGGCCTGACCATGGAGGAACATCTGATGACATCGCCGGCGGACAACCCCACCCCATCGCTCTCGGCGGGCGAAGAGCAATTGGCGCAGGCCTCCACGGGCCTGGTTGACACCGAGACCTACATCGACCCGGAGCTCGTCGCGCTGTGCCGGGAGTCCGCCGCTGACGGGACTGTCCTGCTCCGCAACGACGGCACCCTCCCTTTGCGCGGGGGGTCGCGCATTGCGCTCTTCGGGCGGGTCCAGATCGACTACTTCTCGGTCGGGTACGGGTCGGGCGGGGACGTCAACGCTCCGTACTCCTGGAACCTTCTGGACGCACTACGCGACGGCGGCCAGGTCACCGTCGACGGAGATCTCGCCGCGTCCTACACACGCTGGTGCGCGGAGAACCCACCCGACGAGGGCACTTGGGGGAATTGGCCGCGCTACTTCGAGGAGATGCCCCTCGAAGGCGAGGCCGTTCGAGCCGCCGCAACCCGGGCGGACGTCGCCATCGTCGTCCTGGGGCGTGCCGCCGGGGAAGCGCGAGAGAACACCCTGACTCAGGGCAGTTATTACCTCACGGACGCGGAGAAGAGCCTGCTGGACGCGGTCACCTCAGCGTTCACGCACACCGTCGTGGTGCTCGATTGCGGCAACGTCATCGATCTCGCCTGGCTGGACCAGTACGGCGAGGCGATCTCCTCGGTGCTCTACGCCTGGCAGGGCGGCATGGAGGGCGCGCGGGCCATCGCGGATGTCCTGACCGGCGTGCAGGTGCCCGGAGGGCGACTCACCGACACCATCGCACGTTCCTACGCCGACTACCCGAGCGCACCGAACTTCGGCGGGCTCGAGCATAACGACTACGCGGAGGACATCTACGTCGGCTACCGGTACTTCGAAACCTTCGCGCCCAACGCCGTCCTCTTTCCCTTTGGGTTTGGTCTCGGGTACTCGAGACTCGATGTGGTGGCCACGGCCTACGTCAACGACGAGGAGGTCACGGTCACCGCGCGCGTGAGCAACGTCGGGACGGAGCATCCCGGCGCTGAGGTCGTCCAGGTGTACGTCCAAGCGCCGGACGGCGAGCTCGGCATGCCTGCCCGCACGCTGGCGTCCTTCGCGAAGTCGCGACGACTGGACCCGGGCGAGAGCGAGTCGTTGCACCTGGCGTTCCCGATCGCCTCTCTGGCCTCTTACGACGATTCCGGGGCAACCGGCCATCGGTCCGCCTACGTCCTCGAGGCCGGTGAATACAAGGTGTTCGCCGGCACCGACGTGCGCGCGGCGACCCAGATCGCCTCGTTCACGCTCAGCGAGCTGCGCGTCGTCGAACAGCTGACCGAGGCGTGCGCACCCGCCGCCGCTCACCCCTTCCAACGGATGATTCTCGACCGCGACGACGCCGGTCGCGCCGTCGTCGGGTGGCAGGATGTCCCCACGCGGGAGGTCTCCCGCCGCGAACGGCTCCAGGCACGCACGGTTCCGGTACTGGAGCAGACCGGAAGCCAGGCCGTCACCCTGGCCGATGTCGCTGAAGGGGCAGCGACGCTCGACGAGTTCGTGGCCCAGCTCTCCCACGAGGACCTGGAAGCGCTCACCCGAGGTGACGCAGTCATGGACAGCCCGCTCGGGACGCCCGGGAACGCTGGCGTGTTCGGCGGCATCACCGCGTCGCTACGAGCCAAAGGCGTGCCTCCCATTACGACGACGGACGGCCCCTCCGGCATCCGGCTGGCGGCCTACGCTGCGCTCCTGCCCTGCGGAGCGGCACTCGCCTCAACCTGGAACACCCCGCTCGTGCGTCGACTCGCGGCACACCACGGCGAGGAGATGGTCCGCAAGGGCACCCACGTGCTACTCAGCCCGGGAATGAACATCCACCGTGACCCCCTGTGCGGGCGCAACTTCGAGTACTTCTCCGAGGACCCGCTGGTCACCGGCCTTATCGCGGCCGCAGTCGTGGCCGGCGTCCAGGAAGCGGGAGTAGCGGCCTGCCCCAAACACTTTGCGTGCAACAACCAGGAAACCAACCGGAACCTCAACGACTCGAGAGTCTCGGAACGGGCCCTGCGGGAGATCTACCTGCGCGGGTTTCAAATCTGCCTCGCCCAGGCGCGCCCGCACACCCTCATGACGTCGTACAACAAAATCAACGGCGCATGGTCGCACTACAACGACGAGTTGTGCACGACGATCCTGCGGGAGGAGTGGGGATTTGAGGGAACGGTGATCACCGACTGGTGGATGCAGCGCGCCGTCGACCCGGATTTCCCGGCAGTGGCTGACGACGCATACCGGGTCCGCGCGCAGGTCGACGTCTTTATGCCTGGCGGATGGTTCGACCACGTCAGCGGCGGCTTCGACACCACTGCGGCATCGTCTCTGCTCGATTCCCTCGCTCGCCCAGACGGCATCACACTCGGTGAAGTCCAGCGCACCGCCCGAACCGTCCTCCAGCTCGTTCTGGCGCTACCCGCGCTGAGCGAGGAGATCATCAGGAACTCACGGGAGAGGAGCCTGCCATTCATGAGCTCCGCCAGGCGTGAAAGACCTTGAAACGACTGGCCCCTGCCGCACCCAACGAATCGCTAGGTTAGGATAACCGCGGCGCTTGATCTCTTCCCCTCCGGGCTAGCCAGGAGCTCAGACTCTGCATCTCGCTCCATCAGTCGGAGTGTTCACGGTCAGGACGGAATTCCCCAGCGCGGCTACCGCCGACTGTGTCCCCACGCGGGCAATAAAATCGGAGCCCGCCTCAGGCTTGTGCGAGCCGTCGAGGCACTCAAAACCTCGACCCATCGGTCGGCTTTTGGGGTCGGATCAAATTTCAGGTTGAGACGCTTTGCGGTGGTCGGATATATTGAATCGGCGGGCAAACAGACAACGTGAAACCACGGAGATTCGGGTATTCCGAAAGGGTATGCGCCGAGACATTCCCGATGTTGAATCAGAGCGCTCAGGCCTGAATCACAGTACATGTAGCGCCCGCATCTCAGAGAAATGGCGGAAGTTCCTGACGCGGCCGACGCTCCGGCGGGTAAATACCAGGGGAGTCCTATTCTGCAAGTTCTGCAATAGATACAGTACTTGTTGACATAATCATTATTATCGGCGGTCAGGATAGACGCTACGAAAGATTTGAAGACGCCAAAGTCAGCTCCTCCTGGGGCCGTGCGATCACAGATCAACCCAGCCTCGGCTCAGCTGAGTAAGAGTGAGCGCGATGTCGACAAGCGCCGCAATTGCGCATCCGCGCGCCCACCATCTCGCTTTCAGCGCGGCGGCGAGTACCGCGCTGGAAGCGAGAGCCAACGCGCCGACACCGTTGGTGATGAGGACTATCGTTCGAGCGAGGTTAGAGCTCACCGAGTCGAACACGGCGAAACCGGTAACCACATAGGCGCCGCCGATGCTGGCGATCGTCCAGCAGATCCACAGGACGATGGTGAGGACGAGGACCGTGTTGTGGTCGGGCTCGCCGCCCCCCGAGAAGACGGGCTCGGGGCGGGGTCGAAAAGCGAATGTCTCCCGGTACTCCTGAACAGGACCGTCGAGAATCGCTCGCACCGGCGGAGAGAGCACGCCGCCGGGAAGCGCGAGGAAGTGGGCAACCCGCGCCTCGTCGACACCGGATGCCGCGAGCAAGCGAGCGAGCCGGTCTCGCTCGAGGTCGGTCGTCCAGTCCGGGATGTCGACCCCCCACCGGCCGGCCTGGTCCGGGTGTCCCATCTGCCGGTAGCATTCGGCCAGCATTCGACGGACCTCGTCGAAGGAGGGATGAGCACGAATCGCGTCTTTCAACACCCTTAGCGCCCCTGCCCGGTCGTCGGCTTCCCAGGCAGAGTGCGCTTGTGCCAGAACCAGCTTCTCGAACATCCGCCCAGTTTGACCGCGCAACCCTTGCTCCCCTACTCGGTCATTGCAGCCTGATGTGGCGCGCTAGCTCAGCCGAGAGTTTAGGGCACGACTGAGCGAGCGGACAGTCCGGCATTGCAGGGCCAGTGCTGCGGCGAAAATCTCGAGTACCCACGGCGTGAAAATCCTATTGAACGCTCGCTGGATGGATGACGTTTTCAGGGCTCGTCGGGAACCCAGTCGAGGGCGGCCGCTAGCTGTTCAGCGGCAGGAAGAGCACTGCGTTCGTCGTCGGGCAAGGTGTCGTAGGAATACGTCGAGACAGCCATCGGGGAAGCGGCGCGACCGAGTGAATATCTCACGGTGTGGTCGTTGCGGCTGCCGCAGATCAAGATACCGACAGTTGGTGCGTGGGCGCTGCGGCGGAGCCGGTCGTCGACCAGGGCGACGTAAAACCCGAGCTGTCCGGCGTGCTCCGGCAGGAACTTTCCTGTCTTGAGTTCGATGACGACGTAGCGCAGTTGTTCGACGTGGAAGAACAAGAGGTCGAGGTAAAAGTCGTCGCCGTCGACGTCGAAGTGGACTTGGCGGCCGACGAATGCGAATCCGGCGCCAAGTTCGCGGAGGGTGTCAACGATACGGTCCATGAGCGCTTGTTCAAGTTCGCGTTCGGCGACGTCGGCCGTGAGGTCAAGGAAGTCGAAGACGTAGGGGTCTTTGGCGAGTTGGTGTGCCAGGTCGGAGTCTGCTGGCGCGAGCTGGGTGCTGAAGTTCGACGGTGATGATCCGATTCGCGCGCGGGTCTGGTTCATGATTTGGTTCATCAGCACGTTTCGGGACCACCCGTGTTCGGCTGCTGCAGCTGCGTACCATTCACGGTCTTCGCGCGAATCGAGTTTGTCGAGCAGGACGGTGACGTGGCCCCACGGCAATTGGCCAACAGCTTGTTGGCCAATTGGGCGCTGGTTGTTCCAGGCCTGTGCGAATGCTCGCATGTATTTCAGGTTTGACCGCGAAAACCCTTTCATGCCCTGGAACTCGGCTTGCAGGTCATCAGCTAATTGGTTGAGGACACCCGTGCCCCACCCTCCTTGTGCTTGGCGGGAGGAGAGAACGGTGCCGATGTGCCAGTAGAGCTCGAGCAAGTCCGTATTGACGCGTCGCTGGGCACGCAAGCGGGCGCCGCGGACTCGGGTTTTCAGCTCCTCGAGGACCAGCCGGTAGTCGCCGGGCACAAGTGTGTTGTCAGACATCGATCGGAGCTTACCTGACCGCAATTCTCTACTGTCGGAGTTCAGCGCCGCGCACAATTCGAGAGCGCAACGAAGCTTTCGTCGACTTCCAGACCGTCTTCTGCTCAGGATCTCAACCAGACCGGGAGACTACCCCGGGAGGGCTGAATCAATCTGGTGGTAGCGAGTGTTTCAGAAAGTCAGAATTTCGAGGAATGTCTGCTCAGTGACAATCTCGATCGATTGACCGGCAACAGCGAGCTCCTGGGCTCGCTGGATCTTAGAACTCAGCGTCGCACCGACCCGGAGGGTGGCTGGGTCGAAGCCTCCCATGACGACCAGGGAAGTCTTCTTCGTGACGTTTCCCGACACAGCCGCCCCGAATGAGGCAACGAGATTCTGAGCCTCCGAGCGAGTGTAGCTATCGAGATCACCAGAAAAACAGATCACCTCGCCGAAAAGGGGATGGTGGGGATCCGCTACAGCGCTCGCCTGCGGAAGATCGGCTTTCTTCTGATAGATGCGAGATCGAGTTGCCCTGACTTTGTCCCGGGCGGGGACCGATGCCCACAACTCCTCGACCGTTCCCGCACCGCGTTCCTGGGCCACACGTAGTGTGATCTGGGCGCACGCAAGTGAGTCTGCCCCTGCTTCATGGTGGTCGAAGCCCGCCAACCCGAAGTGCGCGATAACGAGGGGGAGCTTGTGGCTAGGGAGCTGGCAGTGATGTCGAACGATGGCCAAGGCGTCGAAGAATGCGAAGTCCGACGACGGCGTGCCAGTGAGGTTATTGGCGGCGTTGTAGACGCCCTTGTCGAATGGGCTGTACGCGATGAGCGGGTCCCCATCAGCGACCTGGCTAATGCGCTGTAATGACTCCTGCCAAGACGGAGCGCCGGAGACCTGCTCCAACCCGATGCCGTGCAAGTAGGTATTCGTGAAATCCAGACCAGTGGGCGGGGTGACAAACCACGACTCGGTAGAGGAAACGCGACCATCCACGACTTTTGTGAGGCCTACGGCGCAAACGGATGCCCGATCGAAGTTGGCTGTTTCGAAGTCGATTGAGACGAAGTTCAGGGGCATACCCGCAGTCTAGGTTTCGCGATCGGTCATGCCCGGCGGTTCCTTGGGGCGTGGAAGCCCCCAATAGTGGTCCTGCTCAAGCCCTAGGCGGTTGTCCAAAGGTTTGCGCGCATCCCATTGCGTATGAGCCGGAAGCGTTGGTATGGCCCATACATCCCGGTCATGATCTGTAGATCCTCCAGCCGCCATCCTGCGTCGACAGCGCTGGCATGCAATTGTGCGAGCACTTCACCCTGAGCAGTGAAAGCTGTGTCGGATATCGCATCGACGCCAACTAAGTTGCATGTGGCATCCCAATCTTCTCCGCCAGCATTGAACTTCTCGAAGATTCGGATACTCGATGCTTGCTCACCGGTGAAGAGGTGGTCGCCCCAGGGGAGCTGGGACACGGATCCGAAATTGTCCATCTCGGTCAGCAGCTCGATGAGTGGGGCCCTCCAGTGCGCTTTCGGGGTGCCGGCGAGGCCGAGCCAGCATATATAGCGAGGAGAACTCCACCCCTCCCCCACGGCCAGATAGTTTCCGCCATCCATCGCAACCATCCGTTCGATGGTGTTCCCGTCGCCTCTCCAGGAGACGTAGAAGGCATTCTCCGTATACTTGTGGGGAGAGATTGCCCCAAGACGGGAAGGCGCTTTCGGGTTCTTCGGGCGAACCGCCTTCGCTATGTGCCGAACCGTCCCGGGCCGACCCGCGACAGCATCTCCAATCGCCTCAATTAGGGCTTCGATCGATGCCTTGGTGGGAGCAGAGGACTCGGAGACGACATCGTGTGGCCCGACTTCGCTGAGGCCGCCGAGCCGCAGTCGAACGACTGTCCAACCCACTTCCCCCAACAGCTGGTTTCGGAGTTGATCTTTCTCGAATTCGTCCGCGTGGGTGTAGCCGGAATCAATCTCCACAGCAACCTTGGCGCTCTTGATGAGGATGTCTGGAGAAAGCACCGGGTGATTATCCCTGGAGGCTTCGTGCCCGCATTGAATGGCCGAGCGGCCTTTGTGAAGCTTTAGCCGAGCGTCGAAAAGTTTCTGCCGGACGCTTTCTTCCATCTTGGACGTACTCGGGTTCTTGGACATGACAACTGCCCCTATTTCGTACCTCGCGCTGCGCACCACGGACACCCCCAGTAATAGTTGCTCGGATAGTATCGACGGCCACCGACACCCAGATAGGACACTCTCGCTGGGATGGCCGCGGTGCACTTCAGCCGACGATGTGCAGGTTAGGTCCAGGTCGGCAGCGTCTGCCGTGCTTTGCGTGAGCCGGCTAAAGTGTTCGTCGTCGATAGACTCCGACTATGCCGCTCGACCTGACCTTTCTCCTGGTTGGCATCGCTATTGTCGTGATTACCATTTGGTGGGGTAGCAAGGCGTTGTTGGCCCGGTTTCAGAAGCGAACAGCCGAACGGCAGTGGTTCGAGGCAACAACTAGGGCTATTGCCGCCACTCCAGATTTGCTTGACACGATCGGGCCGCTCAGCGAGGAAGAGCTGCGCGAACTGCTCAAGCAAATCGTTTTCGAGATCACGCGCGCAGGTGCTGTGAGCTGGGCGGATTTGGTCGGAACCGTCGGATGGGTTCGGAAGAGAGTACGGGAGCAGGCAGAAAATCCCGAGATAGAACCAGCCGCCGAGCTGTAGGCGTCGACGAACGGATAGCGGCATTTACACAGCCAAAGGGGACCGAAGAGGAGCCCGGCGACATCCGCTGCTCCAGTTCCGAATCAATATGGAAAACGCCCCCAATCATGGCTACACCGCGCTAGAGCTCCTTCGCCTGCGGTCCAGCGGCCCTAGTGTGTCTAACGTGAGCGGTGACGCGGCGTTGCCGCCAAAGACAATGCGGCTTCGATACGCGGGACGATGCCGAATATGCGCGTTGGAAATCTCTGCGGGGACGATGGCGGTGTACGAGCGGGAGACCAAGACCGTCGTCTGCCTAGAGTGCCCTCCAAATCCGCCTCTCGCTGCACCCGCGATCGTCAGCACAACGAACGCCCTGCCTCTGGAGGTCTCCACGGCCGCCGGTCCGGAACCACAACCAGAGCCGGCTGAGGTCTTCACGGGCGTCGCGGGTGCCTCGGCTAAACGAGAATACGACCGACGTAAGGACAGGCGTCAGGCGCGGATCCGTGACGACCACCCCTACCTGGGGAAGCTCATACTCGCGGTGAGCGATGATCCGCAAAGTACCCGGGCGTGGGCCATCGGAGCGCGAGGAGAGGAAGTTCTGGGCCAACGGCTCGACAAACTCACGGGGCGTAACATTCACGTTCTCCACGACCGTCGCATCCCCCGCACGAGAGCCAATATCGATCACATCGCTGTCTGCCCCACCGGGGTCTTCGTCATTGACGCCAAGAAATATCAAGGTCGTCCCAGCTTGCGAGCCGAAGGAGGCCTATTCCGTCCCCGCACGGAAAAACTGATAGTCGGCTCACGCGACTGCACCAAACTTGTCGACGGCGCACACAAGCAAGTCGACCTCGTCCGATCTGCACTCGAAGACGCGGACCTCGAGGGGGTTCCCGTGCGTGGGCTCCTCTGCTTCGTGGACGCCGACTGGCCACTCTTCGGTGGCGACTTCACGATTGACGGCGTCCATGTCACCTGGCCGAGAAGAGCACTCGAGAACCTAATGAAGCCCGGCCCAGTAGATGATCAGACCGCGAGGCACATTCATCGTACGCTCGCGTCCTGCTTCCCACCCGCCTGAGGGTTGATCCGACGGTTCCAGCGATCGTCGCAGCCGACAGGTTCGACGACCCATACCCGTTTCAAAGAGTATTTGTTCAGACTCTTACGTCGGGGAACATGCCCGCCGGAGGTGCCTCGTAGGGCAAGGGCTCGCCCGGCTTGTTCTGATCGTCGGAGTCCGCGAATGGCCCATCAGCGCTCATGAGAATCGGCATGTGGTGGTCCAGGTGGTCGCGCCACCAGGTGCTTGACCCGGTTGCCCCGTCCAGCCGCAAATGTTCCCAGGAACGCCACAGCGCCTCGAGGCGGGCGATGGCTTCGGGTGACCTCCACCACTCTGCCGCCCAGCGCCTTGAGGCACGGTTCGACGGGCCCACCACGCGCCGGTAGGTCTGGCTCAGCTGCTCTCGCACGAACTCGTCGACTGACCCGAAGACCAGGGTGGGCGCCGGGGATTCTTCCGCCGATTTGTCGTCGGAGACGGCATCGAGGTCGTCGTCCAGGTCGTCGTATCCGTTAGACACCAGTGCGCCTCTCATCCTTGATCGCTGTGCTGGCGTTCAGCCACGGATGAGCCGGCTCGGCTGGCGCGGGCAACGTCTGGCCGCTCGGGTCGTGTGCAGCAATCGACGCCCGCACGGCCTCAGCTTGCTTGCCTTCCATCCAGGGCACAGTGGCCACCAGCGTTGCCGGGGCACCGGACGCAAACACGACGGCGCGGCCGCGCGGCAGCGACGTGAGCTCCGACACCTCGAAGGTGTGCTCTCGACGGTTAGCAAGCGACGTCGAGCGCTGCCCCTTACCCACCGAGACGGAAGATGTTCGCAGGGTAAAGTCACCGATCAGCTGGGATAGCTCACCGAGGAATTCCGTCTCCGCGACGCCGCCGCCGTAAACCTTGATGTTGGAGGCTGACCAGAGCTTGCGCATTCCCTCGCGGCCCCAGACCTCGACGCCCTGTGACCAGGACTGGAGGATCGTCATCAGGACGATCCCGCGTGAACCGTAGTGCGAGTACAAGTCAGGCAAGTTGCGCCAACGGCACACGTTCGCGGCCTCATCGAGAACACCGAGCATCGGAACAGCGAGGCGACCGCCTGGCTGGGTCGTGGCCAGCTCTTCGGCGGCCTCAACGGTGATCGCGGTCAACGCTGTCACGAGCGGGCCGGCGCTGCCCTGACCCTCCTTGGAGAGGCTGTAGAGGGTGTCTTGGCTGCGCACGAACGCGTCGGGGTCGAACTGCGGCCGCCGATCCGCTTGGGCGTTGCAGCCCAGCGGCGTCACCCATCGGGCAATGCCGCTGATCTTCAAGCAGTCGACCATTTGCGCGGCGGTGCCGTACACGCTGTCGCGTCGTTTCGGCTCGCCATTCACTTCGCCGGCCACGGCGTCGGCCATGCCGTCGTATCCGTGATCTTCCAGGATCCGCACCGGTTCCTGATCGCCCGGCTTGGTCGTCCAGGTGAACACCTGAGTGATTGGCTTCTGGCCCAGGGCCGCGGCCAGGAGAAAACCCGCGAGAAGGTTCTCGCCGGCCCGGTTAAAGTACGACGAGTTTTCGCTACCGCCGCCGCTCATCGTCGACGACGAAAAATGTGCGGCCATCTTCGCGGCACGCACATCGTCGGTCACATACGAGAGTGGGTTCCACCACCAGCGGGGTTCTTCCCGGGCGATGCCTTGCGGGTCGAACGCCCACACCTTCGACCCGTTGGCCGATCGCACATCACGAGTCGCGTCGAGGACGTCGCGCTTGTTCGACGTCGTGAGGACCGCACCAGGTGCGCTCAGGATCGCCGGGATCGCTCGACTGGTCGACTTACCCGTACGAGGCCCCCAGATATCTACGTGCATGTCCTCAGGAGAGCCATAAAGCCACTGACGTCCCGCCACAGTGACTCCGATGGGGACACCGAGCCAGTCCGTCACCCCGAGGCGCTGCGCCGTGGCGCGTGCGCCCTTCGTTGTGAGCGCCGCCAGGTCTTTCCCTCGACCCATGTAGCGAGCGGCGCTGTCGACTCGGCTGCGCTTGGAACGGCCCCGGTTCACCTGAACAGCCACGAGGATCACCAGGACCAACACGACCACAGCAGCGCTGACAACGATCCACGTCGCGGCCATGGGCCACGCGTACGTCCCTTTGAGCGTGCCGAAGACAATCTCGAAAGGATCGCTCGGAAGATCCGGGTTCACCCCGTCGATTTTCGACCCGAAAACCATCCCGCCCCAAATGCCGCCGACGAGCACGACGGCCAGGCCGATGAACACCCAAATGAGAACGCCGTCGCTGCCTCCGGCGTTCTGCTTGCGACGATCCGTTGCCTGGCTCACACCGTCACCTCGCGATCGACAACGCCTGTCCTTGACGCGTCGTGCCACAGCTGGTTGGTGTCGTTGGAGTGCAGTTCTGCCTGCGTCAGCTCCACATTCAGAGGGATGCCGGGACGGCCACCGACCTTAATCAGGAACTTGCCACGCCCAGGCGGGTCGGCTTCCTTCCCGCTCACCGGATCCCACGCGGGCGGATCCTGCCAGCCCTGCAGCATGCTCTGCTCGGCCGCGCTCATGGTGATCGCGCTGTTAAGCAACGGCATTTCGGAGGCCGGGAGGCCTCCGCAAATGACCATGCCGGAACGCTCGACGAAGCCCTTGGCTTTCATCCGGTCTTCTTCATTGCTCAGTGACATGAGGTCGCTCATGGTGTGAGAAATCATGGCCATGCCCACGCCCCGCGCCCGGTTCAGACGCGTCAGCGCGTCCACCCGGTCGACCATGCCACGGCCGGCGCGCAGCGCCCGCCACAGCTCGTCGAGGATAACGAAGTAGTGACGGCGCGGTTCTAGCTCGGCGTCGGCCAGGGCCGTCGCCACGTTGACCGTGCCGAAGCCCGCCGACCAGCACGCCAGCAGCACCGCGGCCTGCAGGTCCATCTCCGAGTCATCGATGCTCGACACGTCATAGACCACCGGGCGGTCACGCTTCATCCGCACAGTGGTCTGCTGGGAGAACAATTCACCCAAGCGACCGCCGGAGACGAGGCCGATGAGGGACGCTTCCAGGTTCTCCGTAATTTCCTGATAGCGGCCCATGTCGCCACGGTCCAGGGCTACGGAACGCAGTTCAACAGGTGCCTCACGGATCAGTTCGAGAAGATCGCTGAGGACCGGAATCCCGTCGTGATGCGCGTCCAAGTATTTGAGCGCCGCGTCGATAATCGTCTCTTCACGGTCAGTCGGCGGCTCTCGGCGCATGATCGTCAGCAGAGCGGACACCATCGTGAGGCGACGCCCGTGGGCGTCCTGCAGAACCTGTGTCGCAAGGCGCTCATTGCGCGTGATGTTCTCGGCGTGGACGGGCATCGAACCGACGAGCTGCGCGGAGCGCTCGCGGATCACCTGCGCCGCAATCTTGTCGTCGGGTACATCGGCGGCGCGGAGCTGGGCTAGCTCGGCTTCCTCTTCTGCGATCGCTTTGCGTTCGCGGTTGGCGGCATCGCGGAGCAGCTGCGCGGCCTCGCCGGCTTCGCCGGGATCCAGAATATTCAGGTACCCGCGGCCGCGGCCGAGGGTAATGACCTGCCCCTTCATCTCCTTGACGAGGTCCACGTAGTCGGGCTTCAAATCCCCGAGGATGAGGGGCTGCACGCCATAGCCGGCCAGCCCCGTCGCCATCCGGCGGATGAGCGTGGACTTGCCTAGGCCGGGCTTGCCGAGCACGAAGGCCGAAGGGTTTGAAATCAGGTTGGCACGCTGGAACCAGCTAATTGGATCACAGCAGACGGTGCCGCGATTGATCAGGTGCCGGCCGAGCGGCACACCGATCATCGGGGCACCCGTGCCTACGCCGAACGGCCAGAGGCCGCAGACCTGAACGGTGGTTCCGCGCCACTCAGGTGCGGGAGAAATCACCATCGTTTCGCCCCCTCCGCGTCCCGGCCACCCGCGAGCGGGCGGGCGGCGCGTGATGGGCTTGGCAGCCGCGGTCGCTGCGGCCTTTGCAGCCGCGCGGCCTGCTCCACTGAGGGGCGACGCGGGCTTTGTGAACCAGCTCATTAGATGTTCCCGCGCAGTTCGGCAGGCAGTTTCAGGTGCTTCGGCAGGACCAAGCCCAGCGGCAATGCGGCCGCGAACGCGGAATCCTGGCCGCCGGTGACGACGCGCAACCGGAGCCGCGCCGTCGACGACATGTTGTCCATCGCAGCGCGGGCGTCCGCGAGACGCTCAACGTCCATGACGGTCGCCGTGGCGAGCATGCCGAAGTTGACCAGTCCAGCGCCAGATGCCTCTTCCGCAGCGGTCGCCAGGGCTGCGCGGGTTCCCACGACTGCCCGGGCGGAGGGCCGATCGTTGGCTGACTCATTGAAGCTTGCCGCCCGCACGTCCGCCTGCACGATCGCAGCGGCCCGGCCGGCGTCGATGGGCCGGTAGAGCCAGGTGACTCGCTTGCGGGCAATGTCGCGGTGAGGGGCGAGGAACCTGGTCAAGATGTTGGCCTGAACAATGCCGCGCGGAGCCTCCGTCATCTGCCACGTCACCGACACGGCACTGTCGTGCCGGTAGGAGTCCCAGTTGGACTGGTGACCGGACGGGCCAACATCGGGCCAACGCAGACCGGTGCTTTCGCCGTCCGCGTGTGCGTCGTCGATCAGCGTGGCCACTTCGGGGTCGTACGCAATTCGGATGACCTCGCAGAGTTCCTGCGCCGAGAGAGGGCGAGCTGCACCGGCCCCGGTGGCTGAGAGTCCCTGTGTGAGCCCGGGCAGGCGTGCTGCAAGCTCGCGCGCCATCTCATCGGCGTCACGACGTCGACCGTTCGCACGAGCGGCGGCACTGAACGTCACTGACACATACGCCCGAACGGACGCTGAACCGGACGGATACGTGGCCACAACCTCGTTGAGCATCGCCCGGGCGTACGCAGGTGCTTCCGGATCGATGTTGGTGGTGACCTCGCCGCGCAGCCTCGTGCCGGTGTCGGGAGCTGTCTCAATCGTCACCGCAGCGGCAACGATGCCAGCCTCGTCTCCGAGGTTGGCGAGCCAGTGTCCCCAGTCGGCCACCCAGCCGTCGACCTGTTCTTGATCGACGAGGGCGGCGCCGTCAGGCTCCGTCCCGATGATTACCGTGTAGTCGCCCGACGACGGAACGGACAGAAGGGCAAAGGGACGCTGGTAGGAGTCCAGGTGTTCGCTCAACCGCGATTGGGCCGCGAGTCCGGGGAGCTGGTTCGTACCCCATTTTGTGCGCCCCAGCGGGCCAGAACGGTACACGTTGGCTCCCGAGTTTCGGGCGCGCATGAAATTGAAGCGGTTGGTAGCCCGGACAATCATGCTCTGGCCGTGCTTGTCCTTGACTGCCACCGTGGACAGTGCGGCGACCATGACGAGAAAAACGCCGATCGCGTTCGTCAGGGTCGACGCCATCACGGTCATAATCGTGGCGATGAGCCCCAGGAGCAGCACACCCGTGCTGATCGATCCGAGGCCCAGTAGGCCCGGCGACGTTGGCTGACGCCAGTTACCGTACGTGCGGATAGTCGAGTTAGACAATGTGATCCCCTAGTTCCCCGTTGGGCCGCCACCGGCGGCATCCTCAGTCGCGCTCTTGGCTGCCGCAGCAGCTTTCTTGCCTGTCTCGCCGGCCTTCTGAGCGGCGGCCAAACCGATCCCCACTGGGCCGGCTGCGGCCGCTGCACCGCCACCTGCTGCAGCTACGCCGCCGCCTGCGCCGCCCGTGGATGCGGCTTTGCCGGCCGCAGCGCCGCCGCCTGTTGGGCCGCCACCGCCGCCGCCACCCGTCGAGGATGGCGCAGGGGAAGGTGAGGCAGTTTTCTTAGAACCAGAGGCGTCATCCTCACCGCCACCACCGCCGCCGCTTGCGCTGGAACCGGTGCTCGAGCTGAGCTTCTTCATGGCTCCCGACGCGACCTCGCCGATCGCACCGCCTCCGGCTGCCGCCAGCGCCATCGCCGCACCCCCGCCACCACCAGTTTGGGAAACCATCGGCGCGACGAACTTCATCAGAGCTGGGAGGGCTACAAGTGCCATCGCCATCAGCGCAAGGCCGGTCAACATTTTGACCAGGCCGGTGCTGTCTTCCACGAAGAGGTTGCTGCCTGTGAGCTTGAACGCGGCCGCATAAACAATCGCGGCGGCCGGCTTGTAGAGGATGAAAGCGACGATCCACCCAATGGACTTTTTGAACCAGGCTCGGCCGGTTTCGGTGTTGGTGAAGGCCGCAGTGATCGGGAGGATTCCTGCCAGGATGACGAGCATGCCGCCCCGGATGACCATGAGGAAGACCTGCACGTAGCTCATCAGAATGGTTATGGTGCCGAGGATCAACATCGCAATGAGGCCGATTCCGCTCGACGAAGCGACGCCCAGTGTTGCCGTTATGTTCGCCTTGAAGTCCCCGTCAGCGGCGCCGTCGAGGATCCAGACGGAGAAGCCGTCCGCCGCAGCGACGGCAAGACCGACTGCCGTCAGGCCCGCCGAAGATACGACAACGAGAGTGAGCAAGGACTGCAGCAGTTCCTTGCCTGGCTGCATGCGCTGAGTCCAAGCCATTCTTAGACCGGCAACGATGACGGACAGGACCGCGAAGCCAGCGACGTACCACCAGAGGGAGTCTTGGAGATAGGCTACCGGACCGCTACCGCCAGACGTGCCTATGGCAGGGATGAGTCCGGCCACGATTGCGGTGGCAGCTGAGATAAGCATGACCGCGACGAGAACTATCCCGAGTCGACCCATGTGTGCGCTGCCCTCACCTCGACGGTGGTTCAACGCCAGCATCGCGCCTGCAGCGATAACGGACATGATGCAGATTGCCAGTGAGATCCACACGACGTATCCGAGGATGGTCGCAAACCCCTCGGAACCTGTAGCGGCTGAGGCCGAATTGCCGATCGTTGTCACCTCCCCCTCGCTCTGCGTCAGGTTAGGAGTGGGAATCATTACCCAAACCGTGGCCATGGCCTGTACGGCGGTGCCCACGGTTTCCACGATGCTGTCAACGAGGTTCTGCAGCTGGTCGTTGGCGAAGTCAGCGATAGCACCTCCGACGGCCTCTTTGCCCCCGCAAACGACGTCCCACCCGTTGCACATTCTTACGCGCCTGACCAGGGTGTGTAGCCACCAAGTCCATTGAGGGCGGCTGGAGCAATAGGCATGCTGCCGTCATCGGCTACAACGATCTTCCAGTCCCCCGCTGACCACACGAGTTTGATTGGCAAGCTCACCATCTGGCCGTCGTTGTAGTTCAGCGCTAGGTCAACTGTTGCGGCCTTCTCGTCAAAGGAGTTGATAGCAAACCCGGCGACCTGGGCGCGATCGCTGGACGCGCCGCTGTCGGCGCCCTCAGTCATCGCGATCAGTGCGTCACGTCCCGGGCCAGGTGCAACGAGAGCGCTCATCTTGTCGTACATGGTGGCATCGGTGCCGAGGGCGACGTAGTTGGCAGCCGCAAAGAGCGCACCCTCTGCTGTGTGTGCGTAGCAGCTACGGAAACCGGACGAGTCGGTCACGCCCGGCCCAGAACCTTCCGGGTCCGAGGGCGCCGCTACCGTTCCAACGAGAGTCCAAGTGGTATCGGGTGCGTCGGTGAGCGACGCAGTTGTTTCGTAACCCTCCAAGCCACACGAGCTTGGATCGCTGTCAACGGGAACCGCCGTCGTCGACGGGAGGGGGGAGGCTGTCGGTGCTGTCTCGTCTTTGCCTCCAAGGAGGTTGCTGACGAGAACGATCACCGCGAGAAGCGCGATGACTGCGACGATCACCATAGAAAGGACAAATCGTCGGCTGCGAAATGGGTTCTGCTGTTCTGACTGGTCGGACATAAGTCCCCCCTCTTATTGCTGTGTCGGTTGGGTGGTGCCGGCTGCTGTCAGCTGACGAAGAAGCCGACGAGTGAGGCGGCGGCAGAGATGACGATCACACCGGCCATCGCCGTTCCGAGCGACCCGAGGGCTGCTCCACCCTCACCGCGGCGGCTCTCGATGGCGAGCTTCGCGCCGATGATCATGACGCCGATGATGGCCACGCCCAGGGCGATCCACTTGACCCAGCCCATGACCTCCTCAAACTTTTCAGCTCCGGGGGGCGTGCCATCTCCCGGCTCGGGAATGGCGGCGACGACGTTGGTCAGCGTTTCAACTGCCATGTGCAGAACAGACAAGGTGAGTCCTTTCGGTTAGGTGGTTGGTGCGATCAGGGCGGTGACCGAAGCGGCCAACACACGGACTTCTTTAGGTGCGGAGTCGAGGTCGAAGGGCTCTCCGAGCCGCCAGTCCTCAACCCAGGGGACTTGCCAAACTTGCGGGACCCCGCCCGAGACGACCTGTGCCAGGTCGCGGAGGGGCTTGGGAAGCTTGCCGCGTGAGTCAGCGACGATGACGAGGCCCAGCAGACGGACCATCGGGAGCGAGCCAGACGCCCACTCTGTTGCGGCACGTTGTGCAGCAGCCAGCCCGTTCGCGTTGGACCGGGCGACCAGGATCACGTTGGACAGTGATCCGTCGTTTGCTGTTGGCCAGGCATGCCCGGCCGAGCGCGAGCCGGCGACAGTGGCCGCCAGAGTGCTTTCGCCCGCGCCCCCGTGAACGCCGAGCCACCAGAGAGTCGCGGGGCGGTTCACGTCGCGGCGTGGCAGGCGGTCGGCCATGTCTGGTGCAGGCACACCAGGCTGCGGCGTCTGGGGTCGCGGAAGCTCACGGGACTCTTCAACTACCGGGATGAGGGTGTCTTCGGGCTCGATTGGTTCTGTGAGCCAGGGGTGCTGGGTATCCGACACGGGTTCTCCTTCGCTATCGCGGGTTCAAGTATGACGAATTCCTGTGACGTTCCCACGCGATAATTAGTCTCACGTACCCGGCCCCCTCTTTGAACGGAAGCGAACCCTATGTCCCCTATAGTAGCTTGTGAATATCGATACAGTTTCATACGTGTTGTTAAAGATCTAGACTGCCGATATGAATCAGCATCGAGTTTTTGACGTGACCGCACTTGACGACATGTTTGCGGACCTGCCAAAGACGCTCTCCCCAGAACAAGCGGCCGAATTGTTCGGCGTGACCGTCATCACGATCCGAAACCTCATCACCAAACACAGCGACGACCCCCTGCCGGCCATCAAGATCGGCAAGGTTTGGGTCATCCTTCGCGATGACTTCAAAGCATGGCTGCTCCGCCGTAGCAACAACATCACCGACTAACCAAAAATCGAAAGGCCGACTATGGCTCAGCACGATTCAGCCCAACCCACCATCTACGCGACTGTGCGGGCCGATTTGACTGGTGTCCTCGACGTCGACGGTGTGAAGCACAACGTCACCGGGACGGACGATGCGGACGTGCGCACCCAGATCTTCTCTCAGGTGACGGGCCGCGCCCGCATGGCTGGACGTCCCGTGCTGTTGGTCACCGATGACGCGCTGGGCCAGGGTCGGCTGAATGTTCACCCTGACGGCAAGGTGGAGGCCGTGGGCGATTTCGTCTACAACGAAAAGAACGACACCACGCCCTCACGGATCGTCACGGCGCCACCCGCCGGGCCGAGCCACGTTGCGGATACGCCGGCAGCCGCACCCTCCGCGCTCATCAGCCCGCCGCCTGCCACGACCAGGGCAGCGATCAAAGGCGCAGCCGAGCCCGTCGTCACTAGTGAGCTCCGCGCTGCCCGCGCCTCCTTCCTCGTTCAGGAAACCCCGCAAGAGCCCGCGTCGAGAGGCTGGCGCGGCATGCTCAGCCGGGCCGGAATCCAGGTCGCCCCATCCGCTGAGGAAATGGCAGAACGTGCCGACGTGCACGCGGTCAGCCAGCACTGGGCAGGCCCGCGAACTATCTCCATCGTCAACGGCAAAGGCGGCGCCAACAAGACGCCCTCGACCGCTATCCTCGCGGCCGTATTCGCCCGCTACGGCGGATCCGGGGTACTCGCATGGGATAACAACGAGACGCGCGGCACCCTCGGCTGGCGCACGGAACAAGGCGGCCACGACGCCACCGTGCAGGACTTACTGCCCCAGACCAACCGCCTACTCTCGCCCGGCGCGCAATCGTCGGATCTGGCGCACTACGTGCACCACCAGACCGGCGACAAGTACGACGTGCTTCGCTCCAACCCCATCGTCTTATCAGCCGAACAGAAGATCACCCGCGCAGAGTTCGACTCACTCCACCAGGTCGCCAGCAAATACTTCCGTCTCGTATTCGTTGACTCCGGCAACGACGAGAGCGCCGAACGCTGGCAGCAGATGATCGAGCGGACCAACCAGCTCGTCATCGCCACCACCGCCCTCGACGAATCCGCCGAGGCCGGCGCACTCCTGCTCGAAGCACTCGCGCAGCGCGACGAGCGTTCCGCACAGCTCGCAGCCAACGCCGTCGTCATCGTCTCTCAGTCCGAAAAAACAGGCAGCGGCGCCCAAGCGATCGCGGACAGCTTCGCCGTTCTCGCCCGCCGCGCTGTCACCATCCCGTATGACGACGCACTGCACGGCGGAAAGCTCCGCTACGACGCACTGGCTCCCGCCACGAAGCGTGCATGGCTCGCAGCTGCAGCAGCCGTCGCAGAGGGCCTGTGAGGGCTGTAACGGCCATTCTGGCCGTCACGGTAACCGTCGCAGGACTCTCTGCCTGCTCAACGCAGGCCGACGTCACACCGGCCTCCACCTCGAGCGCGGCACCAACAGAGTCGGCACCAGTTGACGACCTACACGACGGAATCGAGATTGCCACGGCGGCGCCGGCTGACGAGACGAGCATTGCTGCCGCGGTGACCGTCGCAGAGAAACTAATGACTGCGTTCGCTCGCCCAGGCGTCGATGAAACGACGTGGATCAATGGCCTGTATCCATACCTCACCCAGGAAGCAGGCGCGGCATACGCCGGTACCAACCCCGCCAAGGTGCCCGTGACCGAAGTCACAGGCGTAGGATCCGTCGTTGACGGAGCCACCGAATACGCGCTGCTCGTGAGCGTCCCGACGAACATCGGGCCCTACGTCGTTTCACTCACCCGCCAGGCCCCGACCGACGCGTGGCTGGCCGACCGACTCACACCCCCAGCCAGGTAGATAACCGTGGGGGAAAAGAACGGCTCTGGGGGCGCAATCGTCTTGTTGCTAGTACCTGTCCTAGTAATCGGCGGGCTTTTCGGGATCTTGCTGCTCATCATGGGCGGTGGCAGCAGTGCCGCGGCCGCGTGCGGCGGCGGCACGGCCTCAACTGTCGACGTCTCCAAAATCCCTGCGGGACCGATAGCTGGCTACAACCACGACCAGCTTGTGGTCGCCGCGGGGATTATGAACGCGGCCCAGCAGCTCGGCCTAAACGCGCGGGCGCAGCAGCTCGGCGTCATGACGGCTATGGGTGAATCCAGCCTCCAATCGCTCACCTACGGTGACAACGCGATTAATCCAGACGGCTCAATTGCCGATTCAATCGGTCCTTTCCAGCAGCAAAGTAGCTGGGGAACCACCGAAGAGCGTCTCGACCCGTTCACATCCGCCACCAAGTTCTACGAGCGACTCCCTGCCGTCGAGAACTGGGAAACGATGGAACCGACGCTCGCGGCACATGCCGTCCAGGAAAACGCGGATCCCTACTTCTACACAACGTACTGGGACGGAGCTGGACAGATCACCGCCGCGCTCAACGGTGACACCACCGCTGCCCTAATCGGCGGCGGACTCGACCCCACACTGACTCTGGCCGTGGGCAACTGCGCCAACGGCCCCATCGGCTTTCCGCTGACCAAACCGTTCAACATGAGCGACAACTTCGGCCCCCGGCCGGGTCGCGTGGAAGGTGCCAGCACCTACCACCCCGCCGACGACCTAGTCGGCGCGTGCGGAACCCCTGTCTACGCAATCGCACCTGGCACAGTAACGGTCTCGGACCGGCTCACCCTTTCGGTCAAGAGCCCGGAGGGCTACACCGTGTCCTACCTCCACAGTCACGTCAGCGATCGAACCGTTGCAGAAGGCGATCCGGTCACCATGGGCCAGCAAATTACCGCCATCGGAAACGAATCGCCCAGCACCGGATGCCACCTCGATATCCGAGTCAACACCCTTGGAACCACCAACACTGACGTTGCAGCACTGGCAAATGACCCGTTCGCCCCGAACTGGGTCGACCCCGAAAAGTTCTACACCCTCTTCGGTCAGACCCTATGCGACGACACCTGTGCAAGAAGCTACGACGAATGAGCACCAAAAGCAGCGCATGACCAAACTTAGATCCCGACACACCGCGCCGAATATGGACACGTCTATACATGCAGCATTAACCTTCTCGGTATGACCCATCCACGCCTTCCGCGTAACACGCGCACGAAGCCCGTGCGGCTCGGCTACGCGATTGAAAAAGCCGACAAGCTTGAACTCGAGCGAATCGCGGCCAAAGGCGGCGTTTCAGCGGCTGTCTTTGTCGAGCTAATGATCCGGAACCTCCCGCTCACAGCCGAGGGCCTGCCCGAGTGGATGCCAACTTCGAGCAACGAGGAGTTGCCTATTAGCCCCGATTAACGCATAAGGCCCGTCGTTTTCACGACGGGCCTTGAAGCATTGGCGCTCAAACCCTCTTCTGCTTGCCGGCTACGAGGTTCGAGCTATTTCCACCAAAGATCCGGTTGAACCGGGCCTTTGAAGTACCACCATCCGGAGGAAGGTGATGACCTGATAGTACCTGATAACGCTGTTTTCGACCGCAAAAACACGCAAAATACTTTCGGCGTGTCCTCTAAAGAGTGGACGGCCTGGGATTTGACGCGACGAATCAGCCCCCGCGAGCAGGTGCGCGTGATGAAGCGAGATGCCTACGGCCGTCTCGATGAGAACAGTTACCCGAGCGTGCACCGCGTCGGGCCGCACTCCCCCACGACGCCGTGGGCGATGAACCTGGCTGACGAGCGCGGGTTCTTCCGCGTCCTCTGCTTCGACTTTGACGGCAAGATCAAGGGCGAGGTCGACGTCGACCTCATGGAACAGGCTCACGACGAGTGCGACGCTCTCTCCCGCGTCCTTGACAGCCTGTCGATCGCTCATGTTGTCTGCCAGTCCTCCGGCACCGGCGGCCGGCACATCTGGATAACCCTCCGCGACGGCGCGGCTGCTGAGCGCATGATTGCCCTCTCCGGCGCCGCGCACGCCAATTTCGGCACCCTCGACCATGGCATGCTCAACAACCCGCGTACCGGCGCCGCGCGTCCGCCTCTGTCGCCGCACCGCGACGGCAGCAGTTCCACTGTGCTCTGGGGCGATCTCGACGCCCTCACGGACCCCGCGACGACGCTTGACGACCTCGACGCCCTCACCGTGGCTCTCGACAAGCGCAAGCCGGCGCTACGCGCGGCCGACAGCGCGCCGGCCGGTCCAGTGAATGAGCATCACAGGGCGCACCGCGCCCTCAGCCGTGCGGGCACCGCTCACATGGCCACGGTCGGCGGCGGCAGCAACCCCAGTTGGACCGGGTTTGCGTGTCTGCTCTCCGCGGCCAACGCCGGATGGACGTTTGGCGACGTCGAGCACGCAGCGAAGAGTGCGCCGGGCATGGAGCACTACCGCACTAAGAACAACGGCCGAGGCAGCCGACACAGCCGCAGCAAGGGCGAGGCCCGCGCTCGGCTGGAACGTCAGTGGGCCAAGGCCCTGCAGTTCGCGGCTGTGCAACGTCCGCTGCCGGCTTCCCGTGAGCCCGCCGACCTGACGGAGCTGAACGCCCTCGTCACCGACGTAGACGTGCTCCTGAGCCGTCTGGCGGCTTCTCCCGGCCGTTGGGGTCGCACCGAGAAGGCAATCTCGCAGCGCACGATTCTGCTCTCCCTGGCCTACCTCACCTTGCAGACCGGGAAACGGGTCGTTGCGGCCTCCACCCGCGACCTGGCGCTCATGGGAGGGCTCGGCCGCACCACGGCCGCAGACGCGCTTACAGCGCTCGCTCGGGACGGGTTCATCGAACGAGTGACGCCCAGTGATGACGGCAACGCCGCCGAATGGCGCCTACTCCGGGAGTTTTCCACAACCCCCGGTACAGTCCGGCCACAACCACTCAATAACCCCCGCCCCCCTTCCGAACTCTTTAACCTCAGAGCCTCGTTGGTCACTGCGCTTGAGAACCAACTCACTGACCAGCGACACGACTTGTTCACCCGTGCTGGACTTGGACACCTCGCGGGGAAGGTCTACGCACTCTTACGTCAGATTCCCGCACTGACCGTTGAAACAGCTGCACGCCTACTAGGGGTCTCGACCAGGCACACCGCCACCATCCTCAGCCGGCTACGTCGTCACAAGCTCATCGTCAAACACCCCGAGGGCTGGGCCAGGTCCAAGAGGGATCTTCGGGACCATGCAGCTGTCAGCGAGGGAGTATCCGGCACCTTGGCTGATCGAGCTGAACGGTATCGAGCCGAACGTGAAGTGTGGGCGTGGTGGCACGCTGAAATCGACCGGATGACTACAGCGCCGAGAGCCCGTACGCGTCGACTCCATGTCACCAGCCGCACTCTTGAATTTACCGACGGCCGACCAGGTGAGCGTAGCTGGCCGCTCTACCCCCGTGACAGTGAAGGCCGGGGCGATCACCGTATGGCTCGCTATTGGGCCGTCAACGGAATGTTGGCCCCTGGGTCGCTCTGGTGGTCGAGCGCAGCCTAATCGGCAGACAAAACCACCTCCGGTGAGCCCTTTGGGCCTGGGACCGCTACGCGGCCGCTTTTTTCCCTTTTTTTCGTCTGTCTGGCCGGTCATCGTAGTTCGCTTGCGTGCCTTCGTTCCGGGCTTTCGCGGCATATCCTCGCTGCGCTTGCGGTATTCCACGTCCCTGCACTTCGGCACTCCCGCTCTCAATCGATTTCTCTTGCCAGACAGGCAAAAAAATCAGTTGATGGAGAGAGAACCCAATGACTATCACCACCGTAAGTGTCGGCACTATCGAGCACGTTGACCCGAACCTGATCGTTGTCGAAGCGAACGTGCGCACCGAAGCTCAGTTGGGCCGCGAGTTCGTGGCCAGCATTAAGGCAAACGGCGTCCTGACGCCGATCCTCGCCCGCCGCGACGGCCAGGGCAACATCATCGTGCGAGCCGGTCAGCGCCGCACCCTGGCCGCTCGGGAGGCCGGTTTGGCTACGATCCCGGTTTACGTGGTCGCCGCCGACGAAACCACCGTCGAGCGCATCGTGCAGCAAATGGCCGAGAACGATCACCGCGAGGCCGTCACCGACGCCGACCGGGTTACCGCGTTCCAGCAGTTGGCTTTCGAGGGCCTGACCCCCGCCGTGATCGCCAAAAGACTGGGCAGCAAGCCCGCCACAGTCAAGGCCGGAATCGCAGTCGCAGAGAACGCCGTCGCGGCATCCGCCATTCTCAGCCACTCGCTCACTCTCGACCAGGCTGCCGCGCTGATCGAGTTCGAGGGCGACGACGAAACCGTGTCCGTGCTCATCGACATCGCCACCACCAGCCCCGAGCAGTTCGCCCACGCCGCGCAGCGCGCACGCGACGACAAGCGCGTAGCGACAATGAAGGCCGACGCGACCGCCGACCTGATCGCGCGCGGCTTTGAGGTTCTGGACCGGGAGCGGGGATCCTACGAAAACGACTACACGAGCATCAGCTACCTGACCACCGCCGACGGCGAGACAGTCACCCCGGAGCACATCGCCGCGAGCGAAGGCCGCGCCGCGTACGTGTACGCGTACAGCACCAGCGACACCGCCACCGTGCGTTACTACCTGAAAGACCCCAGGGCCGCCGGATTCCGCAAGTCCAGCGGCAGCGGAGCCACCACCAGCGGTCCGATGACTGACGAGCAGAAGGACGAACGTAAGACCCTGATCGCCAACAACAAGGCGTGGGCCAGCGCTGAGGTCGTGCGCCGCGAATGGCTGGCAGAGTTCCTGAGCCGCAAGACGCTGCCGAAGGATGCCGCTACGGCCATCGCAGTTGGCCTGACCGTGCACCACAGCATGGTCGGCAAAGCCATCCAGAACGGCAACGTGCTCGCGCACACCCTGCTCGGATTGAAGCGGGCCGACTACTGGTCGCGTGACAAGCTCTCCGCGCTGGTGGAGCGCTCCCCCACCAAGGCGCAGCACGTCACCCTCGCAATCGTCCTGGCCGGTATCGAGGACAGCACCAGCAAGGAAACCTGGCGCTACCCGAACGCTACTAGCGCCCGTTACTTCGAGCAGCTGGCCGCGTGGGGCTACGGCCTGAGCGGCGTTGAGCAGATCGTGATCGACGCGGTTGCAGAGAAGGCCGCGACCAAGGCAGCCGAAGCCGTAGCTGCTAAGGGCACTCAGGAGTAGCTTCTGTCCCGGCCCGGCGTGACAGTACCCGAAACTGCCGCGCCGGGTTCTTCCGTCCCCGGCCCCGGCACGGAGGCCGGAACCTGCACCCAGGCACACGCTCCTGACGGGTCGTGACCGAACAGCGGCGCGGCTGCTGTACCCGTCCCCGATGTTGAGCCGCTGCGCGGCCGGGGAGAACAGAGCGACATCACCTGAAGGGTGACGAGAGATCACCCTTTCAGGGTGACAAGAGATCACCCCTTCAGGGTGATGCCCGCCGATGCCGTCGAAAGCAACTCGGAGCGGCTGCGCACAACCCCACGTACAGTCCGGCCACAATCACTACATAACCCCCGCCCCCCTTTGCCGCCGATCTGGCGCTGGAGCTCGTGGCTGCCGGCAACCTCAATCCCGAGAGCCGCTGGCAATACTTGGGAGATGCCGCCGAGCGGGCCAGTCCGTGCGGCGGAGATGCCCACGCGACGGCGAAGTTGGGTAGCGTGCTGAGATGACTGAATCGGCGCTTCCCACTGTGGGTCCCGGCCAAGATGCGGCAGTACCGGCGCCGATAACGAGGAGAGAATTCGTTAGACGCATTGTGCTGGTTGACGCGGTCGCAGTTTTTGTCGCGTTGCTGCCTCTTCTGTTTCTGGGGATAGGTATTCAATCGTTGGGAGCGCAGAACGGGTGGTGGGCGGGGGATCCAAACTCCAACGATGGCGAGGAGTTCTTTGCCACCGTCCTGGGCGGATTTGGTCTGTTCAGCGTGACTGTCCTTGCGGCGATCCCAGTGTCCGTGCTTGCTGGGCGCCACGGCTTTCCCGTGTGGCGTTCGGTCATGGTGAGCACGCTTGGAATCCTGGGGTCATGCCTGATTCTGGGCGTTACCGCCAGCATCTTCTAGGCGGCTCTCCCCTAACGCCTGCAGTGGCCGGATGACACATTTGTTTTAGGGGTGTGGCTTGATCGGGGTGTCGGCGAGGTTGTAGATGAGCCAGCCTGATGTCGCGGCGTCGCAGATGGTGAGGTCGATGACATCAATCAGGATCTCCGCGCTGGATTGTGGGAGTCCGATCCGTAATGATCCAGCCCCAAGCAGCGGACAGTCTGGATAGAGATTCTGGCCGGCCACTCTGACCAAGAGGTAAGCGGCGTCCTGGGGTGTGACGGTGATGGTGTGGGCGGGAATGGTGTCGCGTTTCGTGGCCGGGTTGTCGATGACTTGCCCTGCGGCGTCGAGAAGGGCGACCTCGGGGAATCCTGAGACGGTGCAGCTGGTCGCCCCGGTGTTGGTGAGCTTGACGTAGAACAGGGCCGTGTTATGGGGGTGGTTCGAATTAGAGGATTCCCGGGTGGCCGTGAACTCGCAGGTGCCAGAGTCAGCGTTCTTGTCCGCTGCCGGCGTTCGAGCGTTTCCTTCAGCCGGGCTCAGTGAACACCCCGTTAGCGCGCCCAGCATGAGCAGCACTGTCGCGGCCACCAGTGCCTTGGTGGATCTACGAGATCGAGTGTTCATTTATTGTTCCCCCCGGCACCGATGCTACTCGGCTGCACCGCACGTCTGATCGGCCAGAAAAGATCGACTGATCGGAATGTCAGCGTCGCTGCAGCTGACCAAATTTCCGGGCATGTCGCGCACGACGACGGGCCAGGCGGCCCGAACCCCGGAACGCACGTCTTGAACCGGCGATGACTAGGCACCCGCCCCTGACGGGTCGTGACGGAACAGCGACGCGGCCGCTGTACCCATCCCCCATTTTGAGCCGCTGCGCGGCCGGGGGATAACAGAGTGATGCCACTTTCGAATCCGTGACGGCGATGCCGTCACGAGCATATTGGAGCCGCTGCGCGGCACTGTTCAATGGGCCTTTTTGTCCTTTCTGGCGTTTCACCGTAGCTCCCTTCCGTGCCTTGCGTCACCCACATTCTCGGGCGCGCCCTGCGGGCTTATTTCGCCCGAGAATCCGTGCACTTTCGGCACTCCCGGTCGCTATCGATTTCTCTTGCCAGATAGGGCAAAAAAACAGTTGTTCACGAGGGAGAGAACCCATGGCTGAGTCAGATTTCGATTACGAGAACACCTATCCCCGGGAGCGCTACGGCAGCGGGTGCGCCTGCAGTGGTTGCCGGTCCGAAGGTGCCGCAGACACTCAGCCGGGCGAAACCTGCACCGCCAGCCGCTACGCCGACAGCTTCGCCTAGACCGAGGAAAAACTCATGCACACAACACCGATTCAGCCTCTGACTCCCGGAGTGCTCGGGGCCGAAAACCTGCTCAGCAGCGCCGACATGTCGACCCTCTGGAACAGCCAGAGCTACCCCAACCCCCGGAGCCGGTTCGTCATCGTCATGACCCCGCACGGCTCCCGCGTCAACAGCTACGCAACCCCGAGAGGAAACCGCTAATGCTCACCATCACCCACACCCACGAAGCCGGAACGATGATCGACGGAACCAGCCGAGGCGATGGAACCGCCGAAGTCCTTAAGTCCGCCGGATGGCGCTGGGGCCGCAGCATCAGCGCATGGTTCGTCCCCCAGTCCCGCGACCGCCTGCCCAAACTGCACACCATCACCCGCACCAAGTCGGCACTTGAAGCCGCCGGGTTCGAGGTCGAAACCGAAATCGACAGCACCCACCGTGCTACCGCCGACGTCGAGGCCGGAAAGATCGAGCGTCAGGCCGACCGGGTCGACGCCGTGGCTGCGAAGGCCGAGCGTAAGACCGGCGCAGAAGATGCCGCCTACGACAAGGCCCGCGCAGCGCTGGACCGGCTGCCCGAGGGCGGCGAGCCGATCAAGGTTGGCCACCACTCCGAAGGCCGACACCGCAACGCGATCGCCAAAGCAGACAACGCCATGCGCAAGTCAGTCGAAGCCAGCGCCGACGCCACCACCGACAAGGCCCGCGCCGACGCGGCCACCCACACCACCGACGCCCGCTACAACCCGGTCACCGTGGCCAACCGCATCGAAACGTTGGGCGCTGAGCTCCGCAAGCTCGAACGCCGCATAACCGCGCAGTGCTACGACGACACACGCGGATACATCGACGCCACCGCCGACCAGATCCAGGCCCGAGCAACACGCCTCGCTCCGCACATCGACGAGAAGCGCGACCAGATCGCCTATTGGGAAGCCGTGCGCGCCGCCCAGGTCGAGAGCGGCAAGGCCACCGGCTACGACCGCTCCACCGTCAAGAAGGGCGACCGGGTGAAGATCCGCGGCCAGTGGCGCATAGTCGTGCGCGCCAACCTCAAAACGGTCAGCGTCGCCACCGACTACACGTGGACCGACACCAGCCCCTACGCCGAGATTCAGCAGCTCGTGCGGCCCGAGTAATCACCGCAGCGGCCGGCCCACCCAGGGCCGGCCATGAGGGGCGACCCCCTCACACTCCCCCGCCAGGTCACGCCGGCCCACCCGGCACCCCGCCTCGAGCACGGCACCGCAGCAGGACCAAGGAGAACCGGCCATGATCATCACCTACCAGCGCCCCGACACCCTCGACGCACACCAGGTCGACCAGGACGCCCCTGCCGACCTCAGCCCCACCGGGGCAGAGTGTGGCACCGCGACCGTCGACGTTCTCGGGAACCCGTGGAGCTGCACCCGCAGCCCCCACCCCGGCGAGGACGAACACCGCGCTGCCATCACGGCAGCAGGCGATGGCCCGACCGGTACCGTCGCGGTCGCGTGGACGTACCAATACGCCACCGACGATCAGCCCGGCGCCGTCGACCACGCAGCGCCGACCCAGAGCATCACCGTGACCCTCTCGTTTCCCACCCGCGGTGCACACGGCATCGACGCGGCCGCGACGATCAGCAGCATGATCGACGCCGGACTAGGCCACTTCTGGGAAGGCGACCAAGACGACGTGCTCACCAGCTCCACCACGACCGCCTAACCGCAGCGGCCGGCCCACCCAAGGCCGGCCGTGAGGTGGCAGCCCCCTCACACTCCCCCAGGTGAAACCGGCACGGAGGCCCGCTCCACTCGGACCCGGCTGCGCCGGCCTCCCCCATCAGAACTTTTCTTCCCTTGGTGGCCGGTCATCGTAGTTCGCTCCGTGCCTACCTCACCCAAAATCTGACACGCGGTCGCAGGCTCCCTTATTCCGCGCCAGATTGCGTGCACTACGGCACTCCCGCTCTCAATCGATTTCTCTTGCCACCAAGGGCAGAAAAACGGTGGACGACTACACAACCACTGCCCACGAGAGCCCGGAACCCCGCGTATCTCACCCATCCTTGGAGAGGGAAACACCATGACCACCACCATCCGCAGCGTCAAGATCAACCCGACCGAAACCATCACCACACTCGACCTAGACGGCGCGAACAGCGGAACCGACATAGCCGCCGCCATCGACTGCCGCATGTTCGCCGTCGTCGACCTGGCCGACAGTATCGACCTGTTCGTGGACGATGAGGGACTCATCAACGGGGCGACCCTGAACCTGCCCGCAACAGTGCTCGCCCACCTGCTCGGCAACCCGACCGTGATCTTCGGAACTGCCATCGCAGTCGGCACCACCCCGGACGGCAAGACCGTCGGGCTGACGGACCGCCAGCTCACGCGGGTCCAGAAGTCGTTTGCCCAGAAGCCCGACCCGGGAACTGTCGACACCCTCGTGGAGAGCCTGTCGCCGTTCCCCACGATTGTGAGCATGCTCCGCAACATCTAGCCGCGACAGTCGGCTGGCCTTCGGGCCAGCCGGTGAGGGGCCGCCCCCCTCACACTCCCCCATCGGGCGCGGCGGCTGGACAGCTTCTGCCGTCGAAGGGCCCGCTGGAGCCGCTGTACACACCATCGTCAAAGACGTGAAGCGGCTCTCGAGGCGTCCCTTATTGCTGTTATTGCCAGTGATAGTGCTAATGCAATTAATACAGTCATTACTGCTATTAGCAGTGAGAACAGTAATAACATTTATAACAGTATTGCTGTCTACGCCATTAATGACAGCATTAGCTGTAATGTCATTAATAACGACAAGAGAAACGAGAACGTATGCCTCCGGCACTCAATCGCACCGCGTTGGAACGGGTCATCGCCGTTATCAACGGCAAGGGTGGCGTCCTCAAGACCACACTCACCGCAAACATCGGCGGGATGCTGGCGAACAACGGGTACCGCGTGCTGCTGGTTGATCTCGATCCCCAGGGCAATCTGGCCGAGGATCTCGGATACACGGACGACGACCGAGACGACACCGGCCGTGCGCTCGCGCAAGCACTTATGTTCGGTGGGGGAGCGGCCCCAATTCAAGAAGTCCGACCAAACCTCGACGTATTCGCTGGAGGCCCGGCCCTCGACCAGGCCACTGCCGGTCTTGCTGCCAAGGCGAACAAGGACCCAGACGGGGCCAAGCTCGCCGTTGCGCACCTCCTCGAGCCCCTCGCGGGCGACTACGACATGATCCTCATCGACTGCCCACCAGGTGATGAAACGCTGCAGACAGCGGCCGTAGCAGCCGCGAGATGGGCACTCGTACCTGTCAAGAGCGACAAATCAAGCCGCAAAGGACTTGGCGCCGTCGCAGCACGACTCGACGCCGTCCTGGGAGTGAACCCCACTCTCGATTTGCTTGGTGTGGTCCTGGTCGACGTGGGAACCTCTGCCCACGTCGTCCAACGGGAAGCACGAGAACACATCGCAGAGCTTTTCAACGCCGACAACAACGTCGTCTTCACCGCCACGGTTCGCCACAGCGAAGCGACCGCTCAAGCCACCCGAGAACGGGGGCTTCTGGTGCACGAACTCGACGCGCAAGTCCGTAAGGGCCCGAAGTGGTACGAAATCCGGCGGGGAGACGCACAGGCACAAACGTTTGCGCCACGAACAGCATCGTCGGTCGCCGATGACTTGCAGGCAATCACCCAAGAAGTTGTCGCCAGGATAACCGCAGCAGAGAACCAGGAGGCCTTGGCATGAGCGCCGAAACCCCCAACCGCCAGATCGGTGGCCTCACGCCACGCGCCGGGACTCATGACTTGAGCCGGCTCCAGGCCAGAAACCGCCCTGAACCCAAGCCAGAAACCGATCGGCAGCCCACAACCGCAGCCCCTGCGGCGGCGGTCAAGCCTTCGCGCACAGCCAAGTCGGCAACCGTTGTGGTCGACTCGACCGCGAGGATGACTACCTACCTGTCCGCGAACACGCGTGATCGGGCCCGAGCCACGTACAGGGCGACGAGCCACCTCGAGGGGGATAAGAGCTGGTCCGACTTCGTGGAGCGAGCCATATTGGCCGAGGTTGAACGCCGTGAACTGGCACATCATGCAGGGGAGAGGTATGAGGGCGACAGCTCGCCGCTACCCGTTGGACGACCACTGAGCTAGGTGTGTCTTCCATCCGTTTAGCACGACGGGTGATGGCACTGCAGGGGACAGGCACAGGCTCAGCTAGTCAGGATTCCAGCCCGAATTCATCACCGCACAGCCACCGAAGGAGCAGAACCATTTCAACATCGCGCACGATCACCGGGAACCTGGCCGCAGACGTCGAGGTAGTAAAGGCCGGCAGTATCAACATCACAAAATTTCGAGTCATCGAGAACACGGGGGAGTACCGCGCGGGCAGGTATATCGAGCACGTCGATCCGACGACGCATTTTGTTGAAGCTAAGTTCGAGCTGGGGGAGAACGCAGCGGCCACGCTGCACAAAGGAGACGCCGTGATCGTCGTCGGCCGCGAGCACACCAAAAGCTGGGGCGCCGAAGGGTCCAGGACTTTCGGTCGGGTCATCGACGCTGACCACATTGGCGCCGATCTCAGTCGCGCCGTTGCGCAGATCCGCCGCAACAGCAAGCCCGACGACCAGACTTAATCGACTACGCGGCGCCGCCCCATCCAGTGGCGAGGACTTCGCGCAGGTGACCCGCACCAGCGCAACAAACGCGCTGACAGCGCTCACGAGCACGATCGTCGAGCGGCACGCACCACCACGAATAACGCGGCACAGCCGCGCCCCACAAGCAACGCCCCGGGCCGTTCTCTCTCCCGGCCGGGGGCGTCTTCACTGCCAGCTGGCTACGGCCTCACGGAACGATTGCGCGCGACCACCACGAGGTGCAGCAAAAACCCGACCGCCAGGAGCCCGCCCATCTCGATGCAGGCAGGCAGCAAGAACGCCGCCCAGCCGTTACGCAGCAGGTACGCGACCACGAGTCCGCCGATCACGACGACGCCCGAGAGGGCGCCGACGCGCATAAACGACGCGACCCGGTAGAAGAACTCACCCCATGGAGACACCCAGTAGTGGCTCCGTGCGCGGCGTTGAGGGCGCATCAAGCCATTGTGAGCGGACTCATGACCAATCCGCCAGATCTCCACTCCGGCAAACCGTCCAACTAGCCGGACTGAAAGAAAATCTTGGTAGCCACGGAACGCCACGGTCGCCGGTGCTCCAGGCGATCAGGGGCACGTCCGGGTGGAAATCCGCGTCGCAACGCGGGGCGCAGGGGGGAGCGGTGGCGGCCTATTTCTGCTTGGGGCGTACGGGCTGTGCTTCGGCACGGTCGGCGCGGGTGCGTTGCTCGCGTTCGCTCGTGTGTGACTGGTCGAAGTCGGCGTGCAGCTGGGTGAGCTGCTGCTCGAGGGCGTCCCGCACGTCTGTGACGCGCTGTTCGGCGCAGGAGCGCTCCCGGGCGGCCTCGGCCATGGCGCTGTCGCGTTCGCTGGTGACCGTGGCCAGGCGCCCGGTGAGCACGAGCGCTTCCGCCCGGGCGCTCTCCCGCTCCACCCGGACTTGGTCGAGCAGCTCCCGGGTATTCGATGCGTCAGTTTCTGCCCGCTCGGCGCGCGCCGACGCAGCATCGCCCTGCGCGGCGGCGTCCCGTTCGGCCGCCACAGCCTCGTCCCTGGCCGCTGTGGCCGTTGTGAGGATCTCGCGGGCGTCGGTGAGCTGTGCGGCCGTAGCCGCGTTCTCGACCCTCAGGGCGGCGACCTGGTCCGTCAGGGCGGTGATCTCCGTGGCCGCGCGTGCGTTGTCCTCGCCCGCGGCGACCAGGTCGCCCTCGAGCGTGCCGGCCCGCTGCTCAAGCGCCTCTAGGACGGCGCGGAGTTCGTCCTCCACGGCCGCGGCTTCCTCAGCTGCGGCGTCCGCTTCGGCCCGCGCGGCCTCAGCCTTGCGCATGGCGGTCTCGGCCCGGTTGGCGCGGGCGGCCGCGGACGCGACCTGCTCGGCCGCGTCTGAGGTGACGGCCTCGATTCAAATGGACCGCGGCAATCCTGTTCGCAGCTCAAACCCTGGAAAGTCTCGTCGGCACCCTGGCGGGAGCTGTTGACGCTATCCCCTGTTGCTTCCACCGTTAGAAATCGCCCAGGTCTTCTATCCATCGCAGGATGACGGATTCTGCGACAGGAGCGTACTGACGAACGTCCCCCCCCAACGTTGAACTGTTGGCCGCGCTCGGCGAATATGTTATGGACGTGGCCGTGGATGATTGGCAGGCCCCGGTCGACGGGCCGATGTGGCAGGTATCTGTCGTGATCCTGTGAATCCCCGGCATACGGAAAATGGCAAACAACGACTCGGTGCGTTCCGATGGAGTGTTCGAACTCCTCGGGGAGGATGCTCCATCCGGCGTTCTCGTACATGCGCAAGAATCTGGCTGCGCTTCGACCCCCTTCAAACGATCCCGCTATTCGGTCGTGGTTTCCGGGAACGAGCCGTTTGTCGCCGCGAAGCTGCGCAGTGAGATCAATCTGGCGCTCAATGTCTTGCCCTCGAGCCAGGTAGCCAAGGTGATACACAACATCCTCGGCCGCTACTGCCGCATTCCAATTCTCGATGAGTGTCTCATTCATCTCCTGAACATCTCGAAACGGTCGATTGCAGTACTTATTAATGTTCGCGTGGGAGAAATGCGTGTCGCTCGTCCACCAGGTGGTCATGCTGTCACTTTGTCCTGCATTGAGGTCCTAGCAACTACTTGGCTTAAGAATGAGTTCATGAGTGCGACCTCGCTCTGTTCTGCACTCTCCCAGGCGGATCACTGGGCGGACTTTGGTCAGTCGGGTAACGCTACGTCGAGAAAATACTTTTCAAGGTCGCCCAAGTAACCCACCGACAAGGGGTCCACCTCGAAAGGTTCGTCGTACAAGTTGACCAAATCGTGCAGGTGGGTGAGCACGCCGCGGGTAGCCTTCTGGCGGAGCCACACATCGTTGAGCCGGCGAGTCGCGTCGAGCACGTTGTCGTTGCCATTCAGGATGTCGCTGGCAGATTCGGCGAGTTCTATTTCTGCAGCACGCACAGAGTCCATCCTGCCGATGCCACAGGCCACCAGTACGCGTTGGAGGGTCTCTTCGACTTCGATTGAATCTGGGCTAAGCATGATCGCCAGGTCAAGGACCCTGTCATCGCCTTCCGGCCGGGCAAGTTCCACCGAGGCCCATGCGGACAATGATTTCCAATCCACAATTCCCAACACGGCTTCGGCCGCGATGCGCTCCAAACTGCGCTCTAGCGGCACCTTAACCACCAATCTTTGTCTTTGGATCTACGCGCATCCCGGTCCTGACATTTTCCACCCAGTGAGTCGAATAGGTAACCTGATTGAATTCCCAGGACGTCGATGTCTTCTTGACCCAGTCGGCGGATACCCCACCGTATTGGCGCGCATACAACCAAGCATGAGCGGCTCTTGGATCTTCCATTTCCCGGTACTGCGGTTGGGTGTTCATCAAGTGATCCACACTGTGCAGTGCCCATTCGGCGTTTGCGTCGCTCCAGGACTTGACGTCCGGCAGGTGAATGATGTGGGCTCCGCGGCTTCGAGAGTGCTTCGAAGCAGCTGGTTAGATTCCACCACCACATCTTCGCCGTCGATTTCCGTGATGGAGTGCCCGACCAAAGCCGCGTCCGGGTGGAGGGATCTGAGAACGGGCCTGCCGAAAGAGCGAGCGCGGTCAATGTTGAGACGGGCCGCTTGGGTCTGTTGGAAAAGGTTCGAGTTGGACATAGTCATTAGACGCTATCGCGTGGCCCCCCGCTTGTGCAGGAGCCGAGGACCGTCCGTACAATCGACCCCGGCGACGCCATTGACGGTTGCTCCCGTGGCGGCTGCCCCCACGTTGTAGGAGAAGTTCGTTCCCCAGTTCTGAGCGCCCGGGAACGGAGGGAGGCCGTTGCGGTTGACGTACTGTGAGCCTGTCGAGGCTGACAGGTTGATTCCCCACTGGTGAGAGATCGCGCCGCCCAAAGAGCCGTTGAGGTTGTACGCCGTGTACCCCGAGGCCTTTATGTAGAGCGTGAGTGTGGAAGTGCCACACGAGCCAATGACCGTGTTGCGGGCTCCGTCGGCGGTTTTCACCTCGCCCGTCTCAGGATTGAATTTGGGTGTTGCGCCCTCTGCGCTCTCGGCGGGGGTGCCCGTCGGTACCGCATATTGCCAGCCATCGTCATCGGTACGAACGTCGTAGCCATAGGTGGCAGCCCGTTCGGCGTTGAACCCGTTGAACGTCAGCGTCATAGTGACTTGGTCATCCACCGCGTCTACCGTGTCAGCTTGGTCGGCGGTGCTCGCTGCAAGTGAGCTTCCCAGCGCGAGAGCGACTGCCAAGATCCCAGTGCCGATTTTGCCCATTCGTGTCTTCATCATTCTCCCCATCCAGGCCCTGTCCGAAATGCGCATCCCGCCCCCCCCGCAGAACCTTGACCCCATCAAATGCGCATCCTCGGCAAATATCAGTCCTCACTTTGACGGCCCCCCTTTGGGGGCCGCGCGGCCCTCAAGCCTTGGCGGCGGATGCGCCCGAGTTTGCAGCTGGCCAGCGTGAGCCTTTTTGCTCTTTCGTCGGGGGATCAAGCCGTCGTCACAGGTTCGGCAAAACTTTCCCCCCGCTGCGCTCCTCCAAAACGTCGCATGATGGGCACCGCCAGAACGGGTTGGTCGGTGACCCTGCGGGCAGCATTGACACGAGGCACCGCTCACAGTTCGAAGTGGCCAGGGGGTCAGAATCCATGGCGATACCAAACCGGCGCTTGTGCGAGCACAGTGCCCCATCTGCCGCGGAATGTAGCAACGCATCAAGAACTGCACTATCAGTTGCATCACTTGCAACACTAATTGCAGCTCGTGTGCTAGCTTTTCGGAATGGACTCACGAACTGAACTGGAATTGGTGCTCCTCCGAGGGGAGCGGGAGCGCATGTCGCAAGAACTGCGGCGGCTAGATGTGGAATTGGGGCGCCGGGCAGAGGCTGCGCTGGCGGCTGATCAATACACAACGAAATCCTCTTTGGGCCGGCTACTCGGCTTCTCACACACTCACGTTGGAAACCTGATCGAAGCGGCCAGGACAACCCCTCCGCGGGAACATGCGGAGCGCGTCCCCGTCATGGACAACACCATCGCTGGTGACTACGTAACGTCGATCGGTGCACGGATCGTCCGATCCGTGTCCGGCTTTGACGCCGGTGACGTGCTGGTGCAATCAGGCCTCGATCCGCGGCTCTTCGCAAGCGAAGACGATGACCGCGTGAGGGTGCCGTACATGCTGTGGCAGCTTGACTCCGGCGATTGGCTCGGGGTCGGGATGGCGACAGTCGGGTACGGCGGAACTGGATGCGGGTATTCGCGCAGCGCTTTGACCCGTGCCGGTGCTTCTGAACGAGTCGCTCACGAAATCGTCCGATGGCGTTTTTGCGATGCGGTCGACATTGACGATGAAGACACCTGGATCAAGACAAGTGAGTGGCCCGTACACAGCCGGAGCACTCCAATGGTCGTGGATGACCGCATGGTTGTGCTTTTTGGTGATGGTCTTCGATCCATCCGCTCGTTCCACGACAACATCTACTCGGATCGAGAGCGACGTAACGCGGCCGGGGAATCTTCTTACCCGTCCGTCACCCAGGAAGCGCACCTCGAGGCTTGGCTTCACTTCCTTGACGACGCTGAGAACCTTCCTGAATGGGCCCAGGGCCCCCGAACTGCTCGCGTGTTTCGCAATGAAAACGCTGCTGCCGAGGACGGATTTACCGCTACCTCAGCATCATGGGGACGCTGGGGGCAGGCCACGCATCCATGCGTTGTTATCGAACAGGGACATGTTCAGTTGTGGGGCTTCTATTACCGCCCGAGCGACACTACCGAATACCTGCCGGCGGAAGCGTACGCCGTTCTTAGTCTCGCCAATGTCTACCCCACATCTCTCGCTGAGCGAGACGAACGAGTGGCACGGCCCTGGTCGCGCTTCATCGCGAACTTCGTTACGCAGAAGGACGGCTTGCCTGACCGAATCGACATCTCCGCCACGGGCACGCAACAGGTGGCCTATCGGCCCTCCGTCCCCGTCACTTATGCAGGCTGAGCGCGTTGCGCTCAGCTGGCGGCGGCCAGTCAGCGGGCCACCCAGCCAGCGTTCCCGAATGACAGCGGGACGCTCGAAAACGATCAATTCCGGCAGCCCGCGCCACTATGGAGGGTTCCCACAAGCCGCGCGGGCCACGAGCATTAGTCCACGGGCGAGACGCGAATGAGATTCCCGTCCGGGTCTGCAATCACGAACGTCCGACCGAAGACGTCATCGTGTGGCTCCTCAACGATGGCGACGCCCTTGGCCTTCCACTCCTCAAACACCTTGTCTACTGCGCCCTCCGTCCCAGGAATCATCAGCCCTACCTCGGACGTGCGCGGGGTGCTGGGCACCGCGTGCTCGTTGCGCCCTGTCCACAGAGCAAAGAGCACGCCGGGGGCAACCGGGAAAGCCACGTACCTCGGGCTGGTGAAGTCGGGTTCGATCTTGAAGAGGTCGCTGTAGAACGCGGTGGCCGCCTCAGCGTCCTGGACCTGGATCAGAAAGAGGTTGGGTGCTGACATGGGCATCTCCTGTCGAGTGGTACTTACGGTGTGGTTCAAGCCAATCGTCTAATCACGCCACCTGCTGTCAGGTTTTGCGAGAGAGTTGTCCAATGAAAGCTGCCCGGCTGCTAAGCCTGCTTCTCGTGCTCCAAACCCGTCAGCGCGTGACGAGCATCGAGCTGGCGGAGCGCTTAGAGGTCTCGGTGCGGACGATCCTTCGCGACGTCGAAGCTCTCTCGACGGCCGGCGTACCTGTCTACGCCGAGCGAGGCAGACACGGTGGCATCGTCCTCCTCCCCGGCGCACGCCTGAATGCGTCACATCTGGAACCGGCCGAGATGGACTCACTCTCGCTCGCCGGCCTCGACAGTGCGCAGCGCGCGCAACTGGGGATAACGGCCGCTCACGACATGGCCATCCGGAAGATCGCGGCCCGCCGTCTTGCGGGCACAAACGGGGACACAAACCTGGCTGAGCTCGTCATCGTCGACAACTCCGGATGGCTCGCCGCCGAAGTCCGCGAAACGCGCGTTGCAGATCTGGCGTTGACGTTGCGCTCTCGCCCGCGGCTGCGCATCCACTACCGCCGAAGCGGTGCCGAGCACGCCACTCGCCGAGACGTCGACCCCTATGGGCTGGTTTCAAAGTCCGGCCGGTGGTACCTCGTGGCCGATGTCGACGAGACAGCTAAGCTCTTTAACCTCGAACGGCTTGAACGCTACGAAGCCCTCCGCGAACCCGCGACGACACGACCCGATGAAGACCTGCGATCGGTTTGGTCTGAACTCAAGCATCGCTCCGAGCGCCCCGGGCAAGTCGTCGTAACGGTCAAGTTGAGAGGAACGCGAATCGACCTCGCCCGACGCATCCTAGGCAGCCGCCTGCGAGAGGCCGGATCAAATGAAGACGGATGGCAACTGTTCACGGTCAGCTACCCCGATGTTGAATCTGTCCGCCAGCTCCTTCAGTTTGGCGATCACATTGAAGTTCTCGCCCCCGAACGCGCCCGCCAACGGATCGTCGAACTCGCTACAGGCCTCGCCAAAAGACACAACACACCGCCCGCATAACTGCGACCGAAAACGGTGTCAGAACCACCTACCGAAACGACGCTCTTTCGGCAGATTTGATTCCGAGCAGATTCTTGGACAGTAGTTCTGACACCTTTGCGGGCTGCCCCCGAGCGATGGATGTAGCGCAGCTCAGAAACGATCGAATTTGGTCCGAACGCATGAAACCGGTGAGCCGGCCACCGCAAACGTGGTCCGTATCGAAACCACCTTTCGGGAGGTTTGGTTTCGGTGCCTAGTTTCGGGTCCGAATCGCTGAGTCGAGTTCGCTCATGAGCTGCGTCACTCGTGAGCTGCCGGACGGCGCGGACGGGTATCGACGAAGTATTTCCGGCAGGGGCGAAATCGCCCGATCGGCCAGACTGCGAACCCCATCGCTATCCGTGATGCCTGTTCTTAGCTCGGCAACCCGCACGGCGCAGGCCGCGGCACGGAGAATATGTCCGACCTGCGATGCTTTCGCGATCGGGTGGAGGTAAGCGGCCGCTGCGGCGTCGCCGCAGGCCAGTGCTGCGAGCTGGGCGGTCTCCTCAGAGACGCTCTTGGCGGCACGGTGTGATGCGAAGGCGGCCGTTCGTTGCAGGTTTGAGCGTGGAGCACCGCCGGCAAACAGTCGGGCGGCGTCGATCGCATCGCGAGGTCGTGAGTCATTTGGGGCAGCGGCTTCGAAGTCGGGGAGTAGGGCCTGTGCGCAGTCGGTGGCGAACCGGACGACCGCTCGCAGTTCATCCATCGTCAGATCAAAGTCGCCGGTTCCCATCTGCCCATTGTCCCGCGGGTTTGTAGGAATCCTCAATCGCCCGAAACTGATCGTTTGCGAGCGCAAGTCACCGTGGCTTTGCCTACCTGCTCGCAAACGTTTCAGAACCGCTGTCCAGGAATCCGGTCACAATCAAATCTGCCGAAAGAGAGCCGTTTCGACAGTTGGTTCTGACACCGTTTTCGGAGGGTGCGGGAAGTACTGGCGAGATGACAAATGTCGCACCGCAACACTCGTTCGAGCGGTTGGATAGACGTATGGCTCACCATGTCGCAGTAGGCGCTCTCATCGGACCAAAAGGTGTCCTCCTTGCTCATCGCCGCAGCGACCTGCGGTACTACCCCGATTGTTGGGACTTTCCGGGCGGGCACATCGAGGACGGAGAGACGCCGGCCATGGCCTTGGTTAGAGAACTGAGTGAGGAAATTGGAGTCACGGCCCTTGTTGAAGGAGAGGCCGGTCTACGCATCCTGCAAGATGCCGAGAGCGCAGAGGGTTTGGTGCTTGACCTCTGGGCCATTTTTGACTGGGTGGGCAGCGTTGCGAACCATGCTCCTGAAGAGCACGACGATGTGCGTTGGTTCGATCTCGCAGCTGTCCAGAGCGTGCAACTCGCGCATCCCATGTATCGAGATTTCATCGCTGGACTTCTGAGCCCAGGGCATCGTTAACGACCCAGTTTGCGCCCTGTCGTCAGCGGAGGTCGAGTACATGAATGGGTTGCCGCTAAGAGTTCGGCTGATCGAGGCGTTCCATCCAGGATTCCGAGGTGGCTAGCGGGGTGAAGTCGAATTTGGCGTACAGGCCGTGTGCGTCGCTTGTGGAGAGAGCGATCCGGCGTAAACCGAGGGGACGGCAGTTCTCAACGATTCCGGCAATGAGCATCGCCCCGATGCCGTGGCCGCGCACGTCGGGGTCGACGAAGGCGTCGCAGAGCCAAGCGAATGTCACCCCATTCGTCACCATCCGCGCATATGCGACTTGCCTGTTCGACGCAGAGTCGTAGACGCCGAAGTTCCGTGAGCCGTCTATCGCGGCATCCTGTCGGGCGCGAGAGCGTCCGGGAGCCCAATACGTTTGCTCACTGATCCAGCGATGCACTCGTTCCCGGTCTATCTCTGCGGTGTTCCCAGAAAAGCGATATTGAGTGTCCATGGCTTCATCTAACAGCTTGGTGCAATTCAAGGCGGCGTGACCACGCGACCTCATGCCGTAGTTGTCCAGTCTCAGTGAACAGTCGCACCTGGTGGGTTTGCGCGAGGACTGCAGCCATTTCGTCTCGGTCTGCGGGCTCAAAACCCAGCTTCTGCCAAAAGGGACCTGACCGGCGCGAGAACAGCCACGCGTGACTGGCCCCGGAGCGAGCGGCATCCGAGATGGCGAACATTGCGAGGCGTGAGCCGGCTCCTGCCGCACGTCGCCCGGGAGCGACGGCGACGCTGCGGATCAATGCGTGTGTTCCGTTTGGGCTCAATTCGTAACCGGTGCTGCCGATAATTGAGCCGTCCGGATCGTGCTCGGTCCAGAGCTTTACCGTGGGGGCATCGAGACCGGACAGGGTCAGATCAACCTCACCTAAAAAGCGGCGAAGCCCTTCGATGTCAGCGACGGCTACCTGTTTGAACAACACGCGTCCATTCTCGTGGAAAGCAGATGACCTCAGGATCGGATACCGCCAGGCCTGCCTTGGTACAGAACTGTCGGAGTCCTCCAAATTGCGCCAGGCCGCCACAATTGATCGATATCGAGCAGGTCGGGAGTGCGATGTGGCTCCCAATGGTTTCCGCCTTGGCATTGTGTGTGACTTTCGGTGCTGTGTGGCGGCGTTCTGTTTTCGCTATTTGGCGCATCGACCTGGTTGCCGGCGCTGGCTTAGAACGGGCAGTCAGAGTCTTGTATCCCTTCGGCTAAGAGGAATCTCAGCGCGGGTCAATCGGACCCCAGGGGGCGTTTTGCGCACTCGTCTCGTGAGCGAGTGAAAGAAGAAGCCGAGTGCTCTCGAGTGCGTTCGGTCTAGGCGTCACGCGTTGGCCCTAGGCGCTCGCTGCGAGGAGACCGCCGCGCTGAGGACGCGGAGGAAGAGTGAAGTAGCACTGCTGAGACCCTTGCCACCGCCGCCAGCCTTGATTCCTTCGACGGTAGCGAGGATCAAAGCGGCGAGCTCGGCGGATGTTGCCTCTATCGCGGTCAAGTCGATTTCCGCCCTCGCGGCAGCTTCGTCCAAAGCCTCACCGATTCGAGTAGTCAAATGTTGTCGCGATTGTATGGTGATGTCGCGCGACAGGGCCAAGTTTGAGTCGAAGAGTTCCTGTCCGTGTGGGCTCGCGCTGATCTCGTCCATCAACCCCTGTAGGTACGAAGTCACCGCCCGATCTATCCGCTCTAGCGCTGGACCAGACTCCCCAAGCACCGCATCCACGTCAGCCATCACTGTCGCATGGGCTCGCCGCGACCCTGCCTGAAAGACAGCTTCCTTGTTGTTGAAGTGAAGGTACAAGGCGGCCCTAGAGACGCCCGCGGCCTCAGCGATATCCGTCATGGTCGTTTTGCTGAAGCCGTAGCGGCAAAACACCGGCAGCGAAGCGTCGAGAATCTGGTCTTTCTTAGTGTCGGAATCCACGTGGTTACCGTAGACATTCTAGACGCCAAACGTCAAATTGTACTTCTAGACGCTTTCCGTCAAGCTGTCCATCACGGGCGGCGGTGCCGCGATTGACAGGAACGGATTCATGACTTCAGAGAGAACTGACCCAGTGGAGAACACTGTGCTCGTAACAGGCGTTTCGGGGTTCCTTGGTGGATATATTGCACGGGCCCTGCTTCAAGTGGGATACCGAGTGCGGGGCACGGTCCGGGACGCTGCTCGCCATTCGGAGCTGAGTACACGCCTTGGGGTCGGAAGCTCACCGGACAACCGGGTGCACCTGTTCTCTGCGGATCTCACGGCTGACCGTGGCTGGGCGGCTGCGGCGGACGGTTGCAACTACGTCATCCACGCCGCGTCCCCGTTCCCTGCTGTAGAGCCTAAGGATGCTCAAGAGGTCATACGCCCGGCCCGGGAGGGAACCTTGCGCGTCTTGCGCGCGGCGCAGCGTGCCAGGGTCAGTCGTGTTGTGCTGACGTCGTCGGTGGCGGCGACCAATCATGGTTCGGGAGTCGCCCCCTATACGGAGAACGATTGGACCGACGTGAACGGGCGTCGCGCAACCGCCTACTACCAATCCAAAACACTTGCCGAGAGGGACGCGTGGGAATTCACCCGCTCTTCGGGTATGGAGTTGTCTGTAATCAACCCAGGGGTGATCCTGGGTCCTCTCTTTGACCCGAAGGTTGGATCGTCAGTGGGGCTCGTAGCTCAGCTGCTATCCGGTGGCTTCAAGGGGTTGCCCAGATTTGGCTTCGCCATTGCCGATGTTCGGGACGTGGCAGAAGCGCACGTTCGCGCATTGACCGCTCCGGGTGCAGCCGGGCGCCGCTTCCTCGTCGCAGGGGAGTTCAGATGGATACGGGAGGTGAGTGCTCAACTTGCTCGCGACTTCCCCGACTACGCCAGTCGACTACCGACGAAGATCACGCCCGACTGGATGGTGCGCATCATGGCTCTCGCCGATCCGCAGGCGCGCATGGTCGTCCCCGAACTCGGCCGTGACCTCAGCGTTGATACGACCCCTGCCCGCGAAATTCTCGAGTGGTCCGCACGCCCGGACTCGGCAACCCTTCGCGAAACAGCGCAATCCCTAATCGACTGGAGGATCGTTCCTCCCATGTAGAGATCCCAGGCCACGACCATCCCTATTCGCACGACGAAAGAACACTCATGTCCCTCAGTAATCCAGCCACCGAAGACATCATCCGCTCCACCGAAGACATCATCCGCTCCATCGAGGAGGCACGGCTCCGCGCACTAGTGGCCGGCGACGTCGAAGCCGCGCGTGTTCACCACGCGACCGACTTTCAACTGATCACCCCGATCGGGGTGGCGCTCTCGCGCGACGAATACCTGGGGGCGATCGCGTCGGGCCAAATCAACTATTTGAGTTGGGAAGCCGGGCCAATAGTCGTCCGTCTCCACGGCGATACGGCCTCCATCCGCTACGCCGCAACCTTGGAGGTCGTCTTCATCGAACAGCACGTACCAAAGTCTCGATACTGGCACACCGACACGTACGAATACTTGGACGACCGGTGGCAAATCGTTTGGTCTCAAGCCACACAGGTCCGCTAAACAGACACATGCGTGAAGCTTCCGATCCGTGTCTCACCGATTGTCTCGGTGGCTTCACATGGACGGTGCTGTCAGCGAGCCCTCTTCGGATCAGCTAGCTGGCAGCGCCCTTTGGTGAGCTGATCCTCTCAAGCGATCGACTCAAGATCGGTAGCGCCCAGCTTTGACTTGTCGTTTCGGGCTATGGCTGTCTGCAGTGCGATGTTCAAGGTGTCGCGTTGGCGCGGTGGCGACCATTGTTCTGGATCTCCGACGGCGAGCGTGCAACCACGGCCGTCACCTGTCCAAAACTCATTGCCGTAATCATAATTACCGAAAGCTAGCTATAGACGTTTTCGGCTAGATCCTGTAAAATGGGAGGAATCGTTGAAAGGGCTTCTGATGACCGCTGGCTATGACGTTCAAGCGCTTTACCCCGACCTGTTCGAGGGTGTCGACCCTGACACCACAATGCAGATTGCGAGCAACTTCGCGAGCGACGCTCAAGAAGGTTACGAAGCGTCCCGGCGCGACGTCGAGCTGATGGTCCTCCTGTCCACGGACCAGATTTCCACCGAGCAGTTCAAGGCACTGGCGCGAGCTGAAATCGGGCTGCCGGACGCGGACGTCGAAAGCTGATGCCCCGCGCGCGGCGGTTCGATGCGGCATACCCGGACTTTCAATCGACGCAGTATCCGATCACGGAAACAGGCGGCAAGCACGTCATGCGAAACACCGCGGGGATCCGCGACAGTGATCACCTGCAGCGGCTCGAGAATTCTCTCTCCGGTGCTGCCCGCGTCGACATTCTGCGCGGCACCATCCCGATCGACAAGACGTTTGACCTGGCTCACGCCAAGCAGCTGCACGCCGCGATGTTTTCAGAGCTTTACCCGAACTGGGCGGGCAAGGTGAGGCCGTTTGGCATGCAGAAAGGCGGAGGTCAACCGTTCGCCCAGCCGAACCAGATCGAGCACTACTGGCGAAACGCCACGGGGGCGATCCGCAGCGCGGATCTACCCGCCATCGGGCGCGATGACTTCGTGTCAACGCTCGCCACCGTCTACGCGAATATCAATCAGGCCCATTTCGGACGGGAGGGCAATGGGCGCACCGGCAAGCTGTTCCTTGACCAGGTTGCCGAGCAGTCGCCATTCAAACTGGATCACCGCCTAATCGACAAGGCCGTATGGAATGAGCAGTCAGAGCGATCACGCCCCCAGGGCGGCTACCTCGCCGTGCGCCCAGCGGAGCTGATGGCAGTGTTCGACAAAATCACGTTGGATCGAGTGCCGCCCACGCCTGTTCAGACGCTTCCACTTAGCCCGGAGCTGCAGCGAATCATCGACGTGAACAAGCGGAATTTCCCGACGAGCGCAACGGCGATCGGCCGCCCAGGCGAGGCAAGCCCGGCGGATGGCCGGGGCTACCAGGTGCGGGGCCAAGGGCACAGCAACGATCAAGGTTATGGGAGGTAATGATGAACGCACCAGTCGATAAGAGGGTCCGGTTCCAGGATGTGAAGCCCTACGACGCCCCTGCCCGGCTCGAGGAGCTGCAGGGGCCAGCGAGCGGCCACGTGCAGCTTCCGCCATGGGTCTACTGGGGTCCGAACCCGACCGTGAACCTCGACGTGGAGGGTGACGTGATCATGGCCTATCAGGCGACGATTCAGGAGGGCCGCACCGTCGACCAGGTTCAGATCCTCAACCGTGATCGTCTCGTGGCCATCTGGCCCAAGCTGAGCATGCCGCCTCGAGTACGCGAGCTGTGGGGGAATCGTTTCCCCGAGCTGACGGCAACAGAGTGAGTACCGACGAGGAACTGCAGCGCGACGTTACCCGGGCCGCCCTCCGGGCGCTCAACGGGACGCCGTTTGCTCTCGCCGGCTCGGGCGCGATCCGTGAGCACGGCATCATCGACCGTCCCACCCAGGACATAGACCTGTTCACCTCCGACGTCGATGCTGCGCGCTTCGACGTCGCCGTGGGATCCGTCGTCAACGAGTTGCGCGCATCCGGCAACATGGTCGACGAGCTGCGCCGCGTCGACCAGTACGCCCGCCTGCACGTCACGACGGCCGAGGGTCGGTTCGTGGAAATCGACATGGGCGTGGACTACCGCGAGGGTGAGCCGGTCACATTGTCGGTTGGCCCGGTGCTCAATCTCGACGACGCCGTAGCGAACAAGGTTGGCGCGCTCTATAGCCGTGCCGAGGCACGCGACTACCTCGACGTCGACGCAATCCGTTTGTCGGGCAAGTTCACTGACGTCCAACTCGTCAACGCTGCCAGTGAGCGAGATCTCGGATTCGAAGTCTCGATGTTCGCAACGCAGCTCGACGGAGTGCAGAACCTACGTGCCGAGCAGGTGGCACGGTACGGCGTAGAGCCGGTGCAGCTCGACGCGATCAAGGAGCGCCTTGGAGAGTGGGCGGCCGAACTTCGTACCACCCAGGCCGAGCAGCCGGCTACGCCGCAACTCAATCCGGAACTGCAGCGGATCGTCGACGTGAATAGGCGGAATTTCCCGACGAGCGCGACGGAGATTGGCCAATCGACGCAGGTCAGTCCCCCCGAAGGGCGGGGCTACCAGGCACCAGGCCAGGGCCACAGCGCTGGGCAAGGTTATGGAAGGTAGCGGGTTGTGAGCGTAGTTGGATATACCCGCGTATCGACGCAGGATCAGAGTCTCAATTCGCAGAGCGACTCGCTCCGCGCGGCGGGTGCCGAGTTCATCTACTCGGACAAGCAGACGGGCAAGAACGCGGCCCGGCCGGGTCTGGCCGATTGTATGAAGTTCTTGCGCCGTGGCGACACTCTGCTGGTCTACAGCACCGACCGACTGGGCCGGTCGATGACCGACGTCGTGACGATAGTCGCTGACCTGGGGGAGCGCGGCGTGGAGTTCACATCGCTCACGGAACCGTTCGACACCACCACCCCCGGCGGTGAGTTGTTCTTCCACATCTGTGCCGCGTTCGCGCAGATGAATGGCCGCATCATTTCCGACCGCACCCGCGCCGGCCTCGCGTCCGCGAAGGCACGCGGCCGGCTCGGTGGCCGGCCAAGCGTAATGACTGTCGAACGCGTCGACGTCGCCCGGCGCATGCGCGCCGAGAAAGCGACCTGGGCGACCATCGCCCAAACCCTGCAGGTCGGGGCATCGAGCGTGCGGCGCGCACTCGCTGACGATACCGACGAGCACCGATCGAAGGAGACACAGTGACGGACGCTGCAGCCAGCAACGATGATGGGTTTGACGCCATCGCGGGCGGGATGCTTGCGGATGAGTTTCGCGCCAGCGAGCAAGATCGCAAGTTCAATCAGATGCTTGATGACCATATCGACGGCGTGACTTACGTCGAGGTCGACGGGGTGACCTACACCGATGACGGTCGGCTCTACGAGCCGATGGATGACACCCCGCGACCAGGTGCGGCCGAGGGTCATTTCGCGGAGGAACGCGCGAGAGCGACCTACGCCGGGGAGATGCCACCAGCGTCGATCGACGAGCTGCACGCGCGGTCGGCGCTGCCCGTGGTCGAGCCGGCCCCGGCCACGCTGGATCCCGAGCTGCAGCGCATCGTGGACTTGAACGCACGCAGCTACCCGACGAGCGCGACGGAGATTCACGCGCCGGGGAAGCACGCCGATCCGGCCGGGGCTACCAATCTTGCGCCGAGCCCGCCACGAACGAATGGGCAGCCGATGAAGGCCGTAAATCAGATTCAGCAGGCACTCATCGCCCTGCCGACATTGGTTCGGACGCGCTCGTGACGGCGAGTCAACGCGATCAACCTGGGCCGATGTCTGGATGCCCGAAGAGGACCGCTACCGCGACATGTGTCGCCCGGACCGGTACGCGGGTATCACAATGAATACCGCTCAGGAGACCTCGTGATTATGCAAGACCAGAACGCAGCGATCGCAGCTATTCTCGACCTTCCCGGCCGGACTATCGTTGCTGTGGACGGACATAGTGCGTCCGGAAAGACAACCTTTGCTCAAGCCTTAGCCGCTCGTGCCGGGTCTTCGACGGTACTTCAACTGGACGACTTCTACAAGCCAATGCCCTCTGAGGAACGGGCAGTGCTGACCCCGGCTGAGGGGGCAGCGCAATTCTTTGACATAGACCGTCTCGCCACGCAAGCACTTGCACCCCTGCGAGCTGGCCGCGACGCGCGCTTCCGAGCGTATGACTGGGCGACTGACCGGCTTGGCGAGTGGCGAGACGCCCCGGTGACCCAGTTGGTCATCGTGGAGGGGGTGCATGCCGCCGATTTGCGCCTCCGGAAGTTCCTGGACGTAGTTGTCTTCGTGACGACTGCGCCCGGGGCGCGCTGGGAACGGATGATTGCCCGCGGTCAAAATGATCCCGATCAGATCCGGCGCTGGCTGGCTGCGGAAGACTGGTACTTCGCTCAGCATGGTCTGCCAATGGCAACCGACTGGGTTGTCTCAGGCGGCGGCCACTTACCGGAATGAAGATCCACTGGCTTCATGTGGATCGTCTGCGATTGCATAAGCCAGCGGACATCCTGGACGCCCTTGACGAAGCGGGACTACCCACGGCAGACCGGAGCCACGACACCGGGCGGTGATCTACGCGGGATGGTCGCCGTTCCAGGCGGTGTGTCGGGCCTCCCAGTCGTCGACGCTTGACCGTAGGTAGCGCACGGTCTTTCGCGACAGTGCGACGAAGGCCGGCCCCTCGCCGCGGTGCCTGAGTCGTGCCAGGTCCCGGTTGCTCAGTCGCAGCCGCTCCGCGGTTTCTGCGGGCGTGAGTGCGCGTCGCTTTGGCTCCGCGACCTGCGGCCGGCTCTTGGCTACTCCCATGAGTCGGTCCCCAGCTCATCGGTCGAGGTGGCCGGCACGGTGGCCCGTGCCGTGGCCACGGCCTTGATCCGGTCCGGGCGGAATCCCGACCAGCTTGCGGCGCCAACTACGACGACCGGTGCGGATGCGTAGCCGAGCTGTTTCACGGCGTCGACCGCGTGCGGGTTCGTGGCCAGGTCGACCACAATGTAGGGCAGTCCCGCGCCGTCAAGCACTCGCTTGGTCATGTCGCACTGCGTGCACCCCGGCAGCGTGTAAACGGTCAGTGAGTCATTCACGGTTGTTCCCCTCTCAGTCCCGGAAGTCCATCGACGTCAGATCACAGGTGGCCTGAACTATTTCGATTTATCGGCTATCAGCCGATGGCTTGCCATCTGCTGGTACCTGAGCCCGTTGTACGCAGCGGAGCGGGTGTCAAGGGCGACCGGAGGTCGGATTCCGTAGGAATCTGCGGAGCACCCTTTACTCCCGTGGGAGCGGAGTGCAACCCGTTCCACTGCAGAGCACTTCTTGGTTAATGCGAAACTCCGGGGGGGGTACGACAAAGCCCCGCCGAGCTGAATGCTCGGGCGGGGCCTACTGTGTCGCTATGTCCTACGAGATTGTCACTCGCTAGGTGCGTCCGTCACTGCTGGCACAGCACGGCGCTTTCGTACCTTGGGGGTCGAGGTGCCGGGAGCGCGGACGCCCGTGGCGCGCAGTTCCTTCTCAGTCCAGCCAGCACTCAGCGCGGCCTTCCACGCCGCAGCGTGTGCGTTGCTGGACTCTTTCAGAGCCACCTCCGCATCCTTGATTGCCTGCTTGAGTCGAGCATCTGCAGCGTCGTTCTGCTTCGCCGCCTCAGCTATGGCCACAACCGCATTCACACGGGCTGATACGTCGGCTTCAATCAAGGCGCGTGCTCGCACGGCCACTTCGTCGTTAGTCACATTTGCATTGCTCATACAGTCGACAGTACCGGGGGACTAGCATTCCCGGCCATACAAGTGCGAGCACTTGCTTTAGTCCACTCTCACCCTCGCATTCGCGCCGATTAGGTGAAGCCTTTTTGGAGCAAGCTATAGAGTTACCGGTGGTAACTTGCTTTGAATCTGGACGCGGGGCGTCAGATTCGGCATACTTGTCGTATGGTCCCCCCGAAATTCGGGGGTTCACTGCGCTGGGCCAGGGGAGTGGATGGAACATGAGCGACACGAATGAGGGTCGCCTGTTCGGCCGGAAGCGCCGCAAGAATGCGGACACTCCCAGGAAGAAGCACTACAGCGTTTACGTCTCCGACGCGGAGGACATTCAGCTGCAGACCCGTGCCGCTCTTCGAGATGTCACCGTGCCGCGGTTGTTGTTCGAGTCGGCCATGGATTCTCAGGTCCAGACCTCGACAGACCGCAAGCTGGCAATCGTCGAGTTGTTCGCCGTTCGTAAGCTGATGGCCAGCGTCGCGAACAACGCCAACCAGCTCGCCAAGTTCGCGAACACCGAGAGCCAGTTTCCCGTTGAGGCCGAGTCGATCATTGCGGAATACCGCGCGATGGTCCCTCGCCTTTCAGCCGCGATAGATACGTTGGCCGACTCATGATGCCCAACATCACCCGAGGCGGCCAAATGGGTGGACTCATGGTCTACCTGGCCGGCGCCGGTAAGTCGAACGAGCACGAGGAACAGCACCTCGTCGCCGGAAACTCAGCCGTTGTTACCATGCACGGGTACGGCGTTCTCGACCGCGATACGGCCCTGGCCATTGCAAAGGACTTGGACGAACCGCGGGTGAAACTCGGAGTCGAGGTCACACGCCAGGCGCGCATCACTGATCCAGATACCGGAGAGTCGATCACGACGCGAGTCGCCGCCGACGTCTGGCATTGCTCGCTGTCGCTGCGCGCAGAAGAGGGGCAGCTCTCGGACGAGAAGTGGGGCGCCATCTCCCAAGACTTCGTGGATCGAATGGGCTTCACCGAGGCCAGCGGCAAGGCCGACTGCCGATGGGTTGCTGTGCGTCACGGCCTCTCGACGAACGGCAACGATCACGTGCACATCGCTGTCTCGCTAGTCCGCGAGGACGGCACCAAGGCACCGACACACAACGACTTCAAGCAAGCTCAGGGCATCTGCCGTGACCTGGAACGCGACTACGGCCTGGAACAATTGGAGTCGCGGGAACGCGGCATCGGTGAGCGCGGGATCAAGCCCGCCGAGCAGGCCCGGGCGCACCGCACCGGCACTGAGGTTGAGGCCCACAAGCTGGAACGCATCGTGCGTTCAGCATCGGTGGCCTCCCTCGACGAGGGGGAGTTTGTGCGCCGCATGCGCCACGGTGGAGCACTCGTGCGGCCCCGCTTCGCCGCTGGACGCGACGACGTTGTGGCCGGCTACTCCGTTGCATTGCGACCGGAGAAGGGCGCGCAGCCCGTTTGGTACGGCGGTGGCCGACTCGCCCGCGACCTGACCCTCCCGCGCATGCGCGAGGGATGGCCGGACAGCCCCCAGAGTGCCCAAGGCGCAGTGGACGAGTGGAGGGCCACGAGCAAGAACCCGTGGCAGTACCGCCCGGTCGCTCCGGGCCGGGAAGAGACGACGCCAGATCCGAAACTGTGGAAGCAGTACACCGACGAAATCAAGCAGCTCCGCGTGCAGATGCGAGAGATTCCGTTCGAGGACCGCGCCGGCTGGGCGCACCTGGCCCGCGACACCGCCGGGGCATTCGCGGCGTGGTCACAGCGCGTCGAGGCGACGCCCGGACCGCTGGCCCAAACCGCACGGGACCTGTCCCGTACAGCGCAGATCCGCGCCCACGAATCCAAGCCGAAGCCCGCCGGCCGGGTGTCGGTCGCCGGGGCCACGATGATGCTGCTGCAGGCATCGACCCAGGGCCAGGGAACGATGGCCGAGGCGATCATGCTGCGCCAGCTCGCATCGACCGTCAAAGCGGTCATGGACATGCACACAGCTATCGGTGATGCCCAGCGCGCATCGCAGCTCGACCGCACGTTGCGGGAGCAGTACTCGCAGGTGCGTGACCGTCTGCCGGCTATCGTGCGCGCCGAAACTGGACAGACCAACAACGCCATGCCGACGCCGGCCGAAGGACTTGACCCGGAGCTAGCGAAGATCGTCCAGGCTGCACAGCGCGGCCAGGTCGTCCCCGGAACGGGCTCGCCCGTGCCGACGCGAATCGAGTCCCACAAGCCACAGACCACCGTCACGCCGAACGAGCGCGACGGTCACGAGAGATAACGAGGGGGCATCACCATGGCCGAAGAAGCAGACGGCATCGGCGACGCGTTCGACGGGCAGATGCGGGTCGCTCTGACCGTGGCCACGCAGATGGCCGAGCGTTTCGCCCGGCTCCGTGAGGAGCTAGCCAGGAACGCCCAGGCGCGCACCGAGCAGCAGACCAAGGAGCTACAGGCACGGTTCGATGCGGAGCGGAACGCAGCACGAGCCAGCCTGGCTCCCGTGCAGCAGCAAGAGTGGTGGAACACCGCCGGGGTCGACGACATTGCCACGGCTTACGAGACGGCCAACGCTTGGCGCACCGTGGATCCCGACATTGCGCGTACGTCCGATCGCATGAGCGAGGAACTGCGTGGCCAGTACGGCATCGACGTCAACAACCTGGACGCCGATCCCCTCGCAGTGCGAGAGGCACTAGCCCGGGCTCAGCAGGACCGCAGCGCTGCCCCGGAGAGCCGAGGCGAGAGCGGCAAGGACTACGCCGAAGCGGGATCGCTGCTCACGGTAGCCGACCAGCTGGACCGCAAAGCCGAAGAACGCGACCGCGACCAGAAGCGCGCCGAGAACACCCACGACGAGCCCACGGAGGGGCTGTCACGGAAGGAACTGACCGGCAAGGCAGACGTCACTCGCGACAACGCCGCGAACGCCTACGACAGCGCCGGGCGCCGCGAATCCTTCGCAGCCGACATGGAGAAGTCGGGTGTCGACCCTCAGCTGGAGAAGGTTCGCCTGGTTGCCGATCGAGAGAACGGCACCCACGCCAGCGCAGCCGTGGCGACCAAGCCAGGCAAGCAGCCCAAGTCCCGCACCAACATCAAGGCTGCCGGCCTGCAGCGCGAACGCGGCGGCCTTAGCCGATAGCGGGTGACTGAATCGCTGCATGGTTTGTGTTACGGCTTGTGCCAGCAGTTCACGTAGAACCCGTCCACCGCATTTTTTTAGGGCGGGTCTATCGGACATTGTCCTGTCCCGAGGATCCGGGCGTATCGATAGTCGGGGGAGTGCCAGCCGGCCGATCCCTCATCGGACTGCTGCAGGGATGTCCGTCCTATCCCGCTGAGGTCGACTCTAAACAGGTTGGGCGCGTCTTCATCTGGTGGACCGCTCTGCGCCGGTTGGGCTATGCGCCGCGGGCTGGATGCCGGCGGTGGGACGCTCAAATTGGAGTTCTGTCACTAATTCTCGGTCACTCAACCAGGTGCCGGCCGCAGGCGAACGCATTGAGACGAGTTCAGTGATCGCGCTGAAGTCATCGTTGAGATTTCGAGAGAAGATCGGCTCGTGGTGAGCGACTCGGTTACGAAAGTTCCGGATGAGTTCGAGGTGGTCGTAGATCTTCTGACGGACGTCTGATGGTGACGAGCCTGACGCATTGGGGAACAGGCTTAGGATCTGTTGGTCCCAGAGCCGCTGATCGTAGCGAGCGGTGAACATCTTTTGCCAGAAGACAAACTTGACCTCGGGGATGACCTTGCCAGCGGTCGGTTTCCCAGTGCGAGTGTTCCTGAGATCGCGGCGAGGATTGTAACTGCGCGACCTTGGCGGAGGGCTTTGAAGACTTTGTTCGAAGCCCTGCGACCAAGGCCAGCGCGCTCCGTATACGGTCTCGATTCCTTCCGCCGCTGCGTTTCGGGTTAGCACCTCAACAAAGTGGAGGGGGGAGCATGAAAGCGGCCGAAACCTGCGCATTCCAGGTGTAGAGCTCAAGGGCGTTAGCGGGGTTCCCCGGGATAGCTGCGTCATTAGTACTGATTCGGGGAATCGAGATAGCAGCTCTTATCTGGGAAATCTCAGCTGCCTCCATAGTTTGAGCGTATACTGGCCGCAACGAGTCGTGAGACATGTTGGCTTAGGCCTCCCTCGCGGACATACGAAACGAACGGCCCTTCGGCAACGAAGGGCTGTTTTTCGTTTATCAGTGACTGTTGTTGAGGACGACGAGTGTCGCCCTACGGGGGAATGCGCGACAGGGGATCGGCTATTGAGGCGCGTCTTCATCAGCCAGGCCAGAGGTTGCTTTCAAGACGCGCCCGGAAAGATGCTGCTCGGCTGGACACGCGTCGGGGTTAGGGCACAGCAAGAGAGCCAGGACTCGAAGCCCAAGGTATAGGTGATAAAAACGAGATCAGCTGCCCCGGTGGGCGCCAACGCATCTTCGTCGCTCTGCTTAAAGATGTCCGTGCCGCGAGGTCCCGACGGTTTCGAGGAAGTGCAGGGCATAGCCTTGAGGCGCCTTGTATCCCTAGAGATAGGGGATGGAATAATAGATTGATTGAGCTACGAGGACGTGGTCATGTCAACCCAAATGGGACCCACGAGGGCAATCTAGGTCGGACCCGCTTCGGTATGACGGGGTTTCACGGGCAATCTAAACGAGACCCACCGTGGCTGCTTGGGTCAACGATTGGTCGGAGTTCACTGCGACAATTGGTTTATGACGTCTCTCAATGATCGCGGCGCGGCTCTCTTTTCGGGCCCGGCGCTTCTTCGGCGGGGGTGGACCCGGTGGCGGGATTCATTATCGCCTATTACGCACTCCGAGAAGTGATTCACATTCTCCGTCCGGCCGCGCAGTAGTCATGTCCGAGTGGTGGCAGATTCTCCTCAGCATCGTCCTCGGGCTCGTGCTCATTTGGTTAATCCTCGTGCTGTTGCTCTGGTTCGAGCAGCGGAAGCATCCTGCCCGGGCATCGTTGCTGGACCTGTTGCGTCTGGCGCCGGACGTGGCGCGATTGTTGAAACGTCTCACGAGCGATCGGACCGTGCCCGTGGGTGTGCGGATCTGGCTCGCCGTCGTACTGGTGTATCTGCTGTCCCTGATCGATCTCATTCCCGACTTCATCCCGGTCCTTGGCTATGCCGACGACGCGCTCGTCGTCGCGATTGCTCTTCGCTTCGCGACCCGCCGGGCTGGAAGCGCTGCGATCGAGCAGCACTGGCCCGGGACCCCTGCCGGCCTGCAAGCGGTTCTTCGTCTGGCCGTTCTGACTTCTTCCTCTTAACCGTCACTGGTTCAGGCGCTCGAGTGCTGTTGCCTTTGGGTGTGGGCGAGACGGTAGGAGTCGGTCCCGGTCTCGATGATGGTGCCGTTGAACATTAACCGGTCGACAATTGCCGCGCAGAGCCTCGGGTCGGTGAAGGTCTTCGTCCAGCGGGAGAACGACTCGTTTGAGGCGATCGCGATCGAGTTGTTCTCCTCCCGTTCGGTGAGGACCTGGGACAGCAGCTCGGCGCCTCGGCGGTCCGATTCCATGTAGCCGAGTTCGTCGGTCATCAGCAGATCGACTCGCCCGTAGCGGGCGATGGTCCGGGCGAGGTTCTTCTCGTCGGCCGCCTCGACGAGTTCGTTCACCAGCCTGGTGGCGAGCGTGCATTTGACCCGGAACCCTTTCTCCGCCGCCGCGGTGCCCAGAGCGATGAGCAGGTGGGACTTCCCGGTGCCGGAATCGCCGATCAAACACAGCGGCTGACCTCGACGGACCCAGTCGCCGGTGGCCAACGTGTTGATGGTCGCGGGGTTGATGTTCGGGTTGGCATCGAAGTCGAAGTCCCCGAGCCACTTGTCCCGGGGAAACCCTGCCGCCTTCACCCGGCGGACCCAAGACCGCCGGTCGCGGTCGTCGCACTCCGCCAGCAGCAGCTCTGCCAAGAACCCCTGATAGCTGAGCTGCTCCTTCTGCGCGACGGTCGTGGCCTCGTCGACAACGGCTCGGATCGTTGGCAGCCGAAGCCGCCGGCATGCCTGGTTGATCGCAGCGTTCGCCGGTTCCGCTGTCAAGCCTCGCCGCCGTCTCAAGGTGGTGGTGATGCTGGTCGTGGTGGTCATGAAGCTGTTCCCTTCTTGATGCTGGGGAGCATCCGATACCGGCATCAGTTACTCGCATGCGGCGTTGCAAGGGCCTCGGAAAGCACAAATTCGAAACAATCGAAACCGAGCCGCTACGGCTCGAGCAACTCGGGATCCGGAGTTCGCGAACCAACCGCATTCAGCCGTTCGCCGGCTCGCAATAGCGGGCGAGCCTTCGCAGTTCATTCATGGCCGGCCACACCACAACAAGCACGAAGATGATAGACGAAGTGGCCAATGGAGTGAGTGCCAACTTGATCCGCAACTACAAGAAAGCTCAGCGACCGCTCCGCGCGGCCGAACGGGCCAAATTCCCCCACCTCCGTGTTGCGGTGCTCGACTCAGCTACCATCGACATGGTGGAGGTCGAACTAGACCGCGACGAAACGCGGATCCAACGCGTTTTGGATGCGCTCTCGACTCGTGGACGCCAATTCCCTTCTTCGGGAAAGTCCCTTTCACCTGCGGGGTGGGCGGGTGCGACCGATGTCCTCAACTGGTTACTGAAATCTTTCCCGAAGCTCGACGCACCTATATCAGCAGCCGTGCAGCAAAACCGTAGCTTCCGCTGGTCACCACCGGTGAGGACCCACCATCCGACGACAGTGCTGAAGAAGAACAATCGGGAGCCGGCCAAATTTGCGTACGGCCAGTTCTTGAAGAGCATTCAGTACGCTCTCGACGGACGCTCAAACGCTGAGTACACCGCTGATATGGCCGCAAAATTCGTTCTCGACAGCCTAAGCGGCCAAACGACAGTTCACTCCGCACAGCTCGCCGTCGGAATTCTCACCTGCCTGCGCCACGTCGATGACATCGCTTACCTCCGCTGCGCGGTGATGGTTAAGAATCTGCGTAGCGTCACGCTGATCGCTGAGGAAGTATACGGCCTGATGCGGACACCATCACCTCGTCTACAATTTGAGCGCCCGGCTCCGCGCTCTATACAGACGGGGGAGCCAATGGTCTCCTGAACTGACAATTGTCTCCGAAGAGACATCAACGCTGATTGTTCCCGCGGCTTGTCAGAAAAATCCAGAACCCTGCCGTCATCGCTGAAAAACTCGCGATCGCAAACGACGCCCGTGCAAAGGGGCGCACCGCTGAGGATGCGGCACGCCTTGTGGGCTGGAGTCGAGCGACTCTCTACCGCCGCCAGTAGGCATTATCCAGCGAGAGCGCCTCGACATAGCGAGATGGTAGATGGTGGATATCACGGTCAATCGCCGCCGCCCCTCCTCGATTGCGTCGTTCAAGTTGCAGGGTCGTGAAGAAAACGTCGTCGGTTAACCGGCGACTCTTTCTTTCGTAATGGTTCCGAACGCCTTACAGTCTCACAACCAAGCCCTCATCGCCCTCGCCCGGCGACGCCCCGACGTCCTCTACGCCATGCTCCGCGACGGCACCCTCTACCAAACCGACCATCCACTCGCCGCTTGACAAAAACATGGGGGCGCCCCCTTGCCGGATCTGTTTTCAGCAATGAGTCTTGGGCACGAAGAACCATTACGGATCGGGAGACGTAGCCGTCGAGCGACGAAGTAATTCACCAGCACGATCAGCGACCCATGAAGAGGCTGCGCGCACTGCTGAACCATGCTGGGTGTCGAGCGCATTTCCGTTGGCGGACCAGGCGCTACGCTCGACAGTACTGCCGAGACAGATCAACCACGGTGGAGAACTGTTTAATCAGCAATCAGTCGCATTGGGGAGGGTCGTCGTGGCGGATAGCAGCAGGCGAAGCACACGGGTAGTGGGAATCGCACGTCATGGACGTCTGAAGCGATCCAATCCCTACGTGAACGTCCTCAAGCTGGTTGCGGTGGGGCTGACTGTGGCTCTCGTCAGCACGGCCTCGGTGGCCGCCATTGCCGTGTCGAGCTTCAGTCAGAAGGTCGATGACAATGCCATCGACATCGGCGTCGGACAGACCAATGCTCCAGCGCCCCAGCTCGGAAGCTACCGAGATGGGTTCAACATCCTCATGGTCGGCGTCGACAACGATGCCGCCCAAGGTGCCGCGTATGGTGAACGAGACGCGACTCTGAACGATGTGAACATTCTCGTGCACGTGTCTGCAGACCACACGAACGCGGTCGTGGTGAGCATCCCTCGTGACCTCATCGTGGCGCACCCCGAGTGCACAGACGCCGAAACCGAAGAGACTTTTGACGCCATGTCGGCGCGCCCCATCAATGAGGCCATGTCTCGCGGCGGATTACCCTGCGTGGTCCAGACGGTGTCCGAGCTGACAGGACTAGACATCCCCTACGCCGGCGTCATTACCTTCAGCGGTGTTGTGGAGATGAGCGACGCCGTGGGTGGCGTACCCATCTGTCTGAGCGCGCCTATCAACGATCCTGACGCGGGCCTCAACCTGCCTGAAGGGCCGAGCATCGTCGCCGGGGAGAACGCTCTGGCATTCCTGCGCAGCCGCGAAGGCGTCGGCGACCGCAGCGACCTGGCGAGAATCTCCTCGCAACAGATGTACATGGCCTCACTCATGCGCACCGTCAAGAGCAACGGCACGCTCACCAACATCCCCACTCTGATCAACCTGGCCAACGCTGCCGCGACCAATATCCGGCTCTCGACCAACCTGGCCGACATCGACACCATGGTCTCCATGGCCCTGGCACTCAAAGACATCAACCTGGATCGACTCCTGTTCGTGCAATACCCCGGCACGACCGACGATCCCGACTTCCCGAACAAAGTGGTACCGATACAGGATGTGGCTGATGAGCTGTTCGCCAAACTCGCAGCCGATGAGCCCTTCGCTCTCCCCGAGGCCACGGCAGGAACACCCACGGTTGAGCCTCTGCCCCCAGCAACGGATGAGCCCGCGCCGGAGACACCCAACGAAACCGCCGCACCTGCTCCGGAGACAAGCGCCCAACCCTTGGACGGGTTGGCCGGACAAACTGCTCAGGACGAATCCTGCGCCCAGGCTTTCACCGGGTGACACTAACTGGATCCGGGGCCCTGACTATTGAGAAGCGCGGTAGCAGCGGGGCCCTGGCGATCCCGTAGAACATCGCTTCACCAGCGCAGAGAGGCTTGTCGCCACTGCCGCCAAAGGAGATGTTCACTGGCGAGAACCACGGGGCGCATCCCGTCAGATCTGAGACCCGAGTCCGTCCATGCGGCTCTCGGTGCGAATCAGCGGTTGAGCGGCGTGACCTTCTTGCGAAACGACGACGGCTCGGCCGTCCTGCCGTCTGCGAATCGCAGCCCTCCGGTCGACTCGTAACTTTGTCCGACCGGCTCACTCGTCACCAGCCCCACTAAAGGGTCTTGCCGAGTGATAGCGCGTGGAGAAAAAGGTGACGCATAGAGGATGCTTCGCCCTAGCATTCTTCGAAATTGGGGAAATAGCTTTGGAAAAAGTGAATATGTCGCGACTCGCCATCATCATCATCGGGGGTTCCTCGCCGTCGGCGCGCTCTTCATTTCAACGGCAGTCCCGGTCTCGGCGGCAACGCTCACCCCATCGGCCGCGGTACCTGTTCAGGTGGCCGTGACGGCCCCCCTTGTTCGCAACGGCGAAGTCTGTCCAACAGGCGGCCGGGCTGTTCAGGGCAAACATTGTTTCGGGGTATTGCCAGTCCAATAACGTCGGCAGCACGAGCTTCACCGGGTCCCTCCAATGCCGACTTCAGGAGGGTCCAGCTGCACGCAAGGATATACCGGCCGTGTCGATGAGGTCATGGGTGTGAACAGCTGGCAGGGGGTGCAGCGTTTTTTGGCCAAGTCATACGGGTACAAGGGCCCCATTGCCGGAGCGCCGGGAACCCACACCTACAAGGCGTTGCAGCGGTGGGCCGCAGACGATGGCCACAGGGGAACCTACACCGTGCCGATCGACGGGGTCATGGGCACTAAGAGCTGGACCGGCCTTGACCGCGCTACCGAGTACGACTTCTATTACCCGGGCGTCCGGCGGCAATAGGCGCTTTCAATCACAGAAGTGACGCCCGGGTTAGTTGGGACTATATGGTCCCTCTAGACCCGGCGTCTTTTCGTCTTTCTGGAAACGTGGTGGCGCCATCGCCAACGGGGAGATCCCCGCTGCATGCGCCCCCCCCGCTTCGGCCTCAACGAGGCCCCATTGGGTGGGGTGCCCCTATGTTTTTGTCAAGCGGCGAGTGGATGGTCGGTTTGGTAGAGGGTGCCGTCGCGGAGCATGACGTAGAGGACGGCGCAGCGTCGCCGGGCGCGGGCGATGAGGGCTTGGTTGTGGCGTATGCCTTGGGCGATCTTGCGGTCGTAGCAGGCGCGTGAGAGCGGGTTGCGGAGCGCGGCGAATGCAGAGAGAAACAAGGATCCGGTTGCTCGTGGCAGTGGTCTGACCGACGACGTCGTCGTCGAAGCCGCAGAGCATGGAGAGCTCGGCGACCTGTTCGTCGGCGAGTTGCAGCGACCGGAGCGCGTACGGGAGGCTTCGGGCTGCTTGGGCGCTGATCGCGGCGTCGCGGGCGTCGGTCTTGACCTCACTCGCGTGCAAGTCAGCGGTGCGCCGCATGGCCAGGCCCGGCAGGTAGCCGACCAGCACGTTCTCAGCCTGGGCGACGGCGATCGGCAGTGGCCCCGATTGTCGCGGGTTGATCCACGACGAACAGTACCTGGCCGTGTCGTTTCAGCCGCCCGATCAGGTCCCGCAGCTTCAACTCATCGTTGGGCAAGGCCTTGTCGAAGAGTTGCTTGCCCGCCCGGTCGAGGGCGACCGAATGGTGTTCTCCCTGGCCAACATCCACGCCGATGAAGACGTCAACGCTGTCGTAGTTCTCGATCATGATGCTCCGTTCAGGTATCGTTTCGTCGGACTGAACCGCGGCAGCCACGTTGCGAATGGCCTGGAACACGTCCCGGTCCAGCCCCTATCAGCGAATACTCAATGCCAGTCAGTCCCGGTGACAACACCCCCCCCCGGATCATGGACAACGGGGGGGGGGGGGGGGAAAANGGCCAACACCCTCACAGGACTACACGCCCAAGGGCTATGAAGAAAGTAACGGGACTCTGTGACCGCCTTGTCCCCTCGGGAATGTCACACCGCTCCGGACAGCATGGCTTGGCTCGCCCTCCGGTCGATTCGAAATCCTGCCAGATTGGCCAGCTCGCTGCAAGCCCCACTAGAGGGTCTTGCCGAGCCCTTTGAGGGTGGAGAAATATGTGACAAATAGAGGATGCTCATTCCGAGCATGTCTTCGACATTGGGGGAATGGTTTTGCAAAAATCAAATATGTCGCGGTTCAGTGCAGCTGCTTGGGGAGTCCTCACGGTCGGCGTGCTTGCCGTTTCAACAGCAGTACCCGCGTCGGCGGCGACGCTCACTCCGGTCGCGGCGACCTCGCCGGTATCCACGACTATCAGTGCGGTCCAACCGGCTGCCGGACTCATCAAGATGAACCCTGTTTCGGCGTATTGCCAGTCCTCAAACGGCGGTAGCACGAGCTTCTCCGGGTACCTGCAGTGTCGACTCCAGGAGGGCCCCGCTGCACGCAACGGCTACACTGGACCCGTCGACGGGGCCATGGGTACCGCAAGCTGGCAGGGGGTGCAGCGTTTCCTGGCCAAGTACTACGGCTACACCGGACCTATTGACGGGGCACCGGGCTCCAACACCTACAAGGCGCTGCAGCGTTGGGCGGCTGACGGTAGCCACGGAGGCAGGTACACCGGACCAATCGACGGAGTCATGGGCACGAACAGCTGGTCGAACCTCGACCGCGCTGTCGGCTACGACTTTTATAGCCCCGGTGCGCGGTTCTAGGCGCTTACTGGCATAGAACAGACGCCCAGGTCGGGCGGAGCTACATGCTCCACTCGACAAGGGCGTTTTTTCGTGTTCCTGGAGCGCGCGGTGGCGCCTAGCTGAATGAGTCCTAATGGTCCTAGGCGATGAGGGATCGCTTGTTGGCTGTTCCGATTAGCCAGTTGTGTCAGATACCTGCGGCGAGGGCGAGTAAGCGGCCAGCAACGCGGGAGTAGAGCCCGGGGACGGGGCGGCCGCCCTGGTCTTCGAGGGTGAGTTAGCCCACTAGGGTGTCGAACACGGACTTGACCGATTGGCGGATGATGCCGAGCTTCCCGAAGCGTTTCTTCTCGTCTTTGCGGTCGGGAGGGATCAGGTGCGCGCCGAGGTTGTCGGTGATGAACGTCTCGAATTCGCGGCCGGCGAAGCCTTTGTCGCCGATGATGACTTGGTCGAGGTGGAGCAGGTGTCGGTCATGGCGGAGCATTGTTTCGGCGGGTTCGTGTTCACCGATTTTCGGGTTAGCCAGGCCCCAGATTTCGGGCATTCCGTCGGGAGTGCAGATCAGATAGAGCCGGATTCCCCCGACAGTGTTCTGCACCCAGTGCTCGCAGAAAGGCTGGCACCAGCGGCTGGGCTCGGGAGTCCACGCGAACGCCCTCATGGACCGGATCATCCACAACACGATATGGATCGAGACCGGCGACACCAATATGCGTGAACACACCGCGGACAACGCGGCGTGATCCAGGTCGGTGAGCGCGAGCTGAACCGCTGGCGCTCACCGGCAATACTCAGTGGGCGCTGAAGGGCAATCTCCACGCCGACATCGCCAAGGACCTCGGCGTCTCGGTCCCCACGCTCTACCGCTGGGTTCCAGCCCGCCAACAATGACGTTCACCCAACTAGGGAAGAGCGGATTCAACTCTTACCGTGTTATTCATTCCGTTTCGTGAGCTGACCCCGAGTACGTCACGCAGGAACTCGGCTACAGCCAGGCCCCGGTGGTGGTGGTCGATGAGCACGACCACTGGTCAGGCTTTCGGCCCGACAAGATCGCCCAGCACGGCAAACGAGCGGTATTTCCGTCTGATGCAACATGAGAGATCGCAGTTCTTGGGCCGCCCGCCGCACGAAGTCGCCAACCGCAGTGTTACTGCTGCACGGTACCGCCGAGCGCGAGGCGTGGGTAGAACGCTCTGCAACTACCTGGCCTGTCGCCGCCGGTTACGCATGGGGACTTCGTCATCCGCGATGCGACCGGTGGAGGGATGCCGCCTTTCGGGCGCCCTTTCCTTCGTCATTCCGCGCTACTGGGCGGGCTCCTCGCGTTGGGGCTGCGATAGCCATCACCGTCGCGATGGTGCCGAGGAGGACGAAGAGCCCGGTGTCACCCGCTAGGTACTCGTTGACGAGCACTGTCTGGTTGGTCAGCACGATAGCAGAGCCGATCCACGCGAACGCGACGTTGTGTGCGACGTGAGCGAGCACTACCGGCCAGACGCTGCCGGACAGAGTCCGAAGCTGGCCGAACAGGAAGGAGAACGCGATGACGGTGGCGGAGAACAGCGTGAGCACGATCCATCGGTCTCCGTCAGCGTGGTAGAAGGGCGTGAATAGGATGTACATGAGGTGCCAAATGACCCACACCACACCGATACCGAGATAGGCAAATTTCTCACCCAGCCACGGCACCACGCGCGGTTGTAGGTACCCTCGCCATCCGACCTCCTCAGCAAAAGCGAGGACCGTGCCGGTGATGCAGAGCGAGAGGAGGTCCTGCAAGGCGGCCGCGGTGGGTGCCGCGATCTGCGAGAAGCCGAGCACGACGGTCATACCCGCTGCCGTGACCGAGACGCCCGCGGTCGCGGCAAGCGCTACCGGCCACCAGCGGAGACCGAGGCGGGTGATTCCCAGTCGGCGCCAACCTTCCGCGCGGTATCCGTCCCGAGTGACCACGAACATCATCAGGGCGGTCACGAGCAGCGGCGAGATGGCGAGGACGAGCCCGCCGGCGAACGAGGCAGTGGACGCGGCGACTGAGGCGACGAGGACTACGTAGAGGATCGAACTCGTGCGGTCCGAGAGATTCTTGAACATGATTCCTTCGGTATTCGGATGCGTGGCGCTGGACGCGCTGCGCCGGACAAGAGAATGCAGTACCGTGCACCATGGCGCCTTCCTAATCTGCCGAGCCGAGTCGGTCGCGAGCGTCCGGCGAAGGGATGACGTTCGGGACGGAACGTCATCCCTTCGGCGATCGCTACGCGCGGCCGGTCATCACCTGGTCGCTGCTCCCCGAAGATCGGCAGAGCGCGGTCGGCGCAGCTCGCCGCCCACAACACGAGCGCGTGATGGAATGCTACGACCCCTTGAAGCCGCCCCCGTTCACCGGAACCTATTTCGGACGGGTCTACCGGACGCGGCGCGGCCGTGTCATTCCGGGCGTGTTTGTCAATGCTCGCGATTGGGTGCACAAATATCCGGTGTTTTGTGCACACCTTGGTATCCGAGGCTACGTGCGGAAACGTGTGGTTGTACCCTGTGCCAGGTCTTTTCTCGACTCGCGACATCCGCCTTTAGAGCCGGATCCGTCTAAGGAGATGGGTTGAGTTACGCTCACCGAGCATCGGTCAGCGATCGGCAGAGGTTTGTGACGATGCGATCAAGGAGTGCTGGGTCGATGTGTTGGCGTGAGAACCAGCGGCGGTAGTAGAGCGGTCCCAGGGCTTCTGCAGCGACGACGTCGGCATCCGTTCCGGGGCGGATCTCTCCACGGGCGACGGCGTCCTCGACGATCCGCACCACCGGCGCGGCCCAAATGGTCTGGAGCAGGGTTTGCACCTTCGCCACGTCGGGATCTCGTTCGCTGGCGTCCATGATCGAGGGCAGCACTTTCGCCCAGCCGGCGTTCTCCAGCCGCTGCGCGACGTCTGTGAGGACTTGTCGGAGGTCGGTTTCGAAGGTGCCCTGAGTGGGGATTTCGAGGTTGACGCCCAACTTTGAGCAGGCGTCGAGGAGCAGTCGTGTGCGGGTTGGCCAGTGACGGTAGATGGTCGTCTTTGCCACGCCGGACCGGCGAGCTATCTCGTCGATGCTCACTCCTGAAAAGCCGTCCTGGACGAGGAGGTCGTAGGTGTGCGCAAGGACCGTTGTTCGCGTCCGTTCGACGCGAGTGTCGACTCGTTCTTTGTTCGCCACCGAAGTTCCTTTCGCGGTCAGTTTTGGGATGGCCATGCCCGGTCGGCGTCGGGGACGGGTGTGTAGAAGTTTACGAGGGTGCCGTCCGCCGTCCGGAGGATCATGGAACGGTTGCCCCAGGGCTGGACTGTTGGCGCCTGGATCATCTGTACGGAATCATCGAGCTCTTTTCGGACTTCATCGAGGTCGCCGACTTCGAACTCGAGGATTTGAGTACCCGGCGCGCTTCCGGCTAGCGCCGTCGTCGCCGCGGCCAACCCGGCCGGCGTGCAAAACGCCAATACGGCGCCGTCGGTCGGAACTTCCATGTACTCCGGGTACCCGCTTGCTTCTCGACCGAGGAGCCGAGCGAAGACGCCGGCCGAGGTGGGTACGTCAGTCGTGACGATACGGACAGATCGCAAATTCATGATTGTCTCCTTCAATGAGCTACGCGACGGTAGCGTAGCGTTAAATCGTCGGGTCGGCAAGGTTGCGCGGTCCCTAATGGAGGAGATTCATTGACATTCATGGAGCTGCGCGAGGACGCGTCGCGTCTTGCAGGCAAACGGGTCGTTGTCACCGGGGGGAGTTCGGGCCTCGGTGAAGTCGTTGCAGCGACCTTGTCTCGAGGAGGTGCCCATGTCACTTTGGCCGTCCGTGACCTCCAGCGAGGACAGGCTGCGGCTGCGAAAACGCCGGGTCGGGTAGACGTTGCAACCCTTGAGCTGGGCAGCTTGTCCTCCATCAAGCAGTTCGCCGATTCGCGAACGGAACCCATCGATGTCCTGATCAATAACGCCGGGATCATGATGCCGCCGTTGGGTCGGACCGAGGACGGGTTCGAGACTCAGTTCGGTGTGAACTACCTGGGCCACTTCGCCCTAACGATGCGGCTGTTGCCGCTGATCAGGGATCGCGTGGTGACGGTCACGTCGGATTACTACCGATCGGGTTCGATCGACCTCGACGACCCTAACTACGACCGGCGGCGCTTCAATTCCGGCAAGGCGTACTCGCAATCGAAGCTCGCTGACTTGATGTTCGCGCGCGAACTTGGTCGCCGACTGACCGGGACGGGATCCCGCGTTCGTTCGCTTTCTGCCCACCCTGGTTACGCCCGTACGAGCCTGACCTCGCATGTGGGCAGTGTCGCTTTCCGGGATATCGACAAGGTTCTGGGCCCGGTGATCGCTCAGGATGCCGCGGGCGGGGCACGGTCCTTGATTGCAGCAGCGGTCTCGGATCTGCCCAGTGGCACTCTCGTGGGGCCGGGGGGTCTTTTCCATCTGAAAGGCAACCCTGTCGTTGCTCCGGTCGCCAAAGTCGCCCTCGATGAACACATGGCGCGAAAGCTGTGGATGCTGTCGGCAGAAATGACCCGAGTCCCGATTAATGCGCCTCTGGCCGCCAGCTGAAAAACCTGCCTCCCTCAGCTGCCACCGGTCGGTGTGATGGAGGGCCTCGGAGTCAGCAACGGAAGGGAGCGTCCTACCTAACCCAGGTCGAACCGATAGTGGAACGGCCGAGAAAGCCGTGCCTGTTCCAGCAATGTCCTCCTGACCAAAGCACTGACCACCCTCCTGAAGGCAGTACCGTCAATCATGAGCCTCGTCCAGCGCAGCAACCCTCCCTCCGATGTTGCCCCCGCCGGCAAGTACAGCCACCTCAGCATCGTGGGCCAAGACACCCCCGTGGCCACGTTTGCGGGACAAATCGGTGCCACGTCCACTGGCACAGTCCCCGGGAGTGCGGCCGAGCAGACCCGCCTGGTTTTCACGGCCATCCGTGCCCTGCTGGACTCCCAGCACGCCGCCCCTGCGGACCTCGTAAAGCTGACGACCTACATTGTCGGGCGCGACAACCTTCCTGACTTCAACGCCATTCGTGACGAGGTGTACGCCGACTGGTTCCCGGCTGGCGAGTTCCCACCCAACACCGTGCTTATCGTTGCCGGCCTCGCCGCCCCACCCCTGCTTGTCGAAATTGAAGGCAGTTTCGTGTGTGGGCGACCGTGATCTTATCTGCCGTCGGCACCTGGTCACGAGGGGAAGAGGTTACATCGCCGTCGAATTCGAGACAGACCCCTGCGCTGTAATCCGGTGTGTCACGGCTTTCGTGATGTCCGTCGAACGGAAGCAGGACGGTTCAAGATCCGAGTTCCATCCGCTCGGATCTCGCCGGTTGGCGACACGTGTCGGTAGAGGGTTTGTCGGGAGATGCCAAGCTCGTCGCAGAGTTCGCCGACGTTCGTCTCCGGGTTGCCCATTGCCGCCATCGCTGTGCGCACCTTTGTAGGGGTCATCGTGAAGGGCCGGCCCCCGACGCGACCCCTGGCTCGGGCGGATGCGAGGCCGGCGACGGTACGTTCGGAGATCAGTTCCCGTTCGAATTCGGCCAGGGCGGCGAAGATCCCGAACACGAGCTTTCCCGCCGCGGTGGTCGTATCGATCGCGGCGCCCTGCCCGGTGAGGACCTTGAGCCCGACGCCTCGGGCAGTGAGGTCATGAACAGTGTTGACCAAGTGGTGCAGGTCGCGGCCGAGCCGATCAAGTTTCCAGACAACGAGAGTGTCACCGTCTCGAAGAGACTTCAGGCAGGCGACGAGTCCCGGCCGGTCGTCTTTCTTTCCCGAAGCGTGATCCTGATAAAGCAGCTCCGCGTCGATCCCGGCTTCGAGAAGTGCGGCGCGTTGCAGGTCGGTCGTTTGAGTGCCGTCAGATTTTGAGACGCGCATGTACCCCATGAGCACGGTCAAGACTCCTGTCACATATACGTTCGAATATGTGACTGTTAGCGCTTTGTGGCGGCGTTCTGTGATCGCTCTTTGGCGCATCGACCTGGTAACCCTCGTTGTCTCAGAGCGGGTGGGCAGCGTCTTGTATCCGATGGGGTTTGACACTCTGAGGTTGCGAGACACTTCACCCCGTCGGAGGTCAAGTCTGCGATAAGGTCCGAATCTTCACAGCGGTCGGACGGCTGCCACACCGTCGGCCCGCCATATACTGCACACACAGCAAGGCTCAAACCGGGGGGGGGGGGGGGGCCAGATGAACGTTCNATCCAAGTAATGGGACTGCTGACGCTGCTCCTGGCGGCAGTTGGACTCACGGCTTGCGCGGACGCGGCACCCGACGCCACGAACTTAGCTTCCCCGGCGTCGCCGACATCAAGCGAGACGCCGGCGGCAATCGCTTCGACGACGCCCGATGTCCCAGCAGCGGGCTGCGATTTCACGTCGACAAGGGAAATCTTCAAACAGGACTATCCGGAGAGCGATGGCCTCTTCTACATAAAGCTGACCAACACGACCTCGACGGGCTGCGAGCTGTCGGGGTATCCGGACGCTGACTTGATCGACTCATCCGGTCTAACCGTGGGAGGCCCTGTTTCACAACTCAACGACATCCCGGACCAGGTAGTCTCCGTGGAACCCGGGGGCGCCGCCTATGTGCTGATTGGATTCAGCGGGCGCACCCGCTTCCCGAATTGCAACCTCGTCGGCGCAGATGCAATCCGGATCCGAATTCCTCAGACCGGCCAGGAAATCCTGACAGATGTGAAGGATCTCTTAATTTGCGACCCAGACACCGCGGGGTTCTTGACGTTCAACATCGCGCCGACGAAGGACAATGTCATCTCCTAATTGGATGATTGATCCGAGATGACCTCGGGGTCGATGGAATCATCCCCTTTTTCGGCCGCGCCGAGGGCGGCCCGCCCGCCGCCATCGTCTTAACGGTTTAGTTGGCGAAAACGCTGACGGACCCGTGGCCATGCGACCGGCGATCGGTTTGCGTTCGTGAGCACGGCGTGAAGCAGGCTGCGCAAGCCGTTTCGGTTGCGAGACACCGCTCGCTCTCCAGCGTCAGATTTCCGAGCGCCAACCTTCACATGCTGCGGGTGATACCTGTACCCGCGGCGCGATCATCCAGGCTCGCTCTGCGAGACGCAGACTCTAGTCACAGCTATCAGCCCTGGAGTGCCTCCACAGATCCGAGGAACGCTGAGTAACTGGCGTAGTAAGTAACACCATCACGATGGGCCATCGCGGGTATCTCATTATTGTCCGGGTGGGTGGAAGCTTGGATGGAGCCATCCACGGGGGCGTTAATATCAGTCCAGCCCGACGCGAGAAGCTGCTGCTTGTGCACATCCCAGTCCTCAGCGGTTTGTGCTGCTTGGGCAAACCACACTCGAACGTCACCGCCCCCGCGGGTCCAGTAGCAGCCGAAGCCATCATCCATGATCGACTGCATCTCATCGTCGAGCACGAAGATGTCAGGTTCCAGCTTGAAGCCGTCGGCTTCAAGACTGCTGTACTCCTCGGCGGTGAAAACTGTCTCGCACGTTGCGGCCGCGGTCGGATCAGTCGGCTGAGATGTCGGCGTTGATGATGATGTCATTGAAACTGTGGGCATGGGTGGCTGGGCGGGTGGTGAGCAGGATGCCAGCAGCATGCTGGTTGCCACTGCGCCGACTATCCCGCCGATTGCTCGATTCATTCATTCCCCCAGTTATTGAAATCGTCCCAATGATATGGGACCAGAATCAGTACTTCCTGACGCCGGGCACGACAGAGCCTTCCGTGATACTGCGCGATCATGTCAGCGACTGCGCTTGTACGCGGCGCGGGCATATCGATGACGGGCTCGGGTTTCACCCGATCGAACAGTCCATGAAGTCGGGTAGCGACCGACCAGGGTGCAATGGGCGACCCCAACGGTTTTCGTCCCATACTGCGATTAGAAATCGCGTCTCATATCCCTAGGCATGCGAGACATGTCCGGATACGAGACACGCCACCTGCCCGCTCGTCGCGTGAAGAGGAGACCTCCTACGTCTCGTATTCCATCGCTTATGAGCCGTGCAGGCGACCTTGGGTGACGCCGCGATTTTCCGCGGGTGTGTAGTTGTTCAAAAGTCGTTGCCTGTGATTTTTGCCGCTATGTCACGGCGTTCTGTGATCGCTAATTGGCGCATAGACCTGGTTGCTGACTGGGAGTCAGCGTCTTGTATTTCATGCGTTGTGAGGCACCCAGGTTATGAGATGCGGCGGACCGTAGGCGATGAATGGGCGAGCATCATTTGCCGTCGAGGGTGAACTCCACTTTCTGTATGTCATTGAGGCAAGAGAGTCGTGCTTTGGACAATTCCGAGTCCGCCGCCTGCAGATCGACAGTAGAGCTCCAGAATTCACTGGCGGGAGCGAAGTCATATCCCATGACGCCAGGGTCAACCGCCACCTGGTCGACGCACTGCAATGTCGCATCCGAGGGAGGCTCTGAAACGAACGAAGTGAGAGATCGATATTTCGTTTCGAACCCGCTCGAGTAGGAGGCGAGGTCGCTGTCGATGACGGTAACGAAAGAGGATTCCGGGGGCAGAAACGCCTGATAGGCCTCCATGCTCGCTGCGAAGGCGGTGGAAGTAAACCCTTCCGCTGGCAGCGACGAAACGAGCTGGAGGTTGGTCCCGTTATCGGAGTTGCGAGGGTCTTCCAGCCAAGGTGCCCTAAGCCACGCATGATCTACTGCGCTACTGGCAACTGCACGGTCCACGATCTGTATACGAGCCCAATTTGACGCGTCGTCTGCGGTAAGACTTACCGCGTTACCCGCTGTAAACAGGGTGACGTACACAGTGACGTCGGCTTTAGGATCGACTCGGGTGCGCACCCATTCGGTAATGAGCCGGGCCGTGGAATCCACCTCCGCAGAATCGCTCTCGTCACCCAAGGTCACGTCAAAGACAACCATCGTTCCTGGCTCGAGGAACCCCGACAGCCAGTTTCTCGTGCGAACGCTCTTGACTCCCTCAACCGAACCGACGAAGTCGATAAACGCAGCCTTCACGGTCGAGGAACCAACCAGCTCGGGCGCCTGGGCCGTGCAACCAACCGTGAGAATGATGGCCGGCAGAAGCGCGATCATCGCGAACCGTTTAGAGCCTGCCAGCCACCGATGTGCGCTGTTGATCGCCACGGTGTTGTTTCTCACAATTGGCACTTCTCATTCCCTGGGATCGAGTTCACGATCCGACTATAGGAGGAACCCGAACTCGATCGACTGATCAAGTCTCATAAACGGCTTGGCACTGGCCTTATCATGACCAGTCGGCATCCCGATGTTTCGCATGCCACGGACTCAGATTGACGAGAGGATGCCCTCACTCGCGCAGTTCTAATCCTGGGCAGACTTCCTCATCGCTCACGACGAGCCCGGCTCAGAGGAGAGGGGAGTCTCGAATCCCTAGGGGTATGAGGCGTCTCACCGATACGATCGGGGCCCTCCAAGGACCTTAGGGATTTCGGTGCGCGGAGAATCTCGCAACCGCGTTGCATAACCTCCTGGTCGGTTACCCGCACTCACTGTCAGTTATGAGACGCCGACGGCGTGCAGGGCGACCGCGACGTGCAGTCTCAGAAAGGTAAAGCATTTCGAGACATGTGAACTCTCTCCAACCGACGCGTCGAAGTGGCGGATTTCCGGGAGGCAATTTGTCTTGGAAAGATGTCTCACCGTGAAATGTCTTTGTTCCACCGCTTCTAGTAATTTCTAAGGCAGAATGGATACGTGAGACATCTTGGATATACACGGGTCAGCACCAGAAGCCAAGACGCGAAGTTGCAGGTCGACGCTCTGGTCAAGTCGGGCGTGCAAGAACGGGACATCTTCGCCGACGTCACCTCCGGCAGCCGGACCGCGATCTCACGCCCCGGGATAAAGAAGCTACTCGAGTACGCCCAGCCCGGCGACACCGTCGTGGTGTGGAGGGTCGATCGCCTCGGACGGTCCCTGATCGATGTGCTCAACACCGTGAAGCTGCTCCGTGAGCGTGACATACAGGTGAAGAGCATCTCGGACGGTATCGACCCGTCGACGACGTCGGGCCGACTGATGCTGAACATGCTCGCAACCCTCGCCGAATACGAACGCGAGCTGATCACCGAGCGCGTGAACGCAGGCATCACAGCTGCCCGAAATGGCGGCACCAAGTTTGGTCGGCCCTTGTCCGATCCCGCGGTCGTGGCCGACAAACTCAAGCTCGTCACCGAGGCCCGGGCGAAGGGCCGCACGGCGGAGGATGCGGCAAAGCTCGTCGGGTGGAGTCGTGCCACTTTGTACCGGCATCAGCAGGCCTTAGCGGCCCGCGAAAGCACCACTGTGTAGGTGCTTTGTGGACGCGGCCGAGCGGTGGCGTGTTCTTCGACTGCATGTCGAAGACCAGATCCCTCTCGCCGCCCTCGCCCGTGAGACGGGGATCTCCGCTCGGACTTTGCAGCGCTGGCACCAGCTCTACCGGGCAGGCGGCAGTACATCCCTCGACCCGCGTGACCGCAAAGACAAGAGTGTTCGCCGAACTTCGGCCGAGACGGTCGCGTTCATCGAACAACTTGCACTCTGCCGGCCGCGCCCGAGTCTCGCCACGCTGCATCGTCTCGCCGTCACCGATGCTCAGGCGCGTGAGCTGCCGGCGCCGAGCTAGCCAGCATCCTCGTCATCGGCAACTAGCGACACGGAACGATCAAAGAACACCGCCAAAGAGCGGCAAACTCCACACGCGTCATTCCGGGCGTGTTGCTCAGCCAGGGGAGTGATCGCTAGACGATCCTCAAGATGACAGACCCAACCGGCAGTGATGCCGCGCTGGAGTACGTCAGCAGAACTCGGCTGTAGCCAAGCCCCGGTGAACATGGCGTCTGGTCGGGCTTCCACGCTAGACCAGCTCCCTAGTCACGCCCTGGCTAAAGAAGTCAAGACGCGTGGGACAACGGGCATGCAGCGGACGCTCGCGTGTTAGAAATCCAAACCGAACTCATGAAGGTCTCGAACTGGCTGGATCAAATGTTTACCGATTCAACTCCGCTCGGGCTGCCCGATGCGAGCCCTGCTGCGGTGAGATTTACCGGGCTATTGCGTTGGTCACAGGTGCCTGATCTGACGAGAACCGGCGTTGCGCGGCCGACACACGTGGAAATGTGAGTGCCCGTTGTCGGGCACTCACATTCACCAACGATTCAGCAACCCACTACGCGAGCAGCTCCTGCAGTCCGCCGTACGTAAGTGGGCCAGGGATCCCATCGATCAGGCCCTGGTAGCCACCGCGACTGGCCATGCTCTGCATCGCCTTGTAGGTGTTGGTGCCCGGAACCCCGTCCAGCGGTCCCGTGTATCCGACACCGTAGAGGAAGGTCTGAAGACCCGCCCAGCTGCGCGGACCCATGACCCCGTCGAGGGGGCCGCGATAGCCGCCCAGCTTGGCGATGCGCTGCAGGGCGCGGTAAGTGTTCGTTCCCGGCGCACCGTCAGCTGCGCCGCCGTAGCCGAAGTTGGCCAGAACGACCTGGACGCCCGCCCACGAATTCGTGCCCATCACGCCGTCGGCGATGCCGGTGTAGCCGCCCTTGGCAGCGAACCGCTGAAGCGCCGCCCAGGACATCGTGCCCATCGCGCCGTCGATCGGTCCTCGATACTTGTAGCCAGCAAGAACCTGCTGAACACCCTTCCAGGTGTTCGTGCCCGGGGCACCATCGACCGCGCCCGTGTACCCGCCCGCTTTTGCCAGGCGCTGCAGGATGGTGCCTGCGTAGCTGTCGGGCGCTCCGCCGGCCGTGTCGCTGAGGTACTTCGCGATTCCTGCCCACGTCGCCGGCCCCGGGATCCCGTCTACGGCACCGGAGTAGTCGCCGACCTTGGCCACCAGCTGCAGACCGATGTAGGTGTTGCGACCGGGGACCCCATCGACGGGGCCGGAGTAGTACTCGAGGTCGGTCAGGACGTTCTGCACGCCCTTCCAGGTGTTGGTGCCGGGGATGCCGTCGATCTCACCGCCGTAGTTGCCCCGCTTGGCGAGGGTCTGGAGGATCTTCCCCTCAGCGATGGAGATGGAGATCGTCGGGGTCGCACCGCCAGAACCACCGTTGCCGGGAATTGCGCCAGCAGGTGGGCCGGTGACACCGTTCGGCGGCTGGGTGAGGCCGGCAAATGCGCTCAGCTTGGCCACGTTCAGATCGACATCGGTGCCATTCTGGTTGCCCGTCCACGAATACTGGTGGATCGCCCAGTCAGAGAACGCGGTGATGTTCACCGTCCCTGGGACGCCATCCGGCGCGGCGATCCACAGCTTGGCGCCCAGCGCCCGAACCTCGGGCCACGAGCTCCCCGAAAGATCCGCACGGTTGATGTACATGAACGGCACGTACCCGAGCCGAGTCTTGACGGCCCGCATGAACACCGCTGCTTCTGCGTCGGTCCACTTGCGGCCGGTGTTGATCGCTTCGTTGTCCAGCGCCAGGATATCGCCGGCGCGGTAGTCGAATAGATTGTCCAGGAAGTACGCGGCGTCGACGGCGGGCGTGTTTGAGCCCACCATCCAGTAGTGGCCCACGAGCAGGCCCGCGGCGCGGACTCGCGAGACCTCGGTCACGTAATGAGGTGCGACGTAGGTGGGAACGACGTTGGATCCGCCTGCTTTGACGATTGCGAACTGGTAGCCCGCCGCGCGGAGCGCCTGGAAATCGAATCCACGCTGACTGGTTCCGACATCGACCCCGTAGACGCCCTGGAAGCCGGCGGGCGGCGGGGTTGTGGTGGGCGAGGAGTTCAGCCAGTTCTCGAGTCCCTGATAGGTGTAGGTGCCGGGGAACCCGTCCACCAGTCCGCCGTAGCCTCCGAGCTGGGCCAGCCGCTGAACACCCTTCCAGGTGTTCGGACCCACGATTCCGTCGATGGGACCCGAGTAGAAGTTCTTCGCCGTGAGGACCGTCTGGATACCCTTCCAGGTGTTCACTCCGGGGACTCCGTCGATGTCGCCCTGGTAGTTGCCCTTCTGGGCCACCCGCTGCAGAATCTTTCCCTGAGCGATGCTTATCTGGATCCCGCCGGAACCGCCACCGGTGTTCCCGCCGCCGGACGCGCCTCCGAGGATTTCGCGGATGAGCGGTGCGGGGTCGGAAAGACCCGGGCCACCGAACGCGGCCTGGTTGTCGGGGCCGCGGGTCATGTGGAGGTGAGGGCCATCCCACGAAGAGCCCGCATCAGCCTGGTTCGAAGCCGCCTGGCCGATGATCTGACCTTGGGCTACTGACTCTCCTTCGCTGACCCGAATCCCTGCGAGGTGACAATATGCGCTGAAGTCACCCGGTCCGGACTCGATGCAAACAGTGCCCCCGAGATATGGGGACCGCTGAGTCAGACGGACGACTCCGGCGCGAAGCGCCGGAATGTCCTGGCCACCGGACGCGTAGATGTCATGGCCGCGGTGGCCAAGCGAGCTGTACCACTCGGCCATGAGGCCAAAGCGGTTACCCCACCGGGATTCTGCGTAAAAAGATAGAACGTTTGCTGGCACAGCCATTGGGTTCTCTTTCCGTAGTTTCACCAGCTGTTTTGCTGGTGAAACTGACGCTACGGAGAGAGCTATCTCCTCTAAATCGCCCTGGAGACCCATCTCTGATAACCCATTCGGGCCAGAGCACGATTGCTATGGACGAGGCCTGTTCGGGAACTCCCAGTTCCTTTGCCCCCAAAAGGGGGGTCGCCGGCTGACCGACACGCGTTACTCAAGGCCACATACTTGAGCCATGAAACGCACAGTCATGCTGCCAACGTTGGCCGTCCTCGCGTCCCTCGCCCTGACGGGCTGCGCACCCTCGGCCCCGGTGGCGCAGCCGACTGAGGGCGAAGAGCCACCGGCATCTTCTGCCGAAACCGAGCCCACGTCGTCCCCCTCGGCGGAAGTGCGCGGGGCAGACACCCCCCTCGAACCAATCGACGCCTACGCTCTGTGCAAGGCGCAGACCCTGTCACTAGCCAACCCGGCTTCGCCCTCTGGAATATCGTGGGCCCCGTTTGACAGTGCCATCTCATTGGTCCGCGACGACGGTGCAATCGGCATCTACATCGAAGCCACCAACGAGAACCGGGCCGAAGGAAGCGACGGGCGGGACATCGCCCTTTTCTGCAGGGTCGGCGGGACCATAGGTGAGCCCGACTGGCTCGGCTTCGGCGTTGGCTCGAGAGAGACAGACCGCGACTACATCCTTGACATACTGTCAAGGACGGACCAAGCCTGAGCGTGGCCGGCGCTCTCTGCAGCGTTTGAGGACCCTCGAGCTGCGGGCTTATTCCGCTGCCGGCGGCGGCGCCAATGCAGCAGCGATCAGGCCACGAATGTAGTCGTAGTCCGGATCTGTCGGGTCGACGCCGTTGTCCGGGACGAGCTCAACGGTGCTCATCGGGAGAGCCTTCGTCTTCCCCGCCAGGTTGGTGAAATAGCCCAACGCGCCCTGGGGGATGTCTGTCTTGACCACTTGCTGGCCGGCCGCCGCGATCCCCTGGAATTTGGTGAGCACGTTCGCTGGCGTGAACTGCGTGAGGATCGCCTGCTGCAGGACGCGCTGACGGGCCATGCGGTCGTAGTCGCTGGTGGTGTGGCGTGACCTGCCGTACCAAAGTGCTGTCCAACCGTCCATATGCTGCTGGCCCGCCTCGACCCAGCCTTCGACATCGCTGAGATCCTCATTCCGACCACCGATCGGCAGCCGCTCGGCCACGTTGATGTCCACACCGCCGAGCGCGTCGATGAGGTCAGAGAATCCTTGCATGTCGATCAGCGCGTAGTACTGAATCGTGAGGCCGGTGATGCCGCGGGCGGCGTCGCGCATGCCCTCGATGCCGGGTTCGCTTCCCGCAGCCTCAGCGTCGGGATACATTTCCGGGCTCTTCTGATCCACCTCGGTGTAAATCGAGTTGAGCATGCAGGCGTCCACGTCACAGTAGTCCTCGTACCCATAGCCGTCCGGGTATGCCTCATGCAGCGGAGAGTCCTCAGGGAAGGGGATCAGGTTGAGATCTCGAGGCAGTCCGATAATGACGGCCTGTCCGGTGTCGGCGTCGATGCTGACCACCGACATGCTGTCCGGGCGCATACCCTGTCTGTCAGAGCCGGAGTCCCCACCCATGACCAGGATGTTGTAGCGCCCGTCGGCGGGCGGCTCAGACGGCGCGGTGATGAACATCGTCGAGAGGACCCCACTGGCCGTGGTGGCAACGTACGCACCGTAGCCAGACGTTCCAGCGACGGCGACCATGACCACGGTGGCCAGCCCCGCAATGTAGGGACGAGCCTTAGGTCGGATCCTCACCAGGCGCGACAGTCGGAGGGTGTCGAAGGTCAGGACCACCCACAGCGCGCTGTAGAAGAGCATCACGGCGGCGATGATCCACAACGCGACTGAGTTGGTGGCCACGGAGAGCACGAGCTCGGAGTTGACCTTGTAGAGCACTCCGATCGACACCAAAAGGAGGAGGAAGGTCAGGGACGCGCGCAGACCGAACCGGCCGAGACCACGGCTGCCAGCGAGAACCTGCGCAGAGCCGGGTAGAAGGATGTTCAAGACCACGAGCCACCACGCTCGCCTCGTCATGAGTGGGCGAGAGGTGGAGTCCGGGTGGCGGATCGGGCTGGACGCCCCCATTGAGAACACGTGTCCCCTTCTCACTTGCACGTCAGCAGGCCGATATTGGTGCCCCGGCGTGTCCACGGTCTTCTCGGAACGACCCGATAATAACCGCCCCAAGGACCTCCCAGAAGCACTGAGCACACACTACGCCAGGCTGCAGGGTCCACGAGATCAACCGCGTGGCCTAGCCACTGTTTGGCCCGAGATCACTCCCTAACTGGGGGGATGCCTGTGGCCCGCCCCGTCCGCGTTCACGGAGGGAGTCGGGCCACAGGGCTATTCCTTAGTTGGCATAGTGCTTGTTGAGGTATCCCGCAATTGCCCGCCAGGACTGGGCATTCTGTGCACCGTTGACGCCGCCAGTGCTGAAGCCTTCCCCTTCAGCCATGAGCTGAAGACCCTTCATGGTCTTCGTGTCAAGAACGCCTGTACGCGTCCCGGTGAAAACGCCCTGGTAGCTGAGGACGTACTGGACCCCGCGCCACGAGTTCGGGCCCATCACGCCGTCGATCGGACCGGTGTAGTCCCCGAACTTCGCCAGGCACTGCATCAGTGCCCACATACGCGAGCCGGGAACGCCATCTTCGGCGGTTGAGGTTCGAGGCAGGGAGCCGCAGCGGGGCGGCGTCGCCATCGTCCCCATTGCCCCGTCGGTGACGGAATCATCGGTGGGGAGGGCAGGGGAAGACGCCGAGGCGGGCACCTCTACCACGGCTTCGACAGGCGCGACCTGCTCTGCTGGGGCGGAGGAAACGACCTGTTCGGGAGGAGCTTCCGGGACGGACTCAGCCGCCCACGCTCCGGTGCTCGCCGTGAGGCTGAGCAGCACGACCGTCAGGATTCCGACGCCTCGAGTGGTGATTTTGGACATAGTTGTATTGCTCAAAGTAGGTTCTTCCCCCAAATCACAGATCGCGAGTTTGCGGTCCTGATCAGGAATAATCCCATTGCCACAAAGTCCCATCAAGCCCCCCTTCGAGCGGCTTTCGGCACCGCGAACTGAGGTATACGGTTGGGCTGCAGAGCCAGATCCTGATGGCGCTCGCACTGGCGTACGAGACCGTCCGGGGGCTTGCCCAATGTGTCCAGGTGATCTGAGCGAACCGGATTCGACCGGGCGTGATGGCTTCAGCTCATGCCAGTACTATCAACCTCGCCCCGATCAACACCGCCATCCGTCGCCTCGGCGTGATCTGCCACAATCACCTCAGGATTTGGACCGAGCTCGACACCAGGCATCCTGGTCTGCACGAGCATTTTTCGAACCCACTCGCTCACCAGTGGGTTCGCCATCAGTTGCGCCATCAGCTTGACGGCGAACGCAGCGAGGGTCACGGCCGCGTTCACCGAAGCGAACACCCATCCGGGTACTGCCGAGTTGAATGGAGGCTCAGAGATGAACGCCTGAATAGTGAGCAACACTGCATTGACTGTGGGTAGCACCATCAGCAGAACCGCCGCAGGTTTTTGCCAGATCGACGTCGTTCCGGTGCCATTCAGGGGTGACATGCGTGCTCCTCGGTTTGTGCTGAAACTTGAGCGGCTGGTCGCTGAATTCGCGCTAAGGGCGTTGGGTGGGAGATCCCGCACTTGACGGTCCGCTCGCCCAATAAATACCTGTGCATCTGGCCCTCCAGCTCGCAGGCACCCGCGGGAATGCGGATGTCGTTGGCTGTGGGAACTGAATATATTCGGGGCGAAGACGGGGCTGAATCGCACCGTGGGTCATGATTTCTTGGGCCATTCGGTTCATGCGTGCCAGCTGTCAAGGTCGGCGCCGACGGAAGTGCGGACCCCCGGCTCGGCTAAACCAGTGTCCTTCGACACGGGCAATCGCTCGTCCGAATCTGTGGCATTTCAACCCAACTGCACGAGACCCAGAGCGACCCCGCGCCGAAGAGCATCCACTCTCGAATTGACAGAAAGCTTCACGTAGATATTGGCGACATGGCGTTTAGCCGTGGCTGTCGAGACGCTGAGAATCCGAGCAATCTCTTTGTTCTGCTTGCCTTCGGAAAGCAGTTCGAGGACCTCAATCTCTCGCCGTGACAGCAGTGATGATCCAGGCGCATGTGACGACGCAGAGCCACGCTGTTGCGTATTCTGACGACGCCTAGAGTGCGGTACCGCCGCCACTTTCGCCCACAACCCCGTCAAGGTCTCAGACTTCGAGACCAAACTCCATGCACCGGCCGGCGCCTCGCTGTCCGGCTGCAAATCCGACAGAACGACAACCCTCGTAGATGGTGAATACTGTGCCACCGTCGCAATCACGAGGTTCAGTGGAGGTCCCGGAGCGTCAACGTCGACAACGAGCACTTGCGGCTGGTGCACTCTGCTCAGAATGACGGCGTCGTTTCCATCCGATCCCACACCGAGGACCTCGATATCAGCATCCGCTGGAATGGATTGAGCCAGCGCTTCCGCTACCAAACGGCTATTGCTGACAACAACGACTCGAACCGTGCCACTTCCATCGCGCAACGGTTGCATGTGAGTCGCGGACACGTATGTGTTGGCAGAACCGCGGACAACTGTGTGGTGACGTGAGAGCGCCTTGGCCCGAGTCTTGATTATCCGTTCGGTCCTGCCCTCCTTGGCTCCGTCGCCAACGATCTGGACCGCCCCCATTAGTCTCCTTGCGCATCGCTATCGACCCCCCAAACACCCGTGCCAAATCAAGGATGTGCGCCGCGAAACGGCGCTATGCCAAGACTAAAATCACCTCAGCGACACGACATGCCACACGCGATGCATCTCTCATGGCTCAAAAGGTGCACGGTCAACTTGGTCCACCTTGGCGGTCGAGGACCACCGCCAAAGCGTCGCCACAGGCATGTGTGAGGCCCTCTTCGTTGCCTTCCCCGACGTGCGCTGGTACAACAGCGCACTGAGCGAAAACAGCGGGCCACTCTTCCAGAGCATCCACGCCAAGCACCCGGAACGCCGCTACCCCGTCATTGCCACTCCGAACGGCAGGTACCCTGTCAGTGTCAGAGTGGGGTAAACCCCAACTAGGCGTCAGACACCGTCAATGTTGGGTGTCTGAATAGGGTTCCATTTGGATTGTTTGACAGTGCCTGTTGCTGGGTCCTAGAGTTCAACCGGACAGATTAGGTAGGAGCCCCATGACCGGCCAACGCGTGGGATATGTGCGAGTCAGCACCCTAGATCAGAACAGCGTCCGTCAGCTTGATGGCGTTGACGTTGACCGGGTCTTCGCGGATAGGGCGTCGGGGAAGGACCTGCACCGGCCCGAGCTGGAGGAACTGATCAAGTTCGTCCGAGACGGCGATACCGTGCTCGTGCACTCCATGGACCGACTGGCCCGTAACCTGGATGATCTGCGTTCGATCGTGCGCCGGCTTACGGCGAAGAAAGTGCGGGTCGAGTTCGTGAAAGAGCAACTGGCCTTCACTGGGGACGACAATGCCATGGCGAACTTGCTTCTGAACGTGATGGGGGCTTTCGCGGAGTTCGAGCGGTCGCTGATCCGTGAACGCCAACGTGAGGGTATTGCTCTGGCAAAGACTCGTGGGGTCTACCAGGGCCGTACGCGATCACTCGACGCTGCTCGTGCCGCTGAGCTGCGGGAAAAGGCCGCCGCTGGCGTACCGAAAGCTGCTCTCGCACGTGAATTCGGGATCAGCCGGGAAACTGTCTATGCCTACCTGCGCTCCAACGCGTAGTTTGTGGTCTACTCGCCAGGATGACAACCAAGATCAGGACCAATGCAGCGACAGCCATCGCGGTGATGCGGTTCACCCGACCATGGAAGTAACGCGATGAGTTGGCAGGGCAATCTTGAGTTACTCTTGTCCTCTGACAGAGCGTTCAAGCCCTCTCTTAGATTGGATGAATGTCTTCGTGAGGTGGATGCGTGGCTCCTCTCCGGCACGTCCCCGGCTCAATGGATGCGCAACGCGCGAAGCATCAGTGAGGAGCTCGAAGACACATGCGCGCATGTAGGACGAAGGCTTCGACGAGTTGTCAATCCGTTCATGGGAGCGGCACGAAGGGAAATTTCGACAATCGCGCGCGTGCGCAATCCGTCCCAACTAGCCCGCTCAGTAGCCCGCGAGAAGCTCCAACGGTTTTCATTTGAGCTAGCGTCAGACGGAGCGATTCGTGCGGCACTTGGTGACCTCCTCGATGCCGCGGAGGGGCAGACGACGTTGGAGGATGCGCAACAACTCGAGCACAGCTTACGTGCCTGCATCGCGATCCGGAGCCCTGACTTCGAACCTGATCTTCGCCCCATTAAAAGCGCGTTAGGCGGTTCAATTACCGGACCTCACAGCCACCGGGTCGACGGATTTACACATCAGTACGCGGCGCAAAGCCGGGCGGTGATTGAAAAGGCCGTGGAAGACCTTCTCGCGGTTCCGCGCAAGGGGCATTGTGTCGTTTGGATCGAATACGAGTTCGCGCTCGTCGATGACGCGCCGCTTGAAATGGGAGACGTGACGCTCTACGACTCTTACATGTTCATTCCTCAGGCTCGCAAAGACGACGGTATCGAGTTCCCGCACCGCGAAGAACTAAGGCAAGTTCTCAAAACAGGAGTCGAGTGGTGGCCAGGCGACGGCGCAACGATTCAATCGGACATTTACAGCGATCCAAACAGCTACGCGGTCGCGCGGGTCGACCTCGGAGTCAGAGCGGTGCGCGGCGCCAGCGAAGCGGCCGACATCCGGATGGATCTGATTCTTGCGCTCGCGACCGCGAATACAGGGAGCACCCGTTGGGTGTCGACAGGCGCAACTGTGGAGCTCGTCGACGGTCGAGTCGAGGGGCGCTCAGGGATATCGGCGCGTCGAAAGCCGACTGTCTCTCGCTACGGCATGGGGCTGACTGCGAAACAACTACCGCGCACTCCGCGAGACCTGTCTGTGGCTATCGGTACCCGCCCGATTCCGTACGAGATCACCGAGGCCGTACGACTCATCTCAGAGTCGGGTTTCGAGTCCGGCTATGAGAACACTTTCGGCACCACGCGCAGCAGGCACGCTCGGACCGCTGTCGGTCTTCGCAATCATGCGGTGGAACACATTGCCGCCTGGGGCGAACTCGGCGTAAGCGAACTGGACTGCGGTCTCTCGCGCAATTGGGCCTATCTCGATTGGCGGGCCGAACTCGGCAATACGGTCGTGTATTTGTTCCGACGAAACTGGGAGACGGCTCAAGTCAAAACCTTGTTGCCGAAGGTCTACCCACATGGGTTCGGAACAACGAAGTTCGAACGGGTGCATGCAAACGCACCAGAAATTCTTGCGATGTGCGATGTCCCAATGCAGAAGCAACGTCTGAAATCGCTCATGAGCGGGCTCGATTCAGAAGCTCACTTCCACCGCGCGGAACGACATTTTCAGCAGGGGATCGACCTCGAACTGAAGCGTTTGAGGCGCGTTCGCAATGCATTGGTTCACGGCAACCCGGTCCGGACTAGCACGATCGACTCCGTAGTCTCGATAGCTGAGCGTCGAAGCAGCGATGCGCTCGACCTCGCAATAGATGCGTTCTCAAAAGACATTCCGCTGAGTCAACGGTTGCGTGAAATTGAGAGTGAAGCTGTCGATCGAGATGCTCGGCTCGAGCGGGGACAGACACTGCTAGAGATCTGGGCAGAAACCGACGTGGCTCGCGGGCCCGAACAGCCCGACTACTCGCTGTACTAGTGAATGGGGGAGTCACATCTCGCTACAGTGCCCGGCGGCGACCTCGCATTAGCTGAAGTTAGGCGTCCCGGCTCGAGCGGCTGACTTGAGGAAGTCAGCAATCTAGTACGCCTCGTTCTGTCTCGAAAAAGACCCTCCCGGGACCTTGAGGCAGAAACTCCAATGAGACGATTTTCTGGGACGCTCGGCACGACGAAGAACTCGCGGGAAACTAGAGCATGGTTGGGCCGGGCTGACGTCTTATGAAGCTGTAGGTTTCCGAGACATGGTGTTTACGGAATTTCACAAGCATTATCTTCGTTGTGCTCGAGGTTGTTGGCGCCGTAGAGCGCCGGGGGAGCGGTGAAGAGCTGCTTCCGCTGGCCTGGCGGGTAGAAGACGTGCGCGCGACGAGCACGGTTGAGCGAACTGGGAGGTGCGGGAATGCGGTGTGCGTTGTAGCTTATAGAAATGTTTGCAAATGAGGGGGAGAGCTTCGTTGAAGTGTTCGTAGCTATCGCGGACACCTTGCAGACGGGCCATGACGTGATCGACACGATGGACGTTTTGGTTCGGGGGTGCACGATGTTCACGGCTGCTATCGCCGCGGGTATCCTCCTGGCCGATAGCAGTGACGTACTTCATGTTGCAGCGTCCAGTAGTGAGCGGGCCAGCGATGTGGAAGAGGAACAGCTCGGCGCCCACGAGGGTCCGTGCCTGGACGCATACCGGTCGGGAGCCACGATTGAAGTTTCCAGCATCGCCGACGCTCGAGGGACCTGGCCGGCCTTCAGCGATATCGCTGAGGCCCGCGGATATCGGGCTGTTCACTCTGTTCCTATACGGTTTGGTTCGCAGA
>NZ_PPXD01000013.1 GCF_002909375.1 Cryobacterium zongtaii
TCTTCTATCCGAGTCGCTTGGGCCTGGGCGTTGACGACCTCAGCGCTACGGCGGGGTCCGTCACTGACGAGGGGGATGCCCTCGGAGTTTTCATCGAGCTGGCGAAGTTCTTCGTCCGTGAATTCCAGCGGAGGTTCCCAGACATCCGAGGTGAGACCTTCAGCCGTGTCGACGTTGCCTCTTAGTTCTTCGTCTAATTCAGTGGGCGACGCGGCTCCCTCCGTCGCAAGGTACGACAGAACCGCGATGGAGGAACTCGGAAGAAACCGTTGCCACCCGCTCTGGACGTAGACGAGGGTAAAGAGTGTCCAGGTGTCTCTCATTCCGAAAGAGTAGCTGCCCAGTTCCGGTTCGGGAACTTTCCGATCCTCTTTGCCCTCTGCTCGAGTCGGTAGGGGCGAGCGTAATGCGCCGCCACACCAGGTCCCCTAAAGGTGGATTCCTGACTCGTCCGAGAGCTCGACCCAGAGCCCACGGTCACCAGTGTCATTCCGCACGGCTAAGACCGGCGCCAAAACGTCAGCGTCGGCGAAGGTCATCAGGTCAAGGCCGGTCAGGCCGGCGATATCCATAATGGGCACTTGATATGTGCGGTACGGGCCAAGTGGGGGAGGAGTGCCAGCGATGAGCGCTTGTGAGCGAAGAGCGTCGAGATCAAGATCGGCCAGCTGCGGCCTTTGATCCAAGACGAACCCAGCGGCTTGAAGAACAGTGGCAGCATCAACCGTTGTCGTCCACGCCGCGACCTTCCAGAAAAGTTGAGGGATCCTGACACCGCGATACACCGGATCTTCTTCGAAGAGCACGGGTGCGGTGAAGACGCTGATGCGGTTCTTGTTGGTGTGTGCGTAGGTGAGGACGTGATCTTCGAGGCCGAGCCAAAGCTCTTTCGATTGGTTGAACGCCCCGGCTTGCGGGGCGGCATTGGTGTAGGCGAAGGTATCAGCGTTGGCCTGCTGGGCGGTTGCGGCGTCGCCCCAGACCGGGTCTCGACGCCGCACCATGTGCCCGCGGTCCAGGTCGTTCTTCGCGTAGACGGCCTCCCCAGTCTGTTCATTGTTGGGGATGCGGGGGTCGAGGTGCCAGTCATCACCGCGGTCGACGTCGATGAGTTGGCCGCCGTTGATGCTGACACCGGTGGCGATAGCAAGGCGCCGGACGGGATCCAGAAGGACGGTGAAGTGTGTGCAGGGCAGTTCGCGAGTGATGGTTCCCGCGAACGGTGCGGGAAGCTGCAGCGGCAAGTCGAGGAAATTGTCGTCGTACCCAGTAGGAGAGAATATCGCAGCGTCCATGCCCACAGATAAGCAGCCGCAATCGACATGTGAGCGACGACAAGGTGTCGCATAACTAACGATGAATGCCGAAAACCACTCTGGAGGTTGTGCGACCTAGTTATAAGACTCGGCCCGTCGCTAGATCCAGGCGATTTCAGAACAAGCCCACATCACGGCTTTGAGACCTCCTATATCTCTAGGGTTACGAGACACCCGACACTTGGGTGGATTCAGCTATGGCGCACCCAACGCGATTCCGTAGCGGGCGGGATTCATCGGGCTCTCCCGACTAAGCGGCCGAGTTGCGGCGGACTAGTACTGGGCTACGTCCGCCAATCGTTATGGACAATTCTGTGATGCGACCGTACCTATTTGAGTTTGAGCTTTGGTTTGAACTTAGGTTCTCGGACGGGGCAGGCATCTTCGCCAAGCGAATAGCGGAATTTAGATACAGAAACGCCAGCACTGCCGTGAGGACGACGTTAATGGTCGTGTCGCGGATTGGCGTGCTTCCCAGTGACTGCACTGACTCGTCAACCCCGAGAGTCGCAGTTATGGCGAGGAACAATATTGAGGCCAGAAACAGCGTAGAGATGATGCCGAGCACCCGACTGAGCAGCGGTCGGGCGGTCATTTTCCACCAAGGCCGACGGGGCGCGACCGGTTCGCCTCGGCCGCGGAACAATCTCGCGCCAACGATGACGCTTGCGAGCGTGATCGCCGTACTTAGCAGGCTGCTGACCAGCGCGGGTGCGTTCAATGCGACGGGGAGGCCTTGGGCTGGGATTCCGACTAGCCCTGCTCCGATGACGTAGAGGAGCTTGAAGTACCATTTGGTGATCCGGATATCAAGAATTCGCTGCATTGCATCCCTCGCTACCCGAGTGTCTTCGGCCAAGACTGCTGGACACGTTGTCGCCGGTTTCGAGACCAAATACTTCGTGGGAGCGAGCATGATCGCCGAGGTCCGACCAGAATATCCTCGCTGACCTGTCACCAGCGCCACCGGTTCCGCTTCCCAATCGCTCCGGGGCCTGAGCGCTGATGGCGGGTGAGACGCCTCGTATCCCTAGGGTTTCGAGACACTCAGCTCTGCCCACAGGTCGCTTGGCCCCGTAGGGACAAGCCCTTCCGCCCAACGTTACGATTGCACTGTTTCGACAGCACAAGTTTGTGCTACATTTGCAGCACAATCTCACGCCTATCGCGAGCGATTCAATTTTCTGGGGGTCTAGATGAACTTTCTCTTTCTCTTCGTGAACGCCATTCAAGATGTTCTGCCTCTTGAAGTGGCCATCACTTTCGGCCTGGTCTTGTTCGCGTTGTCCTGGGTTCGTCCGCGGCGGATCGTGTCGCTCCCGCACACAGGGCAACGCGCGTCAACTCTTGCGGGGGCGGGAGTGGCCGGCTCCTTGCTGGTAGTCGTTGTCGCGACGACGGTCAGCGCCATCGCCGTATCTGCGCAGGACGCTTCGGGGTTCGATGGATGGTGGCGTCGTCCAGCACCACTATTCGCCGCGACGCTGGTGGTAGCCGCTGCAGCAGTAGCGCTGAGACGTGTGCCACTTCCTGCGCCTGGTGAGCGGACGATTGTCCCACGCCGCCCGTGGCACGCATTTGCGTCTCGAACCTTGCTCTGGATCTCCGGAATCACGGCCGCAGTGCTCGCGCTGACCGCAGGCTGGCAGATTGCCATCGCGACGACCGCGCCCGTGGACGGACCATTCTTCGGACACGTTCCCGACTACACCAAACTTCCGATCTATATGAGCTTCAACAGCGGGTACGGATATTTGTCCGGTGCTGGGTGGCCAAATCACCTCGCCACGCTGCTGGCGCTTGCGCTGGCCGCCGCAGTGTTTTTCGCCGCGCTGCGCGCTGATGCCAACCGGCCCGTGTTTGCCCGAGCAACCGCGGCGAGCGTGCGCTCGGAACGAGAGCTGACCGCTCAGCTGTTCACCTTAATCCTGATCGGTGGCCTCATCACCACCCTCGGCGCCGTGTGGATGCACACCGGTTCCGCCGGGCAGGCTTTGGTTGGCTTAGACGATCAGCGGGTTTCGGGCACTCAGTCCAGTCCAAGCATCCTTATCGCAGGCGGCTACGACGCATTCGCCCGGCCGATGAACCTGCTGGGGTACGCGCTCCAGGCTGGCGGGGTCGCATTCTTACTCCGACTTTCCGTCGACAGTGTCCGCGCTGTAGTTGAGACACGTCGCGCCCGCCGCGCAGAGACCGCACACGAGGTAGTGGCCACTGGACCACGCCGATGACCGGGACAACGCCGAGTTCGGCGGACGAAATCGACGCGCTCTTCCGCGGCGCCATCCGCTCTGGACAACTCGGAGACGGCGAACGTCTACCGACTGTGCGACAAACCGCACGAGACTTCGGGGTCGCGCAAGCCACTGCAGCAAAGGCCTACAAGTCGCTGGAACGCGACGGACTTATAGTCGCCCGTACCGCTGCGGGCACTCGGGTAGCGCCCGGCGCATCACCGGCGCCGCAGGCCGTCATAGAGCACGCCCGCGCTCTGGCCGAAGCAAGCGAAGGCGCGCTCGTCACCCTAGAAGACACCATCGCTATCGTCCGTGCCGTCTGGTGCACCGAGGCGACGCGCTTGGAGATGTGACATGCCAGTTGTGTGAAGTGTCTCGCAACTTGGGTGCCTCACAACCCATGGGATACGCGACATAGGGATGCGTTCTGGGCGGGACGAGCCGCGCGTGAGACGCCTCGTATCCCTAGAGATACGAGACATGAAGGGACCCCGGCAGGGCCTGAGGGCGAAACGGCCTTGGGCGAGTTGAAGTGGACTCACCAGGGCTTGGTCGGGACCACTAGCCTCGGGGCATGGTCAGCACTCGGCGTGAGAGCAGCAATAGCAACAGTGACACCCGCGTCGCGTTGATACTTCCGGGTGCCGGATACACTTCGCAGGCCCCCTTGCTCTACTGGCCAATACTGGCTCTCGTTGAAGCCGGCTGGGATGTGTGGAGCGTCGACTGGCATGCGGATGTTGACGATGCGGCGCGCCAAAACATGCAGGGCTTTGTCGAGTCAGCGCTGGCTACGGCGGAAGGGGCGTTGCCCGCACCGCCCAAGTTGGTAGTTGCAAAGTCGTTAGGAGCCTATGCCCTTCCCCATTTCGCGCAGCAGGACGTTCGCGCCGTATGGCTTACGCCGATCCTCACCGATCCTGTCGTCGCCGACGCATTGGCTCGGGTCAATCCTGGACGGCACCTCGCTATCGGAGGTACGGCCGACCCCTCTTGGCGCCCCGACCTTATCGGCACCACATCTGCCCGCCTCGTCGAGGTCGAAGCGGCCAATCACAGCCTCGTACTGAAGTCGAAGCCGTGGCGGGATTCAGCGGAATCTCAACTCGCGATCATTGACCAGATTGTCACCCATTTGCTTAGCTAAGGAACTTCTTGCGAATACGTGAGGTGTCTCGCAACCTAGTTGGCTCATAACCCATTGGTTACGAGACTGGAGACCGATCTGTCTGCCATCCGGAGCTTGTGGATGACATCACCCGTTCCCGCTGCAATCATTGCCCCATGAGCGAGGTGAGTGTCCGTCCGATGACGGAGTTGGAGTTCGACAGGTGGCAGAGGGCGATTGCCGAGGAATTCGCGGCCGAACAGGTCGCCGCCGGGCGTTGGGCGGCGGAAGGGTCAATTCGTCGTGCGTTGGAGTCCAACTCCGAACTTCTTCCGCGAGGACTTAGCACGCCGAGAATGCTGTTATTCTCCGGAATCGACTCCGACGGTGAGGCATTTGGTCGGGCGTGGGTCGGCCTGGATCACCCTCGTGGCGCCCCGGGCATGGCGTTCTTGTACGACATCGAGGTTCTGGAGCAGCGCCGTGGCTGTGGCCTTGGGCGCGCTTTGCTCTCAGCCGTCGAGGACGCTGTGATGGATGCCGGCGTATCCGCATTGGAGCTGAACGTATTCGGGCGCAATCTCCGAGCAGTGACGCTCTATGACTCGGCGGGGTATGTCGTATCAACACAGCAGATGCAGAAGCACCTTCACAGGTGATGTCCGTGCGCCCCTCCCCGCAACTCGGCTGATCTCACTGTTTCGTAACCTGCCTGCCTCATATCCCATGGGGTACGAGACACCGAAGACCGTCTGTTCGAGCAACGAGCATCAGGTGACTTGTCGCGTATCTGGACCCGTCTCGAATCCGTAGGGATACGAGACGGTACGCCAACGAGATTGACCTTCCCCGCGAGACACTGCGTCGTCGGGCTTCGTGTCGAGGGAGTGGAACGTGCTTCGATCCGTTTCGGCGCCCGCGACCCACCCCTGCGGCCAAGCAACTGCCGTTTGACGGCAGGCTCGCCCAAACCAGCAGACCACGAACATTGGGACCGCCTGGCTGTTCCCGGGAACCCTCGCAGGCCACCACCTCAGTCCGGGATCGATGCCAACTACCTATCTCTGGAACGTCAGCAGATGCAGGCCATACTCAATGCAAATCACTGAGCCGGACGCTCCCGTGTCCACGTTTCCGCAACCACAATTGCATCAGTTGACCATTCAACATCGAGCGCGGTCGTGAGGTAGTCGATCAGCCCACCCTCGCCATCGGGACGAGGCCCATCAACGCATGGGTCGTCCATTATGAGATCACTGTTCGCGTCATAAAGATCGCGGGGTAGTTCGAGTACATACTCCGTGAGAGCCCCACTTGTCGGGTCCTGAAGTGGAGTGACGAAGACCCATTCTCCTTGGTCCGGGCCTCGCCCGATCTGCCCGACAATGCCAATCCGAGGCCACTCAGCGAATGGTGGAACCCGCACATCGATCGGATAACTCGGAACCACTACTTTGCGCCGCCACCACCAGACCATGCTCGAGGCTAACAGCCAGCCCAAAACCCCGGGCAGCGCCTTCGTAGCCCCTGGCTTAGGACCCGTTGCGATATGTCCGGTCCCCGCCACTCCCCCTACCAAGCAAGAGCGGAGAATGCTACTGGCAGCGATATGGCCCCCATGGATTGCGAGACAACGGCTTTGCCCAAGAGGCGAGTCCACCTCTAAATTCTTGGCTCCTGTAACCTTTTTGATCCTGCCGGACAATACAGGGTATGGGGAACAACGATCGCGATGATAACGGGCTGTGGTCGCGCAGCCTCGCGGGTGAGGGCGAGGCCTTCGGTGTGCTTTACGATCGTCACCGCGACCGGGTCTTCCGGCACGCCTACCGATTGTCGGGAAACCGCCATGACGCCGAGGACATCCTTTCGGCGGCCTTTCTTGAGTTGTGGCGCCGCCGCAGCAAAGTGAGATTGGTAGAGGACAATGTTCTCCCTTGGCTACTGGTCACGACCTTTAACGTCGCCCGCAATCGCCGGCGGGGCGCGTTTCGCTACTCCAAGCTTCTCGTTTCCCTCCCCAGGGGCGAAGTCGTCGATATGGACAAGAACGACGCCTCGTATGCGGAGGACGCCGCTGACACGGGTGCGGCGATTGCTCTCAGGAGCTTGAGCCCCACGGACATGCGCCTAGTCAGTTTGGTCGTCTTTGAGGAATACTCTCTCGCCGCTGCTGCGGCCATCCTCCACATCACACCCGGTGCGGCGAAAACTCGGATGCATCGCGCACGTCGGCGAATGAGAGCAGCAATCGCCGAAGGGGCCAATCCCAACTCAGGCGCGATAGCGGAAGGAACTTTGTCATGAATCATCTTCACGTCGATAACACGTTTAGCGACGCCCTCAGGGCGAAATTTGTGAACCAAGTCCAGTCCACCGCTCCTGTCCAGCGACGCAGGCAAACACTGCTGTGGTCGGCGGCCGCGGTTGTTGTCGGCGCGGGCCTCCTCGGGGGCGTGGCTGCAGCAGCGGGCGGCCTGCTCATCCTGCCCGGGAGCCAGCCAGCCAGTTACGAAGACTTCGCACAGTCGTCCTACCAGGTCGTCGACACCCTTGAGGCTTTCGGCGGTCGCACCGTCGATTACGACCCGTTGGATTCCCCGCAGGATTTGGCCGCGGCCAGCCAAGTGGTTGTGGAGGCGACGGTCGTGGGGTTGCGGGAGGGACGAACGATCTTGGGCGTCGACTCCACGGTCCTCGTCCTGCTCCCCGACGACGTTGTCAAAGGAGAGCTCGCAGCTGGCAATGACGGCAATGTGTACCTCGAGCTTTACTGGGCGGGCAGTTCGGATCCCTCGTACTACGCAAAAGCCTTACCTTCTGGAGCCAAAGTTGTTGCGTACATGGTTCCCGCCGCCGACGGCGCGCCCGAAGAAGGGATTGATACCGTAGTCGACGACCCGAAAGCCGGTCGCCCCGATGGACAAGCGTTGTTCCTCCCGTACGGGCCACAAGGGTTGGTAATGCAAGTCGAAGGCCACGACGTCGTCTGGCCCCTCCTCGGTGCCCTTGCGCCCGGGAACATTGCCGACACCCTTCCAGGAGGAAGCCTGATCGCGAAATAATCGAGTGGGAGCTCGCCCTGAGGGACGCAAACGACGGTGAGGTGTCTCGTTACCTACGTGCCTCATATCGCATGAGATACGAGACGCGATGAGCGGCGAATGAGACGTCTCGAATCCCTAGGGATACGAGACAGCGCTAGGGGTGAGGACGCCGGGCGGGAAAATTGGGCTGCGTCAGCCGATGAGTGTCGACCATGCGACATCGATCACGCAGAGACCATCGTCGGTTTCGCGGTAAAAGACGTAGCCGGCATGCTTGTCACCCGGAGTCGCCCCCTCGGGAAGACCCTCCAGGTTGATATTCCACTGCGGATCGAGTGGTACTTGTTCATCCCAGTAGTCGGCAAAGAACCGTTCCGGCTCGCCTGCGGAGCGGCCTTCCCAATCTTTCGCCGTGCCGAGGTCGGCTTCGGCGTCTTCGCAGACGAGATCGGATGTTTCGCCAGAAGCGAGGTCTTTGGTGAGGTTCTCGGTAGTTTGGATAACCTGAGCGCCGTCGTTCCCCCAAATTAGCGCGTCTACGGAGCACCCGCTCAAGACCACTGCGCACATAGCTGCGACTCCGGCAAGAGCGAGGGCGAGGGCGAGGCGAGGCTTCATGCCCGGAGGCTACAAGATGGCACTTAGTCGCCTCACTTGAAGCGGAGTTCCTAGAGCCCGCGTGATTCCTTAAATGTGCCCACTCCGCGTTCCCTTCACGGCATTCGCGGTGTTGCCAACCCGCCATATATAGCTGGGATAGACCGATGCTCAAGCGAACCGCCATGACCGTCCGGCGGGTCTCAGAACCTACGTGTGTCGAAACCCATGGGTAACGAGACGTGGGAGATCACCCGTTCAGGCGACGAGCGCCAGGTGACTTGTCTCGCATCTGGACCTGTCTCGTATCGGCAGGGATATGTGACGTCTCGCTGCAGGACGCCGTGCCTGTAGGTACCCGGTTCTCTCAACAACCGGGTTGAATGGGCACCATGACTATGACGTCGTTTCACGGGAGGACGTGGTGCTTCGCGTGTGGCTAGGGGGGAGAAGAGTTTTGGGGCCACCAAGGGCGTGTGGCGCGGATCAACGCTGGCCCCTGGGCGGGGCGGTACGTCTCTATTTATCCCGAGTACGTGGGCGACTGGTGGGGAATGGTTATTGCCCCGACACCAACTCCCGGATCCCCTGGCAATTTGTATATCGACGATGGAAGCTATCTCGAAGAGCGGGCGAGTGACTGGCAGTTCGAGTGGATACCGCGCGGTTCCGACGAAGAGGCATTGGAGCGGCAGTTTTTCGGGTGGCGTCCTCTTTGGGAACCCAATCGAAAAAGGCTCCGATGGAAGATCTGGCCCTAGTCAGGGGGCAGATTGCGCTCGAACATTCCGTCCCGAAAGCAATGCCCTGGTCACTTTGGACGAGTTGATGAGCTCGCTTCGTCCCTGAGTGGCTGCCTGATGTGTGTCTCGCAACCAAGCTGCCTCATATCCCATGCGATACGAGACACACCAGATCGCTCCCATGCACGCTACGAGCAGAAGGTGACTTGTCTCGCATCTGGACCTGTCTCGCATCCGTAGGGTTTCGAGACATCTATCGTGTTTCTAGGCCCGGCCCTTGGCACTTCCGCAGGACGGGAGATGCCGGCGCCCGGATTTGAACATTCAGGACTTCCCGTCGTGCCGAGGACCAATTGGGACCCTGTAAAGCGCTTCTTTCATTTCTTCCGTTGAGAGGTTGTGGTGGCGGACATTTCGAAGGTTCAGTTGGAGGCGGTTGTTCCGGTGCGCTGTTGTGAGTTCGAGATCGAGCGCCGGGTGACCCCTGTACCCGTCACTGACCTGTCCCACAGCGGCGGATTTGATGTCCGAGGAAGCCAAAGTCAGAGTCGGTCCCTCTGCACCGGACTCCCAAAAGGTGATGTCGGCCGGCCCGAAGCGGACACCAACAGTGGGTATTGATAGATATGCCGACCCGTGTAGTCGCCAGCCGAGCTTGCCCAGCTGGCTCCTGACCGACGGATAAACGAAAGCTATGAAGTGCGCAGCGTCAGGATCGTCCAGAGTCATCAGGGCCCACGTCCGGCTCGACTTCCTACGACGCAGCCAGGCGAGTACCGCCATGAAAGTGAACGAAGCTATCAAGACGGTCATTCCACCACTCATCCAGAGCAAGAGCGCGTTTGATGCACGGGAAAATCGCCAAACAGCAACCCACCCAAGCAGCACCCCAATCAAAACGATCGGTACCACTACTGGCCAGTTGACTTTCTTCATTTGGTCATCCTCCCGCAAATGTGTATGCCCGACGTTGCCGACGTGATTATGGTCAACTCTGATGGCGTCGCTGTCGGATCTGGCGCTGACGGTCGATACGGCGACTGCTGCCAAAGACCGCCCGGTTGTTTGAGTGTCATGAATGCCCCGCCTTGGGGCCCTGGCCCGACGTTGACTCATCTCTCATTCGACGCCGGCACTTGCGCCCAGAGAACGCGTCCCATGGCACGAGAGAGCCACTGTTGCCTAACCCACAAGCCTCAGAACCCATGAGATTCGAGACAGGGAGATCACGCTTCCGTCGCCGGACTTCGGCGGCCTGCCAGGTTCAGCTGCATGCGCACGGTGAATCGAATAGCGACAGCTACCCGCTTGTCTTGGCCCTGGCAGGCTGCACGCAACTCCCGAACCTGGATGAGGGCGCCGTGACCTACGATGCGAGTTCGGGCGCGGGGAACGCGGCTGCGCTATCGGGCGTCCTGGTCTTCGAGAATGGATGCGTCCGGTTCGAAAACGGTACTATCCCTCTCTTCCAGGAAGACGAAACCTCGTGGGACGGAGAGGTCTTAGTCCTGAACGGGGTCGCGTACCAGATGGGCGACACAATCGATGTTGGTGGCGGCCAAACGAGTCGTGACGTCTCGACCGCTGACGTGCCGGACCGTTGTATGGACGGACCGCTCTGGGTGGTAGCCCCGAGCCAGTGAGAACACGCGAGAGTCGTAGGCTCAGGCTTCACGTAGCCGCCGTGGCGCGATCATCCAAGCGATCGCTTGTAGTCGGGGCGAGGGCTGTCTCGTAACCTAACTGCCTCATAGCCAATGGGATCCGAGACGTTGGCATTCACCCTTGGGCTATGCGGCATCCGCGTGAGTTGTCCCGTGTCTCTGCGGCTACGAGGCTTCAGAAACGATGCTGGAGCCGTCCGGGATTGCTATCTTCTTTATTCGCATATTGGACCATCACATCCGTCGAATCGCCGTCTCGGACCACCACTCGGTGCACGAACTCGCCGCGGTCAGGAGCCGAGGAAATCCCTACAGAGGCCTTGCTCGAGAGTGGCGGCCTCAATGGTCTCTATGAGTGCAGCGCAAATGCGGAGGCATTCTTGTACCCGTGAATGTAGAAGGCTTCCACACCCCTGTAGCGCGCCGTCGCTCTCGAAACCGTTTAAGAATGCGAGCCTTCTTCGCAGCGCGCTGCTGTAATGAAGCGGAGGTTGGTCGATAGGTCGCGCGAAAGGAGCGCTGGGCGCATGGATAGGGGCGTCTGGGGCGACCGCTTGGGCGGCGAGCAGTGCGAACGCTATGGTTTCCTGGCGGGCTCCCTAAGTTCGAGTTTCGTGGGCTAAGCCGCACTGGCCCTCCATCTTCAGGGTCTAGTAAGAAAGGGGAGCCACAATCAGTAAGCCATCGTCCCCGGGTAAAGGACTAAGAAACTCGTTCTTCGTCTTCGTCGTACTGTTTTCAATCTTCATAGCTGGCCGAATTTTTACGATTGTCGATCGCGCCGACAAGCTAGATGAGTCGCAGAACGCGATTGCGTTCGTCTATTCCGTTGCGATTATCGCGGGACTCGCCCTCTTGATCTCTTTGGGGATGATCCTCTACGGCACGCGCCTTAATCGAAGACTGCGCGAGCTCTCGGAAGTGCAACCCAACAGTCTCGTGCTCAACGTCGACAAGAGGCATGAAACAGGCCTTTGGGAAGCGCTGCTGCAGCTCGGTGCGCCTAGATCGGAAAAGGCATCTATTCTCGCGATTGTCGCTAACGATCGCGGCTTAGAAGTCTATTCGGGACATCGACCATTGAAGCTGCTCGTGCAAATTCCGTGGCAAAACGTGACGTCAGTAGAAAAAGGAGAGTTCGCATTGGGTGTCCGGTCGATTCCGAGAATCGATATACAGGTAAGCACACCAGAAGGCGACCTCCAGCTTCCGATCGTGCCAAACCAATCAGGATGGGGGATCTTCAACTTTTCGAGCCGCGACCGGATCGTGGAATTGGTTCGACTGGTGGCTGAGTTGCGGAGCCGACAGACGCAACAGACGTGACGGGGATCTGAGCAGTAGAAACCGCTGAGAGAACGAGCGCTGGGTGCATGCTCAGTAATCTCCTGTGTGCCAGGACGTGGCAGAGGCCTGAGATGTCTCGTAACCGGCGTGTCTCGTATCCCATGGGTTACGTGACATTTGAGAGGGCACCGGCGACCCTAATTGCTGGGAGCGAGATGTTTCGTATCCATAGGGAGACCTGACAGGAGCCACCTCGTTGACGCAGGGTCGCTTTGCTTGGTGGAACGATAGAAATCGATGTTGTCCTCGCCACAAGCTGCTGGTCGCTGACTGACTGGCACAATTCTGATGTCGTGTCCGCACACCTACTCTTTCCCCATGAGCGAAATACAGCGGCCGACAGAGTGGGACGAACTTGTTCTCGCCACCATCGGCAAAGCTATTACCCTCGCAGGTGCCGATGATGTGACGGACGTCACCTTCGAATATAAGGAAGACGCTGCGGCATGGATGACGTCGGTTGAACCACATCGTCCTGGTGCAGCATCCATCTACGTAATTGCAGAGGGAGAAAATGAACTTAATCTCACGGTCGGACAGACTTGGCTAGAAGTATGGGGGGTGGACGATCCCGTCGAGTGGGTACGCGAGATGACCGATGCTGTCGTCGCGGGCAGTTTAGAAGAAGCAGGAAGCTCGCGCATAAGGATTCACTCGCGCATTGGCGTGCTTGGCGGCGGCGATGCGCTGATGCTCCCATGGCGATGGCATCGAAATCGGACCTATGCGCCCTATCTGCAACCTTGACCCAGACATAAGGATCGCTTTTCCGGGCCGCCGGGGTGGCGCATGAGGTTTTCAGGTATTCCATCGAACGCCAGCAGTGACCGCAAAAACTCTCACACGCAAGATCCTGCACAGAGGTGCCCTCGGGGATTCCGCTCTATTGCGTAGAGAGCCTCGTAACCGTGGTGTCTCATATGCCATGGGATACGAGACGCCGGCGATCACCTGTTCACGCGCCGAGCGGCCAGGTGGCCTGACTCGTATCTGGACCTGTCTCGCATCCGTAGGGATACGAGACACTGCACGGTGTGAATGGCGCCCGCTTGCATGAGCCACCCGGTGTATATGATCAAGGCCACAACGAATCTTTCGTCGGTATCCCGCAAGCGTTTAGCCCAGAGGAGCGCAGATGCCCGAGCACTCGGGAAACGACCAAGACGCAGCCAAGCTTCCATCTTTGGAGAAGGCCCAACGCATAGTTCAATCGTTAACAGGCGCTCTCTCCATGGTGCTCCTGTTTACGATGACGTTTCCGATTCCTATGGCTGTCAACTGTGTCGTCCTCGTAGGTCTGGTCTGGGCGAGCCTTGTCCTAGATCGTCGCATTAGGGAACGTGGAGGCAAGGGCGGCATCTACGTCTGATCGGTGTAGTTGGTCTCGCAACCAAGGGTGCCTCATAACCTGTGGGATTCGGGACACTCCAGATCGCTCCTGTGCACGCCACGAGCAGAAGGTGACTCGTCTCGTATCCAGACCTGTCTCGCATCCGTAGGGTTTCGAGACAATGTCTCGATAAATCGGGCTTAGTCTCATTCTGGCTTTGGATACCGGCTACGGCTGCGCCGGCCCGGTGGGATACGAGGCGTAGGAGATGGCCTGTTCATGCGACGAGCGGCAGTTGACTTGTCTCGAATGTGGACCTGTCTCGCATTTGTAGGGTATTGAGACGGGATCACCGGACCAAGGGAGTGATAGTTTTCGGCCATGGTTACTGCGGTCTACTTCTATGCCGATGCTCACGACACCGCGGAATTGCTTGACTTCTTTCGCTACGGTGACGAGGTGTCGTTGCATCCTTGGCCACTGGTACGGGAGCCGGCACTGAGCTACACACCGGAGGAAGCGGTACACGATGGGACGGTCATGGTGCGATCGAACCGGTTCAGCGCACCCGTCATTCTTCGTGACGGCGATTCCGCCTTCACCGCTCCTGCTCGCGCTGCAGTGTCCAACCAGATCAATCGAGAGCGTCTGAACCCGAGCGCTGAGAATGGATGGCTGGTCGATTCCAACCTGTCGCCCGTCTTGCTATGGAATCCAGGTCAAAGCACCTCAACAGAGCTGCGCACCAGCTCGATCGGTTCACAGGCGGATTCAATGCGGTCGGTGTCCGCTGACTACGAGCGGTGGGTCAATCGAGTGATGAGTTGGATACGACGCCGGGGCACAGCCGTGTGGGGGCTGGACCGGTCCAACGTGCGCCCAGACCTGGACATTGATCTCGAATTCCTAAACTCGGTCTACGCACTGCCGAGCGCGCTGAGGCGTCTCGAAGAAGGTGCCGCAGGACGCTGAAAGGTCCAGGCGTCCGTCGCTGGCAGGCAATCGACCCAGCTGACAATAGTGCTGCAACGACAGCAGGCCTCGACGGCGCCATGACATTGCTCGAACGAGACGTCTCGTAACCCATGGGATAAGAGACATAGGACAGCGCGCCTGTTCACGCGACGAGCGGCAGGTGACTTGTCTCGCATCTGGACCTGTCTCGCATCCGTAGGGTTTTGAGACACCGCGGAACGGGCGTGGCGACCTTAGCGAGCCTCTGGCTCCTCACCCGTGGTGGCGGGAGGGGCCCGCGCTAATCAGCTGCCTGCTTGGATTTGTTCGAGCATTTCCTGAGCATTGACCTCTGATGAGAACCCAATTTGTGCCTGATCGCCCGTCATAGCATTCATCACCAAGACCGCAGTCTGCAGCTCGCCCCCGATCCTTATGACCAGGCGGACCGATACTCCGGCGTCGGCGGCCTCTTTCGTGAGTGTTTGAAAGACCTTCGTCCCCTCGTCGTTGAACGTCACGTCAACCATGTTCTGTCCATCTTCGGCGACACTGGAATCATTAATCCCGGCTTCTTCGAATGAAGTTGGGAGCACGACGCTCGTGCCGTTGATAGATACGCACTGGGAATCCGAACCCTCGATGCAGGGTTCCGAAATTGCCATCTCGATCATCCCCCCGGTGCCCGACGGTGCCTCCTCAGCGCCAGCAGTAGTGGAGCAGGCGTTAAGCGCCAGCACGGAGAGTGCGGCCAGAGTCAGCATGGGGGCTCGAGAAGTCATGGAGGTCCTTCCTCGGGGAAGCGGGAGGTGGATACCTACCCGGCTCCCACTCGCGACCATAGGGGATGGTGCCAACAATTTCCAGCGTCCAGTGGTTGTGGAAGCGTGGGCGACCGCGTGGGCTCGAAGGTCTCGAAACCTAAGTGCCTCGTACGGATACGAGACGTGACCATGGTCACGCCGCGCTCGTTCACTCGGCTTGATGGCTGGAGTTTGATGCCCCTCACGCGTGATTCTGGGCTCAATGTGTCGAACACATGGGTTACGAAGGTGGGGATCGATCCTTGAGCCACCCCGACTTGGCGCGTGAGACGTCTCCCATCCGTAGGGATACGAGACAGATAGGGGCCGGAGAGCACGAGGATCGGAAGTCCTCTCCACTCATGGGTCCTGGGCGGAGAAGCTCGGATGGAATGCCATCATGGACAAAGCTCACTGAGGACTCAAAATCATCGAGCCGCAGTACCCGAATTCGACGGCACGATTGCTTCCTCTGGAGGATGTCTTGAAGTTTCGACGTGACTACGTGAACAACATCGCCCCGGAAGCGGCGCTAGTCCTGCTCACGATCCGCGGATTCCTTCTGTGGCTGGTCATTCCGATTGGGTTTGTTGCGTGGCTCACCTACTTCTGGTGGGCTCGGTCGGCATCACTGGGGCAATGTCTGGGATGGTTCGACCTCAACCTCGTCGCGTTGCTGCAACGTCTGCTGAAACGCTTCATCCCGCGTGCAACTGTGCGACGGGTACCCAGCCAACAAATGTCAGCCGTCACCCACCGCGTCACATCGATGAGTCTGTTGTAACAGCCGCAAAGGAACCGCCGGGAGTAGGCAGCTCACCCGCGGCGCGAATGTCTCGAAACCTAAGTGCTTTGTATCCCATGCGTTATGACGCTCTCGCGTCGCGTCAACGGTGCCAGGGAGAGTCAACGGTGCCAGGGAGAGCTGAGCGCGTCGCGCCCATTGATTCAATCGCCAGCCAGAGGGACGAGGGTGCCTCCCGGCAACGCGTCACGAATTGTTCCCTCCTTCGATGTTCCTGCGAGCGGCCAGAACACGGTGGAGTCTTCGTGAACCTGCACCGCCAGGCTTTGGCTGGTGGTCGGAATGTATAGCGGGACCTGGTCGGCTGCTGCGTACTCAGGGTTTGTATTAACCATCCCCCCGCTGGCGGGCCAACCCCGTTCCAGGTAGGCAGCTACCTCGCTGCCTAGAGGGATGCGCTGGAGGTATTCGTCGACCGATAGCCCGCCAGTGCTGGTGGCGAAAGACGGGATGACTATACGCAAAAATCCGTCCGGTCCCGGCTCCGCAGTGCCTTGTATCGTCTGGTCTGTGGAGAGGACGAGTGTGAACGTCTTCACCACGCCATAGGGCTGTGGCACCTCGGCAGGAGCCTGCGTCTCCTCTACTCCAATGACCGTTCCCACAACCACGAGCTGTGCGCCGGCGGCAAGCTCTGCTGGGTCGCTAGCGACGGTCTCGTCGCCGGAAGCGTCCGGCGGGTTGACTGCGACAGGGCCGGCCGTTGCCAGGGGCGTGTCGCTCTCTTGACCGTTGAGGTTCCCGAGTGCGAGGCTGCCGATGATCACGATTCCAACTGTCACCAGGGTTGCGGGGAGCCACTTGGAGGAGGTCTTTTGGGGGGCGCCGGTGAGCGCATCAGTTTCAACTTGTGAGACAAGCAGGGTGCGAAATGCCTCTTGTCGAGCTTGAGACGAGGAGTGGTTGGTCATGATGTCCTTTCCGCGGTTGCTGGGACCGGTCCGGTTAGAAATTCTTGAGCCAACCTTCTCTTTGCTCGGGAGAGCCGGGATTTGACTGTGCCGTCCGGGACGTTGAGCACGATCGCCGCTTCGCTTACTTTGAATCCCTCGAGCACACAGAGAGTGATGACTTGACGTGCAGCAACGGGTAGCCGGGACAGAGCCAGTTCGATGTCGCTGAGCTCGTCCACAGCAGCAGGGGCGTCTTGGATGGGTGGTAGCCGGCGGAGGAGTGCTTCATGGCGGCGGGCGCTACGAGACAGATTTTTCGCGGAATAGTTTGCGACGACGAGCAGCCAGGGCAAGAGCGATCCGTTAACGAAACGAACAGAATCTCGTTTCCGCCAGACTTCCAGAAACGCCAGAGAAACAACGTCCTCTGCGTCAACAAAATTCATCACCAGACGCCGGCTGTGACGTAGTACGCGATCGTGATGTCGGTCATACACGCGGCCAAACGCCTCGCCGCGTCCGGCGAGAGCTAGGTCCCACTCAACTGAATCACTGGTGCTCATACTTAGAAGTGTCCGGCACCACCGGATTTGGTTCCAACCAAATCCGACGCCAACGCAAAAAGGTCAGAAGCGCTAAGTGTCTCGAATCCCAAGTGTTTCAAAATGCATGAGTTGCGAGACTTCGGATCCTTCTTGAGCCTCGGGCCCCGACCTTCGACTCAGAGCATTCCGCTTCATGCTCCGCGGCGTAGACGTTCTTGTCTTAGCGCTGGTGCACATAGTGAGTCGCACCTGCGCAGCCGAGGCTCAACGAAAAGAGCTACAGTGCAGCAACTCTTACATAGCGAGGAGACAGCGTGGCGAAGGCACTATTTTCCGGTCGGGCAGCTTGGATCTGGACGGGCTTGCTAGCTGTATGCGCGTCGCTGGTCGTTCGCAAAATCACTGCGCCCGCGCGTTTGAAGGTTGCGGGTGCGTCGAACCCCGATGCCCCCGAAGCAGGAGCTGAGCGCCTGCCGGTCGTAACACCGAGCGCCGGTGTCGCAGAGACATGGGTAACGTTCGGCCCGGCCGCCACCGCCGCGATTGCTGCTGTTATGGCTGCCTTCCCGGACGACTTTTCCTACTCCGAGTTCACCGAGACGGGGTTTCTGGTCGCGTTTGCCGCGAAAGCACCGGCTGCCGCGCTGAGCACCTTGGAAGAACCGGGCATCCCGTTCGAGGTCATCGAGCACGTGGGACATCCGCTGAATGAGGCGAAAGCAGAAACCGCTGCCTTGGCTACGCAGGTGAGGGAGCTCACAGGCGACAGACTCGGTTTCAGCGTCGCACCTATCCCGAAGACGGGCGTTCTGGAGGTTATGTTGTCCAAAGGAGACGATGCGACGCTTGGACGTTCGGTGCAATCCCTCGCCGGTCACAAATCTCCCTCAGGACTTGAAGTGGTTGTAATCATGGTTGACGGAAGTCCCCGGACGGCCAGCTAGATTCACGCGAGAAGAAAGCGTGCACAGCCCATGGCTCGGGTGTCCCGTAACTTGCGTGCCTCCTATCCGATGGGATGCGAACGTCGGATTCTCAAGAGTCATCTGCCCGGGTCAGAAATACTGTTGCGACGGTGCCGGATGGGCTGTAATTGCCCGCAAGGCGCACCAATTGTTTCTGTTCGACCCAACCATGTTGGACCGACTCTGCGTGGTCGGTCGTTTCCACGAAGAGTTCGTATCTTCGCGATCCGAGAGTCTCGTGTATCCAGTTGAGGACTTCATCGACGCTCGAAGCGTTGACGATTCTCATGGGGTCGTGCATCGCAGTGGCATCAGAAATCTCAGTCCAGAAGCAGACCCAGTAGATCGGCTGCTCGACTTGTGTGCGCTGGAAGAACGATTCGTCCCATTGGATGTCCATGCGGTCACTCTAGTAATAGCTCTGAGTTCGTTTCCGAGGGAGTCCACCGTCGAAGCGCAGCCACGCGTGCACCAGATCCTCCAGGTGGCTACGAACGCGTGTCTCGCAACGCATCTGTCTCGTATCCCATGGGATATGAGGCACGGAAATCGCCCTGGTGGGGAGTCACCTTGCCCCGCTACTCCGTTCCTATAACGAGAACGGTGGCGCTGGAGAAGGGGGTAATGGAAGCCCGGGAAGGCTAGTTCTTGGCGTCAGGGTTCACAATGAGGAAATCACTAAGAAGAACCCACCCGTCCGGTGCTTCATCACCCTTCTGAACGATCTCTGCACCCCCGGTTTCGCTGCCGGTAGTTCGCATGCCAACGGCCGATCCACACGCGGAATTGGAAAACTGAGCGCTCTCACTAATGAGGACTATGCACACGCCCGCGGCACCGGTTCGCGGGTCCTTGAAATCGGCGACGTAATACGTCACGTCCCCTTTTGTTCCAACCTGCCGGCTTGATTCCGCATCTAGGCCGTCCGCTACTGCGTCCGGTGGCAGGGCGTCCTCAGGACCAGCGTCTGTAGCAAGAAACGATCGGACTTGAGAGGTGGCATCATCTGTCGTGCAACCCGACATTGCCAAAAGGGATAAGAGAATCAGCCCTGTTGAGGTCCAAATTCTTCCAGTTCTGCCTTGATGCCTCATCATCAGCACTCTCCCACCCGTTGCCTCGTGCGAGAAAACTAGCAGCCGATGTCGATGGAATGGGAGTTGAGGTGCACCCTCCGCTTTCAAACGCCGTGAGAGCTATCGGCCAAAGCAAAAGCTGAGATTTTGTTTCTCTCCGTCCTTGGGATGTCTCGAAACCTATTTGCCTCGTATCCCATGGGATCCGAGACGCAGGTTGACGTGCTCGAGCTCGTACGTGTGGCGTCCCGTGATCGGGCTCAGTGTCGGGACAGCCAAACGGGTCGCGTCGCAATCCGGCAGTGTCAGTACTGCCAGCTCCCGGGCGAGTGACGGTTGAAGATCCGGCGTGCGGGCGACTTCGCTGGCCTTCGGGGGCAGTCAGAGTGCGGTTGGTGCGATATCTTCACTGGCCAGAAGTAGGGCTTTCAGGTGGGCTCGCGCCCGTGAGTATCGAGTCCTAACCGTCGACCCTCGCATTGAAAGCATGACTGCAGCTTGCTCCAGGCTGAACCCTTCCCAGTGAACGAGTGTGACTATCTCTCGGTCGGTGTCTGAAAGGGTGCCCACCAGACTTCGCACATGTGCTCGGAGATCTTCGCCACCGTCATCGACGTTGCCGGCCTTGTTCGCATGAACGGGCGCGGTCGCTGAATTCGCCTTGAGACGCGCGACCAGGAAATTCTGCCTGCTTGCTGACCGTCGATAGGTGAGGAGCACTCTCCTAGCGATTCCGAAGAACCACATCCGTGCCTCGACTGGGTTCGCTGGGATCGCGCCGCGTTTACGCCACACGACGAGCATCGAGTCGCTCAGCAGGTCGGAGGCGTCGTCGCCTGGGTCGACACGGCGGGCGAGATACTGGAGAACAGCGGCCGCGTCAGTGCGCAGGAGCGACTCCGCCCGCTCGTCCTGGATCGCCGCGCGATCTTTCGCAGATTCACCCTTACTTCGGCCTATGACCGATTGTGAGACGCTCAGATCCGCGCTCACTGGAGTTCGCCTGTGCAATTGGATTCTGCGGCGCTGACCCCGGCGGGCTCCAACCCAGGTGGGTATTCGTCCGAAATCACTGTATTGAGCGCGAGATCGAACGAGATGCGATCGATGTTATCGGCGGTGAGCTCGCCCGCTTCGGCGGGAGTTGGCACGTAGGGATGAGCGATCGCCTCGAGGTAAACCCTCGGGCCAATTCCGCTCCAGTCGTGCTCGGCGACAAACTTCCGGAGCGGATCAGCGTCGGTAGACGCTTCAGTCCCGACGTGCAGCGCATACCCGCAACTCACCGCCCGGCCGCTGTCAGTCACATAACTGATCGGGATGACCACGTCGGGGTTGCCTCCGAATGAGTAGACGAGTGCTCCAGCGGTGATTGCCAAAGCACAAACTCCGAGGATCGGAAATGTGACGAGTGGTCGCTTCCACAATGGCCGGGCTGCGCGAATGCGCTTGGCCTGCGCGCTCGTGGTTTCGATCATCGAGTCAATCGATTGTTGTGTCGCAATGGGGTCGACAATCGGCCGGCTATTCGCTAGAAGATCGTCTAGATCGATATCGCGCACTTTGCACCACTTTCGGGTTCGGCTCATTTTGACTGCCGTTACCTAATACATGACCGGACAACGCCGGTTCGTCCCAAGACTCAAAAGCATTCTCACGACTTGCAGCTGTCACGGTAGAATCCGCGCGACGTTCGTGTTGTGGGAAGCCAACGACGTCGCTCCGGAAGTGGTTCCCAAATGACAGAGCATCAGCACGGTCGGCCTTGGGCTATTGGCTCGGATCTGTGGCCCTGACCGTTCCTCTCGCGGGCAAACCTGAGACCGAGATGCCGCGCAGCTTGCCCGTGGCAATCGATTCATAGGTGAGGTGTCTCTCGTAACCTCAGTGTGTCGAAACCCATGGCATATGAGACTGGGGATACCTCCTTGAGCTGCTCAAAGGCGATTCGTTGACCGCTCGCTCGCCTATCCCGAGCACGAGCATCCATGACCTCATGGGCAGTGCGATCTAGAGTTCACCCAGGTTGGTGCTGAACGTTATGGGGGCCTTTGCGGAGTTTGAGCGATCGTTGATCCGCGAACGTCAACGCGAGGGCATTGCGCTGGCAAAGACGCGTGGCGTCTACTGTGGCCGCACTCCGTCCCTCGACAAGGCTCGAGCTGCGGAGCTGCGCGAAAAGGCCGCCGCCGGCGTGCCGAAGGCTGCGCTCGCGCGCGATTTCGGAATCAGCCGCGAGACCGTCTACGCCTACCTCCGCGCCGAGGCCTGACGATCCGCCGTCGAGGCGAGCACCTCCTGAGGTAATAGCTAACCAGGTTAGCGATTTGGTCGAGGGGTGAGGGTGACCCTCGCCCATTTCGTCCTGGGTATGTTCAAGAGTCCCCACGTTGGTAGTGGTCCGAGAACAGTTACTGAAAGGGAGCGATATCGGTCCTACCGGCCGGTTAGTTCCACACCCCCCCCGGGTGGTGGCCACGTCCCGGTCAGTGGCCGGTACGCGCTCCCTTACCGGACACGCATGACGGTGTGCAACCCCTTTACGGCCGGTGTGATCGCGCTCTATTCTCTGGGTGCATGGTGTCCTCTCAACGTGAAGTTGATCTTGCAGACGTTTTTGTGCTCCTCGCCGACTCACTTAGTGCGGGCCACGACGTCGTCGACACCATGGACACACTCGTCCAGGCCAGCACCGAATTTACAGCGGCGACAGACGCCGGAATTCTTCTGGCCGATAGCGGTGGTGTTCTTCACATTGTGGCGTCTTCGAACGAGCGTACGAGCGAGGTTGAAGAGGCCCAGCTTGGTTACGATCAGGGCCCGTGTCTGGACTGCTTCGTTTCCGGGGAACCTGTTGAGGTTTCTGATCTCTCCGAAGAAGCCGGGCGGTGGCCTCAGTTCGTTGCGATTGCCCTGTCGCGGGGATTCGATGCCGTGCATTCTTTTCCATTGTGCCTGCGTGGTCACACTTTTGGGAGTATGAACCTTTTCTGTTCCGTCCGCGAACCGTTCAGCGACCAGGACGCAGCTCTGGCGCTGGCCTTGGCTCAAGTGGCAACGATCAGCCTTGTTCAGCAACAAACCATCCGCAATCAAGGCACGGTGAACGGTCAACTACTGCAAGCGCTGAAGAGCAGGATACTCATCGAGCAAGCTAAGGGTGTTTTGGCGCAGCGCCACGGGGTGTCCATTGATGCGGCCTTCTCCTTGCTCCGCACTTACGCGCGCACCAGCAGCTCAAAGCTGCACGACATCGCTGATGGTGTCGTGCATCACGGGCTCTCGCTTTAGGCGGAACGACTAACACAACCGCTTGCGTGCCCTCGCCTTCAACGCTCCGGTTATCCAGTCAAAGGGTAGGTGCCGAGGTGCCGGCTGGTACCTCAGATTTCGACGGTTGGGTTTGTTGTGGTGACGTGGTGTTGGATGACTGTGGTCAGGGGTTGGATGGTCAGTTTGATCAAGGGGCACTCGTGTTCTCGAGTGTAAGAGTCCACGCTGACGGCTAGGTTGTGGCTTGTCCACGAGGTTCGGGGGCTGTAGGGGTTGCGGCTAATGATCTCTGGCGCCCCCAGATGAGTGGTGAATTCTCTGATCAGAGCGCCGTACCCGAGCGAGATGGTGAGGCCGGTGGCGGTGGTGTCTGACAGATAGACACTGAGCCCAATACCGCGCGGGGGACAGGCCGTCCAGGCGCCCCAGATGTCCAGTTCGGGGCAATGCCAACGCGCGACCCGAACCGTACGTTCAATGTTCCGGTGGGCGAGTAATACGTCGCAGGAATGCCTCTCGAGAAGAGTTACTGCGTCGCGTTCCAGGACAGGCCACGTGTCTGAGAGTAACGAGTCGACCAGGTCGAAAATTTGACGGGGCGTAGCGGTGGCGCTCATCGGGCACCGCGGCTTGAGCTGAAGCGGTTGCGTAGATTCATGAGCACCCCCACACGCGAGTGGGCCCCCTGCTCAACTTGCGCTTTCACACATCTGACACCCCGGACCAGCCAATGTCAATGTTTGGAGCCGCCGTAACTGAGAGGTGAAGCCGGTCGTCCTCGCGCATTCGCAACCAGGCGGAAACGATCGGCACCAGTAGTCAGGCGGGATATTGTCCACCATGAATTGAACGTTTGCTCGGACTACGATTCCCGGGTGAGGAGAACTCCGCACCCGGTCGCGACCGCCGTGTCCGTGAGGACGGGTGTCTCTTCGTGGGGTTACTCAAATCAGAATGCGTGCGAATGCGCCCGCATGCGACCCACCTCTACCCGAACTATAACGACCACAGGCCGCCCACACTTTCCGAAAAGTCACCCCTGAAGCAGGGCTAGAAACCTCTGCGCTTAGTCTCTTGAACTGGTCTGGATCTTCCCGGTAAAGTTGCCGCCACCGGCTTCACGGTGGTCGATGTCACGGTCGTCGGTGGTGGAACTTACGGGTTGGGCACTCTTCCCGACGGTTTCACATTCTTGCCGGCGGCCGTGATAAGCGGCCTCACACCGGACAACGGTCCGGAAGCCGATCGTGGTGATCACCGGTACTGGGTTCACCGGGCAATGTCGGCCACGATCGACGGGGAGGAGATTCCGTTTACGGTCGTCGATGACATGGCCCGGTGACCGGCGGCAACACCGTCACCGGTTTCACTGACGTCACCTCAGTTGTCGTTTTTCGAGGTCGCCTGCACGGCCCACCACGTGTATCCGTTGCCGGTGCAGGCGACCTCGAGAGATGACACCGGGCATAGCCGATGAGCATATCCGTCATGCCGGCAGTCTCACATAACCCCCGATCACCGGTCACTATTTCGGGCGAGTCTGTCGGGCGCCCTGCGGGCGCGTCATTCCGCGCGTGTTGCCGGGCCGGGGGAGTGGACGTTCGGCGATCGCTATTTGGCGCTTCTACCTGGTTGCCGGCGCTGGCTCAGAACGGTAGTCAGCGTCTTGTAGCTCATGGCTTATGAGACGCTTCGGTTAGGGGACACGTTCTGGCCCCGATGGAAAATCCTTACTCTTGCCGCGGGAAGAACTTCCACCAAATGATGCCCGTCAGAGCCATCAGCATTCCGACGCTCAGAACTGCCACAACCGTGGCAGGTGCCTCGGTGCCCCAGCTGGGGTTAGTCCAATTTTCGAATTCTGGTCGGGCTTCGAACGCTGCCGCGTTGGAAGCGGTCATGATGGAAATTGCAACCAACCGCGCAATAAGAAAAGTGACGATGACACCACCAATGGTGAACAGCCACCAGACTCTCGCAACCGATATGCGTGAAGATGATGGTTGGATCATTGGTTGCGGGCCCTTCTTCATTTGTGGCCCTCCGCCGCGAACCGCGAAATTGCCAGATATTCGAAGCCCTCTATTGGAGCTCGACGCGCTATGGCTGCGGCAGCGAGGGCGGGCGGTCGGCGGTGAGGAGTGTCGATCGGTTCGCGGTCTATGTGGTCCATGACCTCAACATAGTAAAGCGAACCCCTACGGCGACCGTTTCTCGCGAATTACACGCTGCGCACGCTGAATATGCTGTCCGCACTTAAGGAGTGTCGCGTTACCGGAGCGCCTCGTAACGCATGGGATATGAGCCGGATGGGATTCGAGACACATCAACATATGTGCGTCGCTCTCTCCGCATCGAATGTGGACCTGACGCCTGTCCGTGGGGATGACCTGGGGGACGTTCCCGCGGCCTCGCGATACTGGCGACCACCCCCAGTTCGGGATGCAGCGAAACTCGGGGGACCGAGCCGGACATTTACCTATGAACGCGTCTATTCGCTCGGGTTAGATTTCGACCGCTGGAATGTGGTGTTATCTGCGAACCGGTCTAGGCAGTCGTAGACCACACCAGATGAGGGGTAATAATGAAGAAAATGGCTTCCTGGGTAGTTGGCGCTGGCGTGACCGCGCTGGCATTGTCCGGTTACGCGGCAGCTTCCGCTGCGGGCGTTGAACCGACCGCGGCATCGGCTGACGACTCACTCACGCCTACCGACGTGGAACTCGCGGCTATCCCCTCCTCGGAATTCGCATCGGCCGTGGGCCCGGTCTTGGAGTCGTTTCCGAGTGACTACGCATTCTTCTACTTTGACAGCGACATGCAACCCGTTATCGGTTTAACCAGTGAAGCGGTACCCGCGGTCATGGAAGCTGTCACCATGACAGGCCAGCAAGCGCAGGTCGTAGAGGACACCGGCTTCACCCAAGCTGAATACAGTGCAGCAGCCGACAAGGTCATCGCTGACTTGCAGGAGACCTGGCCCGCGGACGTCCCATTTCCAATGATCGGCGTGCGTCCAGACCTTGGAGTCGGCGCAATTGGCGCTAACCTCATCACCAACGGTGAGAGCTTGGACGCGGCCCGGTCGATTCAAAAGTCAACCGGCTTGATCGAAGAGGCTGACACAGAGTCGCCGTTCTCCATCCAGATTGATGAGGAGAATGTGTTCGGGCCGCTTAAAGCGGCCACCTCGATTGACCGATAGAGGAACCCAAAGCCGCTTTTACGGCTGCTGCGTTCGTACCCCGCAATCGGCAGGTCAGCTTCGTCGTAGGGCGACCCCATCCGATTGGAACGGGGATGGGTCGTATCCGCGATCAGAGGTTCCACCCGTGAGCCCGGCAGCTCCAAATGAGCGGTTGGCTGTCCCGGCATAAGGCCTGATGCCGGGACACCATGAGGATATGAACGAGTACCCCATCCTGCTGTCTCGAAACCCTACGGATGCGAGCCAGGTCCAGATACGAGACAAGCGACGTGCCACTCGTCGCGCGAGCTGGGGATTTCCAGGTCTCGTATCCCATGGCAGGTGAGGCACTTAGGTTACGAGACACTTCATCGCGTCTTGGTTGTACCCGGCGGAAGGATCGTTTGAGGCCTCCTGGCGTTTCTGCCGAGACGGCAAAGTCTGCGAACACCGCGCCGCGATGCCGCCTCCGGACCAATACGATCTCTTCATGGTGACATCACGGCGAGGGAATCAGTTCCGACCGGATTGGCGAACCGAACACGCACTCCAGACCCAATTGACAGCCGCGAAGTGACCGCATGAGAAGGAACCAGCACTTCATCTCCTTCGGGTTCTCCCGCTCGCGGTCCTACTTTGTCTCCCGCTAGCGGCGATAGCAGGAATCAACTGGTGCGGAATCAGCGGCTGCAGTGGCGGCGGCTGGGGCCTATCCCTCGATTCTGTGGGCATCGCAGTTGGCGCTTGCATCTGGGCGGCCGTTGTCATGGCTGTCGCTCTCGCTGCCGTCCCCTGGATGAAACCACACGGTCTTCGGATCATAATCGCGCTTCTTCTGGGGGCGCTCTGGGGACTGCTTATAGCGGTGTTCACCCATGGTCCGTATCCATGGCACTTCGGATGACCGTCGGTATCAACGTGGGTTGCCAATCCAGCGGCGTGGCGTGGGCCACATCGGGTATGCCTCGATAGCGGCCCAGTCCCCCTGAAGGCACCGCCATGGTCGCACTGACGCTCTCGCGGACAGAAGGGAAACGTGACGCTTTGCTCCTGTACGCAGTTGGCGCATCGACCAAAACGCAGCACCCTGGCTGACCTGCTCAGCGAGCTAGTCTCGAGGAAGGAAATAGCCCCTGTTGCTTCCACCGTTTGAAATCGCCCTACGGATGCGAGACAGGTCCAGATGCGCGACAAGTCACCTGCCGCGCGTCGCGCCAACAGGCGATTTCCTACGTCTCGTATCCCATCCCTCACCGGTCTAGTAGACAAGTGAGGGATCGACTCGTCTCGTGGAGGGGAGGGGAGGTGACATCAAGCGGTTTCTTCCCTGGTGTCCTTCGCGGACACTCGTCTTCGAGCGGATTATTCACCACCACATCGTCGAAGTAGCCCGAGCGATTTACCGGTGATCAAAGATCAGTGGGTCGATGATTGCGCGCATTCCGCTGGGGTCGACCTCGGGATGGGTGGCTGCCCAAGCGTAGATCGCGTCGATGTAGTTTGTGAGCGGTCCGCCCAGATCAGGCACACGGTCCGCTTCAGCCTGCAACGCGCGGATAGCGGCCCACAACTCCGGACCTCGCTCGGAGCCGACCGCCGCTAAGAATCGCTCCTTCAGCACAGCCTCCCCGCGCTGGCGCGCTGGGTCGTAACGGTACTGATGCCAAGCCTCGTGGTAGGCCCTCAACGCTGCACTGAATTCTTCGTCGATCATGCGTCATAGTCGCATGTATTCACCGCATGACCAACTGTGTATAGCGGCCCTTGGCTTGATCCGTTTCCGAAGTACTTCCCTCACGAGTGCCCGTAAGCCGGACCCCAACCGAGCGGATGCGCGCCGCCCATAGGCGGCCTCTTCAGGCTGTTTGTCGGCCGGGATACGTGGGTCGAGATGTCATTTATTGCCCTGGTCGACATCAACGGCCTGGTCGCCGTTGATGCGGTGCCAGTCGCGATCGCGAGGGGTCGCAGTGGGCCCAGGAGTACGGTGAGTTGTGTGCAGGGCAGTGCACGCATCGGGGCGCAGCCAGTAAATGCCGGCAGCGTCAGAGGAAACTGGAGGAATTCGGTTTGTATCCAGCAGGAGGAAGTACTGCACCGTTCATGTCGACGGTAAATCAGTTGCAGTCGGGTTATATCCCTCTAAGGGGTGTGGGTTCTGCGGCAGGAGTGGGGCCGGACTGTGCCGGCGGCGAGTGCTGTGGGCGTAGCGACTCAAATGGTATCGGGTGTAGATCGACCGGTCACAAGCTTTGGCCCCTCGCCGGCCGTGAGCCCGTGCATGCCAGCAGCGGAGGTCCTCTGTGTAGCGCGGTGATATTCGATTCTGGCGTTCGAAGCGGCATAGTGTGGTGACGCCATTGTCCGAAGCATCCGATCAGCAGAAGCTGATGCTGAGCATGGCTTCGGGCAGTCAGGCTGCGTTCGGTCTGATCTACGATCAGTTGAGTGTTCCGACGTTTGCGATCTGCAATCACTATCTGAAGTCCCCGGCCGCGGCGGACGAGGCCATGTGCGGCCTGTGGCTATACGTCTGGCAAAACGCGGCGATGTTGTCAGGGCTTGACGGCTCGCCTTGGTCAATCATCATTGGAACAGCGGAGCGCCACGCCAAGCATGACGCTCAGACGGAGCGCCTAGCCCGAGGAACGGCGACCACTGTGTCCAGATAAATCCCCATCCGCGGGCGGCGCCGCCGCACCGTCGCGCGCCGCCTCGAGGCGCACGGCTACACAATGCGCGATATCGACGTAGTGCGTGGCGTCTCTTATCAGCGTGTGTACCAGCTCACCCAGTAGAACTATCGACCAGGAGACTCAATGTCAGCTAACGAAGACGGCTCACAGATCAAGATTGCGGATGAGCTGGCCGGGCTCGCCCGGTCGCTTGCGCATGCCACGCGAACGGTGCCGCGCCCCTCTGATTCGTACGAGCTGCTGGGCGCCCTTCAAATCGCACAGCAGTCGCTCGCCCAGGTTTGCACACAGTTAGCGACCTGGCACAGGGATGCAGTCGAGGGCACCCATTGCAGCGGCACAGACGGACATGGTCTCTACGGTGTTCCCGCTACGGCCGCCGGTGCGAGCGAGCAGGTAACGCTTCTTCTCAAAATTGCGGCGGCCTCCGCCGCAGAAACAGCCGACCTTGTCGGTAAGGCCCAAGCGGCGAACGGCGTCGTGTGTTGGTTCGATGAAGTGAAAGAGACGGCTTAGGCCCAGCCCTCGACGGGGAGAACTGAAAGCCCAGAGCCCAAACGCTTCTGGTCGCACGTCGTCAATGGACCTGCTGCCGATGACTGCTGGATATGGGCTGGCGCAATTGCTGATGACGGTTACGTGCGCTTTGGGACTAAGGACGGCTACGGCCACAAGGTCATCCGCGACACGAACGGCGCTGCCGTCGTCGGTTCTGCTGCTATCCGCTCCTGAATCAGGGTGCTCGTTACGTCGCCGAGCAGTATGGAACGCACAGTAGCGCGGGAGCGCGCAACCCCCTCCCGGAGGCTACGTAGTGGGGTTATGGTCCGGCCATAGTCACTGCACGAAAGGAAAGCTCATGGGAACCCTGACGTACGACTCGGGCCTCACAATCTGTTTCAACGACTGGACACTCGCTCATCTTCAGGTCGCCATCGGGGTCAAGCTCCACCTAAGAGAGAGCTTTCATCTCTCCTGGAAGGATGAGACGGACGGTGACGGAGGGTGGGGTTCGATCTGGATATTCCCCGGCGCCCCACTCTTCTTCAAGTTCGCCGATGGCCGAGGGCCTCTCCTCGATTCGAAGTGGGTCGAAGCGTTAGTCAAGTCTGCAAACACGCCTGAGGGCATGACGGTCATGCCAGAACCGCGCCCGCTCGTCCGGGAATTAACCCGCCAACGACGGGGCAGCATTGGCCCTATTTAGCGCACACAAGGTCCAGCAGAGCCAGCCACCAGAGCCAGCCACCAGAGCGGTCGGAAGACGATCGTCTATCGGGCGGATAGGGCCACTCGCAGGTCGGTGCAGGTCGGTGCAGGCGTTACTCACACGATGGCACGCTTGTGTGCAGGTTACCCAGTTGGGGTGGAGCTGAGCCATTCGCTCACATGCAATCACGGACTCTATGCAGGCTTCCACGCAGGCATCCAGGATTAGAATCGCTCCTGCGTGATTAGCGCTGGTCGTCCATGAAAGAACCCTGGCCGTCACAAGTCCAATCTCAACGCAGTACAAGTGTGCTAGGAAACACGTTGTGATTTCTCCATCACCGGGCAACGTTAGACATTCCTCTGCGCAGAGCTCGCTCACACGGACCAGTTCGTCGCATGCTTCTTCGCAGGTACTTATCCGCTCTTGGATCAGAGCGCCAATCAGGTCGCTGCGGAGCATAAGGATCACGCTAGCGCCGCTGCACGCCGACACCCCCCTTGACCGTTATGGCGGAAGTTCGATACGGGATGCCGGCTGAGGGGGATAGTTCGCTAGTCGATCCCCTATCGGACGGTGGCGGTCCTGCTGCTGAACGTCATGGGGGCCTTTGCGGAGTTTGAGCGATCGTTGATCCGCGAACGTCAACGCGAGGACATTGCACCGGCAAAGGCGCGCGGCGTCTACCGTGGCCGCACTCCGTCCCTCGATAAGGCTCGAGCTGCGGAACTGCGCGAGAAGGCCGTCGCCGGCGTGCCGAAAGCTGCTCTCGCGCGCGACTTCGGAATCAGCCGCGAGACCGTCTATGCCTACCTCCGCGCCGAGGCCTGACGGACCCTCAGTCGAGGCGAGCGCCTCCTGAGTGGGACGCGCCAGGCCGAATCTGTGAGCGGGACGCCGCTGAATCTTGGTGCTGATGGTCGGGATAGTTGGTGCCCAAGGCATGTTCTGCGTTAATCGCCACCAGCCAGTTCAGCGTCGTGATCAGGAGCGTGTCGCCGGCCTCGAGGCCTGCTCCTGGGGCGTCTCATAACTAGCGGTGAGTACCGCAATTCAAGCAAATAGTTATGCGAAGTAGCAACGAGACTCGTCGCTCAGCGAGATTCCTGTGATTTTGAAAAAGTGCAGATCACGGCCGTGAGTCGTCTTATGCCCCTAAGACGGTGCCGTTGCTGATCGGCGGCGCAACGGCCCGTTCTTCGTCAAAGCTTGGGCGAGCATCACGTGCGAGATAACGGATCGGAGCGGCGCGAGCTGACGTGGCGCGACATGAATCGCCAACACCGACAGGTGAGCGGCTCTACGGATGAAGACCTATGACCGCGCAATGCCGAGCAACCCGGCCATTTGTTGCCAGAGGTTCGCCAGTCGCGACGGGTCATCATAGAGTTTTGCCAAGAGCACGGCGCCCTCTAATTGCGCAATGAGGCCTCTTCCGGTCTCCATGGTTACTCTATTCATTGACAATGTGCCGACGGAAGCCGCTTTAGAGAGCGCGCTGAATACGAGTTGACTTTGATCGTCGAATATTTCCCTGAGGCAACTACGAAGATCCGCTTCACTGGCGCCAGTCTCCAACGCTAAGTTGCCATAGAGGCAACCGATTATTGAACCTGTCGAGACGTGATGTTCGAGCTGAATGCCCGCTTGTTCGCGGAAGAGCGTCTCGAGCCCTCTCAAGCCATCCTCGTCATCGAGGAGTTCGAGCCAGCGACCTCTCTCCGCCGCCCAAGTAGTGCGGAGCGTCGCAACCGTGAGTGCCTGCTTAGAGGGAAAGAAATAGTAAAAACTGCCCTTGCGCACGTTGGCGCGCTCGCAAATCTCCGCTACGCCGATGGCTGAGTATCCGCGGTCGTGCAGGAGACTCCTCGCCGCTTCGACCAGCTGTTGTGGCGCATCGCTTGTTCGACCCATAAGAGCAGTATACGACCGGTCAAATATGTATAGTTGACCAGTCGTCTAGTTTCGGCATATCGAGGGGATGAATATGAATGATCAACCAAGCATCGAAGTGGCCGTGGCATATCACAGCGGCTATGGGCACACCGAGCGTCACGCGCAAGCAATCGTGGCGGGTGCGCGACAAAACCCGGGAAGCTCGGCCTCGTTGTTCAACGTCGCCGAACTCAATGACGCACTGTGGGCCGGCCTGTCGGCCGCAGACGCGATCATCTTCGGAGCACCTACCTACATGGGGAGCCAATCGGCTGTATTTCAGGCTTTCGCTGAAGCGAGCGCTTCTGTGTGGGTTGTTCAGGGTTGGAAGGACAAGGTAGCTGCTGGGTTCACCAACTCGGCTGGAGTCAACGGCGACAAGCTCAACACGTTGACGTCTCTGTCGCTGCTGGCGGCGCAACACGGCATGCACTGGGTTTCGCTGGGTCTTCCTCCCGGATGGTTGTACTCCTCGAATGGGAGTATCGACGATCTCAACCGCCTCGGCGGTTTCCTCGGAGCGATGGCGCAATCGCCCTCGGATGCGTCGTCGGCTATCGCTCCGCCCGAGGCCGATCTGCGAACCGCTGAGTATTTGGGGCGGCGAGTAGCTGAGGTTGCCACTCGGCTGCGTAGCCTGCCTGCCGCGGGGGTGCGCGAATGAACCGATTAAGCTCGCTGTTGAAGATTGCGCATCCGATCGTGCAGGGGCCCTTCGGTGGTGGGATTTCCCGTGTGAGCCTAGTTTCCGCGGTGTCGAATTCTGGTGGGCTGGGCTCGTTCGGTGCTCACATCCTTTCTCCGGGCGAGATTCGTGATGTGGTCGAAAGAATCCGCGCGCAGACTCTCGCACCCTTTTCGATCAATCTGTGGGTCCCGCAGCCGGGAGAGCAGGATCTTGTCGACCTAGCCCCACACATCAAGCGACTTGCACCACTTTATGCGCGCTTGGGAGTCGAATGGACGGGGACGGTCGAGGCTGCACCGAACTTCGATGAGCAGCTTGATTCGCTTCTCGATTCCTCGCCACCGAGCATCAGTTTCGTAATGGGGCTTCCGCCCGTATGGGCCGTCGAGCGAGCCAAAATCAAAGGAATCGTGCTGATTGGTACGGCGACCACAGTCGCAGAGGCCAGAGTCATTGAAGCGTCCGGGCTCGATGCCGTCATTGCGTCCGGCAGCGATGCGGGCGGCCATCGAGGTGCGTTCCTCAGCCCGGTAGAAGAGTCATTGGTCGGCACCTTTTCGCTCATCCCGCAGGTCGCAGACGCGGTTGACATCCCAGTGGTGGCTGCCGGAGGAGTAGCCGATCGGCGCGGCATTCTCGCGGCACACGCTCTCGGAGCAGATGGGGTGCAGATCGGCACCGGCTTCCTCGCCACGGCAGAGTCAGGAGCGAGCGACGTACACCGCAAAATGCTCGCAAGTTCAGATGCGGAAACCACCGTCTTGACTCGCCTCTTCTCCGGACGCCACGCTCGCGGCATCGTGAACTCCCTCATCAGAGAACTTTCAGCCGAAGAAGGCGCCGTTCCACCGTACCCGCTACAAAACGCGCTCATGCAGCCGCTGCGCAAGGCCGCGGCACAACTCGGCGAGAGCGACTACCTCAACCTGTGGGCAGGACAAGCCGCACCCCTCGCTGGCAGAATGTCGGCCGCGGAGTATATGGAGTCCCTCGTATGAACCCATGCTAACTCGCTAGAACGGCAGCTCCTCTGGTCCGCTCCATCGGAGGAGCTGCCATACGGCGCCTTTGCCTCGGCTTCGAATTAGGTGTTCTCGAGCTGCTGCGTCGTCCATATTTCTGGACCCACGTTGCGAGAACGCTCGTCCGTCGACCGCTGTCTCGTAACCCTTCTGTCTCAAACCCATTGGTTACGAGACTGGGGATCGCTCGTGGCTGTTAACGCCGACCGAAATCAGCTCGTGAGACGCGTCATATCCCTAGAGATATAAGACGTCTCACGGCCGTGATCTGCACCTCCTCACCATCGCCGCAATCTTGCGGACCGGCGGGTCTCGTAACTACGTCGCATAACCTCCTGCTTGAATAGCGGTACTCGCCGTTAGTTGTGAGACACCATAGGAGCACCGTGACGAAGTTGATCGGCTACGCGCGCGTATCGACGCGCAAGCAATTCACCGATCGGCAAGAGATGGACCTTTTGGCCGCTGGTGTCCGACGTGATGACCTCTACGTCGACCACGGTGTTTCCGGCGCTCTGGCCTCGCGGCCGGCCTTCGACAGCGCGGTCGTCGCCCTCGAGGCGGGCGACACTCTCGTCATCACGACCCTGGACCGGCTTGGGCGATCGACACGGAACATGCTCGCCTTCGCCGAAGAGCTCCGAGGCCGCGGCACCGGCCTGCGCGTGCTGAACCTGGGCGGCGGCGATGTCGACACAGCGACGCCTATGGGTTCCATGCTGTTCACGATCATGGCTGCGCTCGGTCAGATGGAACACGAAATCAAACGAGAGCGCGTAGTCGACTCGATCGCCAAGCGCCGCGATGCCGGCAAGGATCTGGGCGGCCGCCCGCGGGTTATCACCGACAACCAGATCCGCAACGCCCGCCATCTCATAGAACGCGGTGATACAGCGGCCCAGGTCGCGCGCGATCTTGGAATGTCCAGAGCGACGTTCTACCGCCGTGCACGTGCCCTGGGGCTCCTGCCTAATCAATCCGCTGTGGACGACTCCCGAACAGCCGTCGACGCCAAATAGCGATCACAGAACGCCGCCAATGAGCGCCGAAAGTCACAGCCGGAGGGCGTCGCGGGCGGCGCTGCGCGCGTCGGGCGTCGGCTATTGGCTAGCGCCAGGCGGCCAGATCGTCGGCGAGGGTGTGACGCGATCGGGCGAGTAATCCGCGCATTGTCGACTCTGGAACGACGAGTTCGATCGCGATAACTGCGTAGCTGCAGCCGGAGACAAGCCTGAGCCAGGCCCGTTCTTGATTCAGGGGGAAGCTAGCCAACGCCAGAGACAGTGCGCCGTTTTGAAGTAGAAGCTGCCCTACGTCTAAGGGACTACTTTCGACTGTTGCCGGGGCGTCGAAGGGCAGCGTTCCCGGATCCCGTAGGGTCGTCCGCAGGCGGACAGGGGACACGGCACATCACGTACGCCTGTCCCTGGCCAGTCCAGCGACATAGACTGATTCTCCGTTCGAGAGGGAGAACCATGAAAATCAACGACGACGCTGATGGCGAATACACCGATTCCGAGGCAGCGGCCGGCACGCCGGAAATTGACGCCGACGAGTCGCAGGCAGAGGGCGAGTACACCGACAGCGATACTCCCAACGAGAACCCGCCGGCAACGGACACCACCTCACTCTGACCCCAGGGCGCGCTTTGCCGAGGGCAGCGCGTGCGCTGGGATCGAGACTACTTGAGGTCGCGCGGCGCGCGGTACGAGAACTGCCGGTCGCCGTCGGTGATCGATCGGATGATTCGGGCCGGAGAGCCCGCGACGACCACGTTGGCGGGGACGTTGGCCGTGACGATGCTTCCTGCGCCCACGATTGCGCCGGCGCCGATAGTGATGCCTGGAAGGATAATTGCGCCGGCGCCGATCCAGACATCGTCCTCGATGTGCACCGGGGCGGAGAACTGGGATCCGTCGCGGCGGAGTTCGGGATGCACCGGATGTCCCGTGGTGGTGATGGTTACGTTGGGGGCGAACATGACGCGGTCGCCGATATAGATGTCGACATCATCGACGAGTGTGAGATTGAAGTTGGCGTACACCGTGTGGCCGACGTGCACGTGGTTGCCGTAGGCGACACGGAGAGGTGGCTCGACCCACACGTTTTCGCCCATGCTGCCGAACAGTGCGTGCAAGATGCGTTGGCGTCCGCTTTCGTCTCGGGCCCGGGTTGCGTTGAAGTCGTCGGCAAGGTCCTTGCCGCGAAGTCGCTCTTCGGTCAGTGCTTCCAGGCCGGCGCCGGCGTCGGTGTAGAGCTGGTGCTGGTCCATCCGGTTGCGGACGTCGCGTTCGCGGGCATCCATCGTTTGGTCCTCGGTTACCTGGGCGGTTTCACTCATTGTTTGTCTCTCTCTTGTGGGTTGATATGGCAGGGATTGTCTCGTCGGGATTCGAAAGAAGGAAGCGATCAGAGTCGTGTTGGCATTCGAGGCATTCCGAAAACGTGTGTGTGGCCGTCGAGTCGAGTGACTGAGTCGTTCGTACGGGGAAGGCGACCGCGAAGACGATTACCACGACACCCGCGATCGGTACGAGCACGAGACCGAATCGAAGAGACGAAGCATCGGCAACGGCTCCGACTATGAGCGGGGATATGAGAAAGCCCACGCGTAGTAGCCAACTGACGAGAGTGAGGCCTGTGCCGGGGCGCAGTCCGGGCAATTCGTCGGCGGCGTGCATGGCGCCGGGAATCAATGTGGCGACGCCGAATCCTGCGAGCCCGAACCCCAGGATTGTGATGATCACGCTGGGGTAGGCCAGGGCGGTGCCCATACCGACGAACACCATGAACCCGCCCGCGCGGGCTACTGCGCGCTGACCGAATCGGTCGACCATGCGATCGCCGAGGAGGCGGCCGATGACCTGCGTGCTTTGGAGGGTGATGAAGCCGAGACCAGCTGCGAACGCGGTCGCGCCGAGGGTGCCTGAGAGATAGATGGCCGACCATGAAGACCCCGCCTCTTCAACGATCGCACCGCCGGCGGCAATGATGACAAAGGCGAGCAGAACCCCGTACCGCGCGAAAAAAGTGGCCCGCCGTCGCGCTGCAGGGAAGAGACTTTTCTCAACCTCCGCAGCCGACAAGCATTCGACGACGGCAACCGGGTCCGGCTCGGATCCCGGCAGGAGAAGGCGGGAAGAGGCTAACGCCGCGAGCCCGAGAACGATTGCTGCAATTACGATGTGCGATCCCAACGGAACGCCGAGGCTGGCGGCGGCGGCGCCGGTAAGGCCCCCGGCGACGGCACCGATCGACCACACGGCATGAAACGAATTGATGATGGATCGTCCGTAGAATCGCTGGACACGTAGTCCGTGCGAGTTGGCCGCGACGTCGGTGAGCGAGTCCATCGCCCCTGCGATGAAGAAAGCTAGTGCGAGCATCACCCATTCGGTGGCGAGGCCGGCCAGAACGAGCGCTGCTGCGGCCACAAGGGAAGACCCGATGGCCACTCTCGACGAACGGAACCGGCGGACCAGGATGCCGGCACTGAGCCCTGCGATGAGAGCGCCCAGCGGGTGTGCGGCGACGGCGGCCCCGATGAGCACGTTGCTCAGGTCAAGGTCACTCTTGATCTCGGGATAGCGCGGAAGAAGATTGGAGAGCAACGCACCGTTCACGACGAACAGCACTGCTACACCGGTGCGCGCGCGCCTGGCCTCACGTGCCGGGCGGAGCCTTGGGCCGCCTGGATTCGAAATGTTCACAAACCTCGTCCTCAATTGAGTGCCGTGAACGTTCACGGGAACGTTCACGGCGAGGCTAGCAGTACGGTTGGTCCATGGCAAATAAGGGCTCACCCGTCACCATCCTGGATGTGGCTCGCGTCGCCGGCGTCTCTCGCCAGACTGTCACCCGAGCCCTCAACGGCCTTCCCGATATCAGCGCCACCACGCGCGAACGAGTCATCGCAGCCGCCCGCGAGTTGAACTACCGCCCTAATCGCGCCGCCCAAAGCCTGGTGCGTGGACGGGAGGTGACGATCGGGTTGGTCGTGGAGGACCTTCGCAACCCGTTCTATTCCGAGCTTGCGTCGGCGCTTAGCCGCATCGCATCCGAGCGCGACTGGAGCGTCATCCTGTCAGACATCGGGGATGACGTGGAGAGAGCTCGATCGCGGCTCGAGTCCTTGGTGGACCGCGTAGACGCGCTTGTGTTGACCGGCTGCCGCACGGATACAGTCGACATGCTCCCCGACGATGCGATCCGCGGAAAAGCTCACGGTGTCCCGCTCGTCATGCTCGACGGATCCGCAGACGATCGGGTCGATGCGTATGTGGAGATCGACTACGCCGCCGGCGTCGACGCGGCTCTTGATCACCTGACAGCCCTCGGGCGTCGGCAGATTGCCATGATCGATTCCAGCCACATCGCCTCGGCCCGGAAAGACTCGTACCGCAGATACCTCAGCCAACACGGACTCTCGTGGACTGAGAGTTCCGAATTCCGAAACGACGAAACCCACGAAGGCGGTGCCCGTGCGGCTCGTGAACTCATGGACAACTATCCGGGCGCAGATGCCGTGCTCGTTTACAACGACGTGATGGCCATCGGAGCGCTGAAGGAGTTCGCACGATCCGGGATCTCCGTACCCGGCGACATCGCCGTGATCGGGACTGACGGGTTGGCGGTCGGCGCCCTCGTCACCCCTGAGCTCACAAGTCTCGCGATCGATAAAACCGAACTTGCTCAGCACGCCATCGATCTTGTCGACATCATTCTCTTCGGCCGCGCACCCGCTGGCAAGAAAGAAAGTCGAAGCACTGCCCTCACACTTATTGTTCGCGATTCCGCCTGAGGCGACTGCGGGGCGACGGCGTTCACGGCGGTTGGCTTAAGCTGCGCCCAACCAAGAAACCATCGCGTGTAGTGAAGAAGGGATGAATATCTACGCGTTGGTCTTGCTTCAAACCTCCGGTGGTCGGCCCTAACAAGGGAATGTTCAATCGGCCTCTTCTGGGCCTGCGAGGTCTCCGGCAGCGGGGGGACTTTCACGCCAGCATTCTCTCTTTGGTTTTTCATAGGAACGGCATAGCCGACGCATAGCCAGTGTCCATAGCGTGATTGTCATGAGGAAGATCGACGAGACCACAACCACTGCTGTTGGGCAGCCCTTGCGGAAGAGAGCGACCTGGATGATAGCCATGGTGTTGGCCAGTGGCATCGCCCTGGCAGGCTGCGCAACCACCACGACCGATTCCACCACCAGCTCTTCGTCCAGCAGCTCCAGCTCCAGTGCGCTCACGGACGCCGCAACGGTGTCGACGACCGACGCGACTACTACCAAGGACACGATTGCCGCCGCGGCAGCCGCGGCCGAGGCGTTTCTGGCCACTCTCACGGATGAGCAGCGCGAGACCGTGGTGTACGACTACGACGACGAAACCAAGACCACATCCTGGTCGAACTTCCCCGTCACCTTCGTCGAACGTGCCGGCCTGAACCTCACCGACCTCACCACCGAGCAGCAGGCCGCCGCACTGGCTGTGCTCGAGTCGCTGCTGAGCGAGGAAGCCTACGCCACGGTCACGGGCATCATGGGCGGCGACGAGTACCTGGCCGAGAACAGCTCGAGCACCGAAAGTTCGCTCGGCCAGTACTACATCGCGTTCTTCGGAGACCCGTCCGCCACCAGCGCTTTCGAGGTGCAGTTCGGCGGTCACCACCTCGGCATCAATGCCACGCTCGACGGCGCCACCGACGCCATCACTTTCGCACCGACGCACCTGGGTATCCAGCCGGCCGTCTACACGGCTGCCGACGGCACCGAGGTCCAGCCCTTCGTCGGGATCTACACCGACGCCTTCGCGTTCTTCGACAGCCTCACGGCCGAGCAGCAGGCGACCTTGACCTCGGGCGAGGTGAGCACGTGCGCTCCGGGCGACACCTGCGAGTTCTCCTCCGGCTCCGGGCTCACCGGTGCCGATCTCACCGACGAGCAGAAGCAGCTTCTCCTGGACGTGATCGCCAATTGGGCTGGCATGGCCGATGAGGAAACCACCGCCGCGGCACTGGCCGAAATCGAAGCAACCCTAGACAAGACCGTCATCGCCTGGTCGGGCGAGACGACGTACGACATGAGTACCGGCGACGGCATCTCGTTCTCGATCTCCGGCGCGAACGTGTACGTCTCCTTCCAGGCCCAGCAGGGCTCCGCCGGCGCCGACGTGGACGGCGTCACCACGTCCGGTTGGGGACACGTGCACACCATCTACCGCGACCCGACCAACGACTACGCCAACAGCGCCACCCAGCAGGCCGCTACCGGGGGAATGGGCGGCGGTACCCCTCCGGACGCAGGCAGCGCGCCCACCAACTAACCCCGATGTATCAGGCGCGGTTGACCCGGCTTCTACCGAAGCCGGGTCAACCGCCTCTAGAAGGTGTCACCATGCTCAACGCGCGGCGCGGCCCACCTCTCAATTTCTGTGACCAGAAACGGACCAGATACCTTCCCGCGTGACCAGAATGAGCCCGTATCAGTCCGTGCCGGCGCGTACACTAGACCCATGAAAACCGCGGAAATCCGCGGGATTCCGCCCCAGTTGCGGGGGAGCGGCGCGACCGAGATAGCTATCATTTGTTCTTGGTTCGAGTCCAGGTACCCCAGCAATAACAGGCGTAGGATTTCGCGGCGAAACATTCCATCGCCCCTCCTCCCAACTAGGCCTATTTCAGCCTCTGTGACCAGAAACGGCCCAATAACCCCCTCCAAGGGATGCTGTGGTGTCGTACGGTACGGGCTGATACGGACCTCTCCTGAACCAGTCGGGCTGCCCACGGCTTCGTGCGCGCACCTTCTGGGTATGAACGCGATGACTCAGATCACTTCGACGTTTCTCACCCCGCAGGAGCTTGCGGAGATACTCCGACTGCCTGAGCGAACGCTGGAAGACTGGCGCCTGACTCACGCCGGGCCGCCGTACCTTGAAGCTCGGTCGGCACGTGCGGTACGCCATTCAGGACGTGCTCGCCTAGTGCCCAGCTCGCCGGCGGGTATCTGTGGCCTAACTATGGCGATGCTCCTTGGCCCGGGGCCGCATACGAATGCGTCGGTGAGCTGCTTTGTCTGGGTGTTCCTGGGTGCCTCATAACCAGAATGAGTAATCACCGTTCACCCAGGGGGTCTGCGATGTAGAGGCATCTCGACCTCAGAAGCGCGCGGCATCACTGCGGTGAATCTGGCTAGCCTCAATGGATCAGACGCGGCGTCGCGGGTCACCGGGACCACCCCTCGTGCCCTTGTGTGCCTCCTCGATAATCCGGACGTTATCCACAACGGCACTTTCGGTCATGAGCAGATTGAGCGAAGTGACGAACAGGCGGGCGATTTCTTCTCGGCTCACGTCAGGGCCGGGCACGTCGACACGGAACCCCTGGGCCTGAAGACCGCCCTCGTTCGAGAAGATGATCTCTGCGTCGAAAACGGCACGATATTCGGTCATCTGGCAACATTAACGAGATCCCGTCGACGAACACGCTGCACCGTGGTGCCAACTCGGCGATCACGCGACGCAACAGATCACCATCGCGCGCATGAAGCCATCATTTGATCAGTCTTCGACTGGGTGGGCGAGACGCTTCGCAATACATGAGTCAAAGACGCTGACTACCCGTTCTGAGCTAGCGCCGGTAGCAAGGTCGATGCGCCAAATAGCGATCACAGAACGCCGCCACACAGCGCCGAAAGTCACACCTTGCCGTCGGCGCCTCATGACCAATAACGAGTGCGGATTACCAACTAGGAGGTGATGCGCCGCAGTCACGAGATTTGCCGCGCATCGCGATCCCTGATGAATCGGCGTAGCAGACGTCACGAAGGGTGCTGAAGTGTCTTGCCAGGTCCCCGTCGAGACGGGCTTTCGGCTCTCCTTAGGGAACGGTTCCCTCTCAGGGAGCAGTCGCTTGCGGCGGCTCAGTTCGCGACGGTCCGCGTGGCCTCGGCGCGCACAGCCACGGCATGCGCGAGGCGTTCGCGGATGCTGCTCTCGACGTGGTCGAATGCCAGCGCGCTCGCCCGGTCGCCATCGCGATCGCGGACGGCTTCGTAGAGTGCGACGTGCTCATCAGCGATGTGCTTCAGGTCATCATGCTGCACGAGGGACCAGCGAAGGCGGCTCCGGATGGTGCCCATCAGGTCACTCAGCAACTGGTTGTCAGCGAGTTGCACGGCGATCTCGTGGAAGTCGGCGGCCGCGCGTCGCGATACCAGAATGTTGTCTACGCGTGCGCTTTCCTGTTCGTTTTCCAGGGCAACCCGCAATAGTTCAAGCCCGTCGCGTCGGTGGCGTTCCGCGGCAAGGCGGAACGCCATCGGGTCGAGCACTTGCCTGACCTCGTCGAGGTCCGCGAGATCAGCGGCGGTGAATTCGCGCACGATGGCCCAGGTACGCGGACGCAGTTCGACTAGGCCTTCGCCGTCGAGCATCTTTAGTGCGTCGCGCACCGGCACTCGGCTGACGCCGAACTCAGCGGCAAGATCCCGCTCGATGAGCTTGCTGCCCGGGTCGCGGACGCCATCGAGGATAGCGTCACGCAACCAGGTCGCGACTCGACTGGATTCCAGTTCGCGTTCGTCTACTCGGCTCACAAGGCCATCCTCGCATAATGGCCGCAAGCGACCGGTCAGGCCTTCTTCTTCTGCGGCTTCTCCACCCAGCGGATGCCCTCATCGAACGTCGGTAGGATCTCGGTGCCGATCCTGCGGGCGAGCAAGTCGTCCAGGCGGTCGAGCGGACCGATCAGGGTGCGGCCGCCAGCACGAGCCACGCGAATCGCGGCATCGATCTTGGGCTGCATGGAGCCCTCGGCGAACGTCATCGCGGCGATAGCATCCACCGAGGCAGTGTGGATGTCACGCTGCTCGGGAGTGCCCCAGTTCTCGCTTACGTAGTCGCCATCGGTGAGCATGATCAGAGTGTCAGCGCCGATGTCGGCAGCGAGGGCGGCGCTGGCGAGGTCCTTGTCGACCACTGCCTGGACGCCGACGTGGCGGCCCTTTGAGTCCGTGCGCACTGGCACGCCGCCACCGCCGACGCAGACCGCGAGAGTGCCGGCCTCGAGCAGGCGGCGAATCAGCGGTGCTTGCACGATAGCGACCGGGTTGGGCGATGGCACGACGCGGCGGTACGCGTTGCCGTCCTTCGCGATGGTCCAGCGGTACTCAGCAGCGGCCTCAGCGGCGTCGTGCGAGGAGTACTGAGGTCCGATGAGCTTGGTCGGACGGTCGAAGGCCGGGTCGGCTTCATCGACGGTGGTGGTGGTGATGATGGCGGCCACCTCACGCTCGCCGTTGAGGGCGTTCGAGAGCTCCTGCTGCACGACGTAGCCGATCATGCCCTGCGTCTCCGCGCCAAGGATATCGAGCGGATAGGCCGCGACATCCTGGTACGCGAGGTTCTGCAGCGCGAGCAGACCGACCTGCGGCCCGTTCCCGTGCGTGATCACCATCTCGTTTTCACGCGCGAGGGAAGCCAGCGCGATACAGGCTGAGCGCACGTTCGCCCTCAGGAACTCGGCGGTCATCGGTTCGCCACGACGTGCGAGGGCGTTGCCTCCCAGTGCCACTACAACGCGCATGTTTTCTCCCTTGTGAAAAGTTTTCTGGTAGGCCAGATCAACAAATGGTATTCCATTACTCTAAATGGTATACCTAAGAACAAGACAATTCACAGCATCTGCCGCACGGGCACCACCTGGGCACGCGGATGCAACAGAGAGACGACGATGACACCTGTCGCACCCATCGCCACGCTGCGCGCGGCCACCTGGGAGGACGCACTTGAGGAGACCCTCTCCAGCGCCACCCATGACGGGTTCGGTGGCGATCTCATCGTGCACTCCGTGCACGACCACGTCGTTAACGTCCAGTGTTTCGGTGGGCTCATCGCCCTGGCCCACGACCGGCTGGATGACGCCCCCTGGACCATTCGCATCCCCGCCTCCGGCTGGCCGACCTTGCGCGCGCAGGCCGGCGACCGCGTCGAGGTCGAAGGCGTGCCGGGCGACGGCCACGCGCTCGTCGTGCACTCCGTTGCCGGATCCGTGCGCATCATGCTGAACGCGGCGGACCGCTGGACTCCCGTCGTAGATGCGCGCACGCCATCCACCACCGCACTCCGCGCCGCACGCACCGCGCTGGATGCGTTCACCTCCCCCGCTGCGATCACTCCGTTCGGTGCCGCCAGCGCACAAGCTCTCGACGCAGGAGTCGAGCGGCTGCGCGCCGCCGCGATGGCGCTGCTGCACGGTGCGGCTACAGCTGAGTCGGTCACAGCGTTGATCGCCGAACCGATCGCACAGCCCGTCACCGAGGCGGCCCGCCGTTTGCTCGGCCTCGGCGAGGGTCTCACTCCCTCCGGAGACGACATCCTCACCGGGCTCGCGTTCCTCGCCGCACACCCCGGGTTCGGTCTCACCGCGATTCTCGAACCGGTGACCGCGGCCGTGCACGACGGAGATGACAGCACAACGCTGCTGAGCCTCGTGACCCTCCGTGCCGCCCTTACCGGGCGCGCACGCCGTCGCCTGCACGATCTCGTCACCGCCCTCATCGTCGGCGACAACCCGCGGATCGTCACGATGGCCACTGAGACTGCCGCGATCGGTCACACCTCTGGGTGCGACATCCTCACCGGCATCCGGCTGGCACTCGACCTCGCCGAGACCGCGCGCACCCGCGCACCCATACCCACCGCGACACCCCAGATCGCACCACCCCAAGGAGAATTTTCATGAGCACTGCTCCCAGCCCCGACGAGCGCTACCTCGACAGCGCCGCATCCGGCGACCTCGAAGGTGTCAAGGCCGCTCTGGCCGACGGCGCCGACATTAATGCCGTCGACCGCGAGGAGGCTACCGCGATCCTTCGCGCGGCTCGCGGCCGGCACCTCGACGTCGTGCGCTGGCTGATCGCTGAGGGTCTCGACATCGACGCCCAGGACCAGACCTGCTTCAACGCCTTTCTGCACGGATGCATTTTCAACGATCTCGAGATCGTGAAGATCATGGTCGAGGCGGGCACCGACCTCAAACGCCTCACCCGCATGGGCGGAAACGGCCTCACCCCGGCGGCCGAAAAGGGCCACCTCGAGATTGTGCGCTACCTGCTAGAGAACACGCGCATCAACGTCAACCTCACCAACAACCTCGGCTGGACCGCGCTTGTCGAGACGATCATCCTCGGCGACGGCGGCCCGGTGCGTCAGCAGACCGTCGAGCTTCTGCTCGCCCATGGTGCGAAGCCCGGCATGACCGACGAGTGGGGCGTCTCCCCGGTGGAGCTCGCGCGCAAGCGCGGCTTCGACGAGATCGTCGCCATCCTCGAACGCCACCAGGCCTAAAAATTCTCTCCCCGAAAGGACAACAATGACCAGGCACATCGAAATCAGAAAGAACTCCTACCTCGATTCCGTCTCGCTCATGTCAATGAGCACGAAGGCGAACGCCGTCGACGGTGTCACCCTGGCTCTGCTGGGCATGGCGACGCCGATGAACAAGGAGGTGCTCCTCAACGTCGGCGTCTCCGACCCCGCGGTCGACGCGGCGAAGCCCAGTGATCTGATGGTCGTCATCGACGCAACGGATGACACGATCGGCGCGGCCATCGAGGCCGTCAACGACATCCTCGCCCGTAAGAACAAGGGATCGGGCGACGCGGCCGAGGTGCGCTATCGCACCCTCGACGGCGCGTTCAGCGAGGTCGCCGACACGAACCTCGTGATCATCTCGGTCAACGGTGCCTTCGCCGCACGCGAAGCGCGCAAGGCGCTGAACGCCGGCAAGCACGTCATGATCTTCTCCGACAACGTGTCGGTCGAGGATGAGCTTGCACTGAAGACACTCGCCCACGAGAAAGGTCTGCTCGTGATGGGCCCGGACTGCGGAACGGCCATCATCAACGGAGTCGGCCTCGCCTTTGCTAACGCCGTGCGCCGCGGAAACATCGGCATCGTCGGCGCCTCGGGCACCGGTAGCCAGGAGCTCTCCGTGCGTATCCACGACTTCGGTGGCGGTGTGTCCCAGTTGCTCGGCACCGGTGGTCGCGACCTGTCCGCCGAAATCGGTGGCATCTCGATGATTGACAGCATCCGCGCCCTGGACGCCGACCCCGAGACCGCGGTCATCGTCATCGTCTCGAAGCCACCCGCAGAGGAGGTCGCCGACAAGGTGCTCGCCGTCGCCGGTGCCGCCTCGAAGCCGGTCATCGTGAACTTCCTCGGCTCACAGCGCACTGAGAGCGGATACGCCAACGTGACGATGACCTCTGGCACCAAGCCGGCCGCCGTCGCCGCGGTACTCGCTGCCGGCATCGACAAGTCGACCCTCGACCTGCACGCCCTGAACATCCCGCTGATCGAAGAGGTGCGGGCCAAGCTCGTGCCCGAGCAGAAGTACATCCGCGGCCTGTTCTGCGGTGGAACGCTCTGCGACGAGTCGATGTTCGCCGCGCTCGACAAATACGACAACGTCTACTCCAACATCCAGAAGGACCCGCAGTACAAAATCGGTGCCACCGATCCGTCGCGCGAACACACGTTCCTCGATATGGGTGACGACGACTTCACCAACGGTCGTCCGCACCCGATGATCGACCCGACGATGCGTCTCCAGCGCCTCGCCCAGGAGGCGAACGACCCCGAGGTCGGCGTCATCGCCATGGACTTCATCGTGGGCTTCGGCTCGCATGACGACCCGGTCGGTGTGACCATCCCGGCCATCACCGAAGCAAAGGCCAAGGCCGCCGCGCGCGGCCAGCACCTGGAGATCCTCGGCTACGTCCTCGGCACCGATCTGGACACCCCGGCCGTCGCCGACCAGATCGCGATGCTGGAAGCCGCCGGTGTGACCATCTCCTCCTCCTCCACCAACCTCGGGCTCCTCGCCCGTGAATTCGTCGCGAAGGGTGACAACTGATGAGCATCAACGATCTGTTCCACAACGGCCTGAAGCCGGTGAACCTCGGACTCGACATGTTCGCCGACGACCTCAAAGCACAGGGCGTAGACCCCGTGCTGATGGAGTGGACCCCGCCGGGTGGCGGAGACCCCGAGGTCATTGCGGCGCTCAGTCGCCTCGAAGACCCGGCCAACGCCTCGAAGATCGATGCGGCCAACCAGGTCGCGCTCGATCGAATCCTCTCTGCCCAGCCGTTCCTCGAGGGCTTCGGTCAGGCGATTGACACCGTGCCCGGGATGACGGCGAAAACGATCCTGCACGCCGGCCCGCCCATCGAGTTCCCCCGCATGTCGGGTCCGATGAAGGGCGCCGTGACCGGTGCGCTCGTCTTCGAGGGTCTCGCAAAGAATGTCGACGAGGCGTTCGAGCTCGCAGCATCCGGTGAGATCACCTTCTCGCCCTGCCACGAACACCAGTCCGTCGGTTCGATGGCCGGTGTCACGAGCGCGAGCATGTGGGTACACCAGGTCACCAACCGTACCCACGGCAACACCGCGTACACGAACCTGTCCGAGCAGCTCTCAAAGATTTTGCGCTTCGGGGCTAACGACCAGTCGGTCATCGACCGCCTGAACTGGATGCGCGACGTCCTCGGCCCGGTGCTCGCTGGCGCCATGGCGCTGAACACGGACGGCATCGACCTGCGGCTCATGCTCTCACAGGCGCTGCACATGGGTGATGAGGCGCACAACCGCAACGTCGCTGGGACCACCCTGCTCATCCAAGCGCTCGCGCCCTACATCCTGGAGTCGGACTTCACCACCAAGGATAAGCGCGAAGTGTTCGACTTCGTCGCCTCCTCCGACTACTTCTCCGGCCCGACCTGGATGGTCGCGGCGAAGGCCTCGATGGATGCCGCGAACGGGGTCGAGAACTCCACCGTGGTCACGACAATGGCCCGTAACGGTGTCGACTTCGGCATCCGCGTGTCCGGCACCGGCAACCAGTGGTTCACCGGCCCAGCCCAGCAGGTTGTCGGGCCCATGTTCGCCGGCTACACGGAGGCCGACTCCGGCCTCGACATGGGCGACTCGGCCATCACCGAGACGTTCGGCATCGGCGGCTTCGCGATGGCGGCGGCCCCCGCAATCGTCGCCCTCGTCGGCGGCACCGTGGCTGACGCGATGAACTACTCGCGCACCATGAACGCGATCACGACGGGCAACAACCCGAATATCACGATCCCCGCGCTCGACTTCATGGGCGTGCCCAGCGGCATCGATGTGCGAAAGGTGATGGAGACAGGCATCCTGCCGATCATCAACACGGCGATCGCACACAAGGATCCTGGCATCGGGATGATTGGTGCCGGCATCACGCATCCGCCGGTCGAGGCATTCCAGCAGGCGCTGCGCGCCCTCGCGGACGGCATCGCAATCTAACCACCGTGGCGCCGGCAGAGCCGGCCACGAGCTGAATCATTTACCGTCGCGCCCGGGAAGACGCACCGCTTTCCGGGCGCGACGAACACCACCCCACTGTCGGTGCTCAGAGAAAGCGCACACCATGTCCGAGACCATTGTTCGAGATCTAATCGATCCCGGCGAAGCTGCGATCAACCGTTACCGCGCCAGCGGCTACGTTGAGGACGTCCTCCCGATTCGACCGAAGGATCGCTCCTGGAAGACCCCACAGTTCATCACTGTGTGGATGGGTCCGATTCACAACATCCTGTCGTATTTCACGGTGATGACCTTTTTCGCGCTGGGTCTGAACGCCTGGCAGGTGGTCGGTGCGATCATGACCGCCGCCGTGATCGTGTCGATCGGCTATGTGCTCAACGGCCAGGCAGCCGCGAAGTATGGCGTGCCGTTCGCTATGCAGCTGCGTGAGGCCTTCGGACACAAGGGCGCTCTGGTGCCGACGTGGATCCGCGGCATCATTGCCGGGTTCGTTTTCTTCGGCATCACCACCGTTTCCTCGGCTCAAGCCTTCAATGTCGTCTTCGAGACGATCTTCCCCGGCTTCATGAATATCGGAGACGGCGCCGACATTCTGGGCCTTCCGATCCCGACCGCCATCTCGTACGTGGTCACCTGGGTACTCACCGTCGGCCTATTCCTGGGCGGGCAGGTCTTCCTCGGCAAGTTCAGCACCTGGGCGAACCCCGGTGTATACATCCTCATCGTGATCGCCGTCATCATTGCCGCGTCCAACGCGGGCGGCTTCGGCGAGGTCATGTCGATTCGCCCGGTTGACAGCCTGGTGACCCCGCTCGTGTTCATCACCTGCGTGTCCATGCTGGTGTCGAACTGGGCTGGGCCGATCGTGAACACCGGCGACTACACACGCAATGCCACGGCGATGAAGCACCCGGCGATCGGCTTCCCGGTCGGTGTGATCGGGTCGTACATCCTGTTCGCTCTGGTCACCGTCTCGTTCGTGGCTTCGCTGCAGGTGGCTACCGGCGGGGACTTCGACATCAACCGACCGGGAGTCTTCGTCGAGGCGATCGACTCGATCGGTAATCCGTTCGTCATCGTGCTGCTCATCATCGCTATGAACATCGGCGCAGTCGTATTCGGGGTGTTCGGTAACATGCTGCCGGCGGGCCTGCAGCTGGCAGCCCAGCTGCCGAAGCTGTTCACGGTCAAGAGCGGGGCGATCCTCGCGGCTCTTATCGGCACGGTCATTCTGCCCTGGCAGTTCGTCGAGAACACCGACATGCTGTTCCTGTTCTACTCGTTCATCGGCTCGATGTTCGGTCCGATTCTGGGCATCATGCTCGCGTCGTACTTTGTGGAGCGCGGTCGCACACAGGATCTGAACGGCATCTATGCCGACTACCGCGGTGGCGAGAAAGGCTCCCTTCCGGCCTACAACTGGCCGGCGATGACTGTGCTGATCCTGAGCTTCGTGGTCACGATGGCCGGCCGAATCCCGGGTCTCTCGTCGATCGAATTCTTCGCACAGGTCAACAACCTGGCCTTCTTCTCGGGGCTGATCATCGGTTTCGTCGGCTACACGATCACCATTTTCGTCAACCGCCGTCGCGTCTGACGGCATCCACAATCGCAGTGAAATGGAGAACACCATGAGCCACAACATGCCCTCATCAGAGGTCCTGAACTCGTACTTCGCCCCAGCAGTGGACGCCACTATCGCGGGAATGCGTGCCGGCGACGGCGGACCGTTCGGCTCAACCCTCGTCGACAGTGACGGCAAGATCGTCGTCGCCGTCGGCAACACCGTCGTGCGCGAAACGGACCCCTCTGGGCACGCCGAGATGGTCGCGGTGCGCGAGGCGTGCCGGATGCTGAACACGCTGGATTTGTCGGCGTACACCATGTACGCCACCTGCGAACCGTGCCCGATGTGCGTCAGCGTGATGATGCTCGCGGGCATCAAGACCTGCTATCACGCATCGACGCACGCAGACGCCGCTGCCAACGACTTCAGCGTCGACCACCTGCTCAACTACCTCGACGGCAGCGACAAGGCGACATTCGACCTCGTGCACATCGAGGAGGGCCGCGAGGACTGCGCCGAGATCTGGACGGAGTACCAGGCGCTGAAGGCCTGACCGTGCAACGCCTCATACGTTGTGGTTATTGAGATCACACCGAGGGTCGCACTTCCTTGAGCGCACAATACCGACATTTGATGATTGAGGGTGTGCTGGCGATTTAGTTGACTCGTTGACGTGGCTCAAGAGAGTCCTGAGCGACTTCATATCCGCTAGGTACTGTCGATGTTCGATAGTCGTAGCGGGTCGTGTCCATCTCGATCGCACGGCTACAGATTTTGTCGGAATTCAGCGCGGGGACCCGAGAGTTTTGCTCTGAAGCGAGCACCTCATTGAAGAATCCTAGGGGGTCGCGAGTTTCGAGGTCGACGCTCAGGACGTGACAGACCTACTGGATGCTTCGGCTGGCTTCTCGAGAGACCGGACGTTCACCTACTCCCGAAAGGTTCTCGACACCGGCATCCTTCCGATCATCAACACCGCAATCGCGCACAAGAAAGCCGGCATCGGAATGATCGGCGCCGGCGTCACCCACCCGCCGATCGAGGCCTTCGACAAGGCCATTATCGCCCTCGCCGCGACGTTCGCCGCACACACCTGCCATCGTTAGGAGAAACACATGTCCACTACACACACCACCGCAAACGACCCTCAAGACAGCACCGCACTGGCATCCGAGTTCGAGCATGAACCAGTGCCCGAGAACCGACGAAAGTCCCTACTGACGGTCTCCGCCGTATGGTTCGGATTCCCGATGATCCTTACCAACGCCATTCCGGGCGGCCTGGTCGTGGCGATGCTCGGCTTCTGGCAGGGACTGGGAGCAATCCTCGTCGCGAACCTCATCATGCTCGTCTACGTTGGCCTGCTCAGCTACCGCGCCGGCCGCACCGGGGAGAGCTTCTCGCTGCAGGCCACACGGACCTTCGGCACCGTCGGCTACGTCCTGGCCGCCGGGTTCCTAGCCAGCATCGTTGTCGGCTGGTTCGCATTCAACACCGGTGCGACCGGTGCGACCCTCAACCAAGCGTTCGGCTGGAACGAACAGCTCGTTGTTGTCGTCGCGGGCGCCGCCTTCATCGCCATCACGTACCTCGGCATCCGAGCCCTGTCCTGGCTCGGCGCTATCGCAGCACCTCTCTTCATCGTGGTCGCAGTCATCGCGATCGGAATCGTCGCACAGACGCACGACCTCAGCAGCATCGGGTCCTACGAAGGCATCGGCGGCGGAGCCCTCACGTTCGGCGCCGCGGTCTCCGTCATTATTGCCACATTCGCAGACTCAGGGACGATGACAGCGGACTTCACCCGCTGGTCCCGGAACGGTAAGGAAGCCGTCCTCGCCACCGCCACTGCCTTCCCGGTGGCGAGCGTGATCGCTCAGGTGACTGGAGGGGTCATCGTCGCGGCCGGTGCAATCGTGTCGGCCGACACAGTAGGGGGAAACTTTCTCCCGATCATCACGGACGGGCAGAATGTACTCCTCGGAGGCCTCGCGGCGATCTTCGTCTTCGTCAATCTGGGTTCAGTCTGCGCCCACTGCCTCTATAACGGCGCCCTGAGCTGGTCACACTTGACGCACTCCAAGATGCGAGTCATGACGCTCATCCTCGGCACGATCGGCGTCGCCGCCGCACTCGCCGGAGTCTGGAACCACTTCCTAGACTGGCTCATCATCCTCAGTGTCTTCGTGCCGCCGCTCGGTGGGGTACTGATCGCCGACCAGGTCATCCTCGGCCGCCGCTCCGCAGTGCGAGCAGTCGCCAAGACTCGGCCCACGGCCTTCGTCGCCTGGGGAGCGGGCGCCGCAGCCGGTGGAGCCGCGCATTGGCTTGCACCCGAGTTCTCCGATGCCGTCAGCGGACTCATCGTGGCCATTCTCGTATATGTAATCGTTGAGACCGTTCTGGCACGCCGTTTGGGTCAGCGACATGGAAATCGTCTCTAGAACTCTCCCGTCGCTCCGGCCGTCGCGACGAACAGAATCGCCAGCACGGTGAGGTTGTGGGTGGACCAGGGGCTGATGCCCGTCAGCAGGTGCCAGATCACCACCACCCGCGGATCCATGATCATCAGCCCCCCCCCGGTGGCATTGGCGGTGCGCAGCAGCTCGAGCTTGGCCCTCTCCACCGAGAGGGTGTCGCGCTCCTTGCGCTCCCTGCCCGGGCGTGAACCCGAGCCGTGCGGCACCGGCCGGTCGACGGTCGCGGTCACGAGGCCACCGCCGCAGGAGCATACGCCGCACCGAAACGCTCATCCGCGGCGAACCTGGCAGTGAACTCCGCCACGCTCAACGCCGGCGGGCTCATCCGCAGCATGATGCCCAGCTGGGCTGCGATCGCTACAGCAAACCTTGCAATCAAACTCAATACGGATTCCTAATTACCGAACGCCAGGTGCTGTCGCATCATCGTGGAGTGGGGTGTTCTCGACCATCCTTATTGGATCGAGAACACCCACTCATTCACACGAAGTTGCACGTTGAGCGGTCTCCGAAAATGGTCGTTCCGATGCTAGCCCTGGACCACAACCCGGCGCCGGCATTCGAGCTGCGGACAGAGTACGAGGCATTGTGCACATGAGAGCAATGCGCCCGTCTGGGGTGATGGTAGTCGGACCATGTTCCTCTCGAGGGGTAGTCCGTGCCGAAGCCGAGGGTGCCGCCATCTCCATACAAAATCGAAGCGTTGGCGGCAACTGCTCCGCCACTCGTCAAGCAAGCGGTCAGTGCAATTTCGCCAAGTAGTTACGAGCTCGCAATATGTGTGCCTCCTAGGTCGGCACCACGGCTTGGCCCCAATGCCGCGCAGCGGGGAACTTAACGCCCTGACCGGGCTTAAAGGGTGCATATCCGAACGATCTGTGCAGACGAGTGTGGAAATCTGTGTCGCTAATCGCACCCGAATAAGGCAACGCGACTAATCAGGTCGATGCGCCAAATAGTGATCACAAAACGCCGCCACTCAGCGCCGAGGTGGCAGGAGTGTTACCCAGACGGGGGGAGTGGCCGCTAGATGATCGGCTATCGGACGGCGCTCAAACAATTCTTTGGTCTTCAATCGGCCGTGAAAAGACACTCTCTGAGTGCGCGAAAGTTTTTCGCAGCTCGGCGTCCTTGTTCTCTCGATCGTGGCCATAAGTTTGCCTTGCGCGGCGTTCCGACCGCATCAAGCAATCAGAGCCGACGACTACGCGGCAACGACTGGAGTGTTCGATGAAGAACAAGAACAAGACCTTCTCGCGAATCGGAGCTGTGGCTACGGCCGCTGCACTCGCTCTCGGCACCGCGGGCTGCGCGAGCGGCACGTCCGCCTCGGGCCCGAGCGATGACCGCCCCGAGAACGAGGTCCACATCCTCGTCTATGGTGACGCTGCAGCCTCGGCCGAGAAGGCCGCCGCGGACCGCTTCAACGCAACCAGCGACGTCAAGATTGTTGTGGACAACGGTCCAGCCGCTGGCAGTGACTACACCACTGCGGTCCGTACCTCCCTCGGGACTGCCAATGCGCCCGACATCTTTATGAGCTGGGGTTCGGCCGACATCCAGCAGGCCGTCGACGGCGGTGCGCTGCTCTCCTTGAACGACTTCATCGACGACGATCCCGCACTCCGCGACTCGTTCATCCCCACCGTGTTCGACGAAGAAGTCATCGACGACGAGGCCTATGGCATCCCTATGCGCGGTGTCGCCCCGACGTTCCTGTTCACCAACGAGAAGGTGCTTGCTGACGCCGGCCTCGAGCCGGCCACGTCCTGGGACGAACTGCTCGACCAGGTCGACAAGCTCAAGGCAGACGGTGTCACTCCCGTCGCCCTCGGCGGCGCCGACAAGTGGCCCACCCAGATGTGGTACCAGTACGCCTTCGCCCGCCAGCTTGGTAACGACGACGTCGCAAAGGGCCTCGCCGGCGACGGCGACGTCTGGTCCAGCGACGGTAGCGAGCGAGCCCTCGAAGACATCAGCACCTTAGCCGGAAACGACGCCTTCGGCACCGCCTTTGACTCCGTGGGCTACTCCAACAACGGAACCACCGCCCTGCTCAGCCAGGGCAAGGCCGCCTACGAGCTCATGGGCACCTGGAACTACGCCACCCTCAAGGCCGCAGCGCCCGACTTTGTCGAGAACGATCTTGGCTGGACGGCGTTCCCGTCCATCAGCGGAGGAGAAGGCGAAGACGGCGAGATCGCCGGAAACCTTAGCAACTACTACAACGTCACTGCCGACACCCGCTACCCCGACACCGTCCGCGACTTCCTCAAGGAGCTGTACTCGGACGATTTCCAGAAGGACCAGATCGCCCTCGGCAACCTGCCCCCCACCACCAGCGCTAACGACCTCGTCCAGGCTGATACGACCATCGACGACAAGAACAAGGAGTACCTCAGCTTTGTCTTCGACCTGGTCGAGAACGCTCCGACCTTCCAGCTCTCGTGGGACCAGACCGTCCCCGTCGAGAGCAAGGAGCGCCTGACCGACGCCATCGCCGACTACGCCAACGGCTCCATCGACAGCGAGCAGTGGATCAGCGACATGCAGTCCCTGACCGCCGCATCCGACCGCTGAACACCCCCGAGAAAGAAACTCCCATGACCCGCCTGGCCACCCTTGAGCGCCCCACCAGGGAAGCAGAGAAGACGCAGCGGCGGACGAGCACCACGAAGGGCGGCCTGCTCCGCGCAGGCCGCCCCGGCCTCGTCTGGGCTCTGCCCGCGACCTTATTCTTCGGTGTGTTCGCGCTGCTTCCCCTCGCATTCGCCGTCTACCTCTCCTTCACCTCCTACAACGGCATTCGCCTCAGCCCTCCCCGCTTCATCGGGCTCGAGAACTGGCAACGCCTCATCAGCGACAGCGCTGTCGGCCAGAGCGTTGTTGTCACCCTCACCCTCGTCGTCCTCGCCGTCGTCACCCAGATCCCCCTCGGGCTCCTCACCGGCGTCTGGGCAGCAGGCCCGCGGCGCGGCCGCGCCGTCGTCGTGGCCCTTTACTTCATCCCCCTTCTCATGTCGACAGCTGCCGTCAGCGTGGTGTGGGGGGCACTGCTCGACCCGAACTTCGGACTGCCCAGTGCCCTGCCCTGGCTCTTCGGAGACGGCAACATCCTCGGCAACCGCACCAGCGCACTCGTTGCGATTGCCTTCATTTACCTCTGGGGCGCATCGCCGCTCTACACGCTGATCTTCCAAGGAGCCGCCCGCTCCGTACCTGCCGTGCTCTACCAAGCGGCACAAATGGACGGCGCCGGCCGCGTCCGGCAGTTCTTCTCGATCACCGTCCCGCAGCTGCGGAACACGATGATCACCTGCACGATCCTCATCGTCGTCGGCACCTTCACCGCGTTCGACATCATCCTGATCCTTACCCGAGGTGGGCCCAGCGGCGGAACGTCGATTCTGCCCTACCTCATGTACGAGCAGGGTTTCATCTCCTACGACCTCGGCTACGGCAGCGTCATCGCCCTCGTCCTCGTCGTCCTCGCTACGATCGTGTCCGCCGTAATGGTCCGAGTCACCGGCTACGACAAGATGGCCGGCACCCAGGAAGGTCTCTGATGCACACTCGAGCAAATCTGCCCGGCGGCATCCTCGCCGGCCTTTGGCTGCTGATCATCCTGCTGCCCGTCTACATCATGGTCAGGGCAGCATTGGAGAGCCAGGGTGCCTACACCGCCGGCGGTCCCTTCGCCGCCCCCTCCGAATTCACCTTCAGCAACTTCGGGCTGGCTATCCAGATGGGCTTCGGACGGTTCCTGTTTAACGCCGCCATCATCACCATCGGAGTCGTCGCCCTCGTCGTCGTTCTTGTCCCACCGCTCGCGTTCGCCATCGTCCGAAGCGGAAGCTCCTGGGTGCGACGCGTTTTCCGGCTCATGCTCTTCGGCCTTGCGATCCCCGCCCAGGTAGTCGTCATTCCGCTCTATTACCTGATCGACTCCCTCGGGCTCTACGACACCCTCCTCGGCGTCATCCTCCCGACCGCGGCATTCGTGATCCCGCTGACAACCCTCATCCTCACCGGCAGCATGCGCGAGATCGGGGGAGAGCTGTACGAAGCGATGGCACTCGACGGCGCCAGTTCTGTTAGAACCTTCCTGACGATGGTCCTGCCGTTGTCACGCAGCGGCATCGCCACGATCGTCGTTTACTCAGCCCTCAACGCCTGGAATGGGTTCCTGCTGCCCCTGATTCTCACCAGGTCACCCGAGGTCACCGTCGCCACCGTCGGACTGAACGGGTTCCGCTCCCAGTTCAGTGTCAACATCCCCGGGCTCATGGCTGCGGTAATACTCACGATCATCCCGATCTTCGTGGTCTACCTCTTCGCACGCCGCTCCCTCGTGGCCGGCCTCACCGGAGTGGGAGGTAAGTAATGACCCACGTCGACGGCGACCACGTCCGACGAGCCGAAGGCGGCCGACGGACCACGATCAACGACGTCGCTCGCCGCGCGAACGTCTCCATCGCGACCGTTTCAAAGGTCGTCAACGGCCGATCCGGTGTCGGCGATGACACCCGAACTCGAGTCGAAGAAGCAGCAGAAAACCTCGGCTACCTCAGCGTCATCGAACGAGCCTCCTCCCTCCGCAGTGCTGGGGAAGGGACCATCGAGATGCTCGTCGAACCGGGCGACGTCTCCAACCCCTACTTGTCGATGTTGCTGGGCGGAGCACTCGAGACTGCAGGAATACTTAACACCGGGCTGCTCATGAGGCCCATCGCCAGCATCGCCGATACCCCCCGCGCCGACTGGGCCCAATCCCTCGTCCGCGCCGGTCGCATCGGCGTCATCGAGGTCACCAGCCGGTACTCCGCGCAACGCGAAAGGGCCTTGCGCGCTGTTGGATTACCGATGATCCTCATCGACCCCATCGACCAGCCCCGCCCCTCGACGCCCAGCATCGGCGCCACCAACTGGGCCGGTGCCTACGAGGCCACCAACCATCTCTTGGCACTCGGGCACCGGAAGATCGCCTACATCGGTGGCCCCCCAGGTGCGAACTGTGACGTCATTCGCGCCCACGGCTGGGCCGCCGCCATGTCCGACGCTGGGATCTCCGTCGATCTTGGTGCCGTCCCGCGCGGGGCGTATTCCTACGAGCACGGATGCCGCTCCACCGAGATCCTTCTGGCGGACAAAGTCCCGCCTACCGCGATCTTCGCTGGCAGCGACATCTCTGCCATGGGCGTCCTCGAGGCCGCACGACGTGCCGGCCTCTCCGTCCCTGTCGACCTCAGCGTCATCGGATTCGACGACACTTATCTCGCCCACACCGCGACACCCCCGCTGACCACGGTGCATCAGCCCATCGCCGATATCGGCCGCACCGCCGTGTCCAGCATCATGCGTCTCGCCGCCGGTGACTCCCTCGCAGCGAAGCGAGTCGAGCTCGCCACGTATCTCGTCGAGCGTGCCTCGACCGCACCTCCTTCGCGCTGACCCTTCCTGACTTGATCAGCCCGCCCTAACCTCGTTGTCCCCGGAGGGATCACTTATGAGTACTGCCATTACTACCCACCCCTGGCACGACACCACCCTCAGCGCCGCGGATCGCGCGAACGCTCTCCTGACCGAACTGACCTGGCGAGAAAAGATCCAGCAGCTCGTCTCAGTTTGGCCCGGAGCCGAAGGAGCCAGCGGTGACGTCGCCCCCATGCAGAGCAGCCAGAACCAAGCAGCATCCTTCGACGCCGCCATCGTCGACGGTATCGGCCAGATCACTCGCCCCTTCGGCACCACCCCCATCGACCCGACCGACGGAGTCGCGCGACTGGCCGAGTTGCAGCGCGCCGTAATGAATGCCAACCGGTTCCGCATCCCCGCAGTTGCCCATGAGGAATGCCTCACCGGGTTCACCGCCTGGCAGGCCACCGTCTACCCGACCCCCCTCGCCTGGGCTAGTACCTTCGACCCCGACCTCATCCACGAACTCGGAGCCCGCATCGGAACCGACCTCGCGTCGGTCGGTGTCCACCAAGGGCTCGCACCCGTCCTCGACGTCGTCCGCGACCACCGTTGGGGACGTGTAGAAGAGACCCTGGGCGAGGACCCCCACCTCGTCGGAGAACTCGCCACCGCCTACGTCCGCGGCATCCAGTCCGCCGGCGTCATCGCGACCTTGAAGCATTTTGTCGGTTACTCTGCCTCCCGCGGCGCCCGCAACCACGCCCCCGTGTCCATGGGGCCACGCGAGCTCGCTGACGTCATGCTGCTTCCCTTCGAACGCGCTGTCATCGAGGGCGGAGTGCGCAGCGTTATGAACGCCTACACCGACATCGATGGCATCCCTGCCGGAGCTGACCGCGACCTCCTCACCGGTGTGCTCCGCGACCAATGGGGCTTTACCGGAACCGTCGTCAGCGACTACTGGGCCGTCCCATTCCTGGCCAGCATGCACAAGATCGCCGCCGACAACACCCACGCCGGCAGGCTCGCCCTCGAGGCCGGCATAGACATCGAACTCCCTCACGCCCTCGGGTTCGACGAACGCCTCGCAAACGACTCCGAAGGCCGGCGGCTCGTCGACCAAGCAACACTCCGGGTACTCACGCAGAAGGCCGAGCTTGGTCTCCTCGACGCAGACTGGCAGCCACAGAACACCGGCGACCGCATCGACCTCGACAGTGCCAACAATCACAACGTCGCACGGCAAATCGCCGAGAAAAGCATCGTCCTGCTCCGCAACGACGACCACCTCGTCCCAATGACGAACGCGCCGCATCGGATCGCTGTCATCGGTCCCGGCGCCGACGATGCACGCTGCTTGTTCGGCTGCTACTCCTTCCCGAACCACGTCCTCCCCAACCACCCCGACCTGCCCATAGGAATCGACGCCCCCACCGTCCTCGACGCGCTCCGCAAAGAGTTCCCGAACAGCGAGATCACCTACGTCCGGGGCGCTGACCACCTTGACTGCTCCACAGACGACGTCGAGACCGCCGCCCAGGCCGCCGTAGCTGCGGACCTGACGATCCTCGTCATCGGCGACCGTTCCGGCATGTTCGGCCACGGAACATCGGGTGAAGGATGCGACGTCGTCGACCTACGCCTGCCGGGCGGACAAGAAGTACTCGCCGAAGCTGTCCTGGCCCGCGCCTCACAGGCCGTGCTGGTCGTCCTCTCCGGGCGTCCGTACGCCATCGAACGCTTCGCTGAGGCGGCCACGGCGACGATTCAGACGTTCTTCCCGGGCCAGGAAGGCGCCGCCGCCATCGCCGGCGTTCTCTCTGGACGAGTCGCTCCAACTGGCCGGCTTCCCGTCCAGGTACCCGGCGACAACGCCCCGCAGCCGAGTACCTACCTCGCCGCCCCGCTCGCGCTCAACAGCGACGGCGTCAGCAACATCAACCCCAGCCCTGCCTACTTCTTCGGTCACGGACTCTCCACCACCATCTTCGACACCTCGCAAGCCACCGCCAACACCACAACCATCTCGACCGACGGCACCGTCGAGGTAACGGTGCAGGTCACCAACGTCGGCTTGCGGGCAGGCACCGCAGTCCCGCAGCTCTACCTCAGCGACCCCGTCGCCTCCGTCGCCCGGCCCGTCCGACGCCTCATCGGCGCCGCCCGCACCGCCCTCGCCCCCGGCGAAAGCGTCGAAATTGTCTATACCGTCTCAGCCGACCTCGCCAGCTTCACCGGCCGCGACGGAACACGCCAGGTCGAACCCGGAACCATCATCCTTACCGTCGCCGACTCCGCCGGCGACCCCGGAACAGCCGTCGAAATCGACCTCACCGGCCCAACCCGGAGCGTCGACCACACCCGCGCTCTGTCCACTACCCACGCCATCCACGCCCTCGTGCCCTAACTCCGCATCACCCTTCGACCGCCGCACCGGGCTGAGCCCGGTGCGGTGTCCGTCGTGGGCGCTCGACGGGACGCCCGCCTCAGCACCGAGGGGGCTGCACGAAAACCTTTCCGAACCCCCCCCCACGAACGCCTCCGACAGGAGAAGGTTTGGAGGGTCGAAGTCGACTCATAAGCGAAAGGAACTGCAATGGTGCAGTCATTCACCCGGAAGGCCATCGCGACCGCGACGGCCGTCGCCGTCTCAGCCGGGCTCGTCCTCGTCGGGGCAACCGGAGCTGCGGCCTACCAGCCGAGCCCCGGGAACGTATTCACCGCCACGAACGCCGCAGCCTGCAACAAGAACCCATGCGTGCTCTACCCCAAGTCCGCACAGCTGCCCAGCGGACGCGTCCTCGCCGCCTTCGAAGACAGCCAGAGCCAGGTCGTCGGCCAAGACCTCCCCATCCACGCCAGCGACGACCAAGGAACCACCTGGCGGGCCCTCTCCAACGTCCAGGCCCCCGCCTACGCCTCGAGCGACAGCCGCTACGCCAAGTACACCAGCGCTTGGACAAACCCCTACCTCTACGTTCTCCCGCAGGACGTCGGCAACCTCAAGGCCGGCACAGCCCTCCTCGCCGTCGTCGTCTCCGGGGACGACGAGTATGCCAAAGAGCAGAAGGCGGCCGACCCCAACTGGCGCCCTACCGGCGACGGCGACCGACGAGACCTCGCCATTGCCCTCTATTCGAGCACCAACGAAGGCGCCAACTGGGGCCTCGTCAACGTCATCGCCACCGGCGGATGGCAGGGAGGTAGCGCCAGTGCCATCGGCCGCACCTCCGCCACGAACACCACCAAGCAGGTCGACCCCGTCTGGGAACCCCACCTCGTCGCCCGCGACGGCCAGCTGATCGCCTACTACTCCGACGAGAACGACTACATTGGCTACAACACTCAGACCGGTGTCCCGATCATCGACCCCAACAACGCCACTGCTCCCGACTCCTACGGCCAGGTCCTCGTTCACAAGACTTGGGACGGACGCACCACCGACTGGAGCCAGCCCGTCGTCGACGTCGCCGGCCTCACAGAGAACCGCGGCAACGGCAAGACCCAGATCGGCGGCGGCCGACCCGGCATGACCACAATCGCGCCCACCACCGACGGCCGGTACCTGCTCACCTTCGAGTACTTCGGTGGCGGACAGAACACCCGCTACAAGCTCGCCGACGACCCTCTGCGCTTCTTCGCCGACGGTGACCCCGACGGCAACGAAATCGCCCAGCTCCCAGTGCCGGCAGGGCAGGGCGGACTCTCCGACGGCGGCAGCCCCGTCCTCACCTCCTTCCCCGACGGCCGAATCGTCTTCAACGCCGCAGGAAGCGGCAGCGTCTGGGTCAACGAATCCGGCCGCAGCGACGGTCAGTGGAAGGAACACCAGACCACCCTCCCCGGCGGCTACAGCCGAAACCTCCAATACCTCGAAGGCACCGGCCGGCTCCTTGTCCTCCAAGCGGCCTGGGCGGGCGGCAGCGTCGGTCCCGTGAAGCACGCCGACGTCGACCTCGGTCGAACGACCTCCACCTACTCCACCCTGATCAACCGAGCGACAGGTCAGGCCCTCAGCCCCCAGGCTGGAAAGACGCAGGACGCTCGATTCACCGGGGATGTTCCCGACGTCATCACCCGCGACCAGTCCGACAGCGACGCCCAGCAGCGCTGGAGCCTCGAGCAGAAGGGTTCAGCAGTCACCCTCCTCAACAAGGTCGGCGGACGGTCTCTCGCCATCTGGACCGGAACACCCTCGTCCGGCCAAAAGGTCGCGCAGTGGGTCGACGACGGCGCCACCGACAAGCAGTGGACCCTCGTCGCGAGCTCCGACGGGCGTCAAAAGCTACGTTCCGTGGCCGACCCCTCGCTCTACCTCACCTCCACCGGTGCGAACGGGGCCGTCGAACTCCGGCCGCTCCTGAGCGCAACCAGCAACGCCTCAGCTGACGACAGCCAGGAGTGGCAGGTCACGCAGGAGGCCAACACCGTCGGTGTCACCTCGAGCATCCGCGGCACATCCTCCGGCCGCTGCCTCGACGTCCCCAACGGGACCCTTGGCGTGCAGCTGCAGGTCTACGACTGCGTAGGCAACGCAAACCAGCGCATCACCCCCACCGCCACTGGCGAGCTCCGCGTCGGAGACCGCTGCTTGGCCGCAGACGCCAACGGCACCACGCCTGGAACGAAGGTGATCCTTTGGACGTGTAACGGGTCGAGCAGTCAAAAGTGGTCAATACGCCTAGATGGGTCAATCATCAACCGTTCCAACGGTCTCGCTCTCGACGTGACCAATCGGGCAACCGCAAACGGGTCGCCCGTACAGCTGTGGCGGGCACTCGGAACACCGAACCAGACCTGGGCGCGCGTCTAACGCTCACGTCCTCCTGAACACGCAATCGGCCTCGCCGGTGCGCTCGAAAGGGGCGGCGCCTATGGAGGCGGTCGCCTCCGCAGCGATCAGTACTTGATACAGAGTTTCGGTCGTGACGCGGATGCGGCTGGTGGCATCGGTGAGTTTGTGTTCTCCCAACAGGTTGCACAGGTCAGACTGGGCAAGGTGTTTTTTCCCACACAGGTTGTGAGCGTGGCGTGAGCTAAAACGTTGAGGACCTCCGGCATCGATTGGGCTGCCACACTCAAGCCGATGCAACGGAGGTCCTCAACTCATACGCTACTCATTCCAACGCGCTGCTGACCCCAGAAGGTCTGCTGAAGCTGATCCAACTCGTTCTGGATGGTGAAGAGCTCCGTTCGATCGTGCGCCAACTCACCGCGAAGTCGGTGTGGCTCGAGTTTTGTTAGGGCACAGTCAGCCGCGGGCGATCGCGACCGCGTCGGCGACCGCCGACATGCTGTACACGTTCATGAACAAGGGGCCAGGTGCTTCGCTCAGATCGGCGGTAGTTAGTTCACCCGTGTCAAAGGGAATGAGCCCAGCGTCGACGACTAAGCGCGCCACCGTGTCCTTGGCCTCGTTGTTGTCCCCGGCTATGAATATGACGGAGGGAGTCTGGTTGATGGCAACGGCGGCCTGATCTACCGACAAATTATGTAGGGCCTTGACCACAAAGGCGTCCGGGAACAAGTCTGCGACCTTCGCCGACGAAGTGTTGGTGCCGAGATCGACCAACCCAGTGCGCTCTGGGTTGAAAGGATTAGTGGTGTCGACGACCACCTTTCCTGATGCTGGACCGACGAGCGCTGCCGCGTGCGCAATCAGCTCGAATGGCGGCGCGAAAACGACCACGTCCGAAAATGCTGCCACCTTCTCCACCTCAAGCACGCACGCCAACGAACCTAGCCGGCCGACAAAATCTTCGAGACGGCCCAAATCGCGCACATAGCTGAACGCGACCTCGTGGCCTCGCTTCACCCACTGCTCGCCGTACAGCTTGCCCACGTTGCCCGCGCCTACAATTCCGATCTTCATTTCCGCTCCCAACCCTGATCACTTCGACTATCGAAGTGAAGCCGAAGCTATCACTTCGAATATCGAAGCGCAAGCGATAGTGTGGCTTTATGTCAACCACCCCTCTTCCAGGAAGACCTGCCAAGGGTTCGCGAACAGGGCGGCCGCTGTTCGCGCTGCTCGACTTGATGACGCGGCGATGGAGCATGAGAATTGTTTGGGAATTGCAGGGCCACTCGCTCACGTTTTTGGAACTTCAACGAGAGTGCGACGGGATGTCATCTTCGACGCTGACTCTCCGACTTCGTGAACTCACTGAAGCGAAGCTGGTCGCCCGTCAGCACGACGGTTCATACGAGTTGTCCTCGCTTGGAGCCGCTCTACCTGCGGCGTTCGGGCCGCTTGTTTCCTGGGCGGAGGAGTGGGCGGACGCTACAGCAGCTGATCACTCGGTGACGCAGGGCCGAGAGCGTTCGAACTCCGACGCCTCTCCGACCTCCGAATAGGCGCCCCGGGCGCCATCGGGAGGTCGCGTCGGGTCCGGTTCGGTCAGGAACCCCTGGAAGAATGCGCGGATGTTGGCGCTGACGAGTTCGGGTTCCTCTTTAGCCGTGAAGTGACCACCGTGGGGGAGCACGGCGAAGCTTCGGATGTCGGTGTACGTGCGCTGGGCAAGTTCACGGGGGTATCCGAGGTCTCCTGTCCCGACGGCGATGCCGGTCGGGACGTGAACGGCGCCACGCTTCTCGCGGTGCCGCAGGTGGTAGTAGGAGCGGAATGACGACCCAATGGATTGAGTGAACCAGTACAGCGAAATCGTCCGCAGAAGGTCGTCTCGAGAGAACTTTTCATCAAGAGTGAGTTCCGTCGGGCCGCTGCGTCTGTCGCTCCACGAACGAAACTTTTCGAGAATCCAGGCGGCAAGCCCGGCTGGCGAGTCATTCAAGGCGGCGGCGACCGTGTCGGGGCGGGTGCTTTGCAGATGCGCATACGCGGTCTCGTCCTCCCATTCCGCGTCGAGCCATGCAATGAAGGCGTCTTCTGCCGCGGAGAGGTCTTTCCGGTCGTCAACCGGGGGCACCGCGGGGTGTGTGACGAAGATACCGAGCACTGAGTCCGGGAAGAGTGACGCCAGGCTATGACTGACGGAGGCGCCAATGTCCTCACCATAGGTGCCGTACCGGGCATAGCCGAGGACATCTGTCATCAGCTTATGTATCGTTCGCGCCGTACTAGTGTCGGTGAAAAATCCGGTGGGGGCGTCGGAGAACACGAATCCGGGTAGCGAGGGGATGACGAGGTCGAAGTCGGACAGGTGAGTGACGAGTGGGAGCATCTCGGCAAACGAGTAGGGCCATCCATGGCTAATGACAAGAGGTACGGCATGAGGATGGGATGACTTCACGTGAACAAAGTGGACTGACTGGGAGTCGATGTCAGCAGTGAATTGCGGGAATGAGTTCAACCAGCGTTCCTGAGCGCGCCAGTCAAACTCGGCTTCCCAGTAGGTCACGAGATTCTGCAAGTAAGACTGCGGAACTCCAGCAGCCCACTCCGTCCCAGGCGTTGCCTCCGGTAAGCGTGTACGAAGAAGCCGTTCCCGTAGATCAACAAGATCCGACTCTGGCACCGAAATGTGGAAACTCTTCATCGCAAAACTCTACCGATGGACTAGTCCCGCCAACTCTTGCAGCCCACCGAAAAGTCACTCCCGTCGAGATATCCAGTGGACCGCAGTTCGCCGTCTCTCTGACAACCTAGGGCGTTGACACCGACCCTCCCGATCTGCCTGACGCCGTGTCCGCCTCCGCCGACAACACCACACAGCCCACGCTTTCAACTGCAATCGAGTACAACTGGTTAACGAATTCCCCCCCAACAGCCACAACCATAAGAAGGAAAACTACGCAATCCAACCACTCGGCTCTTGGCTTCTTCGTCGCCTTGGCGTTGCAGGGTTACCCGTTGTTGCCATTGCATTGTTCGCCTTTTCGACCACCTGCCACCAGCATGGAGGCCATGGATGGTCCGGAAGCCGCTCTCCCTAATGCCTGAATGCCACCGTTCCGAAATTCCTGATTCACGGCGACTCCCGGCCGCAATGCTGTGTTCGCCACCGCGACGATGCCCCACCATTCTTTTACGTCTCCTATCCCATGGGTTGCGAGGCGTCTAACCCAACCGGTCGAAGGCTGATCAAATGATGGGTTCGTGCGCGCGATGGTTATCTGTTGCGTCGGGTGATCGCCGAGTTGGTACCGCGGGGCAGCGTGTTCGTCAACGACCATCTCGTTAGTGTTGCCAGATGACCGAATATCGCGCTGTTTTCGATGCAGAGATCGTGTTTTCGAACGAGGGTGGTCTTCAGGCCCAGGGGTTCCGGGTCGACGTGCCCGGCCCTGATGTGAGCAGTGAAGAAATCGCCCGACTGTTCGTCACTTCGCTTGATCTGCTCATGACCGAAAGCGCCGTTGTAAAGAACGTCCGGATCATCGAAGAGGCACACAAGGGCACGAGGGGTGGTCCCGGAGACCCGCGACGCCCTGTCTGATCCATTAAGACTAGCCGGATTCACCGCAGTGATACTTGCGCTACCAAGGGCAGGAGTCGAACGAGGAAGCAGCAGACCAGAACTAGGGTGCCGACCACAGCGAGGCTCACGAGCATGCCGCCTACGGATGCCTCATCGGCGCTGGCGAAGAACACGGTTGTGATCGCGGCGCTTCCGGCCGCGTTTGCAAGCTGCTGCACCGCGTTGAGGGCTCCGCTGGCACTGCCGGTCTCGTGCTCGTCGATTCCGCCGAGGGCGAAGTTGAAGATCGTGCCGAAACACGCGCCCATGCCGAGCCCGATGAGTACCAGTGGGGGGACCAGGGCCCAGGGGCCGATCGCCGCTCCTGCAGCCGAGGGCTGCTTGCCTTCAACTTTCCGGTAGTTCAGGCAACGGGTGGGTAAAGAGGTGCCGGACAGTACCCCAGATTTCAGGCGGTTTGGTTAGTTGTGGTGACGTGGTGTCGGATGACTGTGGTCAGCGGCTGAATTGTCAGTTTGATCAAGGGGCATTCGTGTTCTCGGGTGTAAGAGTCGACGCTGACGGCAAGTTTGTGGCGAGTCCACGATGTTCGGGGGCTGTAGGGGTTGCGGTCAATGATCTCTGGCGCTCCCAGATGAGTGGTGAACTCGTTGGTCAGGGCGCCGTACCCTAGCGAGATGGTGGGGCCGGTGGCGGTGGTGTCCGACAGATAGACGCTGAGCCCGATCCCGTGCGGGGGACAGGTCGTCCAGGCACCCCAGATGTCTAGTTCGGGGCAGTGCCAACGCGCGACCCGAACCGCACGTTCAGTGTGCCGATGAGCGAGCAAAACGTCGCAGGAATGCCTCTCGAGAAGCGCAATTGCGTCGAGTTCCAGGACAGGCCACGTGTCAGAGAGTAACGAGTCGACCAGGTCGAAAATTTGACGGGGCGTAGCGGCGGTGCTCATCGGGCACCGCGGCGTGAGGTGAAGCGGTTGCGTAGATTCATGAGCACCCCCACACGCGAGTGGGCCCCCTGCTCAACTCGCGCTTTCACATAGCTGACACCCCGGACGGGCCAATGTCAATATTTCGAGCCGGCGTACTGGAGGGCGAGGAGCCACGCCGTGCGTCGTGAATCAAAGTCGAAATCCGGCTGCGTCGATCAGTTCGAACCTTAGATCTCGTTGGGCGTCGTTGACACGGATTTGCGATACTGGCGCGGCACGAAGACCCAGAGACACCGAACTCTCACCAGGCGCAGCTTGCCGCCAATATCGACCTACAAGTCAACGGAGCGCGCGTCAAATTCAGTTTCCGTACCACTGGTGATGAGCTAGCCGAGGAGGCTCCCTTTCGAGTTGATGAAAACACAGTCAGCGCCAGTCGGCCAACGCCCCTGCCAAGCTTCTGCGTGAACGCGCGAGGAGACCACGGACAGTCGATACCGGGATATCGAGTTCATCCGCAATGAGGGCGTGACTGCTGTCGGAGAACTCGCGCATTAGCCAGGCGCCGCGCTGGTTGGTCGGCAGGTTGGCAAGGGCTAGGGCCAATGCCTCATTTTGGAGCAGCGTTTCGACGACTTTGAAAGGCTCGGTATCGAGAATTTCTGTTGTGCCGTCGTCATCCTCGGCAGTCTCCGGAACGTTCCTGCGCATGCGGTCTAGGCATTTATTGCGGACCACACGCATCAACCAGGCCTTCACGTACGCGCCATCATTAAAGGTTGGTAGCTGTCCCAAGAAGTTATGAGGGTCTCCTGCACGATATCGTCAGCATCGGCAGACGACTTCAGGATCCTGACGGCGTAGCCGTGCATCAGATTCCGATAGCGGCGCACTAAGACCTCGAAAGCGACCAAATTCCCGCTCGTCGCGACGGCAACCAAGACGCTATCCGGTTCGTCTTCGAGGAGCAGCCGGCCGACGTCCGCAGTATCGAGTTGCTCGATCGCTGGCGGAAGGACTCACTGGTTCGGACTCCTGATTTCGATCAGCTGAATTCACTCTTGAGTATACGGACACAATGCGGCCTAAAACGCTGGCCAAATGCCAATTTTGGGACGATTCCGTGAGTAAGGTAGTGACGCTGAGGAACGCCTTGGTTTGCCGGCACCGCTACTTGCGCTCGACCGCACCGACGGTGAGCGCGACCAGCTTGCGAACCCACTCGGTGGTCTCAGTGGGCTCTGTTCTTCGCCTCGAGCAAGGACCTCACCACCCAGTTCGAGTACGCCGTCGACCCCGAGGTCGGGGTCTTCGAGCTGCATGTCGTGGCGCACGCCAGGGAGGCGTCTACACGTTTTGTGTGGCTCGTATTCATTGCTATTTGGTTTCTAGGCCACTGGTCCAGATCGCCTGCCGCCTGCAGAATTTGAGAGGCCGTGCTCGCGGCCTAGGGCGGCATTCGTCATCTCAATGCCGATTCCTGACCGCTGTATCCACGACCGAGAAATGAACCATGATGACCTTGCACTCACGCCGCCTCGCACTTTTTGCCCTCTTCGCCCTGCCCGGTCTGGCGATCTCTTCGTGGGTTACTCGGACGCCAGCCATCCGGGATCTGCTGGGCGCGACGACATCGGAGATGGGCTTGATCCTGCTCGGCTTGTCTGCCGGGTCGATGATCGGCATCCTCGCGTCCGGTCCTGCCGTCGCGCGCTGGGGAGCGAGGCCCGTGATGCTCGCGGGTACGATCGGGGTCATCCTGAGCATGCCGACGATCGGCGTCGGGGCAGCCTCGTCGTCGGCTACAGCGACGGTCATCGGCCTGTTTCTCTTCGGCTTGGGGATGGGAGGCGGGGAGATTGCGATGAACGTCGAGGGCGCCGACATCGAGAAGACCATTGGCCGCCCCGTGCTGCCCGCCCTGCACGGCTTCTTCAGTTTGGGCACTCTCGTCGGTGCTGGTGCGGGCATCGCTTTCACCGCGACTGACGTCCCGGTGTTGTGGCACTTGTCGGCGATTGGGGTCGTCGCCGTCGTCATCATGGGTGCAGCTGCTCCGCGTATCCCGCGCGCAACCGGGCAGGTTCCCCGAGGAGCGGAACCCACGGCGGCCGCGGCGCCTCGGTTGCCTCTGTGGCGTGACACGCGTCTTCTCCTTATCGCTGCCCTGGTGCTCGCGATGGCGCTTACGGAGGGGACCGCGAGCGATTGGCTCCCCTTAGTCATGGTCGACGGCCACGGTTTCGACGCCACATCGGGGTCCGCCGTGTACGCCGGATTCGCTGCCTCCATGACGATCGGCCGCTTCATCGGCGGGTCGTTTGTCGCCCGTTTTGGCCGGGCGCCTGTTCTGCGAGTCGGTGTTCTCAGCGCCGTAGTGGGCATGGCCCTGGTGATCTTCGTTGACAGTCAGGTCGCAGCAGTGGCTGCCGTCGTCCTCTGGGGCCTGGGCGCGTCCTTGGGCTTCCCTCTGGCGTTGTCCGCCGCAGGAGAAGGGGATGGAGACCCCGCCAGGCGCGTCGCCTTCGCGGCCACGGTCGGATACGTGGCATTGCTCGTCGGGCCGCCGGTCATCGGGTTCCTCGGCGACCACTCCAGCCTCAGGACGGCACTGATCGCCCCGCTCATCCTGGTCGCGGCCGCTGCATTCATCACCCCTGTCGTCAGGCCTCCCGAGACTTTGACCGATCGTGCTGGGTCGCCTTTGCCTGTGCGTGCGGCGGGTCGCTGACCCGGAGCGGTTGAAGCGGACTGTCACGCCCGGGCGTCGAACCGGCGGCGATAGCTCGACGGCGTGCTGCCGAACGCGGCGGCGAAGTTCTGGCGCAGGGTAACGGGGTTGCCGAATCCGCAGGACGCGGCGATCTGATCGACCGAGAGTTCCGATGTCTCGAGAAGTCGTCTGGCTTCATCGAGGCGGCGAGACCTCACCCACGCGGCGGGTGTCGCCCCTGTGGCGTTACGGAAAGTCCGTACGAAGGTCCGGCGGCTCATGTGCGCCGCGGCCGCGAGGCGGTCAACTCCAAGATCCTCTCCGAGATTTTCCAGGGCCCAGGTCGATGCGACGGCGATGGGGTCGGCTGCGGCTTGGTGCGCCAGGGGCCGCTCGATGTACTGCGCCTGCCCGCCCTCCCGATGCGGTGCGACGACCAAGCTTCGCGCGACCCGGTTCGCCGCTTCGGCGCCGAGGCGCGTCCGGACTACATGCAGGCACGCGTCGATGCCGGAAGCGGTACCCGCCGACGTCATCACGTCGCCGTGATCGAGATACAGCACGTCCGCGTCTACGGTGACGTTCGGATGTCTCCGGGCCAGGTCGCCGGCGGCGTGCCAGTGTGTCACCGCACTTCGGCCCTCGAGAAGGCCGAGGTCGGCGACGGCGATCGCCCCGAGGCACAGCCCGACGATCGTCGATCCGCGACCGTGGGCGCTGAGAAGCGTTGCCCGGAATGAAGGCCGGATCTTCCGGCCGTCGTCGATCCATGAGGGGACGACGACCAAGTCGGCGTCGAGGACAGCGTCAAGACCCATAACCCGGCCCAAGGTGTACCCCTCGGCAGTGCGGATCGAGCCCGCGCGGTCGGAGAACAGAACTGTTTCCCACTGGGCCAGCCCCTGCCGGGTCACCTCGTCGAAGACCATCTGCGGCACCGAAAGATGAAACATCGGGACACCATCGAATGCGTAGATCGCGATCTTCACAGAAACCCTTCCTCTGGCCTGATGCCATCGTAATGCTGCACACGGGCCAGTCGCGGAGGCGGCGACAAGACCGGTAGCGTGGAGACGTGCCCCATCCAGTTGTTACCCCAACGCCCACTTCCGCTGACATGACCACCGCCAAGGCCGTGTTCATCGATTTCGATGGGACATTCGCTGATCGAGGAGTCATCCCACCAGCTCACGTAGAAGCCGTTCGTCGTGCGCGGTCCAACGGACACAAGATATTCCTGTGCACGGGCCGACCGAAATCGATGCTCGCTCGCAACGTGCAGGCCGTCGGATTCGACGGCCTTGTCGCTGCCGCTGGCGGCTACATTGAGGTTGACGAGCAGGTCTGGTCTGACCAGCGGTTTTCGGCTGACCTAGCAGCGAGAACGATCTCCGTCCTCGAGAAATACGACGTCACCTTCGTCCTCGAAGCACCCACCGCGATCTTCGGGCCGCCCGGAAGTCGCGAGCGGATTCACGGGATTCTCTTTGGAGCCTTTCCCGGCGATGGCCAGGGGCCGAGCGACATCCTCGCGTCTCTTCAGATACCCAACGACCTCAGCAATTGTTCGTTCGGTAAAGTCACAATTTTCGACTCCAGAGTGCCGGTTCCCGTCCTCGCGGAAGAGATCGGCACCGATATCGCGGCACTTCCAAGTTCCATCACGGGGCTGAAGGAAAGGGCGGGTGAGCTTTACATCCCCGGCGTTGACAAATCGGTCGGTATCGCCGCTGTCATCGCTCGATTCGGAATCGACCAAAGCGACGTCGTTGCCATCGGGGATGGGGCAAACGACCTTGAAATGCTCGCCTTCGCTGGTACTGCTGTCGCCGTTGAAGGATCCCCGAAAGCGTTGCTCCGGCTGGCCGACCTGGTCATCCCAGGCCCTGACCGTGAAGGAATAGCCTTCGGCTTCGATGCTCTCGGCCTGACACGTCCAGAAATCCGACCAGTTGGTCCCGACGCGGAGGAGCCTGAGCGCGTCTGGTAGAGGTGTCCAGGCCGTCTCCACGTCAGACCGAACACCCCCACGAGAACCGGCTTTCACCATTGATACGCGAGGAATTTTCCCTCTATGGTCACCCGGACTCGATCGCCGTCGGGGTGAGCAACGCGGCCGAGTTCGACATTGCAATTGATCGCGCTCATGATCCCGTCACCGAATTCCTCGTGAATGAGTTCTTTGATTGCGGGGCCGTAGACCTGGAGGAGCTCGTAGAACCGGTAGATCGTTGGATCGCTCCGTAGCGAGTCGTCTGCTGTGCGGTAGGGCTGACGCTGCATCGCTGTGACGGCGTCGTCCTCCAAGCCCAGCAGCTCAGCAACGGCACGTGCCTGGTCGGCCGGAATCGGGTGGAAGCCTAGGATCGCGGCCGCGGTCCACACCGGTGGGCGGGAGATAGCCGACGCGAGGTCCTCCCAAGTGAGCCCAATTTTGAGGCGCAGTTGGTTCGCCAGCTCTCCCGCCTCACGCTTCTCCATGCGTTATCTCGCCGTCGTAATAGTCGTTGCCACGGGAAAACTCGACGAAGGTGCAATCGGTTTCTCCTACGGCCCACGCATCGTGTTCGGGCGGGAGCAGCATCACGTCACCGGTGGAGAACTCGGCATGCTCACCGTCTCTCATCTCGACGGCAAGGGTTCCGGCGGTAACGAGGGCTACGTGTGGCAGCACGCACAGATCGGTGCCCGCATATTCCTTGAGGTCCGCGGACCAGCGCGCGCCAACGTGGAACGTGATCTGCGTGACCTCCACACCATTCAGGCTCGCCGTTCGCTTAGCGATGCGCCCGTGGACGTCCGGTTCAAGTTCGGACAGAGTGGCCTTCTGCATGGACGGGAAGTAGGTCATGTTGTTTCGCTTTCTCTAGGTTGCATTCATTTCAGCTGAAAAGAGCCGGGACCGACAAGCCAATTTGCGCAGGGCACGAGGCCGGATGCGAACGAGCGGCGCGCAGTAACACCAGCGACACAGAAGGGAAAGAAGGCGGAAATTTTCAGAGCGTAGCTTGGAGCCGTGCCCTGCAGAGTGCAGCGTTCACTATCTGGGGGCGGAGGGAAAATAGGTGGCTCTCTCAATTCAGCCGGCGCCGGGTGACGCTGCCGACTACGCGCTGCTTCAGGCCATTGTCGAGGCGGCCCCCGACCCGTTGTGGGTCATCAGCGACGACGGGTCGGTTGCGCGGACGAACACCGCGGCGGCCAGGCTTCTTGGATATGCCGATCCTGACCAACTCGTGGGATTGCCTAGCCACGCGACTCTGCACCACCTTCACCCGGATGGATCCACGTACAGTGCCGAGGACTGTCCGATTGTGCATAACGGTCACAGTCGTGCGGCGCAGGCTCCGGAGCTCTTCCTGAGTCGCACGGGTGAGATCGTGCCCGTCATCTGGTCGATAAGAAAGCTGAAAGTAGGCGGCGCGGCGCTACTCTCTTTCGCGACAAGCGAGTCTTTGGCCGAGAAGGCCCGCTTTCAACTCGCTCAAGGCGAGGACGCGGTCAGGTCAGCCGCGCGGCGCCTCGGGATAGCGCCCACCCGCACAGCTCTCCGATCCGAGATGCTGCGCCAGATCAGGGAGCACTTCGCCGATCCAGATTTCAATGCGCTCTCGCTGGCCGCGAACAATCACATCTCGGTGAGGACTCTGCAGATGATATTCGCGGCAGCGGGCACGACTCCAGCAGCCACTATCCGGGGGGTACGCCTCGAATTCGCGCGCCACCTCATCGACCGCGGTAGCACCGTGCAACGCGCAACGTTTGACAGCGGATACCGAGAGCCCAGTGCGTTCGCCCGCGCTTTCCGGCGCCAGTACGGCGTACCACCCTCCCAGCACTCCTCCTCGCGCGCCCCAGACGATAACGAGATTGAGGACGACGGAGGGTGGTAAAGCCCACAGCCACTGGTGTGGGGCATTCGTATCGAACGGAAAACCAAGATGCGTCGGATTGACAAGCCTCGAATTGCCCCGGCCTGGCCGAAGACCGGCGCCCTCGGTCGCTGTGTTGGCCTCGACTATTCAGCGATCAGGCACAGGCGAGCGAGGAGAACGTCGGGGATTGGAACCTCAGAGCCGCGGCTGCTGTGTGGCGGCGTCCGGGGCGGTCGTTGTGGTGGGGGGAATGATGTCGTTGGCGATGAGCCCGGCACGGTATTCGGCGGTCATACTGCGAAGGACCCCGACAGTGGACGCGTAAAGAGTACGCAGCCGAGACTCTCGGGTTCGTGAACTCACAGTGCGGCTACTCGCTGGGCGCCGAGGACGGCGGAGCTGCCGAGGTTGTCCTTCGCTAGCGCGGAACCCTCGGCGATCGCATCGGTCCAGGCCTGGGCGGTGGCGACTGCGGCAAAGTTAGAGTGCAACAGCGCCATGAGGGTCGTGTGCACGGTCTTCGCGTCGGCGAAGCCGGCATCGTTGGCGATGTTGATGGACCCGGTCGCGTCCGAGAGGACTTCGGCGGCCAGCCCATGGGTCTCGGACTCGGCGGCTGAGGCGATGATGCAGTTGTTGGTCATGTAGCCCGCAAGGGTGATCGTGTCGATGTCGTGCTCCCGCAGCCAGTTGAGAACATCCGTGCCGGCGAAGACGGTGCCGAACTGCTTCGTCACGGACTTCCACGCGGGACTCTGGCGGCGCGCGATCTCGGGGTGCAGCGCGAAACCGTCCATCGTCGGGTTGAAGACTGGTGCCTCGTCGCCAGCACTGTGCTGGATGACCGCGATCGGAATTCCTGCGGCGGTGGCCGCGTCGATGGCGGCGGTGATCCTCGGCAACGAGTCCGCGTGAGCGGGGAATTGAATTTCCAGCGGTCCGCTGAAGTACTCCTGCTGCACGTCAACGAGGATTAAGGCGCGACGGGGTGTGTTCATAGTCTTGACTCCTGAAATTTGAGCGACATTGTCTTCGCTCATCCATGGTCACGTCCTCCGCCCCGGCATGCCATTGGCTCGCACGACACAAGGCGATGAATTTAGGCCAACCGTTGAAGAGCTGAGTGCTGCGCCCGTATGCGTCCGACGATGCGCTTTATCCCAGGGGATCGCGGTGCACGGGGG
>NZ_PPXD01000028.1 GCF_002909375.1 Cryobacterium zongtaii
TGGCGTGTGAAGATTCGGGCCAGGCATCGATGTCGAGAGGATCGGCAAGCGTGCGCCGGAGGGACGGCATCATCGCGGTGAGAGTCATGAGCCAGACCTCGTTCCCAGATCGCTGGGTCTAAGGGGCTCCAATGTGGGGCTGTCAGGAGTAGTCATTCTTCAGTCCTAACGGACCCCCGGGCGTAAAACCTCCCCCCTAACGGAAGACATACGGGAATTTCGCGGAACCGAACGGTACCTATACGCAGATGGCGGCAGCAGGGGCGAAGTACCGCTTTGTACGGCGAAGCGAAACGCCATGGATCAGCGCGGGCGTATGGATGTCGTTAGGTTCCATCGGGAGACCGTATGGATACCGTTAGGGCCCGGTTTTCCGCGAAACCGAAGGTATCTAATCAGTTGTCGTGCCGCTGCGGCATCCACGATCCGCTTTCGGGTCGTGTCGTCCTTCTCCAGATGGAGTTACTTGTGCTTGACATTGTTTACGTACTCGGCGTCATCGCCGTGTTCGCGCTTGTCGGCGTCATCGGCTGGGGGGTCGAGAAGCTGTGATCTTCTTTGACCTGCTCGCCGCGGCGTTGGCGGTTGCTGCTGTGGTGTACCTCGTGGTCGCCCTCGTGAAACCGGAGCGATTCTAAATGGACGTCTTCTTCGCGATCCTCCAGGTGGCCAGCCTGATTCTCATCCTCGCCCTGCTGTACCGTCCCCTGGGCGACTACATGGCCCACATCTACACCTCGCGGAAAGACCTGAAGGTCGAGCGAGGCTTCTACCGAGTCATCGGAGTGGATTCCCGCGTTGAACAGACCTGGCAGTCCTACCTGCGCGGTGTTCTCGCTTTCTCGGTGGTCGGCCTGCTCTTCGTCTACCTCCTGCAGCGCTTCCAAGCCGTGCTCCCATATTCGCTGGGATTCCCTGCCGTTCCCGAGGGCCTGTCGTTCAACACCGCAGCGTCGTTCGTAGCTAACACGAACTGGCAGTCTTACTCACCCGACCTGACCATGGGCTACACCGTGCAGATTGCCGGCCTTGCGGTGCAGAACTTTGTTTCCGCGGCCGTGGGTATCTCAATTGCTATTGCGCTGGTGCGCGGTTTTACCCGCCGCGAGTCTGCAACGATCGGTAATTTCTGGGTCGATCTGACCCGGGGAATCCTGCGGTTGCTGCTGCCCCTGTCCGTCATCGGTGCGGTCGTGCTCCTGGCGAGCGGCGTGATCCAAAATTTCAATGGCTTCACTGAGATCACGACTCTCAGCGGCGGGATCCAAAACCTGCCTGGCGGTCCGGTCGCATCGCAGGAAGTGATAAAGAACCTCGGCACCAACGGTGGCGGATTCTTCAATGCCAATGCCTCGCATCCATTTGAAAACCCCAACGCCTGGACGAGTCTGTTCCAGAACGTGCTGATGCTGATGATCCCGTTCGCCCTGCCCCGCACGTTCGGTCGCATGGTCGGTAACCACAAGCAGGGTTATGCGATCCTCGCCGTGATGGGCACGATTTACATTGCCTCGCTCACGTTTCTCACCCTCTTCGAGCTGAACGGTGCTGGTACAGCGCCGCAGCTCGCGGGAGGCGCCATGGAGGGCAAGGAACAACGTTTCGGTATCTTCGCGTCAACCCTGTTCGGGTCGACGAGCACCTTGACCTCGACCGGCGCAGTCAACTCGATGCATGATTCGTACACGTCTCTCGGCGGCATGATGCCGATGATTAACATGATGCTCGGCGAGGTCGCTCCCGGCGGCGTCGGCTCGGGCCTCTATGGGATGTTGGTCCTTGCCATCATCGCCGTTTTTGTGGGTGGTCTGCTCGTTGGGCGCACGCCTGAGTACTTGGGCAAGAAGATCGGCCCGAAAGAGATCAAGCTCGCGAGCCTCTACATCCTTGTAACCCCGACGATCGTCCTGTTGGGCACGGCGCTGAGCTTCGCAATTCCCGCCGTACGGGCAGATGTCGAGTCGACCTCGATCTGGAATCCCGGTATTCATGGACTATCCGAGGTGCTCTACGCGTTTACCTCCGCGGCGAACAACAACGGGTCGGCGTTCGCAGGGCTCACTGCGAACACACCGTGGTTCAACACCGCCCTCGGCGTGGCGATGCTCCTTGGCCGGTTCATCCCGATCGTGCTGGTCCTTGCCCTGGCCGGTTCCCTCGCCGCGCAGGACAAAATCCCGGCCACCTCGGGCACGCTGCCCACTCATCGGCCGCAGTTCGTCGGCCTCCTCATCGGCGTGACGGTCATCATCACCGCTCTCACCTATTTCCCCGTACTCGCGCTGGGTCCCCTAGCGGAAGGGCTGCAGTAACCATGTCAACCACCACCACGACACCCGCACTGGCGCCGCAGAAATCCGACGCCCCGCGTACTCCAAGGTCACAGAGCGCGTTCAGCACCGAGCAGCTACTGGCCGCCGTGCCCGGAGCGTTCAAGAAGCTCAACCCGAAGCAAATGTGGCGCAACCCCGTCATGTTCATCGTTGAGGTCGGGGCCGCATTCACCACGGTCCTCGCCATCGCCGAACCGTTCTTGGGCGGCCCGGCGTCGTCCGGCGGCTCCGCGGTGCCGGCGACGTTCACCTGGGGCATCGCCGTATGGCTCTGGTTGACGGTACTTTTCGCCAACTTGGCCGAGTCCGTGGCCGAGGGCCGCGGCAAGGCCCAGGCTGACAGCCTGCGCAAGACCCGCACCAGCACCATGGCCCACAAAGTGGCCGGTTACAGCCCAGCCGGCGATCCCGCAGCGACCACCACGCCCCTCCAGGAGGTCTCCTCCGCGGACCTCCAACTGGGAGACATGGTTGTCGTGACTGCGGGCGACCTGATCCCCGGTGACGGCGACATCATCTGGGGCATCGCCTCGGTCGACGAGTCCGCCATCACGGGCGAGTCAGCACCTGTGGTGAGGGAGTCCGGCGGTGACCGCAGCGCCGTCACCGGCGGCACCCGGGCGCTCTCCGACCGCATCGTGGTCAAGATCACTAGCAAGCCCGGCGAAACCTTCGTTGACCGGATGATCGGTCTAGTCGAAGGCGCCTCCCGCCAGAAGACACCCAACGAGATCGCGCTGAACATCCTTCTGGCAAGCCTCACGATCATCTTCGTCATCGTCACCCTCACGTTGAACCCGATCGCCTCATACTCGGCGGCCGTGGTCAGCCTGCCCGTCCTGGTGGCCCTGTTGGTCTGCTTGATCCCGACGACCATCGGTGCGCTGCTCTCCGCGATCGGTATCGCGGGTATGGACAGGCTCGTGCAGCACAACGTCCTGGCAATGTCCGGCCGCGCCGTTGAAGCAGCCGGTGACGTCACCACCCTGCTGTTGGACAAGACCGGAACCATCACCTACGGCAACCGCCAAGCATCCGAATTCGTATGCCTGGACGGAGTCAAGTTGGACGAGCTGATCCGCACAGCCGCGCTCTCATCACTGGCCGATCCCACGCCTGAAGGGAAGTCGGTAGTCGACCTCGCCGGGGTGGAAGGCATCCACGTGGGCGAATTCGCGGTCGGAGACATCGTTCCCTTCACCGCCCAAACTCGAATGAGCGGACTCGACCAGCCGGACGGCGTGCAGATCCGCAAGGGCGCCGGCTCTGCGGTCATTGCCTGGATCGAAGAGAACGGACGAGTTGCCAGCTCCGTACTCGCCAACCTCGACGAACACGTAGAGAACATCGCGAACAGCGGTGGCACCCCGCTCGTGGTCGCCGTGAAGAGCGCGACCGGTGAGGGCCGCATCCTCGGCGTCGTGCACCTCAAAGACATCGTCAAGGAGGGCCTGAAGGAACGTTTCGCTGAGATGCGGGCCATGGGCATCCGCACGGTAATGATCACGGGCGACAACCCGCTCACGGCCAAAGCGATCGCAGCCGAAGCCGGCGTCGATGGTTACCTCGCCGAAGCCACTCCGGAAGACAAGCTCGCTCTCATCCGCCGGGAACAGAAGGGCGGTAACCTGGTCGCGATGACCGGTGACGGCACCAACGACGCGCCCGCGTTGGCCCAGGCGGATGTCGGCGTTGCGATGAACACCGGCACCTCGGCCGCGAAAGAGGCCGGCAATATGGTTGACCTCGACTCGGACCCGAGCAAGCTGATCGATATCGTGCGTATCGGCAAGCAACTGCTGATCACCCGTGGTGCGCTCACCACGTTCTCGATCGCAAACGACATCGCGAAGTACTTCGCGATCATCCCCGCCATGTTCATGGGAGTGTTCCCCGGCCTGGCTGTGCTGAACGTCATGGGGCTGCACTCCCCATCGTCGGCTGTGCTCTCGGCGATCATCTTCAACGCCGTCGTCATCGTCGTCCTGATCCCGTTGGCTCTGCGCGGAGTGAAATACCGCCCGTTGAGCGCCTCGAAAATCCTCAGCCGCAACCTGCTGGTCTACGGCGTTGGCGGCGTCATCGCCCCCTTCATCGGAATCAAACTGATCGACCTCGTCGTCGGTCTGCTCCCCGGCTTCTAACCCACGTTCGACCTTAGAAAGAAGATTTCATCATGAGCTCACCCCGCTCGGGCATCCCGCATTATTGGGTCGCCCTCCGCGCCATGATCGTCCTCACCGCCGTTCTCGGGGTGGGCTACCCGCTCGTCATCACCGGCATCGGACAGCTCGCCCTGCCCGCTCAGGCGAACGGCTCCAAAGAAACTGTGGACGGCGACACCGTCGGATCCGCTCTTCTCGGGCAGTCCTTTTCCGACGCTGACGGCAACCCTCTGCCCGAGTGGTTCCAACCGCGGCCCTCGGCCGCCGGCGACGGTTACGACGGAGGAGCCTCCAGCGGATCCAACTACGGGCCCGAGAACGCAGATCTAATTGCGGCGATCGAGGAACGGAAGGCGCAGATTGCCGAGTTCAACGGCGTCAACCCGGACGACATCCCTGCGGACGCCCTCACAGCGTCGTCTTCGGGGCTGGACCCACACATCAGCCCGGAGTACGCGCTCATGCAGGTCGAACGTGTCGCCGCCGAAAGAGACCTGGCCGTAGAAGACGTGCAGATTCTCGTCCAGAGCCACATCCAAGCCCGGGACCTCGGCTACCTCGGAGAGCCGACCGTGAACGTGCTGCAGCTGAACATCGCTCTCGAATCCTTTAAGGCGTAGGCAATGAGACGAGGGCGGCTACGAGTGCTGCTCGGCGCCGCCCCCGGTGTCGGCAAAACCTACGCCATGCTCGAAGAAGGCAGACGCCTCCTCGACGAAGGAAAAGACGTGGTCGTCGCGGTCGTGGAAACACACGGCCGCGCCGCCACGGCGGCCATGGCCGAGGGCCTCGAGATCATCCCGCGCAGCACGGTCTCACATCGTGGCGTTGAACTGACAGAGATGGATCTAGCCGCGGTGATAGCGCGGAAGCCCGACATTGCCTTAGTGGACGAGTTGGCACACACCAACGCGCCCGGGTCGGAGCACGACAAGCGGTGGCAGGACGTGGAGACACTGCTGGACGCCGGGATCGATGTGATGTCCACGGTCAATATCCAGCACATCGAATCGCTCAACGACGTTGTGCAGCAGATTACCGGTGCGCCGCAGAGAGAAACCATCCCCGACACGGTGCTGCGCTCGGCAGACCAGATCGAAGTGGTCGACCTCGCACCCCAGGCCCTGCGAGGGCGACTCGCCGACGGCCGGGTCTACCCGGCTGAACGCATCGACGCTGCACTGTCGAACTACTTCCGGCTGGGCAACCTCACCGCCCTGCGTGAGCTCGCCTTGCTCTGGCTGGCAGACGAGGTGGATACCGCGCTGAAAAGCTATCGTGCTGAGCATGGAATCGACAGTAAGTGGGAAGCCAGAGAACGCGTCGTCATCGCTCTCACCGGCGGACCGGAGGGGGAAACTCTCATTCGGCGCGGTGCCCGCATCGCCGCCCGATCCGCAGGCGGCGAACTCCTCGCGGTGCACATCACCAGCCAGGATGGTCTCCGCTCCGCTCACCCGGGAGCGCTGGTCCAACAACGATCCCTTGTTGAGACTCTCGGCGGCACCTACCACCAGGTCGTCGGCGACGACATCCCCCTTGCGCTCGTAGAGTTCGCGAAGGGGGCGAATGCGACGCAACTGGTGATCGGCGTCAGCCGCAGGAACCGGCTGATGGCTGCGCTTACTGGACCAGGAATTGGGTCTACGGTAATCCGTGAGTCCGGCAACATCGACGTTCACATCGTCACCCACGCCGCGGCCGGAGGGCGCTTCACGCTCCCTCGTCTCGCGGGAGCGGTCACGATGAAACGCCGCGTCTCCGGATTCGTCCTCGCCTTGGTCGGCGGCCCACTCGTGACCTGGTTCCTCATGTCGTTCCGGAGCCCTGAGTCAATCACCAGTGATGTTCTCACGTACCAGCTTCTCGTCGTCCTCGTCGCACTCGTTGGCGGAATCTGGCCAGCCCTCTTCGCGGCGTTCCTGTCGGGCCTCACTCTCGACTTCTTCTTCGTCGAACCGGTAAACACGATCACCGTCGATGAACCGTTGCATCTGTTAGCGCTCCTCCTCTACGTCTTGAACGCCGTCCTGGTCAGTTACGTTGTTGACCAAGCGGCGCGGCGTACCCGCGCAGCCAAGCGCTCCGCAGCGGAGTCCGAACTCCTGGCCACGATCTCCGGCAGCGTCCTGCGGGGTCAAAGCGCCCTTCAAGCGCTGATCAGTCGAACTCGCGAAGCGTTCAACCTCGCCGGAGTTCGTCTGACTGGGAACGGGCAGATCATTGTGCAGGACGGCGAACCCACCCGCGATCACAAGCTCACAACGGTGCCGGTCGGGACCCGTGCCACACTCGAACTTCACGGCGGGGACCTGCAGGCCTCAGAACGACGGCTGCTTGCCGTGATCGCCGCACAGATCGACGCGGCATTGGAACACTCCGACCTGACCGCCACTGCAAACGAAGTGGGGCCACTTGCCGAGACGGACCGCGTCAGAAGTGCGCTCCTCACCGCAGTAAGTCACGATCTCCGTCGGCCTCTCGCCGCTGCTACCGCGGCTATCAGTGGACTTCGTTCAACCGACGTTACCTGGTCGGACAGCGATCGGGATGAGCTCATTGCCACAGCTGATGAGAGCCTTCACACCCTCGCATCACTCGTGACCGATCTTCTTGACGTCAGCAGAGTTCAGGCCGGCGTTCTTGGAGTGATGCTCGACGATGTAGATGCGGAAGACGTGATCCTTTCGTCCTTGGACGAACTGCATCTTGGTCCGGGAGATATCGAACTCGATCTCGATCCAGACCTTCCGCACCTCCTGGCAGATCAGGGCCTCCTCCAACGGGTGGTTGTGAACCTCCTCGCCAATGGGGCCCAATTCGCCCCACCCGGCACGCGAGTCCGCATCTCCACCAGCAGATTTGCTGGCACGGTCCAGATCCGCGTCATCGACCACGGTCCAGGTATCGCCCCCGAACGACGTGAGGACATTTTCGTGCCCTTCCAACGGCTCGGCGACACCGACAACCTCACTGGCCTCGGCCTCGGACTGGCCCTATCAAAGGGATTCACCGAAGGCATGGGCGGCACCCTCGAAGCCGAGACCACCCCTGCCGGAGGCCTCACCATGGTCATCGCCCTCCCCGTAGCAACCAGTACGTTCTGCCCTCCAGACGTATCGTCGGATGAGAGACCCTCGACCTCCAAGCCAACCATTCCCGCACCCCAAGGCAAGGAGCCACATGAAAATCCTCATCGCTGACGATGACCCCCAAATCCTCCGAGCCTTGCGCATCACTCTGGGAGCCCGCGGCTACGAAATCATCACCGCCGCCGACGGTACAGAAGCCGTCAACGCTGCCATTGTGCATCGCCCCGACCTCTTCATGATCGACTTGGGCATGCCCGAACTTGACGGAATCCAAGTCATCCAGGGCCTCCGGGGGTGGACCCAGGCCCCGATCCTCGTAGTATCCGGGCGAACCGGCGCAGCTGACAAAGTCGACGCGCTCGACGCCGGAGCCGACGACTACGTCACCAAACCCTTCTCCATCGACGAACTCCTCGCACGCATCCGCGCTCTCACTCGACGCGTCCCCAACCAGGAAACCGCGCCCGTCACACAGATTGCGGACATAACGATTGACCTTGCTGCGAAGAGCATCACCAAGGATGCGCCCGGCGGGATTGAGCTCATACGACTGACGCCTACCGAATGGCAGGTCTTGGAAGTTCTGGTCAAGAACGCTGGCAGACTCGTGTCCAGACAAAGCCTCCTCACCGAGATTTGGGGATCCGAACACGTCACCGACACCGGATATCTCCGCCTCTACATCGCACAGCTCCGAAAGAAGATCGAGCCCGATCCCGCCCGTCCCCGTTACCTGCTCACGGAGTCGGGCATGGGGTACCGTTTTTTGCCCGATCGCGAAATGGCGGGATAACACCATTAATGCAGCCCTGCGTTTTGGCGAAACCCCACGGATAAGCGTGCATCGATCGCGGCTCCAGCCGCGAACCAGCTTGAACCCATCGGCATGAGTTGATCGGAGGCGGTTCGAACAACAGCAGCGCGAGAGTGCGCAACCCCCTCCCTGAGGCTACGCAGTGGGGTTATGGTCTGGCCATATTCACTTCATGAGAGGAAAGCTCGTGGGAACCCTGACGTACGACTCGGGCCTCACAATCTACTTCGACGACTGGACACTCGCTCATCTTCAGGTCGCCATCGGGGTCAAGCTCCACCTAAAAGAAAGCTTTCATCTCTCCTGGAAAGATGAGACAGACGGTGACGGAGGGCGAGGCTCGATCTGGATATTCCCAGGCGCCCCACTCTTCTTCAAGTTCGCCGATGGTCGATGGCCTCTCCTCGATTCGGAGTGGATCGAGGCGCTAGTCAAGGCCGCCAACACGCCCGCAGGAATGACGGTAATGCCAAAACCGCGCCCGCTCGTGCGGGGATCGACCCAAGACAGAGGGAAACCTCTGGCCCTCACTAGCGCACACAGTGGCTGGCAGAGCCATCCACCGGAGAGCGGACGGAAAGTACTCCCCATATGGACAGAGCGACCGACTGACTGATTCATCGCTCGACCTCAATCTGTCCCGCGGAGCTGCAAATATGATCCGGCAGCGGCAGCGGCAGAATCAGCGGTCAGCTGATTCCTGCCTAGCCACCGAGTGACGACGCTTGAGGCTAAGCTTCAGAACGTCACGGGGCGGTCGGGGCATCCGATTCGATGGGGCACAAGCGGCCCCTCCCTTGCCCTCCCGTAGTTCCATATCTCGCGAGGAAGTGACTCCAAAACGACCGCTCTTGCATCTCGTACCGACGCGCGGTCGTTTGGCCACGAGTCTGGCTTAGGGCCCGCCTTTATGCGCGGAAGCCACCCGGGGTGCGGCTGCGAAGCTGGGTGTTTAGTGCCATGCTGCCAACTCCCGAGCGAGAGTGTGGCGTGATCGAGCAAGTAGGCCACGAACCGTTGATTCCGGAACGCCTAACTCGCTAGCTATTACGTTGTAGCTAGCACCCGAGAACTCGCGCATAACCCAGGCTCGACGCTGGTTCGTTGGCAATCCGGATAGGGCCAGCGACAAGGCCTCATTCTGCAGGAGGGTTTCAACTACGTCGAAGGGGCTGTCCAAGAGTGCCGGCATATTCTCGTCAATCTCGACGGTGACGGGACGCCGTTTTCGCAGTCGATCCAGGCACTTGTTACGCACAACACGCATCAGCCAAGCCTTCAGGTGCACGCCGTCCTTCAACACCGGAAGCTTTTCCCACGCAGTGATAAACGCTTCCTGCACGACGTCGTCAGATTCCTCATTGGAACCCAGCGTCCGCATAGCGTAGCCATGCAGCATCGGTCTATAGCGGCGGACTAGTATTTCGAATGCAGTTTGGTTTCCGGCGATTACGAAGTCAACCAAAACACTGTCAGTCTCATTCTCAAGAAGCAACTGGCCAATAACGTCAGGCACCATCAGGTTCCAATGGTTGATAAGGAAGGGCGCCTGACTGCGCGTGGGTTAGGGATATCAGCAGGAAGCACTCGATGAGTATACGGACAGGTGACGACCTAATGTGCTGACCATGGCGCATTAGAACGTCTTGTTGCACTCGTGGGGTGGGCGCCGCGGTGCCGAAACTATTCAAAGCCGCGCCCAGGACGATTTTGGCCCCCGAGAGTATCGTCGGGCCGGGGCGTCCGCCCGACGATTCTCTGTCGGTCGGTCGCTTGCGGCTCGATTGAAATCCAAGAACTAACCGCAAGGTGCCAGTTAGACCGATGGCCGCGCCCCAGAAGCTCAGTGTCTTGAGGCACCGGTAGTCTGCGGAGAGACCAAGAGGACCATTGGCCGCGATCGACCCGGAGTGCGTGGAGCATCACTATCTTTACGTCCCATTTCCTGAGAGCGCCGACATCGACACGGTCCCTGTGGGCAAAGCGATCGCCCTTTGGGTTGCGGCTCAGTATCACGTCCGGCCCACCGTTGCCTGTCCGCAAAACTCCAATGCCGCCTCCAGACCGGAACTCACAAAGCAGCCCGTAGCGCCCGAACGCGGCGCCGAAAGCGCTGCGCGCAATTTGATATGAGTGACTTTTCGGGGCGTGGGCCATTCCCTAACTTCCGACCATGTGGCCGCGTTCTTCAACCGCGTGTTCCACGGCCTATAAATCGCATGGGGTGACAGCTCCAACACGTAGCTAGATCCTACTAGTGAGAATCAGTCATTTAGGGAAAAGTCCGGTCTTCGCGCATCACGAGTATCTGTCGGCCGAGCATCATGAACCAAAAGGGCGGGTGATCTCGCATGCAATCGGGTGATTCGACAAGTGGTTCCGCGCGCGTGCACTTGGCCGGTGTGTCGAATTGGATGGCCGCTAACGCGAGACCTTGGCAGCGACCCCGCCCAATGCGGGTTTACAACGACAGGACGCCCGCAGTCTCCATGGCCACGGCGCAGGTATCTGGCCCGGTAGAGTTGCGGCAGGAAAGGCGGGCAGTGTGCCGGAGAATGGTGCAGCAATGGGTATGCTGCTGCGAGGCCGTTACCGGCTGCTTGACCTGCTTGGCCAGGGCGGCATGGGGGCCGTCTACAAGGCCATCGACGAAGTCCTCGGCCGCCACGTGGCCATCAAGATCTTCCTCGCCGACGCCACCCAGTCGGCCGACGTACGGCGTCAAGAGGATGAGGTTAACATCCTCGCCTCCCTTAGTCACCACAGCCTCGTCACCCTGCTCGACGCTGCCGTTGACCGCAGCGATCCAATGATGCCGCGTATCTACCTGGTGATGGAGCTCGTCGAGGGCGCCGACCTGCAGCGTCGGCTCGCCCGCGGCCCGTTGCCCTTGCGTCAAATCGCCCAGCTGGCTCAGGATCTCGCAGAAGGCCTGGAATACATCCACTCGCGCGGCGTTGTGCACCGGGACATCAAACCCGCCAACGTGCTGCTCGTCAACTACAACGGCGACGACTCGCGTACCCGAGCTAAGCTCGCCGATTTCGGCATCGCCTTGCTCGCCGATTCCCGGCGCTATACCGCGGATGGAGCGGCCACCGGCAGTGCTCACTACATGAGCCCCGAGCAGGCCACGGGTGACCAGGTCGGGCCAGCCAGTGACGTGTATGCGCTGGGACTGGTTTTACTGGAGTGTTTCACCGGCGAAATCGCCTTCCCCGGCCAGGCAGTACCGTCGGCTCTGGCCCGACTTATGAAGGATCCGGCCATTCCCGAAACTGTACCAGCCGCCTGGGCCGGCCTGATCGCCGCGATGACTGCGCGCGACCCTCGGGACAGGCCGTTGGTGGACGATTTGGTGCTCGCGCTGCGGCAGCTGATCGCCGGCAGCTCAGGGCGGCACCGCGCCAATGCACCTCTGCAACTGACGGCCACCCGGCCCGGGGCTCCTGACGCCGCGGACGAAGAGGGTCGGATGATCGCCGTCAGACGCTACGACCTACTAGACACCCCGCCCGACGACACTTTCGACCAGATCACCGCGTTGGCCGCTCGCGCCTTTAGGGTTCCGATCGCGCTCGTCAGCGTGGTGGACCACGATCGGATCTGGTTCAAATCGCGACACGGGTTGGCCGTTGAACAGATCGACCGCGACGCCGGACTGTGCGCCTCCGCCATCCTGCAAGACAAGCCCTGGGTGGTGACAGATGCCCGGATCGATCCCCGAGCGCTCGCTAACCCCCTGGTGATCGGCGAAATGGGTCTACAGTTCTATGCCGGCGTTCCGCTCACCACTCGGGACGGACACAACGTCGGCACCTTGTGCCTAATCGACCACACGCCCCGGGACTTCACGAGCGCCGAGATGGCCACTCTGGAAGGCCTCGCCGGCGTCGTGATGATGGAACTAGAACTGCGCCTGGACAGCCGTCAGGCCCTGCTCGATAGCCGCGCCGCCCTCGGCTAACGACCGTGGGCTGGGGGAGCCCATCCGGCACCCGCCCTGTCCGCTCAATCCAGCTCATCTCCGACGACGCGACTGGCGGCCGCGTATACGGGGTGCCAAGCCTCATACGGATGTCCTGGTGCGTTAGGGCTGGTACATAGACCAATCGCACTCGTTCAGCACGCGAGTCTCCCCATTCACATCGAGGTGCCAGACCCCGCTTGCGCGATCGATAACTGTGCCCACGACTATCTCCGGCAACCACTCCTCACCTTCTCGCAACCAGCGAATCAGACCGATCCGCCTACCAACGTCGCCGAGCTTTCGCTGCACCATGCGTTTATCCTCTCAGAGCGCCAAAACCAGGACGGCAACTGGAGCTGTTATCGCCGAAGAAGCCGCCCGTGAACTGTCATCGGATACGGGATCGGTCTTCTATCGGGCTGACGGGGCGACTTGTAGTTCCGTACAGGCGTCGCTCAGGCGATGACACGCGACGGTGCACGTGACCCAGGGGCTGTACAGCTGCGCCACCCGCTCAGAGGCGACCGTTGACGCAGCGCAGACTTCGACGCACGCGTCGAGGATTGGAGGGTCCTCTGTCGTGAGGCGCCGCCTGGTGGATCGAGCCGAAATCGTCATCAGGGGCAGCAAAATTTCTCTAGATTCCTTCGACCGATGCTGCAAGCTGCGCTCGTCGTCGAGGATGGTGTTGGTGGAGTCGATCCAACCGAAGCAAATGGCTTCCTCGACGGCCTCGGGGTACGGGCAGCGTGGTCGGCCGGTGGTGATGCGCCAGGAGCACAACCACACACCTCGGGCTGACGCGAGGTTGTGCGTCAGCCAAGCTCGCCCTTGTTCCCTAGACTCGGCGTGGATGATCGGGTACTCGAACTCCCACGTTGGGGGGTGGGCGGATACCGGCGGCGGTGATTCTGAAGCGGTCATTTATCCTCCCAGCTCATGATGGCGCCACCTTGAGGTGAATGGCGAGCTTCTTGACGGTGTCGGCGAGATCGGCTGGTTCGATGACCACGACCGGAGCTTCAACGACTGGACACTCGCTCATCTTCAGGTCGCCATCGGGGTCAAGCTGCACCTAAGAGAGAGCTTTCATCTCTCCTGGAAAAATGAGACGGACGGTGACGGAGGGCGGGGCTCGATCTGGATATTCCCCGGCGCCCCACTCTTCTTCAAGTTCGCAGATAGCCGATGGCCTCTCCTCGATTTGGAGTGGGTCGAAGCGTTAGTCAAGTCTGCGAACACGCCCGAAGGAATGACGGTCATGCCAGAAACGCGCCCGCTCGTCGCGAATCGACCCGCCAAAGTTTGGTCCCCTAACGTTAGCGGGACCGCTCAGGTCATTGACCCAGTCTGGGCCGGGCGCACAGTTCGATAATCCGTGTAGGGCCTTTGGCAGTGGAGCGCAAGCCCTTTACGGCCGTCGTGATCGCGCTCTATTCTCTGGGTGCATGGGCTCCTCACAACGCGAAGTTGATCTCGCAGACGTCTTTGTGCTCCTCGCCGACTCACTAAGTGCGGGCCGCGACGTCGTCGACACCATGGACATCCTCGTCCAGGCCAGCACCGAATTTACAGCGGCGACAGACGCCGGAATTCTTCTGGCCGATAGCGGTGGTGTTCTTCACATTGTGGCGTCTTCGAACGAGCGTACGAGCGAGGTCGAAGAGGCCCAGCTTGGTTACAATGAAGGCCCATGTCTGGACTGCTTCGCTTCCGGGGAACCTGTAGAGATTTCTAATCTCTCCGAAGTATCCGGACGGTGGCCTCAGTTTGTTGCGATTGCCCTCTCGCGAGGATTCGATGCCGTGCATTCTTTCCCATTGTGCCTGCGTGGTCACACTTTTGGGAGTATGAACCTTTTTAGTTCCGTCCGCGAACCGTTCAGCGACCAGGACGCAGCTCTGGCGTTGGCCTTGGCTCAAGTGGCAACGATCAGCCTCGTCCAGTACCAAATCATCCACAATCAAGGCACAGTGAACGGACAATTACAGCAAGCGCTGAAGAGCAGGATACTCATCGAGCAAGCTAAGGGTGTTTTGGCGCAGCGCCACGGGGTGCCCATTGATGCCGCCTTCTCCTTGCTCCGCACCTACGCCCGCACAAGTAGTTCAAAGCTGCACGACATCGCTGATGGTGTCGTGCATCACGGGCTCTCGTTTTAGGTGGAACGATTGAGACGTCCGCTTGAACGCCCTCGCCTGGAATAGAAGTCCAGGGCTGCTTGCCTTCAACTTTCCGGTAGTTCAGGCAACGGGTGGGTAAAGAGGTGCCGGACAGTGCCCCAGATTTCAGGCGGTTTGGTTAGTTGTGGTGGCGTGGTGTTGGATGACTGTGGTCAGCGGCTGAATTGTCAGTTTGATCAAGGGGCATTCGTGTTCTCGGGTGTAAGAGTCGACGCTGACGGCAAGTTTGTGGCGAGTCCACGATGTTCGGGGGCTGTAGGGGTTGCGGTCAATGATCTCTGGCGCTCCCAGATGAGTGGTGAACTCGTTGGTCAGGGCGCCGTACCCGAGCGGCCCTCTGAGTCGGCGACAGGGGAGTAGCGAGCAAGCGACGGGGGCCGTGGTCCAGCTCGGTGCTGGTTACGCATGACTCCGGGATCGGCAGCCCGAGCTCATGTCGTAGTTCGTCGTCGGTCCCTCCGACGTTGGCCAAGTACGATCGCCGATCGGTTCACGAAGGGAAGGCTGGGGACCGCAGCCTCGAACTCGGGCGTGTCCCGAGAACCTGCGCATATCCGGCATGAAGAATTTGAGAATACTTCACTTGCGTGCGTGACGATTCGCCTTGTCTGCCCGTCTGAGAAGGGTAGCCCGCAATTCGGCGGATTCGCCGCACCGGCCATCAGACGTATTCGTTCAACTCGGCAGCATTGTTCAAAGGAGAACCTCATGACGTCAGCGCAGAACGAACCCCGCCAGACGCCGCCACCAGTGGCATCCGGCGACACTCAGCCGGCCGCGCACGCGGCGACCAGCGGGAACACCATCCGAGAGGATGTCGTGGCGAAGCAAAAGGAACAGTTCGGCGGCATGCGGTTCGGCACCGCCTTCTTCGGTTGGCTCACCGCCACCGGGGCAGCGGTGCTGCTCACGGCGCTGGTCGCTGGCGCGGGAGCGGCCGTGGGGCTCGGCACCCAGGCCGACCCAGAGCAGACCACCGCGGCAGCAACCGAGAACGCCGCGACGGTGGGGCTGATCGGGGCAATCGCGCTCGGGGTCGTCGTGTTCGTGGCATACTTCTGCGGCGGCTATGTCGCCGGCCGGATGGCGCGGTTCAGCGGAGCGAAGCAGGGCATCGCCGTCTGGCTTTGGGCATTGATCGTTGCCGTGGTGCTGGCTATCGTGGGCGCCATAGCAGGCAGCCAGTTCAACGTCCTCGCCAACCTGAACAGCTTCCCGCGCATCCCCATCAACGAGGGCGACCTCGCCCTCGGCAGCATCATCACGGCCATCGCGATCGCCATCGTCAGCCTCGGCGGCGCCATCCTCGGCGGTCTCGCCGGCATGCGCTACCACCGCAAGGTCGACAAGGCCGGCCTCGGCCGCTAGTCCGCACCACTCCACAGCACTCTTGCACCAACCAAGATCCTCAATTCGATCCACCGCCCCACCATCGCCGGGCAACTGGTCCGGCATGCGAAGTAGGAAGAGAGAAATGACAATGATCAACACCAACAACATCGATTCCCTTATCGGTGCCAACGTCGTCGACACCGAGGGCCGCAAGGTCGGTACCGTCGGCCAGGTGTACCTGGACTCGTCCACCAACCAGCCCAGCTGGGTCACGGTGAAGACCGGACTGTTCGGAACCAGCGAATCCTTCGCGCCCCTTGAAACTGCCGATTGGTCCGGCGACGAGCTCCGCATCGGCTTCGCGAAGGATGTCGTAAAGGATGCCCCCCGCATCGACACCGACGGCGCGCTGGAGAGCGCCGACGAAGACGCCCTCTACAGGTACTACGGCCTTAGCGGATCCACCGTCGGCCAGAGCACCGGCAACACCGGAAACTCCGACGACACCCGCACGGATGCCGCTGCCGGTGACCGTCGCACCGAGGGATACGACACCTCCGGGCCCACCACCGACGACGCGATGACCCGCTCCGAGGAGCAGCTGCGCGTCGGCAAGGAGCAGGTGTCCGCTGGCCGCGCCCGACTGCGCAAGCACGTGGTGACGGAGAACCAGACCGTCACGGTACCGGTGAGCCACGAAGAGGTCACCCTCGAACGTGAACCCATCACCGACGCCAACCGCGGCAACGCCAACTCCGGTCCCGACCTCAGTGACGAGGAGCACGAAGTCCAGCTCACCGAGGAGCGCGTCGTGGTGGATAAAGAAACCGTTCCGGTGGAGCGGGTCCGCCTGGGCACCGAAACGGTGACCGAAGACCAGCGGGTCTCCGAAGACGTGCGCAAAGAAGAGATCGACTACGACGAGTCAGACATCGAGCGCAAGGGCCGCCGCGCCCGCGACGACACCATTTAGCACCTGAAGAACCGCCGGGCCCCGGGAGGCTTCGGTCCCCGGGTCCTGGTGCCGTGGGAGGCGCGACCGTGCGGCTCCAGCGCTATTCAGTTGGTCATGACGTTTCGCGCGGAAGCCTTCGAAGCCCTAACCGGCCAATAGTTTTCCCGACCTGAAAAAACTAAGAGGAGCAGACGTATGTCACAACGCAACACTCTCGTTCGAAGCCTTCATGATGTGGGCCTGGCCGCCTGGTTCGGTGGTTCGCTGATGGGCGCGGTGGGGCTGAACAGCGCTGCCGCTTCCGTCAGTAGCCCCCGGGAACGGCTGGCGGTGTCCAGCGTGGGCTGGAAGCACTGGGCGCCGGTGCAGTGGGCGGCCATGGCCGCGCATGGCCTCGGCGGGGTCGGCCTGATCCTGGGCAACACCGAGCGGCTCGCCGCCCAGAAGGAAGGGCGGGTGAACACCGGTGTCAAGCTGGCACTCACGCTGGCCGCCATCGGCACCAGCGTGTATTCCGGCGTGCTGGGAATGAAGATGGGCGCGAACTCAGGCGAAGCGGTCGAGGGCACCACCGAACCCAGCGAGGTTACCTCAGACGAGTTGGCGTCCGCCCAGAACCAGCAACGCATCCTGCAGTGGGTCACTCCGGTCGTCACGCTTATCCTGATCGTGCTCGGCGCCCAGCAGGGCGAACAGCAGCGGCCGGTGCCGTCGGCCAAAGCCAGCTGGTTCCAACGCGCTATCAGGCGCTAACCGCCCCACTCCCGGCCCGGGTCGATTCGACCCGGGCCGGCACCTGTCGGCGGATAGGGGGCCTCCCCGGGAAGAGCGGTCTCGCGATTTAGCGCCAGGGGGCCAATTCCCGGGCAAGGGTGTGACGTGATCGGGCCAGGAGCCCGCGCACGGTGGACTCCGGAACGACGAGTTCAAGTGCGATGACCGAGTAGGTGCAGCCGGCGAACTCGCGCATGAGCCAGGCACGTTTTTGATTGGCGGGAAGGCTGCTCAACGCCAGGGTCAATGCGTCGTCCTGGAGCAGCAACTCCACGACGTCCACGGGGCTGCTGTCGCTTGTGGCCGGGATGTCGAACGGCAGAATCCCCGGATCCCGTCGCGCAGTACGCAATCGGTCGATGCTTCTATTCCGCACAGCCCGCATCAGCCATGCCTTGACGTGTTTCCCGTCATGCACCGTCGCGAGCTTCTCCCAGGCAATGATGAACACGTCTTGCACGACGTCGTCGGCGTCAGCGATGGAACCCGTCGTTCGCCGCGCGTAGGCCTGCATGAGTGCCCGGTACCGATTCATCAGCACCCCGAATGCGGCTTCGTCGCCGGCAACAGCGAAGCTAACGAGACTCTTGTCGGCCTCGTTATTAAGAAGTAGATAGGCGACTTCCCTCTCCATCATCAGATCCCCTCATCCTGCGCCGAACGAGTTAGCCTAGGATCTGCCCGCCCCCGTGGCAGAAGGCGGAAGAGCCGAGGCAACCAATGCCGCGCGTCTCGAGTTATTCGCACGTCGCACGGACGTTGGCCGGCACCTCAGAGCTTGCGGAGACGGGAATCCCGCGTGATCACGATGCCCAGCGCAACGACGATGCGATGAACCTTTTGTGGATCGAAGACATTATGCAGCGACGTCATCCATCTCGAAAGATGCCTCTGCCAGCCGCTCGGATGTCGCCGGACTCGGGCCTGCACTGAGCCCTGAGGGCGGTGACTAACTGATTTCGCCCGAGAGGGTGACACCGTGCTCGTTCACTCGATGGACCGCCTGGCCCGTAACCTCGATGACCTTCGCGCGATCGTGCGCCAGCTCGCAGCGAAGTGCGCGTCGAGTTCGTCAAGAGCAGCTCATCTTCACTGGCGACGACAACGCGATGGCAACGCTTCTGCTGAACGGGATGGGGGCGTTTGCGAAATTCGAGAGATCCCTCATCCGTGAACGTCAGCGCGAGGGCATCAGTCCGGCAAAGCCGCGCGGCGCGTACCGCGGCCGCGCGCCATCGATGGACGCCAAGAGCGCTACCGAGTTGCGCGCGAAGGCCGCGGCCGGCGTCCCGAAAGCTGCCCTCGCTCGGCACTCTGGGATCAGTCGGGAAACCGTTTATGCTTATCTTCGCGCCGAGGTCTAAACGCCAGGTTGTGCAGGCGACCGTGAACAGCTGACCGCTCCTGGTCGCCTGCACCTCCCGCGGAACACACGGCGGGCCGTGCAGACGACTTCGAGACGCGACAGGCGTGTTGCCGAGCTGGGGGAGTGGCCGGTAGACGATCTCCTATCGAGACGTGGTCGCGGGGCTGACGAGGGGGTTTAGAAGCGACTGCGTAACGGTTCGAGAGGGCGGATGTTGTCCTAGGCTCGGCAGATGACACTCGCCGCTTGGCTCTGCTCCGCTGTAACCATTGTCAGTTCGTTGGTGAGCCTCGGCTTCGCCGTCGCGGGCCATCGCGCCAGGAACGGCACGGGACATGTCTCCTCCGAGTACGCGCTGGCCAGGAGTGCCGCCTTGGTCGTCATCGCTATCGTCGCACCGCTAACCAGTGACGCGGGATTCATCGCCGCCGCCGCCGTGGCCATGATCTGTGTCCAGGGACTCGACGCCGTCATCGGAGCCCGCCTCGGGAATCGAGTAAAAACCCTGGGGCCTGCGGCCACCGCAGCGACTAACGCGGTCGCGCTTGTCTGGCTCATAGTCGTCTCGTAGTCCGCTCCGGAAGAGCGCACTAGACACGTCCAGTAGACCTTCCCTGCCCGGACAGCGGCGCCACCTCCTCCCTTAAACTGTCCACATGACGCGACTGGTGTGGGACATGGATGGAACACTGCTCGATTCCACGGAGGTGGTGCCGGACGCGTTCGTGGAGACAGTCCGCGACCTCGGGGTCGATGGCATCGATCGGGAAAAGGTTGTCGCGGCGTACTCGTTGGGTGTGCCTGAGGTGATGCTCCGGCACCTGGTCGGTCGGACCCTCGAGGATCGTGAGATCGACCTCTACTATGACCGGCTACTCGAAGGCAGCGTCGCGCCCTACGACGGCGTGCTAGAGACGCTTGACACGCTTCGGCAGCGCGGACTGCCGGTTGTTATCTTCACGGGCGCCAGCAGTCGAGCGGCACGGACGCTGCTCGCCTCAGCAGGCATCCAGTTCGACATCCTGGTCGGCGGCGATCACGTCGTGCGACCGAAGCCCGCTCCCGATGGCATCCTGGAAGCTGCGAAACGATTGTCGGTCGCACCAGAAGACGTCGTCTACATCGGCGATGCACCCACCGATCTCCAAGCCGCCCGGTCCGCCGGCGCGCGCGGCGCGGCAGCCACATGGGGGCACCTGTATCAACGGGACGCTCCCGCCGACATTTGTCTGCGTGCGCCACACGATGCCCTGGCGCTGCTCGCCACTCACGACGGCCCCTAGAACAAGCACCAACTCGGGCAAGCGGTCCGGTAGAGGATCGCCTATCGGACTGCATTTCGCTGATTGGGATTGCGTCGGAGCGTCACGTTCACGGTTGGGTAAACGTGGTGTGGAAATCGCGTTCGTCCTGGGTCACGCCCAGCTGATCGAATATGTCTTGGGTGTGTGCAGTCGCGCTGTAGACGATTGGCGCTGTTCCCTTAGTCCGATGGTCTTGCAGTGCGTCATTGGCGCAGTCGCACTCTCAGTCTCGAGTTGCCGTTCGACGCTGGTTGTTCTTCGATGTCCAAATAGTCCAGCGACCGGACGAGCGCGCCGAGTTGTGCGTAGCCGTAGTTCCGTGAGTCGAAGGCCGGGTAGTTACCAACCAAAAACCATCCGACGTTGGACAGCAGGGACCACCCGTCGTCCTCGACTTTGCTCGTCACTGCCGTTCGAAGCATCGTGTGAAGGTCTGGCAAGTCGCCAGCCTCGGAGGCGCCGGGAGCCGGCGCGGCCGGCTCGTGACCGCTTGGAACCGGCTGGCCTGATGGATAGGTTTCGGCTTCCACCGACTTCTCGTTTTCGGGAGCCAAAACCGTTTCGTCCTTCTCCAGGAGTTCTAGGAACGTGAAACGGTCACACGCGTTGCTGAACGCTGATGGCGTCTTTTTCTCGCCGATCCCGATCACGCGCTTACCGGCTTCGCGGAGTCTGATGGCCAGGCGGGTGTAATCGCTGTCCGACGCAACGAGGCAGAAAGTATCGACGTTTCCGGAGTACAACAAATCCATTGCGTCGATGATTAGCGCCGTGTCCGTCGCGCCCTTGCCCGGCACGTAGGCGATCTGTTGCATGGGCTGCAGCGCGAGGTCGGTTAGCAGCTTCCGCCAGCCACCCAAGGGTGGGCTGCCCCAGTCGCCGTATCCCCGTTTCACACCAAGCACACCGTGCGTTTGCGCCTCGGCGAGGATGGCATGCCCGCGGCGATAGCTGACGTTGTCGCAGTCGATCAGCACCGCCACACGCGGCAACCGTGTCCGGGGTAGTTCGCTCGGCTGTTCCATGACACAGTTCTACCGCAACGTGCGGGGTTGTGTCGCCCGTCCATCGTGATAGGCGCAGTCATGACCGCTGGAGGCACGGAAAGCGGCGACGTCTCAAGCATTGCCGCAGGCGCCGAGCACCGATACACGATCGTCTATGGGACGGATAGGGCCACTTGCAGGTCTGTGCAGGCGTTACTCACGCGGTGGCATGCTTGTGTGCAGGTTTCCCAGTTGGGGTGGAGCTGAGCCATTCGCTCACATGCGATCACGGACTCTGTGCAGGCTTCCACGCAGGCATCCAGGATCAGGATCGCTGCTGCGTGATTAGCGCTGGTCGTCCATGAAAGAACCCTGGCCGTCACAAGTCCAATCTCAACGCAGTATAAGTCGGCTAGGAAACACGTGGTGATTTCTCCATCACCGGGCAACGTTAGACATTCCTCTGCGCACAGCTCGCTCACACGGACCAGTTCGTCACATGCTTCTTCGCAGGTACGTATCCGCTCTTGAATCAGAGCGTGAATTAATTCGCTGCGGAGCATGAGGTTCACGGTAACGCCGATGTGCGCCGATATCTTCCCCCTTGACCGTTGTGGCGAAGGTTGGATACGAGACGCCGGCTGCGGACGAAAGTTTGTTAGGCGATCCTCTACCGGCCACGGTTGCTGGCGTCGATTGACAGGGTGTCGTCAGCAGTGGATCGATCCGACAGGAATACCAGTGCACGCCCCGTGCGAAGTTGGTTTTCATTTAGAGATTGACGACAACGAAGTAGCGTGGCTGGCTGAAATTCGTTACGCGTTGGTGACCTCGGGCCGCTCGGCAGACGTTCCAGACTTCTGGCGGCTCTGGGAAGTAGGCCATTCAGCCTATTGACGTCCGACTGATTTGTGGAGCGTCTCTCAACCTCAACCAGGAGGCACACCAACCGAGGCGCTTTGATATGCCTCAAGATGAGGGAATGGATCGCGCGTCAAACCACCTGGTCGCCGAGCTTGAGGAGCCATCGGGTACGCGCACTCGACGTCTGTTCCGTCGTGCGTTGGCGCTGGTCCGTGCAGCATGGGGTTACGTCGAGGTCGACGCTGACCTTGTCATCCGCCGGCGCGCGAGCGGAGCTGAGGTTCTTCGCACTGCCGCCGACCTCGGCGACCCCCACTTTCTTTTGGAGACCGTGCGCCGCGACCTCGAAACCAAGACCGTCGAGGAGTCCGTGCGCGAATGGCGCGTAATCGACTGAGGCTGAGCCCGCTGGGCGTCGGGCCACACTTCACGAGGTAACTCTCTGTGACGGCCCCATCGACGCAGGTTGCGACCTGGGCCGCAAGCTGCGAAGAGCACTAGTTAGCCCGGCCCAGTCTGGCGGCAAGGGATCGGTCAGTGTACGAGCGCTTTGAGGGCGATCAATGCGACACCCATGCCGGCGGTGGCGGCGGCGGTGGCGAGCTTTGCCACGAGGGTGGCGCGACGTTGTCGGGCTGCCCACCATCCCAACACGGCCAGGGTGATCACGGCACCCCAAAGCGAGACGTCGACGCCGGCATCCATCGAAAGCCCAAGCGCTGCGGCTGAGGCTAGGCAGACCACCGGGACGATGAGGGCCCACAGTAATCCGGCGGAGCGTTGCAGAGCCTCACGCACCGCTTCCCGCCAGCTCGTTTCCCGATTGCCGACAATCTCGGCGTACACGTGTGCGCCCCAAAAAACCAACACGGTGCCGACAGCGCGGGCGATCAGGACGGGTAGTCCCGGGTTGTAGAGGGAGAACGCAGAAATTAGGCCAGCGGTCAAAACGGTGCCATAAACGGCCTCCGCGTTCAGTGCCCGCGACACCCATGGGTAGCGCCTCAACCGCGAATTCAGGTCGAGTCCCGAAGCTTTCACCGCAACCACCGTTCTTGTGTTGCAGCCCGCTGAACCGCGAGGTGAGCCTAGTCGAGCCAGATACCCGGCGCGAGTCAAACAAGCAGTTTCTATCCTTCGCTCAGGGAATCCTCGGCTGGCCCAGTTGACGTGAAGCACGCCTCTCGTGTTGAATAAACCATAGAAGGGGAGTAATCCTCGCTCCGCATCGTCAATACGTTCCCTCCGTGGGTTCCGGTGCGCAGGGCCGCAAGGCCGATGAGACCTTCACGATGATTTCGTGGAGGTCTTTGTCATGACTGTCCCTCTGTGGGCGTGGTTCGCTGTCCTGGGTGTGATCCTGCTGATGCTTGCGGTCGACTTGGTCGCCCACCGCAAAGCTCACGTGATCGGTGTGCGGGAAGCCGCCGTGTGGTCGATCGTGTGGGTGTCTCTTGGTGTCGCGTTCGGCGTGCTCGTGTGGACGCTGTGGGGGGCAGAATTTGGGCAGCAGTACTTCGCTGGCTACCTGATCGAGAAATCCCTCGCGGTAGATAACGTGTTTATCTGGGCGATTATCTTCGCCGCTTTCGCGGTCCCGCGCGAGTACCAGCACCGAGTGTTGTTCCTCGGCGTCCTGGGCGCCCTGATTTTCCGCGGGATCTTCATCGCCGCCGGCGCCGCGCTGATCGAGAACTTCTCCTGGATCCTGTACGTATTCGCCGCGTTCCTGATCTACACCGGGTGGCGGATGTTCCGCTCCCGTAACGACCACGTCCACCCCGAGAAATCTCGCATTCTCAAGGTGTTTCGCCGGTTCGTGCCGATGACCGACGCTTACCACGGGCAGAAGTTCCTGATCCGCAAGGCAGGAATCGTGGTGGCGACCCCGCTGCTGGCCGTGCTGGTGCTGGTGGAAATCACGGACATCATCTTCGCCGTCGACTCGATCCCGGCTATCTTCGCCGTCACTAGCGAACCGTTCCTGGTCTTCAGCGCGAACGCGTTCGCCATCCTGGGGCTTCGGGCGATGTATTTTTTGCTCGCGGACCTGATCCATCGGTTCATTTACCTCAAGATCGGACTCGCTTTCGTCTTGATCTGGGTGGGTATCAAGATGCTGCTGCTGGATGTCTTCTACATCCCGACCACGATCAGCCTGGCCGTAGTCGTGACCATCATCACGGTGTCCATCGTGGCCAGCCTCCGCGCCACCCGCGGTCAGGGCCGACGGGAAGTGCAGGCCGAGGCCGCTGGGGCGTTCCGGATCGCCACCGACGAGGAACTTGCTGCGGTCAAGCCGGTCTTCAGCCGCCGTGGCCGAGTGCCCGCCAGCGGCGGGAAGGATCGCTTCGATGAGTGACCTGGATCCTTCGGTGGATCTGGACTCTCAACCGCAGACAGCGCGGAAAGGCCGCCGAGGTTCAACATCGGCAGTGATTGCGCTGCCGCTGCTCGCGGTGGCCGGCATTCTGGTCGTCGCGTGGACAGCCGGCGTTCAGGACGCCTGCGGGGGTCCGGTGTCGGGATGCGGCAGTCTGCGCAATGCAGGAGATATTCCGGTCACGGTCCGGGCGGTCATCGATCAACCCGACACCGAGACTTTGGTCGGGGGAGGAGAGCGGGCGCTGCTGGGTGGCTGGAGCAACGGCGTGAGGGTAGATCGTGGGCAGTGCCTCACCGTCGAGGGTGGCCCGTTCTGGGACGCCCTCACGGTGATCGATCGCACCACTGAGGCGACCGGGGTGTGGCATCCGGTCGATGACTGGGGCGCCCGGGTGCAGCTGCACGACCGGCCCTGCCCGGAATCGAGCTGATCACGATGACGCACTCTCCCCGCGACTGCCAGCTCCGCGGCCCTGCGTACGAAGCGCCGGTCGGCCGCCTGGTCTTGGATGGGGTGCTGTGGCCTGAAGACCTCCTCAAGCTCACCCGCCACGATGACCTGTGTGTGCACATCGTTCTTCCCCGCGACAGGGACCGCTGGGTGGGACTGTTTGCCGGCGTGCGAGTGCTGGCCGAACGGACCGCGCATGGAGAGCGGAGTTCTCGCGCCTATGTCCCGCATATGCCCGATGTGTTTAGGCCGTGCGGGCTCCATGTATCAGGATGCCGTCAAGTTCCTAATTCAAGTGCGAAAATCATGCCGGGTCCGAGTTGGAGCCGTGCCGCCTCTGTGTTTTCATCAAGGTGGTCAATTCTGCTGGTGCCGGCGATGATCATGGTGTTCGGTGAATGGGCGAGCTGCCAGGCGAGACCCACTTGGGATGGGGTGGCGTCGAGTTTGGCAGCGGTGTCGATGACCGAAGGCAAGTCGACAACTTTCCGGAGGTTCCCGTATCCGCCGCCGAGGGGGAAGTACGGTACCCATGCGATGCCGTGCTGTTCGCACAGGGCGAGCATGTCCTCATCGCCCCTGCTAACCAAGTTGTAGATGTTCTGCACACAGTCAATCCCTGCGGGGAGCGCTGTCCTGAGCTGGTCGAGGGTGATGTGGCTGAGTCCGATGCCGACGATCTTCCCTTCGTCGCGGAGTGCAGTCATCTCGGATAACTGATCCTCGAACGGGACGATCTGGTCACCCTGGGCCAAAAGGCCGGGGGTGAAGTCCATGCGACGCAGGTTCACGATGTCGAGCCGGTCTGTGTCCAGGGTGCCAAGGTTTTGCTCGACCGCTTCGCGCAGCTCGAACGGCGTCTGCGCGGCCGCGAGGGGGATCGGGGCATCCGGCAGCGGCTTCACGCCTGCTTTGGTCGCGATCACGATGTCATCGCGGACCGAGCCGAGCGTGTCTCGCAGTAGCTCGTTGGCGAGGCCATTTCCGTAGAACTGTGCGGTGTCGTAGTGCGTGATGCCCAGATCGAAGGCGTGGCGGAGCACCGCAAGCGCGTTCTCTCGTCCGGCAGCGTCGGTGGCCGTCCGGGTGATTTGCCCCATACCGTACCCGATCCGAGGGGTGGCGCGGCCGGCTAGGGGAAACGTGCCCCCGGGGGTCGGGCGGGAAACGGTCGCTGCGATCGGCCTGGTCATCGTGTTGCTCCGTTTATGACGTCGGCGACGTCGATCAGTCCGAACCAAGAGTCAGCTGCGCTGCGCATCTGCTCAGTCAGGGACGAGTACGGGTGAGGGGTCTTGCCGGCGGCAGTGATCGCCGCGTCGATGTAGTCGCGGACTAACCACACGTCCCGCGGCGCTGCCCCGGCCACGGCGAGGGCGGCAGCCGTTCGTTCCAGCGTCCAGCCCAAGGCTCCTCCGATGTCATCGGGGGTCAGGCCGGAGAGAACGAGGTTGGCGTTTAGTTCGGTGCGCGTGTCGCCGCGTTCAGAACGGTTCAGGGACATGAGAGCTTCTTTCCCACCAATCAGGTGTTGTCTTATCAACAGGATGCGCCTACAGTGTTGATATGTCAACACGCACGGATCTGACGGCAAACACGGACGCGACCACACCCTTGAGTCTGTCCGAGCGGGCGTTGTGGTTCGCGTGGAAGCGGGCGCACGAAGTCCTGCGCACCCGCATCGCCGAGGACGTTCGGTCGGCTACAGGTCTTTCAGACCCCGACATAGCGATCCTGATTCACGCAACTGACGTAGACGGGACGGTGCGCCAGAATCAGCTCGCCGTCGTGCTCGGTTGGGATAGGACTCGCCTGTCTCACCAGTTGACCCGGATGGAGGAGCGGGGTCTGGTCATCAGACGGCGAGTCGCCGGTGGCGTCGAGGTCGAGGTGACCGACGCAGGACTCGAGATGGTCGCCGCGGCGCAGCCGGTCCACGCTGCTGCTGTGCGACGGCACTTGATCGAGCCATTCACCAGCGTGCAGGTCGAGCACCTCAGGCAGGCCCTTGATCGCATTTCCGCGCCTGACCTGATTTAGCCCGCACCGCACCGCACCGCGCCGCGCGCGCCGTTGAGCGCCGCCTCGTCGCGGGCAACGCCCAGGTCAAGTGTGCTGGCGATGTCGACGGCGGTCGTTTTGTGCGAGTTTGCACGTGACGGCTATCTGCACTGCCCAGGGGCGCTCGTTGAGTCCGTGTGTCGGCGGTTGAGCGATATCGGGGGTCCTCACTCGCACGTCCTCACGGGGTCGGCGAATGACCGGCACGCGTTTCAGTCCGGGGAGCCCGATAGGGAACGCCTGGTGAGCGCTCCCTATCGGTGCTGGATCGTCTACCGCGGTTACAGGGGCAGCTGCAAGTAGGAGGCGTGCTCGCCTCCGGTGTGCACCACATGCTGGCCGCTGTTCGCGCCGACGTACTCGCGGATGCCGGGCATCATCGTGCCGAGCAGGTTGCGGGAGCTGATGACGAAGCGCAGCTGCTCGCCGGGGTGGAAGATCAGCCCGATCGGCAACAGGTCGATTTCGATCTCGACGATCTCACCAGATGCGAGCTTCTCGACCCGGTCAAAGCTGTGTGCGGGCACTTCATTCGTCGACAGCGTCTCGTCGAGGTGACGCAGAGAAACCCGCAGTCGGCCGTCTGAGCCTTTGTATCTCAGAATTGTCGCACCGCGGTCGGTGAGGTCGTGTGCGATTGCGCTTTGATTCGGAACCGTGAACGCCTCGCGAGGTGTGCCGTAGGCGTCGAGCTTCTGCACGAGCACGAAGAGGTCCATGTCGTCGCAGTCGCGGGCTTCGACAAAAATGCGTGCCTTGGGGTAACCCACCAGTACCGTCTCGTCGGCAAAGCGGGTGAGGAAGGACACGGCGTCCGGGTTCGCTGCCACGGTGTAACCCACGGGCATCTCTGCGGCGGGCGCGGTGGTGGTCAGCGTTCGCGAACGGCCGTCGAGGTAAAACTTCGTCGGGACGGAGTGGGCCGGTGGGAACTGGTCGGCCGGGATGTCGATCTGGTCGCCGCCCTCCAGGTCGAGCAGTGAATAGCGCACGGTGGGCGTTTTCTCCCAGCCGTTGTCGTGGTCTTTGAGGAAGTGGTCGAAAAAGCGGCGCAGTTCGTCCTGGTGCTGCTCGTCGTAGTAGTCGGGCCACTCCTGGGTGTTGTGGATGCGCAGCCACTTCTGCTCCGACGCCATCCGGCGCCACGCACGGAAGGTGCCGGCAGTGTGGAGAGTGTTCGAGTAGCTGGCGACAACGTATGCCGGCACGGTGATCTTGTCGAATGCGGGGATTTTGTTTTCCCACAGGTCAGTCATCAGCGGGTAGCTTTCTGCCTCGCCGATGATGTCTTCTTTTTCGTTCTTGCCGAAGAAGCTGCCTTCCTGAAGTTGGCGGGCAAAGCCGGTATCGGGCATGCCGCCGCGCATCACTAGGTCGCGGTACACGTCGCTGACGCCCTCCCATGGGTTGATTGCCGCCAGGTGAGGCGGCTGTTCGGCGGCGGCGAACCACTGCGAGACCGCGAGGTAGGAGGTGCCGCTCATACCGACCTTGCCGGTGCACCACTCCTGCTCCGCGAGCCACTCGATTACGTCGTAGCAGTCGCGGCCGTCTTGTCGGTCCCAGAGGACGCTGCTGCCCTCACCGTCGACGATGCCGCGCATGTCTGGGTTGCAGATTGCATAGCCCTGGGCGACCCAGTACGCCGGATCGGCGCCTTCGAATTTTTCCAGTCCGGAGACGATCGAGTTGGGCAAGCCAACCAGGCCGAACACGCCCATCACGGCGAGTGAGGAGCCTTGGGCCTTACCGTACGGGCTCCACGCCATGATGACGGGCACCTTCTCGGACCCGGCGGGCCGGAACACGTCGGCGTAGATGGTGACGCCGTCGCGCATCTGCACGGGCACGTCTTTCTCAAACACGATGTCAACTGGCAGCGACTTGAATTGCGGGGCGATCTGAAAGCCCGCCTGGAGGGTTCGGGTTCCGGGATCGAACGCGGTCAGCACTCCGGTGCGCGCCGGGGGCAGCGGGGTGGAAGGAACGTACATTCTCTGGTCTTCGCTCATTGCGGAGCTCCCTTTGTCTCGTGATCCTGGGACCAACTCTCGGATCGCTGCGAGCGTACGCTCAAAAACCTCACAACTCAACAGGCGTTGAGAAAGTTGTTGTGAAAGAGCTATATTGGAGCCATGACGATTCAGAAGCAGCCGACACCGACCGCGCGGCGCGGGCGGCGGCCTGGTGGCGTGAACACCCGGGCAGCGGTGCTCGAGGCTGCCCGCGCACGCTTCGCCAGGGAAGGATTTGCCGCCACCACCATTCGGCTCGTCGCCACGGATGCTGGAGTAGATGCGTCCCAGGTGATGCAGTACTTCCGGTCGAAGGACGAACTGTTCGCCGCCGTGATGGCCATTATCCCTGCGTCGCTTGAGCGGTTTAATACCGCATTTGAGGGACCGGACGAGCACCTCGGCGAACGCGTCGTCCGCGCGTACCTGAGCGCGTGGGAAGGTGCAGCCGAAGAGTCCGAGCCACTGATGGCGATGCTCCGCGGCGCGATCGTCAATGACACCGCGAGCGGGCAGCTACGCGACTTCATCCAGTCCCGCCTACTCATTGGAACCCGCGACCGGCACGACCCCGACGCCGTCCTGCGAGCGGGCCTGGCCTCCTCGATGCTCGTCGGCATCGTCACCGGCCGTCGCATCATCGGAGTACCCACACTCGTCGCAGCCGACGCCGAAGAACTCGTCGCCGTTGTCGGACCAGCGATCCAGCAAATCCTCGTCCCCACTGCGGCTGCCGCGGATCCCAGCACGGCCCCCGCATGAGCCAGGATTCGGAAGGGCAGCAGCTATGACTTTCGGGAAGAGCCGACGGGCGATCGCAAGTTCGGCGGAGCATGCCAGACGACGACGCGCGGCACCTTCGGCTGCGGAACAGGCCGAGGCATCGTTCGTGACGCGTTACGTGATTCGAGGGTTGCCAGCAGCGGCCCCGTGTGGCGCGACGGTTTCCGACGCGCTGGAATTCGCTCGTACCGGCACGGACCGGATGGCCATGCACTTCTACCCCAACCCGACCCCCGGGAACGTCGCCGAGCTCGCCGACGCCTGGGATCTACACCCCCTGCTCCGAGAAGATTTACTCGCCGGCAACCAGCGCCCCAAACTCGAACGCTACGGCGACGTGCTCTTCCTCGTCGTCCGCTCCGCACGCTACGACGACACCCGGGAGGAAGTCGACTTCGCAGAATTCCACGTCCTGCTCCGCCCGCACGCGGTAGCGCTGCTGTGCAAGAGCGGAAGATGGATCGACGGCAGCGACGGGACCGCCATCTCCCAGGAAGACCTCGCCGACCCCGAACGCCGAGAACGCACCCTCCTCGCCGACGAACACCTCCTCGGCCTCGGACCTGAAGCAGTTGTCTACCGGCTCCTTGACGCCATCGTCGATGGCTATACCCCCGTTCTTCACGGCCTCGCCATCGATAAGGAACAGATCGAACGACAGGTTTTCAGCGGGGATGCGGCCGTCGCCGAGCGCATCTATCGCCTTAGCCAAGAGATTATCGACGTCCAACACACCGTCGCCTCCATGACAGAAGTTCTCCAAGCACTCCGCGGCGGTTTCGGCAAATACGCGATCCCCGACGAACTGCAGACCTACCTCCAAGACGTCTGCGACCACCTCGCCCGCGCCAGCACCCACACTGCAGAACTCCGCGACGCCCTCGCCCAAATCCTCAACGTCAACGCCACCCTCGTCGCTCAACGACAAAACGAAGACATGAAGAAAATCTCCGGCTGGGCCGCGATCCTCTTCGCCCCTACCCTCATCGGCGCCATCTACGGCATGAACTTCGACGTCATGCCCGAACTGCACTGGGCATTCGGATACCCCTTCGCGATCGCCCTCATGGTCGGCTTCGCCACCCTCCTCTTCGTAATTTTCAAACGCAGCAAGTGGATGTAGTCGACGAGGTGGCCCGCAACAATAGGTACTCCCATCTACGAACTGGCCATCGAGGTGGTTAAGGAATAGGAGGCAGCACAGCGCCCCGTAGCCCATGGCGTACAAGACACTGACATTGCTCCAGAGTGGTGCAAGAATTCAGTTCGATGCGCAGAATTGCGATCACAGAACGCCGCCAATGAGCGCAAAAGTCACAGCTCGGATCTCATTGACGCAATCCAGTGGAGTCAGCGCACAGTGTGCCTAGCTGAGGTACAGCCCAACTCGGCGTCGGCAGTGTCGCAGGAAGCTGAACGAATAGGTCTAAAACAGCTTTCTAGACGGGTAATCCCGCCAGCTCTAGAGCTCTGCCGTACTCATCTAAGGGTTCGCATGCTACTGGATGAGTTATGGCCTATGAATGACGTCTTGAATTGCGCCCAACAAGACCTTGTCGGTACCCGTGGGCCGCTGTCCGGCAAAACCAGCACTCATGATGACGGCCCCCTCGAATATGGTCACAACGGAGTTAGCTCTGGCCCGCCGTGCACCACGAGCCAACCCGGGCTTCGCGCGCTCGATCACGCGCTCGACGTAGCGCACGTACTCGCTGTAGAACTCCCGGAGCACCGCGGCGATCTCTTCGTCCGAGGCGGCCATCGCCCATATTTCCACGTACAGGCGCACGACGGTGGGATCAGTTTGCTGCTGCATGATGGCGGCGACAAGCCTGTGACTGTCATCGCGTGACACGGGGCCATTGCTGCCGGCGTCCAGGTCAATCCCGGTGGTTTCCCGCATCCACGCCAAGGATCGGTGAAGCACGCGCTGTAGCACGGCCTGCAGGAGGTCCGAGCGGGCGGGAAAATAGTGCTGGAGATGGCCGATGCTTACATGGGCCGCTGCGGCGAAATTTCGCATCGTTGCCGTGGCGTTGCCCGAGGTGACGAGCACCTGCTCGGCGGCTTCCAAGAGCATGATTCGTCGGAGTTCACCCTTGTTCGCTTTCACGCGGCGTCAACAATTTTCACGTTGTGAGCCTGCAGTACGGCCAGCGCATCGGTTATGTCTGGACGGATTTCAGGGAAGGTTACGCCCGTCGCGGCGCCATCGGCCAGCACTTGCTGAAGCCCGAGGTATCCGCCCAAGGCGGTCAAGTGCGCTTGGCCGGCGGGGTCGGTGATGACTACTGAGCGGTTGCCGCCCGGGCCGTGCGCATCGATACGGATCATGGCAGTCCCACCGTGGCCGGGAGAAAACAGCAGCGATCGCCGGAGGCCCGTGAACCTAGGGCCGCTGCCCCAGCGGAAAAGACCCACCGCCTTCGCGGCAAGTAGTGCTCTGGATGACACGTTCGAACTGAAGCCGATTCTCGTCGCCACGGAGTCCACGCCGAGGGTGAGGGGCAACGTGAGTTGTTCGGGCGTGTCTAGCCGAGCCACCAGGGTGCGATGTGCGCCGATGTTGGCCCACCTCGCATCGGAGAGCGGCGTGACTATTGCCGCCGCTCCGGCGTGGCGCACCTCATAGTCCTGTCCGAGCCTGTCCATGAAGTCCACCGAGTCGACTCCAGCGCGATCCTTGACGTCATAACGGATGGCAACTTCTATGCTGTCTGCTCCACCGAGTTCGTTGCTCAGGGACGCCGCCACGATGTTCACGATGCCACCCATCCAGCCTGACGATAGGAGCACGGGTGCCGTCGGCTGCAGCAGGCTGGCCGTGGTGGCGGCTCGCAGCATCCGACTCGTCCAGCGGGTGACATCCACGTACGGAATGCCGGCCCGCACTGCAGCTCGCACGACGCGGTCGTCAGGATCGTTGACTGTGCTGACGATGGCACGAGGTGCGGCGGAGAAGGGTTCCGGTGAGTTGAGATCCCACCGGCGCACGGTGGCGCCGAGATCTGTCGCGAGCTCTTGCCCCTTGGCGGGGTTGCGTCCAGTGAGCAGCAATGGCCACGAGGGCGCAGCCAGCCGGGCGAGGGCACTGCCAACTGTGCCGTAACCGCCCACAATGAGGACTGGGCCGAGGGGAGAGTGGGTCAGGAGATCGCTCATACCAACAGATTAGGTCAGATGACCTATTATGGCGAATCGCACTTCTGCCTAACACTTCGCCACGTGCTGCCTACTGTTTGCATCAACGAACTGCGGGTTGGCAGCGCGCTCCTGGGCTTCAGCCACGCGGGCGAGCCGGGCTGGTGGGCCGTGGTCTTCGGCGTGGAGGGGGAGGTCCGTTTTTGGCCCTCCGGGTAGATTGAGCCGCTCTAGCTGATTGAGGAGGCCTGCTGGTGGCGACAAAGAGTCGCTCGGTTCCATCCCACGAGGCGGGCTGCGTCTTCAGCGGTGCGCCCGTTTGCTCGCGCGTTGGTTGCGATGGCGAGTTTGTCGGGCGATGACTGCCGGGTCGGCAAGGGGCCGTCCGAAGCGGGTGCCGGACTACCGGCCCGTGGCGATGCCTGCGGTGACGCGCTCGACGATGAGTTCCCGTTCATATTCGGCGAGGGTGGCCAACATGTTCAGCATGAGCCGGCCGGTGGTGGTCCCTGGATCAATGCCGTCCGAAATGGACTCGTACATTGACGCCGCGTTCCCGCAGCAGAGTGACCGTGTTCAGGACATCGATCAAAGAGCGTCCCAGTCGATCCACCCGCCACACCACGACTGTGTCGTCAGACTCGGCATGATCGAGCAGCTTTTCATCCCCGACCGCTCGATCGCGGTCCTACTCCCGGACGTGACATCGGCGAAGACATCACGCCTTTGCAGCCCGGCGGTAACCAGGACATCCAGCTGGAGCTGAGCGTCTTGACTGGAAATGCTGATGCGGGTATGGCCAAACAATCTCATGCTTTCGTTCTGCCTCGAAAAGCCCCATGCGGAACCGTGAGACACGGACTGCGGCGAGACGACTTTCCGAGACGCTTGAGTGCCCCGAATCGGGGGGGGGGGGGGGGGGGGGGGGGGGGGGGGGGGGGGGGGGGGGGGGGGGGGGGGGGGGGGGGGGGGGGGGGGGGGGGGGGGGGGGGGGGGGGGGGGGGGGGGGGGGGGGGGGNTATCTTCGTTGTGCTCGAGGTTGTTGGCGCCGTAGAGCGCCGGGGGGAGCGGTGAAGAGCTGCTTCCGCTGGCCTGGCGGGTAGAAGACGTGCGCGCAACGAGCACGGTTGAGCGAACTGGGAGGTGCGGGAATGCGGTGTGCGTTGTAGCTTATAGAAATGTTCGCAAATGAGGGGGAGAGCTTCGTTGAAGTGTTCGTAGCTATCGCGGACACCTTGCAGACGGGCCATGACGTGATCGACACGATGGACGTTTTGGTTCGGGGGTGCACGATGTTCACGGCTGCTATCGCCGCGGGTATCCTCTTGGCCGATAGCAGTGACGTACTTCATGTTGCAGCGTCCAGTAGTGAGCGGGCCAGCGATGTGGAAGAGGAACAGCTCGGCGCCCACGAGGGTCCGTGCCTGGACGCATACCGGTCGGGAGCCACGATTGAAGTTCCCAGCGTCGCCGACGCTCGAGGGACCTGGCCGGCCTTCAGCGATATCGCTGAGGCCCGCGGATATCGGGCTGTTCACTCTGTTCCTATACGGTTTGGTTCGCAGA